>JAKFGP010000029.1 GCA_021502835.1 Streptomyces thinghirensis
CGGTACTTCGTTCAGTTATCCGTTGGGTGTTTAACCGCGGGCCAGGGTTTGTGCTAACCTTGTTTTCGCATTTATCGTGGCTGCTGCGCGTTTTTCGTGCCGCTTCACTTTCGGTCTGGGCAGCGGCTACCGGCTGACGGGGCAGACACGGGCGTGGCTTAACAGCGGTGGCCCAACCTGGGCCTGGCGTTCTCGGCGGCTGTGGTTTCCCGCTCGCGCTACATTCCCGGGTAGCTGCGCACGGTGTCTGGCGTACACTTTGACCAACCGCTTCGCCGGCTGGGCGTCGGTGCCTGGGGCACGCCGCCGCCCCTGGGTTTGCGATTCTCGGCGCGGCGGCGTGGCTGCTGGCCTTCGGGGCGTACGCCGTCATCGTACCGGCGCGGCGCGGAGACAACTGAAGCGAGACGGACGGAAAAGCGGAAACGGAAAGGGGCCGATAGCGCGGCCCGGTGCGGGCGGCTGCGCGGGATATCGACCCGCGCAGACGCAATGGCAGCCGGCGCGAGCAGTCCACCGCCGGGCGCCGGCCGGCGACAGGCAGATCAGGCGCCGCCCACCGGCTTCCCTTGCTCCCTGCCTGGCTGCTGATGGGTCTGGGCGGCCTCGCGAGGCGCATCTTCCGGGCCGGACCTCCAGCCCCTGGATCAGCGGGCTCGGCCTGCTCGTCTTCAACTCGCTCTACATCTACGTGGCCATGCGCTCCTTCGACGAAGCGGCGGGACTCGCCGTCCACGCGGGCGGCCCTCGCCGTCATGGCCCTGCTGACCGTGCACCCGGACTGTCGCGCGCTGGCGTACGGGGGCAGCGCTGTTGTTCTTCCCGCTGCTCGGGCTGGCCTGGCGGGTGCGGCGCCTGCGTGGCCAGTGGCTGGGCCGGTGGGGCTTGGTCGCTGGCGGCGCTGGCTAGTGCCGTGGCCGGTTTCAAGGACGGCTGGAACAGCCTCAGCATCGCCTACGGGACCTTCCGCAATGGAGCGATGGTGACGGCCGCGATCCTCGGTCTGTCCGGCGCGTACGGCCGCTAATTGCGCGCCGCCCGTGAGGAACTGGCCACCGCCGCGCGGTGGCGGAGGAGCGGCTGCGCTTCTCCCGCGACCTGACGATCTCGCTCGGGCACACCCTGTCGGTGATCGTGGTCAAGTCGGAGGCGGCCGCGGCGGTGGCGCCGCGCGACCGCGGACGCGGCGCTGACCCAGATCACGGACATCGAGTCGGTGGGCCGCCAGGCGCTGACCGAGGTTCGCGAGGCGGTCACGGGCTACCGCGAGGGCAGCCTCGGCACCGAGCTGGACCGGGCCCGCTCGGCGCTGACCGCGGCGGACGTGGAGCCGGTGGTCCACCGCTCCGGCCCGCCGCTGCCGCCGCAGACCGAGGCACTGCTGGGATGGGTGGTGCGGGAGGCGGTCACCAACGTCGTGCGCACAGCGGGGCGAGCCGCTGCGAGATCGCGGTGACGGGCGGCACGGAACGGGTCCGGCTGACGGTCACGGACAACGGCACGGGCGGCGACGGCCCCGCCCAGGGGCCGGGCACGGGCCTGACCGGCCTGACGGAACGCCTGGCCTCGGCCGGGGGCTCGCTGAGCGCGGGCGCGGAGGCCCGGGGCGGCTTCGCGGTGACGGCGGAACTGCCGGTCGCTGAGCAGAGGGCCCGTGCCGGTGGGCGTGGTGAGGGCGCCGCGCATAGCGGAGCGCGCCCGGGCCCGCTGTGCCGGCGCCCCCCATCTGGCCCCGTGACCGACGAGACCCCCGCGCCCGTCCCATCCGTGTCCTCCTCGCCGAGGACCAGGGCATGATGCGCGGGGCGCTCGCGCTGCTGCTCGGGATGGAGGACGACATCGAGGTGGTGGCGCAGGTGGCGGCCGGGGACGAGATCGTCGGCGCCGCGCTCGCGCACCGTCCGGACGTCGCCCTCCTGGACATCGAGCTGCCGGTCACGAGCGGCCTGGACGCCGCCGCCGAGCTGCAGTGAGCGGGCGCCCGGCTGCCTGGTGCTGATCCTGACCACCTTCGGCCGCCCCGGGTACCTCCGGCGGGCCATGGGGTCGGCGCCGCCGGTTTCCTGGTGAAGGACGGCCCAGTGGAGGAGCTGGCCGGCACGATCCGCCGGGTGCTGGACGGCGAGACGGTCGTCGACCCCGCGCTCGCCGCCGCCGCGCTCAGTGCGGGCCCCAGCCCGCTCACCGCCCGTGAGTGCGACGTGCTCAGGGCCTCCGCGGACGGCGCTACCGTCGCGGACATCGCCGCGGCCCTGCACCTCTCTGAGTCCACGGTCCGCAACTACCTCTCGGCGGCCATCGGCAAGACCGCCACCCGCAACCGCACGGAGGCGCTCCAGAGGCACGGCGGCGAGGGGGTGGCTCTGAGCCGGCCGCCGACCGCCGCGTGCGTGCGTGCGGGGTGGATCGGGGCGGGCGCGGCTACCCCGTGGCCCGCGCTTCGTCCGCTCCCCCGCCGGCAGCCACACCCGCATCAGCACCGCCCCGGCGACCAGCACCGCTGCCGCCGTACGGAACACCAGCGCGCCCGTCCGTCAGCTCCTCCGGTCCGGCGCCCTCTCCCCGGCCCGGGCCGCCGCGATCGTCGACATCACGGCGAGTCCCAGCGAACCGCCCATCGTCCGGGAAGTGTTGATCAGCCCGAGACCAGGTCCGGCGTCCCCGGCCGCCGCGCCGAGATGGCCAGCGACGCCAGCGGGGTCGCCGCCAGCCCCGCGCCCAGCATCATCAGTACCCCGGGAATCATGATCGCGGTCACGTACCCGCCGTCCGCGGTCATCGTCGACTGCCAGCCGAAGCCGACGGCCGCCACGAGCGTGCCCAGCACGGCCACGTTCCGCGCCCCGATCACCGGCATGAACCGCGGCGCCGCCTTCGAACCGAGTACGACCGCGAGCGAGCTGGGCACGAGGGCGAGACCGGCCTCCAGCGGGGAGTAGCCCAGCACGTTCTGCGCGTACAGCGTCATAGGAGAACCACATGGCGAACATCGACGAGCCGGACACCAGCATCGCCACGTTCGCCGACGCCACCGACCGCAGCCGCAGCAGCCCGAGCGGCATCAGCGGCGCCGCCGTCCGCGCCTCGACGAGCAGGAACAGCGCGAGCAGCGCGAGGCCGGCGAACAGCGGCACCAGCGTCGCCGTCGCGGCCCACCCCTCGGACTCGGTCTGCGGATGCCGTAGGCCAGGGTGGCCAGGCCGGCGGTGACCAGGAGCGCGCCGGGCAGGTCCAGGCGCCGTCGTTCACCGGCCCGGCTCTCGGTCAGCCACAGCACGGCGCCGGCCAGCACCACCGCGCCCACCGGCACGTTGATCAGCAGCACCCAGCGCCACGACAGCCCGTCCACCAGGACGCCGCCCACCAGGCCGCCCGCGGCGCGCTGCCGCCCGCGCCCACGGCGGTCCAGGTCGCGATCGCCCGGGCCCGCGCCGCGCCCTCCGGCACCGCCGCGGTCAGGGATCGTCAGCGTCGAGGGCGCGAGTACCGCCGGCTCCCAGTCCCTGTACGGCCCGCGCGGCCAGCGGCTGCCAGCCCCTCCTGGGCGAGTCCGCCGCCCAGCGAGAGGCGCAGCGTGAACAGTCCGAGCCCGACCAGGAACATCCGCTTGCGCCCGCACAGGTCACCGGCCCGCCCGGCCGAGCAGCATGAAGCCCGCGAAGGCGATGGCGTAGGCGTTGACCACCCACTGGAGTCCCTACGCGCTCAGTCCGAGGTCGGCCCGCATCGACGGCAGGGCGACGTTGACGACGGACACGTCGAGTACGACGAGGAACTGTCCGGCGCACGCGAGCGCCACGACCAGCCAGGTGGGTGGCGTGCGGCGCGGGGATATTCGGGCGGTGTGGTGGTGCCGGTGGCTTCGAGCATGGGTGTCATGGTCTCAACCCGGAAGCGCCCCTTGCATCGGCATTTGGTCCCCGGACGGTCCCTAGGTCTCCGGTCCCTGATTCCCGGTCTCGGATCTCGGTCCCTGGGTCCAGCCGTCCGGCCGTCTCCCAAGGAAAGGTCAAGAATTCGTTAGGGGCCCGAAACAACGGAATAGTTGCCCCGGCGCACGAGGTTCAGCCTGCACACACCTCGCATCGCACATCCGCACCGCATTCGCCGGCTCCCCGGCCTGGAGGCCCTCACCCCATGTCCCACACGACGACCGACGAGCCCGCCCGGAAAGCGAGCGGGACCACCGTCCCGGTGCTCGCCTTCGCGGGCATCGTCGTCGCGGTGATGCAGACCCTGCTCGTCCCGGTCATCAAGGATCTGCCGAAACTCCTGGACACCACTCCCGGCAACGCCACCTGGGTACTGACCTCGACCCTCCTGTCCGGAGCCGTCGCCACGCCGATCATGGGCCGGCTCGGCGACCTCTTCGGCAAGCGCCGCATGCTGATCGCCAGCCTGTCGGTGATGGTGGTGGGCGCGCTGGTCAGCGCGTTCACCGACGCCCTGCTCCCGATGATCGTCGGCCGTACCCTCCAGGGCTTCGCGATGGGCGCGATACCCCTCGGCATCGGCCTGATGCGCGACATGCTGCCCCGCGAGCGGCTCGGCTCGGCGATGGCCCTGATGAGTTCCTCGATCGGCGTCGGCGGCGGCCTGGCGCTGCCCGCCGCGGCCCTGGTCGCGCAGCACACCGACTGGCACGCCCTGTTCTACGGCGCCGCCGGCCTCGGTGTCCTCGCCATCGCCCTGACCCTGCTGGTCGTACCGGAGTCCCCGCTGCGCGCCAGGGGCTCCTTCGACCTGCCGGGCGCGCTCGGGCTGGCGGCCGGCCTGGTCCTCTTCCTCCTGCCGATCACCAAGGGCAGCGACTGGGGCTGGTCGTCGCCCACCACGCTCGGACTGTTCGCCGCCGCCGTCGTGGTGCTGCTCCTGTGGGGCCTGATGGAGCTGCGCGTCAAGGCTCCGCTGGTCGACCTGCGCACCACGGCCCGCCGCGAGGTGCTGCTCACCAACCTCGCCTCGATCATGGTCGGCGTCTCCTTCTACGTCATCTCGCTCGTCCTGCCGCAGCTCCTCCAGCTGCCCTCGGAGACCGGCTACGGCCTCGGTCAGTCGATGGTCGTCGCGGGCCTGTGCGTGGCCCCGCTGGGCCTGACGATGATGTTCACCGCGCCGGTGTACGCACGCCTGTCCGCCCGCTACGGCCCAGCGCACCACACTGATCCTCGGCCTGGTGATCATCGGGATCGGCTACGCCGGCGGCCTCGGCCTGATGAGCGCCGCCTGGCAGACCGTCGTCACCTCGGTGCTGATCGGCGCGGGCATCGGCCTCGCCTACTCCTCGCTGCCCGCGCTGATCATCGGCGCGGTCCCGGCCTCGGAGACGGGGGCGGCCAACGGCCTCAACACCCTGATGCGGTCCATCGGTACGTCGGTGTCGAGCGCCGTCATCGGCATGGTGCTCGCCAACTCCGCGAACGACGTCGGCGGTGTCGCCGTCCCCACGATGCAGGGCTTCCGCGTCTCCTTCCTGATCGCGACCGCCGCGGTCGCCGTCGGCCTGGCGCTGGCCTTCTTCCTCCCCCGCCGCCGCCCGGCGACGACCACCCAGCTGCGCGCGAGCAGCGAGGAGGACGCGAACCTGGCCCGCGCCGAGCGGCGCACTGGCCGGGGAGGGCGTGACCGGGGAGGGCGTGGCCGGTGTGGCGCCGCGCGGTTTCGCGGCCGGGTGCTGGCCGCCGACGGGGCACCCGTCGCCCGTGCCAAGGTCACGCTGATCGACCGGCACGGCCGCCAGGCGGGCGCGACCCTCTCCGCCGGCGACGGCAGCTACACCCTCGCCGTTCCCGCCGAGGGCGCGTACGTCCTGGCCGCCCGTGCCGCCGGACACGGCCCGCTCGCCCACTCGGCCACCCACACCGGCGGCGACCACCCGGTCGACCTGGACCTGGCCCTGCCGGGCGAGACGGTCTCCGCCTGACCCGTACCGTCCCAACTCCCGCACCCCTGTCGCACCGCGCGGCGGGGGTGCGGCAGCATGGGGCGCCGGCACACCGGCACCACCTGCACCACCTGCACCACCTGCACCACCGACGCACCCGCACCACCGAAAGGACCCCCGCATGTCCGCGGCACCCGCCCCCGACATCCTCGCCGCCTTCGAAGCCGCGAAGGGGTTCATGCCCGCGCACGAGGGCCTCGCCCTGTACGCGGCGGCCGTGGAGGCCGGCGGGCTCGGACTGCCGCTGCTGGAGGTCGGCACCTACTGCGGGCGCTCCACGGTCCTGCTCGCCGACGCGGCCCGCCGGGCCGGGGTGACCGCGCTCACCGTCGACCACCACCGGGGCAGCGAGGAGCAGCAGCCGGGCTGGGAGTACCACGACCCGGAGACGGTCGACCCGGAGCTGGGCGTGATGGACACCCTGCCCACCTTCCGCCGCACCCTCCACCGGACCGGCCTGGAGGAGCACGTGGTGGCCCTCGTCGGCCGCTCGCCCCGGGTCGCGTCGGTCTGGAACGCGCCCCTCGGCCTCGTCTTCGTCGACGGCGGCCACACCGACGAGCACGCGAACGCCGACTACGAGGGCTGGGCACCGCACGTGGCCGACGGCGGCCTGCTGGTCATCCACGACGTCTTTCCGGACCCGGCCGACGAGTTCACCGGCCAGGCCCCGTACCGCGTCTACCTCCGGGCCCTCGCGTCCGGCGCGTTCACCGAGGTCTCCGTGACCGACTCGCTGCGCGTCCTGCGGCGAACGGGCGCGGGGATCTGAGGGCGCGGTCTAGAGTCGCTGCGTGTCGTACACAGGCCCGGACTCCGATCCTCCCCAGCCCCGCCGTTCCCCGCTGCGCCGCCCGCTGACCGTGGCGATCGCCGCGCTCGTGCCCGGGGCACTGCTCGGGGTGGGGGGTGTACGCGGCGGTCGGCGGCTCGGACGACGGCGGCAGCGGGGGGCGGGAGCGGCGCGGACCGCGCGGGCGGCGTGCGGACGTCGCAGGCGCCGTCCTCCAGTGGTCCCGCGTCCCCCACCGACGACGCCAAGAGGCGCACGGGCACCTCCCCTCGGCGACCACGGCCAAGCCCTCCCCCTCGAACTCGAAGTCCGCACCCCCGCGGCGTCCGGTCCCCCTCAAGGGCAAGGTCGTCGTCATCGACCCGGGCCACAACCCGGGCAACTTCCAGCACGCCTCCGAGATCAATCGCAAGGTGAACGTCGGCACACACTTGAAGGAGTGCGACACGACGGGCACGGCCACCAACGCGGGCTGGCCCGAGGCGAAGTTCACCCTGGACGTGGCCCACCGGCTGCGCACGCTCCTGGAGGAGCAGGGCGCCACGGTGAAAGCTGACACAGGACGACGACCGTTCGTACGGGCCGTGCGTGGACGAGCGGGCCCGGATCGGCAACGAGGCGGAGGCCGACGCCGCGATCTCGATCCACGCCGACGGATCGGGCACCGGCAACCGCGGCTTCCACGTGATCCTGCCGGGGTCGGTGCGGGAGGGCGAGGCCGACACCCGTGCCATCGTCGGCCCGTCCGCCGAACTGGGGCAGCGCGTCGCGGGCAACTTCGTGCGCGCCACGGGCAGCGCGCCCTCCAACTACGTAGGTGGCGGCACCGGTCTCGTCACGCGCACGGACCTGGGCGGTCTCAATCTGTCAACGGTTCCCAAGGTGTTCATCGAGTGCGGCAACATGCGCGATAGCAGGACGCGGCGCTGCTGACCAGTGGTGCCTGGCGGCAGAAAGCGGCGCAAGGGATGTCTGATGGAATCGTGAGTTTCCTGCGCGGGTAGCGATCAGCGCGCGGATCCCTGCGGACAGCCCCGACGTGCGGACGATAGTGTCGTCCGTACGATGAGGGGCCACCCCCGCGCTTCACTCCGGAACCTGACGGCGACATGGTGACAGCGACGCCTCTACTGACGACGAGACGACCTACGAAGGACCTGAAGTGAATATCCGCTCCCTCACTCGAGGCGACGGCGTGGTGATCGGAGCAGCGGTGTTGCTGTTGATCGCGTCGTTCCTCGACATCTACTCGTTCGACGGCGCACCGGACGACGCCGAAATCCCCAGCCTGTGGGGGCAGTGGGCCGGTCGTGCTCGGTGTGGTCCTGGCGGGCATCATCGGCGCGGCGCTCGTCGTCGTGGCCCGCGCTCTGCCGCAGCCCAAGAGGTGGCGGGCCTCGACCTCGGCCAGTTCGGCGTCGCGTTCACGGTCTTCGCCGCCTGGAGCGCGCTCGGCAACATCTTCGACCCCGCCGGCGCCTTCGACGGCGACGGGGGTCTGACCAACGACCTCGGTGCGGGTATCGGCCTGATCCTCGCGCTCGTCGCCACGCTCGTCATGGCCGCCGCGGCTATCGCCACCCCGCTGGTCCCGGCCCTCAAGGGCTCCCTGATCCCGGCCGCCCGTCCGGCCGCTCCGCAGCCCTACGGCGGCCAGCCCCAGGGTGGTTACGGCTACCCGGGCGCCCAGCAGCCGCGTACGGCGGCCAGCCGGGGCAGCCCGGCCCCGGTCAGCCGGGTCCGTCCTTCGGCGGCCAGCCGCAGCCGGGTCAGCCGCAGCCGCAGGCCCCGCAGCCGCAGCAGGCGCAGGCTCAGCCGGCCGGTGACTTCTCGCCGTTCTGGTTCGCCGTGCCGGTGCCGCGTCCGCTGTTCGCGGAGGACGGCTCCCCCACGCCCATCGCCGAGCTGGCGCCGGGCACCTGGTACCTGGCCGTCGAACAGCGCGGCGCCAACCTGGTCGCCCAGACGCAGGACGGCCGCCGCGGCGTACTGCAGGACACCTCGGGCATCCAGCGCGGCTGACCCGCCCGCACGTTCCACGTCAACGGCCCCTCGCCCACCGGAAGTTCCGGGCGAGGGGCCGTCGGCATACGCCGGGCCGGCCGCAGGTTTCAAACACACATCCGGGGCCAGACGGAAGTCATGTCCCCTAGAAGTCGCAGCGGATCCAGCGCCGGGACGGCCATCGCGGTGATCGCGGACATCATGGCCGTCATCCTCGGACTGTGGATCCTGATGTACCTGTTGGACGCGAACCGGGCCAACGACCTGGTGCAGTTCGTCCATGAGGTGGCCAACGTGCTCGCCGGCTGGTCACGTGACCTGTTCACCTTCGACGAGGCCTGGGCCCGGGTCGTCGCCGGCTACGGACTGGCAGCGGTCGTCTACCTGTTCATCGGCCACGCCATCGCCAACCGCCTCGGCCGACGTTGACGCCTCCCGGCGGCTAGACGCAGCAGTCCGGGTCGAGCCCCCCTCGGCAGGCGGTCGCCGGAGAAGACCTGGCAGGTGGCCTCGTGGCCGCCGAGCGCGGCGACGGCGAGGAGCAGCGAGCCGGCCGTCCAGGTGGTCAGTTCGCGCGGCCAGATCGCCTCGTCCTCGAAGACGTAGCCCGTCCAGTACAGGCCGCTGTCCGCATCCCGCAGGTGCTGGATCGACTGGAGGATCTCCAGGGCGTGGTCGGACTCGCCCACCGCCCACAGGGCGAGGGCGAGTTCGGCCGACTCGCCGCCGGTCACCCACGGGTTGGGGACGACGCAGCGCACGCCGAGGCCGGGGACGACGAAGCGGTCCCAGCTCTCGGCGATGCGGGACCTGGCCTCGGTGCCGGTCAGCGCGCCGCCCAGCACGGGGTAGTACCAGTCCATCGAGTAGCGGCCCTTGTCCAGGAACCGCTCCGGGTGGCGGCGGATGGCGTGCCGCAGCGCGCCCGCCGCCAACTCCCAGTCGGGCTGCGGCTCTTCGCGCTGCTCGGCGATGGCGAGCGCGCAGCGCAGCGCGTGGTGGACCGAGGAGCTGCCGGTGAGCAGCGCGTCCGTGGTGTCCGTGCCGTCGTCGTCGCGCCGCCAGCCGATCTGCCCGCCGGGCTGCTGGAGGCGCAGTACGAACTCGACCGCCGCGTGGACGACGGGCCACATCCGGTCGAGGAACGTGTCGTCGCCGGTGGCGAGGTGGTGGTGCCAGACGCCCACGGCGACGTAGGCGACAAAGTTGGTCTCCCGGCCGCGGTCGGTGACGTCGGCGAAGTCGCCGTCGGCGTAGGCGGCGTACCAGGAGCCGTCCCGGTTCTGGTGCCGGGCCAGCCACTCGTCACGCCCGTTCGGCGGCGTCGTGCTCGCCGGCCGCGTCCAGGGCCATGGCCGCCTCGATGTGGTCCCACGGGTCGAGGTGGTGTCCGCGGAACCACGGGATCGCGCCGTCCTCGCGCTGCACGGCGAGGATGCCGCGGACGGTGGCGGCTGCCTCGGCGTCGGTGAGGACGCCGGGCAGGACCAGGTGTTCGGTGCGGGACGCGGTCACGCGGCGTCCACCCGCGGGAGGTGGGGCTTGGTCGCGTACGCCACGAAGCTCTTGCCGATCAGCGGGTTCAGCGCCTGCTCGGCGACCCTCGTCGCCAGCGGCTTCTTCATGATGTCCCAGACCAGCAGCTTGTGGTACGCCCGCACCGGCAGCGCCTTGTCGTTGTCGACGCCGAAGGCGCACTTCAGCCACCAGTACGGCGAGTGCAGCGCGTGCGCGTGGTGGGTGCCGTAGGGCTTGAGGCCCGCCTCGCGGATCCGGTCGAGGAGCTGGTCCGCCCGGTAGATGCGGATGTGGCCGCCCTCGACCTCGTGGTAGGCGTCGGAGAGCGTCCAGCAGACCTTCTCGGGGGCCGTAGCGCGGCACGGTGACCGCGATGCGCCCGCCGGGCTTGAGGACGCGGACCATCTCGGCGAGGACGCCCTTGTCGTCGGGGATGTGCTCCATCACCTCGGAGATGATGACGACGTCGAAGGACTCGTCCGGGAAGGGCAGGGCCAGCGCGTCGCCCTCCATGGCGGTGGCGGTGGCACCGGCCGGGGCCTCACCGGCCTCCTTCATCGCCGCGAACCACTTGGCGACCTCGCGGATCTCCTCGGCGTTCCGGTCCAGCGCGACGACCCGGGCGCCGCGCCGGTAGCACTCGAACGCGTGCCGGCCGGCGCCGCAGCCGAGGTCCAGCACGCGGTCGCCCGGGGCGAGCGGGAACCGGGAGAAGTCGACGGTCAGCACGTGGCCCTGCTTTCGGGGTAGACGCCGGTGTCACTGGTCGCACTGGTCGGGGTCGCGGGGACGGCCCGTGGGGTGGTCGGGAAGGGGTGGCCGATGGCCTCGCGGTAGCGGGCGGCCGTCCCCTCGGCGGCACGGGCCCAGGTGAAGTGCCGCAGCACGCGCTCGCGTCCGGCCGCGCCGAGCCGGGCCCTCAGTTCGCGGTCGCCGAGCAGCCGGTTCAGTCCGGCGGCCAGCGCTCCCGCGTCGCCCGGCGGCACCGCGAGGCAGGTCTCCCCGTCGGGTCCGGCGACCTCCGGGACGGCGCCGCCGGTGGTGGCGAGCAGCGCCGTGCCCGTCGCCATGGCCTCGGCGGCCGGCAGCGAGAACCCTCGTAGAGCGACGGCACGCACGCGACCTCGGCCGACCGCACGAGATCGACCAGTTCGGCGTCGGAGATGCCTTTGACGAACTCGACGGCGCCTTCGAGGCCGTACCGCTCGATCGCCTGGGCGACGGGGCCTTCGGCGGGTCGCTTGCCGACGACGACG
Source organism: Streptomyces thinghirensis (assembly GCA_021502835.1). The sequence continues at coordinate 11,516 of JAKFGP010000029.1, forward strand.
AGGTGGGCCCGGGGATGCTCGACGCGTGCCTTCGCCAGCGCCTCGACGAGGAAGACCAGGCCCTTGAGCGGCACGTCCGCGCTGGACGTGGTCACGATCCGGCCCGGCACCCGCGGCACCGACGGGTCGGGCGAGAACAGGTCGGTGTCGGCGCCGATGTGGACGACGTGGATGCGGTCGTCCCGTACGCCGAGGTGGTCGATGATCTCCCTGCCGGGAGGTGCCGGAGACGGTGAGCACGGACGGCGGGCGGCGCGCGACGCGCTTCTGCATGCGGGTGAAGGCGTACCAACGGCGCACGGAGTACCGGCGCTTGCGGCTGTCGGCGGCGTCGAGTTCGAGTTGCCGGTCGACGGTGATGGGGTGGTGGATGGTGGTGACGAGGGGTGCGCCGACGTCACCGAGCAGCCCGTAGCCGAGGGTCTGGTTGTCGTGGACCACGTCGAAGTCGCCGCGGCGGGCGCGCAGATGGCGGCGGGCGCGCAGCGAGAACGTCAGGGGTTCCGGGAAACCGCCGGTCCACATCGTGCCGACCTCGAGCGCGTCGATCCAGTCGCGGTACTCGCCGCGCTTCGGGGTGCGGAAGGGATCGGGGTGGCGGTAGAGGTCGAGGCTGGGCAGCTCGGTGAGGGACAGCCGCTCGTCGTGGCCCTCGTCGAGGACGGGGGTAGGGCTGGGCGCCGATGACCTCGACACGGTGGCCGAGGCGGGCCAGTTCGCGGGAGAGGTGGCGGACGTAGACGCCCTGGCCGCCGCAGAACGGGTTTCCCTTGTAGGTGAGGAGTGCGATACGGAGCGGTCGCAAGCCGTCGGCGGCGGGCTCCGGACGGGGACCCGTCCCACTGGCCTCAGCGGTCACTCCGGGCCCCCTTCTCACTGCGCTGTCCCGCGACATTACGCCGGGACGTTAATCTAGAACAAGTTTCAGACTTGATCGTTCGGAGGCTCGAATCTACCGGCAGGTAGGGGCGCTGTGACGAGTGGATCAGGTGATTCACGCCACGGCAACGGGGAGAAGGTGGCCAAGGTGGACAACCCGGGAATGGAAGCCTCCGGTACTTCCGGTACGGCCGGCCCCGCGCGCCGCTCCGCCGCCGCACCGTCCCTCACCGAGCGGCAGCGGGAGCGCCGCCGCCGCATCCTGCACGCGACCGCCCGACTGGCCTGCCGGGGGCGGCTTCGAGGCGGTGCAGATGCGCGAGGTCGCCGAGTCGTCGCAGGTCGCCCTCGGCACCTTGTACCGCTACTTCCCGTCCAAGGTCCATCTGCTGGTCGCCACCATGCACGACCAGTTGGAGCGGCTGCACGGCACCCTGCGCAAGAGCCGCCGACCGGCGAGACGGCCGCCGACCGGGTCGCGCAGACCCTGATGCGGGCCTTCGGCGCGCTGCAGCGCGAACCCCGGCTGGCCGAGGCCATGGCCCGGGCCTGACCTTCGCCGACCGCGGCGTCTCCCCCGGAGGTCGACCAGGTCTCCCGCCAGACCACGGCGATCATCCTGGACGCGATGGGCGGCCTGGAGAACCCCACCCCCGAGCAGCTCTCCGCCATCCGCGTCATCGAGCACACCTGGCTCTCGACCCTGATCACCTGGCTCGCCGGACGCGCCTCCATCGCCCAGGTGCGGGTGGACATCGAGACGGTGTGCCGGCTGATCGACGTGACGGAGGCCGGGGCCCGCGGGCAGGCGCCCCGGTCCGGCCCCGTTGCCTCCGGGTAAAGTGGCGGCGTCGTCATCACACCCGTACGGGGGAAGCCGGTGCAATTCCGGCGCTGACCCGCAACCGTGGAGCCGTCCACCGAGGCCCCTTGAGGACCTGCCCCGGACGGTGAGCCGGACTGCCCGCGCGGACGTGACCGGCTCACGTGCCCGGCACCCGCCGGCGCACGGGCACCGTCGAGGCATACGGGGCCGAGCCGCCGGGGGGTGCCCCGTGCTGCCCGGCCCCGCACAGGGAAAGGCACCCGCCGCTCATGAACGTCCGCCGTCGCAGCAGCGCCGCGGCCCTCGCCGCCATAGCCGTGATCGGCGCCGCCGCCCGCGCCCGCCTGGCCGCCGCCGATCCGTCGTCCTCCCCGTCCGCGTCCGCCCCTCCGCGCCCGAGTCCTCCGGGCTGTACGGCACCGCCGACCCCCAGTACGACGGCGTCTGGCGCCAGTCCCTCGCCCTGCTCGCGCAGGACACGGTGGGCGTGGTCCCCTCGTCGAAGGCCGTCGGCTGGCTCACCGGCCAGCAGTGCGACAACGGCGCCTTCGCCCCCCGTACCGCGCCGACCCCGCCAAGGCGTGCGACGCCAAGACCATGGTCGACACCAACAACACGGCCGCCGCCGTCCAGGCGCTGTGGGCCGTCGGCGGGCACGGTGACGTCGTCGAGTCCGCCCTCACCTGGCTGAAGTCCGTACAGAACAAGGACGGCGGCTGGGGCTACACCCCCGGCGGCCCCAGCGACGCCAACTCCACGTCCATCGTCATCGGCGCCCTGACCGCCACGGACAGCAAGCCCGAGCAGGTCCAGAAGGACGGCAAGTCCCCGTACGACGCCCTGCTGACGTTCGCCCTGCCCTGCGCCGAGGACAGGGCGCGGGCGCCTTCGCCTTCCAGCCCGACGAGGACGGCAAGCTGCTCGCCAACGCGGACGCGACCGCGGCCGGTGTCCTCGGCGCGCTCGGCAAGGGCCTGGTCACCGAGGCCGGCAAGGCGGCGGGCGACGCCACCTGCACCGACGCGAAGAAGCCGACCCGCGAGCAGGCCGCCGCGAACGGTGCCGCCCACCTCGCCGACGCCGTCGCCGAGGACGGTCACCTCAAGTCGGCCCTCGGCGGCTCCGCCGACCAGGCCGACTACGGCAACACCGCCGACGCGGTCGTCGCGCTCGCCGCGCAGGGCGGTGCGGAGCAGGCCGCGAAGCCGCTGGCCTGGTTGCAGAAGAACGCCGCGAAGTGGGCCGGAGCAGAGCGGCCCGGCCGCCTACGCCCAGCTGATCTTCGCCGCCCACGCCACGGGCACCGACCCGCGCGCCTTCGGCGGCACGGACCTGGTGGCGCGGCTGAACGCGACGGGGCCGAGCCCGCAGGGGGCCGAGGCCAAGGACAGCGCGACCGTGAGCGCCGAGGACGACACGAAGGAGAACGACGACAAGGACGACTCCGGCTTCGGCGTCTGGTGGTTCGTCGGCGTCTGCCTGGTGTTCGGTATCGGCATCGGTTTCCTGCTGAGCGGCCGCAACAAGAAGCGGCAGTCGTGACCCGCCGCGTCGTTCTCCCTCTTCCTGGCCGCGTTCCTGCTGATCGGGAGCGCGGGCCAGGCGCAGGCCGCCGGTTACCGCTACTGGTCCTTCTGGGACCACGACGGCGACCGCTGGGTCTACGCCACCCAGGGCCCGTCCCTCGTCCGCCCCTCCGACGGCGACGTCCAGGGCTTCCGCTTCGCGGTGAGCGAGAACTCGGACGACGCGGCCCAGCCGCGCGGCGCCGCGGACTTCTCGTCGGTCTGCGCGAAGACACCGGCCGAGGACGGCAGCAAGCGCGTCGCCCTCGTCCTCGACTTCGGCACGGCGTCCGACGCCCCGTCCGGCGAGAACCCGCCGGCCCCGCGCACGGCCTGCGCCCGGGTCTCCCCCGACGCGACGACCGCCGACGCCCTGGCCGCCGTGGCGGGCCCCTGCGCTACAACACCAACGCCCTGCTGTGCGGGATCGCGGGCTACCCGAAGTCGGGGTGCGGGAGCAGGTCGCGCAGAAGGAGAAGGACGACTCGACGGCGCCCGACGCGGCCCTCGACCAGAAGGGCACGGCGGGCGACGACGGCCCTCGGTCGGCCTCTACGCGGGCATCGCCATCGTGGCAGCCCTGGCCGGCGCAGCAACCTGGCGGGCAAGGCGGCGCAGGAATGCCACCGACTGAGCCTCGCGGGCAAGCAGTCCGCGGGCAGTCGCCCCGCGCCGCCCCCAGCCTGCGGGCAGTCGTGCCGCTGGAGCGATGGGGTCCCCCCGCTCGAGCGAAGCCGAGAGTGGGGGAGGGGGGTGGGCGCAGGCGGCACCCTGTCGGCGCCGGCAAGCGCACCCACCCCCGCCACCGCCCCGGGGCCCTGCACCCCGGCGCCTGGTGGCTCTGGGCGCTAGCCCTCGGCACCGCCGCCACCCGCACCACCAACCCCCTCCTCCTCGCCCTCCTCATAGCCGTCTCCGCCTACGTAGTGACCACCCGCCGCCCCCACGCCCCCTGGTCCCAGCTCCTACGGCGCCTTCGTCAAGCTCGCCCTCGCCGTCCTCCTCATCCGCCTCTCTTCACCACGATCCTCGGCTCCCCCATCCCCGGCACCCACACCCCTCTCACCCTCCCCGAAGTCCCCCTCCCCGACTGGGCGCAGGGCATCCGCCTCGGCGGCCGGGTCACCGCCGAGGGCCTCACCTTCGCCCTGTACGACGCGATGAAGCTGGCCACCCTCCTCATCTGCGTCGGCGCCGCGAACGCCCTCGCCAACCCCTCCCGCCTCCTCAAGTCCCTCCCCGGCGCCCTGTACGAGATGGGCATGTGCCGTCGTCGTCGCCCTCACCTTCGCCCCGAACCTCATCGCCGACGTCCAGCGCCTGCGCGCCGCCCGCCGTCTGCGCGGCCGCCCCGACAAGGGCGTGCGGGGCCCTGCTCCAGGTCGGGCTCCCGGTGCTGGAGGGCGCCCTGGAGCGTTCCGTCGCCCTCGCCGCCGCGATGGACGCCCGCGGCTACGGCCGTACCGCCCAGGTCCCGGCCCCCGTACGCCGTACCACCGCCGCCCTCACCCTGGGCGGCCTGCTCGGCGTCTGCGCGGGGACGTACGGGCTGCTGACTGCCGCGGGCGGCACGTACGGCATCCCCGTCCTCCTGGCCGGCGTCGCCGCCGCGCTCGCGGGCTGTGGCTCGGCGGCCGCAGGACGGTCCGCACCCGCTACCGCCCGGACCGCTGGGGCGCCCGCGCTGGCTGGTCACCGCCTCCGGCGCGGCCGTCGCGGCGCTGATGTTCCTCGCCGCCGCCCGCGACCCGGCGGCACTGCACCCCGGGCGTGGTCCCGCTGGTCGCGCCGTCCCTCCCCTGTGGCCGGCGGCGGCCGTACTGATCGGCCTGCTCCCGGCGTTCATCACCCCGCCCCCACCCCGTACCCGCCGAGGAGCCGTCGTGATCCGCTTCGAGGATGTCTCCGTGACGTACGACGGGGTGGCCGAACCCACTGTCCGGGGCGTCGACTTCGAGGTCCCGGAGGGCGAACTCGTCCACCTCGCCGGCCCGTCCGGCGTCGGCAAGTCCACGGTCCTCGGCGCGGTCAGCGGCCTCGTGCCGCACTTCACCGGCGGCACGCTGAGCGGCCGGGTCACGGTGGCCGGGCGCGACACCCGCACCCACAAGCCGCGCGAACTCGCCGACGTCGTCGGCACGGTCGGCCAGGACCCGCTCTCCCACTTCGTGACGGACACCGTCGAGGACGAGCTCGCCTACGGCATGGAGTCCCTCGGCCTGGCCCCGGACGTGATGCGCCGCCGCGTCGGAGGAGACCCTCGACCTGCTGGGCCTGTCCGACCTGCGCGGCCGCCCCATCGCCACGCTCTCCGGCGGCCAGCAGCAGCGGGTCGCGATCGGCTCGGTCCTCACCCCGCACCCGCGGGTACTGGTCCTGGACGAACCTACCTCCGCGCTCGACCCCGCCGCCGCCCGGAGGAGGTGCTGGCCGTCCTCCAGCGCCTGGTCCACGACCTCGGTACGACGGTCCTGATGGCCGAGCACCGCCTGGAGCGCGTCATCCAGTACGCCGACCAGGTCGTCCTGCTCCCGTCCCCGGGCGCGGCGCCGCTCCTCGGGCCTCCGGCGGACGTTGATGGCCGTGTCCCCGGTGTACCCGCCGGTGGTGGGCCTGGGCAGGCTGGCGGGCTGGTCCCCGCTGCCGCTGACGATCCGCGACGCCCGCCGCCGCGCCGCCCGCTGCCGGGACCGGCTGGCCGACCGGGAGATCCCGGACCACACGCCGACGACCGCCGCTCCCGCCACTGCCCGCCCTGCGGCCGCCTCCTCCGTTGGCGGCGCCGCGCGAGAGTCCCCGGAGCCGGCCGCCGCCCCTCCCCGTACGCCGCCGAGGTCCGCTCCCTCGCCGTCCGCCGGGACCGGATCCAGGCGCTGCGCGATGTCGACCTGACCGTCTCCCCCGGCGAGACCGTCGCCCTGATGGGCCGCAACGGCGCCGGAAAGTCCACTCTGCTCTCCGCGCTCGTCGGCCTCGTCGAACCGTCCGCCGGTTCGGTCCGCGCGGGCGACGCCGTACCGCACCGCACGGCCCCCCCGAGACCTGGTCCGCCGGGTCGGCCTGGTCCCGCAGGAGCCGCGCGACCTGCTGTACGCCGACACGGTCGCCGCCGAGTGCGCGGCCGCCGACCGGGACGCGGAGGCGGGCGAGGGCACCTGCCGCGCCCTGCTCACCGAGCTGCTCCCCGGCGTCACCGACGACACCCACCCCCGCGACCTCTCCGAGGGCCAGCGCCTCACCCTCGCCCTGTCCGTCGTACTCACCGCCCGCCCGCCCCTGCTCCTCCTGGACGAGCCGACGCGCGGCCTGGACTACGCGGCGAAGGCCCGGCTGGCGGGCATCCTGCGCGGGCTGGCCGCCGAGGGGCACGCGATCGTGCTGGCGACGCACGACGTGGAACTGGCCGCCGAGCTGGCCCACCGGGTCGTGCTGCTCGCCGAGGGCGAGGTGATCGCCGACGGTCCGGCGGCGGACGTGGTGGTGGCCTCGCCTTCCTTCGCGCCGCAGGTCGCCAAGGTGCTGGCCCCGCGTGAAGTGGCTGACGGTCGCACAGGTCCGGGAGGCGCTGGCATGACCGGTCCCCGACGTGATCGCCAGGCCCGCGCCGTCCGCCTCGGCCCCCGTTCCGTCGCCGCACTCGTGCTGGTCAGCGCGGTGGGCGTGGCCGGTTTCGGCTGGCCCTTCCTGGCCCCGCCGGACGCCTCGCTGAACGCGCACGCCCAGGACGCGCCGTGGCTGTTCGCCGGCCTGCTGGTGCTGCTGGTGGCCGTGGTGGCGGCGACGATCTCGGAGTCGGGGCTCGGCCCCAAGGCGGTGGCGATGCTCGGTGTGCTGGCGGCGGTGGGCGCGGCGCTGCGTCCGATCGGCGCGGGCACGGCCGGCCTGGAGCCGATGTTCTTCCTGATGGTCCTCAGCGGCCGGGTGCTCGGTCCGGGCTTCGGCTTCGTCCTCGGCTCGGTCACGATGTTCGCGTCCGCACTGCTCACGGGCGGGGTGGGCCCGTGGATGCCGTTCCAGATGCTGTCGATGGGCTGGTTCACGATGGGCGCGGGTCTGCTGCCCTTCCCCGACCGCCTGCGCGGGCGCCCGGAACTGCTCATGCTCGCCGCGTACGGCTTCCTGGCCGCGTTCGCCTACGGCACGGTGATGAACCTGGCGGGCTGGACCTTCATGAACACGCTCGCCTCGAACATCGCCTTCGACCCGGACGCGTCGATCCCCGACAACCTGGCCCGCTTCCTCGCCTACTGCCTGGCCACGTCCCTCGGCTGGGACGGCGGCCGCGCCGCCGTGACGGTCGTGCTGACCCTCGCGCTCGGCACCCCGGTCCTGAAGGCACTGCGCCGGGCCACGCGCCGGGCCGCTTTCGAGACGCCGGTCACGTTCGAGAAGGCGACGGGGTGAGCCGCCCCACGTGACGGGGTTCACCTACGAAGCGGGGTCGTAGCCGACGGAGGGAGCACCCGGCCGTCGGCCCGCCCCCCACCCCGTCACCTACGACCGCGGTTAGCAAAGGGACGATTGCGGACGACTGGCCCACCTGTTTCTCTGAACCAGTCGCCAGGCGCCGACGCCCCTCCCGGGCAGCGGCGCCGACGCATGCCCGGCCGGTGTGCGCCGACGCCCCTGTCCCCGAAGAAGGGCCCTCCGTTGACCGCCGCCTCCCTCCTCCGCAGTGCCGCCACCCCGAAGAAGGCCCTCGCCGGTGCCGCCCTGGCCGCGGCCACCTGCGGCACGCTGATCGCCGCCGCGCCCGCGTAGGCCGCGACGCCGGCCTCCTCGGCCCAGGCGACCGCGAAGAAGATGATCGGCGACTCGGCCGAGTACCGGTGCTTCGCCAAGATCGTCGACCACGAGAGCGACTGGAACGTCAACGCCACCAACTCCTCCAGCGGCGCCTACGGCCTGGTCCAGGGCCCTGCCGGGCTCGAAGATGGCCTCGGCCGGCTCCGACTGGAAGACCAACGCGGCCACCCAGATCGAGTGGGGCCTCGACTACATGAAGGACCGCTACGGCGGCGCCTGCGACGCCTGGAGCTTCTGGCAGGCCAACGGCTGGTACTGACCCGGCCCGCACCCCGCTCCCCCATTACCGGAGGCGGCGGCCCCTCGATCCCCGGGGCCGCCGCCTTCGTGTGTCCGGCGTCGGCGGTTCCGGGCTCAGCGGACCAATGCCTCGTCCAACCGCGTCAGCTCCGCCTCGCTCAGCTCCAGCTCGGCCGCCTCGGCGGAGTCCTGGATCGACGCGGGGCGGCCGGCTCCCGGCACCGGGATCACCGCCGGGGAACGCGTCAGCAGCCAGGCCAGGGCTATCTGCTGCGGGCTGGTGCCGCGCTCGACCGCGACGCGGTGGAAGGCGGTGTTCGCGGAGACCGGTCCGGACGGTCCGTCGAGGGAACTGCGGGAGATGCCGCCCAGCGGGCTCCAGGGCAGGAAGGCCAGCCCCAGCCGCGTACTCAGCTGCACCTCGGGTTCGCTGTCGCGTACGGCGGGCGAGTACTGGTTCTGTACGGAGACGAGCGCGTCGCCGAGGATCGCGCGCGCCTCGCGGATCTGGCCGGTGGTGACGTTGGAGATCCCGGCGGCACGGATCGTCCCGGCGTCGATCAGCTCGCGCAGCGCGCCCACGGAATCCGCCCAGGGCACGGCCGGGTCCGGCTTGTGCAGCTGGTACAGGCCGATGGCGTCGACGCCCAGACGCTTCAGGGAGTCCTCGGCGGCGCGCTTGAGGTGGGCGGGGGTCGCGGTGACGGTCCAGCTGCCGTCGCCGGGGCGTCCACGGCCGCCCTTGGTGGCGACGAGGACCTGTGAGGTGTCGCCGCCGTAGGAGGCGAGGGCGCGGGCGACGAGGAGTTCGTTGTGTCCCCACCTCGCCGGCGTGCCAGTGGTAGCTGTCGGCGGTGTCGATGAGGGTGACCCCGGCGTCCAGGGCGGCGTGGACGGTGGCGGTCGCCCGCTCTTCGTCCGGGCGGTGCTCGATGGACAGCGGCATGGCGCCCAGGCCGACAGCGCTGACGGTGGTGTTTCCGATCGTGCGGTACCGCATGGTCCGTCCGTTCCTCTCAGGCGTGGCTCAGGCGTGGGCGTCGGACGCGTCGAGGGCTTCGGTGACGGCGCCGGGAAGCCAGTCGGTCGTGCGGGAGAAGCGGAAACCGAGGGCTTCGCGCGGGCGTTGCTCATGGCGTAATGACGGTCGAAGGAGAACGGCGAGGCCGGCTCGCCCGCGGCGACGCTCCGGTACACGGCTTCCCGGCCGGTCCGCGCGGCGATCACGGCGCCCAGGCCGCGGACGTCGAGCGGGCCGTCGGAGCAGGCGTTGACCGGGCCGGTGGCGTCGGTGCCCGTGGCCGCCCACAGCAGCAGGTCCGCCAGCTCCTCGTAGTGGATGAAGACCGTGGGCAGTGCCTCGGCGTGCACCAGGATCCGCGTGCCCCGGGCGATGTGTCCGACGTAGTGCGCCAGTCGGCCGGTGAACTCCTGGGCACCGCCGCCCAGCACGTGGGCACTGCGCACGGACGCGAAGCCGAACCCGTGCTGCTGGGCGAAGACGGCCTCCGCCTGGCGCTTGCCCTCGGCGTAGTGCGCTTCCAGGTACGCCGCGTCGTGCCAGGGCAGGTCGGTGCGCACCAGCCACGTGGCGGGATCCACGGTCTCCTCCGGCACCGGAGTGCCGGGCGGGACGGCGGGCAGTCCGGCGGTCGCCGGATCGTAGACCTCGATGGTGGAGGTCAGGACGTAGCGCCGGGTGCGGCCACCGAAGGCCCGGACGGCGATGGCTGCCTGCACGGGGGTGTAGCAGACCTGGTCGACGACCACGTCGAAGGTGCGGGAGCCGAGCGCGGCGGTCAGGGCGGCCTCGTCGTCGCGGTCGGCGACGAGGTGTTCGACGCCGGGCGGGGGCGGGGACGAGCCGCGGTTGATCACCGTGACCCGGTGGCCGGCGGCCCGCAGGCGCGTCACCAGGAGCTTGCCGAAGTACCGGCTTCCGCCGATCACGCAGATCCTTTGCATGCGCCCATCCTGGGCGTCTAGCGTCATCAGCAGAAGTGACCAACTACTGAGTAGGTATTAAGGAAAACTGTTGATCGATGTGCAGCGGCTGCGAGTCCTGCGGGCCGTGGCGGAACACGGCAGTTTCAACCAGGCGGCGGCCGCCCTCCATCTCACCCCCTCGGCCGTGTCCCAGCACGTCACCGCACTCGAGCGCAGTCTCGGCGCCCAGGTCGTGGCGCGCAGCACCCGCGGCGTCACACTGACCCCGGCCGGCCAGATCATGGTCGGGGCCGCGGAGTCGGTCGCCGCGGAGCTGGTACACGCCAAGCAGCAGGTCGACCGGCTCGCCGGCGGTCGCACCCAGCTCACCATCGCCACCTTCACCAGCGGCGGCAGGCTCCTCCTGCCCGGCGCCCTCACCCACCTCACCGCGGCCCGTCCCGACATCGTGGTCCATGTCAGGGAGGCCGAGCCGGAAGACAGCCTGCCGCTGGTCCGCCAGGGCGCCGTGGACCTCGCCCTCGCCTACCACTTCGACGGCCCGCTGCCCGGTCGGCCCGGCCGAAGCTCCAGCCTGGAGTGGACGGCCCTCATGGAGGACCCCCTGCACGTCGTCCTGCCCGAGACCCACCCCCTGGCCGGCCGCGAAGCGCTCGACATCGCCGAACTGGCCGCCGAGCCCTGGGTACTCGGCTGCCTGAAGACCGAGGCGTACCTGCGCCGCCATGCCGAACGCGCCGGATTCGACCCGGAGGTACGCGGCACGACGACCGACTACTTCTTCGCCCGCTCGCTCGTCGCCGCGGGCATGGGGATCTCGCTGATCCCTTCCATCGCGCTGACCCCGCGGACGCCCGGGCTGCGCACCGTCCCGATCACGCCGCCGACTCCGACCCGGTACCTGGGCGTTGCCACGCTCCACCGCCGCGACCACCCGCAGGTCAGCACACTGATACAGACCCTCCAGGAGCAGGCGGCGGCGCTGGACGAAAGGGTCCCGCGGGATCTCACTCGACGACGCCCGTCCGGAACCGGCGCCGGTACTCGGTCGGTGTCGTGTCGAGTCTGCGGCGGAACGCCCTGACGAGAGTGTCGACGGTGCCGAATCCGCACGTGGAGGCGACCCGTTCCAGCGTGGCGTCGGTGGATTCGAGCTGGTGGCGCGCCACCTCGACGCGGGCCGACTCGATGTAGGCGTGCGGGGTCGTGCCGAGTTCGGTCTTGAAGATCCGGGTGAGCTGCCGGTCGCTGACGTGGGCGCACGCGGCGAGGTCGGCGACGGTGAGCGGTTCGGCGATGTTGCGCATGATGTGGTGGCGCAGGTCCTCGATGCGCCGGGTCGTCGAGACCTGCTCCAGCGGGACACTGAACTGACTCTGTCCGCTGGGCCGTTTCAGGTACATCACGAGCTGTCGGGCGACGCGCAGCGCCACCTCCTCGCCGAGGTCGTCGGCGATGAGGGCGAGTGAGAGGTCGAGGCAGGCGCTGATGCCCGCGCCGGTCCACACGTCGCCTTCCCGGATGAAGATCGGGTCGGCGTCGACCTCGACGGCCGGATGGTCCTCGGCGAGTTGCCGCGCGGTCGACCAGTGGGTGGTGGCGCGCTTGCCGTCGAGGAGTCCGGCGGCGGCGAGGATGTGCGCGCCGACGCAGACGGACGTGACCCGGCGGGTCCGGCCGGCGAGCTGCCGCACCCGCTCCACCACCGCGGGGTCGGTGAGCGGGTGCACGCGGCGCTGGTCGTCCACCTCGACGGCGCCGGGCACGATCAGGGTGTCGATGCTCCGGGCGGGCAGCCCGGCCAGTTCGTCGAAGGTGGTGTCCGGCAGGACCCGGACCCCGGCGCCCGTGGTGACCGGTGCCATGGTCTCGGCGGCCAGGACCACCTCGTAGCCCGCCGCCTCGTCCGTCTCGCGCCGGGCGAGGGAGAACACCTCCGGTGGTCCGGTGACGTCGAGCAGGTCGACGTCCTCGAAGAGGACTATGACGATCAGTCGTCTGACGGTGCTCAAAGCCCAACCCCAAGCTCGGCGACAGCCATGTCGGTTTCTGCATGTTAGACGACATTGCCGACACGGACCGGGGGCCATAGCGTCATGAGCGCAGGTCACCGCACCGGTGAACTGCCTCCCCGACAGACGAATTCAGGCGGTCCCCCATGCCCAGAACCACGCTGCGCCGGCTCAACGGCTTCGACGACACCCCCGCGAAGCTCGCCGAATCCACCCTGGTCCTCGTCGACTACCAGAACACCTACACGACCGGCGTCATGGAGCTGGACGGCTGGCAGGCCGCACTCGACACAGCCGCCCAACTGCTGGAACGGGCCCGCCAGGAGGGCACGAAGGTCGTCCACGTCGTCAACGACGGCGGCGAGGGCACTCCGTACGACATCCGCGCCGAGATCGGCGCCATCCACCGAGCGTCGCACCGGCCGACGGGGAGCCCGTCGTCGTCAAGAAGGTGCCGAACGCCTTCGTCGGTACGGACCTGGCCGAGCACATCGACGCCGCCGGCAACGGCGACCTGGTCATCGCCGGGTTCATGACGCACATGTGCGTGGCCTTCACCGCCCAGGGCGCCTTCCTGCACGGCAACCGCCCGACCGTCGTGGCCGACGCCTGCGCCACCCGCGCGCTGCCCGTCGCGGGCCTGGAGCTGGACGCCCGGCAGGTCCACAACAGCGCCCTCGCCACCATCGCCGACCTGTACGGGGTCGTCGTCCCGTCCCAGAAGGAGATCTCCTGATGAAGCTGCTGCGCCCGGCCGTCGCCCTCGCCACCGCCGCCGTCCTCTCGGCCACCGTCGCCGCGTGCGGCGGAAGTTCCGAGGCCGCCACCTCCGAGGACAAGCCGTCGGCCTCCACCACGGCCAGCGCCGAGAAGAACGTCGCGAAGGACACGACGACTCTGCGGCAGCTCAACGACTTCGGCGAGACCCCGGCCACGCTCTCCGACGCCACACTCATCATGGTCGACTACCAGAACACCTACACCGATGGCGTGATGGAACTCGACGGCTGGAAGCCGGCCGTGGCCAACGCCGAGGCCCTGCTGAAGCGGGCCCGCGAGGCGGGTACGCCGGTCATCCACATCGTCGACAAGGGCTACGACCTGAAGTCGAAGGCGGGCCAGATCATCCCGGCGCTCAAGCCGGCCAAGGGCGAGCCCGTCGTCGAGAAGAGCGTCCCCAACGCCTTCCACGGCACCGATCTCGCCGAGCAGGTCAAGAAGGCCGGGAACAAGAACGTCATCGTCGCGGGGTTCATGACCAACATGTGCACCCTGTTCACCGCCCAGGGCGCGTTCCTCAACGGCAACGCGCCGACCGTGGTCGCCGACGCCTCCGCGACCCGGCCGCTGCCGCTGAAGGGCGACCCGGACGGCGTCCCCGCCCGGCAGGTCCACGAGGCGGCTCTCGCCACGGTCCAGGACCTCTACGGGGTCGTGGTCCCGTCGCAGAAGTCCCTGACCTGAGAACCTGACCCACCTTCACCCCCCACCCTGAGTTCCCCCCCACCTGAACCCCCCCACGCTGTTTCCCCCCACATCGCCAAAAGGCACTTTCGCTCACCACAGAAAGCAGACAACGGGGCATGGCAACACGTAGAGGATTTCTGGGTACCGCGTCGGCCGTCGGGGGCGGCAACGCTCTTCACCGGCCAGCAGGCCTCCACCGCCTCGGCGGCGACCGCGGAATCACGGCGACCGACGAAAAGGCGGCACGCGACGCGATACGCGCCGTCAACACGAGAATGCGCGCGAACTACGCGACCCTCAAGAGTGAACTGACGACGCAGCTCAGTCCGGTCGTCGTCGTCTCGAACAACGCGGTCGGCGGACGCTTCACCCTCATCAACGGCGGCAAGCAGGTCGAGACCGTCGACCCGGTCCCGGAGTACTTCGAACTCGCCAAGTCGATCGCCCACGTCCCTCTGGGGATCTATTCGGTACTCGCCGCCTACCTCAGCGACCAGGTCCCCAACATCCCCAACGCGGACCGCATCGACCCGCACGACCTGGACATGGTCGTCACCAAGGCACCGGGCGACAAGGGCTGGATCACCCCGCTGAACGCCTTCAAGACCACGCTCCAGACGGCGCGCACCAAGCTCGGCACCGCGAATCTTCCGCTGGACCTGGAGAATTCCTGCGACAGGATCCTGGGCGAGGCCGTCAAGTTCATCGACGCCTCCGTCACCGCCCAGTCGTTCGACATGGTGTCGTTCAACCGGTTCGCGGCCACCGTCTACCCGTCCATCCGCGTCAACATGACCTTCGCCGCCACCGCGCAGATCACCGGCATCGAAGGGCTCATGAAGCGCTGGCGCACGCTGATCGGCGAAAAGGCGTGGAGCGACCTCTACGTCACCGTGCTGTCGATCTGGACCACGGCCGAGCTGAACCAGGCGTCCATCATCATCCGGCGCACCATGAACCAGGCGAAGGTCGACACCCACCTGATCGACCTGCCGACCGTGGAGACCCCTCGGACCCGATCTTCGTGGCCCTGGACAACCTCGCCCGCATCGTCCAGGACAACGTCGCCGCCGAGATGGTCTTCAACACCGATCTCAAGGTCGCCGACGCCCTCAAGGGCAAGGAGGACCTGCTCTCCGACGAGATCCTCCAGCAGATCGGCGGAACGGCGCCCACCGCCAGGACCGCCGCCTTCGGTACGGCGGCGGCGACGGCCGGCGCCTGCCCGATCACCGGTCACACCGCGGCGGTGTGATCACCGGGCATCCCCCGCTTACGGGGCGGGGGATGCCCCTCCGGGCTGCCCGGCAGCGTGCAGCGGCGGTCCGGGACGTGGCGTACGACGTTGGCCAACAGCTCGGTGAGGTCCCAGTCGCGCAGGTGCGAGCGGACGACCCGCCGGAACCGTGGGCTACGGAACGGAAACAACCGGTCCCGCGGTGGACCGAGTTGACGCGAGAGGGCCGGGGCCTTGGACGCTGCCGATCAGCCGGTGACCAGCGCTTTTGCGCCAACCATGCGCTGATCTCTGCAACCTGTGATGTCTGTGTGTCTAAAGTGTGCGGGCCTCAAGGCACTTGGATCAGGCCAATCCCCTGACACACGACCGCGGCGGGCAGTCATCACCCCCTGCCCGACCGGCGCCCGGTCGGAGCGCGGCCTCGAGCTCGGTGACGGCCGCCCTCCGACCGAGAGGAAGCCGGCCCATGGCTGACGAAATGGTGCGCGCGGCGCAGCAGTTCATCAACACCACCTATGACAACGGCGCCAAGCTGGGCATATCGAAGCTCGACGAGAACGGCCAGACCAGCTGGACCGTCATGTACGCCCTCACCCGGGCCCTCCAGTACGAACTAGGCATATCCGGCCTGTCGAACAACTTCGGCCCCGGGACACTCTCCACACTCCAGTCGAAGTATCCGAACATCCACGCCTCGGGCGCCCCCGGGAACATCGTCCGCATCGTTCAGGCGGGGGTTGTACTGCAAGGGGTACGACGGCGGCGGGATCGACGGTACGTACAGCGACCGGGTCAAGGACTCGGTGCTCTCGCTGAAGTCGGACATGGGCGTCGACTTCGCCTACCCCGGCAGCGACGTGGTCCCGAAGGTCTTCAGGGCCTGCTGAACATGGACCCGTACGTCACCGTCAACGGCGGCTCCGAGCAGATCAGGGCCGTCCAGCAGTGGATGAACGGCGAGTTCGTCAACCGCCGCGACTTCTACATCGTCCCGTGCGACGGCCACCACTCCCGGACCGTCGCCACGGCGATGCTCTACGCGGTCCAGTACACGATCGGCATGGCCGACGGCGTCGCCAACGGCAACTTCGGACCCGGCACGAAGTCCGGTATCAAGGCGCACACGCTGTCGGTGGGGTCGTCGGGCACCTGGGTGCAGCTGTTCACCGCCGGGATGCTGCTCAACCAGCGGTCCGTGTCGTTCGGCGGCACCTTCACCTCCGCCCTGGCCGACGCGGTCCGCTCCTTCCAGTCGTTCGCCAAGCTCCCGGTGACGGGGAAGGGCGACTTCTCCACCTGGGCCTCTCTCCTGGTCTCCTACGGCGACCAGGAGCGCAAGGGCACCGCCTGCGACGGCGTCACCAGGATCACCCCCGACCGGGCCAAGGCCCTCAAGGCGGAGGGGATCAGCATCATCGGGCGTTACCTCACCAATCCGATCCCAGGTGGCGGCAAGCTGCCCGAGAAGGAGATCCAGTCCGGGGAGCTGCAGACCATCGCCGACCAGGGCATGCGCTGCTTCCCCATCTACCAGACCTTCGGCCGGGGCGCGGCCGACTTCAGCTACCCCCGGGGCGCGCCGCGGCCAGGCCGCGATCAACGCAGCCCTCGACCACGGGTTCAAATCGGGGACCAGGATCTTCTTCGCCGTCGACTTCGACGCCTACGACTACGAGGTCACCGACAGCATCCTGCCGCACTTCAAGGGCATCGAGGACGCGATGCGCGACGACGGCAACCGGTACACGGTCGGCGTCTACGGTCCGCGCAACGTGTGCACCTGCGTCTCCGACGCCGGCCACGCCTCGGCGTCGTTCGTGTCCGACATGTCCTCCGGGTTCTCCGGGAACTTCGGTTACCCGCTGCCCGCGAACTGGGCCTACGACCAGATCGTCACCAAGACCGTCGGCTCCGGCAGCGGAGCGATCAACATCGACGTCAACATCGCCTCCGGGCGGGACTCCGGGCAGGGGTCCTTCAACGCGCCCCGCGGTGTCAAGCCCGACACCCGCCTCAGCCCCGACGTCACCGCCGCCATGGAGACCGACGTCGGCAAGTACATGGAGTCGCTCGGCTTCCCCCTCGACGGCGGGACGCGGTCCTACCAGCACTGGAAGTGCTTCGAGCGGACCGTCACCGCGCACGACGACCTGATCACCGAGCTGTCCCACCGGCACAACATGCGCAAGGCGCTCATCCAGACCACCGCCTACTGGGAGATGCGGCACATCGACCCGGCCGACGAGGCGGCCTGGGCAGCGGTCATCTCGGCCTTCGTCACGACCAGGCAGTACATCAGGGACACCTCCACGGGCATCGCCAAGCAGCGGGCGGTCACCCTGATCGGGGCGTGGAACCACGCGCTCGACAAGGGCTACGGGTCGGGCCAGCCGCGCCGGGACCTGTCCGTCGACGAGACAAGTACAACGCGTGGAAGCAGGCGTACGACAGCGAGACGTACGCCCTCACCAGCGTCGCCCTGATCCACCGCTGGGACATCGACGGCAAGCCGGGCGGTGACGACGACTCACCGGCCCTGCGCCAGCCCACCCTGGGCTACACGGACCAGGAGATCTACGAGGTCCTGCGCCGGTACCAGGGACCGGGTGACGTCGCGTACGAGGAAGCCAAGAAGAGAATGGGGCTCTACTACGTGATGGAGAAGTACAACTCCATCTCCCGCAACCTCTGACAGGAGTACGGCACATGTCAGGCGACGAGCCCTACGCCGAGCACGACGGTGCCCTCCTGCTCCTGCTGATCCTGGCCGGTCTCGTCACCGTGGTGTGGCTCACGGTCCGTGCGATCACCGGCCTGGTCCGCGCCCGGCGGAACGGCACGGCGCTCCTCGGTCCGGCGACCGTGCTGGCCTGGGACGCGACGGTCGGGATGTACACCTGGGGGGCTGCTCCACCTGTTCCTCCTCGACGACCACGCCCAGTCCCGGGCCTGCGAGCAGGTCGTCGAGGGCAGGGATCACCGGCTACGAACCGACCTTCGTACCACTGCACTTCGGCTGCCGGACCGGTGACGGACGGGTGGTCGAGGCGGTCATCCCGTCCTACCTCAACCCGGCGACCGTACTGCTCGGAATCTGCGCTCTCGTCCTGACCTGGCTCGTCATCGCACACCACAAGAAGGGCACCCACACGTGACCACCCCTCTGTCCCGCCGACTCGTACTGCGCCGTGCCGCCTTCCTGGCCGCGGGCACCGTTGTCGGCACTTCAACTGCTCTCCTCTCCCGCCCTGGCGCGGCCCGAGGGCCCGGAGCCCGAGAAGCTCCGCGAGTCGGTGCGCAAGGCGCGGGAGCGCGACAAGCGCGTCCTGAGCGGCGTCCCGTCGCGCAACGGATGGGAGATGGAGAAGACCGCGGACGATCACGGGCACATCTACGCAGACCCGTACCGGGCATTCCGGTCGACGGCGTCCAGGTCCGCATGGGCGACGTCGAGACCGTGCTGGTCCACGTGATCCGCCGCTTCCACTACGAGATAGACGAACTGCGCCGGGACGACGTGACCGGCTGGCGCCACCCCTCGAAGGTGCGCAAGGGCATGGCCGAGTCGAACCAGGCGTCCGGCACGGCGGTGCAGGTCCGGCCCGGCTCCTACCCGTCCAGGTGCGAGGCGGCTACTTCCCGCAGCAGTTGGCGGTGGTCCGGGACATCCTCGCCGAGTGCGAGGGCGTGGTTCGCTGGGGCGGCGACGACAAGCACCCGGACGAAGCGCTGTTCTACATCGACGTCAAGCCCGGCGACGGCAGGCTGCCAGGAGCTAGGCGGAAGATCGCCGACCGAGACTGGACTCCCGGCAGGGCCGCTGGTTCCGGCTCCGCCTGACGACCAGGCCCTGGCGGAATGATCCGCCCGGGACCCGGTCAACGTTTCTGTTCAATTATCGTCTTCGCACGTGCCCCGCCGTGCACCCCGATGACGCCGAACGGAAACCCCGACCGTGGTCCCTGCCGTACTGACGACCGTCCCCCGCCCCGAACGGCGCCGGGAGAGACGCCCGGGCGATGTCCTGCGCGCCTTCGGACGCCGGCATCGCGTGCCCCTGCTCGCCACGCTGCCCACCATCCCCGCTGTACGCGGTGTGGTGGGTCTTTCTCGCCACCGGCGGGGCGATCTGGCCGCGCAGCAGGCATGGGCCGACTTCGTCTCGCGGCACGGCGCATCGGCGTACGGGCTGTTCTGCAGCACGGCGGGGTGCACACCGCCAACTACTGTGATCTCGCCGTGTACTTGATGGCGCGGGCTCGGCGTGCGCAGTCACCCGCGGTGTCCGGGCTGGCCGCCTGGTGGCTGGCGGCGGTGCTGATCGTGGGGCCGGGGCGCGCCCAGGCCGCTGTGGGCCCGTCCGCCTCGCCTCCCCTCGCCCCAGTGGTGCAACGTCGCTCGGGCCCGTACGACCTTCGCGCTCGGCGTCGCCTTCGGGCTGGCCGCCTGCGTGGTACTGGTCCGGGAACGGCGGCTCGGCCTCGCCGCCCGGGTACGCGGCCCTGGCCACCATGGCGTCGCCGGTGGCCGGGCTGTACTGGCGGTCGTGGGGGCCGGGTACCCTGCTCGTACGGGACTGGGGGCGCGCCGTGGTCTCCTCTCTGCGCGCCCGCGCCGCGGTCGTCGGACTGACCACACTGCTGTTTCCCTTCACGGGGGAGCAGCCGATGCCGGCGGCCCGAATATGGCCGCCGGTCGTGCTCGGCCTCGCCGTCACCGCGCTGGCCCCGCGTACCTGGCGGGTCGCCCGGTGGAGCGGGGGCCGTGTACCTGGCCGGCACCGGCTACTGACGTATCTCCAGCGCTCCCGCCGTCGGCACGAACGTCGAGCGGTTCGCCGAGTACTTCGCGCCCCCGTGCTGCTCGCGGCCTGCTCAGCACGGACCGGACACGGCGGATCGCCCGCGATCTGCTGATCGTCGCCCTCGTCTTCTCCGTCGGATGGATGGGGAAGAAGACCGCCGACGACCTGAAGAAGGAGTACACCGTGGTGCCGGGCCTGGGCCACCGAGACGGACGGCGTCGTGCGGGCACTGGACGGGCTCGGGGCCGACCGCACGCGGGTGGAGGTCGTACCGGCCCGTGACCGCGAGGGCGGCCGGGCTCGCGCCGCACGTCAATCTGGCCCGTGGCTGGAACCGGCAGCTCGGGACGTGGAACGCGCCCGCCTCTTCTACGACGGCACCTTCTCCGGGCGGCCACCTACCGGGACCGCCGGACCGCTGGGCAGTCGGCTTCACGTCCTTGCCGCTCGCCGGACGGGCGAGGCACGGCCTGTGGACGACGGGCCTGCGGCCTGAGCGCGGCTGAGCCCGTCTGGGAGGACGAGCACTGGCGGGTGTACCGCGGGTGCGGGACGCCGCGCCGCTCGTCTCGAGCCCGGCGATCGTCGTGACGACCACCAGCGCGCCGACCTGGTGCTGCGCGTGGACCGGCCGGCGGCCCGGTGACCGTGCGGGTCGCCTGGTCGCCGTGGCTGCGGGCCGACGGCGGGTGCCTGACCCAGGACGGCGAGTTCACCCGCCTGACCGTCGAAGCGCCGGGCGAGTACCGGATCAGCGGCCGGTACGGTCCTTCGCCGGGGCCGGCGGGTCGCTGCTGATCCCCTCGCGCGGGCGGGGGCGTTGTCCTCGGCCGGGGGCGGGGCGGGGGCGGGGATGGCGTTCGCGGCCGGGGTGGTATCCTTGGCCGGCGTGGTGGCCTGCGCCGGGGTGGTGGCCTCGGTCGCGGTCGCGGTGACCATCCGCGCCCTCGGCCCCTGGAACAGGTACGCCAGGCCGAAGCCCGCCACGACCACGGCCGCGCCGCCCACCGCGTCCAGGACCGAGTGGTTGCCGGTCGCCACGATCGCCGCGACGGTGAAGAGGGGTGGAGGAGGCCGAGGGCCTTCATCCACATCTTCGGGGCGACGATCGCGATCGCCAGCCCGCACCACAGCGACCAGCCGAAGTGCAGCGACGGCATCGCCGCGTACTTGTTGGTGAGGGCCGTCAGTGTGCCGTAGTCGGGCTTCGAGAAGTCCTGCACCCCGTGGACCGTGTCGATGATCCCGTACCCCGGCATCAGACGCGGCGGCGCCAGCGGGTAGAGCCAGAAGCCGACCAGGGCCAGCAGCGTGGCGAAGCCGAGGGACGCGCGGGCCCAGCGGTAGTCGACCGGGCGGCGCCAGTACAGGACGCCGAGGACGGCCAGCGGGACGATGAAGTGGAACGACGTGTAGTAGAAGTCGAAGAAGTCCCGCAGCCAGCCGATCTTCACCACCGCGTGGTTGACGGCGTGCTCGATGTCGATCTGCAGGAAGCGTTCGATGTCGAGGATCTGCCGGCCGTGCTCCTCCGCGCGGGCCCGGCCCGCCGAGTTGCTGCCGCCGGTGCGCCGCGAGGCGGACCTGGGAGTAGGCGGCGTAGGTGACCCGGATGAGGAGCAGTTCCAGGAGGAGGTTGGGGGCGGGTGAGGACCCGGCCCCCCCCCCCCCCCCCCCCCCCCCCCCCCCCGCAGGAACGGCAGCAGGGGGACGTGCTTGAAGCGGGTCGGGACCGGGGGCGCGTAGCTCGTCGGGACCGGCGTGTCGAAGTACGGCGAGGTACGGGACAGGAACGGCACGGCGACGGCGGGCGGCCAGCGCCGCGAGGGAGTACGACGTTGTCGCGCAGGGGGGTACAGGGCCGCCATGTTCGGCAGGATCATCTTCGCGGGCAGCGTCATCACCAGGACGACGGCGACCGGCCACACCAGCCGGTCGGAGGCGCGCTTGCCGACCCGGCCGACGAGCGCGGGCAGCACCCACAGCAGCTGGTGCTGCCAGGTGGCCGGCGACACCACGACCGCCGCGCAGCCGGTGATGGCGACCGCGAGCAGCAGCTGACCGTCGCGGGCGTAGCGCACGGCGCGGCGCAGCGCGAGGACGGCGACGGCCGCGCCGGAGCAGGAGGAGCAGGCGATCTCCAGGGGCCCGGAGAGGCCGAGCCGCAGCAGGACGCCGTGCAGCGACTGGTTGGCGAGGTCGTCGGCCTCGCCGCCCAGGCCCACGCCGGCCATGTGGTGGACCCAGTAGGTGTAGGAGTCCTGCGCCATGGCCGCCCAGGCGACGGCGGTGCAGGCGAGGAACGTGACGCCGGTGGACACGGCGGCCCGTCTGCGGTCGGTGAACCACAGCAGGGGGGGACGAAGAGGAGGACGGTCGGCTGGAAGGCGGCGGCGACGCCGATCAGCGCGCCGCCGGATCCGGTCGCCGTGTTCGCCGCGTACGGCGAAGCAGCCCAGCAGGACGAGGAGGACCGGGATGATGCTGGTCTGGCCGAGCCACAGCGCGTTGCGCACCGGCAGCGACACCATCAGCAGGCTGACGGCCACGGGCGCCGCCAGCAGCAGTGCCGCCCGGCGGCGCCCACCGGCTTCGGCAGGGCGCGGGCGGCGACCAGGCCGAGGGCCTGACGAGCAGCAGCGAGCCGAAGGTCCAGCCCCAGCCGAGGGCCTGTTCGGCGGCGCGGGTGAACGGTTTTGAGGACCAGGCCGACGAAGGGGCGTGCCGGTGAACTGCGTGGACTCGTAGAGGGACCCCTCCACGTGCAGGACACCGTGTTCGCCGACCCAGGTCTCCAGGTCCGTCAGGCGTTCCCCGCTCGGAGGTGGAGAGGACCGTGAGCCAGCTGCCGTACGGCGAGGACGGCGGCGACCAGCCACAGGCCGAGGCGCGCGACCCGCAGCCGTGCTCTGGTCGCATCGACGGCCGGGCCTCCGAAAGCCTCCGCCGGTCGCCCACTGTGCTCCGCATTCGCCACGCCTCGTCGGCCTCCCGCCCCGTTCGTACCGCGTCCCGTGTACGCGGTGTGTTGTCCTTGCGAACCCTATGAGGCTCGCACCACCCCGGGGGAGACGCAGGCAACCCCCGTTCAACCCGACCGCCGTCCGCACTTCGCCCCGTCTTTCCCCGGCCGCCCGGCCGTTTGTTCCGGACGACGATAGTGCGGGAGCGGTGTCGACGCCTCCACGGGAGCGAAGGATCACAGGTCACGAGGGAGGAGCGCGCTCCGTGGCGTGCGGATTTCCCTGCGTGTACGCCGTTTCCGTGCGCTGTGCAACGAAAAGCATACCGGGCGTAAGCGGCGCATCGCGCCTATGGTCGCTTTTTCCGCCCGTGGCCGAGTGCCGCGGGTTCCTCCGGCCCGGCGACAGCGCCGCCGTGCGGGTCGTGGCGTCCTGTCCCCGTCGGAAGGTAGGCGAGCGAAGCTTTGTCGGCTGCCCCCGTCGCCGCTCACCCGTCCCGCACGCCCCCGCGCCCCCGTCACGCGCCGCCGGCACCCACCGTCACCGACCCCGCGCTCGTCAGGCGTGCCGTGAAGGCGGCGGCCCTCGGCAACGCGATGGAGTGGTTCGACTTCGGCGTCTACAGCTACATCGCCGTGACGCTGGGCAAGGTCTTCTTCCGTCCGGCAACCCGACCGCCCAGCTGCTCTCCACGTTCGGCGCCTTCGCGGCGGCGTTCCTGGTCCGCCCGCTCGGCGGCATGGTCTTCGGGGCCGCTCGGCGACCGGGTCGGACGGCAGAAGGTCCTCGCCCTCACGATGATCATGATGGCGGCGGGTACGTTCGCCATCGGGCTCATCCCTCGTACGCGACGATCGGTGTCTGGGCGCCGGTGCTGCTCCTCTCTCGCGCGGCTGGTGCAGGGGCTTCTCCACCGGAGGTGAGTACGCGGGCGCGTCCACCTTCATCGCCGAGTACGCGCCGGACAGGCCGGCGCGGGTTCCTGGGAGCTGGCTGGAGTTCGGCACGCTGGCCGGGTACATCGGCGGTGCGGGTCTGGTGACCTGATGACGGCGCTGCTGTCCGACGGCGACCTGACGTCCTGGGGTTGGCGGATCCCGTTCCTGATCGCCGGGCCGATGGGCATCATCGGGCTGTATCTGCTGGGATGCGGCTGGAGGAGACGCCGGCGTTCGCGGCCGAACTCGACAAGGCGGAGGCCACGCGGCCGAAGGGTGCCGCTGCGGGACATGATCACCGGGCAGTGGCGGGCGCTGCTGCTCTGCGTCGGCCTGGTGCTGGTCTTCAACGTCACCGACTACATGCTGCTGTCGTACATGCCGAGCTACCTGACGAGCGAGCTGAAGTACGACGAGACCCACGGCCTGCTGGTCGTACTCGGCAGTGATGGCCCTGATGATGGTCGTCCAGCCGTTCGCCGGCGCGCTGACCGACCGGGTCGGGCGGCGGCCGGTGATCGCTGCGGGCTGCGCGGGCTTCCTGCTCCTCTCCGTCCGGCGCTGCTGCTGATCCGCAGGGGCAGCCTGCTGGCGGTGGGGGCTGGGCATGGCCGCGCTCGGACTGCTGCTGGTCTGCTTCACCGCGTCGATGCCGTCCGCGCTGCCGGCGCTGTTCCCGGACGCGGGTGCAGGTACGGCTAGCTGTCGATCGGCTTCCAACGTGTCCGTGTCCCTGTTCGGCGGGACGACGCCGCTGGTGGTGACGGCGCTGATCGGGGCGACGGGGCGACATGATGATGCCCGCGTACTACATGATGGCCGCGGCCGTGATCGGCGGCGTCGCGGTGTGGTTCATGTCGGAGTCCGCCGGACGCCCACTGCCGGGCTCGGCACCGGCGGTCGACAAGCCGCGGCCGCTAGCCAGGTGCCTGCGGCGGCCTGTGCGGGGTGGGTGGGGGGTGCGCGTAGCGCGGCTTGTTTCGTCGTGGGTCGGGCCGCGCCGGGGTGTCCGTCCCGGAACGGCGCGGAATCGGTCGGCCGCAGAAGTACCGGCGCGGACGCGCCAACCGCTGCGGGCGGACACCCCCGACACGCCCCTCCTCGCCGCACGCGGCCACCCACCCGCGTAACCGCCGCCGCGGGCGAGAACACTCCCCCGACGCGCCCGCCCTCGCCGCCCGCATAGCCGCCACCGCTCCGGGCGGGAACACCCCCGACACGCCCCTCCTCGCCGCACGCGACCACCCGTCCGCATAGCCGCCACCGCTGCGGGCGAGCACCCCGGCACGCCCCTCCTCGCCGCACGCGACCACCCGTCCGCATAGCCGCCGCCGCTGCGGGCGGTCGTGCCGCTGGGGCGGCGCGAGGTGGGCGCAGCGGCACCCCGCCGCCGCCGGGCCGCGTCACCCACCCCTGGCCCGCCCACACGCCGGGCGACCAGGGAACGCCGACACTGACCGCACCCGCACCCGCACCCGCACCCGGCCGAAACACGCCCACGAAAGCGCCCCGCCACACCGCCATCCTCCGGCTATCTTCGTTAGCACACCTACTTAGAAAAGCTAACGGCGCTACACGGGAGGCCCGCCATGAGCGACTCGCAGCTCTGGGACGACATCGACGCCTACTTCACCACCCACCTCGCACCCGGCGACAGGAGGGCCCTGGAGGCGGCCCTGCGGAAGAGCGACGCCACCGGGCTGCCGCGGTTGAACGTCACCGCGAACCAGGGCGAAGTTCCTCCAGCTCCTCGCGCCCGGATCCGGGGCGCCCGCCCATCCTGGAGATCGGCACCCTCGGCGGCTACGGCACCATCATGGCTGGCCCGCGCCCTGCCCGCCGACGGCCGCCTGGTCACCCTGGAGTACAGCGCCCGGCACGCCGAGGTCGCCACCCGCAGCATCGCCCGCGCCGGCCTCGACGCCCTCGTCGACGTACGCGTGGGTCCCGCCCTGGGTCGCTGCCGAAGCTCGCCGACGACAACCCGCCGCCCTTCGACCTAGTCGTCATCGACGCGCCGACAAGGGCAGCAACCCCCACTACCTGGAGTGGGCCCTGAAGCTTTCACCAGCACCGGCAGCTACAGATCGTCGTCGACAACGTGGTCGCGGCGGCTGCGTGGCGCCGGCGCCGACGACACCGCCGACGACGTACGCGGCACCCGCGCCGCCATCGAGTTGATCACGGCGGCCACCACGCGGCTCCAGCGGTACGGCCGTCCGGGCACGGTCGAGCAGCTCGAGGAGCGCGGCGGGTTGCGCGGCGATGCGCGTTGGGATTGACGGTTAGGACCGGCAGGACCGGTCCGGACGGCGCGCGAACCTCACATCTCGTGGTAGTAGCCCACGTTGACGCTGCGCGGCTCCGCGCGGTCCCTGGACCCAGGACTCTCCGCTGCCGCCCCTCGGCAGCGGCACGGTACCGCCAATAGAGCCGGGGGCTGCGGGTGGCCGCCGACGGTGAGCCGGACCTCGGAGGAGGGGTCCGGCTGCGAGCCCGCAGCCAGGTCGGCATTGCCACGTGCCGTCCGGGACCCGCACCGGAACTCCAGATGGACCCGGGAGACGAACAGCCAGTCGTCCGGCGATCGACGCAGCCGGCACACGGACTTGTCCCGGCCGACCCGCAGCACCGCGCCGGGCTCGCTGGGCGCGTCGGCTATCTGCATGCCGGCCGTGGCACCCGCGTCGGCCGCGGTGACGCGGCGGCCATGGTGAGTTCGAGCACGTGCGCTCCTTCGCAGACTACTCAAGGCGTCCGTCGTTGGCTGTCGCCGCCGAATGATAGATCGGCCGGTGGCGCGGTGTCCGGCACAATGGGGTCATGACCGAGGCGAAAGCCACCCGGCGTCGACTTCGAGTCCTGGGTCGACAAACAGATCCCGTGATGCGGACGCGCGCGGCGAGTTCGCGGAACTGCCCGGCGCGGGCAAGCCCCTGCCGAGCGAGTTGGACGGCACCTACGACCGAACTGTGGTGGGTCGAAGCGGAAGATGGCCCGCGAGGGCTTCTCCGTGCCGCCCACCCCTGGCCCTCGCAGGGAGGCGGAGGACGCCCTGGAGGCGGCGGCGAACGCCCCGTCGAGGCGGGTGGTCCGCCGCATCGTCGAGGAGATCAACGTCAAGATCCGCGACGTCATGTTCAAGCCACCGCCCCGGCCCCCGCTGCGGTCTGAAGCCCTACGGCGTCGAAGAGGTCGTGCGGCAGTGGCGGGGCGCCGGGCCGGAGCGGTGACGCCCGTGGTTCACAGGCGCATCAGGCGGTCCGCCAGCTCACGGTAGTCCCGCAGGGCCAGGCCCGGAGTTGTTCGGTGTCGGTGCTCGTCGCGCGGTCGTCCCCGCCGGTGTCCCTGCCAGGAGGAGGTGCAGCGTGCGGCGGCGGTGGGTCACGGCGTCCATGAGCGGGCGGTGATCTCCTCCAGGACGCGGTCGGCCTCCTCGACCGAGGCACGCGGCGCGTCGACGAAGTCGGCCACCGCGTGCTGGAGCCGCTGCCCGAGCTTGTCGCTCCTCGTGCGGGAGAAGCGTGCTCCCGTGGGCGGCCGGGGTGGTGGTGTTCTCGTGCCGGGCCGGGACGTGGTGCTTTCGTGCCGGGCCGGGGTGGTGGTGTCCAGGCCGGGGTGGTCTCGGCGCGGGCGCCCGCGGCGTGGTCGGCGCGAGCGCCGGGAGCCGGGTACGCCTCGTCCGTCCGGTCGGTGCCCAGGGCCGTCTCGCCGTGGGTGTCGGGTGTCTGCCTGTCCCGCTCGGCGGGGCTGCCGCCGGGCTGCCGGGTCACATCGGACATGTGCCTCAACTCTCCTTCGGCTGGCGCTTGCTGAGTGACCAGGAGTGGTGCGTGCGGGTGTGGGCGGGGCGGATCCGTCGCCGCCCGTTCCGGCCCGGTGGCGGCCTGCGTCGTGACGGTCCGGGCGTACCAGGTCCTCGAACAGCGCGCGGCCTCGACCGATGGACTCGCGCATCTCCCGTCCCCGCGCCGCTGTCCTGCGCGCCGTCCCGCGCGCGCGTGCGTCACGCGGTACGCGCCGGTAGCCG
>JAKFGP010000003.1:0-147500 GCA_021502835.1 Streptomyces thinghirensis
CTTTTTTTTTTTTTTTTTTTTTTTTTTTTTTTTTTTTTTTTTTTTTTTTATCGTGACCTGAGGTGTTTACCCTTGTCCGGGGTATGTGTAACCTTGTTTTCGCATTTATCGTGAAACAGCTTTCGCGTTTTCGTGCGCCGCTTCAAGGAACTCGGGCCGGGCCGCCAGCACCCCCAGGTGCGGGCCCAGGAACTGTACGGCGAGCACACCAGCGTGTCCGCGCCGAGCGCCGCCGGATCGACGACGGCGTGCGAGGCGTAGTGCACCGCGTCGACGTGGAGCAGCGCGCCGACGCGCCGTGCACGAGGCGGCGCGGGCGACGGCCGGCAGGTCGGGCATGGTGCCGATGAGGTTGGACGCGGCCGTCACCGCGACCAGCCGGGTGCGCGGGGGAGAGCACCGCCTCGATGTGCTCGGGAAGCAGTTCCCCGGTGGCCGGGTCGAAGTCCGCCCAGCACGCCTCGCGCCGGCCGCCTCGGCCGCCTGCGTCCAGGGCCCGGATGTTGGAGTCGTGGTCGAGGCGGGTGACGACGACCGCGTCGCCCGGCCCCCACGTCTTGGCGAGCGTCCGGGACAGGTCGTGGGCGAGTTTGTGTGGCGCTGCGGCCGAGGACGACGCCCCGCGGCTCGGTGCCCAGCAGGTCGGCCAGCGCGCTCCGGGCGTCCGCGACGATGCCGTCCGCGTTGCGCTCGCCCTCAGGTCGTCCGGCCCCGGTTGGCCAGCGGGTTGGCCAGCGCCTCGCCGATGGCGTCGATGACGGGCCTGCGGGGTCTGGGTGCCGCCCGGCGCGTCGAAGCGGGCGGAGCCGGACTTCAGGGCGGGTATCTGCGCGCGGATCGCGTCGACGTCGAGGGCCATGTGCACTCCAGCCGAAGGCGGAAACTCCGCCTCATGATCGCATCAGGGCGCCGATCGGAACAGGGCGCGCGTGACGGACGGGCGCGGAGGTGGGGGCGGGGACGGGTACGGGGAACAGGTACGAGCACGGGGGCACGGCCCGGTACAGGCCAGTGCGGGCCGCTCAGGAGTCCGCAGCGTGCGCCGGCCGCTTCTCACGGCCGCCGGGATGACATTGCCGCCAGATCCAGAAGACCGCACAGGACAGCAGCGCCCACCCGCCCAGCACCAGGAACGGGAACGCGTGCTGGTGATCCTGGAAGTACACCGCCGTGTGCTGGGCGTTGACCGAGGCCCCCGGTGGCAGCCACTGGCCGATCGCACCCGGTGGGGACGGCAGCAGCGGCCAGGACACCGCGCCGCCGGAGGAGGGATTGCCGAGGAGCACCATCAGGCCCCAGGTCGGCAGCATCGCCCAACGTCCGAACAGGGTGTTGAACATGGTGGACACCATGCCGGACGCGAACATCGTGAGCGCGAGGATCAGCCAACGGCTCGACGAACGGCAGGTCGAGCGCGTCCAGCAGCCAGTCCACCGTCGCGGCGATGGCGAACCCGCCCAGCAGCGCGTAGGCGGCCGTGAGAGGATGCGCTCAAAGGGAGTCAGTGAGTGCGCGCGTGCACGCTCAGCTGGATCGCTCCGACGAAGCCGATGATCACCGCCGCCAGGGAGATGGTAGAAGATCGCCAGTCCCGCGGGTCCCCTCCTGGAGGGGGTTGATGTCCCGGACGGTGACCTCGACGCCGGTCTTCTGCCCCACGACCGGTGCGGTGTCGGCCAGCACCTGCGCGACGGAGGCCCCCGACGCGCTGGAGAGGTCGAGCACGGCGGTCCGTCCGTCGTCGCGCAGCTCGAAGATCGCGAAGGCCTCCTGGTCCTGCATCGCTCCCGGGCCTCGGCCTCGCTGCCGTAGGGGCGCACCTTGACCGAGGCGTTCAACGCCGTCTCCAGGCCGTCCAGAAAGGCCTGGCCGCGGGCCTCCCCGTACGCGAGCCGATCACGGCCGTGGGGATCGAGAGTGCGGTGTCGGGTCCGCCATCGAGTAGGTGTACGAACCTGCGAAGAGGCCCGCCGCCGCGGCGAGGATCAGTACCAGTACGGTGGCCGGCCAGAACGGCGACTGCCGGAACGTGGACCACCGCTGACCGCGCGTCGGAGGCTGGGCATGGGCGCCGTGGGACATGTGGGCCGCGTCCCGGACGCTTCCACAGCCGGGGCGAAAGGGCACCAAGAGCGCCGTCGCCCGGGGGTGCACGGAGCGTGACGGCGCCCCTTTGCGGGACCGTGGAGGTCGCGTGGAACGGGATCAGGCGTGCACCAGCGGGGTGTCCACCAGATGTTCCGCCACGAACCACGCCTGCAGTTCGTTGGTGCGTACGACTTCGGAGACGAGGAGGTCGTTGGTGCCGTCGTCGCCGAGTTCCTGAGTGCGGCCGGCCGCGTCGTGGCAGTCGGCCAGGATCAGCTCGTGCGCCTCCAGGAGCCGGGAGAGCATCGACGGCACCTCCTCCACCCCGTCCGGCGGACGCGGCACGGTGGTGATCTCGGCGACGTGCCGGGGGTCGCCGATCGCGACGCCGCCGAGCGTCCTGAACGCGCTCGGCGATGGTGTCGATCAGCTCCAGCTGCTCACCCGCGTGCTTGTCCAGCAGCAGGTGCAGTTGGTAGAACGTCGCCCCGCGCATCAGCCAGTGATACTTCTTGTACAGGTCGTGCAGGATCCGGGTGTCCGCCAGAACCTTGTTGAGCCGCTGACAGGAGTAGAGGCGGGTCTCCATGGTCAGCGCCACGGGGAACTGCTTGACGGTGCCGAACTCCTGGATGGTGCGGCCCTTCTGGTGCAGCCAGGGCTGGCTGCCGTCGGACCGGTGCTCCACGGACGACGACTTCGGGTTGCTCACGCCTGAACTCCTTCGGGAGAGGACTGAAGACCGCGCCGGCGCGGTGCGACCGGCTCCGTCCCCCCGGCGACAGTCGACCAGCCGTGTGCCGAGCCCGCAAACGCTGGGGGTTGTCCGGACATTCGCCTTCCACTTAGGGTCTGCCGCAGTGCAAGCGCTCTAACGGCGCGCGTGCCTGTCGTGCGCCGGCGTCCGAGGAGGACCGCATGTCCCCACGTCCCGCCCGCCGCCGGGTCGCCGTGGTCGGTACCGGTGCCATCGTCACCGGCAGCCACCTGCCCGCCCTCGAAGCCCACGCCGACCGCGTGGAACTGGTGGCCGCCGTGGACGTGGACCCGGCCCGGCTCGACGCCTTCCGGGCCGAGGCGGGCGGTGACGTCGCCGGCTACCCGTCGACGGGCGCCATGCTGGACGCCGTACGCCCCGACCTGGTGCTCATCGGTACGCCGCCGGCCTTGCACCGGGAGCAGACGGTCGCCGCGCTCAAGGCCGGCGCCTGGGTGCTGTGCGAGAAGCCGCTGTGCCTCTCGCTCGCCGAGTACGACGACATCGCCGCCGCAGAGGAGGCGTCCGGCGCGTACGCGTCCGTGGTCTTCCAGCACCGGCACGGCTCCGGCGCCGCGCACGCCCGCGACCTGATCGCGAGCGGCGAGCTGGGCACCCCGCTGGTCGCCCACTGCCAGACCACCTGGCACCGCGACGCCGCCTACTACGCGGTGCCGTGGCGCGGACGCTGGTCCACCGAGGGCGGCGGCCCGACCATGGGCCACGGCATCCACCAGTACGACCTGCTGCTGCACCTGCTCGGCCCCTGGGCGGAGGTACGGGCCATGGCGTCGCGCCTGGTCCACGACACCGAGAGCGAGGACGTCTCCACCGCCCTGGTGCGGTTCGAGAACGGCGCCCTCGCCACCGTCGTCAACAGCGTGCTCTCCCCGGACGAGGTGAGCCGCGTCCGCGTCGACTGCGCCGACGCGACCGTGGAGCTGACCCACCTCTACGGGCACCGCAACGACGACTGGACCTACACCCCGGCCCGGCACGTCGCCCCGGAACGGGCCACCGCCTGGCGCACCCCGGCGGCGGACGTGCCCAGTTCCCACACCGCGCAGCTCGGCGCGGTGCTGGACGCCTGGGACGCGGGCGAGCGGCCTCCCGGCAGCGGTCCGGACGCGCGCGCCACGCTGGAGTTCGCCGCCGCCCTGTACAAGGCGGCGTTCACCGGACACCCGGTCCGCGCGGGTGAGATCGCACCCGGCGACCCCTTCCACTCGGCCATGCACGGCGACCACCCCGACTGGGCACCCAAGGAGCGCGCGTGAGCACCCTGAGCGTCAGCCACACCCATGGCGACCACGTCGCGGTCACCGCGCCGAACGGCACCGAGATCCTCCGCCACGTCCACCGTCCTGATCCCGAGGCCTTCGAGTCCCGCAAGCCCTACGCCCACCCGGTGCGCACCCTCGCCGGACGCACGGTGACCGGGTACCGCCCCAGCGACCACCGCTGGCACAAGGGCCTGCAGATGACGGCGAGTCACCTCTCCGGCCAGAACTTCTGGGGCGGCAACTGCTACGTCCACGGCGAGGGCTACCTGCCCTGCCCGAGCGCATCGGCTCGATGCGGCACGACGGCTTCGCCGGCTTCCGGGTCGAGGACGACCGGCTCGCGATCACCGAGAACCTCACCTGGATCGAGAACGGCGGTGCCGAGTGGGCCCGCGAGGAGCGCGGACTGACCGTCCACTCGGTCGACGAGGCGGCGGGTGCCTGGGTCCTGGACTGGTCGATCCGCCTCACCAACACCCGCGCCGAGCCGCTGGCGTTCGGCTCGCCGACCACCGCCGGCCGCGAGATGGCCGGCTACACCGGCCTCCAGTGGCGCGGCCCCCGCGACTTCACCGGCGGTACCGCCTTCGCGCCGGACACCGACGCGGACGCCGCCGGGCTGATGGGCACCGGGGCCCGTGGCTCGCCTTCACCACCGAGCACGACGACGTCGACGCCCACTCCACGCTCGTCTTCGCGCACGCGCCCGAGAACCTCGACGAGAAGGCCGCGATCCACCCCTCCACTGGTTCGTGCGCGCCGAGCCGATCCCGTCGGTGGCGTTCTCCCTGGGCGTTCTTCGAGGAGTTCGAGCTGCCTCCGGGCGAGTCCTTCGCCTACCGCTACCGCATCGTGGTCGCCGACGGCGCCTGGGACGGCGACCGAGTCCGGGACGTACCTGAAGGGGCTGCGTGGTGAGTGACGCCGGGCCCGTACTTCCGCACCCCTGCCCGGCGCGGTGGGCCTGTCCCACCTGAGCGCCTACGACTGGGCGGCCACCGACGGCGTGTGCGGCGGCAGTCCGCATCTGCACCTGGTGTGCACGGAGGCGTACGTCGTCACCGGCGGGCGCGGCGCGGTGCAGACGCTGAGTCCCGACGGCTACCGGGGACATCCCGCTGGAGCCCGGCTCCCTCGCCTGGTTCACGCCGGGCACCGTGCACCGCATGGTGCGGGGCGGCGACCTGCGCATCACGGTGCTGATGCAGAACGGCGGCCTGCCCGAGGCCGGGGACGCCGTCTTCACCTTCCCGCCCGAGGTACTGGCCGACCCCGGCGCGTACGCCGCCGCGGCCACGCTGCCGCCCGGCACCGGGCCGCAACTGAGTGCGCGGCGCGGCGCCGCAGGGCCTCGCCGTTGAGGGCCACCTCGTCCTGCGCGAGGCCCTCGTCGCCGGCGACGCCGGTCCGTACCGGGAGTTCCAGCGGGCCGCCGCCCACCTGGTGCGCGACAAGGTGCCCGGCTGGCGGGAGCTGTGGCGGGCCGGCGCGCTGGTACCGCCGAACGCACCGGCGCCCAACTCGACGCGCCCTCGACGGCGGCCCGGCCTACCTCGCCGACGCCACCGCGTACGAGGCCACGCCCACCCGGCACGGCGGCTACGGCATGTGCGGCCGACGCGACGAGTACGCCCTGCCGGGGACGACGCTGCCGTACCAGGGGAGTAGCGGACACGGACCCCCAGCTGCCCCGCCATTCTGAGTTCTGCGGCACTGGGGGCCAGTCGGGGCAGGCGGCCCGGGCAGGACGCGGCGGCTCCCTGGGCGTCCGAGCCGCGATGACGCCCGATCGCCGGCGCTGGGTTGGTGGGATGAGCGATCAACGGAACGTAGGAGCGGCTTGATGCCTACTGCCTGGCTGCAGGTGAACGCGCCGGTCTCGTACGCATCACTGCTGCCCGGTGCACCGGAAATGGTCATCGAGGAGGCTGACGCGGTACTGAGGCGGCACCTGGGATTCTCGCTTCCCACCGAGCTGGCCGCGCTGTGGCGGATATGCGGTGGCGTGGAGCACCAGGAGATCGCGGGTGACGAGGAGGGCGAAGCCGGCTCGGGCGTTCCTGCCCGGCGGGGTGATCATGTCCCCTTAGATGCGCTGCGGCCCGGTTGCCGGACCATACCGGCACCGACCGGTGGTGGTGCCCCGGTGGTGCCGTGGCTGACCGGTGATGAGGCAGGGCCCGAGTCCGGGCACTGGGCGGGAGACATCGGCGTGGGCCGGTGGTCCTTGGACAGCTTGACGGCGTCGGGCAGAAGGCCGCGTACCCGTCGATCGCCGCCTACTTGGAGGCGGTGTACCGCACGCTGACCGACGGTCCGGCCGATGGATGGGCCCGAATGTGCCAGGCGTGGTGTGGGGGTTGCCTGATATGGGAGAACTACGAGGCGCCGCTGCTGGACGAAGCGTTGCCCCACTGGACACTCAGCCACTGACCCTGCCGCTGAATCCCGGCGGGCCCGGGGCCGGCCCGCCGCATTGGCGAGGCCCCCGGGCGTCATAGCGGGTCGGCACACGGTGAGTTGTCGCTTCACTCCCGCTGGAATGCCTGGTCACTCGGGAAAAGTGAAGCCCAGTTCGCGCAGGCGGGGCAGGCAGGCATCGAGGCACTGCTTCACCGACGCAGCATCGGTACGCACGAGGATGTCGTCACGCAACGGGCCGCCACTGGCCACGAACGCTGGCTTCGCCGGCACGGGTGCACCGCCGATCTCGAAGCCATGCACCCCCCAGCCTCCGAAGAGTCCATCCAGGCCCTCCAAGGGCCATACCGTATCCGCTTCATCCACATCTCGTGCAATGGCTTCGAACGCATGACGGCGCCCCGCAAGAATGCTCCATCTGGCCGTTCCACTACTCCCCGATCAGGGGTCGAGGGGATGGAGGGCGGGGCGCAGTATTTCGGGGAGGCGTTCGAGGATTTCCGTAGCGAATTCACGAGCGAGGCCTGGAACCCGAAGGGCCCGAAGGGCCGTGGGACCCGCCGAACGCGTACGAGTTCTGGGTACCCGTCGCGGTTACGAACACCGGAGAATACCTCGCGGTTGATCACCGGCCCGGCGACACCTACGGAACGGTCCAGGAGATCGATTATGAGGGCTCCGATGGGTGGGGCGTGATCCGATGGGAGAACCTGGGGAAGATGTTCGAAGAGATCGCGGATGGTCTCGAATCCGGCTCAGGCGTCCGAGGCAGCGGGCGAACGCACCGGCACGTTCCCCATGTGATCGAGGTTCCTCCCGCCACGACCGTGCCACATCTGTCCGCGGTGCCTGTAGTGACCGACGGAGATCCGGTGAAACGCCTTGCCTGGCAGACCGAGTGATGCGGCAGCGCGCAGATGCCCCGCCACGCAGGGGCCGGGGTGCCGCCGCGGGGCGGACGCTCATCGTCGTACAGGCGCCACTCGCCGTCACCGCCCTATCGTGCGTACGCCTGAAGGCATTCCCCGCCGTTGCTGACTCCAGTCGCTCCAGGCAATACAGTGCGGCGCCCTCGGCGTTCTTCAGCTTCAGGTCGAACTGTGGCGCCTGGATGCTGCTGCCAAGCTGGCGTTCCTGGCCCCGGGGCCACTGGCGTTGGTGCTCATGGCCGTGAACGTGCGGTGCGCACAGGGGAGTTGAGCGGTAGGGAGGCCGGAGTGGCGGACGTTCACGTCCCGATCTCCCCGCCGGGCAGAAGAGTTAATGGGCCATTAGGGCGACTGGATGTGTGAAGGGATGAATAAATGCGCATCATCTCTTGACACATGAACCTGCGGCCCGAGGGGCGGGTCGCAGCCTCATGGAGGTGTGGAATGCACCACAGACTTCGCCACCGGACTCACCCCTCGGCCCTGGCCGTGGCCGCCGTCCTCGGCACCGCCGCGACCGCCAGAAGCCCGCTTCCGCCGACAAACCGCCTTGGGTACTCGCGAGCTGGACCCAAACCAGCGCGTCGAGCTACAACGCCTGGACCGCCGCGCGGGCGAACCAGTCCCCTGGGCCGCCTACGGGTTCGACTGGACCACCGACTACTGCTCCTCCTCGCCGGACAACCCGTTCGGCTTCCCGTTCAGCACCTCCTGCCTCGCCGCGACTACGGCTACCGCAACTACAAGGACGCCGGGTCCTTCAGCGCCAACTAGTCCCGCCTCGACAGGCGCCTTCTACGAGGACCTCAAGCGGTCTGCGCCCGCTACGGCCTTACGGTGCCACCAAGGCCGCCTGCAACAGCACGGCGTGGACGTACTACCAGGCTGTGAGGGCCTTCGGCTGACGGCCCGCTCGGCCACCCCCTGCCCGGTCGCGGAGGAACTGACACCGGCGCCGCCGGCGGGCCGACCACGCCCGGCACCGGGGTGGCCGCCACTGCTGCGAGGGCGGCGGCCGCACTGGCGATGCCCAGGACGGCGCCCGCAGCCACGTCGCCGGGATAGTGCACGCCGACGTGGACCCGGGCGTAGCCGACGGCGCTCGCCAACGCCGAGCGGGACGGCGGCCGCGGGCAGGACCACGCCGACCGCCGTGGCGAACGCGACCGCCGAGGCCGTGTGACCGGACGGGAACGACGCCGACGCGGGCATCAGCTTTATGCCGGTCCACCGTGACCCGCGCCGCCTCCCGGTCGGGCCGCGCCCTGCGCACCGAACCGCTTCCAGCACGTTCGCCGAGGCCGAGGGCCACGGCGACCCGCCCCACCCCGACGAGGGCCGCCCGGCGCGGCCGCGCACCGCCCATGGCGAGTACCGGAGGCGATCCCGAGGGAGACCTTCGAGTGGTCGGCGGCGTGGGACAGCCGGCGCAGCGCCCGGTCGGCGTGGGCGTGGACGTGGCGGCCACCGCAGCATACAGGGCGCCGTCCACGGCACGGAGATCACGGAGTACGGCGGTGAGGGCTCCTGCGGCGGCCACGCCGGGCCCGGGTCCGGCGCGACGGCCCGCTTCGGTCCCCGTCCGTTGGTCGGTTCGGTCATGGGCTCTCCGCTCGCGCGGGACGATGAGACGGGTGCCGCCCGGGCGCCGGGACTTCCGTGGGAGCCCGGCCGGCGCACCGCGCGTGATCCGTCGCCGCACCAGCTGGACTACCCTGGCCGCCCGCGCCGGCGGGGCCCGTCCGGGGGACGGCGGCGCGGCGCCCTGGACGGCCCCCGGCCCTCGCTGAGGGCGCCGCCGGGCGTCCGTCCTGCCCTGCGAGGGAAAATCAGTAGCCGTCGGGCACGTGCCGTGGGAATCGCCGGAAGCAAACGCTGGGGGTCGGCCGGCGGCCGCGTGGCGTCGCGGAGCAGTCAGCCCCTCGCGGCTAGGAAGGACCGCGGCGGGCGCAGGGAGTGCCGATCTGTCGAAGACCGAGGAAGGCCAGTGGCCGTCGCCGGCGTCATAGGGTTGAGCAGTCCGGTCAGCGGCTTGAGCGGCAGGGGCGCGATGTTAGGTGGGGCGAAGGCTCGCAGAACAGGTTGGACTGGAGTGGAATGCCCAGCGTCTTGCGGGCCAGCCGGATGGCGTCGGCGGCGGCGGCGCAGATCGCCGCGGACGAGGGTATGAGTCGCCGGCCTCGATGGCGGCGTCGGTGCCGGTGCCTATGGCCCAGCCCCAGGTCGGCCTGGGCGACGCCGCGGCAATGTTGACGCCGTCACCGACCAGCCGCCAACGAACGGCCCTCGCCCTGGAGGCGCTTGACCACGTCGACCCTTTGTCTCAGGCTAGGACCTCCGGCGATGACGTCGCGCTCGGGGATGATGCCTGCCAGACCGCCGGGGCGACGGAGGGCGACTCCGGGGTCGTCACCAGGTCAGCCACCGGGGACCAGACCCCGAGGGCCTTGTGAGCCGGGCCTCGGCCTCGGATCGCCTTCACCGCGTCCGGCGACTTTCCAGGGCCGCCCGCGCCTCGCCGTCCCCGGGCGACCGGCGATCGCCGGTCCGGCCGGCCGTCTCCGCCTCGGCTGCCCGGGCCAGTCCTCTGGAAGGGGCCATGACACCGCTCGAGCAGCTCCACCCCGGCCGACGAGGACGGCATGGCCGTCGACGATGCCCTGCATCGCCGAGCTTCGGACGCTCGTGGAGTCCTCGGGGGCCGGGCAGCGCCGCCCGCTTCGCCAGGGCTCCGTCCGTGACCGGCCGACGAGCGAATCGCGCTGCCTGACGTGTGCCAACGCAACCCGGCCAGTTTCCGGAGCGCCTCCTCAACTCCGCGTGCCGCCCGCCGGTGTGGATAGCCGAGCAGGTCATGCGGCCGGTGGTGACCGGTGCCGGTCTGTGTCCGAGTACGATAATCAGACGCTTGCGGGTGGACTCCGGACGCTCGGGGCCCGCTACGACCAGGGATGCCGAGCGCCAGGCGCGCCGGTGCCGACCATATCAACGCCGGTCGGGCGGGGTAGCGGCGAAGCAGGGCACCGGGAGCAGGCAGCGATGATCCTCCGGTATGGCGGCGACGGCGGCCCGTGAACGCGGCGGGTCGGGGCTCGGAGGCCGTTGCCGACCCAAAAACCGAGGGTGGGCCAGCGCGCCAGCGCGATGACGACGGGACGAAGACCCCCCCCCCCCCCCGGAGCTGGGTCGGCGACCGCTGCGCGCGAGCCTAGCTCGTTCTGCGCGCCTCGACCGCGGCTTCGCCATCCGGGCCAGCTGGGTGTCCGCGCGACCGTCGCCTCTCGACCACCGCAGACCGGCCCGCCCGCGTTCAGGCCAGCGCCGGCGACGCCAGGTCGCCCGCCGACTCGGCAGGCACCGACTTTCGCCGGCGAGCATGGAGGCCGTCGACCGCCTTGGTACTTCCACGACCGGCCGCGTCGGTGGCGATCTCTTCTCGCGGGCGGACCGGGAAGCGGTCGCACCGCCAGCTCCGCCATTAGGAATCGTCCGTTCACCACCGTCCGGGTCCAGTACGGTGACGTCCTTGGCGCCCAGTTCCAGCAGGGCCTGGCGCCGGCGCGCGCATGGGCCCGGGCCTCAGTAGCGGCCGGCGAGGATGAAGGCGGTCACCCCGGCGGCGGCCTCCAGATAGATGCGTGTTCCCGGCGCCGTCGGTGCGGGCGATGGTCAGCTCGAACGGGTGGGTCATGCCGGGAGTGCCCAGCGTGCCGAAGAACAGCGCCCACAGCTGACCACAGGAACGCCGCCGACGTGCCGACCGAGATCCAGCGCGTGTCCATGGTGGCCGCGCTGTGCCGGGCGTTGGTGAAGGCGGCGATGCGGAAGGGCCAGCGGCGTAGGTCACCACGGGCGCCGCCAGGGTCAGCGACAGCCACTGCCAGTACTCGAACTGCAACGCCGGCACCATCGCCATCGCGACGACCGGGACGGACAGCACCACCGCGGTGACCAGCCGCTCCCGCAAGGGCCACCCAGTTCGTCGGCGGGCTCGGCGCTCTGCGTGCCGGGCGCGGGCTCGGCACACACGCACCGGCTCCGGCTCGCGGGCGGTGTACCCGGTCGCCTCGACCGTGGCGATCAGCTCCGGGACGACACGTCACCGGCGTAGTGCACTGTCGCCTTCTCCGTCGCGTAGTTGACGGTGGCGGTGACCCCGTCCATCCGGTTGAGCTTCTTCTCGATCCGGGCGGCGCACGAGGCGCAGGTCATGCCGCCGATAGCGAGTTCCACCTCGGCCGGTGCGCTGGTCGTACTCGTGGTCAATGGCTGCTCCTGGATGCGGGTGCTGTCGGCCGGGACCCGGCGACGTGCGAAGGATTTCCCCGGCGGTGCGGCGGGGAGTGCGGGTCGGTCAGACGCGGCCGGTCAGCTCGTAGCCGGCCTCGTCGACGACCTCCTCGACGAGCGCGCGGCGTCGTCCGCTCGGCGGTCGCGGTGACGGTGACCCGGCCCGTGTCGAGCTCGACGTCGACACCGGTGACACCGTCCAGCCTCGCCGATCACTCGGGTGAGCGTCGCCTTGCAGTGGCCGCAGCTCATCCCGGCGACGGCGTAGGTGGTGCTGACGGGCGGGGTGACGGGGGTGGTGACGGTCGAAGCTATGGGGTTCCTCCGGAATGTCGTTGTCATACGGGGCGGGGGTATCCTGCTCGGAGTCCATGTATACCCCCTGGGGGTAGCAAAGGCAACTCTCTCCCTCGCCTTGACTTGGTACCCCCTGGGGGTATGGTGAGGTGCATGGAGAGGCCTCCGCACGAGCCGGAGACCCGGAATCCGAGGAGACGACCGCCATGCACACCGGACTGAGGATCACCGCGTTCGCCGCCGCACTGGCCGCCACATTCGGCACCGCCTACGGAGTCGGCAGGAGTGGACCCGGTCGTCGCGGAGCAGGCGCCCGCTGCCCACGACGAGCAAGGCAGTCCAACACCGGAACCGAAGGAGGGCGGCGGCCACGGGGGGGCACGAGAACACCACGCCCGGCGGGCTGCAGATCTCCGAGAACGGCTACTCCCTCGACCTCGCCACCCCACGCGTCACCGCCGGTCAGCGCGCCGAGCTGCGCTTCACCGTCCGGGACGGCAGCGGTGAGGCCGTCACCGCGTACCAGCGCGAGCACGACAAGGAACTCCACCTCATCCTGGCCTCACGCGACCTGGTCACCTACCGCCACCTGCACCCCACGCGCGCCGCCGACGGCACCTGGAGCACCCCGTGGACCTTGCCTCGCGAGGGCGGCTGCCGCGTCTTCGCCGACTTCACCCCGGCGAAGAAGAACGCGGAGAACCTCACCCTCGGCGCCGACCTCGCCGCCTCCGGCCCGCTACGAGCCCGCGAACCTGCCGGCCCCGGACGACACCCCGCCCGGGCCGACGGCTACCAGGTCGAACTCGCCGGATCCCTGCGCCCCGGCAAGGCGAGTGAGCTGGAAGCAGAAGGTCTCCCGGGACGGAGAGCCCGTCAACGACCTCCAGCCCTACCTCGGTGCCTACGGCCACCTGGTCGCCCTGCGCTCGGGCGACCTCGCCTACCTCCACGTCCACCCGGAACGGCGAACCCCGGCGACGGCACCACGAAGCCCGGCCCGGAGATCTCCTTCACGGCCACCGCGCCCAGCGAGGGCACCTACCGTCTCTTCCTGGACTTCCAGCACCAGGGCAAGGTCCGCACCGCGGCGTTCTACCGTACGGTCCGGATCGACACCGGCCGGCGCAGGACCCGGCTCCGACCCAGCACACCGACGGCCAGGGGACTGACGGCCACGGGCACTGACGATCCCGGGCGTTGACGGCCACGGGCGTTGACGGCCACGGCCGCGGATGGCGGTCGTTGCCGTTGGCCGTGGTCCGCCCTGAGGCCGTGACGACCCGGACCCCCGCCTCCTCGAACTGCCGTACCGGGTCCGGGTCGGCCGCACCGTCCGTGACCAGCGTGTCCACGGAATCGGCCGCGCAGATCCGGGCGAACGCCCGCCTGCCCAGCTTGCTGGAGTCGGCGGCCACCACCACGCGCTCGGCGCGCTCGCACCAGCAGCCGGTTGATCGCGGCCTCCCGCCTCGTCGTGGGCCGCGGCGCCGTGCGCGACGTCGAAGGCGACGACGCCCAGCACCGCCACGTCGAGGGTCACCCGACCCAGCACCCCGTCCGCGAGAGGACCGATCAGCTCGTACGATTGCGCCCGGGGCCACGCCGCCGGTCACCACGATCTTGAACTGCGGCCGGACGGCCAGCTCGTTCGCGATGTTGAGCGCGTTGGTGACCACGGTCAGCGCGGGGGTGCCGGAGGCCAGGTCGACGCGCACGGCCAGGGCGCGCGCCACCTCGGTGGTGGTCGCCCCCGGTCAGTCCGACCGCCTCGCCGGGTGCCACCAGGGCGGCGACCGCCTGCGCGACGCGCTGCTTCTCCGAGGCCCGGCGGGCCGTCTTGTAGCGCAACGGCAGTTCGTACGACACACCCGTGGACGACCGCGCCACCGCGCGTGCGCACC
The DNA here is from genome assembly GCA_021502835.1 of Streptomyces thinghirensis. The sequence continues at coordinate 13,970 of JAKFGP010000003.1, forward strand.
AGCATCTGCTGCTCGGCGAGCCGATCGAAGTCACGGCGGATCGTCGCGGCCGAGACCTCCAGCTCGGCCGCCGCCTCCTCGACGTCCAGCCGGCCGCGCTCGACGAGCAGCTCCAGCAGCGCCCTTCCAGCGGGCGTCGCGCGACATCCGCGCCTCCGTTCCTCGATCTCCCGCCGACCCTAGCGCACCGTGCTCTTCCTCGGATTGCTTGATTGTGCTCGAAAGCTAGCTATATCTTGCAGGAACAATCAGAGCGCAGGAGTAATGGAGCGATCGGGAGTGTGCGGCATGACGTATGTCGAGGACGAGCTCAACAGCCAGCCCGAGTGCTGGACGCGCGCCGCCGCGCAGGCGGGCACGGCACACGGCGGCGCTTCCCGGCGCCGGGGGAGCGGGTGGCGATCGTCGGATGCGGCACCTCGTACTTCATGGCCCAGTCGGCGGCGGCGCTGCGTGAGGGCGCGGGCCAGGGCGGGAGACGGACGCGTTCGCCGCCTCCGAGTTCCGCGGGCCGGGCGTACGACCGTGTCGTCGCCCTCACCCGTTCCGGCACCACCACCGAAGTACTGGAACTGCTCACGGAGTTGAAGGGGCCGCACCCGCACCGTCGCGCTCACCGCCGACCCGGAGACGCCGGTCATGGCGGCCGCCGACGACGTGGTGGTCCTCGACTTCGCCGACGAACGGTCGGTCGTGCAGACCCGGTTCGCGACGACCGCCCTCACCCTGCTCCGCGCCCACCTGGGCCTGCACACGGACGCGGTCGTCTCCGACGCGCGCGCCGCACTCGCGGCCGAACTGCCCGAAGGGCTCGTCGAGTGCAACCAGTTCACCTTCCTGGGCCGGGGCTGGACCGTCGGACTGGCCAACGAGGCGGGCCTGAAGATGCGTGAGGCCTCCTGTCCTGGACCGAGGCATACCCGGCCATGGAGTACCGACACGGCCCCATCAGCATCAGCACCACCTCCACGGCGACCTGGATGTTCGGCGAGGGCCCCGGAGGGACTGGCCGACCAGGTCCGTGACACCGGCGCCCTGTGGGTGCCCGGAGACCCTCGACCCGCTCGCCGAACTGGTCCGCGCCCAGCGCCTCGCCGTCGCCGTCGCAGCCGCCCGCGGCCTCGACCCGGACCGGCCCCGCCACCTCACCCGTTCGGTGATCCTCGCCCCCTGACGCCCTCCTCCTCACCCCCGCCCCGACACCGACCCCCGACACCCGCGCTCCGACGCGCGGGAGGGGAGACCGTGCCCCTCGCCACCACCGGCGACCTGGTCGGCCGCGCCGCTCCACACGCTCCGCCGTCGCCGCCTTCAACGTCATCACCCTGGAACACATCGAGGCAGTCGTCGCGGGCGCCGAGTCCGTGCACATGCCCGTCGTCCTCCAGATCAGCGAGAACGCCGTGAAGTACCGCTACGGCCGCCTGCTGCCGCTGGCCCGCGCGGCCGTCGCCGCCGCCGAGGGCGCCGCCGTGCCCGTCGCCCTGCACCTCGACCATGTCCAGAACGACAGCCTGCTGCGCGCAGGCCCCGGACGCCGGGTTCAGTTCGGTGATGTACGACGCCTCCCGGCTGCCGTACACGGAGAACCTCGCGGCGACCCGGGCCCGCCGCCGACTGGGCGCACGCCCAGGGGCTCTGGATCGAGGCGGAACTGGGCGAGGTCGGCGGCAAGAACGGCGCACCGCCGCTCGACGCCCACGCGCCCGGCGCCCGCACCGACCCCGCCGAGGCACGCGCCTTCGTCGCCGACTCCGGTGTGGACCGCCCTGGCCGTCGCCGTCGGCAGCTCCCACGCCATGACCACACGCACCGCCGCCCTCGACCACGACCTGCTCAAGGAACTGTCGGGCGCGCTGGACGTGCCGCTCGTCCTGCACGGCTCCCTCCGGAGTCCCGGACGGCGAACTCGCCGCGGCGGTCGCGGGCGGCATCTCCAAGGTCAACGTCGGCACCGCGCTCAACATCGCCATGACCGGCGCGATCAGGGAGTACCTCGCCGCCCGCCCCGAAGCGGTCGACTCGCGCGGCTACCTCACGGTGGGAAGGGAAGCCATGGCGCGGACGGTGGCGACGATCATCCAGGTGGTCGCCCGGACCACTCCCTGACCGTCACGGGGCTACTTCCTGACAGCCCTTCAGCACCACGAACTTCCGGTCGCTCGCCACCAGGTGGCTGTTGCCGAACAGGCGCCGCAGTTTGACGTGGTAGCCCAGGTGCCGGTTGCCGACCACCCACAGCTCACCGCCGGGGCTGCGGCACCCGCCGCGCCCCGGTGAACATCCGCCACGCCGTGGCGTCGGTCGTCGCCTGGTGGGAGTGGAAGGGCGGGTTGTTGAGCACCAGGTCGACGCTGTCGTCCGGCACCCCGGCCAGCCCGTCACCGACCCGGAACTCGGCCTGTCCCGCCGCCCCGTTCGCCTGGTACGTCGCCTCCGCCGAGGCCACGGCCTGCGAAGGACTCGTCGGTGAACAGCACCTCCGCCGCCGGGGTCGGCCAGCGCCACCGCTGCCGACCACACCGTTGCCGCAGCCCAGGTCCACCACCCGACGGGCGCCGCCGGCGTCCGGCAGGGTGCTGGAGGAAGAACCGGGTGCCGATGTCGAGCCGGTCGGCGCAGAAGACACCGGCGTGGTTGACGACAGGCCGGCCGGACAGCGGCTCGACGTCGTCGGGGAGCCGGTAGGTGAGGGGCCAGGTATTGGCGGGCCGCTTCAGCGAGGGGTCGGGCGTGGCGAAGATGAGCCGTGCCTTCTTCTCGGCCAGCGAGGTCCGGGTCGGCCCGACGATGCGCTCGAACAGCCTCAGCGTCGAGGTGTGGATCTCCTTGACCATTCCGGTGCCGACGACGACCGTGCCCTCGTGCAGGGGCGGGCGCCAGCCGCAGCAGCTGGTCCTCCAGCAGCGCCAGGCTCTTCGGCACCCGCACCAGCAGCACGTCGACACGGTCCGGCGGCGGGTCCTGCGTGGTCAGCGAGGCGCACGGAACCCGGCTCGACGCCGGCCCGCTCCAGGTTGGCGCGCGTCGCCTCCCGCGTGAGGTACGAGTCGGTGATCTGCACCGGCCGGTGCGCCGCCAGCGCCGTCACGAGCGCTCCCCAGCGGTCGCCGACGACCACGACCGTGCCGGACAGCGGGACGTCCTGCTCCGCGAGGTGCCCGAGCAGATACTCGTCGGAGGCGTCCCAGGCCCGGAGCCGGTCGCGCGGGTCCTCGGGGAAGCGGGCCGGCACATGCTCGCCCCATGGAGTCGTCATACGGTCGCTGCGGTCGTTCATCGTGCGTCCAGGCTAGCCGAGCCGCAGCTCAGGCCGTGCCGGGCGGGTGGAAGGGGCTGCGGGCAGGATGGAGACATGGACGCCGAGCTGTTCCCAGGGCCCCTCACCGAGATCGCGCCCGGCGCCGTCCACGTGCCGGACTGGCTGGACACCGGGCGGCAGCGTGAGCTGCTGCACGCTTGCCGCGCAGTGGGCCCGCCCACCGGCCGGACTGCGCACGGTCCGCACCTCCCGGCGGCGGCACCATGACCGCGAGACAGGTCTGCCTCGGGTGGCACTGGTACCCGTACGCCTACGCCCGCACCGTCGTCGACGGCGACGGTGCGCCGGGTGAAAGCCCTTCCCGGCCTGGCTCGCGGACCTGGCCCGCCGGGCGGTGACCGACGCGCTCGGCACCGATGCGGCGCCGGAGACGCCGTACGACATCGCACTGATCAACTTCTACGACTCCGACGCCCGGATGGGCGATGCACCGCGACGCCGACGAGGACTCCGACGCGCCCGTGGTGTCCCTGAGCCTCGGCGACACCTGCGTCTTCCGCTTCGGCAATCCCCGGACCCGGGCCCGTCCTACACCGACGCCGAGCTGCGCAGCGGCGACCCATGTTCGTCTTCGGCGGGTCGTCCCGGCTCTCCTACCACGGGGTGCCCCGGGTGCACGCGGGCACCGCACCGCCCAGGTTGGGGCTCACCGGGCGGCTGAACATCACGCTGAGGGTCAGCGGCCTCTAGGCACCCCGGCCCCGCGGATCGCGGGAGACTCCCCCTCGCAGGCGGCAAGGCGGACCCCGGGCGGCGGGGGAGGGGACCACCTCGAGGACGCGGCGGCTGGACCGGGGGCGCGGTGCGCTCGGACCCGCGTTGGAGCTCGTGCACACCGGACGCGCCCCTACGAGGGCCGTCCTCACCGCGGAACTCGGCGTGACCCGGGCCACGGCCGGCGCGGTCGCCGCCGAACTGGAGGCGCTCGGCCTGATCCGCGTGGACGCCCGGCCCGGCGCCGCGGCCGGTTCCGCAGGGCCGCCCCTCGCACCGCCTCGCGGTCGCCGAGGACGGGCCCGTCGCGCTGGCCGCCCAGGTCCACGCCGACGGATTCCGCGCCGCCCTGGTCGGCCTCGGCGGCCGTATCGTCGCCACCGCGCCCGGCTGCGAGGTCGTCGACGCCGACCCGGCGAAGGTGCTCGGCTCCGTCGTCGAGGCGGGCGCGGAACTCCTCCGGGAGACCGGGCGCCGCTGCGTCGGCGCCGCGGGACTCGCCGTGCCGTCCGCCGTGGCGGAACCGGAGGGCCTGGCGCTGAACCCGCTCCACCTGGCCTGGCCCGCGGGCGCGCCCGTGCGGCGGATCTTCGCGGAGCAGGTGCGCGCCGCCGGTATCGAAGGGCCCGCGTTCGCCGCGAACGACGTCAACCTCGCCGCCCTCGCCGAACACCGCCACGGGGCCGGGCGCGGAGCCCGCGACCTGCTGTGCGTGGCCACCGGCCACCGCGCGGGTCGGCGGCGCCCTGGTCCTCGACGGCCGCCTGCACATGGGCAGTTCGGGTCTCGCCCTGGAGGTCGGCCACCTCACCGTCAACCCCGAGGGCCGCCCCTGCTACTGCGGCGGCCACGGCTGCCTGGACGTGGAGACCGACCCGCTGGCCTTCCTCACCGCGGCCGGCCGCGAGCCCGGACCCGAGGTGTCCCTGCTCCAGCAGTCCATCGACCTGATCCGCGGCCACTGCACTGACCCCGGCCGTCCGCGCCCGACCCGGACCCTCATCGACCGGCCGGGCCTGGGCCTCGCCGGCCTGGTCAACATCCTCAACCCGGACCGCATCATCCTCGGCGGACTCCACCGCGCGCTCCTGGACGCCGACCCCGAGCGCCTGCGCGCAGGTCGTCGCCGACCGCAGCCTGTGGGGCCAGAGCGGAGGCGTGCCGATCCTGCCGTGCAGCCTGGACCACAACAGCCTGGTCGGCGCGGCCGAGTTGGCCTCGGCAGCCGGTCCTGGACGACCCGCTGGGGGGCGTTGGCCTGAGTGAGGCCCCGGCCCGGGCCGGCCGGGTCAGGACGTCCGGCCGGTTGCGCCGCTCGGCGCGTGGCTGAGGTCGACGACGCAGAAGATGTTGCCGTCCGGGTCGGCGAGGACGACGGAAGTCCATGAAGTGGACAGAGGTCCCAGTCGACGGTCCGCGCAAGCGAGATTTGCCGGCTGCGCCCCCGTTTCCCCCTCTACCCTTTTTTTTTTTTTTTTTCCCCCCTTATTTTTTGCCGGGTTCGGCGCGCTTTTTTTTTTTTTTTTCCCCCCTTCTTTTTTTTTTTTTTCCTCTTTTCCCCCCCCCCCCCCCCCCCCCCCCCCCCCCTCTTCTCCCTCTTCCTCCTCCCCCCCCCCCCCCCCCCCCCCCCCTTTTCCCCCCCCCCTTTTTCCTCCCCGCTTCCTCTTTTTTCCCCGTTTTTTTTTTTTGTTTGTCTTTTTTTTTTTTTTTCTTTTTTGGTTTGTTGTGTGGACAAAAATTGGCTCAGGCGGATAGAGGTCCCAGTCGACGGTCCGCGCGCCGAGACCGGTCAGCCGCCGCACCTCCGCCCGCTGTTCCTCCGCCGTGTCCGTGAACAGGTCGAGGTGGAGACGGGGGCGCGGCTCGGCCGGTGACTCGCTGCGCAGCAGGCCGGAGGGCCCGCCCGGAGCCGTCGGCGTGGTCGAGCGTGCGCCATGTCTCGCTCCTCCAACTCCTCGGTGGCGACCAGGTTCAGAGCAGCCGTCCAGAACGCCACCGCGCGGGGCACGTCCGTGACGCCGATGACAGGGATACCGAGTCTCAGCATGGCCCCGAGCCTACCCATGCCCTCGGCCCCCGGAAGCAGGAGCGGAACGCGCGCGTACTCCCCGCGAGGTACGCACACACTGCCGCTGGCCGTACGACGACCCGGACCGGCCTCGAGGAGGACGCTCGAAAGCGACGAACAAGGACGTCAGGACGTCACCGAGGACATCACCGAGGTCGTCGCCGAGGACGTCACCAAGGACATCGCTACCGAGGAGTTGGACGACATGGAGACCCTGGCACACTTCGGCGACGGCGAGGCCCGGCCCGTGGATCCTGTTCTTCCCGCTGATCTGGGCACTGGCCATCGCCGGCGGGATCACCCTGCTGCGCCGTACCGTCCGGCGCGGACGCCGCGGCCCCGGCCGCCCGGCCACGTTCGACGACAACTCCCCCATCAGCGTCCTCGGCCACCGCTTCGCCTCCGGCGAGATCGACGAGGACGAGTACTGCGTCGGCTGTCCGTGCTGGACGAGCAGTTCGGGCGTCCGGGCAAGGGCGGTGCGGCATGACCACGACGACCGCCGTCCGGGCCGCCGCCGCTCGGGTCGTCGACGCCGTCAGGTGCACGGCGGTGGCGACACCGCCGTACGCGCCCTGGACGGGGTCAGCGATCGACTTCCCGGCCGGCCGCTTCACCCGCCGTCATGGGACCCTCGGGCTCCGGCAAGTCCACCCTGATGCACTGCGCCGCCGGACTGGACACCCTCACCTCGGGCACCGCCCGCATCGGCGACACCGACCTGAGCACTCTCGACGACCGCCGCCTCGCACCCTGCTGCGCCGTGACCGAGTGGGCTTCGTGTTCCAGGCGTTCAACCTGGTGCCGACGCTGACCGTCGCCGAGAACATCACCCTGCCCCTGGACCTCGCGGGCCGCCGGGGGCGACACCGAGTGGGTCGAGTCCCTGATCGACGTCGTGGGCCTGCGCGACCGCCTCCACCACCGGCCCGCCGAACTCTCCGGCGGACAGCAGCAGCGTGTCGCCGTGGCCCGCGCCTTCGCCGGGCGGCCGGACGTCGTCTTCGCCGACGAGCCCACCGGCAACCTCGACTCCCGCTCCGGCGGCGAGGTGCTGGGGCTCCTCGGCCGCACCGTGCGGGAGACGGGTCGCACGGTCGTCATGGTCACCCACGACCCCGTCGCCGCCGCCCACGCGGACGAGGCCGTCTTCCTCGCGGACGGACGCCTCGTGGACCGCATGGAGTCCCCGACCGCCGACAAGGTCCTGGACCGGATGAAAGCCTTCGAGGTGCCGTCGTGAACGCCTCCGTCCGCCTGAGCGTCTCCTCGCTCAGGGCCCACAAGCGGCGCTTCGCCGGAACGTTCCTCGCCCGTGGTCCTCGGCGTCGCCTTCCTGGCCGGTACCCTGGTCATGGGCGACACGCTCCGCGCGAGCTTCGACACCATGTTCGGCAACGCCGGCAGCGGCACGGACGCCGTGGTGCGCAGCGCCGACGCCATCACCACGCCGGGCGAGAGCCAGGGCGTACGGCAGCCGGTCGGCACCGACCTGGTGCGGACGGTCGAGCGGGTGCCGGGGGGTCGCGGCGGCCGCCCCCAGCATCCAGGGCGCCGGCCAGCTCGTCGGCGCGAACGGCGACGATCGGCGGCCAGGGGGCCCACCCTGGCCGGCAACTGGCTCACCGACCCCGAGCTGAACCCCTACCGCGTCGCCGAGGGCCGCGCCCCGTGAGTCCGGAGAGGTCGTCGTCAACCGGGGCGCGGCCGAGCAGGGCGGGCTCACGATCGGCGACACGACCACCCTGCGCACCCCCGACCCGGTCGAGGTCACCGTCGTCGGCCTCGCGACCTTCGGCGGCGAGGACGGCATGGCCCAGGTGACCTACACCAGGCATGACGCGGGCCGACGCCGAGAAGTACCTCACCGCGCGGCCGGGCGAGGCCGCGAGCATCCAGGTGCGGGCCGGGCCCGGGGTCGGCCAGCAGGAGCTCGTCGACCGGCTGACCTCCGTACTGCCCAAGGGCGTCGAGGCCATCACCGGCGAGGAGTCGGCCGCCGAGAACACCGATATGATCTCCAGCCAGTTCCTGACCCTGTTCACCACCTTCCTCCTCGTCTTCCCGGCGTGGCCCTCCCTGGTCGCCACCTTCTCCATCCACAACACCTTCGCCATCGTCGTCGCCCAGCGCACCCGCGAGAACGCCCTGCTGCGGGCGCTCGGCGCCTCCCGCCGCCAAGTCACCGCCGCCACCCTGGCCGAGGCGGCCGTCGTGGCCGTGACCGCCTCCGCCGCGGGACTCGCGGGCGGCGTCGGCATCGCGGCCGGACTCCAGGCGCTGTTCCCGGCGATCGGCTTCCCCTTCCCCGAAGGCGCCCTGGTGATCAGCGCCCTGTCGATGCTGCTTCCGCTCGCCGTCGGCGTCGTCGTCTGCCTCGGCTCCGCCCTGCTGCCCGCCGCCCGGGCCGGCCGCACCGCACCACTGGCCGCGCTGCGCGGGGCGGCAGTGGACACCTCCGGCGCCTCCCGCGCGCGGGCGGTCACCGGCACGGCGCTCATCGCCCTCGCCCTCGCGGTGACGCTGACCGGAGTGCTGCTCTCCCCGTCGGTGTGGCTGGCGGGACTGGGCGCCGTACTGGCCCTGGCCGCCTTCGTCGTACTCGGTCCGGTCGCCTCCGCCACCGCCGTACGCGTCCTCGGCGCCCCGCTCGACCGGCTGCGCGGCGTCGCCGGTGTCCTCGCCCGGCGCAACGCCCTGCGTAGCCCCAAGCGCACCGCCGCCACGGCCGGAGCGCTGATGATCGGCGTGGCGGTCGTTTCGCTGTTCACGGTGTTCGGGGCCTCCCTCAAGGCGACCATGGACCAGACCGTCTCCCGGTCCTTCGCGGGCGACGTCGCCGTCAGCGCGCCGTCCTTCGGTGCGGGCGGCAGCGGGGCTCAGTCCGCGGCTGGCCGACGCGGTACAGCGGCTGCCCGAGGTGGAGACCGCCGTCGGGCTCGGCCGGGAGTGGCGGAAGTCGACGGCGCGGGACGGGCGTTGACCGTCACCGACCCGGTCGCGCTGGAGCGCACCTTCGACCTGGGCACCGTCCACGGCTCGCTCGGCGCGCTGGGCACCGACGGCATAGCGGTCACCGGGAGCGAGGCGGAGAGGCGGGGCTGACCACCGGCGACACGACCCGCCTCACCTTCACCGACGGCCGCAGCGAGACCTTCACGGTCCGCGCGGTCTACGGGCGGTCCGAACTCGCCGGCGACTACGTCATCACCCGCGCCGCCTGGTCCCCGCACCGCACCCAGGACGCCGACACCCTGGTCGCCGTCGCCCTTCGCGGACGCGGCGTGAGCACGGACGCGGGCACGGCCGCGGTCGAGAAGGTCGCCGACCGGTACGGCAACCCGGAGGTGCAGACCCGCGACGAGTACGCGCGGTCCTCGGCGGGCGGCATCGACATGATGCTGACCCTCGTATACGCGCTGCTCGCCCTCGCGGTACTCATCGCCCCTGCTCGGCATCGCCAGCACCCTCACCCTGGCGGTCCACGAGCGCACCCGCGAACTCGGTCTGCTCCGTGCCGTCGGGCAGAGCCGGTCCCAGGTGCGGGCCATGGTCCGCTGGGAGTCGGTCCTGGTCGCCGCCTTCGGCACGGTCGGTGGTCTCGCCCTCGGCGCCTTCCTCGGCTGGGTCCTCGTGGCCGCCTCCGACGGCGCCTCGGACAGCGCCTTCGCCTTCGCGGTGCCGCCCGTGCAGCTCGCGGTGGTGGCTCTGGTCGGCCCTGACGGCCGGTGCCGTCGCGGGCCTCCGCCCTGGCCCGGCGCGCGGCCCGCCTGGACGTACTGCGCGCCGTCGCCACGGAGTGAGAGCCCAGCGGTTTCCATGCCGCGTCCCCGGCCGGCCGTCTGCCGATGGCCGGCCGGCCGCCGGTCGGCGACGGACGCGGACCCCCGGCCGGAGTGCCGCGCGTCAGTTGACCGGATGGCGTCAGCCCGTACCCGGGCCGGGCCCGTCCGCCGGGTGGCGACGACCGTCGACCGCCCAACCGGCGGGCGAGGACGGCCGGTAGGCGTCGCCAGGTCCGGCGGGCGCCGACCGGAAGCCGGCCGACAGCCGTACCCGGCGTCGGGCGCGTCCGCCGGGCGGCGACGACCGTCGACCGCCCAACCGGCGGGCGAGGACGGTCGGTAGGCGTCGCCGGGCAAAGCCGGTGCCGACTGGCAACCGTGCCGACCGGCAATCGGCACCGACCGGCAACCGGCGCCGGCCCGCTCGCCGGCGGCGAGGTCGGTAACTGGCCGCATGGCCCGCGGCATCGACCCGGCCGCACGGCCCGCGGCATCGAGGGGTCACCGCCCGGTCAGCCGGCAACGGCCGACCGGGCGGGAGCAGGATTGGGGTCTGCCCAGGTCGACCGCGTGCTCGACCTCCGCGAACGCAGCGGCCGGCACCTCCTCGACCAGGCGTCGCGGCGGGCGGGCGGAGACGGGTGACGCGGTGACCGGCGCGGCGGTGGCGGCCGTCGGGAGCGTGAACCAGACGACCTTGCGGACTCGCCGTCCGGCCGGGCGCCCCAGCTCTCGCTCATCGCGGCGACCATCGAGGCCCGCGTCCGCAGGTCGCGAGCGGCTCGGCGTCGTCCACCACGGGCGAGACGCGGGTCGTGGTCGCGCACGGAGACCGTGAGCCGGTCAAGGAGCAGCTCTATCTCCACGGTGCACGTCTTGTCGGGCCGGGCATGCAGGTGGACGTTGGTCAACAGCTCCGTCACGCCGAGGCGCGGCCCGGTCGATCAGAATCCATATGCCAGTAGCGCCGATTGCGCAGATACGATTCTGCGGACCTGGCCGATCCGCGACGGCAGGGCTTGGAGCTCCACCGTGCAGTGTCTGCTTGGGTGACTGATCACGGCTGCGACTCCCCGACATAGAGGTCCGGAAGAACACGGAGTTCGGATCCAGCAGGGCGCACGCGGCGCATCGCCGCCTGCTGTCATGGCCGGCGGGCTGGTTCGCAGCGTTATCGCCGGTAAACCCAGAGTGACGTGAGACCAGCGTGACGCAAGGGGTGAGGAGCACCGCAACTTACGGACATCTCAACCGCGGTGCCCGGCCGCCCTGTGCACCGCCTCGATGAAACGGCAGACGCCGGGCGGGCGGACCCGGCTCGCCCGGCGCGGGTCGCGCTCGCCGAGCGTCAGCAGGTACCGCTTGCCGTTGAGGTCGGCGAGGGCCCGGTCCTCCGGGGCGAACCAGGGCCTGGAGGCGCGTACCGCCACTGCACCGGGCGCTGTCGATCTCACTGCCGTAGCTGGTGAGCAACTCCACCCGGCCACCGCTGATCCGGACCGTTCCGGCCCGGGTGAGTGACCGCAGCCGCTTGCCGATCCGCACCCCCGTGGCCCTGAACTCCAGCTCCGCCATGCCGTCGCCCCCCGTGCGCGTCGGTTGCCGGACCGTGCACCTCGCTGGGCCCGGTACCGGCCGGCTCGTGTCGTGCTCCAGTGTGCGCCCGCGGCGGGAACCCGGTCCCGCCCGCTGGCAGTCTGCCCGCACCACGCGCCGAGCACCAGTACGCACCATCCCTTTTCCGGTGGCGACCGGAGCACTCGCGCGAATGCGCCCCCACCGGGCCGGGGGATCGGGCCCCCAGGGGAGTCCTTGGACCTCCCAAAGGTGTGTTTATGCAGGTGAGAAGCGTGTGGAAGGTGCTTATGATCGAGGCGTCGGCCGCGCGACGCGCCGTCGGCGCGCAGCCTTAAGGAGCCCCGTCGTGAGCACCCCCAGCAGACCCGCACCGGCGCCACTCTCGACGTCGACCACAGCGACACCGCCTACCGCGCTTGGCTGAAAGAAGCCGTGCGCAAGGTCCAGGCCGACGCCAACCGCTCGGCCGACACCCACCTGCTCCTCTTCCCGCTGCCCGAGCGGTGGGGCATCGACCTGTATCTGAAGGACGGAGTCCACCCACCCCACCGGCAGCCTCAAACACCGCCTCGCCCGCTCGCTCTTCCTCTACGGCCTGTGCAACGGCTGGATCCGGCCGGACCGCCCGGTGATCGAGGCGTCCAGCGGCTCGACGGCCGTGTCGAGGCGTACTTCGCGAAGCTGATCGGCGTCCCGTTCATCGCCGTCATGCCGCGCACGACAAGCGCCGAGAAGATCCGCCTGATCGAGTTCCACGGCGGATCGCCACCACTTCGTGGACGACTCCCGCCGGATGTACGAGGAGTCCGCACGCCTCGCGGCCGAGTCCGGCGGCCACTACATGGACCAGTTCACCTACGCCGAACGCGCCACGGACTGGCGCGAGCAACAACAACATCGCCGAGTCGATCTTCCGTCAGCTGCGGCTGGAGCGGTTCCCCGAACCGGCGTGGATCGTCGCCACGGCCGGTACCGGCGGCACCTCGGCGACCCTCGCGCGCTACGTCCACTACATGCAGCACGACACCCGCGTCTGCGTCGCCGACCCGGAGAACTCCTGCTTCTTCGAGGGGCTGGACCACCGGCGATCCGGACGTCGCCTGCGACCGCGGCTCCCGGATCGAGGGCATCGGCAGGCCCCCGGATGGAGCCCAGCTTCGTGCCCGGCGCCATCGACCGCATGATGAAGGTGCCGGACGCGGCGGGCGTGGCCGCCGTCCGCGCCCTGGAACAGGCCATCGGCCGCAAGGCGGGGCGGCTCGACGGGCACCGGACTGTGGACGCGCTGAAGATCGTCGCCGAGATGGTGGCCGAGGGACGCCGGGGCAGCGTGGTGACGCTGCTGTGCGACCCGGGGGACCGGTACCTCGACAAGTACTACTCGGACACCTGGCTCGCCGAACAGGGCCCTCGACATCGGCCCGTACACCGCGCGGCGATCGAGTCCCTGCTGCACACGGGAACCTGGCCCTGCTGACCCGGGCGACGAGGTGCAGGCCGCACGCGGTGGGCGGTACGGCCGGAAGCGGTTGACGGTTTCGGCCGCGTGCTACGGGCGGGTGAGCCGCCGGTCCAGCGAGGTGACCGCGTCCCGGAAGGCCCACCCCAGACCCGGAGCGCGCGGTTCAGCACGAACCGGAACGGCGCCGTACCGTCCGCGGCGAACGTCCACCGCACGCGCGTGCCGTCCCGGCCGGCGCCAGCCTGCTACCTCGACCAGCGGCCCGGGCGCCGGGCGCGTTGGTGACGTCGACGCGATAGGCGTACACCTCGGGCGGCTCGGCGGCCAGCACCGTCTCCACGAAGCGCGTACCGCCCTTGAGCCGGATGTCGCGACCCGCGCCCCCACCGATGGGCCGGGCGAACGTCACCGCCGAGAACCAAGCGGTCCAGCCCGGGACGTCCTCGGCCAGCGCGCGGAAGACCACGTCCGGGGCGGCGGAGATCTCCCCGCGCGAAGACCAGGCGTACCGGAGCCGTCTCGACGAAGTCGAGACCCACCGGACGCAGACGGCGAGCCATGGTCGCAACCCCTGGGCGCAGCCGGATGCGGACTGATCGGCCAGGAGGCGCCACGATAGCCGGAGGTACGCCGGTGTCAGCGGGGCCGGGGACGCGCGCCGGCGTCCGGCGAGGTCAGTCGGCCGTCTCCGGCTCGCCCGCCACGACCAGCCCCAGGTGCTCCGAGATCTCCGCGCGGGCGTCCGCCGGCAGGCCGGCGTCGGTCACCAGTGTGTCCACCTGCTCCAGTGCCGCGAACGAACTCAACCCCACCACACCCCACTGGTGTGGTCGGCTACCACCACGACACGCCGCGCCGATTGCACCAGCCGCCGGTTGGTCTCGGCCTCCGCGAGGTTCGGCGTCGACAGACCGGCCTCGGCCGATATCCCGTGCACGCCGAGGAACAGCACGTCGAAGTGGAGCGTCGCGATCGCCTGGTCGGCGACGGGGCCCACCAGCGAGTCGGAGGGAGTGCGCACACCACCCCGTGAGCACCACCAATGGCCGCACCCTGCCGCGCGCCCGAGGTCCGCTGCGCCACGTGGAACACGTCGGCCACCCGCACCGAGTTGGTGACCACCGTCAGGTCCGGCACGTCCAGCAGCCGGTGCGCCAGCGCGTACGTGGTCGTACCGCCCGACAGGGCGATCGCCGCACCCGGCGCGACCAGTTCCGCCGCGGCCCGTGCGATGTCCTCCTTGGCGGTCGGCTCCAGACCCGACTTCGCCTCGAACCCCGGCTCGTGCGTGCTCGCCTCGACCACCGGGACCGCGCCGCCGTGCACCTTCTCCAGCACGCCCTGCCGGGCCAGCGCGTCGAGGTCGCGGCGGACCGTCATGTCCGACACGCCGAGCTTGCGGGTCAGCTCGTTGACCCGGACCCGCCCCGGCGGCGCACCTCGTCGAGGATCAGGGCGCGCCGCTGCTCCGCGAGGAGGTTCGGATTCTCACTCACGTAGCGCTTCGGTCCTTTCGCCGTGAAACCGCCCGACACGCCCGGCGCACCTGCTACGACGAGGGAGTTCTCCGCCCGGTGCGTGGACGTCCCATCCTCGCACGCCCCGCCACGGGCCGCGCCACCGCCCGCCCGTCGCGCACATGTCACCTACGCCCCCCGTCCCGGTGTCACCTGGCACACGGTTCGGGGAGATTCCGGTGCCGAGGGGTGTGCGCCGCCCGCTCAGCGGAGATCCTCGTGCCCGCACGGACAGAGCCGACGGCGCGTCACGGGGGAGTGCGGGACAGTGGAACAGGCGCAGGAACGAGCCGGGACGGGCGGACAGGACGCCTCCGGACCACGCGACGCGACAGACGGGACGGACGGGAGGACCGGCACGGCCCTGGAACTCCTGGTCCACGGAGTGGGCGGCACGACACCCGCCGAGATGCTGGACGACCCGCGGACCGTGCGGATCACCGGCGACCACATCGCGGCCGTCTTCCGGCGTACCGAGGACGCCGACGCCGAGTCCCGGCCCGAGGACTACCGGGGTCGGCCGGTGCCCGAGGCCTACGTCTGGTGCAACCTCACCTCCGGCAACGGCACCCGCGCCCTGTGGCTGCTGCTCCTGCCGTTCATGGTGGTCAACCTCGCCCACTGGATGCGGCCCACCGCGCACGGCCGGACCCGGAGGTCCGCCTGTACGGGCTGCTGGTCCGGCTGGCGGGGCTGACCCTGACGGTGCTGCTGATCGCCGGGGCCTGCGAGGTCGCCCTCGACCTCGTCGCCTGGCAGTGCGCGGGCACGCGCGCGTGCGCCGAGCGGCACTCCTGGCTGGGTTTCCTGTCGCCGGTGATGTCGGACGGCGGCTGGTGGAGCACACCCGGCCGCAGGCTCGCCCTCGCGGCCGCGGTGCCCGCCGCGCTCACCGGCCTGCTGTGGTACCTGTCGCTGCGCACCTGGCGGGCGTACGAGTCCCAGCAGCCGATGGACCGCGAGCCCGACCCCGAGGAGGACCCCGTCCGCACCGCCCTCGGCCGGCCCGGGTTCTGGTACGGGCGCCGTCTGGTGGCCCGGCTGCGCGCCGCGCACACCGCCGCCGCGCTGCTGACGGTCGCCGCGGCGGTCGGCGCACCGGCGGCCCGCTTCGACCGCCGGCCGGGCGGACCGGCGCCGCTCGACGCGCTGGGCTGGGCCCTGGAGGCGGCGCTGGTCGCCGGGGCGGTCGCCGTGGTCGCGGTGGTCTGCCGCCGGGGCCGCAGCGAGAACCGCCTCGACCGGACACTCGACGAACACCTCGTACGACGCCTGCCGCTCGCCGCCCTTGTCCTGTTCGTCCTCGCCCTGCTGTACGGCGGCTGGGCACGCCCGCAGTGGACGTCGGCCGGCCGGCTGCCGGGGGACATGACCTTCGGCGGCATCGCCCTGGTCCAGGGCCTGCTGGTCATCGCCCTCGCCGTGGTCGCCCACAGCCTCCACCGCGGCCTCCCCGACGCCCGCGCCGCGATCCGGGGGCCTCGGCGGTCCCGCCGTCGCCATGCTGGCCTGCGCGCTGGGCGGCGTCATGTCCGGCGGTGTCTCCCAGCGGGTGTCGGACTGGCTGGACGGCACCGGCACCTCCATCGACGGCCCGCCCGTCCTGCTGACCTGGCAGGCGTCCGTCATCCCGCCGCTGCTCGTCGTCGTCCTGCTGCTCTGCGCCGCGCTCGCCCGGCACACCTGGCGCCTCGCCCGCGCCGAACGGGACGCCGTGGAGGCCGACCACCCCGGGGAGGCCGGGGACCCGGGACGCACCCGGCGCATCGCGCTCACCCGCGCCCTGGCCACCCTCACCGACCGGGCGCCCCTCCTCGTCGCCATCACCTCCGCCGCCACCCTGCTGCTGGGCGCCGGAGCCCTGGTGGGCGCCCTGACCACCGACCAGGTCCCCGGCGACGCCGCGCGCGGGACGTACGCCGTCGTGCACGGCGCCGCGCAGACCGCGCAGGCGCTGGGTTCCTGGCTCATCGGCCTCGGCTTCATACTGTTCGTCACCTGGGGCAGGCGCGCCTACAAGGACGCCTCCGCGCGGCGCACCATCGGCATTCTGTGGGACGTCGGCACCTCTGGCCGCGCGCCGCCCACCCCTTCGCACCGCCCTGCTACGCCGAGCGCGCGGTGCCCGACCTGACCTGGCGCATGGCGACCTGGACCCGGGCCACCGGCGGGCGGCTGGTCATCTCCGGGCACTCGCAGGGCAGCGTCCTCGCCGCGGCGGCGGCCTGGCAGCTGGAGCCGTCGGCCCGCAAACGGGTCGCCCTGCTCACCTACGGCTCCCCGCTGGAGCGGCTGTACGGCCGCTGGTTCCCGGCCCACTTCGGGCCGGACGGAGCTCGGCTCGCTGCACGAGGAGGTCGACTGCTGGCGCAACCTCTACCGGCGCACCGACCCCATCGGCGGTCCGATGCGGCTGCCCGGCGACTCGGGCCCGGCGGTCGACCGCGCGCCCCTCAAGGACCCGCTCACCTACGGCCGCACCGAACTCCACCCCCTGCCCGCCCCGCTCCTCGGCCACTCCGACTACCAGGCCGACCCCGCCTTCGCCGAGGAGCGGCAGCGTCTGCTGGCCCGGCTGCGCCCGGAGGTACCGGCGCCGCGCCAGACCGGCCGGGCGGCGCCCCTCCCGGCGGCGGACGGCGGACCCGAGAACTGCTAGGGGGTCCGGGGCCGTATCCGCCGGGGCGTCGTGCAGCCCTGGTGGGTGCCTCTACGGCAGTTCCGGCAGATCCTCGGCGTACAGCAGGGTCAGGTCGTCCGTGCTGGGGTCGGAGACCTGGGCGACCCGGCTCGCGTGCCGTTCCACCATCGCCTCGAACGTCTGACGGGCGGTACGGCCGTTGCCGAAGGCCGGGCCCTTGGGGATCGCCGTGAAGTACTTCGTCAGCGCCTCGGCCGCACCCGGCGCGAGCCGGTACTCGTGCTCGTCGGCCTGCTGCTCCACGATCCGCAGCAGCTCTTCGGGCGCGTAGTCGCCGAAGGTGATGGTCCGTGAGAAGCGGGAGGCGACCCCGGGGTTGACGGACAGGAAGCGCTCCATCTCCGCCGTGTACCCCGCCACGATCACCACGACCGAGTCCCGCTGGTCCTCCATCAGCTTCACCAGCGTGTCGATGGCCTCCTTGCCGAAGTCGCGGCCCGCGTCCTCGGGGGAGAGTGCGTACGCCTCGTCGATGAACAGCACGCCGCCGTGCGCCCGCTGGAACGCCTCCTGGGTGCGGATCGCCGTGGAGCCGATGTGCTCGCCGACCAGGTCGACCCGGGACACCTCGACCAGGTGCCCCTTGTCCAGTACGCCGAGGGAGGCGAGGATCTCGCCGTACAGCCGGGCGACCGTCGTCTTGCCGGTGCCGGGGAGCCGGTGAAGACCAGATGGCGTTTGACCGACGCGGCCTTCAGGCCCGCCTGCTGCCGGCGCCGGCCCACCTCGATCATGTCGGTCAGGGCCCGGACCTCGCGCTCGACGCTGTCCAGGCCCACCAGCGCGTCCAGTTCGCCGAGTACGGCCTTGGACGTGCGGGGCCGGCTCCTGCGGCGCGGCGGCCGCGATCGAGGGCTCCTGCTCGGTGCTGCGCTGCCCGGGGATCGAGCCCAGCAGGCCGGGGGGACTGGCTCACCGTCTGCACGACGGGCTCCGGGGGCGGAGGGCGGCGTCAGACCGCCGCTCTCGTCGCTGGTGCAGTCCTCGACGAGCGGACCGGAGTCGTACGCCATGTCCGGGCCACCGTCCGCGAACTCGTACCCGCCGCGCGCGCACCGCTCCGTACGGCACTTCCGCAGCGTCGTACGGCAGCCGTCGATCACGTGGAAGCCGTAGCCGGCGCTGCCGGTCACCCGGCAGTCGAGGAAGCTGCCGCGGCCGCCGGCCGACACGTAGACGCCCGCCTCCGAGGGGGAGTCGACCGTGCAGCGCTCGATGGTGGGGTCGGCGCCCTTGGTGACGATCACGCCGGTGCGGTTGCCGACCAGGGTGCAGTTGTTCAGGGTGCCGCCGCTGCCGTGGTCGCGGAACCAGGCGCCCGTGGCCGCGTCCCGGATGCGGCAGTCGTCGAGCTGCGCGGTGGCACCGTCGCTCACCGAGACCGCCGTGTTGCGCACCTGGGACAGGTCGCTGTCGACGACGTCCGCGCGCGAACCGCGATCCAGGACGAACAGCGCGTCCGGCACGTCGTGCACCCGGCAGGGAGTCGAGCACCGCGGTGGCGCCGTCGCTGATCCAGACCGCCGGATAGTCGCCGGTACTGTCGAAGATCTCGCACTGGTTGGCGTCCACCCGCGTACCCGGGTCCCACACCGACAGGCCGTTGCGGCCGAACTGCCGCACGGTGGTGCGGGTCAGGGTGAGGACGGAGCGGGACCGCAGGTCGACCGCGTTCTCCGGGATGTCGTGGATACGGCAGTCGGCGAGCGTGAGCACCGCGTCCGTGTCGAGCGTGACGCCGTCACCGGTGGTGCGGTGCACGTCGCAGTCGGTCAGGTGCGCGGTGGCCCGGCCGGTGACCTGCACGCCGCTGCCCCGCACCTCGTAGACCTCGCAGCCCACGGCCTCCAGCGAGGACCCCCTCACCCATGGCCGTCAGGCCGGAACCGGCGGCGTGGTGGACCCGGCAGCGCTCCAGCCGGGGTGTGCGCCGGAGCGCACCGCGACACCCGCCTGACCGGCCGAGACGACCTCGCACTCCTCGAACACGCCGCCCCCGCCGTCGAGAACGGCGATGCCGACACCGGCCGGGTTGTCGACGGTGCAACGCCGCACCGTCGGCCGCGCGCTGCCGCGCACCTCTATCCCGGACGCGGAACGCGTGACCACCCGCAGGTCCAGCAGCTCCGGCGTGCCCTCCTCCACGAGCACCGCGGGCGCCGCCGCGTCCTGGCCCTCCACGTGCAGGTCCTGGATCACCGCCGAGGCGCGCACGGTCAGCGGAACGCCGTCGACCGGCGCGATCCGTACCGAACCCTGGGCGCCCTCGGGTCCGCGCAGAGTCACCGACCGCTGGACGACGAGGTTCTCCCGGTAGGTCCCGGGGGCGACGGTGAGGACGTCACCGTCGGCCGCGGCCTCCAGGGCGGCGGCGAGCGATGCGTACTCACCTGTGCGGCGCCGCCACCGCGAGGTACCGGTGTGCGTCACCTGGACCGTGCCCTGTGCCATGGCGTTGCTGTGCCCCCACCTCGTCGTACGCGGGTCGTCGCCGATTCGGTTCGGCCGGTCCACCGTAGCGTGCGCACAGGTGGTGAGTTGACCGGAGGCGGAAGCCCGTCAACTGCCCGCGCCGGTCCTGCCCCAGTCCGGGCCCGCCCGGTCCCACTCCCGCTCCCAACGGGCGTACCGGCGGCGGACCATGCGCCACACGACGATCCGCCGGCCGGCCTCGATCAGGGCCGCGGCCACGACGGCGGCGCCGAACCCGGCGAGCACGGCGTGCGTCGTCGCGGTCGCGGAGTCCAGTGGACGGGCCACCGTCCGGCCCTGTCCGTCCGTCCAGATGGCGAAGCGGTCGCCGGTCTCCGGGTCGTCGATGCTCGCCATGACGGGAGCCTCGTGTCTTGAGCCGTCCGGCGCGGTCCAGTCGGCGAGGACACGGCTGCGCAGCCCCCCGGCGGACACGCCGTCGGGGTCGACGGCTACCGGTGGACGCTCCAGAGCGCGGACGACGGTGGCCGTCACCCGGTGCCGGGACTCGTGCTGGTCGCGCACCGACCGCTGCATGGCGTCCTGCGCGGCGCCGCCCACGCGCGCGCCGACCAGGGGCGCCACGGACAGGATCAGCAGCAGTCCCGCCAGCGCCACCCACGCCTCGGCCAGGTCGGTCGCGCGGCACAGCGGATTGTGCCGCCAGCGCCAGAGCCCGCTGATCGCCCGCACGATCCGCACCCCCTTCCCTCTCGACGGGGCTCGCGGCCTGGTTTCTCATGAACGTCCCACGAAGCCCAACGTGCGGGCCGGGGGCCCGGTTCCCGGGCCCCGCCGGTGTCCGGAACCCGACCCCGCCCGGGGAAGCGGCACCTCACTCGATGATCCGCACCGGGTCACCGACCCGGATCGTGCCGTGGCCGACCGGGATCAGGTTCTGTCCGAAGACCAGCTTGCCGTCCACGCGGCGGTGCCGCCCGAGGCTGTGCAGGGGCTCCCGGCCACGCTCGGCGGTGCCCTGGTCGGTCGTCGTCACGACGCACCGCCCGCACGGTTTGGCGACCCGGAAGTCGACCTCGCCGACGGCGACGCGTGACCAGCCGTCCTCGGCCCACGCGTCGGTGCCGGAGACGACCACGTTCGGCCGGAATCGGTTCATGGGCAGCGGGCCCTCGTCGGCGTGCTCGCCCTCGGCGATCAGGGAGTTGAGGGCGTCGAGGGAGGCCGTGGCCGCGAGCAGCAGCGGAAAGCCGTCGGCGAAGGTGACGGTCTCGCCCGGGAGCGCGTACCTCGGGTCCACGGGCCGGCGCGTGGCCGGATCGTCCAGGTACACCAGTCGTACGTCCGCACCGAGGAAGGCGCTGCACCAAGCGTGCACGGCCTCCCCCTCCGCGGGGAGCGCCTCGACCTTGTCGCGGAAGATCTGCACTACAACCGTGCCCTCCGCGCGGGGGACCGGCACCGTGAGCGGCTCCCGGCCGGGGGCGGACAGCCGGACACCGCCGCCGGGCAGAAGCTCGGCGGCGGCCAGGGCGAGGCGCGGCTGCTGGCGTTGTGTGACGACCTTTCCCCGTCGTCGACCAGCATCCAGCGGCGGTCTCCGGTCAGCCCCCAGGGCTCCACGACGGCCTCCCGGAGCGCCAGGCTCCGAAACGCCTTGACCGGATGGACGTGGATCGACTGCAGCCGCGCGTTTCCCATGAGGTCATCGTGCCAGGTGGCACCGACAACGCCGGGGACGGCTCAGTAGCCGCGGTACTGCTGCTGGTTGTACGGGTCCTGATACGGCGCCGGAGCCGGCCGGGGGCCGCGGGGCGCATCGCCTCGTATCCCGCGGGGCCGGGCGCGGCCGGGCGGTGCTGCTGCGGCTGCTGGGGGCCGGGGTAACCGCGCGGTGCGGTCGCCTGGTGCGGGATGTACGCGGCGGGGCCTGCTGCAGCGGGGCGGGCTGCGGCACCTGCTGCGGGTAGCCGTAGGAGGGCTGGGACGGGCCCGCCGGGAGGGCGGGCAGAGCCGACGGGAGCGCGGGCAGGTGGCTGCCCGGCGCGTCGTACGCGGCGGGGACCCGGATCGGGGCGATCTGCGGGGTGCCCCGCTCGGCCACGAGCGAGTCGTAGATCGGAGTGTCCGGGAAGGAGGCGGAGTAGTAGCCGCCGCCATAAGTGGAGCGGGGGGAGGTCATGGCACATAAGTTAAGCCCACGATGTGCTGGTTGGGGAGACCGATAAGAGGGTTGTTTTCCGTGTCCGCAGTGACCTGGGATCCCCAATGCGAGCGAACTTGGCAAAAATAGGGCATCGCGAGACGTGATTTTGCGGTAAAGGCCGAGTTCCGGGCGGGTTACCGGCGGTTGGCCGGACGTCTTGCCGCACTCCTCGTCGGGAGCGGGCGGCGGGGGGAATAGGTTGGGCGCGGGAAACTTGGCGAACCGCCGGGACGCGGCCCGGTTCGGTGACACGTGATGGGGGCGGACATGTCAATGTCGAAAGGATCGAACACCCCGGTGCCGACGACGGCGCTGCGGGTCGAACTGGGCTGGCGATCGGGCCCCGGCGTGCCCGACGCGGACGCCTCGGCCCTGCTCCTGGTGGGCGGGAAGGTACGTTCCGACGCGGACTTCGTCTTCTACAACCAGTCCGCGCACTCCTCCGGCGCGGTCCGCCACGAGGGCAAGCGGGCGGCCGGCGGCCGGGTGACCGACAGTCTGCTCGTCGACCTCGCGCGCGTGGAGCCCGCGATCGAGACCGTGATCCTCGCGGCCTCCTCGGACGGTGGATCGTTCGGGAAGGTCCCCGATCTGTACATCGAGGTCCGCGACGCCGTGCGGAACACGGTGGCGGCGCGTTTCGACAATCCGGGCGCGACCGTGGAGACGGCCTTCGTGCTCGGCGAGTTCTACCGCCGCCAGGGCGCCTGGAAGTTCCGTGCCGTCGGCCAGGGTTACGACAGCGGGCTGGAGGGCCTGGCCACGGACTACGGCATCTCGGTGGACGAGCCGCAGCAGACGGCCCCGGCCGCCCCGCCGGCGCCGCCCGCCCCCGCGGTCACAGCGCCGCCGGCACCCGCGGCCCCTCCCGTGACGCAGCCGCCCCCCTCCCGCGAAGCGCCCGGCCGCCGCCCCGCCTCCCGCGACGCAGCAGCCGGCCGCCGTCCCGTCGGCGCCCGCCGCGGAGCCGGTCCGTCTGACCAAGGTCACGCTCACCAAGGCGGCACCCTCCGTCTCGCTGACCAAGCAGGGCGGCACCTCAGGCGCCATGCGCGTCAACCTCAACTGGCAGGTGCGCAAGCAGTTCTCGGGCTGGGCCCGCAAGCTCGGCCGCCCGGTCGCTATGCACGACGACCTCGACCTCGACCTGTGCTGCCTGTACGAACTCACCGACGGCAGCAAGGGAGTCGTCCAGGCCCTCGGCAACGCCTTCGGGTCCCTGCACCAGCCGCCGTTCATCCACCTCGACGGCGACGACCGCACCGGCGCCGTGACGAGCGGCGAGAACCTCACCGTCAACCTCGACCACAAGCAGTACTTCCGGCGCATCCTCGTCTTCGTCACCATCTACGAGGGAGCGCGCTCCTTCGCCGACCTGCACGCCACGGTCACCCTCCAGCCGCAGTACGGCGCCCCGATCGACTTCTCGCTCGACGAGTGCACGGTTCCCTCCACGGTGTGCGCCCTCGCGCTGATCACCAACACCGGCAGCGACCTGGTCGTCCAGCGCGAGGCCCGCTACCTGGTGCCCGAACGCGGCGTGAGCCCCCAGCGAACGGTCGACTACGCCTACGGCTGGGGGCATGAACTGGACCCCCGGCCGGAAGTGAACCCCGCGGCCGGCGCGGGCGCTCAGCCCTCCTCGGGCACGGCGCCCGGACGGGTGTAGGTGCGGCCCCTTCCAGGCCGCACCGCGCCCCTGTAGTGCTGCACCGCCGAGTCGACCGTCATCAGGAGGTACAGGAGCGCGGTGAACGGCAGCAGCGGAGCGAGCCACAGACCCTGCCGGTAGTACCGCAGCATCGGCACGTACGTCCCCGCCATCACCAGCCAGGAGGCGGCACCGAGCACGGCCGCCGCCGCACTCCCCGTCGCCGTGCCCGCGACCACCGACGCCGGCGGCACCAGATACACCAGCGCCAGGCCGGCGACCGTTCCGGCGAGCACGAGCGGGTTGTGCCGCAGTTGCGCGTACGCGCTGCGCGAGACCATGCGCCACAGGTCGTGCAACCGCGGATACGGACGCACACTGTCCACCCGGTCGGCCAGGCCCAGCCAGATCCGGCCGCCGTCGCCCTTGACCGCCTGGGCGAGGGCCACGTCGTCGATGAGCGGCGTGCCGGATGGCGTCCGGGATCCGCGCCCGTTCGGCGGCCTCGGCGCGCAGCAGCACGCAGCCACCCGCGGCCGCCGCCGTTGCCCCTTCTCCGCCGATCCACCGGAACGGGTACAGCTGCGCGAAGAAGTAGACGAAGGCCGGCACCACGAGCCGCTCCCACACGCTCTCCACCCGCAACCGGGCCATCTGCGAGACGACGTCGAAACCGCCCGTGCGGGCGGCAGCCACCAGCCGGCGCAGACTGTCCGGCGCGTGGGCGATGTCGGCGTCCGTCAGTAGCAGGTACTCGGGTTCACGCGCACGTGCCAGGTCGACGCCGTGCCGCACCGCCCACAGCTTGCCCGTCCAGCCGGCGGGCGGCTCCCCGGGCGAGGCCACGGTGAGCGGCAGACCCTCGTGCCGCCGGGCCAGCTCGCAGGCCAGCTCACCCGTGCCGTCCAGTGCTGCCGTCGTCGATCAGGAAGACCTCCGCCCGCCCCGGATAGTCCTGGGCCAGCAGCGGACGGCAGGCTCGCCGGCAGGACCGCCGCCTCGTCGCGCGCCGGGACGACGACGTGCACGGAGGGCCAGACGTCCGGGTTCCTCCCGGGCCGGCAGCCTGACGTCCGTGCGCGCCAGAAGAAGCCCCGGGCGAGCAGCAGCCACAGCCAGGCGGCGAGGGACAGGGCGGATACGGCGGTCACGGCGGAAGTCCACGCATCGGCGCTCACGTGCGCAGTCTGCCCTGCCGCGCCCGCAGCGGCCCATCGTCTATGGTGGGCCCGGTGAAGATCGCTCTCATGGACTCCGGAATCGGTCTGCTGGCGGCCACCGCCGCGGTACGGCGCCTGCGACCGGACGCCGATCTCATCCCTCTCCCTGGACCCCGACGGCATGCCGTGGGGACCGCTTGCACCACCGAGGACCTGACCGAGCGGGCCCTCGCCGTCGCCGAGGCCGCCGCCGCGCACCGTCCCGACGTCCTGATCGTGGGCTGCAACACCGCCACCGTGCACGCGCTGCCCGCACTGCGTGCCCGGCTGGAGCCCACGCTGCCGGTCATCGGCACCGTCCCGGCGATCAAGCCCGCCGCGGCCGGCGGCGGCCCCGTGGCGATCTGGGCCACGCCCGCCACCACCGGCAGCCCTACCAGCGCGGTCTCATCGAGGAGTTCGCCGGCGACGCGACGGTCACCGAGGTGCCGTGCCCGCGGGCTCGCCGACGCCGTCGAGCACGCGGACGAGGCCGCGATCACCGCGGCGATCGCCGCCGCGGCCCCCCTGACACCCGATGCGGTAACGACCGTCGTCCTGGGCTGCACCCATTACGAACTGGTCGCCGAACGCATCCGCGCCGCCGTTCAGCGTCCCGGTGCCCCGCGCCTCGTCCTGCACGGCTCCGCCGGATGCCGTCGCCGCCCAGGCGCTGCGCCGGATCGGCGCCGCCCCCGACCCCGGGGGCCCCGGCCGAGGGCACCCCTCACCGTGCTGCTGGAGCGGACGCGAGGCACGCCGCCCGCGCCCGCGCTGGCTCTACGACGAGGGCGGCTCCTGCAACGGTCGCACCGCGCGCTGACCGGCGGGCACGCCCGGTCGGCCCAGTACGCTGCGCGACGAGGTACCCGCGCAGCGAAACGGCAGTAACCTCTTGTCCGTGAGGCATCGCCACGGCGAGACCACCCCCAGCCAGATGTTCTGGACCGGACGTGCCACCAACCGGGTCCAGTGGTTCCTGGCGCTCATCGGCGCCGCCTGCATGGCGTTCGGCATCGCGCTGGCCGTCGAGTCGGCCTGGGAGTCCGGCGTCGCCCCGCTGGCCATGGCGGTCGTCGGCTGCATCGCGGCGGGACTGCTGGTCCTCTTCGGCACGCTGGCGTTCGTGCACGTCGCCCTGAGAGTCGACGAGGAATGCCTCGAAGTACGCTGCGGCCACATCGGGCGTGCCCCGTCGCCGCATCCCCCTCTCCGCACGTCGTGGGCGCCGAGTTCGCCCCGTGCGTCACCCCGCGCCACTGGGGCGGCTGGGGCTACCGCTGGCGGCCGGAGAAGGGCACCGCGGTCGTCGTGCGGCGCGGCGAGGGCGTGGTCCTGCGCCTGTGGGACGGCCACACCTTCACGATCACCGTGGACGACGCCGAAGCGGCCGTCCAGGTCATCAGGACCGACTGCGTCCCGAAGGCTCCCGGCGCGGCGCACTGAGGCGCGCGAGGCCGCCCGGACCGTCACGCCCGGGCAGGCCACACAAGGCACGCGCCCGGACGCGGTCACCGCGCGCAGCCCGGTGGCGCTCCGCGCCGGCCCGGCCTCTCCCCTTACCGGCATCGACGCGGCCGGCTTCACCGGCACCGAAGTACCCGGCTTCCCCGGCACCGAAGCACCGGGCCCTCACCGGGACATCCGGTCGCCCCGAGGTCGTACGCCGCTCGCCGGCGCCGGCGAATCGTCGACGACGGGACGGGCCGTGGCAGAAGTCCCGCGAGGAGCCCCGCGCCCACCTACACCGCGGTGAAGCTCAGCGCGTTGCCGACGGCGGCGATCGCCGCGAGGCCGGTGAGGGCCACGCCCGCGGTGAGGACGACCGGCGTGGGGCGCGACGAGCGCCACAGGGCGTACAGCATCCAGCCGAAGGCCGCGCCCAGCAGGACCACGCCGACGACGCCCTGTTCGGCCGCCTGCTGCCACCCCGCCGAGTGGGGTCTGCCGTCGGTCACCGAGGACTGTGCGGCGGTCGGACTCAGCGACCCGAAACGCCCTGGGCCCACACCGAGCGCGAGGTCCCCGCGCAGCAGGTCCAGCGCGTCGCCCCACAGCCGCACACGATGAGCGGTCAGCTGCCCCTCCAGGGATGCGGCCAGGCCGACCGGCAAAAGCTTCCCGAGGATCGCCCAGGTCAGGCCGGTCACCAGGCCCGCGGCCAGACCCAGCCCCGCGATCCCCGCACCACGGCGGCGCACGCGGCCCGCGGCGAGCGAGCACAGCAGCACCACCGCGCAGACGGCGCAGCCGACGGCCGAGCCCAGGGCAACCGCGGTCACGGCCGTCCCGGCGGCCAGCAACCGCAGCGCGACCCGCACGGCCGGTACCGGACTGGCCCAGGCCCCGCAGCACGCGGCGCCGGCCGACAGCGCCAGCAGGGCGGCGGTCGCGCCGGCGTATCCGAGCGGCGCGGTGATCCGGGGCCCGGGCGCGAGTGCGGGACGGCCACCGTCAGGGCGGCCCCGGCCAGCGCCGCGGCACCAGGGGCAGCGACCGGAAGGAGCGCCCCCGCAGACCGCCCCGCGGCGTAACCGGCGGCCACGGCCAGCACCGCGAGCAGCACGCCCTCCGGGCGCCCGTCCCCGCGGCGGCCGTGATCAGCGACCAGGAGGCGCAGGCCCCGAGGATCACCACGCCCGCCGTGTCCGCACCGCTGCGTCTGTCGCCGTCCGCGTCCGGACCCGCCGCAGACGTCGTCCCCCTCGAACCCACCGCGCCCCCGCCCGCGTCGCCCCCGACCTGACGGGCCCCGGCCGCCCGGCCGGCTCGGGCCGACGACTGAGGCTCCGGCACACCGTAACGGCTGGTCGGTGGATTGTGGACAGCTCGGCACCCGGATGTGCCGAAACGATGCGGCACCGGCCGCCAGGGACCCCCGCGGCGCCCTCCGACCGCGCTGTCGGCGGCGCGGTCACCCGCCGTACACTCCGGGGGTGACAGCCACCGCAACCTCCGTCGGCGAGTCGGACCGGACGCAGCCGCAGACCACGCGCGGCCTCGCGCGTCGCCGTGCGGCTCCCTGCGCCTCCTCCCGGCCGCCGCCGCCGCGCTCTCCGGAGTGCTGCTCTACGTCAGCTTCCCGCCGCGCACCCTGTGGTGGCTGGCCCTGCCCGCCTTCGCCGTCCTCGGCTGGGTGCTGCGCGGCCGCGGCTGGAAGGCGGGTCTCGGCCTCGGCTACCTCTTCGGCCTCGGCTTCCTGCTGCCGCTGCTGGTGTGGACCGGCGTGGAGGTCGGGCCCGGCCCCTGGCTCGCCCTGGTCGCGATCGAGGCGCTCTTCGTCGCGTTGGTCGGCGTGGGCGTCGCCGCCGTGTCGAAACTGCCGGCCTGGCCCGTGTGGGCGGCGGCGCTGTGGGTCGCGGGAGAGGCCGCACGCGCGCGCGTGCCCTTCGAGGGCTTCCCTGGGGCAAGATCGCGTTCGGGCAGGCGGACGGCGTGTTCCCTGCCGCTCGCCGCGGTCGGCGGCACACCGGCACTCGGGTTCGCGGTCGTCCTGTGCGGCTTCGGCCTCTACGAGGCCGTGCGCCTGGCCTCCCTGGCGCGCCGCACCGGAGAGTACGGCGGAGCGCGGCGGCGGTGGCCCTCCTCAGCGTGGCCGTACCCGTCTTGGCCGCCGTGGCCGCCCGGCCGCTGGTCAGCGACAAGGCGGAGGACGGCACCGCGACCGTCGCCGTGGTCCAGGGCAACGTGCCGCGCGCGGGCCTCGACTTCAACGCCCAGCGGCGGGCCGTACTCGACTACCACGCGCGCGAGACGCGACGCCTTGCCGCCGAGGTCGAGGCCGGCAAAATGGACCGGCCCGACTTCGTGCTCTGGCCGGAGAACTCCTCGGACATCGACCCGTTCGCCAACGCCGACGCGCGGCAGGTCATCGACCGGGCCGCCAGGGCGATCGGCGCGCCCATCTCGGTCGGCGGCGTCGTGGAACGCGACGGCAAGCTGCTCAACGAACAGATCCTGTGGGACCCCGACAAGGGCCCGGTCGACACCTACGACAAGCGGCAGATCCAGCCCTTCGGCGAGTACCTCCCGCTGCGCTCGCTCATCGGGGCGATCAACGACGACTGGACCTCCATGGTCAGCCAGGACTTCAGCCGGGGCACGGAACCGGGCGTGTTCACCATGGCCGGCACCAAGGTCGGGCTCGTCACCTGCTACGAGGCCGCCTTCGACTGGGCGGTGCGCTCCGAGGTCACCGACGGCGCCCAGATGATCTCCGTGCCCAGCAACAACGCGACGTTCGACCGCAGTGAGATGACCTACCAGCAGCTCGCCATGTCCCGCATCCGCGCGGTCGAGCACAGCCGGACCGTCACCGTGCCGGTGACCAGCGGTGTCAGTGCGATCATCATGCCGGACGGGAGGATCACGCAGAGGACCGGCATGTTCGTGGCGGACTCCCTGGTCCAGGAGGTGCCCCTGCGCTCCTCCGAGACGCCCGCCACCCGGCTGGGCGTGGTGCCCGAGATCGCCCTGGTGCTGGTCGCGGCCGGCGGGCTCGGCTGGGCCGTCGGCGCCGGTGTGCGCGGGCGACGCGCCCGTGGCGTGTAGCCGTACGCCCGCCGCACGCCCCGCGGCCCCGCCCGGAGTGGTCCGACCGGCCCGTTAGGGTCGTGCGCATGGCTACTCCCGACTTCATCCGCGACCTGCGCGTCTCGGCCGGACACCAGCTGCTGTGGCTCCCCGGGGTCACCGCCGTCGTCTTCGACGACGAGGGCCGGGTGCTGCTGAACCGGCGTGCCGACAACCGGCGCTGGTCACTGATCGGCGGCATCCCGGAACCGGGGGAGCAGCCCGCCGCCTGCGCGGTGCGCGAGGTCGAGGAGGAGACGGCCGTACGGTGCGTCGTCGAGCGGGTGGTCCTCGTCCAGGCGCTGAACCCGGTGACGTACGACAACGGTGACGTCTGCCAGTACATGGACATCACCTTCCGCTGCCGGGCCGTCGGCGGCGACGCCCGGGTCAACGACGACGAGTCGCTGGACGTGGGCTGGTTCGCGGTGGATGCCCTGCCGGACCTCAGGGAGTTCGGGCAGACCCGGGTCAAGCAGGCGCTGTCCGACGCCCCCACATGGTTCGACCCCACTGGTTGCATCTGAAGTATGGGGCGTGCCCACATGGGGGTGCGGTGGACGCTGCCTAGGGTCGGAGATATGACCTCGCCCAGTGTCCTCCCGGCCCCCCACGCCTCCCCCCGCTCGACCTCGGCGGCCGTACCGCTCTCGTCACCGGCGCCGCCGGCGGCATCGGCCGTGCCTGCGCGCAGCGGCTGGCCGCGGCCGGGGGCCAAGGTCAGAGCGGTCGACCGGGACTCCGCCGGGCTGGACGCGCTCGCCGAGAGCTGCGGGGCCTCGCCGGCAGCGTCGAACCGCACGTCCTGGACCTGACCGACCTGGACGCCGCCGAGCTCGCCGCCGCCGGCACCGACGTCCTCGTCAACTAACGCCGGGCTGCAGTTGGTGCGGCCCATCGAGGAGTTCCCGCCGGACGTCTTCCACACCGTGCTCACCGTGATGCTGGAGGCCCCCTTCCGCCTCATCCGCGGCGCCCTGCCCCACATGTACGGGCAGGGCTGGGGCCGTATCGTCAACATCTCCTCCGTCCACGGCCTGCGTGCCTCGGCCTACAAGGCGGCCTACGTCTCCGCCAAGCACGGGCTGGAGGGGACTGTCCAAGACCGCCGCCCTAGAGGCGCCGCCCACGGCGTCACCTCCAACTGCGTGAACCCCTCCTACGTACGCACCCCGCTCGTCGAGAAGCAGATCACCGACCAGGCCCGGGCCCACGGCATCCCCGAGGAGCAGGTGCTGACCGACGTCATGCTGCGGGACAGCGCCGTGCGCCGGCTCATCGAACCGGAGGAGGTCGCCGACGCCGTCGCCTACCTGTGCGGCCCGCAGGCGTCCTTCGTCACCGGCACCTCATTCGTCCTGGACGGCGGCTGGACCGCGCACTGACCAGGTGGCGGCCCGACCCGCCCACCGAGCCGGGTGGTGCCCTCGGCGTCCGGGGTTTTCCACAGGGCTGCCGGGACGACCGTGCGATGGGGAATCCTGTGAGCATGTCCCGCGATCACGTCCAGTCCGCCGAGCGCTCCGCCCACGACGCCGGAGCGCCGGTCGGCGACGCCGGCGATGCCGAGAGCCCGGCCGCCGCCGTCGAGACGCCGTTCCTGGAGCTGCTGGCCCGGGGCGCGTCCGCCGACGCCTACGAGCAGCCGGTGCTGCTCGCCCGCGCCGAGGGCGTACCGGCCGAGCGGATCACCGCGCTCGAACAGGCGAGGAACCTCGCCCTGCGCGTGCGCTCGGAACTGGAGGGCCGGCGCAGGCGTGAGGCCGAGCTGTCCGCACTGTTCGAGACGGCCCACGACCTCGCCGGTCTGCGCGACCTGGACGCGGTCCTGCGCGCGATCGTGCAGCGGGCCCGCTCGCTGCTCGGCACCGACGTGGCCTACCTCAGCCTCAACGACACCGCCCGCGGCGACACCTACATGCGCGTCACCGAGGGCTCGGTCGCGGCCCGCTTCCAGCAGCTGCGGCTCGGCATGGGGGAGGGGCTCGGCGGCCTCGTCGCCCAGACCGCCCGCCCCTACGTCACCGACGACTACTTCAAGGACGCCCGCTTCCAGCACACCCGCACCATCGACGCGGGCGTACGCGACGAGGGCCTGGTCGCCATCCTCGGCGTGCCCCTCATGCTCGGCCACCACGTCATCGGCGTGCTCTTCGCCGCGGACCGGCGCGCCCGCGTCTTCGAACGCGAGCAGATCGCCCTGCTCGGCTCCTTCGCCGCCCCTCGCGGCAGCCGCCATCGACACCGCGAACCTCCTCGCCGAGACCCGTTCGGCCCTCGCCGGCCTGGAGCGGGCCAACGAGATCATCCGGGACCGCAGCGGCGTCATCGAGCGCGCCTCCGACGTCCACGACCGGCTCGCCGAGCTCGTCCTGCGCGGCGGTGGTGTCCACGACGTGGCCGCCGCCGTCTCCCAGGTCCTGGCCGGCACCGTCGAGTTCACCGAGGCATCCTCGGCGCCGCCGCGCGCCCTGGAGACCTCCCGCGCCGAGGGCACGCGGTGCGGCACGAGGACGACTGGATCGCCGCCGTCGCCGCCGGCGACGAGCTGCTCGGCGCCCTCGTCCTGCGCGGCCACCCCGGACTCGACCCCGTCGACCAGCTCACCCTGGAACGCGCCGCGATGGTCACCTCCCCTCCTCCTGCTCGCCCGGCGCTCCGCCGCCGAGGCCGAACAGCGCGTACGCGGCGAGCTGCTGGACGATCTGCTCGACGCCCGCGACCGCGACCCGCGCCTGCTGGGCGACCGCGCCCGACGGCTGCGCGCCGACCTGGACGCCGCCCACGTCGTACTCGCCGCCCGCCTCGACGCCACCGCAGCCGACGCCGATCAGGAGGCGGACGCGCGCAGACGCCTGTGGGCCGCCGCCTCCCACCTCGCCGCCACCCGGCACGGCCTGGCCGCCGCCCGTGACGGCGGCACCGTACTGCTGCTGCCCCTGCCCGCGGGGGACGGTGCCACGGACCTGGCCCGCCGCACCGCCCGCCAGCTGGGCACGGCCGTCCACGAGGCCGTCACCGTCGGCGCCTCCGCCCCCGTGGAGGATCTCGCCGCCCATCCCGACGCCGTGGCCGCCGCCTACACCGAGGCCCGGCGCTGTCTCGACGCCCTGCGCCTGCTGGGCCGCTCCGGGGACGGCGCCGCCGCCGAGGACTTCGGGTTCCTGGGGCTGCTGCTGGCCGGGGACCAGAACGTCTCCGGCTTCGTCGAGCGCACCATCGGCCAGGTCGTCGCCTACGACGAGCGGCGCGGCACCGAACTCCTGCGCACGCTCGACGCGTACTTCGCCTGCGGCATGAGCCCCGCCCGCACCAAGGACGCCCTGCACGTCCACGTGAACACGGTCGCCCAGCGCCTCGAACGCGTCGGCCGCCTCCTGGGCGACGACTGGCAGAGCCCCGACCGCGCGCTGGAGATACAACTGGCCCCTGAGACTGCACCGGCTGTCGATACCGGCACAGCACTGACCCCCCGTACACACGGCGCGTACGGGGGCCGGTCACCGGACGGCTCAGAGGGTGCGCGCTCCCGGCGCCCCGGAGGCGCTCCCCTCCGCCTCCTTCATGTCCCCGCCCCTGTCCGCGTCCTCGGGAGAGAGGACATGACCTCGTTGAGATCCCGGTGGCGGGTCTCCTTCGCCACGCCCACGGCGATCAGCGCCAGGACGACGCGGCGATGACGTAGAGGGAGATCGGGGTGGAGCTGTCGTACTTGTCCAGCAGTGCGGTGGCGATCAGCGGCGCGGGGGCGCCGGCCGCGACGGAGGCGAACTGTGCGCCGATGGACGCACCCGAGTAGCGCATCCGGGTCGCGAACATCTCGGAGAAGAACGCCGCCTGGGGCGCGTGCATCGCGCCGTGCAGCACCAGGCCGACGGTCACCGCGAGGAGCAGACTGCCGAAGTCACCGGTGTCGATCAGCATGAAGAAGGGGAACATCCACAACCCGACACCGGCCGCGCCCAGCAGATACACCGGACGCCGGCCGATCCGGTCCGACAGCGCACCCCAGGCCGGGATGACCGCGAAGTGCACGGCCGAGGCGATCAGTACCGTGTTGAGCGCGCTCTGCTTGGAGACGTCGGCGGCGGTGGTGGCGTAGACGAGGATGAAGGCCGTGATGACGTAGTAGCTGATGTTCTCCGCCATCCGCGCGCCCATCGCGATCAGTACGTCACGCCAGTGGTGGCGCAGCACGGCGACGATCGGAAGCGGCTCGGCCTTCACCTTGCGCGTCTCGGCCTGCGCCAACGCCTGCTTGAAAACGGGCGATTCGTCGACGGACAGACGAATCCACAAACCGACCATGACCAGCACTCCGGAGAGCAGGAACGGTATCCGCCAGCCCCAGCTGTTGAACGCCGAGTCCGACAGCACGGCCGTCAGCAGCGACAGCACGCCGGTCGCCAGCAACTGCCCCGCCGGCGCCCCGGTCTGCGGCCACGACGCCCAGAATCCGCGTCGCCGAGCGTCCCCGTGCTCCGACACCAGCAGCACGGCGCCGCCCCACTCACCGCCGAGCGCGAAGCCCTGGACGAGTCGCAGCACGGTCAGCAGCACGGGAGCGGCCGTACCGATGGTCGCGTGCGTGGGCAGCAGTCCGATCGCGAAGGTCGCCCCGCCCATCAGCAACAGGCTGAGCACCAGCAGCTTCTTGCGCCCGAGCCGGTCACCGTAGTGCCCGAACACCAGCGCCCCCCAGCGGACGCGCGGCGAACCCGACGGCGTACGTCAGGAACGACAGCAGCGTGCCGACCAGCGGGTCGGAGTCCGGGAAGAACAGCTTGTTGAAGACGAGCGCGGCGGCGGAGCCGTAGAGGAAGAGTCGTACCACTCGATGGTGGTGCCGATGAGGGACGCGGCGACGATGCGCTTGAGTTTGCCGGGTGTCGGGGGAGCGGATGCTGCGGAGGCCATGTGCGCCACTTCCTCGTGTGCGGTGGGGACGGGTACGTGATGGCACACGGTAGGAAGCCGCAGGTCAGCGGCACATGTGGCGGGACAACATAGTTCGGGGGTCGATGTGTGCGTGCGACCCCCATGCCGATGACGGGAGCCAGGTGCACGGCCAGGATGGACGCCTGCACCCGGGCGGTCGCCCAGTGCCTATGCTTGCGGCCATGAGTCGATGGGAGAAGCTGACTGGTGGCGCGTCCGGCGAGCAGTACGCGGCTCGGTTCGCCCAACTCGCCGAGCAGGGTGAAGACGTACACGGCGAGGCGCGACTGTGCGCCACGCTGGTGTCCCCCGGGGGCGCGGGTGCTGGACGCCGGGTGCGGCACCGGTCGGGTTCTGATCCGGCTCGCCCAGCTCGGGTACGACGGCGTGGGCGTGGACCGTGACGCTTCCATGCTGGCCGTGGCACGCCGCAACGCACCAGAACTGACCTGGCTGCAGGCTGACCTGTCGGCCTTCGACCCGGCGACCGCGGGCGTCACCACCGGCTTCGACCTCGTCGTCGCTGCCGGCAACATCTTCCCCCTCCTCGCCCCGGGAACCGAGGCCGCCGTCGCCGCCCGGCTGGCCCGTGCCCTGCGCCCCGGCGGACTCCTCGTCGCGGGCTTCGGCCTGGACCGGGAGCATCTACCCGTGCCGCCCAGCCTGACCCTGGGGAGTACGACGCGTATTGCGGCTCCGCGGGCCTCACCCTGACCGATCGCTTCGCCACGTGGGACGCCGATCCGTACGACGGCGGCGGCTACGCGGTCAGCGTGCATCGCCGCTGAGGACGCGGGCCCCGGCCGACCTCCGTCGGCCGGGGCCGCGGCTTCAGGACTCGGCGCTCACCGCTCCCGGTCGCACGTGCCTTCCTCCAGCTCGTGGATGTCCCGGTCGCCGGAGCCGACACAGGTCCAGCGGTCGGGATCCTGGTACTCCCAGCTGGCGGGATCGGCGAGGAGGTCGTCCAGGGCCTGACCGGTCACCGCTTCGCTGGTGAGGTGCGCGGGCCATTCGTCGGACTGGAACACCTTGATGAAGCCGAGGCGCTGCCAGCAGCGGATGAGGCGGGAGAAGCGCGGGATGTGCTTCTTCCACTCCTCCTCGTCCTCACTGTCGGACCAGTCGGCCAGCAGGGCCCACAGGTCGGATCCCTCTCCTCCGTTGATGAAGAGGCAGTACTCGTCGTCTTGCAGGTCCTTCATGGGTCGGGTCCCTCCACCCTTGTCGCCTTCGCCGGCCGGCGCTTGATGTCATAGCCGTCGCGGCCGGCCCCCGTCACCCGTGTTGGTGTCGCTGCCCGGCGTTAGAGTTCCCCCATGAACAGGCAGGCCCCGACGCTGGAGGATGTCGCGCGGGAGGCGGGGGTCTCCCGTGCCACCGTGTCGCGGGTCGTGAACGGCGTACGCAATGTCGATCCCAGCATCCAGGACCTGGTCCGCAGCGCGATCGAGCGGACGGGCTACACCGAACCGCGCGGCGAGGGCGTTGGTCACCCGACGTACCGGGGCGGTGGCCCTCATCGTCTCCGGCGCGGGCGACGCCTTCGCGGGCCGCGTGTTCGCGGACCCGTTCTTCGGCCGTGTCGTCAACGGCGTCGTGGGGCATCTCCGTGCGCGCATGACGCAACCGGTGCTGCTGTTCGCCGAGTCGGCGGCGGCCAGGACGCAGGTGGTCGACTACCTGCGGCAGGGCAGTGCGGACGGCGCGCTGGTGGTCTCCGTGCAGCCGGACGACCCTCTGCCGGACATGCTCCTGTCCGCCCGGGTCCCCACGGTGCTGTTCGCACGTCCCACCCGGGCGACACCGGTCAGTTGCGTCGATCTGGACCACCGTGCGGGGGGCCGCCTGGCCGGGGAGCACCTCCTGGGCCGCGGCTGCCGCCGTATCGCGGTGATCGGCGCGCCTCCGGATCTGCGGGCCGGCCGGGAACGCCTCGCCGGATTCCGCGACGCCCTGGCTCGCGCGGGGCATGACAGCCCTCCCGTTGCCGAGGGCGTGTTCACGCTGGACAGCGGGGCGGTGGCCATGGCCGCGCTGCTGGGACCACCCGCTGTGGACGGCGTGTTCGCGGCCAACGACCTGATGGCCCAGGGCGCCTGCCAAGTCGTGCGGGAACTGGGCAGGCGCATCCCGGGGGACGTCGCCGTCGTCGGGTTCGACGACTCGAGCATCAGCAGTGACGTGCAGGCCACCGCTGACCACCGTGCGCCAGCCGGTGGAGGAGATGGCGGCGGCCATGGCCAGGATGCTGGACGAGCAGGTCCAGGGCACCCGCACCGAACCCCGCACCCTCGTCTTCGAACCGGAACTGGTCGTACGCGAGTCCGCCTGACCAGGCGACGGGGCAGGGCGCCGGCCATCGGCCTGGTCAGGCGCGATCAGGCGCGGGACTCCCGGTGGGCGCGGATGATCTCCGCGTACCGCAGGCCGCTCGTTTTGACGGTCCGGACCTGTGTCGCGTAGTCGACGTGGACGAGGCCGAAGCGCTTGTCGTAGCCGTAGGCCCACTCGAAGTTGTCGAGCAGGGACCAGGCGTAGTAGCCGGCCAGCGGTGCGCCCTTGCGGACCGCCCGGGCGCAGGCGCTCACGTGCTCCTCCAGGTAGCGGGCCCGGTCGGGGTCGTGGACGGCGCCGTCGGGCGAGACCGTGTCCGCGAACGCGGAGCCGTTCTCGGTGACGTACAGCCTGCGGACTCCGTACTCGTCGGTCAGGCGCAGCAGCAGGGCCTCCAGGCCGCCGGCGTCGATCTGCCAGTCCATGCCGGTGCGCGGTACGTCGGGCAGCCGGACCTCACGGGCGTACGGGACGGGGCCCCGGGGGTCGTCGGTGACGGTCGCCGGGAAGTAGTAGTTGAGGCCGTGCCAGTCGAGGGGCGCGGCGATCGTGTCCAGGTCGCCCGGGCGCTCGGGCAGGTCCACGCCGTACAGCTCGCGCATGTCGGTGGGGAAGCCGCGGCCGTAGACCGGGTCGAGCCACCAGCGGTTGGTGTGACCGTCCATGCGGGTGGCCGCCGCGATGTCCTCCGGGCGGGTCGAGGCGGCCTCGACGGTGGAGTGGTTGTTGACGAGGCCGACCTGCGCGCCCGGCACCGCCGCGCGGACCGCCCGGGTGGCGAGGCCGTGCGCGAGGAGGAGGTGGTACGAGGCGTGTACGGCGGCGGTCAGGTCGGTCAGGCCGGGTGCCATCCGGCCCTCCAGGTGGCCGATCCAGCCGGAGCACAGGGGTTCGTTCAGGGTGGCCCACTGGGTGACGCGGTCGCCGAGGCGGCCGGCCACGACCGAGGCGTAGTAGGCGAGGTGCTCCGCGGTCTCGCGCACGGTCCAGCCACCGCGGTCCTGGAGCGCCTGGGGAAGGTCCCAGTGGTAGAGGGTGACGTTGGGGGTGATCCCCGCGTCGAGGAGGCCGTCGACGAGCCGGTCGTAGAAGTCGAGTCCGGCCGCGTTGACCGGCCCGTCGCCGCCGGGCACGACACGGGGCCACGCGATGGACAGGCGGTAGGCGTCGGCGCCGAGCCGCTTCATCAGGGCGATGTCCTCGGCCACCGGTGGTAGTGGTCGCAGGCCACCGTCGCCGTGGTCGTCGTTGTCGATCCTCCCGGGGTGTGGGGAAGGTGTCCCAGATCGACGGTGCCCGGCCGTCCTCGGCGACGGCGCCCTCGATCTGGTAGGCGGAGGTGGCCGTGCCCCAGGTGAAGTCGGCGGGGAAGGTGGCGAGGTCGAGCGATTCGGATACAGAGGGCCTCTGGGGTGGTCGGGTGGGAGTGGGGCGGGGCCGGGGCCCGCGCGGCTACTTGACGGCGCCGGCGGTGAGGCCGGTGACGAGGTAGCGCTGGAGCAGCAGGAAGCCGGCGACGACGGGGAGGCTGACGACGAGTGAGGCGGCCATGACCTGGTTCCAGTAGACGTCGTTCTGGGTGGCGTAGCCCTGGAGGCCGACGGCGAGGGTGCGGGTGGTCTCGTTGGTCATGACCGAGGCGAAGAGCACCTCGCCCCAGGCGGTCATGAACGCGTAGACGGCGACGGCGACGATGCCGGGGATCGCGGCGGGCACGATCACCCGGAAGAGGGCGCCGAGCGGTCTGAGCCGTCCACCTTGGCCGCCTCGTCGAGGTCCCTGGGCACGGAGTCGAAGTAGCCGATCAGCATCCAGATGGAGAACGGCAGCGAGAAGGTGAGGTAGGTGAGGATCAGGCCGCCGCGGGAGCCGAACAGGGCGATCCCGGTGGCGTTGCCGATGTTGACGTAGATGAGGAACAGCGGCAGCAGGAACAGGATGCCGGGGGAACATCTGGGTCGACAGCGCACGGTCACCGAGAAGACGCGCTTGCCGCGGAAGGAGTAGCGGCTGACCGCGTAGGCCGCGAACACGGCGATGGTGACGGAGCAGAGGGTCGCCGCGCCCGCCACGATCAGCGAGTTCACGAAGTAGTCGGCGAGTGGGGACCGTTTCCCAGATGTCGAAGTACGGGCGGACGGTGAGACCCGAGGGGATCCACTCGAACTTGCCCGACACGTCCTCCAGCGGCTTCAGCGAGCTGGAGATCATCACGTAGACCGGCAGCAGGACGAAGACGGTGAGGAGGCTCAGGAACACGCGGCGGCTCCACAGGAAGGGACACGCGGGCGGCCATCGGGGAGCGGGGGCGCCGGACGGCGGGGCTAGGCATCGGTGGCCTTTCCCCTCGGGAGGTGAGCCAGAGGTAGACACCCGTCACCACGAGCAGGAACAGGAGCAGCAGGACCGACATCGCGGAGCCCGTCCCGAAGTTCCAGGTCTGGAACGGAGGACTGGTAGATCGGATGGAGATCAGGTCCGCGCCTCCGGCGCCGCCTTGCCGAACAGGACGAAGGGCGTGTTGAAGTCGTTGAACGTCCACAGGAACAGCACCAGGACGAGGACCTGGTTGACGGGGCGCAGCGCCGGCGGGTGATGCGGCGGACCTGCTGCCAGACGCCCGCGCCGTCCAGGCGGCGGCCTCGTAGATGTCCTTCGGGATGTTCTGGAGCCCGGCCATGATGATGAGGAAGGCGAAGGCCAGCCCTTCCACACCGAGACGACGAGCAGGGGCGATGAAGCTGTTGTCGCCGATCAGCCAGAACGGGGGACGCCGGTGAGCCCGAGCTGGTCGTGCAGTACGTGGTTCACCAGCCCGTTGTCCCGCTGGAACATGAACGACCAGGTGATGACGGCGGCGTAGACGGGCAGTGCGTACGGCACGAGGAAGATCGTGCGCAGGAAGCCCCGGCCGCGGAACGACTCCTGCATGAAGACACGCGGCGGCCACGCCCAGCACCCAGCACAGGCCGACCAGAGCGCACCGTGAACAGGTATGGTGAAGAACGACTTCAGCAGCGCCTCGCCCACGGGGGCGTCGAAGTCGAGCGACATCGCGTAGTTGTCGAAGCCGGCCCAGGGGGCGGTGCCCCAGTCGCGGATGTAGAACTGGGTCAGCTCCCTGAAGCTGACGACGATGCCGATCACCATCGGCACCAGGTGGACCAGTAGTTCGAGGAGGATCGCCCGGGAACAGCAGCGGGTACGGCAGGGCGATGCGGCGCAGCCGCCCGGAGCGACGCTTCGCGCGGCGCCGCTCCGGGGTCGTTCTTCCGCGCCGTCCGCTCGCCTGCTTCGAGGGCAGCGGTGGTAGTCGTAGGTGTCCGTGCTCACTTGTTGGGCATCTGCTGCTGGGCCTTCTCGAGCTTGGCCCGCACCGACTCGTCGGTCACCGCACGGCCGGCTGCGGCGTCGGCGAAGAGTTCCTTGACGGCGGTGCCGACGACGGTCTCGAACTGCGACTCCTCGGGCACCTGCGGCAGCGCGGTGGCACTGGTCGCGAGGGTCCCGGAGCACGGTGAGGGGACGGGGTGTTGAAGGCCGGGTCCTGCTGGGCGGCCTTGACCGGCGGAGTGGAGCCGTAGGCCTTGTTGAGGACGACCTGCTCCTCGTCGCTGGTCATGAACTTCACGAACTTCTTGGCGCCGTCGATGTTCTTGGTGTTCTTGAAGACGGCCATGTTGATGCCGGCGACCATGGAGTTGGTGGCCTTGCCCGGGCCGGGCTCGCCGGACTGCACGGGGCGGGCGCGACGCCCCACTCGTCCTCGCTCATGCCCTGCGACTCGAAGGTGGCCGACGCGGTCTGCCACAGCACCATGGCCGTCTTGTCCTTGGCGAAGTCGCTCAGGGACTGGTTCTGCGCGTACTCGGCGTTGCCGGGCGCGACGATCTTGTCCTGGCCATCAGATCGACGTACTGCTTCACCGCCGCGACGGCTGCCGTCCGAGGTGAAGTCGGCCTTGCCTTCAGGGGGTGAAGAAGTCCGCGCCGTGCTGCTTGGCGAGGACGAACACCTGGTGGATGTTGTTGGAGAGGTTGGAACCCTCCGCGCCGAGCCCCCCACTTGCCGTTCTTGGAGAGCTTCTTGCCGGTCTCGGCCAGCTCGTCCCAGGTCGCAGGCGGCTTCTCGATGCCGGCGTCGGCGAACATCTTCTTGTTGTAGTAGAGCGCGTAGGCCATGGAGTACAGCGGTACGGCGGCCGGGTCCTGGCCCTGTACGCTGGTGGAGCCGAGCGCGGACTCCACGAAGCGGTCCCTGCCGCCGACGGCCTCGAAGTTCTCCGCGTCCCAGGGCAGGAGGGCGCCGCCCGACCTGCAGCGACGCGCTCCAGGTGCTGCCGATGTTCAGGACGTCGGGACCCTGGCCGGAGGTGGTGGTGGAGGATGCGGTTGAGGAGGTCTGCCCAGGGCACGACCTCCAGCTTCACCTCGATGCCGGTCTCCTTCCTCGAACCTTGTCGAGTTCCGGCTGGAGGACCTTCCCGTCGACCTCCAGGTTCGCGCCCTGGTTGAGGCCCAGTAGGTGAGGGTCTCTCGGCTGCTCGTTGGAGCCCCGTGCCGGACGATCCTCGCCGCAGGCGGCCACGGTGAGGGCGAAGGGAGAGGGTGACGGCGGCCGACGGCTGCGGCTCTGATTCTGCGCATGACTCCAGAGGCCTTCCGGGAAGTGACGGGGTCGCCCGGCGGAGGGGGCGGAGCAGCGCCCTGCGTTCCCTGAAGCCCCCACGGCTTAATTTAGGATGTGAGTTAAACCTCGGCGAAGGTCGCGTCAAGGGCCCGGCCACATGTAAGTTGCGGTAAGGATTTCGGAACGAGGGGGCGAGGGTGAAGGAAGCGGAACGGGCGCACGGTGCGCGACCTGCGGCGGCACAACCGGCACCGCGTGCTAAGCAACGGCTCTACTTCGACGGGCCGCTCCAGCAGGTTCCCGCTGGGTCCGGCGACCGGGCTGAGTTCCGGCTCGGTCAGCAACGTCGTCGCCGACCTGGTCGCCGAAGGACTGGTGGAGGAGGCCGGCAGCGTCGACTCCGCCGGTGGCCGGCCCCGCACCCTGCTGCGCGTCAGCCCGCGGCAGCGGCTACACTGATCGGCGTGCGACATCGGCGAGACCCGGGTGCGCGATCGAACTCTTCGACCTCGCCCTCACCGAGTCTGGCCCGCGGCCGAGAGCCCGCTGGAGACGGGGGCCGCGCCGCGTCGACCGATACGACATCGGTGATCGTCGGCGACGCATCTGCGCGAGGGATCCCCGAGGTGCTGGACGAGGCCGGCATCGCGGCAGAGCGGCTGCTCGGCGTCGGGATCGGCGTCCCGGGCATCGTCGAGCAGACCCGGCCGAGGAGGCGCGGTCGTGCACGGCCAGACCATCGGCTGGGACGCCGTCCCACTGGAGGCGTTGCTCGCGCGAGTCCCCGATTTGCCCGACACGGTGCCCTACCTACATC
The DNA here is from genome assembly GCA_021502835.1 of Streptomyces thinghirensis. The sequence goes on from JAKFGP010000003.1 coordinate 55,899, forward strand.
GACAACGGTGCCAAGACGCTGGGGCCAGGCGGAGATGTGGTTCGGCGCCGGACGCGGCGCGCAGCAGCGCGGTCGTGGTGCTCTTCGGCTCCGGCGTCGGCGCCAGCCGTCGTCCCGGGCCGAGAGCACCGGGCCGGGCGGTGGAATGGGGGCACCTGACGGTACGGGTGCAGCGGCCGCCGCTGCCGCTGCGGCGCGCGCGGTTGCCTGGAGGCGTACGCGGGCGCGGAGGCCCCTGCTCCACGCTGGCGTGAGGCGGGCGGGCGACCACCCGAGGGCGCGGACGAGGAGATCGCGCCCTGACCGCGATGCTCGCCGCCGCCTACCCAGACCGGACGCGCCGGGGCCGGCCCGAACCCGACGCCACGCGCTGGCCGTCCTGGAGGAGACCGCCGAGTACCTCGGCGCCGGTCTCTCCGACCTGATCAACCTCTTCCAGCCCGAACGCATCCTGGTCGGCGGCTGGGCCGGACTGCAGCTAGGCCCCGCTTCCTGCCTCGCGTACGCCGCCACGCGACCTCGTACGCGCTGCGACCTACCCGGCCGAGCACGTGCCGCATCGACCTCGGGACCGCTGGGCCCGGACGCGCGTCACCGTGGGGGCCGCGATCCTGCCGCTCGCCGACTTCTTCTCGCGCGGCGGCCGGCCTGAGGAGGCCGAACCGGTGGACCCGGATCCGGCGTGGCGGACGGCCCTGCGGGAGCGCTCGGTGCGGTGAGCGGCGCGGGCCGGCCCAGCCCGCCGGCGGCGTGCTCCAGGGACAGCCGGACCGGTCGACGCGGCTGCCGCCCGGCCCCCGTCACGAGCCACTGACCGTGACCGTCCCCTCCCACCGCAGGGTCCCCCGCCCACCCGCCTACCATGAGCCGGTAGGGCCGGGCTCCGTGGTCCACCCGCGGCCCGCCTCCGACCAGTGCCGCAGCGTGCTCGGGCGCACCACGACCTCGGCGTTCGCCGTCCGGCCCGCCGCCGCCCGCACGGCCGCGTAGCCGGCGAGCCAGCGGACGGGACGCTCCACCGCTGAACCGGGCGGGCCAGGTAGACCTGCACGACCTCGCGCCCGGCGCGGGCACCGGCGTTGCGCACTGTCACCCGGACGGTGAACGGCTCGCCCGCCGCGACCTGAAGCGGGGCCTCCACTGCCGCGTACGCCCACGTCGTGTAGCTGAGTCCGTGGCCGAACCAGTAGGCGGGCTCGCGTCCGGCTCTGCAGCCATGCCCGGTGGCCGATGTGCAGGCCCTCGGCGTAGTCGAGCCGGCCGTCGACCGGCCGGGTGCGCGTGACGACAGGCGCGTCCGCCGACGTCGCTGCCCAGGTGGTGGGGAGCCGGCCGCCGGGCTCGGTGCGGCCGAACAGGACGTCGGCCAGCCCCGCGCCGGCCTCCTGGCCCGGAAACCAGGTGAGCAGCACGGCGCCCACCTCATCGCGCCAGGGCAGCTCGACCGGTCCGCCGCTGTTGACGATCACCACCGTGCGCGGATTCGCGGCGGCGATCGCGCGGACCAGTTCGTCCTGGTGCCCGCCGAGCGACAGTCCGGCGCGGTCGTACTCCTCGGTCTCGCTGTGCTCGGTGGTGCCGACGACCATGATCGCGGCGTCGGCGTCGCGTGCCGCACGCACCGCGTCCTCCAGCGCGGCGGCCGGGTCGGGTTCCGGCGGCGCGGCGGTGACGACGGTGGCGCGTCCTCGGCCGGGCACCAGTTCGCGCCGTGCCACCACGTACTGGCCGCTCGGCGGTCAGTACCGTCCGCGCCGTGTGCACGGGCGGGTTGGCGTGGACGACGGCCGGGTCGTCCGTGTCACCGGGAACTCCCCGTCCAGGAGGATGTGGTCGCCGACGGTGGGTGGTCATGCGTCCGAAGCCCCGGACGCCGAACGTCCACTCTCCCGCCCGCTGGGGCCGCAGCACGGCGGCGATCTCCACCGTGTGGGCGCCCGGGGGGCAGGTCCGGCTCCAGTTGCCGGCCCGACAGCCGGTGTTCCGAGCGCAGTTCCCGCCCCGCCGCGTCCAGCACCCGCAGGAGTACGCCGGGGCGCCCGAGCGCGGGTCGCCGCACCGGTCGGTGCCGGGGGAGCGGGCGGGGGCCCCGGCGCCGGGCCGGGCTCGTATACGACCCTGGCCCGGCCCCGCAGCCGGGCTCGGACGCCCGCCAACGGGGTGACCACGTCGGAGCAGAAGACCCCGCGCGCTGCCGCCGCCCTGGACGCGCGGGGCCGCGGCGTGCACGCCGACGACCGCGACGCTGGACAGCCCGGCGGGGTCGGCCGGCAGGACGTCGTTGTTGCGCAGCAGGACCGAACCGGCACTGACGGCGCGCGCAGCAACGCCCGGGTGTCGCGGGACGCCGTCGCCGGGACCCGGCGCGGTCGACGCGGCCGACGCGGTTCCAGCGCGCCCACGCGGCCGGCGAGCCGGAGCAGCCGGCGCACCTGTCGTCGACCGCATCCTCGGCGACCAGGCCGTCCTTCACCGCCCGCACCAGCGACGAGCCCCAGGGACTGTCCGGGCCCGGCATCGCCAGGTCGAGGGCGGCGGCGACCGGTTTCCTCGGTGGTGCGCACGGCCGCCCAGTCGGAGACGGCGACCCCGTCGAACCCCCATTGCCCCTTGAGGGGTTCCGCCAGGAGGGGGCTGGCCGTCATGGTCGTGCCGCCGACGGCGTTGTAGCCCGCCAGCGACCAGCCACACGCCGGCCTCGACGGCTGCTCTCGAGGCGCGCGAGGTACACCTCTCGCAGAGTGCGTTCCGAGGCCCGGACGTCGACGGTCAGCCGGTCGGTCTCGGAGTCGTTGCCGGACGTAGTGCTTGGCGGTGGCCGCCACCCCGAGGGCCTGGATGCCCCGGATCAGCGCGGCCCCGGGCCGGCCGGTCAGTTCCGGGTCCTCGGAGAAGCACCTCAAAGTGCCGGCCGGCCAGTGGACTCCGGTGGAGGTTGAGCGTGGGGGCCAGCACCACGTCGACGCCCTTGCGGACGGCCTCGGTGGCGAGCAGCCCCCCGAGCCGCTCGACCAGTTCCTCGTCCACATCGCCCCCAGGGCGGAGGCGGAAGGCAGCAGGACCGAGGTGCGCCGCTCGTCCCATGCCTGGCCGCGCACCCGGCGGGCCCGTCCGAGGTCACCATCTCCCACCAGTCCGATCCCGGGCTCACCGGCGGTGCGCCAGGTCGGTCGCAGCCGGTGAGCAGGCGCACCTTCTGCTCCAGGCTCAGTTCGCCGATGAGCCGATCGAGTGTCTCGTCGTTCATTTCCCGCCCCATTTCCTGCACTGTCGAGGGCCCGGTCACCCGCGCCGAGCGGGTGACCGGGCCCCGGAGACCGACCGTCAGGGCAGCCGGTGATCCGCGTTCAGCACCGCGCCACGCTCCGGATGGTTCTGGTCGTAGCCGCGCGTGTCGCACTGGAGACCGCCCACGATGCAGTGGTCGACCAGCGCCTTGAGCGTCCGCTCCTCCCACGCGTTGAAGAAGTCGTAGTGGAAGGAGTAGCCACGTCCACTGGCCAGGCGGACGTCGCCTGCGTGTCGCCGTTGACCGGGAAGGCCATCTTGAACTCGATCATCGGCAGGGCGACCGGGTGGGAGGCCGGGCACATGTTGTCGTTGGTGCCGGGCTTGACGACCGGGTAGGCCATGTGACTCTTGTGGTCGGGGGTGTCGAGGTACTTGCCGTCCCAGCAACTGGGCGCCTGCATACGGAGGTTGAGCTGGACGTCGGGCCGGCTCGGGCAGCTCGCCGGCAAGTCGACGTTGAAGAAGCTGTCACCGCACTCCCAGCCCTCCCACGAAGCCCTTGTGGCCGCGGAACTCCCTGGGCGCTCTGCATGGGTCGCCGACGACGTACCGCAGACCCTTGGGGAAGGGCCGCACGCTGTGTAGTCGGTGACACCGGCCTTGTAGTAGATGACCTGCGGGCCGACGGGGAGGATCTTCCTGTCCCCCCTTGTACAGGGACGGCATCAGTACGCGGAGGCGTCGGCCGGCGCGAGACAGGTGGTGTCGCCGCCGTAGGAGGCTCGCCGTCGTGCTGCCGGCGTTCGTCGACCTGTTGCCCATGAAGGTGTGGTCGTGGGACTTGCCCGGCTGCCCCGGGTACACGATCGGGTCGTCGGGCGCGGTGTGCGTGACGGCGCAGTTGGCCTGGAACTCCTTGTGGTAGCGCGGCGGCGGGGTGGCCTCGGACGGTGTCACGCCGGTGACCGGGGGAACGGCGGGTATGTACCCGTCGCCGTCGGGGTCGTCGGCGGACGCCCGGGTCGACACCGCCATGGTGTGCCCGGTGTGAGCCCCGGCCGAGGCGGCCGGGGCGCACGCCGGGACCGGCCGCCGTGGCGACGGTGCCGACACCGAGCACGCTCGCGATGAGTGCGGTGCCGAGTAACAGCGCGGGGAGTTTCGAACGTGGTCCTCATGGGGCCTCCTGCCCGCCGAGGTGCCGAGTGGGGGTGGCGCGGAGGGCGCCGCCGGACGCCCTCCGCCGTCAGCTTGTGTGCCGTCAGCTGTAGATGCCGAACTCGTGCAGCGAGTAGCCCCAGCCGGTGCCACGCGCCGTCAGGTGCAGTCGCACGTGCCGCGCGGTCGCGGCGACGTCGATGGTGTCGATGTCACCGTTGCCGGCGGTCGTGGTGTGGACCGCGCGCCAGGTGGTGCCGTCGCCCGGAGACCTGGACCTCGTAGGACTTGGCGTAGGCGGGGTCCCAGACGAGCTGGAGCTTGCGGATGGGGGTGGGGGTACCGAGGTCGACCTGGATCCACTGGGGATCGCTCCAGTCACTGGCCCAGCGCGTGTCCGCCCTGCCGTCCGTCGCCTTGGTGGGCTCGCACGGGCAGTCACCGTACGACGGCTGGAAGGAGGACGCGGTGGTGGGCTTTGTTCAGCGCCACGTTCGTGCCGGTGACCGGCGGGGCGACGACCTTGACCGACTTGGTCTCGATGCCGGCGTTGCCGCGGCCGTCCTCGGCCTGGATGTACACCTTCCACACGCCGAGCTTCTCGGGTGCCGTCACAGCGAAGGTGCCGTTGCCGGTGGACCGCCACTCGGCCTCCACCAGGCGCTTGTCGCCGCTCGCGTAGTTGCCGCTGAGGAAGACCTTGTACGCGACCGGGTCGCCGTCGGGGTCGCGCACGTCCGCGCGGACGGTGAACTCCTCGCCCGCCGCGGCCGACGAGGCGGGGTCGACGGCCATGTTCGTGATGACGGGCGGCGTGTTGTCACCGCTGGTCGATCCGCTGTACGCCTGCTTGACCGCGTAGTAGGACAGCCGCTTCAGCCCGTCGGGCACGAGGTTGAACCAGATGCCGCCGAAGTCGTGCTCGACGCCGTAGTGGAAGAGGGTGGCGCCCAGCGCGACGCCCCTCGTGGCCGGTGACGCAGTCCCAGGCCTTGTGTATCCCTCGGCCTTCTGCACGTCGGTCGGCTCGTCGGGGACGCCGTTGGCGTCGTCGGGCACCTCCCACTCACCGGCCGGGCCGCCCTCGGTGATGATGTACGGCGTTGCGTAGCCGCCCTCCTCCCAGTCCTCCTGGACGCCGCAGATGTCGCCGTAGGAGTTCATCGAGTACAGGTCGAGGTCGGGCGCGTTGCGCTTGTAGTACGGCCAGGCCCCGGTCCAGGCGTCGGTGGAGGTGACGGGGTGGTCGGGGTCGATGCTGTGGATCCTCTTGGCGACGTCGTTGACGAAGCCGGTGTAGGCGTTGCGCTGCGTCTCCAGCTCAGCCCCGCTGTAGCAGTTCTGCAGGCCGAGGACCGACTCGTTGCCCGACGTTCCACATGAGGGTCGCCGGGTGGCTCTTGTACTCCTCCACCCACTTGGCGAACTCGGTGAGCATGTTGTTCTTGTACGTGGTGTCGGTGACGTAGTCGACGCAGCCACCGGAGCCGGGGCCGCCGCCCGGTTGCAGCCAGAAGCCGTTGACGACCCGGATGCCGTTGGCGGCGGCGCTGTCGACGCAGCGGCTCGGTGCCGCCGTCGGTGCCCCAGGTGCGGATCGTGTTGACGCCCATGGACTTCACGTCGGGCATGTACTTCGGGGCGTCCGCGATGGCGGGGCCCCAGGTCAGGCCCTTGACCGTGTACGGCTGGCCGCCGACGGTCAGTTGCCAGTCGCCCTGGGAGCCGGTGACCTCGACCGCTCCGGTGGCGGGCGGTGTGCCGTCCGTGGTGCCGTACACCTGGAACTCCCACAGCGAGTAGCCAGTCAGCCCGCCGGACCGCTCGGTGCCCAGCATGCGCACGTAGCGGCCGGAGCCGGAGACGGCGACCTCGTCCGTGCCGCCGTCACCGCCGGTCACGGTCTTGAGGGTCCGCCAGTCCGTGCCGTTGTCGGACGCCTGGATCTGGTAGCCCTGCCGTACGCGCCCTCCCAGGTCAGCACGGTCCGGCTGAGGTCGGCTCGTTGTCCGAGGTCGACCTGGAACCATTGCGAGTCGCTCCACTGGCTGGCCCAGCGGGTGCCGGTGAGATTGCCGTCGACGGCCGCCGAGGGGGCGTATCCGTCGCCTTCCTGGGACGAGGCGGTGGCGGGTTTCCCTGGGAGAGCAGGGTCTCCGCGGCCCGGGCGGGCGGGGCGGTGAGGGCGAGCGACGAGGCCACCAGCGCGCCGAGGGCGAGCAGGGGGACGGCGCGGCGGGCGGCCGGTCCGCGGTACGAGAGGGCTGGGGACACATCTGCTCCTGGCGGGTTGGGGGAGAGCCGATGGGGCGGGGCGGCGGGGGGCACCGCCGATGGCCCCTCCGGGCCGGGGGTGCGGGGATGCGGCCCGGTCCGGAGGGGGAGTTGGGACCGGCTGACGGCTCGGTCAGGGGAAGGACACGACGGTGGACCGGCACGGTCGACGTGCCGGCCGGGACGGTGGAGGCGCCGGTGGTCGTTGATGACGTGGTTGTAGTGGCCCATGCCGCCGAGGGAGACCACGGGAGGCTGTGGAACCTCACCCCCGGTTTGACGGGCGCCTTGAAGCCGCGGTCCTGGCGGATGGTCGGGTCGACGTTGTAGTTGCAGTAGCTGCCCAGACCCCATGCCTCATGGGTGTCGACCGAGTCGTCGACCCGGTAGGCGGCGTACCCCTTGGTCGAACCGTTCTGGATGGCGGCCTGGTTGGGGGCGTCGTACGCCTTCTCGTTCTGGTAGAAGATCGTCCGGCCGCGTTCGCCGTACCACTCGACGTCGTACTTGTTGAAGTGCTCGACGAACAGCCCGGTGGCCAGTACGTCGTCGCCGTTGACGCGGACGCCGTAGTCGGCCCGGTTGGTCTCCCAGCCGACTCCCCTCGCCGTGGTCGGCCCGCCACACCCAGGTGTGGTCGATGATCGTGTCGTGGCTGTTGACCACCATGCTGGTGGTCGCCTCTGCCCGCGCCCGCGCCGCCGATGCGGATGTAGACGTCCTGCACGGTGGTCGGGTTCGCGGCGTGGTCGGTGGTGGCGCCCTGGTGGCCGATCTCCAGGAGCGTGGGGGAGTTGACCGGCCCGGCGTCGATGAGGAAGCCGGCGAGCTTCCCACGCCGTCCACGTCGGCGACCTTCATGGCGGTCACCCCGTTGTCCGGGATGATCGTGGCGAGGCCGAGGCCCAGCACGATGGTGTTCGCCCGGTTGACGTTGATCGTCTGGTCGACGTGGTAGACGCCGGGGGGGTGAAGAGCAGGTGCAGGCCCTGGGCGAGGGGCGGTGTTGATGGTGGCGGCGGGCGCCGGGCTCGACGACGTAGAACCTGTCCAGCGGGACCGACTCGCCCTGCGGGGTGCCGCTCGCCCAGGTGGTGCGCGGCGTTGGTGCGCTTGGCGGGGGCGAAGACCTTGTACTCGTCGCCGTCCAGGTAGAGGAAGGGCTTCTCGCGGGAGATCGGCGTCGTGTCGAGTGGTGTAGCGGGGCTCGGGGAAGCTGGTGGCGGGAGCGCCCTCGACGCCTGAGAAGACCTGGTTCCAGACGCTGTTGGACCAGCCGCCGATGGAGCTGTCGCGGGTGTACCACTGCTGCTGCGAGTAGTTGCCGACCTGGCCGTCGATCTTGCTGTCGGCGATGTAGCCGCCGCTGGCCCAGCCGTAGCCGTTGGGCGCGAGGTTGAGGCGCCGCCCTTGACGTGCATCCGGCGGAACGAGGCCGCCTGCGAGACCGCCCACCGGTTAGTGCCGTTGACCGGCTTCACGGCGAGGTTCTCCGCGCCGCGCCAGAAGTTCTGGGTGGCGTTGCCGTTGAACCAGCCGGCGTCGACGGTGATGTCGCCGTTGATCGTGGTGTCGTCGGGGCGCAGGCCGAGTCCGAGGACCTGGGTGTAGAAGCCGATCTGGGCGTTGAGGTTCTCGTAGGTGCCCGGCTTGAAGAGGAAGGCGTGCCGGCCGGAGCCGAACTGCGCCGACTCCTGCTCCTGGAAGACCTGGTCCAGCTTGGCCTGGATGCCGGGCGTGGACGGGTCGGAGACGTGCACGTTCGGGCCGAGGTCGCCGCCGCCCGGGATGACTGGCCCGGGTCGTCGCCGGTGGTGCCGAACACCTTGAACTCCCAGAGGAGTAGCCGTATCCGGTGGCGCGGGCGGTGCCGAGCATACGGACGTACCGGGCCGTGCCGGACACGTTCACGGTCTCCGTGCCACCGGCGCCGGTGGTGGTGGAGTAGGCCGTCGACCAGTCCGTGCCGTTCTGGGAGGTCCTCGATGCGGTACGACTTGGCGTAGGCGGCCTCCCAGCGCAGCTCGACCCGGTTGAGGAGGCGGGGGCGCCGAGGTCGACGCGGAGCCACTGCGCGGTCGGCGGCGGCGCTGGACCACGGGTGCCGTTGTCAGCGTCGACGGCACGCGGTCGCCGGGGTGCCGTAGTGCTCCTGGCTGGAGGCGGTGACCGGCTTGCCCTGGGACGGCGGCATGGGCGCGGCCCGGGCCTGCGCGGCGGGCAGGACGGCGAGCAAGGTGGCGGCCAGGGCGGTGACCAGGGACGCCGACGAGACCGCCGCGACGCGGGTCTGCGCGGACTGGCACCGCCGGGGTATGCCGACAGTGGGCGCCGGAGAGACTCCTTGACACGGGAGGGGTGGGGAGAGTCGCTTCTCCGGCACCTTGCCCGCCCTGCCGGTCGCGGTCAAGGTTCCTCGCACCGGCTTTTCTTTTGGCTTTATTAAGTACGGTCGGCAGATCCCTTCCCGCTGCGACCGGGTGCTGCTCCGGCCCGTGTCGCCGGGCGGCACCCATCCCGCGCACCTTCCCCCCCACTCCGGCCCACGCTGATCGTCGAGGTGCGGGGTAGGGGGCGGTGTGGTCGGGCCCATTTGACCTTCACACGGCGACAAGGTCTTCACTGTGGCCAGGAGGTGGTCCCGACGACATGTCGAAACAGGACAGGGATACCAGAGCAGGCCATTCCGGAGGCTGGAGGACGTCAGCCCGTCAGTGCGGCTGCGGGCGGCGCTGGGAGTCGGAACGGCCCCCGACCCGCGTGTTCGTCGGCAAGCTCGTCGAACGATGCGCGGTCGAGCCGGAGTTCTACGTGCGCGACATGCTCACCCTGTGAGCACTCGCGCGGCACCCCGTCCTCCGGTGACGCTCCCGGCGCTGCTGCACGAGAGTCCGCTCGGAGCGCGCGCAGGCACGAAGCAGGCCCCTGCACACGCTCTCCAAGATCGGGGACCTGGCAGGCGTGGTCGGCGATCACACGGGCGCTGCTGTCCGACGCCGACGACGAGGTGGCGCGGAGCGCCTGGCGGGCAGCGGTCGTGCTCGTGCCCCGAGGGTGAAGAGCCCGGGCTGGCCACGGTGTTGGCCACACAGCTCGGGCGCGGCGAACGGGAGACGCCGCTGAGCCTCAGCAGGGCGCTGATCGCGCTCGGAGAGGTGATCGTGCCGCCCCTGCGTGCCGCGACGACGGATCTCGACCCCCTGGTGTGCCGGCACGCGATGGCCACGGAACGGCTGTTGCGCGACCCGGATGCCGGGTTCGAGTTCGCGATCGAGGAGGCGAAGCGCATCGTGGTCCTGGGCAGGACGAGCCAGGGGTGACAGGTCAGGAGTGACAGGCAGTGTTGATCAGAGTGATGTGGCGCGGCGGTCCGGGGTCAGCGCCCGCATGCTCAGGCATTACGACTCGCTCGGCCTGGTGCGGCCGACGGGTCGTACCGACGCCGGCTATCGCGACTACTCCGACGAGGACATCCGGCGGATCTTCCATGTCGAGAGCCTGCGGTCACTGGGCCTGTCACTGCGCGAAGTCGGGCGCGCGCTGGACGAGCCCGGTTTCACGCCCGCGCAGCTCGTCGGCGACCTCGTCCGGCAGACGCGGAACGCATCGTGGCCGAGATGGAGCTGCTCACGCGACTGGACCGGATCGAGCCGCGGAGCCCGCCGGCTGGGAGGACGTTCTCCAGACCGTGGCTCTCCTGCAGGCACTGGGGTCGAAGAGCGCGGCGACGCGCCAGCGCGCGGCCCTGTCCTCGACCGAAGAGGCCCCGGTGCCGGTGGAGGCACTGGTCGAGGCGGCGCTGACCGAGACGGACCCGAACGTCGCCGGGGCCCTCCGCTGGGCTCTGGCGCGATCGGGCGATGCGGACTCGCGCTGCTGGCGCCGGGACTCGCCGCCCGGGACGCCGAGGTGCGCGAACGTGCCGTCCGGTCCATCGCCGAGATCCCGGACGATGCGGCGACCACACCGCTAGGACGAACTCGCGGGCTCCGCGCTCGACCGGACCGCGGCGCGCGGACGGCTGTGGCGCTCGGGGGCGCGCGGGGTGGCCGACGCGGTGCCGACGCTCGTCGACATGGTCGTCGACGAGGCGAACGACGTCGACGCGGCCGACGTGCTGGGCGCGCTGGCGCTCGACCCGGCGCTGGCGGACCGGATCGCCACCGGGCTCGTCGACCGCCTCACGCCGGGCACCGCCGGATCATCCGCACGTCGACCACCGACACAGGCGCTCGCGGACATCCGGCACGACGGCGTCCGGGCCCTCGCGGAGCTGTCGCACGACGAGGACCGTGCCGGAGCGCTCACCGCGGCGGCCGTGCTCAAGCGCTGCGCGACGCGCGGTAGCGGATGTCTGCGGTTCGCCACCGGCGGTGGGCGCGGGCGGCACGTTGTCTCGGTGGCGGCGTCGCCGGGGCCGCACGGGCCGCCGGGCCGCCTCGGGCCGCACTGGCGGCACCGGCCGCATCGGCCGCACGGGTGGCGTCGGCGGCACCGGCCGCACGGGTCGCCACAGGTCGCATTGGGTCGCAAGGGCCGCACCGGCGGCACGGGCGGCGTCGGTGGCACGGGTCGCACGGCCGTACCGGCGGCGCCGCCCGCACGCCGGCACCGCTCGCACCGCCCGCGACCGGCAGGTCCCCTCACGCGTCCGCGCCGACCGTCTCCGTCGCGACCCCGCGCTGCCCCCGTCGCGCCGTGCTCTGCCGTACGACGAGACGTCGCCAGTTCCATGCGCTGGGCGGCTCCGGGGGGGGTCGTCCGGGCGGAAGAGCATGCGGGTCGCCGCCTCGGCCATGTGCCGCATTGGCTGGTGGACCGTGGTCAGCGGGCCCGACCACTGGGCCAGCGGTACGTCGTCGTAGCCGACCACCGAGAGGTCCTCCGGCACGCTCAACCCCCAAAGCCGAGCCGCCTCCAGGACACCGAGCGCCTGGAGGTCGCTGTCCCGCGAAGACGGCCGTCGGCCGGTGGGGTCGCCCAGCGGGTCCATGGCGTGCTCGAAGCCGCTCCGCACCCGGAAGTCGCCGAAGCGGACGAGACGCGGGTCGACCGCCAGGCCCGCCATGGTCATGGCCGAGCGGTACCCGTCGAGACGGGCCAGTGAGCACAGCATGTCCTCGGGCCCGGTGTGATCGCGACGCGCTCGTGTCCGTGGTCGGTGAGATGGCGCGTCGCCGCGAGCCCTCCGGCCCAGTTGGCGGAGCCCACGGACGGTACGTCGGGACCGGGGTCGCCGGCCGGGTCGACGATGACGAAGGGGATGCCCCGCGATCCGAGCCGGTGCTCACCTCCGCGGGAGCGACGAGAAGACCAGCACGACACCCAGCGGCCTGCGTCGGAGCACCCCCTCGACCCAGCCGGGGGCGGGTGCATGCCGGGTGCCGCTCCTGGTGAGTACCACGGTCGCTCGGTTGGCCTTGGCGACGTTCTCCACGCCCCGGACGAGTTCCATCGCCCAGACGCTGTCCAACTCGTGGAAGACGAGTTCGACGAGCGGGGGGCGCGGTGGGCTGAGGTCCGGCGGCGGTAGCCGTGGACCTCCAGAAGCCGCTCCACCCCTGGCCCGGGTGAGGCTGGAGACATCCGAACGACCGCTGAGGACCTTCGAAACTGTCGGAGGGGAGACCCCCGCTTCTTTCGCCACCTCGGCCAGCGTCACCCTGGCGCCCACCCCAACTTCACCGTGCATACAGGCAGGGTAGGTCATGCGATCGATAACGTTTTGAGTCCGGCACCCGCACGGCCATTGACCGGAAATCCCGACTGACTTTACTGTCCGACAGCATGGACTTTCGGTGATGGTGTCGAAACTTTCGAAAGGCGAACGATGAAGACACGTGCGCGCTTGCCCAGACTGGTCGCCACCGGCGTGACGCTCGCCCTGGCGCTGAGCCTGTCGGCCTGCGGTGACGGGAACGGCGGGGCGTCGTCGACGACGGCGAGTCCATGTCCTGGTCTACGGGGACGCCACCAACAAGGTCGAACAGCGGATCGTCGACACCTTCAACAAGACGTCCGACGTCAAGGCGGTGCTCGACACCATCCCCGGTGCCGACTACCAGAAGAAGCTCCAGACGATCATCAACACCCCCCCCAGGCTCCGGACGTCTTCTTCAACTGGGGCGGCGGCAGCATCAGGCTGTTCGTCAAGGCCGATCTGCTGCTGCCGCTCGACGACTTCATCAAGAAGAACCCGGACCTGAAGCAGAAGTTCCTGCCGTCCGTCTTCGACAGCGCCGTCGTCGACGGCAAGCCGTACGGCATCCCGATGCGCGGCACCCAGCCGGTCCTGCTCTTCCACAACAAGCAGGTCCTCGACGAGGCGGGCGGTCGAGCCCCGAAGACCTGGGACGAGCTGCTCGACGCGGTGGAGAAGCTCAGGGACGAGGGCGTCACGCCGATCGCGCTCGGCGGCGGCGACGTCTGGCCCACCCAGATGTGGTTCCAGTACCTCTACGACCGCATCGCCGGCCCGGAGCTGTTCGCGAAGGCCGTCGGGGGCGACAAGAGCGCCTGGGAGAGCGCGGACAGCAAGAAGGCCCTGGACATGATCAAGGAGCTGGTCGACACCGGCGCCTTCGGCAGGAACTACGACTCCGTCAAGTACACCAACGGCGGCTCGGTCCAGCTGGTGGCCTCGGGCAAGGCCGGCTTCGAGCTGATGGGCTCCTGGTACTACTCCCAGCAGCTGACGGACCACCAGGAGTTCGCCGAGAAGGACCTCGGCTACACCGCCTTCCCGGGCCGTCGAGGGAGGCAAGGGCGACCCGGCCAACGTCGCCGGCAACACCAACAACTACTACTCGGTGATAAGAAGACCGAGCGCCCGGGAGGCCGTCGCCGAGTTCCTGAAGCTCATGTACTCCGACGACTTCGTCAAGGCGCAGTTGGACATCGGCAACCTGCCGACCACGACCAACACCGACGAGTTCATCGAGACCTCGGCCACCCCCGAGTACTCGCGCTTCCAGTACGACCTCGTCGCCGACGCCCCGTCGTTCCAGCTGTCCTGGGACCAGGCGTACCCGCAGAAGGCGAGTTCGGACATGCACAAGGCCGTCCAGCAGTTCTTCAACGGACAGCTCGACACGGACGGCTTCATCAAGGCCATGCAGGCCCTCCCGACCGAGTGACGAACGGCTCATGACCACACAGATCACGAGCGCCCGGCCGGCCGCCGGACCCCGCAAGGAGTCCCGGCGGCGACCGCCCGCCTCGTCCGCAACGAAGGTAGGCCGCCCGGGCTTCGCCTGGGCGCTGCCCGCCCGCGGTGTTCTTCGCCCTCTCGCGATCGTCCCGCTGATCATGGTGGCGGTGCTGTCCTTCATGAGCTGGGACGGGATCAGCCCGCCCGAGTTCGTCGGCACGGACAACTGGTCGCGCCTCATCGACGACCCGGTCATGCTCAAGAGCATCTGGCTGACCCTGCTGCTGACCGCGCTCGGCGTGGTCCTCCAGACCCCGCTGAGCATCCTGCTCGGCGTCTGGGCCGCCGGTCACCAGCGCAACCGGGCCGTCCTGTCGGTCATCTACTTCATCCCGCTGCTGCTGTCCGCGACGGCCGTCTCGGTGCTGTGGCGGGCGCTGCTCGACCTGAACTTCGGCATCCCCGCCGACGCCACCTGGCTGTTCGGCGACGGCAACCTGTTCGGTGAACAGGCCACCGCCATCGGGGTGCTGGCGTTCGTCAGCACCTGGCAGTTCACCCCGTTCCACACGCTGATCTACCAGGGCGCCGCCCGCGCGGTCCCGCAGGTGCTGTACCAGGCGGCGGAGATCGACGGGGCGGGCCGCTACCGGCAGGTCTCTTCCACATCACCCTCGCCGCAGCTGCGCACCTCCATGGTCACCTCGATGATCCTGATGATCGTCGGTGGTCTGACCACGTTCGAGACGATCCTCATCCTGACCCAGGGCGGCCCCGGCACCGACACCACCATCAGCGCCTACTACATGTACGACAAGGCGTTCAAGAGCTTCGACTACGGCACCGGCTCCGCGATCGCCCTGGGCCCTGGTCGTCGCGGCCACGATCATCTCGCTGATCGTCGTCCGGGGTCTCCGGCTACGACAAGATGCGCAGTTCCGCGGAGGGTGTGTCATGAGGCGCCGACCGAACTAGCGTGGCCGGCGCGGGCTCGCTAGTCTGGCTGGTCCTGGTCGGCCTGCCGCTGTACGTGATGCTCGCCGCGACCCTGCGCACCCGTCAGGACTACGCCGAGAAACGGCCCGGTCTCCATCCCGGCCAGCTTCACGCTGGACAATCCACACCGGCGCCTTCGACTCGGGCTTCGGCCAGTACTTCTTCACACACTGGTCGTCACCGCCAGCGTGATCGGCATCGTGCTGCTGCTCGTTCCACCGCTCGCCTACGCGCGATCGTCCGCAGCCGCGGCAGAACCACGTCGGCGATCTTCCGGCTGTTCCTGCTCGGCCTCGCCATCCCGGCCCAGGCGGTGATCGTGCCGATGTTCTACCTGATCAGCGAGGCCGGACTGTACGACAACCTGCTCGGCGTCATCCTGCCCACGGCCGCGTTCTGCCTGCCGATGTCGGCGCTGATCCTCAGCGGCGCGATGCGTGACATCTCCCCGGAGCTGTACGAGGCCATGGCGATGGGACGGCGCGAGCCCGCGGCGCATGTTCTTCCAGCTCGTCATGCCGCTGTCCCGGCGGGAGTGTCCACGATCGTGGTGTTCTCGGCGCTCCAGGCGTGGAACGGCCCCTGTTCCCGCTCGTCCTGACCCAGTCCGACTCCACCAAGGTGGTCACCCTGGGTCTGTACAACTTCCAGACCGCGCACGGCATCGACATCCCCGGTCTGCTGGGAGCCGTGGTGCTGTCCACGCTGGTGCCCATCCTGCTCGTCTACCTGTTCGCCCGTCGCGCCCTGGTCCAGGGCCTGATGGGCGATCGGAGGAAAGTGATCGCCGACGTGGCCGTTGAGACCACCCCCGAAGTCCCCCTCTGGAACGACCCCGCCCACTTGTCACCACCAGGGTGTCCGCGCTGATCAAGGCGATGACCCTGGAGGAGAAGATCGCCCAGCTGTACGGCGTCTGGGTCGGCGCGTCCGACGAGGGCGGTGACGTGGCCCCCCATCAGCACGACATGGAGGAGGCCGTCGACCTCGACGCACTCCTGCCCACCGGACTGGGTCAACTGACCCGGTCGTTCGGCACCGTTCCCGTCGACCCGGCACTCGGTGCGCTCTCCCTGTCGCGCACCCAGGCCCGCATCGCCTCCCAGAACCGCTTCGGCATTCCCGCCGTCGCGCACGAGGAATGCCTGGCCGGCTTCGCCGCCTGGGGCGCGACCGCCTACCCCGTCCCGCTGTCCTGGGGGCGCCACCTTCGACCCGGACCCTGATCCACCATATGGCCGCCGCCATCGGCTGCGACATGCGGTCCGTCGGCATCCACCAGGGCCTCGCGCCCGTTCTGGACGTGGTGCGCGACGCCCCGCTGGGGCCGGGTCGAGGAGACCATCGGCGAGGACCCGTACCTCGTGGGTACCATCGGCACCGCCTATGTGCGCGGGCTGGAGGGCGCGGGGATCGTCGCCACCCTCAAGCACTTCGTCGGCTACTCGGCCTCCCGCGCCGGACGCAACCTCAGCCCCCCTCCTCCGTGGGCCCGCGGGAACGCGCCGACGTCCTGCTGCCGCCCTTCGAGATGGCGATCCGCGAGGGCGGCGCGCGGTCGGTGATGCACGCCTACACGGACATCGACGGCGTGCCCGCCGCGGCCGACGAGGACCTGCTGACCGGGCTGCTGCGCGACACGTGGGGCTTCGAGGGCACCGTCGTCGCCGACTACTTCGGCATCGCCTTCCCTCAAGACGCTGCACGGGGTGGCCGCCGACTGGGCCGGTGCCGCCGGCGCCGCGCTGGGGGCGGGCGTCGACGTCGAACTGCCCACCGTCAAAACGTTCGGGCGCCTCTGGCGGAGGCCGTCGCCGCCGGGCGTGTACCGGAGAGGGTGATCGACCGCGCCCTGCGCCGGGTACTCGCCGAAGGCGATGCTCCCGGGCTGCTCGACCCGGACTGGGACCCGGTGCCGGCCGCACTCGACGGCGCCGACCTGGACAACCCCGGAGGCCCTGCGCGGCAGGATCGACCTGGACGGGCCCGCCAACCGCGAGCTGGCCCGCACTACCGGTGGCCGAGGAAGCGGTCGTGCTAGCTGGGCAACGACGGCACCCTGCCGCTGGAACGGCCGCGCCGCATCGCCCTGGTCCGACCCAACGCCGACGAGGCCACCGCCGTACTGGGCTGCTACTCCTTTCCCCAGCACATCGGCGTGCACCATCCCCAGACCCTGGTCGGCATCGAACTGCCCACCCTGCGCGACACCCTGGCCGCCGAGTTCCCCGAGGCCGAGTTCACGGTCGTGAGCGCGGCACGGGCGTCGACGACGGCGACACCTCCGGGATCCCCGAGGCCGTCCGGGCGGCCCGGGACGCCGATGTCGTCGTCGCCGTCCTGGGCGACCGCGCCGGCCTGTTCGGCGCGCGGCACCAGCGGGGAGGGCTGCGACGCCGAGTCGCCGACCCCTGCCCGGCGCCCAGCAGCGACTCCTCGACGCGCTGATCGACACCCGCAGACCGGTCGTGACGGCTGCTGCTCGCGGGACGCCTACGCGCTCGGCCGGGCGGTGGAGGAGGCCGCCGCCATCGTGTAGAGTCGTTCTTCCCCGGCGCGGAGGGCACGCCGCCATCGCCGGGGTGCTCAGCGGGCGGACCAGTCCCTCCGGCAGGCTTCCGGTCAGCGTGCCGCGCGGAGCGGGTGCGCAGCCGACCACCTATCTCGGGCGCGGCTCGCCCAGGCCAGCGAGGGTGTCCAACATCGACCCGACGCCCGCCTTCGGGTTCGGGCACGGCCTCACGTACACCACGTTCGCCTGGAGCGACCTCGTGACGTACACCGGGAAGCGGCCACCGACGGTGAGGTTCTCGTTGGCGCTCACCGTCCGCAACACCGGCGAACGGCACGGCACCGAGGTCGTCCAGCTCTATCTGCACGACCCGGTCGCCTCCGTGGTCCAGCCGGTTCAGCGCCTCATCGGCTACACACGGGTGCCGTTGGCCCCGGCGAGGCCCGCAGGGTACGCGTCACGGTCCCGGCCGACCTCGCCTCCTTCACCGGACGCGACGGCCGCCGCCTCGTCGAGCCGGGCGAGCTGGAACTGCGGCTCGCGGCGTCCAGCACCGCCCCGCGCTCTGACGGCGACGGTCACCCTCACCGGCCCGGTACGCCATGTCGACCACACGCGGCGCCTGCACGCCGTATTCGGTCAGGAAAACGCTGCCGACGCCTGATCCGCCCGCAATACCACGAGCGGTGCACCCGGCGACAGTGCCGGGAGCACCGCTCGCTGCTTTACGGTCGGCATTCGCCTTGTTCTGCGGATGAATGGCTGGCGGTAAAGCCGGGTGTTCCGTTCGTTATGGTGAGGGAGCGCGGCGCTGGATAGCAGGTCTCTGGGGAACTCGGCCGACACATTCGGAACCTCAAATTCCGCCTAAACAATCGCGATGTGACGCCGATCACATGGGTAAATACTTGATCAAGCGGATCCGATGGTTCATATACTGACGGCGCGCCCGGTAGCCGCGGATTGACTGCCGCTTCATCGCTCACCCTCCAGGTGTGGCCGCCGCGGCCGCCCGCGCAGTTCATCGAGGTCTCCAGTCAAGGGGAAGTTCATGCTGGGCAAGGTGGATCAGAACGTCACGACCCCTCCGGCTCTCCTCTGCTGCCCCCGCCGGCCAGGCCGGTGTCGGGAACCCGGATTATCTCTGAATCGGCCGCGAACCAGCCTCCTTCCCTCAACTGTTTTGGTGCATCGGAATTCGGCGCCCCCACCGTCGGACGACACCATGAGGTTGGATAGGTGAATCGTAGTACTTCCTTAAGAGACCCCCACCTCAGACTAGGAAACGATCATCACTTGAGAACTTCTGCAACCTCGTCTCCCAAGGCTGCACCATGTCGCAGGTCGCCCGCAGAATGGAGATGAGCGATCGCACGCTTCCATAGCAAAATACGGTCGATATGCGACCGTGTGACGTGGAAACACCCATAGAAGCATGTGGTGGTGGGCCGTGCGCCGAAGAATATCTCGAGCGAGGACGCCGGAAGGGCGGAGAAGGCGGCGGTGACGGTTCGCGGAGGAGACCGTCACGCCGCCGCCCGCCGCACCTTCGGCGGTCGTCCAGCACGGCGGCCGGCGCGCCCCTCGCCGGAGATGGCCGATGCCGGTCACTTCGTTGTCCGGCGGCGTCACCCCACGATACAAAGCGTCTGTGCGGACGAAAAGATCAAATACCCGCACGGGCCGGCCTTCCGCGTCGGCTGTCGACTAGTCCCGTGGGTGCATCGGTCGAACAGCTACTGGGGCAGCTCCGGTTACAATTCGCTGAGTGCCTTCGGAGGTCCTATTCCTATCCCGGTCGGAACGGAGAACTGGTCCGGCATCACGGACACCGGCGATTCGGTATTCGTGGAACGGCTCAAAGGGAGTCCCGGAGGTACTCTGAAGCGTTACCGGAGGATCGTGGCGTTCGAGCGCCTCGCCAAGGGCGGCGCCGGCGGCCTTCCCCCGCCCCGAATTCCTCGGGGAGACGAGGAGCGTCGGCTCTTGGTTTTCCGGATGCTGGACGACATCAGGTCCGGCAGCGAACTCGCCGCGGAGAAGGGAGTTCACCGAGTCCATGTCGGCGCAGGCCGGCCGAACCATGGCCGCACTGCACCGACTCCCCTTCCCGGGACGAGGACTTCCCCAGGCCGGACCCCCATCCGTTCCCGCCGGTCGATCGACCTGCGGTCGCTGCCGCTGGAGATGTACGTCCTCGCCACCGGCGCGTTCGTTCAGGCATGGGGGACTGCTGCAGCGCGACTCCGCGCTGCTGGAGGGGACTGGAGCGGCTGCGGGCGACCGAGGCCGAAGTCGCCCGCGTCCCCGTCCCACGGTGATGCGGCTGGATCAGTTCCTGCTCACGGACA
Source organism: Streptomyces thinghirensis (assembly GCA_021502835.1). The sequence continues at coordinate 75,571 of JAKFGP010000003.1, forward strand.
CCGCGTTCTACGTCCCAACGACTGGGGAGGAGTTCCGGCTCGGCGACCCGGCCCGCGACGTCGGGGCGTACGTCGGCGAGTGGCTGCCGCACCGTGCGGTGCTGAGGGATTCCGCGCAGGAGACGGACGACGTTCTCGGCCCGTCCTGACCCATGAGGAGGTCGTGCGCGCGCGGCAGCGAGGAGCTGACCCGGGTGCTGCCGCTGGTCTCCGCGTTCCACCGCGGCAATACCAGGGCGGCGGCCCCGACGACGACGGGCTCGTGAGCGGGCACGTCCTACGCCGGATGGCATCTGATCGACGTCTGATCGCCTCGACCAGGGAGAGCGGCCGGCTGTCGGCCATCGTCCGGGCGGCGGCGGGCATCGGCAGGACGGCGCTCGCTCGACCCTGGAGCTTCGTCTCCACGGTCGGACTCAGGGAGGTATCATGACCACGCGTACCGAAGGGGCCGTGCTCGCGGCCGGGCTGAGGCTCGCGCGGCGGCGATGCGGATCGCGCCGGACGGCAGAACGGCCTGGGTACGGGACGACGAGGTGACCCGCCGAATCCGCGTCGGCGATGCGCTTCACGCCTCGCCCGCACCCTACTGAGGTGCTGCACACCGGGCGCGGGGTCAAGGGACCGCGAGGCGCCCGGAACGCTGCGCGCGCCGGACTACGAGGCCCGGCTGGCGAAGGCCGCCCCGCACCCGGAGACGGTCGCCGCGGCGCTCCTCACCGGGCGTCGGTCGGCCGCCGGCCGGCGGGTCGTGGAGATCGACGGCCTGCGCGTGGGCGTACCGGACTCGGTGACGCTCCGGGAGACCGGGCGTACGGCGGGCGATGCCGGACGGCCGGTCGTGCTGATGAACCCTTCCGGCGGCCCGTCCGCTCGTCTCGCCCGGCTTCTTCCTCGTGGACAGCGGCTACGGGCCGCACAGGAGGCGGCGGCGACCTGCTGCGGCTCTATCTGCGGGTCGCGGACGCCGACGCGGCGCCCGAGCTGTGGCACGGCGTACTGAGCGCCCTGGAGAGCCGCTCCGTGACGTACCGCGCGAAGATCATCTCCAATCCGTCGAGCCTGCCGCGCAACGACGGCATGGTGGTCTACCTGGGCTCCGGCTCCTGGGACGCCGTCGACGCGGTGACCGAAAGCGCCCTGGCCACCGGCCGCCGGAGGGCCCGCCCCGCGTTCGCCCACGTGGTCGCGCCCGGTGTGACGGCCGCGTGGGAGCCGAAGGACGACCGTACGGGCATGCGCGGACTGAGCTCGGCGAACACCGGGCGCATGTCGTCGCGCGGGCCTCGTAGCCGCGGCGCGGCAGCACCGCGAGCGTCCGACGGCCGCCGAACTGGCGGCGGCGTGCGTCGCGGCGAACGTCGACCCCGCCGACCCCGCCCGGAACCTCGACTCGGGCCCCTGGCCCTGGCACACGGCCCCTGGGACCACGCCGGCCGACGACCCGGCCACCCCCGTCCCGGCCACCCCGGCACCGGCCACCCCCGCCCCGGCCCCCGGCGACGCGTCACCGGCCGCGCAGGGTGCCGCGACCTAACCGTCGGCCGTGCGAACGACGGTGGCCCGACCCGACCGCACACTGCAGGAAGGCCCCACCATGGCCCAGAGAACCAAGCCCGGACGGCACCGACGAACTGCGGGTCTTCACACAGCTGCTGAAGGGCCGCAAGGCCACCGTGGCCGCCGCGGTGGTGCTGAGTCTGCTGTCCGCCGCCGCCACCCTCGTCCTCCCGCTCCAGGTCCGCGACCTGGTGATGGCCCTCGCGGGAGGACGAACGCCCCGTCGGCCCGCTGCTCACGATGGCGGGCCTCGCGGTGGGCGCGGGCTGGCGTCGGCGCTCTCCTACCTACCTGCTCGCCCGTGCCGGTGAGGGCCTGGTCTCCGAGGCCCGGTTCCGCATCATTTCGCACATCCTGACCCTGCCGCTGCCAGGGTGCGGCGCGAGGGGGCCGGCAATCTGGTCGCCCGCGCCAACCCGACAGCACACAGCTGCGTTCCGTGGTGGACGTCGGCGTGGCGCAGATACCGTCCTCGCTCTTCCTGGCGGTGGGCACCCTGATCGCCATGGGCGTGCTGGACTGGGTCCTGCTGCTCGTCGTGCTCGCGACCTTCACGTTCGCCGGTGCCGGCATCTTCCTGTGCGATGCGGTCGATCCGCAGCGGTGTGGAACGCCAGCAGAACGCCATCGGGACGATGTCGCAGCAGATGACGGCGGCCGTGCTGTCCCTGCCCACCGTCAAGGCGTTCCTCGCCGAACGCCAGGGTGGCGTCCACGCTGGGCCACAGCGTCGAGGACGCGCGCAAGGCCGCCGTATCGGTCGCGCGGGTGACCGCCCTGGTCGGACCCACCATGCAGTTCGGCCAGCAGCTCTCGATCATCGCGGTGATGGTCACCAGCGGAGCCCGGCTCGCCTCCGGGGACCTCGGCATCGGCGAGTTCGCCGCCTTCATCGTCTCCTCATCTGCTGCAACTCGTCGCGCCGTTGACCATGCTGGTCTCGGGTGTGGCACGGATGCAGAGCGGCCTGGCCGCGCGCGACGGCTCAACAGCGTGCTCACCGTCGCCCCCGGAGTTCCGGGGCCGCCTCCCGGTCCAGGCCGTCACCGACGGCGCCCGCGGTGGAGTTCGACGCGGTCACCTACACGGACGGCGGGCGCACCATCATCCACGAGGCGGCCTTCGCGGCTACCCCGCACGGGGCTCACCGCCATCGTCGGGCCGTCCGGGCCGGGCAAGACGACGCTGCTCGCACCCACCGAGCGCTTCCTCCTGCCGGAGTCGGGCCGTATCTCCGTCTGCGGGCGCCCGGTCGAGCAGTGGCCCTTGCACCAGCTGCGCGGCGAGATCAGTTACGTCGACCAGAGCTTCACCCTGGTGGAGGGCACGGTGCGGCAGAACCTCCAGCTCGGGCGGGACGACGAGCGGGGTGCCCTCCCGGACGCGGAGCTGTGGCGGGCGCTGGAGGCGCTGAGCTGCGCGGCGCCGTTGAGGCGCTGCCGGACGGCCTGGACACCGAGCTGGGCCGGGCCGAGGACCTGTCGGGAGGCCAGCGGCAGCGGCTCGCGGCCGCCCGCGTCCTGCTGCGGGACACGCGCATCGTCATCTTCGACGAACCGACCTCGCAGCTCGACAGCGAGAACGAGGAGAGGCTGCGGGCGCTGATGCGCACGCTCGCGGCCCAGCGCGCCGTGATCGTGGTCGCGCACCGCATCTCCACGGTGCAGGACGCCGATCTGATCGTGGTCGTGGACGAGGGCCGCATCGTCGACCGGGGCACGCACGAGGAGTTGCTGACGCGCTCCACCCTCTACCAGGAGCTGGTGCACGCGACAGTCGCTGCGCGGCCCGGCGCGGCGCGCGGCCGGCACCGGCCCGGCCGGCCCCGCCGCCACTCCGTCCGGCGGGCCGGCCGAGTCCGCACCGGTGGCCGGGGCGGTGGCCCGGCGACCGGTGTCGAACCGGTGGGCGCGCGCCGCCTGCTGGTGATCGGGACGGGCTCGGTGACCGCCGCGCATCTCCCGTTCTGGGCGAGCTGGCTGAAGGCCGGCCACCCCGGGACTGAGGTCCGCTACGTACTGACCGGGGCGGCCACCAGGTTCGTCACCCGGAGGCGCTGGACCGCCATCGGCGGCTGCGACGTACTGACCGACCGGTGGCCCGATGAGCCGGAGCCCAGGGCCCGGCACGTCGACCTCGCCCAGTGGCCCGACGCGGTCGTGGTGCTGCCGGCGACGCTGAACTACCTGGCCAGGCTGGCCACCGGACTGGGCGACTCGCCCTCCGTCCTCCGCGCTCCAGTGCACGCGGGCCGCGATCGGCGCTGGCACCCGCGCTGCCACCCGGTGGCGCGGAGAGCGTGGCGTACGCGGAACACACCGCCAGACTCCGCGCGCGCCGGAACGTGGTCGTCGTACCACCGCATCCCGGCCGCAGTACGACCAGTGGGAAGCGCGAGGCGTGGGCGCCCGCGTCCTTCCCCGAAGTGCTGGCCGCGGCCGACGGCCTGCGGGCGGAACTGGAGGCGGGCCGACCTCGGCGGCCGCCCCGGGCCCGACCAGGAACACGCACCCGCCTGACACCTCACGGAGGCAACCATGACCACGGAAACACCCCGGCAGACCCGGCAGCGGCCGCACTCGACGACAGCGGCGCCAGCAGCGCCTACGGGGAGTCGCTCGCGGACATCTACGACTCGCTCTACCCCACCTCCGGACCCGCCGTCGACTCCATGGTCGCCTTCCTCCAGGAGCTGCGCCCCGCCCCCGCCTCGCTGCTCGAACTGGGCGTCGGCACCGGCCGGCTGGCGATCCCGCTGGCCGCACACGGCTACCGGGTGCACGGCGGGACGCGTCCCCCGCGATGCTGGCGAAACTCCACGAGAACGACACCACGGGCGAAGTCACCACCGCAGTGGGCGACTTCGCCGCGCTGGCCGTCGAGGAGCGGCGCCGACCTCGTCCTCACCGCGCTCAACACCTTCTTCATGCTGCCCACCCAGGAGCAGCAGATCGACTGCCTGCGCGGCATCCACGACGCGCTCGCGGACGGCGGGGCCGCGGTCCTCGAGACGTACAACCCGCAGGTCTACCACCGGCTCACCGGAGGCGACGACCAGGGTCGGACACCTGGCGCCGGACGCGCTGCTGCTCGACACGATCCAGGTGAACCAGGCGCTCCAGTCCGTACTGGTCGTCCACACGGTCATGGGCTCCGGCCGGCTGCGGAAGGTGCCCGAGGTCAGCCGGTACGCCTGGCCCGCCGAGTTCGACGTGATGGCCCGGCTCGCGGACTGCGCGTGATCGGCCGCTGGGCCGACTGGGACCGCAGCCCCGTCACGGACCAGGCGGAGAAGCACGTCTATGTGGTGGAGCGTCAAACCGTCTGACCAACTTGACGGACTGTTGTGTTAACGCAATACTCCAGTCAGTTAACACATTGCATCGGGAGGTGTGTGACATGGCCGTGCCGGCGCTGGAGGTCGATGGCGTACGGAAGAGTTACGGCAGACGCCGGGCCGTGGACGACATGACCTTCGACATCCGCGCCGGTGAGTTGTTCGGCTTCGTGGGAAGCAACGGGGGCCGGCAAGACCACCACGATGCGGATCGTCCTCGGAGTCCTCACGCCCGACGCGGGCGAGGTCCGGTGTGGCTCGGCCGTCCGGTCGGCTTCGCCGACCGCAGGCGGTTCGGTTACATGCCCGAGGAGCGCGGCCTCTATCCGCGTATGAAAGTCGCTGAACAGCTGCGGTACCTCGGCGAGCTGCACGGCCTGTCGCCGGGCGCAAGCGTGGACGGCCGCGGGCCGGTGGATCGAGCGGCTTGAGTTGTCCTCCTACGCCTCGGAGGAGGTCCAGAACCTCAGTCTCGGCAACCAGCAGCGAGTCCAGCTGGCCAGCGGCGCTGGTCCACGGGCCGAAGGCGCTGGTACTCGACGAACCGTTCTCCGGCCTCGATCCGGTGGCGGTGGACGTCATGCGCGACGTGCTCCGCGGAGCGGGGCGGCCGACGGCGTGCCCGTCATGTTCTCCAGCCATCAGCTGTCCCTCGTCGAGCGCGTCTGCGACCGGGTCGGCATCGTCGGCGGCGGCCGGCTCATCGCCTGCGGGACGGTCCGGGAACTGAGCGAGAACGCCGACCGACGGCTGCCGGTCGACGCCCCGCAGGCGGGCGAGAACTGGACCGAGGGGCTGGCCGGCGTGGAGGTCGTCAGCCGCGAGGGCACCTGTACGCGGCTCCGCCTGGCCAAGGGGCGCGGACGACCAGCGGGTGCTGCACGCCGCGCTGGCCACCGGGCTGGTCTCCGCCTTCGTGTCCGAGCACCCGCCGCTGACCGAGCTGTACCGCGACCTGGTCACCAGGACGGGCGAGGCCGAGGAGGACGCCGAGGGGACGGCCGGCCCGGCGCGACGGCGCCGCCGGACGGACGGCGGGCGACGGGGCCGGGGGCGGTGCGCTATGAGCACGGTGGCGCACCAGCGGCCGGGCGGGGCCAACGGCCAGGACGCACCGGACGGCGAACGGACGGCGCCCGGGCCGGGACACCGCGGACCGCGGCCCGGCCCCTGGCGCGCTGTCGGCCCGCCGAGCGGTCGGCCTGGTCGCCCGGCGGGAGATCAGCTAGCAGGATGCGGACGAAGTCGTTCGTCCTGAGCACCCTGGGGCTGCTGCTCGGACTCGGCGCCTACGCCCCGATCATCATCGTCTCCCAGGACGGCCCGGCCAGGATCGGCGTCGAGCGGGAGGCTCGGCACTGCGCCCGGCGCTCGCCGCGGTGGCCGAGAAGACGGGCGACTTTCGAGTTCGTCACCGTCGACGGCGACCGCACCGACCGGCTCCTGCGCGACGGGGAACTCTCCGCCGTGATCGGCAGCGCTGACGGGCGCCCTCACGCTGTCCGTGGAGCACGAGGCGGACGAGGAGCTGCTCGCCGTGGCGGGCCGCGCGCCGCCGAGGAGCGCACCTCCAGGGAACTGGAACGCGCGGGCCTGGATCCCGCCGAGTTCCGGGAACGCGTGGCAACGTCCACCGTGGGGTGGCCGCGCTGGAGCCCTCGGAGAACAGCGCCGCCGAGCAGTTCGCGCTGATCCTCGCCTCCACCGGCCTGCTGTACTTCTTCTTCGTCTTCTACGGGATCATGCTGGCGCAGGGCGTGGTGGAGGAGAAGACCAGCCGCGTCGTGGAGCTGCTCCTGTCCACCATCCGTCCCTGGCAACTCCTCGCCGGGGAACTGATCGGCGTGGCCGTGGTCGGCCTGACCCAGCTCTGTGCTGCTCGGCGGCGCGGCGGTGGCACTCGCCCAGGGCACCGGCGCCGTCACTCCGCCGACCGCCGTGGGCGGGACGCTGGTGACGCTGGGCGTCTGGTTCCTCCCGGGCTTCTTCCCTCGCCGCCATGCTGGCCGCGGCGGCCGCGCGGGTCTCCCGGCAGGAGGACCTCCAGGGTGTGGTCCAACCGGTGATGCTGCTCATCACCACGCCGTTCGTGCTGGGCATAGCCTCTGGAGCAAGGGACGCCCACGACCCGCTGATCGAGTGGCTGTCGCTGCTGCCGCCGCTCAGCCCGATCCTGATGCCGGCCCGTATACTGCTCGGCACCGCTCCGGTCTGGCAGATCGCCCTCTCGCTGGTGCTGGCGGTGGCCGCGCTGGCCGGGATGACCCGGGTCGCCGGACGGATGTACGCCAACAGCAGCTGCGCAGCGGCTCCAGGGTTCCGCTCGCCGAGGCGCTGCGGCTGCGTCAGTAGGCCGAACCTCCCGTCGACCGTCTCCCTTCATCCCCTTCCCGTCATCCCCTGCCCTTCATCCGTCCCCCTTGTCCGTCCCCCCACCCCCTGTCCGGAACACCACCACCCGGCCCGCCGGGCCGCCCGACAAACGAGGAGTCCCTCACGAGCACCGCCCTCTGGATCGCCATCGGCATCGCCCTTCTGGTCGCCGTGATCGCGGGGATCAGGAAGAGCCGGGGCTGACCCGCCCGTTCCGCTCACGACGCGGAGGGGGCGGTGCCGCCGAGTCGAACCACTCGGCGGCACCGCCCCTCCAGCCGTCAGAAGGCGAGTTCCCCGGCGGCGCCCAGCCGCAGCGGCGCCACCGCCGCGTCGTCGGCGACGACCACACCCGTGAAACGCGCGGGCCGGAAGAACCGGCGAGCCGCCTCGACGACCGCGTCGTAGGGCACGCCCGCCAGCAGCGGCCCCCAGTTGTGCAGCCAGTCGGAACCGACTCCGGCGTGCAGCAGGTTCGCCAGGCCGGACGCCAGCGCGCCCGGGGACGACATCGCGGTCGCCGTGGAGCCGGCCGCGTAACTCCGGGGCGGCGTCGACCTCCCGTACCGACGGCGGCTCGGCCGCCATGCGCTCCAGCTCAGCCTTGATCACCGCGAGGGCCGGCACGTGTGCTCGGCGGCCGTGTCGGCCTCGACCATCAGCGTGGAGGCGCCCGGTACCGACTCCACGCCGGACCCGAGCTGGTAGGCGTACCCCTTTCCTCCCGCAGGCGCGTGACCAGCCGGGAGGAGAAGGACCCGCCGAAGACCAACTGCGCCAGATGCAGGGGCCGGGTAACCTGGGTCCGTGCGGGGATGCGCGGGGCGGCCAGCCGGATCACGCTCTGGACGGCGCCCGGTCGCTCCACCCCGCGCAGCGCCCCGCCGGGAAACCACGACGGCACCCCGGGCGCCCCGGCGGTCGGTCCGGCCGCCCACGCCCCGAACGTGTCGGTGACCGCGGCGACGGCTTCCTCCGGCCGCAAGTCTCCGACCAGCACGAGCACCGCGCCCCGGGCGCCCAGGTGCCGCGCGTGTGCAACTCGGCCAGGTCGTCCGGTGTGCAGGCGGCGGCCTGTTCGGGCGCCGGCTGCCGGCGGGCGGCGACCTCCTCGCCGTACCGCCTCCGCAGCAGCGCGTGCTGCGCGAGGGCCGCCGGCTGGTGGGTGGCCAGCCGTACCCGGCGTGCCAGCGCCTCGCGTTCGGGGAGGACGACGTCCCGGGTCAACCGCGGCTCGCGGACGGTCTCGGCCAGCAGGGCGAGTACGGCGGGCAGGGCGTCGGCCATGGTGTGCCCGGCGACGGTGAGCTTGTCCGCGTCGGCGGCGGCGTTCAGGGTGGCGCCGTGCGCGGCGAGTGCCGCGTCGTAGCCGTCCGCGTCCCGGTGCGCGGTGCCTCGCAGCAGGACGGCGGCCAGCAGTTGGCACCGGGTCACCTCGCCGGGTTCCGTCGCGGCGTACGGGACGGTGAGCCGGACCTCGACGAGGGGGACGACGGGAGCCGAACAGACCACCACCCGCAGCCCGTTGCCGAGGATGATGTCGGTGTCGGGCAGCGGCAGCCGCGCGTCCGGGGCGTCACGAAGGGGGGCTGTGCACCGCGCCCCCGGTCATGCCGCCGCCTCTCGCGCGCGGCACGTGCGGTGCCCGCGGCGCGGCCTCCGCGGGCGCGAAGCGCACCACCGCCCGGTGCGAGGAGGCGAGTCGGGTGGCCGCGCGGCTCACCTGTTCCCCGGTCACCCCGGTGCGTACCAGCTCCGGCAGCGCCGGCGTCAGCTCGGCCTCGCCGAACAGCGCTTCGCGCAGGCCGAGCAGCTGGGCCTGGTGCCCGGGTCTACCGAGCTCGCGCAGCGCCCCGGCGGCCCAGCGGGCGGTCGTGGCCCGAAGCAGACCGGCGTCGACCTCGTCCCTGGCCAGCGCCTCCAGCGTGCCGTCCAGCGAGGCCAGGACGTCCTCCGCGCCGTGCTCGCTCTCGTGCACCGCGAACAGGGTCAGCAGATCGGGCCCCGCCGTGTCCAGCGGCAGCCCGAACAGACCGCAGCCCACCGAGAGGCTCGACACCTCCGCCGCAGCGGCCGGCCCGCGACGCAGCAGTGCCTGCCTGCCCTGCCCGAGCAGTGCGGCCAGGACCAGGTGGGCGAGGTAATCGGCGCGCTCGGTCACCGGGTCCGGCATCCGGTAGCCCACCGCAACGGCGGGCGGACCGGCGTGCGGGTCGGTGACCGTCAGCCGCCGCTCCCGGTCCGGCAACGGCTCGTGCGTGTCGGGCGCGGCCACCGGCGGACGCGCCGGCAGGGCCTCGAAGTGCCCGCGCACCAGGCGCTCCCGCCGCCGCCGGGTCGAACGCGCCGGTCAGTGTCAGACGGCATTGCCGGGACCGTAGTGGTCCGCGAAGAACCGTTCGCACAGCGGGACGTCGAAGGCAGCCAGGTCGACGGCTTCGCCGTACCCGTCCCTGGTGTTCTCCGCCCGGGAGTGCAGGACGCGCGGCAGCACCCAGGGGAACGCGCCGTACGGGCGGTTGCGGACCATGAGGCGTATCTCCTCGTCGATCACCGCGATCTGCGTGCGCAGGGTTCGCTCGGAAATACCGGGTGAGCGCATTCGGTCCGCTTCGAGCGCGAGCAGCATTTCCAGCGCGGATGCCGGGGCGGCGGCGTAGTAGACGGTCACGTCCTGGCGGGTTCTGGCGTCGCCGAAACCGCCGGCGCGCTGTACCCGGGGCAGGTACCCTCGGGTGCGGCATCGCGGCCGCCCTGGAACACCAGGTGCTCGAAGAGGTGCGCGAGGCCCGTACGCCCCCTCGGGTTCGGTCCGGAAACCGACGCCGTAGTGCACCGCGACGCGCCGACCGAGGCACCCACGGGACTCGGTGCCAGCAGTATCCGCAGACCATTGTCCAATACCAGGCGGCGCAGCTTGAGTTCGGATCATCCGGGCGAGCATAGGACGGGTCAAGTGCCCACTCAACGCGAGACGTTGACCGATTGCGGCCACTGTCCGCATGCGGCCAACTCCATTGCCATCGCGGCACCGGCCGGGAAATGGTTCAGCCACGGCCGGAGAACGCGATTGCGGAAATCGCCGATCCGGCCGCCATTCGATTCCGCTATCACCCAACGGGAGTCATCATGAACACCCAGTCCCTCATCAGCGGTTACTCCACCTACGCCGCCGCCGACGAGATCGTTCCGGCGGTCGAGGCCCCGGGCGCCACCATCACCATCACCACCTCGTCGCAGGCGTGCATCTCCGCCGCGTCCGCCGTCTCGGCCGTGTCGATCGACAACACCTTCGACCACTCCTGCTGAACCGCGTGACCCGCTGAGAACAGGGCGGTGCCCACCGCCGCAATCGGTGGGCACCCGCCCTGTCGCACGATAGCGGGTCGCCGGTTTCCGGCGGTCGGATCACTCGTCGGCACCGGCCTCGGCGTCCTCGACGCCGGTGTCGGAGAACCCCAGGATGATGGAGGGCAGCGCCGATGACGTCAGCATCAGCGTGGTCAGCAGCCCGGGCATCCGCTCGATCATCCCGGGCTCGTTCTGGAAGACGACCATGAGCAGGACGACGGCCATGCCGGCGGCGACCGCGCACTGGTATCCGATGAAGGAGACCCGGTCGCGCAGTCCGCGCTTTCGCGTTCGTCCAGTCCCGCCACCGGCCGCTCGGCCACGCCGCGGGTCATCGAACGCAGTACGCCCCACAGCAGCAGCCAGAGAACGAAGCCCACGAGCCACCACGAGTCGGAGAACGCGTTGCCGTCCGGAGACGAGTGACAGCACCACCATGGCGGCGCTCAGCGCGCACAGTGAGAGTGCCACGGGGCGCATGGGGCTGCGGACCGGGCCCGTCGTCACGTCAGAACCTTCCCCACTCACGAGCGTTCCTCCTTCTTGTACAGCTGGGCGGAGAGCGGGACGAAGGGCTTACGACTGAAGATCGCTTCGACCGGAAGTTCGAACACGTCGCTGAAGCGGAACGCCAGATCGAGACTCGGGAAGTAGTCGCCCCGCTCGATGGCGCCGATGGTCTGCGGATGCACTTCCACCAGTTCCGCCAGCGCGACCCTGCTGAGACCGCGCTCCGCGCGCAGCACTCTCAGCTGGTTGTAGATCGGCATTCCCTCGCGATGACTCACTGGGCTCATGCGAGAAATGTAGTACTAACACAACAGGTCGTCAAGAAACAGCTACAGAAGGGGTGTGTTTACCCGTGACCGCCGTGCTCCCGAGCATGCTCGTGCCGAACATGCCCGACACCCCGGGGGGGGGACGCCCTGCGGCCCTACGCCGAACTGGTGCGGGACACCGGCGCGCGCCGGTTGTGGACGGGCCAGTCGCTCAAGGTCGAGACCCACCAGGCGTTCGCCCATCTCGCGGGCGCCGGGATACGCGTCCCCGTCGGCACCGGCGTGACCCTGATGCCGCTGCGCCATCCGTACGAAGCCGCCCTCCAGGCCCGCTCCCTGGCCCTGATGACCGGCCGGACGGTGGTGGCCGGATACGGTGTCGGCGCACCGGCGTTCGTACGCAGCCTCAACGGACGCCCCTGTGCCAGCCCGCGCACGATGGCCGCGGACTACCTGCGCACGGTCCGCTCCCTGATCGACGGGGAGATCGTCGACCACGCGGGTGACTACCACGAGCTGCGCGGGCGGCTGATCCCCATGGACCACCCCGGGGTGGAGGTCGGCGTGGGCGTGCTGCGCCCCAACATGGCCCGGACCGCGGGCGGCGTCGCGGACGTCGCCATCACCTGGATGACCCCGCCCGGATACGTCGCCGACACCCTGCTGCCCGCCCTGGAGGAAGGCGCCAAGGACCGGGACGCCTGCTGCCGCGTCGCGACCGTCGTCCATGTCGCGGTGGAACGCGGCGGGCGGGACCCGTACGTCCTCGCGCACACGGCCGCCGCCGGGCACCTCGCCGCCGACCACTACACGGACATGCTGCGCCGGGCCGGTGTACCGGCCGATCCCGCCGACCCGAGGGCCGGCGCCGTCTCCCCTGGTGGACAGCGGCACCTACGTGTTCGGCTCGGCGGACCACATCGCCGCCCGGCTCGACGAGTACCGGGACGCCGGGGTGGACGAGGTGGTCCTCAACTGCGGCGGGGTGCTCTTCACCGAGGGCCGGGACGCGGCCTTCCGGGACGTCGGGGAGATCATCGAGGCGGTCCGGCGGCGGCACGGTGGCTGAGCCGTCCGTCGCCTCGGAAGCCGAGCCCGTGACCGTGCGCGAGTACGGCACCCGCTATCTGCGGATCACCGTGCGTTACCACGGGGACGCGGGATTCAGCTGGCTGCGCACGCCCGGGCCGGCCCACACCCGCCCGCAGCGCCTTCCCCCGTGGCGGTCGGCGCGGCACTGCGGCGCGTCGACACCGCCGTCGGTTCCGCGGCGGGAAGGCCGGTGCGGTGCCCGGCTCGCCCTGGGGGAGTGGGCCGCCGGCCCGGAGCCGGACCGTGCCGCGCGGCCGGGCGTGCGGTACCGCGTGCCGGGCGCGGTCTCGGTGGCCCGGCTGCTGCCCTCCGGCGACGACACCGCCTTCCGGCTCTCGGTGAGCGCGCTCGCGGACGCGGGCAGGACACTGCGGCGACTGCACCGGGAGCCCTGGGCGTTCCCGGAGCGGCCGCCGCACCCCGGCATGCGACGGCTCCGTGCCTGGATCCTGGGGGAGGAGACCGGCCCCGATGCCACCCGGCTGCGCGCGCATGCCCGCAGCCGGCTCGGCCCCCTCGCTGTGGGCACGGCTGACGGACTGGTCCGCGGCCGCGAACGAACCGTCCGGCGGGGCAGACGCGGTCCTGCTGCACGGTGCGCCCAGCACCGGCTGGCTGGTCCCCTCGCCGGCCGGCGGCCACGCTGGCCCTGCTCACCGGCGAGGAGGTCACCGGGGGCGACCCGGCCCTCGACCTCGGCTGGATCCTAGGGGAACTGCACGAACTGCGCACCGCCGCCGCCCGGGGCCTCGGCGCCGCCGGACAGGGTCCGCCGGTCGACTACCCGGCCGCTGCCCAGGCCCTGCTCGCCGGGTACACCGACGGTGTCGGCGCCGCCGGTGCGTCCGCCCTCCCGCCCGGCACCGCACGCGCGGCGACCCTCCGACTGGCCCTCCACATGCGGGACTTCGCCTCGTTCGTCGGCTGGCACGAGGACCTGCACCGCTACTGCGATCTGCTGGCGGAGACGCTCACCGAGGACGGCGCCCCCGCCCTTCAGTGGGGCGTCAGCCGTTCGTGACGACCGTCGTCGTCACGGTCTACCGCGATGATCGCCGTCAGCGCGTCCTCCGCGGCCTTCACGACGTGGCGCACCGCCGTCGCGGGACCACCGGCCCCGCGAGACCGACTCCATGGCCGCGTCGACCCGGCGCGCGTCGGCGCCGGGGGAAGGCGAGACGGTGCAGCTTGGCTCCGTGCAGGAGGGCGACCAGGCTCGCCGTACGCTCGTCCGGTGCCGCGCCCGACAGGACGACCGCGTCAAGGCGCTGCCGCACCGCCGCCTCCACCGAGCCGTCGGCCTCCGGGTAGCGGCGCACGGGGAAGAGGCCGAGCACCTTCTTCTTCTCCTCCCGGACCAGCCCCTTCTCGATCAGGCCCGTGTTCGCCCGGGCCACGGCGTCGGTCTTGAGCCGGTTGATCCAGTCCTTGGTGCTGCCCGGCCGGTCCTTGCCGGCGACCGCTTCGAGCGCGGCGTCCAGGGCGGGCTCGCCCAGTGGAGTGGCGTCCACGACGGTGACCTTGTCGTCCGTCACGTCGATCCGGCCGGCCAGCGCGAGTTCCACCAGCGAGGCCGCGGCGATCGCCGGGGCCACCTTGGCCGACTCTGGCGGTGCCGGACTCGTCGTCCAGCGAGATGAGCAGGAGCTGCTCGCCCAGGGTGGTGGGGGTTTCCGTGGGGGCTTCCATGTGTCCGTTCCTCCGGTGTCCGGGTAGGCCGGGCGTCGGCGACGAAGATCCTCGCCTACGTTCTCTGGGACGCCCCTACCCGTACTTCCGTTCCTGCACCACCGGTCGTCGCCACCGGTCCTCACCGACGGGGCGGCCGTGTCGGCGTGCTCGTGCCGTATCGGATCGGTGAGGATGAAGGGCCCGTCGGCCGACCCGAGGACGCAGTCATGTGCTGGAGCGCGGAGGCCGACCTCGTCGCGGGTGTCGGGATCGCCGCCGTCGGTGTGGCCTGCGTGACGCGGGCACGACGGAGCCGTGACCTTCCGCTGGCCGCGCTGCCCCTGCTGCTCGGAGTGCACCAGATGGTCGAGGCGGCGGTCTGGGCCTCGGACGGGGGGAGCGGCCCGGCCACCCTCGCCTGGACGGTCATGGCCCTGCCACTGCTGGCGCTCTGGGTACCGGCCGGCGTGCTGTGCGCCGCGCCACGGTCCGCGCGGCGCGGGCTGACCGTGCCGCTCGCCGTCGGAGTCGCGACCGCGGCGGTGCTCGCGTACGTCCTCGCCACGGGCCCGGTGCGGGCGGAGATCCGCGGCCACACCGTCGGTTACCTGGTGGACCTGCCCCACGCCCCGATGCTGACCGCGGGCTACCTCGTCGCCACGGTCGGCTCGCTGCTGCTGTCCGGCGACCGGGGCCTGCGCGTGCTGGGAATCCTGGCCGGCGCGGGCGCGCTGGTCTGCTGGGCCCTGTGGCGGACGGAGTTCGTCTCGACCTGGTGCGCGTTCGCGGCGGTGTGCTCGGTGGTCCTGCTCGGCTGGGTGAACGCGCGCCGGGCGCGGTGAGCGGGTCAGCGGACCTCGCAGGGCGTCAGGTGCCTGCAGCGCCACGTGGAGTTCGGTGCGCTGCTCGCCGGATTCGAGATCGCGGCCGAGTAACCGTTCGATCGTGCGCAGCCGTTGGTAGACGGTCTCCCGGGACACACCGATGGCGCGGGCGGCGACGGTCTTGTTGCCGGCGGCGTCCAGGTATCCGCGCAGGGTCGTCAGGAGGCCGGTGCCGTGGCGGGCGTCGTGGTCGAGGAGCCGGCCCAGCTGCCGCTCCGCGTACCCTGCACCCGGGTGTCGTCGCGGAGCGCGAACAGCAGGCGGCGCAGACCGATGTCGGACCGTTCGTGGAAGGAGCGGTCCGGGGGAGGGGCTGTTCCGGCCCGGTCGCCTCGGCCACCCGGGCCGCCTCGCGGAACGAGCGGGCGACGTCGGCGAGGTCCGTGGCCGGGGGAGCCGGCGCACACGGTCGCGCCCGGGGCCGGGCCCAGTGCGGTGCGGCTCAGCCGCTCGACGGTCTGCCGCCAGGGCCTGGACGGGCGCAGCGCCAGCAGAACGCCGAGCCGGGAGGGGACCGAGGAGGCCGACGAGCGCCGGGGCCCCCGTGGCGCTCAGTTCCTCGGCGAGGCGGACCTCGATCCTGGCGGTGTCCGCTGCCGCCGGGACGTCCACGAGTGCGGCGACGAAGCGGGTGTGCTCGGTGGGCAGCCCCAGCGCCGCGACCCGGGCACACGCGTCCGCGGGGAGCGGTGGCGCTGCTCGACCAGGTCGCGCAGGGCGTTGCGGTGCGCGGTGCGTTCCCCAGGGCGTGGGATGGGTGAGACGGGCGATGGTGAGGGCCATCGCGGTCCGCTCCAGCACGGTGACGTCCTCGGGCCCGAAGACCGGGGACGCGGCCGAGTCGTACGGGCCGGGGGAGCATGGCCACCCGTCCCCAGCCCTCGCCCTGGTACTCCACCGGGGCCACGAGCCAGCCCTCGGGGCCGCGCAGACCGGTGTGGTCGGCGGGCGGGGTGGCCCGGGAACGCCGTTCCCAGTCGGTGAGCGCGGCCTCCGTCGTACTGCCGGAGGGTTCGCAGACCATCGCCCGGTGGACCAGGTTCTCCAGCACGACCGTGTGCCCGCTCATCTCCGCCGCGGCGCGCACCACGTCCTCGGGGCCGGCGCCGCGCAGGGTGAGGGGCGGTGAACGCCTCGTGGACGCGCTGGGTCCTGCGCATCGCGTCCGCCTGGCTGCCGAGGATCAGCGTGTGGACGACCTGGGTCACCTCCAGGAAGTTGACGTCCTTGGCGAGGGTGACGAGAGGCAGGCCGCGTGACCGGCAGGCTTGAACCAGGGCGTCGGGCGGCCGGTGGTAGCGGCGGACGAGTTCGATGACGAGGGCCGCGGCACCGACGTCGGCCAGTTCGTCCACGTAGCGGCGTACACCGGCGGGGTCGTCGGGCAGCGGCATGCCGGTGGTGAGGACGAGTTCGCCGCCCTTGAGGAAGGAGGCCGGGTCCGTCAGTTCGGTGATGTGCACCCAGCGGACCGGACGGTCGGTGTGGTCCCGGCCGGTCACCACCCGCGGATCTCCACCGGCCAGGACGGGCAGCGCCAGCACGTCGGCCACGGTGAGCGGACGGCCTTCCGGTACCGGGGCTCTGCGCTGGTTCTCGCTCACGGTGCCTCCCTGCACCCGCCACTCTGACAAGCCGTGCTGACCTGCGCAAGGGCGCCGATCCGGCGTCCGTGGCACCGGTGACGGACGCGGTGGGGCCGCGTCGGTTGACACATCGTCCGGATACCGCGCCCCGGCCGGACAGATCACGCGTTGTCCGGCCGTGGACCGCGTGGCATGCTCGGGGAACCGCAGTACAACCGACGACCAGGCCGGGAGACGAGCATGACCGCACTGTCGCCGCACCTTCGCCAGGCCACGCCCGTGGTGGCCGTCCGGGGCGAGGGCGTCCACATCCATGGCGAGGACGGCCGCCGCTATCTGGACTTCACCGCCGGCATCGGAGTCACCAGCACCGGACACTGCCACCCCAGGGTCGTGGCCGCCGCCCAGAGCAGGTGGCCACGCTGGTCCACGGTCAGTACACGACCGTCATGCACCTGCCGCTGCGGCACCTCGTCGACAAGCTCGGCGAGGTGCTGCCGGCCGGTCTGGACAGTCTGTTCTTCACCAACTCCGGCAGCGAGGCGGTGGAGGCGGCGCTGCGCCTGGCCCGCCAGGCCACCGGTCGGCCCAACGTCCTGGTGTGCCACGGCGGATTCCACGGCCGTACCGTCGCCGCCGCCTCCATGACCACCTCCGGCACCCGCTTCCGGTCCGGCTTCTCACCGCTGATGAGCGGCGTGGTCGTCACCCCCTTCCCGACGGCCTACCGCTACGGCTGGGACGAGGAGACCGCCACCCGCTTCGCCCTCCGGGAGCTCGACTACACCCTCCAGACCATCTCCTCGCCGGCCGACACCGCCGCCGTCATCGTCGAGCCGGTACTCGGCGAGGGCGGGTACGTACCCGCGACCCGCGCCTTCATGGAGGGCCTGCGGGAACGCGCGGACCGGCACGGGTTCCTGCTGATCCTGGACGAGGTGCAGACCGGCGTGGGCCGCACCGGCCGCTTCTGGGGCCACGAGCACTTCGGCGTCACCCCGGACATCCTCGTCACCGCCAAGGGCCTGGCCAGTGGATTCCCGCTGTCCGGGATCGCCGCGTCCGAGGACCTGATGCGCAAGGCGTGGGCGGGCTCGCAGGGCGGCACGTACGGTGCCAACGCGGTGGCGTGCGCGGCGGCCTGCGCCACGCCTCGACGTCGTACGCGACGAGAAGCTCGTGGCGAACGCCGAGGCCATGGGGGCGCGGCTGCGCCACGGGCTGGAGGCGGTGGCGGTCCGACCCCGGCCGTCGGGGACGTGCGCGGCCTGGGGCTGATGCTGGGCAGCGAGTTCGTCACCGAGGACGGCGACCCGACCCCGAGACCGCCGCCCGGGTCCAGCGGGCCGCCGTCGATGAGGGTCTGCTGTTGCTGCTCTGCGGGGCCTGGAACCAAGTGGTCCGGATGATCCCGGCACTGGTGATCGGCGAGCCGGACGTCGACGAGGGGCTCCGGGCGTGGACGGCCGCCGTCGAGGCGGGCACGTCGGGAGCGGCGGACCGATGAACACGGCGAGGAAGGACCCCATGACCGGCACACCGACCCAGCTGTTCGTCGGCGGCGCCTGGACGGACGCCGCGGACGGCGCCGTCATGCCCGTGGACGACCCCGCGACCGGCGAGATCCTCTGCCATGTCGCCGACGCGGGCCCCAAGGACGCCCGCCTTGCCCAGGACGCGGCGCTCCAGGCGCAGGAGGAGTGGGCCCGTACGGCACCGCGGGCGCGCAGCGAGATCCTGCGCCGCGCCTACGAGATCATCCTCGACCGCACCGACGAGCTGGCCCACCTGATGACGTCCGAGATGGGAAAGCCGCTGACCGAGGCCAGGGGAGAGGTGGCGTACGCGGCGGAGTTCTTCCGCTGGTTTCTCCGAGGAGGCCGTCCGCATCGACGGCGGCCACGGCGTCCTCCCCGACGGACGCAACCGCATGCTGCTCTCCCGGCGCCCGGTCGGGCCCTGTCTGCTGATCACACCGTGGAACTTCCCGCTGGCCATGGGCACCCGCAAGATCGGCCCGGCGATCGCGGCCGGCTGCACGATGGTGCTCAAGCCCGCCCCGCAGACCCCGCTCTCCAGCCTGGCCCTGGCCGCCATCCTCAAGGAGGCGGGACTGCCGGACGGCGTACTGAACGTGATCACCACCTCCCGGGCGGGGAGGTGTGCGAACCGCTCCTGCGCGGCGGGCGGATCCGCAAGCTGTCCTTCACCGGCTCCACGCAGGTCGGCCGGCTCCTGCTCGCCCAGTGCGCCGACACGGTCGTACGGGCCTCGATGGAGCTGGGCGGCAACGCGCCCTTCATCGTCCTCGACGACGCCGACCTGGACGTGGCCGTGGACGGCGCGATGATCGCCAAGATGCGCAACATGGGCGAGGCGTGCACCGCCGCCAACCGGTTCTTCGTCCACCGCTCGGTGGCCGGGGAGTTCGCGCGGCGCCTCGCCCGGCGGATGGAGGCGCTGGTGGTGGGCCCCGGCACCCGGGACGGTGTCGACGTCGGCCCGCTCATCGACGCCGCCGGGCGCGCCAAGGTCGAGGAGCTGGTGTCCGACGCGGTGGAGCGCGGCGCGCGGGTCCTCTGCGGCGGCCGTACGCCCGAAGGCCCCGGCTGCTTCTACCCGCCCACGGTGCTCACCGACGTCAGCCCGGACAGCCGCCTGATGGGTACGGAGATCTTCGGCCCCGTGGCGGCGATCCCCACCTTCGACGACGAGGACGAGGTGGTACGCCGCGCCAACGACACCCCTGGGGGGCTCGTCGGCTACGTCTTCACCGAGGGCCCTCGACCGCGCCCTGCGCGTCAGCGAGCGCCTCGAGGTCGGCATGGTCGGCCTCAAACACCGGGCTCGTCTCCAATCCGGCCGCGCCCTTCGGCGGCGTCAAGCAGTCCGGGCTCGGCCGGGAGGGCGGCACGGTGGGGATCGAGGAGTTCCTGGAGTACCAGTACATCGCGATGCCGACGGCCCGGTGACCACCCGGGCTTTGCATGGCCATGCGTTGTCATGCATACTCTTCCTATGTCCAAGGTCCTCACCTCCTCCCCACCGGCGAGCGCGTCGGTATCGCTTCTCGGGCGGCCTCGACACCTCGGTCGCGGTCGCGTGGATGCGTGACAAGGGCGCCGTCCCCTGCACGTACACCGCCGACATCGGCCAGTACGACGAGCCCGACATCGCCTCGGTACCCGACCGCGCCAAGACTCTACGGCGCCGAGATCGCGCGCCTGGTCGACTGCCGGGCGGCGCTGGTCGAGGAGGGCCTGGCCGCGCTCACCTGCGGGGCGTTCCACATCCGCTCGGGTGGGCGGGCCTACTTCAACACCACGCCGCTGGGCCGTGCCGTCACCGGCACGCTCCTCGTCCGGGCGATGCTCGAGGACGACGTCCAGATCTGGGGCGACGGCTCCACGTTCAAGGGCAACGACATCGAGCGGTTCTACCGGTACGGCCGCTCGCCAACCCCCAGCTGCGGATCTACAAGCCGTGGCTGGACGCCGACCTCGTGACCGAGCTGGGCGGCCGCAAGGAGATGTCGGAGTGGCTCCTCGCCCACGACCTCCCTACCCGGGACTCCACGGAGAAGGCGTACTCCACCGACGCCAACATCTGGGGGCGCCACCCACGAGGCCAAGACGCTGGAGCACCTCGACACCGGCGTGGAGACCGTGGAGCCCATCATGGGCGTGCGGTTCTGGGACCCGTCGGTCGAGATCGCCGCCGAGGACGTCACGCGATCGGCTTCGACCAGGGCCGCCCGGTGACGGTCAACGGCAAGGAGTTCGCCTCCCCGTCGACCTGGTGATGGAGGCCAACGCCATCGGCGGCCGCCACGGCATGGGCATGTCCGACCAGATCGAGAACCGGATCATCGAGGCCAAGAGCCGCGGCATCTACGAGGCGCCCGGCATGGCCCTGCTGCACGCGGCCTACGAGCGCCTCGTCAACGCGATCCACAACGAGGACACCCTCGCCCAGTACCACACCGAGGGACGGCGCCTGGGCCGGCTGATGTACGAGGGCCGCTGGCTGGACCCGCAGTCGCTGATGATCCGGGAGTCGCTCCAGCGCTGGGTCAGCTCGGCCGTCACCGGCGAGGTCACGCTGCGGCCGCGGCGCGGTGAGGACTACTCGATCCTCGACACCACGGGCCCGGCGTTCAGCTACCACCCGGACAAGCTGTCGATGGAGCGCACCGAGGACTCCGCGTTCGGCCCGGTGGACCGGATCGGCCAGCTCACCATGCGCAACCTCGACATCGCCGACTCCCGCGCCAAGCTGGAGCAGTATCGCCGGGCTGGGCCTGATCGGCACCGCCAACCCCGCCATCGGTGCCGCCCAGGCCGCCTCGACCGGGCTGATCGGCGCCATGCCGGAGGGCGGCGCGCAGGCTATCGCCTCCCGCGGCGAGGTCTCCGGCGACGACGAGCTGCTGGACCGCGCCGCCATGGAGTTCGGCACCGGACTGATCCGTCCCCCGGGGCCCCCTCCCGGTAAGGGGCCGGCTCGACACCTACGGGTGTCGAGCCGGCCCTTCTGTTTCTCGTCCCGGTGCATGGCTTGCGTGAGCGATGAGGCTCGAACGGCACCTCTTGTCTCGAAGGCCACTAATTCCCAGTTCACAGTGAACGCAAGAGGTCCGCAAGCGACGCAAGCTGTTTACGTGCCAAATCCCGTCACGAGGCGAGGACCGTTGACAAACAGATGACGCGATAGAAATCTGATGACGCACTTTCCGCAAAGAATCGACTGTCCTGCTCAATTGGCGCGCATGGTCGGTGCTTCCCCTCCCCGTCGACCTGTCGCGCTCCCCGACTCCCCACGGAACAGAGGACCCCCATGAGATGGAGATCCCTCGGCCGACGGTCGCTGACGGGCACCGTCGTGGCCGGGCTGATGACGGTCGGGCTGCTCCCGCTGCCCTTCGCGGCCGGCGCGCACGCCGCGACGGCCGCCGCCGACGTCAACCTCGCCCTCGGCCGTCCGGCCACGGCCGGCGGCTCGCACGGCGCGTACCCGGCAGGCAACACCACCGACGGCACCCAGGCGTCCTACTCGGGAGGGCCCGGCCGGCTCCTTCCCCCAGTGGTGCAGGTCGATCCCGGCGAGGCTCGCGACGTCGAACGGGTGGTCCTGGAACTGCCCGCGCGGCTGGGAGAGCCGCAGCCAGACCCTCTCCCTCCAGGGCAGCACCGACGGCTCCACCTTCAGCGCCCTCGCCGGCTCCGCCGCACGGGCGTTCAGCCCGGACCGGACCAACACCGTCGCCGTCGACCTCACCTCCCCTCCGACGCCCGCTACGTCCGCGTCCACGTCACCGGCAACACCGGCTGGAACGCCGCACAGTTGGCCGAACTGGAGGTGTACGGCGAGGAAGTGGTCACCGAGCCGCCCCCCACCGGCACCAACCTGGCCCGCAACAAGCCGGTCGAGGCCACCTCGTCGGTGCACTCCTACGTCGCGGCCAACGCCACCGACGACTCCACCTCCACCTACTGGGAAGCGGCCGGCCACCCCGCCGACCTCACCGTGCGGCTCGGCGCCGACGCGGACATCAGCGCCGTGGTCGCCAAGCTCAACCCGGACCCCGTCTGCGGCCGCCCGGATTCAGAGCATCCAGGTGCTCGGCCGTGTGCAGGGCCAGAGCGAATTCACCTCGCTGCGTGCCCGCGCCGACTACTCCTTCAGTCCGGGCACGGACAACACGGTGACCATCCCGGTCACCGGCCGCGTGTCCGACGTACGGCTCCGGTTCTTCTCCAACACCGGCGCGCCCGGCGGCCAGGTCGCCGAGTTCCAGGTCGTCGGCACCGTCGCGCCCGCGCCCCGACCTGACCGTCACCGGGCTCGACTGGTCACCCCCGGACCCCTCCGAGCGGGACGAGGTCACCGTGAACGCCACGGTCCGCAACGCCGGCACCGCGCGTTCGGCCGCGACGACCGCGGACGTCACCGTGGAGGGAACGGCCGCCGGCAGCGCGGAGATACCCGCGCTCGACCCCGGTGAGTCCGCCGAGGTCGCCGTCGCCACCGGCACCCACGCGGCCGGCGACTACGCGGTCGCCGCGGTGGCCGACCCGCGCGACACGGTCGCCGAACTGGACGACTCCAACAACAGCCGCACCGCCTCCGACCGGCTGGTCGTCGACCGGGCCCCCGGACCCGACCTGGAGGTGCGCTCCATCACCACCAACCCGGCCAACCCGGCCGTGGGCGCGAAGGTCTCCTTCACCGTCGCGGTGCACAATCGCGGCACGAGCGCCGTCGAGGCCGGCTCGGTGACCCGGCTCCAGGCCGGCCCCACCACCCTGAACGGGACGACCGGCGAGGTGGCCGCCGGTGCCACGGTGAACGTGCCGATCAGCGGCACCTGGACGGCGGCAAGTGGTGGCGTCACCCTCAGCGTGACCGCCGACGCGACCGGCGTCGTCACGGAGACCAACGAGAACAACAACGTGCTCGCCAAGTCCCTCGTCGTCGGACGCGGCGCCGCCGTCCCGTACACCGAGTACGAGGCGGAGGACGGCCGTCACAACGGCACCCTGCTCACCACCGACGCCAAGCGCACCTTCGGGCACACCACTTGGGCACCGAGTCGTCCGGCCGCAAGTCCGTCCGGCTCGACTCGACCGGTAGTACGTCGAGTTCACCTCCACCACACCCACCAACTCTCATCGTGGTGCGCAACTCCGTCCCCGACGCCCCCGGCGGCGGGGGGAGCCGAGGTCACGATCAGCCTCTACGCCGACGGCGACTTCGTTAGAAGCTGACCCCTGTCGTCCAAGCACAGCTGGCTGTACGGCAACACCGACGACCCCGAGGGCCTCACCAACCGGCCCGGCGGCAGCGCGCGGCGGCTGTTCGACGAGTCCCACGCCCTGCTGGACCGGACCTTCCCTGCAGGGCACCGAGTTCCGCTCCCAGCGCGACGCCGGCGACTCGGCCGCGTTCCACGTCATCGACCTGATCGACCTGGAGCAGGTCGCGCCCCCGGCGCCCAAGGCCGGCGAACTGCACCTCGATCACCGAGTACGGGGCCATCCCCTGGCGACGGACTCGACGACACCGACGCCATCCAGCGCGCCGTCACCGCCGACCAGGAGGGCGTGATCCCCTGCGTGTGGATCCCGGCCGGGCAGTGGCGCCAGGAGCAGAAGATCCTCACCGACGACCCGCAGAACCGTGGCCAGTACAACCAGGTCGGCATCCGCGACGTCACCATCCGCGGCAGCGGGCATGTGGCACTCCCAGCTCCACACCCTGACCCCGCCGCACGAGGCCGGCGGCATCAACCACCCGCACGAGGGCAACTTCGGCCGACGTCGACGACAACACCCAGATCTCCGACATCGCCATCTTCGGCTCCGGCACCATCCGCGGCGGTGACGGTCAACCACGAGGGCGGCGTCGGCCTCAGCGGCCGCTTCGGCGAGGACACCAAGATCAGCAACGTCTCGATCGAGCACGCCAACGTCGGCGTCTCAGGGCCGGCCGCGACTACGCGAACATCCCCGAGCTGTGGGGACCCGGTGACGGCCTGGAGTTCACCGGCATGCGCATCCGCAACACTTATTATGACGGCATCAACTTCGCCAACGGCACCCGCAACTCCACGGTCTACAACTCCTCTTCCGCAACACCGGCGACGACTCGCTCGCGGTGTGGGCCAGCAAGTACGTGAAGGACACCTCCGTGGACGTCGGCCACGACAACCACTTCCGCAACAACACGATCCAGCTCCCGTGGCGGCCAACTGCATCGCGGTCTACGGCGGTTACGGCAACACCATCGAGAACAACGTCATCTCCGACACGATGAACTACCCGGCATCATGCTCGCCACCGACCACGACCCCTGCCCTTCTCCGGCGGACCCTCATCGCGAGCAACGCCCTGCACCGGACGGGCGGCGCGTTCTGGAACGAGGACCAGGAGTTCGGCGCCATCACCCTCTTCGCGCAGGGCAGGACATCCCGGCGGTGACCATCCGGGACACCGACATCCTCGACTCGACCTGTGACGGCATCCAGTTCAAGACGGGAGGCGGTGCGATGCCGGACGTGAAGATCCAGAACGTCCGCATCGACAAGTCCAACAACGGATCGGGCATCCTCGCGATGGGCGGCGCCCGAGGCAGCGCCACCCTGACCGACGTCACCATCACCAACTCGGCCGAGGAGGACGTGACGATCGAACCGGATCCCAGTTCAAGATCAACCGGTGAGGTCAGCCGGCGGTCCACCCGGGACCGCCGGCAGCACCCTTTCGGCGACGCGGAAGCACCTATCGTCGTCGTCGGGCATGCCGTCCTCGCGCTCAGACGGAGAGTTCGTAGGAGCCGCCGCTGTCCTCGCGTCCTCGGCCACCACCAGGCTAAGCGAGGCACGCCCGGGCCGGCGTCCGCCCCGTCGCCGCCGGAGGAGATGGCGACGGTCCGGTTCGCGGAGGCCGCCGCGCGACCCAGGACCTTCTTCGCCTGCGCGGTCTCTCCCAGGGAGTTCGGCCGTCCCGGCGACCGAGAGCTCGTCGTAGGACGCCGAGAGCTTCACCGTGTGGGTCTCGAACCTGACAGTCGCCTCGGGTGTCGGGATCTTCCTGCCGTCGGCGAGTTCGGTCGACCGTCGTTGCCGTAGGCGTTCTGCGCCGGACTGCCTCGGGCGTTCCCAGAGCGCCGGCAGGTCGGACGGTTCAGCGCCGTGCAGCTGCGTTCCGGACACGCTTCGACGGCGGGGCATCGTCCGTGGCCGAGCGGTGGCCGGCCCCCGTTTGCCGGAGCTCTGCGCGTCGGCCCCGGGCGATGGTCACAGCGCCGCCCGCCAGCGCACCGACCAATACCACAGCGGTGATCGCCTGGGCCGCCGCGCTCATGCCCATGCTCGGGTCTCAGCGAATCGTCCGTCATGTCCCCTGCCCCGACGTGCGCGTTCCGTGCGCGTCGCGGAGCCTATCCGGTGATCGTCCGACGGGAAGCGCGATGTTCCGCAAGGCGTTCGGCGTTGAGGTTCCGCGACCGCGCCGAGCGCGTCGCCGATCGTCGCGTAGTCCACCGCGATGAAGTTGACCGGTCTGCCGCGCTGCCGCTCACAGGTGTGCGCCCGCTCCAGCACCCGCTGCCGGGAGTTGACGAGCCCGGCGTCCAGCCGCAGCCCGCCGCCGGCCGTGACGAAGTGGTTGAGCAGGAACAGCCGCTTGTCGGCGCCGCCCCAATTCGGCGGAGGCAGGACATCTCGTCCGGGCTGCGGAACGCGAACGGCGTCTCCATGCCATTACCGGTAGAGTTCGGTACCACGGCGCCGGGCCCGTCGGCCTTCTCCGCGAACAACCAGGCGCCGAGCGCTGTCGATCGTGTCGCCCAGCTTCGGCCACGGCCAGGTCCGGACCGCGTCCGGCTCGAACGGCAGGTCGGACAGGCCGGCCTGCCGGAAGGCGCTCTGGATCGCCACGGGGTGAACGCCGTCCTGGAGGATCGGGTGACGACCTCCGTGGGGTTGCCGCAGCCAGTCGCCGATCTGGCGCAGCGTGGGTGATTCGAGAGCGGCGCCGCACACCGAGTGGCACGGCCACATCCCGGGGTGGGGGCGGGTTCACCGCTCAAGTCGAGGTGAGCCGGCGGCGCAGGGCGGGGAAGTCCGAGGTGCTCAGCCGTTCCGCGACCTCCTCGGGCCGCTCCCAGCAGTGTGTCGAGGGAGCAGGACCCGTACCCCGGCATTGAGGCTGACCGACGATGTCCGGGTCCTGGAGGGCCGATGAACCAGTCCGCCGTCGTGGCCATCGCGTTGTGCGACGCGAGCTGGGCGATCTCGTCGCCGGCGGGCGTCGCACAGCTCCCGGCGCTACCCTGGCAGATGCGCGGTGATGACCGGTGATCGCCACCGGCGCCAGCATCGTGCCCACGAGCGCGCACGCCACGTGACGGCGAAGATCAGGGGTGGGGCCGTGTCGCGGGTCGGTGAGCACCGGCACGCCGGGCCTGGTCTGCCGGGCCCAGCCGACGGTGATCAGCAGGGCGCCGGCGGCGGCAGGATCACCGCGACGACGGTCGCGCTGGTCAAGGCTGGTCTGACGGCGTTGGCCTGGATGTGCCGAGGAGATCCGCAGCCGATGAGGCCACACCTCGGGCGTGTCGAACAGCGCGACCCCCGGTGTGAGACGCAGCAGAACCGACAGCGCCATCACTGAGGCGGCGGCGGCCGGCACCCGGCCGAGGGCGTCGGCCGGCGCTTGGTGGGGGGCGTGAAGAACCACAGCGGGGTGAGCGCGGCGGCGCAGAGCACGGCCGCCGCCGAACACCACCTCCTGGAAGAGACGGGTGATGGAACGTGCGCGGTCCACCGGGGCCAGCGCCTCGTGCGAAGGGTCGAGGTCGACGGTGATGACCCGCGCCCCTACCCGCGTCCGCAGCAGCTCCGCGGCAGCTGCCCGGACCTGGTCCGTCGCGCGACCGGCGCGACGCGGCCAGCGCCGCCTACCCCGTTCATTTGCCGTCCGCACCCGTGGGTCTGGTGGCCGGCGCGCGCGTCCGACGGCACCGATCGCGTCAAGCAAGCCGTGGCCCGCGACCCGCCACCCAGCCCGTGGGAGGGCGGCAGCGACGGCAGCCTCCAGCAGCCCTCACCGGCCACCGCCGCGCTGGTTCGGATGAGCGCTGCACGAGGCCTGGAAGTCCGGTTCGAACCGTGCTGCAGGGCGGCGACGGCGTCGCACCAGTAGGCCCGGCTGAGCCGTTCGACGTTCGCGACGACGGGCTCCAAAAATCCACCGTGACGCGACGGTCGCTGGTTCCCTCCCGGGTACTGGATCACTTTCGGCGATCTGCCGGTCACCCATGGCCGGGGTCTCCGGCGGAATCACGACCAGGTGCGAGGTGATGGTCGACTGCGGAACGGGCATCGGTCCAGCAGATTCCAGGCCAGTGGCGTACTGCCCGAGTCGATAACACCTCGTCGTAGAACCGCTGGTAAGGCCCGCTCGTCCTCCAGCACCTGGCCGTAAAACTTCGGATCCGGCACGTGCTGCGTACGACGGCGACGCGGCCGGGACGGTCAGGCTCCTTCCCGCGACGCACCAGACCAGCACCTCGACCCAGGGCGGCGCCGAACCAGTGGATTGCATAGCCCCATTCTCGTTTCGGCCGACCGTCGTGCGACACGGCGTCCAGTGGCGAACGCCATCACACTCATGCCCCGGCCCGGTCGGCCGATGCCGGTCAGCAGACTTCCGCCACGGCGACCTCGGCTGGGGTGTACGCAGTGCCGGCGATGTCCGCCGGGACCGTCCGTCGCCGCCGGGAAGGCGGTGGCGCACCTCGTCGTCCCGCCTTCCCACTGGCGGGTGCGGAACGGCGGGCAGCCGGAGGCGGGTTGGTGGGCGAGGGCGCGGCCCGTGCGGGACGATCCGTTCGGGGCGGTCCAACCGGCTCGGCGTGGCGAGGCAGCGCCTCGTTGTACCAGGTGGCGCGAGGCGCCGGAGACCTCGGCCCCCCCCCCTCCTCGACGACCGGCCCGGGTACAGCCCCGCGGTGCGGTCCGCCAAATGCCACCGTCTGCGTCGTGGGAGATGAACGCATCCAGACCGAGGCGGGCGCGCAGGTCCACCAGCAGGTTGAGGATCTGGGCGCGCACAGACACGTCCAGCGCGCTCGTCGGTTCGTCGGCGACAGTCAGCTCCGGGGTCCCAGGGCGAGGGGCGAGGGCGAGGGCGAAGGCCACGCGCCGGCCCTGACCCCCCGACCTGCCCGGGCAGCCCCTCCAAGGTGTGGCCGGGGAGGCTGACCCAGCGAAGTCCTCGACGCCGCTCGCGCTCGGCGCCGCGCCGCGGCGGTGCACGTCCAGCGGGTCGCGCGATGGTCGAACGGTGGGGAGGCGGGTGCGGTCGAGCGCCTCACCGACGGCGCATCAGACGTCTGCCCTCGCCTCGTGGAGCCCAGGCGCCGCCGTGGTGCCGGCCGACGCCACCCGCCCGGCCGCCCCGACGGCAGCACCTTCGCCGACCTCGTCGCGGCGGTCCACGCGGCCGGCGCCCAGGTCATGGCCGACGTCGACCCTTCAGGAGGCCCGGGGGGCCGCCGCGCAGGGCGCCGACCTGGTGTCCACGACCCTGTCCGGCCGTCCCCGGGCTCCCGCGGCAGGCCGCGCCCGACCGCTGCGTCCTTGAACTCGCCGCCGCGTCGGGTTCCAATCGTCACCGAGGACCTGGCTGCGGCCCCGGCCGCCGAGGCGCTGGCATGGGCGTCGAGAGAGAGCATCGTCGTGGGCACCGCCATCACGGCACCGACCGCGCTGCCAAGCTCCGTGGACGGTCTCGCGTCCTGATCCGGCGCAGGCGAGGCGGTGCGGGAAGCAGCCCACCGCCCCTCGCGCACACCACCAACTCTGCTCTGCTCCGGATCAGACCGCCACCGGAGTACGTCGGGTGCGCTCCCCCACCCGGGCCGTGCCGCGACGCGCGCGACCTGGCAGGAGTAGCCGAACTCGTTGTCGTACCAGAGGTAGAGGATCGCGTTGTCGCCCTCGACCTTTAGCGCGCCGGCGTCCCCGATCAGAGGCGTGGCGAGCCGATGGAAGTCGCTGGAGACCGCGATGGGGGCGCTGATGAAGTCGATCTGGCGCTTGAGCGGCGGGGCGAGCGACACGTCCGCAGGTCGGGGACTCTCGCGGCTCGCCTCACAGGCGGGCTGCGGGTTGAGGATGTCGCGATCGACACGTCCGGCACCGGGACGCGGATCCGACTGCCGGTGATCTCGCCTTGAGGTCCGGGAGGCCTTCGCCACGGCGGAGGCGGCCCCTCTCGGTGATGACCATGTTCAGCAGCGGCGCGCGCTGCGGCGCGGCGGTCAGACTTTATTCGTAGTTGTCCAGCGGGTTCTGGTCGTTGGTGAACGATGGTTCGTCTCCGCATGGCCGCGCAGCACGCCGTACTCGTCGGCCATCGCCTTCGGCCGCCGGGACGATCGTTGGTGGTACGGGACGCGCGGGACAGGATCCGCTCGTCCACGGCTTGATGGTGTCGTGTTGGTTGACACCGTGCACGATGTTGGGACGTCGCCCTTGCCCGGTGCGGTCGGGACGACCTTGTCGATGCGGGCGCAGGTGCTTCGACGGGCCCTCGCGGTCGCGCCACTTGCCGGTGTTGTCGATGAGGATGGCGTTCTTGATGCCGTACGCCGTGTAGTCGACCTGCGTCGGGTCGTCGGCGTAGATCACCTTGATGGCGTTGCCGTTGGCGAGGATCGTGCTGTTGTCCTCGTCGACGGTGATCGTGCCCTGGAACTGCCCGTGCACCTTGATCGCGGCGCAGCGGCGAGCGCGCTTGACGAGATCCTGCTCCCCGCCGCCCCGGACCACGATGGCGCGCAACCTGAGGCCGTTGCCCGAGCCGGCCTTCTCGATGGGCGCAGGCGGGCGGCGACGAGCCGGCCGATGCGGCCGAAGCCCGCCTGGAGCGACGTCGCGCCCCTCGCGCCGGTCGATCTTGTTGGCGCCCGTGGCCCGGCGACGGCGTCGGCGGTGAACTCCTCCACCGTCAGCCCGCGGTCGTCGCTCTTGTAGGTCGCCAGCGAGCATGCCGATGTCGATCTGCGAGGGACCGAGTCGAGCGTGGTGAGGGCCGCAGGAAGGGCGTCGTCTCGGTGACCGACGGCTCGGCACCGGCGATCTGGCGGGCGAAGCGGTGGGTCTTGAGGATGCTGACCACAGACTTGTTCACCAGGAAACGGCTGTGCAGCAGGATCGTGACGTCCTGCTCACGGTGCGGCTTCCTGATCATCCGGGATCATCGATTCCGCGATCTCTTCGCGGTTCTTCCAGTTGGTGAACGAGTCGTCGTTGGCAGTCACGTCTCTATCTTTCGAGCCTAGGCGGCGCTCCTGTGTTAACCCGACCGCCCTTCCTAGTCGATCAAGTGGGCCCCCTGCCGATCAGATGAGTGCCGCTGGAGGTGCGACGGGCGCCGACCCTCGAACGCCCGCCGGCCCGATCCTCCTCAGCGTGCGCTACGCCCCAGGAGTGGGCGACGCGTCCACCACCACACGGCCGTCCAGTGCCAGCACCGGAAGGGCAGCCGGGCCCCGGACGCCAGAGCCCGATCAGTTCTCGCCCTCGAAGTTGCCGGCGAACCGGGCGTCCCTGAAGGTGCGGTACCCGGCGAGGTCGACACCCGGCAGGGCCGGCCGGCCCGCCCCGGATACGTGGGGGCGCCGGTCTCGGGGCGGTATCCGGGCGCGGCGACCCGGACCTCGAGGCACGGCTCCGCCGCCGACCGCGATCGGGCGGCCAGAACCGTCCTGGTGCAGCCGGTCGACGTACCGGACGAAGTAGCCGAGGCGGCCGGTGTCCGCCCCGGGCACGTCGACGACCATGCGGTCGAAGCACGCGTGGCGCCCGGCCCTGACGTCCTGTACGGGCGTCGTCGTGCCCGCGGCGCGGGTCTTGTCCCGGCTGCCCCCACCCGGTGGGGCACGCCGTGGTGTGCGCGGCGTTCCGTACGGTGCTCCGCGCGTCGGCGGCCGGGGCCGCGTCGGCCGCGACCGTGGCCATTCCAAGGCGGCGCCCGCGAGCAGGACCGCCATCCATGCTGATCTGCTTCGTCGCATTGTGTCCCCCCGGGGTGTGGATGTTCCGGTATTGGGTGGGACAAGCGAATTGACCGGAAGGTTGCACTGTCGGCGGGCCCGTCGGGAACGCCTCGGGGGACGAGGGGGCGACGGGCCCGATCGAACTCGGTCGGCCCGGCGCCCGGCGTCGAACATGATTTGCGCCCTGGGCGATCGGGTACGCGAGCCTGGACCGCCCCGTGCCGATCATCGGGCGGGTCCACCACCGTCGCTACCAGGGATCTGCCGGCGGAAACACCCGCGAACGACAACTCCGTCTCGCCCGCCTCAGCGGGCGCTGGACGCGCTCGCCGAGAACACCGAGGACACGACGGCGCTCGACACACTCGCGAGCAGCGACGTCCTCGTCCCGGTACCCGACGACGCGAACGACCAGGACGCCGCCGACCCCGGGATGCTGGCACTGCCGGTGCTGGAACAGCAGGGCGGCCGCCAGGTGGTGCCTGTGTTCACCTCGGAGCTGGAGATGGCCGACCTGCTGCCGTACGTCTCCCGCTACCGCATGGTTGCTGGGCGCCCTCGCCGCGCAGTGGCCGGCCTATGACCTGTCCCTGTCCATCGACGCGGGCTCGGAGCACCGCCTCACGCTCACGTCGGACGGCGTGCGTACCCTCCTGCCCCGTCCCTTGAGGGCCGGCCCGTCCCTAGGGGCGGGCGTCCTCCACGTCGCCGAGCATGCGGGCCGGTGCGGCCCGCTGCAGCGGCAGTACCTCGGTGTGCAGGTCCCGGCCGCCGCGCGTCAGGGTGACGTATATACCGCGGCGGTCCTCGGCGCACATCGAGCGCTCCACCAGCCCGTCCTTCTCCAGCCGGGCGATGAGCCGGGACAGCGCGCTCTGGCTCAGGTGGACCCGGCCGACCAGGTTCTGCACCCGGCACTGGGCGCCCTCCTCGGGCGCCTCGGTCACCAGGAGGTCGAGCACCTCGAAGTCGCTCGCGCCCAGACCGTGCGGGTGCAGTACGGCGGTCGATCTCGCACATCGTGCGCGCGTGCACCGAGAGGATCTCCCGCCACCGCTCCTCGAGCCGCCTACCGGCCGTCTTGACTGCCATACCTGCACGGTAACACCGAAGCGGACTGTTCCTGTCCGTGCAACTAGTGTGCGTGCAAGGACCAGCGAGGGGTGCGGAGGGGCAGCGGGGCTCGTTCAGGCCGAGTCGCGCTTCACCAGCTCCGTCGGCAGGATCACCGCCGGGTCGTCCCCGCCGATCTGGGCCAGCAGCACCCGGATCATCTCCGCGCTGATCCGGTCCCAGGGCTGCCGGATGGTGGTCAGCTCGGGACTGGCGGCGACCGCCGCGGGGGAGTCGTCGAAACCGCCCACCGCCACGTCCTCGGCACCCGCCGCGCCCGCCCGTTGCAGCGCCGCCAGCACCCCTGCGCCATCAGGTCGGACGCCACGAAGACGGCGTCCACGTCCGGCGCCTGCGCCAGCAGCCGCTCCGCCCCCGCCTCACCGCTGGCCCGGCTGTAGTCGCCGGAGACGACGAGCCGTTCGTCGACGCCGACGCCCGCCTCGCCGAGCACCTCCGGTACCCGGCCAGGCGCTCCACACCGCCGGGGGTGTCGAGCGGGCCGGTGACCACACCCACCCGCCGCCGCCCCAGCGACAGCAGATGGCGGACCATGTCCCGGGCGCCGTCCCGGTCGTCGGCGGCCACGTAACTCACCTTCGAACCCAGCCCGATCGGCTTGCCGCACGCCACCAGCGGCACACCCGCCGCGCGCAGCTCCTCGGCGACCGGGTCCCCGGAGTGACTGGAGACCAGCAGCACGCCGTCGACGTGCCCCGCCGTGATGTACCGCGTTATGCGCCGCCGCTCGTCCTCCGTACCGGCCAGCATCAGCAGCAGCGGAACGTCGTGCGCGGCCAGCGCCTGGGTGCAGCCGCGCAGCAGGACGTTGAAGTTGGGTCCTCGAAGAAGCGCTCCTGCGGCTCGGTGAGCAGGAAGCCCACCGAGTCCGACCGCCCGGTGATCAGCGACCTGGGTGCCGGTTGACGACGTAACCGGTCTTGCGGATGGCCGCGTTGACGGACTCCTGCGCGGCCGGACTGACGTAGTGCCCGCCGTTGAGCACCCGTGACACCGTGCCCGCGACACTCCGCCTCGCGCGCCACGTCGTGGATCGTGGGCGGTCGGCGCCGGCCCCCGTGTTGCTCATGGTCATGACTTTACGGCCCCGGAGAGCAGGTCGAGGCTCCAGAACCGCTGGACGACCAGGAAGAGGGCGACGAGCGGGAGTACCGCGAGGAAGGCGCCGGTGATGACGCAGTGTGAAGAGCGCGGGTGTGTTCGCGCCCTGCTCCAGCAGCGTCCAGACCGAGGCGTGATCGGGAACTTCTCGTCGTCGCTGAGCATGATGTAGGGCAGCAGGAAGTTGTTCCACACGGCCACGAACTGGAACAGGAACACCGTCACCAGTCCCGGCACCATCATCGGCAGCGCGACCCGGGTGAAGATCCGCCACTCGCTCGCCCCGTCCACTCCGCCCGGCCTCCACCACGTCGGCGGGCACGCGCGGCCGCCGGCGGCGTAGATGCGCGCCAGGTAGACGCCGTAGGGGAGAGGATCTGGGGGAGCAGCACGGCTCAGGTACGAGTCCGTCAGGTTCGCCTCGGCCAGCAGCAGGTACTGCGGCACGGCGAGGATCACCGGCGGCATCAGCACCCCGCCAGCAGCACGTTGAACAGCGTCTCCCGGCCGCGGAAGCGGTACGTCGCCAGCGCGTAGCCGCTGAACGCCGACACGACCGTGGACAGCAGGGCGCCGAGACCGGCGTAGAGGGCCGAGTTGGTCATCCACTGCCAGTAGACGCCGTCCCGGTAGGCGCTCAGGTCGCTCACGTTGTCGGCGAAGTTCCGTGCCCGGCAGGAAGGTGAAGGTGGAGAACAGTTCGCTGCCCGACTTGGTGGCCGCGATGACCACCCAGGCCACCGGCAGCAGGCGAGTAGACCGCGCCGAGCAGCAGTGTGAGCGTCGGGACCGGCGCGATGCGGCGGCGCCGCGCGGCGGGCCCTGCGCCGCTGCCGGGCGTGGTGCCCGCCGCCGGCCGCGCCTTGCGTACGGCAAGAGAACTCATCGTGCTGCCTCCTGCTTGTTGCGTGACGGTTCGCTGCCCGCAGAAAGCCGAAGGACAGCACCAGGGTGACGAGCGCGATGATCGCCGCCTGGGCGGCAGCGGCGTGGATGTCACCCTTGCCGAAGGCGTCCTGGTACACCTTCATCAGCGGACTCCAGGTGGTGGACACGGAGTTGGTGAGCGGTTTGAGGGTGGTCGGCTCGTTGAACACCTGGAGCGTGGCGATGATCGAGAAGAAGAACGTCAGCACCAGCGACGGCGCCACCATCGGGATCTTGATCCGCAGCGCGATCTGCAGCGGGAGGCGCCGTCCAGCTTCGCCGCCTCGTACACCTCGGCCGGGATGGCCCGCAGCGAGGTGTAGATGACGATCATGTTGAAGCCGGTGCCGCCCCAGACCGCGATGTTCGCCAGCGCGAGGTAGAGCGGACCGCCGTCCAGCAGGTCCGGCTGCGGCAGACCGAGCCGGTCGAGCACGAAGTAGAAGGGGCTGACGTCCGGCAGGTACAGGAAGCCCACAGCAGTGCCGCCACCACGCCGGGAATGGCGTACGGCAGGAAGATCGCGAGCCGGGTGACCGGGGTGAACCGCACTTTCTCGGAGTCGAGCATCAGGGCGAACAGCAGGGCGAGGCCCAGCATCACCGGCACCACGACGCAGCCGTAGCCCAGGACGCGCAGCGCCCCGTCCAGCAGCTCGCTGTCGGTGAGGGCGTCGGTGTAGTTCTGGAGACCGGCCCACACCTCCTCGCGCGCCCCGGCGCCCAGTCCGAGCCCGGAGACCTCGACCTTGCGGAAGCTGAGGTAGACGGCGTAGCCGATGGGCAGCGCGAAGAAGAGCAGGAACAGGGCGATCGCGGGGATCAGGAAGGCATACGGGGCGCCCTTGATCCCGTACGGCCTCCGGCGTGCCGTCGTCCTGGTCACCGGGCGACCTCGAAGCCCTGCTTCTTCAGGTCGGCGACCGTCTCCTCCTGCATGGTGCCCAGGGCGGCGGTGAAGTCCGACTTGTTCTTCGCGGCGGCGCCGAACGCGTCCTTGAAGGCCGTGTAGGCGACGTTGACGTTGGGGCCCCAGGCCGAGGGCGCCGTCGTCTTCGCGATGGCGGCGGCCTTGGTGTAGAAGTCCGGCTGGTTGGCGAAGAACGCCGGCGGGTTGGAGAAGGCACCGCTGAGCTGGGCGGAGGTGGAGGCCGGGTAGATGCCTCCCTCCGGCTGGCCAGGGCGCTGAGCGCGTCGCCGTCGGTGTTCAGCCACTCGGCGAACTCGGCGGCGGCGTCCTTGCGCTCGGAGTCGGTGGTGACGCCGGTGGAGGAGCCGCCCCAGCTGCCGGTGCGGTTCTCGCTGTCGGACCACTGGGGGAGCGGGGCCATGGCCCACTTGCCCTTGGTGTCGGGCGCGGCCGTGGTCAGCGTGCCGGGCGCCCACACGGCGCTGACCCAGGCGATCTGCTTGCCGGTGTTGAGCGCCTTGTTCCAGGCCGGGGTGTACATCGGCTGGTTGTCGACGGCGCCCTCCTCGACGAGGCCGCCCCAGAAGTCGGCGACCTTCTTCGTCGCCCGCGTCGTCGATGCCGACCTTCCACTTGTCGCCTTCGGTCGTCCACCACTGGGCGCCCGCCTGCTGGGCCAGGCCCGCGAAGAGGCCGGAGTCGTTGGCGGAGAAGGTGGTGAGGTCCTTGTCGGGCGCCGCCTTCTTCAGCTCGCGCGCGGTCTCGGCGAACTCGTCCCAGGTGGCCGGGACCTTCAGGTCGTACTTCTTGAACAGGTCCTCGCGGTAGTAGAACATCATCGGCCCGATGTCCTGCGGGACGGCGTAGACGGCGTCCGTGCCCAGTGTGGTCTGCTGCCACACCCCCTCGGCGAACTTCCCCTTCACGTCACCGACCTCGCCCGATATGTCGGCGAGCGCGTCGTTGCTGACCAGGGTGGGCAGCGCCTGGTACTCGGCCTGCACCAGGTCGGGCCCCTGGCCGGCCTTGTGGGCGGTGAGGATCTTGGTGACCAGCGTGTCGCCGGACGCCTGCTTCTTCACCGTGACCGTGATCCGCTGCTCCTTGCCCGGCCCCCTGTTCCACAGGTCGACGACCTTGTCCATGCCGGGCGTCCAGGTCCAGTACGTCAGCGAGACCGGGCCCGACCGGGCGTCGCCGCCGTCGTCGGACGAGCCGCAGGCGGCGAGGGTGGTGGCCCCGAGGGCGACGGCGACGGCCGAGGTCACCAGGCGGCGGCGCTTCGTGTACGGCATGGAACTCTCCCCTGACCTGCGGTCTCCGCCTGCTGCGAAGACCTGCCATGCTTCTGTGAGCGTTCACAGTAGAGAAACATCCCGGACACTTGTCAATGGTTGTTGCTGTGCGGTTATGTTGGGCTCGCACCGTCGACAGTGTGTGTGCACGTTCCCAATTGATCGACACATCGGGAGACCATCCATGCCGGATACCACCCCCAGGGGCCTGGCCGGGCTCGCCTTCGGCGGGGGACTACAACCCCGAGCAGTGGCCGGAGGAGACCTGGCAGGAGGACGTCCGGCTGATGCGCGAGGCCGGCGTGACGATGGTGAGCGCCGGGATCTTCTCCTGGGCGCTGCTGGAACCCGCCCCCGGCACCTACGACTTCGGCTGGCTGGACCGCCTTCTCGACCTGCTGCACGACAACGGCATCCGCGCCGACCTCGGCACGCCCACCGTCGCCCCGCCCGCCTGGTTCTACCGGGCCCACCCCGAGGCGCTGCCCGAGACCGCCGAGGGAGTGCGGTACGAGTTCGGCTCCCGGGGCGCCATCTGTCACAGCAACACCGACTACCGCGCCGCCGCCGCGAACATCACCACCAGGCTCGCCGAGCGCTACGGCGCCCACCCGGCCCTCGCGCTCTGGCACGTCCCACAACGAGTACGGCGTCCCCGTCTCCGCCTGCTACTGCGACTCCTGCGCCGCGCACTTCCGCCGCTGGCTGGCGACGACGTACGGCACCGTCGACGCCGTCAACGAGGCCTGGGGCACCGCCTTCTGGGGCCAGCGCTACGCGGACCTCGACCAGATCAACCCGCCGCGCACGACCCCGACGGTGGGCAACCCGGCCCAGGCGCTGGACTACAAGCGCTTCGCCGACGCCACCATGCGCGAGAACTTCCGCGCCGAGCGGGACATCCTGCACCGCCTCTCACCCGGCGTCCCGGTCACCACCAACTTCATGACCGCGCTCAGCCAGTGCGACTCCGTCGACTACTGGGCCTGGGGCCGCGAGGTCGACCTCGTCACCAACGACCACTACCTGATCACCGACGGCCGCCGCACCCACGTCAACCTCGCCATGGCCGCCGACCTCACCCGCTCCGTCGCGGGCGGCGCACCGTGGCTGCTGCTCGAACACTCCACCTCGGGCGTCCAACTGGCAGCCCCGCAACCCCGCCAAGGCCCCCGGCCAGATGGCCCGCAACTCCCTCGCCCACGTGGCCCGCGGCTCCGAGGGCGCCATGTTCTTCCAGTGGCGGCAGTCGAGGCAGCGGCGCCGAGAAGTTCCACTCGGCGATGCTGCCGCACGGCGGAACCGGGACACGCGTCTGGCGCGAGGTGACCGAACTGGGCGCCTCGATCGGCTCACTGGCCCCCGTCCGCGGTACCCGCACCGAAGGCGACGCGGCCATGGTCTGGGACTGGCAGTCCTGGTGGGCGCAGAACCTCCAGTGGCGTCCCAGCGAAGACCACGACCCCGCGAACGCGCCGACGCCTTCTACGAAGCCCTGTACGACCGCCACCTGACCGTCGACTTCGCCCACCCGGAAGCCGACTTGTCGGCCTATCCACTTGTCGTCGTCCCCGCGCTGTACCTCGCGACCGAGGCGGCCGGGGAACAACCTCCGCGAGTACGTCGAGAACGGCGGGCACCCTTGTCGTCTCGTACTTCTCCGGCATCGTCGACGAGCACGACGCCGTCCACGAGGGCCCCTACCCGGGCGCGCTCGGGGACGTGCTGGGCCTCACCGTGGAGGAGTTCTCACCCCTGCTCGCGGGCGAGCGGGTCGGCTCACCGGCCCGGACGGCTCCGGGTGGAGCGGCGACGTGTGGACGGAGTTCGTCGTGCCGCGCGGCGCCGAGCCGGTGTGGACGTACACCGACGGCCTCACCGCGGGCCACCCGGCCGTCACCCGCCACCGCCTCGGCGAGGGCACCGCCTGGTATTGCTCCACCCGCCTCGGCCCCGAAGGCCTGGACGCCGTCCTCGGCCGGGCGGCCGAGGACGCGCGTATCAGCCCCCGCGCCGACCTGCCCCGAGACGTCGAAGTAGGCGCCGCACCGGCGAGTCGGGCACCTACCTGTTCGCGATCAACCACACCGCCTCGGACGCCAAGGTGCCGCTGGACGCGCACGGCACCGAACTGCTCACCGGGGCGCGCGCCGCGGGCCGCCTCCCGGTCCCGGCCGGCGCCGTGCGGATCGTACGGCTCGACACCCCCAGCCCCGGTTCTCGCTGTTCTCCGCCCCATCCCCCAGTCGAAGGGACCACGGACGACGATGTTCCATCCCAGACGCACTCTCAAGCCCCGACGCACTCTAGGCCCTGCTGCCGCTCCTCGTGGCCGGGCTCGCCCTCACCGCCCTGCCGGCCCAGACCGCCCATGCGGCGAGCACCCTCACCAACGGCGGCTTCGAGACCGACGCCGGCGGTGCGGCCACGCCCGCCGGCTGGTCCGAGTACGGCTCGACCGGCGCTCCGTACACCGAGGCCGGCGGCCACGGCGGCGGCAACCGCCTGAGCCACTGGTCCTCGTCCGCGTACAAGGTCGAGACGTGCCAGTACCTCTCCGGGCTGGCCGACGGCAGCCTACCGGCTGACCGCCTGGGTCCGCTCGGGAGGCGGCCAGAACGCCGCCTGGATAGCCCTGAAGAACTGCGGCGGTGCCGAGCAGCGCACCGACCTTCCGGTATCCACCGCTGGGTGGATCCGGATCGTCGTGCCGGTCAATGTGACTGCCAACCAGTGCACCATCAGCATCAACAGTGACGCGAACGCCGGCAACTGGATCAATGTCGACGACCTGACCTTCACGCCGGGCACGGCCTCGGACTGCCGGTCAAGGGGCCGACGTCTCCTCCCTCGCCAAGAGCGAGGCCGGGGGCGGGACCTATCGGACGAGTTCGGGATCGCCGGGCGACGCGCTCGGCATCCTGAAGTCCGCCGGCATGAACTACGCCCGCCTCAAGGTCTGGGTGAACCCGGCCGACGGCTGCAACGACAAGGCGCGCGTCCTGGCGACCGCCAAGCGCGTCAAGGACCGGGGCATGAAGCTGCTGGTCGACTTCCACTACTCGGACACCTGGGCCGACCCGGGCGCCCAGAGCAAACCCGCCGCCTGGGCCGGCCACTCGTACGGCCGGCTGAAGGCGGACGTGTACGACTACACCCACGACGTACTCGACGCGCTCAAGGCGCAGGGCACCGGCGCCGACATGGTGCAGGTCGGCAACGAGATCAACGGCGGCATGCTGTGGGACGAGGGCTCCACGGACAACTGGACGCAGCTCGCCGGGTTGATCAACAGTGGATACGACGCGGTCAAGAGCGTCGACGCGGCCACCCCCGTCGCGCTGCACCTGGCCAAGGGCGGCGACCTGGCGGGCACCCGCTGGTGGTTCGACAACGCCGTCGCGCACGGCGTCCGGTTCGACGCCATCGGCCTGTCGTACTACGGCTACTGGCACGGCCCGCTGTCCGACTTCCAGACCACCCTGGACGACGCGGCCGCCCGCTACGGCAAGCCGGTCTTCGTCGCCGAGACGGCCTACCCGTTCGGCTGGACAGCGAGGACGCGCACGAGAACATCATCGACGTCGCCGGCGAGCTGGTCCCCGGCTACCCGGCGACCCCGGCCGGGCAGACGGCGTGGATGAACACCGTGGCGGACATCGTGGCGGCCGTCCCGAACGGCCGCGGCCTCGGCGTCTTCTACTGGGAGGCGACCTGGACCGCCGTCGACGGCAACGGCTGGGACCCCACCGACCCGTCCTCCGGCAACGGCTGGGAGAACCAGGCCCTGTTCGGCTACGACGACAGGGCGCTGCCGGCCATGGCGTGGTTCCGTCACCGCTGACACCTTCCGCACCGTCCGGCACACCTCCCGTGCCGGACGGGACGGCCCGGTACCGGACAAGGCGCCGGAGTCCCGGACAGTGGGGCCCCGGCTGCGGGACAGTGGGAAGGAAACGGTACGGGCGGGCCCGGACGGAGGGAGGACGAGATGCTGAGGACCCCCGTGCACGGCACGCGTCTCGACATCCTGGAGTGGCTCAAGGATCCGGCCGCCCACTTCCCGCCCGAGCACCACGCGGACGTCGTCGCGCACGGCGTCCGCGTCGAACTCGTCGCCGCGAAGCTCGGCGTGTCCCGCCGGGCGGCCGGGACCCACCTCGACCTGCTCGCGAGCATCGGCCTGCTCCGCACCGGCGGAATCCGCGGCCGGACGTACTACCGGCGCGACGAGGTGCGGATCGCCGAGGTGGCGCGGATGTTCGAGAAGGGCTGGTAGACCGGCGGCCGCGCGGCGCCGACGAGTGACCCGGGGCCGCGCCGGCGTTAGGCTGACCCCAGCCGCGGCCCCGGTGCGCGCGGCGCGGCGGTGGGGCCCGCCGTACCCGAACCGCGCACCGCTGCCGCCGACGGTCCCTACTTGCGAACGGGGGCATCCCCCTGCCCGGCGAGTAGGAG
This sequence comes from Streptomyces thinghirensis, assembly GCA_021502835.1. The sequence goes on from JAKFGP010000003.1 coordinate 116,596, forward strand.
ACGTACGACCATGACAGCCCCGAACACCGAGAGCGCCGCCGTCCGGCCCGCCCGGCGCGGCCAGGCGCCGGTCGTCGTGGCCGTCTCCCTGGGCGGCGGCACGGGCGCCGCCGCCCGCTACGCGGCCTCCCTGTGGTGGCCGACGCAGACCGGTGGCTTCCCCTGGACGACCTTCTGGGTCAACGTCGCCGGCTGCGCCCTGATCGGCGTGCTGATGGCGGTCGTCACCGAGGTGCGGGACGCCCACCGCCTCGTCCGGCCCCTTCCTGGGCACCGGAGTCCTCGGCGGCTCACCACCTTCTCCACCTACGCCGTCGACCTCCGTCAGCTGTTCGCCGCCGACCAGGTCCGTACGGGCTCCTCTACCTCGCCGCCACCCCGCTCGCGGCGCTCGCGGCGGTGTGGCTCGCCACCTGGGCGACCCGCCGCGCGTCGCCGCCCGGAAGAGGCGGGGGACACGGACGCGAAGGGTGAGGGATCGTCGTGAACTGGCTGCTGGTCGTCGCGGGCGGCATGGTCGGTGCCCCGCTCCGCTACCTCACCGACCGCGCGGTGCAGGCGCGGCATGACTCGGTCCTCCCCTGGGGCACCTTCATGGTGAACGTCGTCGGCTGTCTGGTGCTGGGCCTGCTGACCGGGCGCGGCACTCGCGGGAGCCGCGGGCTCCGACCTGCGGCTCCTGCTCGGGACCGGGCTGTGCGGTGCCCTCACGACGTACTCGACCTTCTCCTACGAGACGCTCCGGCTGACCGAGACGGGCGCACGCCTCCCTGGCCGCCGTGAACGTGGCGGCGAGTGTGGCGGTGGGCCTGGGGCGGCGTGCGCCGGGGTGACACTGGCCGACGCGCCTGGGCCTGACGCGAGGCACCGCCCCGCGTGTAGTAGGACAGGACTTCATGAGCGTCATCAGCATCGGCCAGGCCGTCGTCCTCGGAGCCGTCGAGGGGGTCACCGAGTTCCTTCCGGTCTCCTCCACCGGCCACCTGAAGATCGTCGAGGGGCTGATGGGCATCCCCGTCGACGACGACGCCGTCATCGGGTTCTCGGCGGTCATCCAGGTCGGTGCGATCGCCGCGGTGCTGGTCTACTTCTTCAAGGACATCGTGCGGATCCTCTCCGCCTGGGTGCGCGGGCTGACCGACCGGGAGGAGCGCTACCACCACGACTACAAGTTCGCCTGGTGGGTCATCTTCGCGACGATCCCGATCGTGCTCGTCGGCCTGGCCGCCAAGCCGCTGATCAAGGGACCGCTCGCCTCGCTGTGGGTGGTCGCCGGTTCGCTGATCGTCGGCAGCGGCGCGATGTGGGTGGCGGACCGCACGGGGCGGCACAAACGGGGTGAGGACGACACCTCGTTCAAGGACGCGATGCTGGTCGGCGGCTCCCAGATCCTCGCCCTGCTCTTCCCGGGCTTCTCCCGCTCCGGTGCCACCATGTCCACCGCCCTGATGCTCGACCTCGACCGGGTGGCCGCCACGCGGCTCTCCTTCTTCCTCGGCATCCCGGCCCTGACCGGCGCCGGACTGTACGAGCTGAAGGACGCCCTGGGCACCGGGGCGGGTGCCGCCCCGCTGGCGGTCGGCACCCTCGTCTCCTTCGTGGTCGCCTACGCCTCGATCGCCTGGCTGCTGAAGTTCGTCGCCAAGCACTCCTTCAACGCCTTCGTCATCTACCGGATCGCGGTCGGCGTCCTGCTCCTGCGGGCTGCTCGGCACGGGCGTGCTGCACAGCTGACCGCGATCCGGACCCGGCCCGCCCCGGCTGCTCAGTGGGCGTCGCGCAGCGGTTCGCCGACGTCCCTCAGATGCCGCAGCGCCCGCGGTGCGACGCGAGCAGGCCCGTCTGGTAGTACGGGACGCCCATTCGGCGCAGTACCGCTCGGTGATGTCCTGGGCCCGGCCGAGGGCGGGCGTCGGCATGCTGGGGAAGAGGTGGTGCTCGATCTGGTAGTTGAGGCCGCCCATGAAGGCGTCGACGAGCACGCCGCCCCGCACATTGCGGGAGGTGAGGACCTGGCGGCGCAGGAAGTCGAGCCGCATGCCCTCCTCGATCATCGGCATGCCCTTGTGGTTGGGAGCGAAGACCGATCCGAGGTAGACCTCGAACAGCCCCTGGTGCACGGCGATGAACGCGAGCGCCTTGCCGGGGGAGAGGACCGTGGAACAGACCGCCGAAGTGGGGCGAAATGGGCGACGAGGAGCGTGCCCTCCAGAACCGGCCGCTTCGTGAACGGGCTGCGCGGGGCCTTGAAGCTGCTGGAAACTCAGATTGAGACCTTCCAAGCGTCAGCAGTGGGAAGACAGGGCGGCCTGGTGTTTCCCTACGAAGCGGGGAAGGCCGCTTGGCCCTGCTCGCCTGGCGCCGTGACCACACCAGGATGTCGGGGGCGACGTCCGGGTCCTTCTCCTCGTGGTTGGGATTCGCGTGGTGGCGCGTGTGCTTGTTCATCCACCAGCCGTAGCTCATGCCCAGCAGAGGTTCGCCACCAGGAGACCGCCGATCTCGCTGGGGCGCCGGCGCGAGAAGACCTGCCGGTGGGCGAGGTCGTGGGCGGCGAGCCCGAGCTGGCCGAAGACGACGGCCATCGCCGTCGCGACGAACAGCTGGCTCCAGCTGTCCCCAGAGCGACGAAGGCGGCGACACCGCCCGCGAGCGCGAGGGGACGGCACCGAAACGGACCGTGTAATAGAGCGGGCGGCGCCGGAGCAGCCCCGCGTCGGCTATACGCCGTGAGATTCGGAAAAGTCGCTCCCTTTTTTCGCGTCGCTTTTCCTGTTCGCGGGTGGACAGGCTCTCGATGAGCACCGTTGGGTTGGCCATGTGCCTCAGTATGCGGGCGGTTCCCCGGGGGCAGAATGACGGCTGCCACTCGAAGCTGGGGGGTGGCTAGCACCACCCCTGCCCCTGCGGTCCTCCCTCGCAGCAGCTCTCCCGCCCGACCCGCAGGATCACTCCGTGAACCTGTCAGACAGCCAGACAGCGAGCGGCCGGACAGCCGCTCGGTCCCGCGGCGCGTCAGCGCCATGGAAGCGGTGCTCGGCCACCTGCGCGGCGAGATCGAGCGCGGCGAGTACGCGATCGGCGACAAGCTCCCCTCCGAGGCGGAGCTGTGCCGCACCCTGAGGTCTCCCCGGCCGGTACTCCGCGAGGCCCTGCGCGCCCTGCAGACCATGGGGCTGACCGTCTCCAGGACCGGCAAGGGCACCTTCGTCGTCGCCAGTGCCGTCGAGGACCCCACCTTCGGCGACTACACGGCCGGCGACCTGCTGGAGGTGCGCCGCCACGTCGAGATCCCGGTGGCCGGCTACGCGGCCCGCCGCCGTACCCCGGACAACCTCGACCGCCTCGCCCACCTCCTGGACCGCATGGAACGGGAGACGGACACCACCGCGTGGGTCGCGATGGACACCCTCTTCCACCTCACCGTGGCCGAGGCCGCCCAGAACCCGGTCCTCCGCCGGGTCATCGAGGAGATCCGCGACGCGCTGGCCCGCCAGTCCGCCTTCCTCAACGAACTGGGCGGCCGGCGCGAACAGTCCAACCGGGGAGCACGGGCCATCGTCGAGGCACTGCTCGACGGCAGCGGCCACGACGCGGAAGAGGCCATGGCCCACCATCTCGACCGCGTCGAGACCACCCTCACCGACATCGTGCGCCCCACCCGCATGGACACCCCCACGGAAGGCGCGCCTCGAGGCGTGGAGCAGCGCGCACCGACGGCCGCATGGTGACCGCGCCGGCCCCCCGACCCCCGGGCAGTGATGTACGGCAATCCCCCCGCGGATCCGCCCCCCATCCGCGAACCCCGCCACGCACCCGTCGCCCACCTGGTACGCGGCGGCGTCGTCGAGGGGGTCCACCACGGCTCCGTCGTCGTCCTCGACCCGGACGGAGAGATACGCCTCCAGCTCGGGGACATCGAGGCCGCCTGCTACCCGCGCTCCGCGCCAAGCCGGTCCAGGCCGTCGCCAGCGTTCGCGCCGGCCTTCCGCTGGACGGCGAACTGCTCTCTCGCCGCCGCCGCCAGCCACCTCCGGCGAGGAACGCCACCTCGCCGGCGCCCGGCGCGTCCTCGAACTCGCCGGATCCACCGAGCGCGACCTGCGCAACGTCCCCGACCTGCCCTTCGACCCGGTCGTCCGGGACTCCTGCGTCGTATCAGCGCCGCTCGCCGTCCCGGCTCGCCCAGAACTGCTCCGGCAAGCACGCCGCCATGCAGACACCTGCGTGCTCAACGGCTGGTCCCTGGACGACTACCTCGACCCTGGCCACCCGCTCCAGCAGGCGATCGCCGAGATCGTCGAGGATTCCTACTGGGCAGCGCGTCGCCCGGGTGACCGTCGACTGGCTGCGGCGCGCCCCTGTTCGCGATCTCCCCTGCACGGTCTCGCCCGCGCCGCCGCCCGCATCATCACCGCCGTCCCAGGCACCCCGAGGCCGCGTGGCGGACGCGATGCGCGAGCACGCCGAGATGGCCTCCGGGTCCGGCCGGGACGTCGCCGCGCGTTGATGCGGGCCGTGCCGAAGGCTGCTCGCCAGGGACGGCTTCAGGGGAGTCCAGGTCGCCGCCCGGCCCGACGGCAGTGCGATCGCCGTGAAGATAGCCGACGGCGCCGACCGCCCGCGTCCCGACCGCGGCGGCGGCCCTCGCGCGGGCCGGTGTCGCGCAGCGCAGCTGCTCACGGAGTTCGCGGGGAACCGCTGCTCGGCGGCGAGAGCCGGTGGGGCGCGTACGTCCGGTACCAGCGCTGGACACCGTTCCGCCCGCCTCGCACGGATAGGGCGCCGCTCGGCCGAGCGGCGCACCGCCTGCCGCTGGCCAGAGATCCTGGCGGGCGGCGGCACCGCTCCCGCCCGACTGCGCGCTGGTAGCCGCCCGGAGGAAGAATGGCGAGCATGAGTACGCGGACGACCTTCCAGCCGGTCCTGGAGCGCATCGCCGAGGAGATCGAGCGACCCCCGGCAGCGGCCGGCCCGCCGACTACATCCCGGCGCTCGCCGCCTGCGATCCCGCGCCGCTTCGGCATGGCCGTCGCCGAGCCGGACGGCACGGTGTACGGGGTGGGGGACTGGCGCGAGCCCTTCTCCGCGCAGTCCATCACCAGGTCTTCACCCTCGCCCTCGACCTGTCCCGCGAGGGCGACGCGCCTGGGAACACGTGGCCGCGAACCGTCCGGCAACCCGTTCAACCCCTGGTGCAGCTGGAGTACGAGAACGGCATCCCGCGCAACCCCTTCATCAACGCGGGCGCCCTCGTCGTCACCGACCGCCTGCACACCCGTACCGGGGAGCGCGGCGGGTGGAACTGCTCGGGCTCCTGCGCGCGGAGAGCGGCAATCCGACCTGACCTACGACGGGAGGTCGCCGCCTCCGAGACCGCGCCTGGCGACCGGAACGCCGCCCTCGGCCACTTCATGGCGTCGTACGGCAACATCGACAACCCCGTGCCCGTCCTGCTGGAGCAGTACTTCCGCCAGTGCTCCGTCGCCGCCTCCTGCGCGGACCTCGCCCTGGCGACCGGGTTCCTGGCCCGGCACGGCATCCGCGTGGACGGCACCCGGCTGCTGAGCCGCAGTGAGGCCGAGCAGGTCAACGCGGTGATGCTGACCTGCGGGACATACGACGCGGCCGGTGAGTTCGCCTACCGGGTGGGTCTGCCGGGCAAGAGCGGGGTCGGCGGCGGCATCATCGCGGTGGTGCCGGGCCACCGCACGCTGTGCGTGTGGAGCCCCGGCCTGGACGAGCGGGGCAACTCGGTGGCCGGCGTGGCTGCGCTTGACCGCTTCACGACGCTCACGGGTCTGTCGGTGTTCTGACCGGACGGCCCGGGCACCGTCAACTCTTCTCGACCCGCACGAGCTTGAGCCGCAGCGCCAGTGCCATGGCCCCCGCGCCCAGTCCGGCGACGCCCACGATCGCACCGGTCTCCGGCCAGCCCGCATCCTCCCCGGGGGCCGCGCCGCCACGACCGCGGCGGGTGCGGCCTGCGGCGCTGGCAGCGGCCGGGCGCCCCGGATTCCAGCGATCCCACCGGGTCGACGTGCCCGGCCGCCCCGAAGCCCCAGTCGAGCAGCGAGCGGGTCTTCCTCGTACGCGGCGTGGCCGCCGCCCTCCTGCGGGTTCATCACCGTCACCACCAGGGTTCGCCCGTCGCGGCGGGCGGCCGCGATCAGTGTGTTGCCGGCGTTGCTGGTGTAGCCGTTCTTGATGCCGATCAGCCCCGGGTACGGCTCCACGCCGTCCGCCCCCGGTGAGCAGCCGGTTGGTGTTGATGATCCCGTACGAGTCCCCGTTCCGGCCGGGGAACATCGCGTCGACCTTGGCGCAGTACCGCGCGAAGTCCGGGTTGCGCAGCCCCGCCCGGCCGAAGACCGCCAGGTCGTACGCCGACGACACCTGGCCCGGCGCGTCGTAGCCGTCGGGTGAGCGCACGTGGGTGTCGTGGGCGCCGAGGGCGCGGGCCCCCGGCCTGCATCCGGGCGGCCGTGGCGCTCCAGCCGCCGGTGAGCGAGGCGAGGACGTGGACGGCGTCGTTGCCGGAGTTGAGGAAGACGCCGTTCCACAGGTCGGAGACCCGGCATGTGTGGCCCTCGACGACACCGACCAGGCTGCTGCCGGGGCCGATGCCGGTCAGCTCGTCGGCGCTCACCTCGTGGCGGATGCCGCCCGGCAGGACCGGCAGCACCGTGAGGGGGCGAACAGGGTCTTGAGGGTGCTGGCCGGCGGCAGCTTGCGGATGCGCGTCGTGCCGCCAGCACGTCGCCGGTGCCGGCGTCGGCGACCACCCAGGACAGCGCGGAGACATCGGGATCCCGGGTGCGCTGGGGTGGGGCCGGACCTGTGTCCCGGAGCGGGACAGCGGCGACGCCCGCGCCGCGGCCGCGCGTGTGCCCGCCGGGCGGACCTGGTCCGGCAGCACCGCACGGGCGGCCGCGGCGGCGGGCAGGCGCGGTCAGCAGTCCTGCCACACAGAGCACGCAGGTGGATCGAGCTGCCCGGGATGAGAACTGGATAGTCATACCGCAAACGGGGAACGGGCCCCCGGACCACGCTGCCCGGGCCGAGTCGTGCCCGCAAGCACCCGGATGCCGTAGGGGAGGTGAGCTGACCGGGCCCACCGGCCCACGCGCGGCGTCAGTCCGTTGGCAGCGTCGGCTGGACGCGTCGCAGGAACGTGGCGTTGTCCGGCGTCCGGCGCATCCGCTCCAGCAGCGTCTCCAGGCCGGACTGCTCGTCCCGGCCCCAGGGCCTCCGCCGCAGCCTGCGTACGGCGGTCGACTCGGCGGCGGACAGCAGGAGTCCTCGCGGCGGGTGCCGGAGCCGGTCATCTCCACGGCCGGGAAGACCCGGCGGGAGGCGAGCTCCCGGCTCAGCCGCAGTTCCATGTTCCCGGTGCTCTTGAGCTCCTCGAAGCAGAAGTCGTCGGCACGCGAGCCGGTCTCCACCAGGACGGTGGCGAGGATGGTGAGCGAACCGCCCTCCTCGGTTGTCCGGGCGGCGCCGAAGAACCGCTTCGGCCCGAGCAGCGCCCCGGCGTCGACACCGCCGCTGAGCTGCGCGGCCGCCGGAGGAGGTGGCGTTGTTGTGCGTCGCCCGGCACAGCCGGGTGAGGGGAGTCGAGCAGGATGACGACGTCCTCACCGGCCTCGACCAGGCGCTTGCCCGCTCGATCACGAGTTCGGCGAGCGCGATGTGCTGCTTGGCGCTCCGGTCGAAGGTCGAGGAGTACACCTCGCCTTGTACGGAGCGCCGCATGTCGGTGACTCCTCGGGCCGCTCGTCGAGCAGCACCACCATCAGGTGGGAGTCGGGGCGGTTGCCGGCGACGGCGGCGGCGATCTGCCGGAGGAGGACGGTCTTGCCGGTCTTCGGCGGGGCCACGATCAGGCCGCGCTGGCCCTTGGGCCGACCGGGGCGATCAGATCGGCGACCCGCCCGGCCGGCCGGCCGCCGGGTGTTCGGCGGGCGCAGCCGCTCGTGCGGGTGCAGTGGTGTCAGGTCGTGGAAGTGCCGTCGGCCGCCCTGCCGGTCGGGCGTGCGGCTGTTGACGCGGACGACGTCGGTCAGGTGCGCCGGTCGCCGCGCACCCCTCGACCAGGCCGCGCCTCGTGCAGGCCGTGGCGGATCAGCGCGGGGAGAGAGAGAGGTCGGACGGCTCGGGCTGGAGGCTGCTGCCCCGCAGGTGTCCCTTCCCGCCCGCGTCGATGTCGAGGACACCGTTCGCGATCTCGGCCGGGGACTGCTGTACAGGGGCGTTCGAGTGTGGTGGTCATGGTGTTCGGTCCTTCGAGGACACGGGCATGGGTCATGTGGAAGGGAGGGGGAGAAGCCGTGCGAGGGTCGGACGACACGCCTCCGGACGGCGGGGAACAGCACCTGGGTACGGCGGGGAAAGGCCCTGGCTACGAGGTTGTGCTGAGAAGCGGACGCGCCGGTCGTGCAAGGACGGCGGGTCGGCGAACCGAAGCGAAACCGGCACCGGCGCCCATAGGGGCGTACATAAGTGCTGAACGCAGCCTACCACGGCAAGTGGTCGAGCGGCGGTGGGGTGGGACGTTCCCTGCGTCCCACCCCCGTTCAACGAGGCCGGAGCGGCGTTCTGTTCCGTCTTCCGCATGTGCCGGGCCGGACTCCAGCCGCCCGAACGCTCCCTGAGCCTCCGCGCGCCTCTTGGGCGATCCGGTCGAACTGCGCGCCCATCGCGGCCTGGGAGCGCCTGCGTGCGCCTGACAGTGGGCGCATCATCACCGTGAGTTCGTCGATGCGGCCGGACTCGTCGAGATGCAGGAGGTCGCAGCCGCTGATCTCGCGGTCGCCGATCCGCGCCGTGAAGACCAGCGCGTGGTCGGGACCGTCGGCCTCGCCGATGACGCGTTCGTAGCGGAAGTCCTCGAAGACGCGGGTGACGCCGCGCAGGGATCGCGGCCGTGATCGCCTTGCCGTGGTAGGGCTTGAACACGACGGGGCTGGTGAAGACGACGTCCTCGGTCAGTAGCGCTCGACGGCGTCGAGGTCGTGGCCCCGACCGCCGCGCGGAATGCCTGCATCGTATTCCTCGGTGAGAAGTACTGAACTATTTGAATAGGTGCGGAGTAGACTAGCTCCGCTTGCTAAGGCGTGTCGACATGTCTCCTGGCACGCCGTCCTGGTCGCCCTGCTGGAGGGCGAGGCCTCGGGCTACGAGCTGTCCAAGCATGTGTTCGACGTCTCGCTCGGCCAACTTCTGCCACGCCGCAGCAGCTCTACTGGGAGCTGAGCGCCCGCGGGCGACGGGCTCATCGAGGCGCGGACGGTGCCGCAGGAACGCAGGCCCATCCAAGCGGCTGTTCTCGCTCACGGAGGCCGGCCGTGAGCAGCTGAGCGCCTTCGCCGCCGAGCCGACCCGGCGACCCACCGCCATCCGGGACGAGTTCCTGATCAAGATGCAGGCCATGGACGGCGTGGACCCGGACCGGGTCCGCGAGCTGGTGGAGGAGCGCAGGTCCTGGGCCCTGGGGAAATCCTCGCCCGCTACGAGCGCGTCCGTGAGCGCCTCCTGACGGCCAGCGGGAGGAGGAGCACCTGCGCGACTCTCGACCGCGTCGGGCCCTACCTCACCCTGCTGGCCGGGATCACCTTCGAGCGCGAGAACGCCCGCTGGTGCGAGCGCGTCCTCACGGTGCTGCGGGAGCGGCGCGCCCCCACCGGGTCCGCCGGGCAGCCTCTAGGCTGACCGGATGTTCAGCCCCGAAGGCCCCACCCTGCGCGAACTCGCCGTCCAGGTACTGTCGTCGGTCGAGCGCGGCTACGACCTGCTCGCCCCGAAGTTCGAGCACACCCTGTACCGGACACCGGACCGGGTGCTCGACGCCGTGGCCTCGGCACCTGGCGCCGATGGGGCCGTTCGGCGCCGGACTCGACCTGTGCTGCGGTACCGGCGCGGGAGTGGACGTACTGGCCCGGTGTGCCGGGAACGCGTGACGGGGGTCGACTTCAGCGCGGGGCATGCTGGAGGTCGCGCGGGGGCGCGTCGTGCCCGAGGGGCCGGCGGTCTCCTGCGCGGGCGCGGACGCCCTGCGCCCTGCCGTTCGGTCCCGAGTTCGACCTCGTGGTCAGTTTCGGTGCGTTCGGACACTTCCCGCCCCGTGAACTGCCGGGCCTGTTCACCCAGGTGCGCTCCGTACTGTGCCCGGGCGGCTGCTTCGCCTCCCCGTGGGCGCGCCGCCCCGCCCCGGCTCCCGCGCTACTGGACGCTGCTCGGCTTCGACGCCGTGATGCGGGCGCGCAACGCGCCGTGGCGGCCGCCGTTCGTCATGTACTACCGGACGTTCCGGCTCGGGGACGTGGGCCGGGAACTGGCGCGCGCCGGCTTCCGGACGGACCTGCACGCCCTGCCGGGAGTTCGGGCGCCGGCCCGACGGCAGTCCGCGAGTCCGGATGGTCGCGGCCCGGCGCCCGCCCTGGACGGCGGGCGCGGGCGGGTCAGCCGGCCGCCGGCAGGGTGAACTCGTAGACCAGCGCGTCCTGTCGGGCGTCCACGAGGAGGTCCGTGATCTCCAGGGTGCTGCGTACTGGTCGTGCATCCGCCGCACGACCCGCACCGACGTCGGTCCGCGAGGCGGCTGATCGTGTCGCGGTGATGCAGGGTCAGGCCTGCCCGGCGCATCCAGTCGTAGGTCTCGCCGCAGTTGCGCTGACGCGGTGCCGTCGGCGCGGTCCCGGTACTGGGCCAACTCCTCGACCTCGGCGAGCGCCACGGCGGAGAACGAGGTCACCGCGGTCCGCCGGCCGGTTCCGTCGGCGGTCGCGGACAGGTAGCGGTGCACCAGGGTCGGCCGGCCCGGCGCCAGCCCCAGTGCCGCGGCATGCTCCGGGCGAGGGTACCTCCCAGGCGACGCTCGCCCGGTCGCCGGTGGACGGCTCGGCGGTGCGGCGCCGACCGGGAAGGTGAGGGACGCCGGCTCTGCGCCGGTGGGCTGGTAGGGCGGCGTGGTTGCCTCTGCCGGTCGGTGGCGAGCAGGCCGTCCCGGCGCAGCACCTCCAGGGCCTGTCGCACCGTCTCCTGGCTCACCCTCGAAGTGCTCGGCCAGCCGGCGCTCGCCCGGCAGTCGTGCGGCCCGGTGGGATGGTCCTGCCGCGCAGCTCGCCGAGCAGCTGTACGGCCACCCGCCGGTAGAGGGGCTGTGCGTCGGTGAACGGGGTCGTGCGGGGTGCGGACTATGCCGCGCCTCCTGTTTGCGGACGTGCGGTAGCCACGCGGGCTCGTGCGCCACCAGAACTACCGGTCTGGTCTAAACCAGCCGGGAAGGGCTGTCCGCCGGTTCGGCCGAAACCTCACCCGCGCGTCGACCGTCCGTCACCCCTTCCACAAGGCGCCGTACAGGGCCTCCACCCAGTGCCGCCTTCCGCGGTCGTCGGCGATGTGCGGTCCCATGCGGTTCATGACGTAGCCCAGCGACACCCCGGCGTCCGGGTCCGCCAGGACCGCAGGAGTCACCGAAGCCGTCGTGTCCGAAAGCCCGTGGATTGGGACCGTAGGAGCCATTGGGGTTGCTAGCCACAGCCCCAGCCCGACTTCGGTCTCGTGTGTGAAGCCGGCGCCGAGGACCAGGTCGCGGGCAGGCACCTGTCCCTCACGCACCTGCTCGGCGGCTTCCTGGACAGCACGCGGTGGCCGTCGTACGAGCCGAGGCCCGCGAGGATCCTCATAGCGGCGCGGCCACCGCCCGCGCGGTGCCGCGTCCGTTCGCCGCCGGTATCTCGGCGGCCCGCCACGCGGCGGTGTTGGCCTCCGTGGCGCTGATCGGGGGATTGGTGAGCGCTACCCACGCGCCGCGGCGCCAACTTGGCGAAGACCGCGGCCTGCTCGCTGTTGGAGACCACCCGCGGATGCACCAGCTCGGCCGCCCGCCCCGCCTCCTCTCCGGCGGCCCGATGGTGAAGTCGATGCCGAGCGGCCCGGTCACCTCCTGCCCAGGAACGCCCCCTGGCGGCAGCCCCGACACCCGCCGCACGACCTCACCGATCAGGAAGCCGTAGGTGGTATCCGGACCGGCTGCTCCGGCTCCCACCAGGGCTCCATGGCCGCCAGCCGACCGGCGGTCAGGTCCCAGTCGCACAACTGCGCCGCCGAGTGCGGCTCACGCAGCCCCGACAGGCCGGCGGGTGCGACAGCAGATGCCGCACGAGGACCTTCTCCTTGCCCGCCGCCGCGAACTCGACCAGTACATCGGCCACCGGCGCGTCGAGGTCTAGCAGTCCGCGGGTCGGCGAGAATGTGGGCGCACAGGGCGGTCGGCCCCTTGACGTCGACCACACGTTGACCAGCGTGTCCCGTTCCCACGGTGGGAGCGGGCCGCGTCGGCCCACCCGCCCCACAGGTCCACCACCGTCGCGCGTCCACGGTGATGGCCGGCGGCGCCCAGTTCGCCGCGGTCCCGAAGTTCTCCTCGAACACTGCGCGTACCGCCGCGAAACGGGTGTCGCAGCGGCCGTGAACCCGTGCCTCGTCCTCGGACATGGGGCCGCCCCCCGTGGAAGCCGGGCGCCGGCAGGCCGCGACGGTGCGGCCCGGCTCCACGAACATACCGACTGGTCGGACTGGCGGGAAGGCCGCCGACCCCGGCCGTGGCGGGACGCGCGGACTCAGAGGTACGAGCGCAGCCAGCGCAGCTTGGTTGCCTCCTGGAACGGTCCGCTGCCCTCGTGGTCGTTGAAGTCGTACACACTTGATCGCCTTGTCGTCGAGCGCCCAGGCGTTGAACGCAGCGAAGACGGTCGACGGCGGGCAGGTCTGGTCCTCCAGGGCCGCCGAGAACAGGGTGCGCCCGGCCGCGCCGCGAAGTGCACGCCGTCGAAGTAGACAGCGTGCGCAGCGCGTCTCGTGTGCGCCGCGTGCGTCTTGAGGTACAGCCGATCTCCCGGTAGGGGTGCCGGTCGGTGAGCCTGGTCGCGCGCGGGAAGTCGCTGAGGAACGGTCACGTCCGGCGCGACGGCCGTGAGGTCTCGGCACCAGGCCGCCCACGGCGATCGTTACGCCCGCGCCGCCCTGGCTGTCGCCGAGGGCGACCGTGCGTGCGGGGTCGGTGAGCGGGTGGAGCGGGCCGCCTCGATGCGCGCACGGCGTCGGTGAAGACGCGGCGGAGTAGTAGTTCTCGGGGCGTCCAGGCCGCGTGGGTCATGAAGCCCGGGTACGTGGCGTGCTGCCGACGGGTCCGCCGTCCTGCCACCGGCGCCTTCCAGGCGCTGCCCTGGCGCGTGGTGGGTCCACTGCTAAGTGCGCCCGGCCGGTGGACGCCCACAGCAGGTGCTCGGCGGTAGCCCGCGCCCGCCGCCGTACTCCGGGACGAACTCCACGACCAGCGGCAGCCGGTTCTCCGCCGCCGCCGGCAGGATCAGCCAGTTCTTCACCGGGTGATCGGCGAACCCGGCGAACGCCACGTCGTGCACTCCGCACCGGATACAGCCCCGTGTCGACTGGTTCGAAGCGGGCGTCCAGATCGTGCGCGCGGCTTCGTCGAGCGTCTTGCTCGCAGAACGCGTCGAAGTCCTCGGGCTCGGGTCGACGCGCTGCGGTAGGCGCGGAGTTCCTCGAGCGAAGGTCGAACAGGGCTACCGAGAACCCCCTTTGCGGGGAGATAGCGCCTGACCGTACGGGTGATCACACCGTACGGTGAACGGTCGGAGGTCTCGCCAGATCGTCGGCGTGGCAGCCCACCGTCCCGACTCTGCGGTTCGACGGATCGAACGCCGACCCGGAGCGTGCCGGGCCCAGGGCCGGGGCCAGGTGGTCGGGTCACCGGCGTCCCGTCAGGCCCGGCGGTGTGTCCACTGGGGTTCGGTGAGGGCCCAGTCGCGGTCCCACTCGGCCATCCGGTGCCGGAGGGCCACCTTGCGTACGGCGCAGTGTGCGAGGAGCACCGTGAGCGCTGCCCCCATGGTGGTGCACACGCCGATCGTGACGCTGTGCTGTTGACTCGGCGGAACTGTCCGTCGGCGGCGGCACGCTCTGCCCCGAGTCCAGTCATCGTCGACCGCGCTCACCGTGCCCGGTGCCGGCCGGACACGGGCCGTAGTGCTCCGGTCGGTACCGTCCGGCGTGCTCCAGCGCACGGTCGCGCGGTACGAGTGCTGTCCGCCTGCCTGCACCGACGGCAGCGTGCCGGAGTCCGGCCGACCACCTCGGCGCGGACGCGGTGCCGCTGCCCGCGCGCTGCTCCGCCGCGACCGCCTGGGCCTGCCCGGGCCCCACACGGCCGCGCGGTGGCTCCGAGCAGCGGTGCTCTCACGATCAGCAGGACCGCGACGACCAGCGCGGTCCACGCCTCGACGACGTCCGACCGGCGCCGCAGCGGATTGCGCCGCACACGCCAGCCGCGCACCCCGGGTTCGCATGTCGACCTCCTCGCGATCACAGCGACCGGAGGCCGGGCGGACGGCCGTACGAGAGCGGGGGCCGCCGTGTCTCCGCGTCGCGCCACGCGTGCGAGTGCCCGCACAGGTCTGGTACCCCGTTCGGCGCGCCTCGCTCACCATGTCGCCCACCCCGGAACGCCGGACGACTGCTCCGCACCGCGGACAGGTGCCCAGCGGTGCCCGGGGAAACCGGGGCGGCGGCTGGTGCGGCCCTCCGCGCTCGGAGGCCGAGGGGCGTCCAAGCGTGGGCGCGGTGGCCGGGGCGCTGTCCACCGCGGCCCGGCCGTGGGTCAGCCGGCGTTCGATCCCTGATCCGGTCCACCGGCGGTATCGGCCGCCACCAGCAGCCGCGAGGCGTGCTCCGCGAAGGAGTTGGAGCCGCACACGTAGGCCTCCCAGCCGTCGGCGGGCGCTTCGGCCAGGATCGGTGCCAGGTGCGCGGTCGTCATCCGGCCCACGGGCGTCCCGGCCGGCGCGCCGGTGTGTACACGGGGGTCGTCTCCGCGCCGAGTTCGCGGGCGTAGATGAGCTCCCCGGGAGTGCGCGCGGACACCAGCAGTCGCAGCGGCACCGTCAGACCCAGCGCCCTGGTGGGTGCCGCACCATCGACATCAGCGGCACCACGCCGGAACCCGCGCCCAGCAGCAGGGCGAGCCGGTCGCCCGGCCGGGCGAAGAAGCCGCTCAGCGGGCTGCGGCCTCGATCCGGTCGCCGGGCCGGGCGACCGTGTGAACCAGCCGGACATCCTCGCCGTCCTCGACGTGGTCGAGGGTCAGCTCGATGTGCCCGGAGTCGTCCGGCGCGGACGCCAGCGAGTAGTGGCGCTGGGCCACGTACCCGTCCTCGGCGGTCAGCCGCAGCATCAGGTGCTGGCCGGGCAGATGGCCCGCCCAGCCGGGTACGGCGAACCGGAAGGTGGACGCGCGGTGCGTCCGCGGCGGATCTCCGTGAGGGTGGCGGTCTGCCACGTCCCGGCCGCCGGGCCGTCCACCTCGATGCGCCCGGGCACGGCGAACCGCGTCGGGGGAGAAGGGCTCCTGCCGCGTGCGTCGCTGTCTCAGTCACCGGAGTACCGCTGCTCCTCCCAGGGTTGCTGCGCGCGTGGTAGCCGTTCCGCTCCCAGAAGCCCGGTTCGTCGTGGTCCAGGAGCTCCAGGCCCGCGATCCACCTGACGCTCTTCCAGAAGTACAGGTGCGGCACCACCAGCCGCGCCGGGCCGCCGTGCTCGGGGACGAGGCTGCCTCGCCGCACTCCCACACGACCAGGCGCGCCCGCCGGTCCAGGTCCGCGAGCGGCAGGTTCGCGGTGTACCGCGGTGCGCGCGTAGGCGGACCGCGTGCGTGGCGGACGGCAGGCGCGCCGCCTCCAGGAAGGCGTCCAGGGACACGCCCCGAAGCGCACCCCGAACTTCGACCAGCCGGTCACGCAGTGGATGTCGCCCGAGTACGCCGACGCCGGCAGCCGGTGCGCCCGGCCCAGTCCCAGGTGCGGGGCTCGGCCACCAGTTCGCTCACGCGGAAGGTTCAGTCGGCGGGCGAAACGTCGGGCGTGACCTCGGCGGACAGCACGGGCCAGTCGTCACCGGCGTCGTACTGGCCGGGCGGCAGTCCCGGCCGGGCGGCGCGCGGGCGCCCGGTGAAGCCTCGGGTGGGTGTTGTTCATGCGGTGGGGCCTTTCGGGCCGCCGCGAGGATGCCTGCGGCTTGGCGTGATCAGTGCGTACGCGGTCAACCGTATGTTCCTCCCAGGCGGACCTCAGTCCTGGCCCTCGCCGGGTGCGGCCTCCCTGCCACGCGTTGTACCGCTCCAGATACACGGCGAAGCGGACCGAGGTCCTCCTCGGGCTGCAGTCGGCGAGCCGCTCCCGGAAGGCGCCGTCCGGCGGCTCTCGGTGACCTGGGCCGGAGGATGCGCCGTCCGGCCTCTCCGTCAGGTGCAGGACCTGGGCCGCGCGGTGGTCGTCCGGGTCGACGCGCGCCGCTCGACGAGTTCGGTGCGCTCAGGGCGGACACCTGGCGGCTGACGGTGGACTTGTCCAGGGCGTAGTGGGCAGCCAGGTCGGTGGCCCGGCAACCGTCCCGGTCCTCCAGGTGACCGAGCAGCGTGTACGACACCAGCGACAGCTCGGGGTGCATGCGGCCCGCCGAGGCGCGGGCGCGCGGCGGGCGAAGGCCGTCATCTCCCGCTGGATGGTCTCCACGGCCTCCGCCGGGCGGCCACCGGGGGTGACAGTCGTCTCATCGGGCATCTCGGCCGTCGTCACAGGTCCTCCTCCACATTGCTAGTTGTATAGTACAACTTGAAGAGAGAGTTGTATAAGCCGAGCTATCTGCCGCCGCCGAACCAGTCATTGGAGGATGTGAGCGATGAGGTCGCACGCCCTGCGCCACGTGCTCACGCACCTGATCACCCCGCTGCTGATGTGTATCGGGATGGGACTCGCGTACATGGGGGCCTTCGTCACCCCCGAGCCGAACCACCTGCCGGTCGCCGTCGTCGGCTCCGGCCCCGAGGCGAAGGTGCTCGCCCAGTCGGTCAAGGACAAGGCCGGCGACGACCTCGACGGTACGGACCGTCGCCACCCGCGCCGACGCCGTCGACCTGCTGAAGGCCCGCGACATCACCGGGGCCTACGTGCCCGGCGACAAGGCGCCCGAGGTCGTGGTGGCCACCGCCGCGTCCGACATGGGCGCCATGGCGGCGGAGAAGGTCTTCACCCCGCTCGCCGAGCGGCAGGGCGTCCCGCTGAAGGTGACCGACGTGGCCACCCCGGTCGACGACGACCCCACCGGCCAGGGCCTGTTCTTCCTGCTGATCGCGGTCAGTATCGGCTCCTACGCCTCCGTGGCCGCCCTCGGAGCCGCCGGCGCCGCCCTGTCCATGCGCGTCCGGGCCCTCCTCGCCCTCGGCGTCTCCGTCGTCGTCAGCGGGATCGGCGCCCTGCTCGCCGGACCGGTGTTCCACCCTCGCCCACCACGATCTCGCCGGTGTGTGGGGCCTGGCCTGGCTGTACGCGGCGGGCATCCTGTTCATCGGCGTGGGCCTGCACACCTTCCTCAAGCGGTGGACCACGCTCGCCATGATGGTGCTGTTCGTGATGCTGAACTTCACCACCTCGGGCGGCCTGTTCCGCCCCGAACTGCAGAACGGCTTCTTCGGCACCCTGCACGCCTTCTGGAACGGCGCCGGGTTCGTCGAGGGCACCCGCGGCCTGCTGTACTTCGACGGCGACGGACTGGGCCGCGGCGTGTGGACACTGGTCGCCTGGCTGCTGCTCGGCCTGCTGGTCACGGCGGTAGCCGCCCTCCGCGAGCGGGGCGGTACGGCGCCCGCGTCGGCCACCCCCGCCAGGCACGCGAGGCCGAACGAGCGGAGGCGGTGCCCGCGGCGGAGGAGGCGGACGAAGAGGCCGAGGAGACCGTCGGCGTCTGATCATTGGGGTAGTGTGACCGGCGGCCGAGGGACAGTCCCGGCCGCCGGACGCCTGGGAGGTGAGACCCATTACCGCTGTGTCGGCCCGGGTGCTCTCCCCTCACGGCAGTGCGGTCCCCGCCAGCGGGTGACCGTGAGAGCGCCCTTCGGTTCCCGAAAGGCTCTCGGCTTCCATGCCTCAGCTGTTCTTCCACCCCATCGTTCCCCTCCCCTTTCTCCCCCTCCCTTCCCGTCGCCCGGACTCCGTCGTGGCCGCGCTGCCTGCCGCCGGGCTGCATCTTCGCCGAGACGGGCGGAACTGATCCTGGGCTCCGCCCGCACCGCCGGGGAACTCACCGCCCTGGTGGACCGCCGCGTCACCGGGTGCCCCCTCGAACTCGTCCTCGGCTGGGCCGAGTTCCGCGGCCTGCGCGTCGCCGTCGCCCCCGGTGTCTTCGTGCCCCGCCGCCGTACCGAGTTCCTGGTGGCCGAGGCCCTCGCGCACGCGCCGGACGCGGCCGTCGTCGTGGACCTGTGCTGCGGCTCCGGCGCCGTCGGTGCCGCCCTGGCCGCCGCGCTGGACCGGCCCGAGGTGCACGCCGCCGACGTCGACCCGGCCGCCGTGCGCTGCGCCCGCGGCAACCTCGCGGACGCCGGCGGCCGGGTGTACGCCGGTAGACCTGTTCGACGCGCTGCCCGCGGCGCTGCGCGGCCGGGTGGACATACTCGCGGCCAACGTGCCCTACGTGCCCACCGGCGAGGTCGCCCTGCTGCCCGCCGAGGCGCGGGGCACGAGCCGCTGGTCGCCCTCGACGGCGGCACCGACGGTCTCGAGGTGCTGCGCGAGGTCGCGGCCGAGGCGCCCCGCTGGCTCGCGCCCGGCGGCCGCCTGCTGGCCGAGACGAGCCGACGCCAGGCACCTGCGGCCGTCGACGCCTTCGCCCGCGCCGGCCTGACGACCCGCCTCGCGGTCTGCGACGAGCTGTACGCCCATGTGGTGATCGGCGTCAGGGAGTAGCGGGGCGGTCCCCGCCAGGGTCTGTCGTTTGGATCAGGTCGGCTGAGCGAGACTGGCCTTTCAGCCCACCCGAAGCGCCCCGCGACGCCGCCATGATCCAAACGGCAGGCCCTGGGGTCCGTCCGGCGTCGTGGCCCGGGCGATGAGCGAGGCCACGTCGTCGGAGTTCTCCGGCTCGTGCAGCGTGCGCAGGAGCAGGTCGCAGACCTCCTCCAGCGGGCGGTCCGGGCCCTCCAGCAGGGCGAGGAGCGCGTCCAGCCGCACGTCCAGCGGATGCCGGCGCGTCTCGACGAGACCGTCGGTGTAGAACACCAGCCGGTCGCCCGGCTCCAGATCGACGGTGGTGGTCGAGAGGCGACGCCGCCCACGCCCAGCGGTATCCCGGTGGGCAGGTCCAGCAGTTCCGGCGGACGGCCGGCGCGCAGGCGTGCCGGCGGCAGGTGCCCGGCGTTGGCGATCGAGACACTGCCGCCGGTGCGGGTCGTGGACCGCGTAGAGGCAGGTGGCGATGGCCTGGTCCAGGCCAGCCGTGGTCCGGTCGAGGTGTCCGAGCAGGAACGCCGGGTCCGGGTCGAGGGCGGCCAGGGTGTTCGTCGCGGTGCGCAGCCTCCCCATGGAGGCCGCCGCCGCGATGCCGCTGCCCATCACGTCACCCACCACGAGCGCGGTCTTGCAGTCCTCCAGCTCGATCACGTCGAACCAGTCGCCGCCGACCTCGCTGGTCGCCTCGGCGGGCTGGTAGCGGGGAGGCGACCTCCAGTCCGCCCGTCACCGGAGGATGACTCGGCAACAGGCTGCGCTGGAGGGTGAGGGGCGGTGTCGCCGGGCGTTCTGGTACCAGCGGGCGTTGTCGATCTGCACCGCCGCGCGGACGGCAGCTCCCGGGCCAGCAGCAGGTCGTCCTCGCCGAACGGCAGCGGATTGCCGGTCGTTTGAGATCCAGGGCGCCCAGCACCTCGCCCCGCGCGATCAGCGGAACGGCCAGGTAGGAGTGCACACCCGCCCGGCGCAGCAGCTCGGCCGCCTCCGGTGAACGGGCGATGCGCAGCAGGTCTCCTCCGTCACCCGCTCCACCAGCACCGGCCGGGCCGTCGCGCACGCACTCGGTGACCAGGCGGTCCGGCCCGTACTCGGGCGACCTGGCCGGGCGGATCGGCCGCCCGCAGCGCGTCGAGGCGTCGTTCGCCCTGCACGGCCAGGGCCCGGATCACCGCGGGCTCGGCCGGGCCCAGGGTGCTGCGCCGGCCACTTCACCACGGCCTCCAGCAGGTCCACGGCCGCGATGTCGGCGAGGTCCGGCACGGCCACGTCGGCCAGCTCGTGCGCCGTGCGGTCCAGCTCCAGCGTGGTGCCGATCCGCGCGGAGGCGTCCCGCGACGGCGGCCAGCCGGCGCCGCGCGGCCTCCGCCTCGACGCCCGCCCGGTGCTGCTCGGTGACGTCCACGACCGACACGGCGAGGCCCAGCACCGCACCGACGGCGTCCTCCAGCCGGTACAGCGACAGCGACCAGGTGTGCTCCCTCGTCCGGGTCGGCGGGGGTCCGCCCGGTCGCGGGCGTGGCTCGACGATCGGCCGTCCGGTCGCCAGGACCCGGCGCGCCGCCTCCTCCAGGGAGCGGCGTCCACCAGGGGCAGCACCTCGCGGACCGTCCGGCCGAGGTGCTCCTCGGCGGTCATGCCGTTCATGTTCTCCAGGGACGGGTTGACCGAGACGTATTCCTCAGATCGGTGTCGAGGACGGCCAGTCCGATCGGGGACTGCCCTGATCACCAGCGTGGACAGCGCCACGTCGTGCTCCAGCCGGCCGCACGGTGGACCGGTCGACGGCGAGCCCCAGCGCGTAGACGTCCCCCGGTCGTCCAGGAGGCGCATGTTGCGGAACTCCACAAGCAGGGTGCCGCCGTCCTTGCGGCGGATGGGGAACGCGCCAGCCCAGCTCCTGGCCGGTCTTCATGACGTCGGCGAACAGCTTACGACCAGGTCGAGATGGCGTTCGTGGACTATGATGCGGGCAGCGTACTGCCCCAGCGCCTCCGGTGCGGTATATCCGAACAGCTCCTCGGCCTGCGGGCTCCGCAGCACGATGCGGCCCTCGGTGTCCAGTGACGACCGAGGCCGCGTTCACCGCTCGAGCAGCCCGCTGGGCCCACCGGTTCGCGCGGCGACGTGTCGCCCCCGAACCCGGCGAACCCAGCTGCACTCATTCCACGCCCGCCTTCGCCGTTCCCCGCGCGGCACGCCGCTTTTGATGCCGACTCCCTTGTTCTACCGCGTTCCACCGCCCGCAGGGCCGTTTCACCCGAGGCTCCGCCGTCTCCTTCCAGCATCACCCGGCACGGCTGCGGCCTGCTGGGCCGCGGCGAGTTGGTCTATGCGCAGCCTGCAAGGACGAACTGTGCGCCGAGTGCGTACCGCCCACCCACCGAGGAGCCGCCCATGCCCTGCGCGCCGGCAACGGTATCCGTACCGCCTGACCGGCCTCGCCGCCTCGCCCTCGCGTCGGCCTCGCCGATCCGTCCGCCCGCCACCGGCCGCCGCGCCGTCCGCGACATCTGGACCGAGGTAGGCTCCGACCGCGCCGACCCGCGACGAAACCAGGCCTGGCCTCGGTCGAGGTCCCGGCCGGCAGCCCCAACCGCTACACCGGGCATCGGCACCATCCCCTGAGCCTCAGCACCCGCGACAAGGACCACGTCGGCGACCCCCGACGCCTCCTACACCGACGGCCACTCGTCCGAGCCGTACCAGCGCGACGACGAATTTCTGGATGTTCCGCGTGCAGGCGCCGGACGGGCCAGCGGTCGGAAGCCATTGCCACCTGTCGGAGCCCCGGCCGAGGCGCTGAACAACTCCTGGTCCGCGATCTCCCCGGACGGCCAGTGGATGCTGGCGGTGGGCGCATGAACAACTGCTCGTCTTCCCGACGCCCGGCGCCAGCGCGAGCACCTCGCCCTCGGTCGAACCTCGCAGGTGGCCACCGTCCACCTGGACCACGCCGTGCGCAGCCGTCCAGGGCTGCGACTTCCCTCGACGCCGACCACGCTGCTGTGCTCCTCCGACGACCCGGCAGGGCACCTCTTCGGTATCACCAAGCCGCTGCTGCGGGTCGACCTGTCCGCCGCGCCGGCGAACAGCACCTCCGGCGTCACCCTGGCCACGTCACCGCCCTGCGGCAGCCTAACACTGCGCAGCGCCTGCTCCAGCGACTTCGAGGCGGAGGGCATCGACTACGACCGCCGTACCGGCACCCTGCGCGTGATCGTCGTGTCGCCGGGCTCTGCGTGCTGACGGACAGCAAGACCTACCGCTTCACGCGGGGCGCTGACCCGTCCACCCCTGCGGCCGAGTACTACCGGCACGGTCACGGCCGGACCGTGCCGGTAGTGCTCGGCCGCAGGTGGTGCTTTTCTGGTGGTATGGGCCACGAGAGGAGCGATCACGATGGACGGTGAGCGACTGCATCCGGAGTCCGTCTCGGTGGAGCTGAGCGGGTGCAGCAAAGGAGGACGCCCGGACCGTGTTCGACGCCCGTGCACGTGCTTCTCGTCGGACCGGCGCTCGGACGAGGTGCCCCGGGACTACCACCGAGGTGCGCCCCACCGGCGCGGCTCGGCACCTTCGACGTGGCCGAGGCCCGGGGCGGAGGTGCGACCCCGCCCGGCTCAGGGCGTCCGTGGAGGCCGACGTGCAGGGCGGCTACTGGGCGATCGAGCGCTTCCGTACCACCCTGGACTCCTGTTGCACCAGTGCACGACCTGAGCACGGCCTCCGGGGACCAGGGAGCGGAACTGCATACGGCTGGAGAACCACTGACCGAGGCCTCGCCGGCGCTGGTGATGGTGTGCGGCCGCCTCTTTGTGCAACTAGTTGCACAAAGAGGCGGCCGTCCCTCTACAACAGAGGCACGACACCGCGCACGGAGGGCCCGATGAGCCGTTACCCCCACCTGCTGAGCCCGCTCGACCTGGGCTTCACCACGCTGCCCAACCGGGTCCTGATGGGCTCCATGCATCGTCGGCCTGGAAGAGGCCGAGCGCGGCTTCGAGCGCATGGCCGCCTTCTACGCCGCCCGGGCCCGCGGGGAGTGGGCCTCATCGTCACCGGCGGCATCGCCCCCCAACGACGAGGACGGCCGTACGAGGGCGGCGCCAAGCTCACCACCGAGGCGGAGGCCGAGCAGCACCGCGTCGTCACCGACGCCGTGCACCGCGAGGGGGCCGGATCGCCCCTGCAGATCCTGCACTTCGGCCGCTACGCCTACCACGCCGACCTCGTCGCCCCGAGCCCCTCCAGGCACCGATCAGCCCGCACGTGCCCCGAGAGCTGACCGACGCCGACGTCGAGCGCACCATCGACGACTACGCCCGCACCGCCCGCCTCGCGCGCGAGGCCAGGGCACGACGGCGTCGAGATCATGGGCTCCGAGGGCTACCTGATCAACGAGTTCATCGCCGCGCCACCAACCACCGCACCGACCGCTGGGGCCGCGCCACTACGAGAACCGCATGCGCCTCCCCGTCGAGATCATCCGCCGGGTGCGCGAGGCGGTCGGCGAGGACTTCATCGTCGTCTACCGGCTCTCCCATGCTGGACCCTGGTCCCGGGCGGCTCCCACCCTCGCCGAGGTCGTGGCCCTCGCCAAGGCCATCGAGGGCAGCCGGCGCGACCATCATCAACACCGGCATCGGCTGGCGCCAGGCCCGCATCCCCACCATCGCCACCTCCATTGCCGCGCAGCGCACACCTGGGTAGGCCAGAGCGCCTGATGGAGCGAGGTGTCGGTGCCCCTCGTCACCACCAGCCGCATCAACACCCCCGAGGTGGCCGACGGCGGCTGCTCGCCGAGGGCGCGGCCGACATGGTGCTCGATGGCCCGGCCCATGCTCGCCGACCCCACGACTTCGTCGCCAAGGCCACGGCAGGCCGCCGGGAGGCCATCAACACCTGCATCGGCTGCAACCAGGCCTGCCTGGACCACACCTTCGGCAGCAAGATCACCTCCTGCCTGGTCAGCCCGCGCGCCTGCGCCACGAAGACCGAGCTGGTCCTCGCCCCGACCCGGCGGCACCGGCGCGTCGCGGTCGTCGGGGCCGGACCGGCCGGGCTGGCCTGTGCGGTGAGCGCGGCCAGGCCCAGCCCGCGGGTCACCCTCTTCGACGCCGCGAGGCGAGACCGGCGGCCAGCTCAACGTCGCCCGCAAGGTCCCCGGCAAGCAGGAAGTTCGACGAGACGCTGCGCTACTTCCGTACCCGGCCTGGCGGAACACGGCGTCGACGTTCGGCTGAACACCCGGGTCGGAGCCGACGATCTCGCCGGCCACGACGAGGTCATCGTCGCCACCGGCGTCACCCCGCGCACGCCGGACATCCCCGGCGTCGACCACCCGAGCGTCGTCGGCTACCTCGACGTGCTCCGCGACGGCGCCCCGTCGGTGACCGCGTCGCGATCCTCGGCGCGGGCGGCATCAGCTTCGACGTCGCCGAGTACCTCACCGACGGCGGCGACAAGGCGCACGAGAACCCCGAGACGTACTTCGCCTCTGGGGCGTCGACATGGACTACCGCGCGCCGGGCGGCCTCGCCGCGCCCGAGCGGCCATACCGCCGCGCACCCGTGCACCTGCTCAGCGCAAGACGTCGAAGGTCGGCGCCGGCCTCGGCAAGACCACCGGCTGGATCCACCGCACCGAGCTGAAGCGCGGCGTCACCATGGTCCCGGGCGTGCGCTACGACCGGATCGACGGCACCGCCGGACTGCACATCACGATCGGCGACGAGTCCACCGTCCTGGAGGTCGACCTGGTCGTCCTGTGCACAGAGTCGAGGAGCCGGGCCGGGGCCTGTACGACAGAGCTGGTCGCCGCCGGAGCTGGCGGCCCGCACCTCATCGGCGGCGCCGACGTGGCCCGCCGAACTGGACCGCCAAGCGCGCCATCAAGCGGGAGCACCGAGCTGGCGGCGGCGCCTGTAAGGGCCGCGCGGTCCGGAAGGCGCGCGGGCCGTCCCTAGAGATGAGCCTATGTCACTCCCGCACGCGATCCTCACCGCCCTGGTCGAAGAAGCCGTTCGTCGGGGCTGGAGCTGACCCGCCGGTTCGACAGGTCGATCGGCTGCTGCGCCAGTCCGGCGACGCGCCAGCAGATCCTATCCGCGAGCCTGGGAAAACTGGAGGCGGACGGCCTGATTCGCCGCGCTGCCCGGCCCTTCAGCCCGCCCGCGCCGGGCAGAAGAGATCCCTACGAAGTCCTGCCGCGGGCCGCGCCGAACTGGCCCGCTGGGCCGCCGCCCGGGACCCCCAAGCCCCTGCGCGACACGATGTTGCTGCGGCTGCGTGCACGCCGCCGTGGTCGGCACCACCGGTATCGAGAAGGACCTGCGCCGCCATCTGGAGCTGCACGAACGGCAGTTGGCCGAGTACGAGGAGATCGAGAAGCGGGACTTCCCGCCCGAGAGGACAGTACCGAGGACCGGCTGCGGCACCTGGTGCTGCGCGCCGGCATCGACCTGGAGACCTTCTGGACCCAGTGGCTCAGGCACGCGCTGGCGGAGTTCGCCGGGCTGCCGGGTGACGAGCGGAAGTGAGCGCGGCCACGGCGCAGAACCGGTACGGCTTCTGGCGGCGGCGCAGGAACCACGCCGCGGCGATGACGCCCGTGCCGACCAGCGCGCCGCCCGCCACGAGGGTGGCCGTGCCGTAGTCCTGGACAGCCCCGCCGAGACCGCCCATGACACCGCGTGGCGACGCGGAGGGGCGAGGGTGAGGGGAGGCGGAGCGGCTGGGCTGAAGGAGAGGGCGCCGCGGAGACGATGACGGTCTGGGTGCCGGCGGTGCTGTTGTTGAGCGCATGACGATGACCGTGTACGTACCCGGGCTGATGCCCGACCAGGAGGCGGACTGTCCGGAACTCGTCCCGGACAGCGCCACCTGGCGCCCCTGGGCGAAGTCCCTTGACTGCCGGTGAGCAGCGGGGCGGTGCCCCAACTGCCGTTGAGCTGGGGCGCAGGCGGTGGTCGTGACCGACACCGTGGTCCCGGTGGTGCTCACGGAGATCCCCGGGCCGCGGGAAGCCGGCCCGGCGGCAAGGCGACGGGCAGCGCGGCGGCGGCTGCGCGGTCAGGCCGGGCGGAGTAGTGGCGATGAGATACGCATTGGACTGCCCTCCGGCGGCACGGTCGGCGGTACATCCCTTGCGCCGCCGAGATCAGGAACGCCCGTGCTGCCTCACCGGCAGCCAACAGGGCGGCGGCCGTGCCCGCATGCCGAGCGCGACCGCCCAGGTGACGCGCCGGCCGGCCACACGGCTGCCGGGGCGTCACCCGCCGTCGCCCGTGGTCACCTTCCGCTCCGCCGACAGTCACGCCCCAGGTGCCGTCGGACGGCCTGGCCCGGACCCGCACCCGGTGCGTGACCCCGGCCTCCGGTCCCGCGTAGAAGCTGTACTCGCCCGGTCGCGCGGCGCGTCGCGCCGTAGACGAGTGATGTCGCCGGGCGGCCGTCCAGATGGATCTGGTACTCGGTAACCAGGCCGTCGGTGCGCGGCGGGGTCAGGTGAGGTCGATGTGGTAGCCGCCGTCGGCGTGGTGGGAGGCCGCGCGCAGACCGGTGGGCGCGGTGGCGCGTCCGTCGTCGGAGCCCGGGGTGGTGAGCCGGAGCGGTGGCGCCGGCGGGGGAGACGTTGTCGGCGGCGTCCCGCGCCCGGACCGTGAAGGAGTACCGGGTGCCCGCGCGCAGCCCGTGACCACGGCCGCCGTCTGGCCGCCGCCGACGCTGTGCACCCTTCGTTCCGCCCTGGTAGACGTCGTACGACACGACCCGCGGTCGTCGGTCGCGGCGGACCAGGTGAGCTGGACCGCCCGGCTGCCCGCCACCGGCGCGGGCGTCCGCCGGGCGCGTCGGAGCGGAGTCGTCGGCGACGGCGGCGGGGGTGGTCGCCCGCACCTCCTGGCTGCGCGGTCCCAGTCGCCCCGTCGGCGTCGGCGCGCCCGCACGGTGAAGGCGTAGGCCGTCGAGGGGCGCAGTCGGGTGACGTCCACCATGCGGTCGGACGCCTCCACCTTCTTCACCAACGTGCCGCCGCGATAGAGCTCGTAGGTCTCTCGACGCCGTCGACCGCGTTCCACATCACGTGCACGGTCGTGGCGCTGCCCGCCTCGGCGGTGACGCCCGTCGGCGCTCCTGGCGGCCCGCCGCCCTCGTCGCCGTCGTCGCCCATGCCCCAGCCGCAGGACGTGACCAGGACGAGTGTGCCGCAGAGCAGGGCACAGCGGCGCAGCACGGGGACAGGGGCGGGAACAGCGGGAACGGGTGCGTCTCGCACGGCTCTGCCTCCAGGACGGCTGCGGCTCGGCTTCTGCTTCGGCTCTCTCCGGCCCGAGAGCAATGGTCCGGACCAATATGCGCCTGTGACGCGATCACATCAAGAGGGCGTGGTCGGTGACCTCGGTCGCGCGCCGGGCGGACGTGCACCGTCTGGCCTCACAAAAGGTGGTCGTGCGGCACGATTCGGGGACAGATGTGGCCGAGTGACCGTCCATGTCCCCCAGGAGAGGCCACATAGTGCGTGTCCAGTCGCTGACACTGCTGGTCGCGGCCAGCGCCGCCCTGCTCGCCCCCACGACGTTCCCCGGCGCTCCGCTCCCGCCCCGCCCCGGCCCCCAGGTCCAGCTCTGACCCCCGGTCACCGGCACGAGGCCCCGCCGGTCCGCGCGGGCAGGTCCGGCACCCGGATCGGGCCGGTCCCGCCGTCCCAGGCCGGTCCCGTTCCGCCCTCCGGGATCCGGCCCGGAGCCGGGCGGGTGCCGGTGACGGGTCGAAGGGAGGCCCGGCGGCACGGACCGGTCCGCGCCGCCGACCTGCTGGCCAAGGTGCGGGACTGCGACCCGTCTCGCGCGGACGCTACCGCTCCGACGCCGGGGCACCGGCGGACATCCCGGTCTGCGGAACGCGGGACGCCGTGTACTGGAAGGCCGACCTGGACGTCGACTGCGACGGCCGGCCCGGTGACCACTGCAACAGCGGTACCGACCCGCACTTCACCCCCGCCACCGCCTACACCCGGTCGGACGGCCGTCCCTGGACGCCGAACGCCTGCCCTACGTCGTCGTGCCCGGGCCGGGCGACATCTGGGACCACCGCGAGAGCGACGTCCACGGCGGATCGGTCGCGGCGGTCGTGCACGGGGACCGGGGTGCGCTACGCGGTCGTCGGCGACGTCGGTCCGCGTCGACCTCATCAGCGAGGCCTCCTACGCCGCCGCCGAGTCGCTCGGCATCCCGGCCGACCCGCACGGAGGCGGCGTCGCGTCCGGCGTGACGTACATCGTCTTCAAGGGCAGCGAGGTCGAGCCCATCGAGGACAAGACCGCCGCCGAGAAGGCGGGGGCGCCTGGCGCGGGAGTTCGTGGACGGCGGGTGAACCCCCGGCGCCCCGTGGCCGCGGGGTGGCTCAGACCGCCGGACCAGCCGTCGTCGACCCGGGCAGGATCGCGCCGTTGATGTTGCTCGCCGCCTCCGAGGCGAGGAACACGATCGCCGCGGCCTGCTCCTCGGGCTGCGACACCCGGCCGAAGTTGACGAAGTGCGGGCCGAGCGTGGCCGGCCCGTGCGCGCCTGGCAAAGCGGGGGCGACGGCGATGGCAGTCTGCGTGCCGCCCGGGCAGATCGCGTTGGCGCGGATGCCCCGCCCCCGGTACATCACCGCCGGCGACTTGGTCAGCCCCACACGCCGTGCTTGGAGGCCGTGTAGGCGGCGCCCGCCGCGCTGCCGCGCGCAGGGCCGCCTCGGAGGCGGTGTTGACCACGGCACCCCGGCCGGCCGCCAGCATGTGCGGCAGCACCGCGCGGGTCAGCAGGAAGGGCGCGGTGAGGATCGGACCTCAGCACTCCGCTCCCACGCTCGGCGTCGCTCACGTCCGCGAAGGCGCCGACATCCGGTCCATGATCCCGGCGTTGTTCACCAGGACGTCGATCCACCGAACCGCTCGACCGTGGTCGCCGTCAATTCGGTCGACGACGGCCTGCTCGCTCAGATCTCCCGCCACGGCCATCGGCGGTGCCGCCCGCCCCTCGATCTCCTGGGCCGCCGGCGTCGCTCCTCGGCGATTGAGGTCCGCCAGCTACGGACGCGGTCACCCTGCGCGGCGAAGGCCAGGCGGCGGCCGCCCGATACCGTGGATCCGCTCCGGTGACGATGACACTGCGCCCGCCCGGTCCGCCGCTCATGTAGTGCTCCTTCTCGTGAGGTCCAGGGGCTGGAGCCCGTTACCGGGCCAGCCTACGACTTAATGTCGGTGAGCGACAAAAAGTAGTCGTGGAGAATTCCGGGAGACCACCACCGGCGCCGGAGGACTAGATGGCCGCAGTTCGGGGTGCCCAGGACGACCGCCCCTGACCGAGGGACGCAAAGCCGAGTCCGGCTGGCGATCGCCCGCGCCGCCGTGGGCCTCTTCGTCACCCAGGGGTCGCCGCGACCAGGGCGAGCAGATCGGGCCGCGCGGCCGGCATCTCGGCGCGCACGGTGGCCTACTTCCCGACCAAGGAGAGCTGCGTACGCCGCTCCTCGCGGCCGGCGTCGAACTGATCGCCGACTCGCTGCGGCAGTGGCGGCCCGGCCGACCCCTCGACGAGGTCTTCCAGACTTCGAGCAGCGGACGGCGGGACGACGACCGCCTCCTCGCCGGCCCGGCCCACGCCACCGTCGGGGCACTGGTACGGCTGGCCCGTACCGAACCGGGCCTGCGCGCGGTCTGGCTGCAGTGACCTACGACGAGGCCGAACCGGCGTTCGCCCGCGCCCTCGCCGAACGCGCCGGGCTGCCCGCCGACGACCTGCGGCCGGCGGTCTGGGCGGCCATGTTCAACGGCGCTGCGTGCGGCGGTCGAAACTACGCCTGGCACACGGCCGACACCTCCGCCGACCCGCGACGGCGCCAGGCGGAACCGGCCTGCGCCTCTGACTGCTGTCCGGGCGGCGGCGGGCGGCCTCACCTGACGCACCCGCACCACGCCGGTGGCGTAGCCGAGGAGCGGATCTCCCCGCCGCCGCCCAGAGCACCGGGCCGTTCAGGCTGGACCGTCCGGTACGGCCGGACCTTCCGTACGGCGCGACCTTCCGGTAGGAAGTACGCCTCCGCGGCCGCCGCCTCGACGGGACGCCAGGTCGGCGCCCGTCGCGGCCGTCACGACCGCGGCCGCGCCCTCGACGAGGGGCGTCCACCAGACGGGTGTTCTCGGGGAGTTCGTCGCCCTCGGCTTGGTAGCGCCTTGACGGTGAGCACCGCGCTGCCGAGGTCGGTGAGGACGGCGACCCCCGCGCCCCGGTCCACGGACGCGGCGGCGGCTGGACCACCAGCTCGAGCTGGTCCCGAACCCGCCGGAGGCGGTCCCGCCCGCCGGCGCGATCGGCACCGTCACGCCACCGCCCGACAGCGCCTTCGCCAGTTCGGCCACGGACGCGGCGACCTCGGCGCTGTGCGACACCAGCACGATCCCGACCAGCTTCTCCTCACTCACCGGCCGCCTCCTCCAGCGCCGCGACGAGCAGTGCCGCCGAGGTCGCCCCGGGGTCCTGGTGCCCGATGCTGCGCTCCCCGGAGATAGCTCGCCCTGCCCTTGCGCGCCTGCAACGGCACGGTCCGCCTCGGCCTTCCTCGGCCGCGGCGCGCGCGGCCGAAACGAAGTCGCCGAAGGCGTCACGGCAGGCACCAGGGCATTGATCATGGTCTTGTCGCCGGCGCGGCACCCCGAGCGTCCAGGACGGCGGCGTCGCACTCCCGCCCAGAGCGCCTCGGCCGCTGCGCGACTCAGCTCGGCGGCGTCCCAGAGTCGCCTTGCCGGTGCGGCGCAGCGGCGTCATCGTAAGCGGCCCCGAGGCGCCGCCGACCGTGGAGATGAGCTGCCGTCCGGCGAGCCATCGGCTCTGGCGCCGGCGTGTCGGCCTTCCTTCATGCCAGCAGTAGCCACCCCGGCCGTGAACCCGCGCTGGAGGTTGTTGCCGTGATCGCTTCGCCGATGGGGTGGATCGGGGGCGGCGGTGAGCCGTTCCCGCCTTACGCCTCTCTCTCTCTCTCTCTCTCTCTCTCTCTCTCT
>JAKFGP010000030.1 GCA_021502835.1 Streptomyces thinghirensis
GAAGGGGGAGCCAGATGCGTTCCGTCTCCGCCTTGCTCATGCCGGACAGGTCGGCGACCAGCAGGGCGAGCAGCCCGGCGGCCACCAGGAACGCCAGGCGACCGTCCTCGGCGCTCACGGCGCCGTCCCGCCGCCGTTGGACCAGTACGCCCGCGGTCCGCCGTAGCCCGCGACCGTCGCCAGGCCGACGATTGAGCACCGTGCAGGCGAGGTTCCGCCCACACCCAGTAGCCGTAGGGGCGGACGCCGGCCGCGCCCCTGGTAGTACCGCTCGACCAGCAGGTGGTACGCCTCCCACCAGTCGAATCCGGCCGCGGTGAACGCCACCGGCACCACCGCCATCCCCGCCAGCAGCGGCACGAACAGCACGGGACGCTCCCGCACCCCGCGCCGCCCGAGCCACAGCACCGCCGCCCCGATCACCGCGAACAGCGTCAGGCCGTACGAGAGATAGCAGGTCAGGCCGAACAGCAGCCCCGACCCCGCCGCCCACCACAGCGAGCGTCCGGTGACCGCGAGGGCCAGCAGCGTCACCGCCCACGCGGCGACCGCCGCGAAGTAGCCGTCGGCCGACGTGCCCATCCACACCCGGCCGGTGCCAGGACCAGGAAGGGCGCCGCCCGCCGGGCGAGCCGCTCGCCGGCCAGCGCCCGCACCGCCACCAGCAACCGCCACGCACGCCGTCGCGCCCACCGTGATGCACCAGGCCCCGGCCCAGCCCCGCCGCCCAGCCCGATCCGGTCGAGCAGCACGAAGGTGAGCGTGGCCCCCCGGCGGGTGACCGGCGACATGGGCGGGCCAGTTGTCGGGGAGTGCAGAAGGATGTGCCCGTTGAAATCGCGCAGGGTCGCCGGTACGTCGCGCCAGCGGTCGATGACCGAGAGGTACTCCTGACTGGTGGTGAGCCGGCCGGCGATGCCCCGGCGCCAGCCGTCGATCAGGGCCAGCGACCAGGTCCAGGCCATCGCGGCGCCCCAGGCCGCGGCGAGCAGCGCGCGCCACGGCAGACGGGCGGCGACGGCCGGTCCGTACGTGCCGCGGTCGCCGCGCCACCAGGACGGCCGCCGGGGTGCCGGGGCCCAGGTGCGGACCCCAGCGGCCGAGCAGCGGTGGCCAGCCGACGATCAGGGTGTCGTAGGTGTACACGTTGCGGCCGACCAGGACGGCGGCCGCGACGAGCAGCACGGCGGCCGCGACGGCGTAGAGGTCGCGAGGGAGGAGCGCAGGCGGGTCACGTCGGCACCGTAGGCCGGGAGATCGCCGACGGGACGGTGCACGCGGCGGACGTCAGCGTTTCGTCATGGGTCGGGGGACCGTCCGCGGGGCCGGTCCCGGCCTACCGTCGGGACATGCGCGACCTCGCCTCACGGCTCCCGTCCTCCCCGGGCTTCTGGCGCAGCCCCTGCGCGGCCTCCGGTTCACGGCGGTGCTCGGCCTCGTCCTCCTCGTCGGCATCACCGTGCTGTTCGTGACGGGGCTGCTCTCGTACGCCGCGTACAACCCCGACCTGGACCCGGTCAACGACAAGACCCCGGACAAGGGAATCCTCGGCTTCTACCTCTTCGCGTGGCCGACCGACCCGGACTGGCTGTACCGCCTCACCCAGGGCGTCCACGTCACCCTCGGCCTCACCCTGATCCCGGTGCTGGGCCGAAGCTGGTCGGTCGTGCCGAGGCTCTTCACGCTGCCGCCGGCCCGCTCGCTCACGCACGCGCTGGAGCGGATCTCGCTGCTGCTGCTGGTCGGGGGCGCGCTGTTCACGTTCCTGACGGGTGTGCTCCAACATCCAGCTGGACTACGTCTTCCCCGGCTCCTTCTACCCGCTGCACTTCTACGGGGCCTGGGTCTTCTTCGCCGCGTTCGTCGCGCACGCCGCGCTCAAGGTGCCGGTGGCGCTGCGCAACCTCCGGGCGATGCGCGAGGAGCGCGACGACCTGGTCTCCCCGCGCCCGACCCGCCCCACCGTCTCGCGGCGCGGGGCGCTGTGGCTGGTGGGCGGCGGCTCGCTGCTGATGTTCGTCACGAACGCCGGCCGCAGCTTCGACGGGCCGCTGCGGGAGACGGCCGTGCTCTCGCCGCACGGCGGGCCCGAACCGGGGAACGGCCCCAACGGCTTCCAGATCAACAAGACGGCCGCCTACGCGGGCATCGACCCGGCCGAGACGAGCGAGGACGCCTGGCGCTCGTCGTCACGGGACGCACGGGGACCGTCCGGCTCGGCCGGGCCGAACTGCGGCGCCTGGAGCAGCACAGCGCCGCGCTGCCCATCGCCTGCGTCGAGGGCTGGTCGACGTCCGACCAGTGGTGGCGCGGGGTGCGGCTGCGCGACCTCGCCGCGCTCGTGGGCTTCGAGGACGACCCGCCGGACGTGTTCGCCGAGTCCCTCCAGCGCCGGGGCGCCTTCCGCAGCGGGGCGCTGCGCGCCAACCAGTGGCCGACCCGCGCTCCCTGCTCGCCCTGGACGTCAACGGCGAGGCGCTGAGCCCGGACCACGGGTATCCGGCGCGGATCATCGTGCCCACGCCGCGCCGGGCGTGCTGAACACCAAGTGGGTGGCCCGACTGACGTTCGGAGACCTGTGATGAACCCTGTGCGTGGGCTGCCGCGCCCCGTGATCGGCAGCCCCTTCCAGATTGTCCTGCTCGCCTGCTCCTTCGCGCTCGCGGGTTACGCGGGTGTGCGGGCTGCTCGCCGGCGACCGGCTGGGCGTGGTGCTGTGGTTCGTGGGGGCGGCGCTGCTGCACGACCTGGTGCTGCTGCCCCTGTACGCGGTGGCCGACCGGGCGGTCCTGCGGGGGCTGGGGGCGGCCGGACGCCGTGATGGGCGCTGTACGTGCGGGTCCCGGCCGCCTTTTTCGGGCTGCTCCTGCTGGTCTGGTTCCCGCTGATCAGCGGCCGGGTGGACGCGCGTTACCGGTCGGTTGCGCGCTCGTCGGCGGACGGCTTCCTCGCCCGCTGGCTGCTGATCACGGCCGCGCTGTTCGGCGGCTCGGCACTGTTGCTGGCGGTGCGGTCGCTGTGGTCGCCGCGATCGCTGTGGTCGCAGCGGTCGCCGCGCAGTGCGACGAAGCGGCGTCCCCCGACGTCCACTGAGCGGCGGTCCGCAGGCCGGCGGTACCCGCGTGGCGGAGCAGGGCGGGGGTGCCGATCCGTGCCCAGGAAAGGGGCTGTCGGCGCCGGGCGGCGCGATGACGTCGACGACCTGCACGTGGGTGCGTTCGTCGACGTCCACCGGGGCCGTCTCGGCGATCAGCAGGCCGCCGGGCGCGAGCAGGGCGGCGACGCGCATGAGCAGGGCACGGGGTCGCCGCCGATGCCGACGTTGCCGTCCATGAGGAGGACGGTGCCCCACCGGCCCTCGCCCGGCAGGGGCTCGAAGACCGAGCGCCGCAGCGACTGGCCCCCGAGTCGCAGGGTGCGGGCGACGGCGGCCTCGCTGACGTCGATGCCGAGGACGGTCCGGCCCCGGGCGGCGAGTTCCCGCCACCAGCCGGCCGGGGCCGCAGCCCACGTCGAGCACGGCACCCTCGCACCGGTCCAGCACCTCCAGGTCGACCGCGTCGGCCCGCGACACCAGCGCCTCGACCTCCAGCGGCAGCAGCCAGCCGTCCACCCGGCGCAGGAACAGCGGACCGCGCGCCGGCGCGCAGGGCGGCGGAGTAGGGTCGAGGCGGCCCAGGGGCCGGGAGCGGTGCCTCGCGCGGCGGGTACGCCGGGACGGCCGGGGGTGGCCGACCGACCGGCCGCTCGCCTGCCCGCCCGTAGTTCCTGCTCATCGGCCCGCCCGTCGTCCGGCCGACTCTCCGTGCGCACGCGGCCAGCCGGGCGGCGAACCGGCCGTGCGGGGCCAGTGCGGCCACCGCCGACGCGTCGGCGCGGTGTCGACGTCGCGCAGGCGCGGCAGGTCGCGCACCCGCAGCCCCGCCGCGAGGAGCCGCGCCCGCTGCACGGCCCCGTCACCGGCGTCGACATGGGCACGCCCCGCAGCAGCGCGGGGTCGGGGCGGACCAGGCCCAGGGCCCAGAAACCGCCGTCCTCGGCCGGACCGACGTACGCGTCGCAGCCCGTCGAAGTCCACGGTGAGCAGCTCCGGCGTCACCTGTGGGTGTCCATCCCGATCAGCAGGGCGGGCCCGGCGCACCCGGCGAAGGCGTCCGCGAGCCGTTCGTCGAGGCCGCCCGCGCACTGCGGTACGACGTCGATGCCGGGCGGCAGCCAGGGCCGGGGGCGCCGTCCAGCACCAGCACCCGGCGCCGCGGCGGGTGTCGCGGCCACGGCGCGCAGGGTGTCGGCGAGGGCCGCCTCGGCGAGCGCGGCCGCCTGGACCGGCGTGAAGGGCGGGGTGAGCCGCGTCTTGACCCGGCCGGGACGGGGGTTCCTTGGCGATGACGAGGAAGGGTGGTCACGTGCCGCTCACCTCGGGCTCTCCGCGCGGGCCGGTCCGGCGGGCCGGCGCCTCGGCCAGGACGCGCGCGTGGCGTCCCGTACCGCGTGCCAGGTGCCGCGCCAGGTCCCCGTCACCTTCGAGGCACCGGTGCGGGGCAGATAGGGGATGTCGTGCCGGTGATCCGCCAGCCCGCGTCGGCGGCGCGCACCGCATCTGCAGCGGGTAGCCGCTGCGCCGGTCGGTGAGACCGAGGGCGAGCAGCGGCTCGCGGCGGGCGGCGCAGCGGGCCGAGGTCGTGCAGGCCCAGGCCGGTGCGGCGGCGCAGCATCCGGGCGAGCGCGAGGGTTGCCGGCGCGGGCGTGCGCGGGCCACGCCCCCGGCCCTGCGGGCGTCGGCGGCCAGACCAGGTCCGCGGTGCCGGCGCGGATCTCGCGCACGAAGGGTGCCAGCAGGGCCGGGTCGAGGGAGGCGTCGCAGTCGCAGGAAGCAGACGACGTCGGCGGTGTGGCGGTCAGCCCGGCGTGGCGGAAGGCGGCGCCGAAACCAGCGGCGCGGCTCGGTCACGACCGTGGCGCCGTGCAGCGCGGGCGATGTCCGCCGAGCCGTCGGTGGAGCGTTGTCGACGACGAGCGCGCCAGCCGGCCGGGAACGCGGGCCAGGACCCGAGGGCCCCGGCCTCGTTCAGGCACGGCAGCACGAGGTCGACGTCCGGAGGCGGGCGAGGTGGTCACGGTTTCACCCTACGAACCCGAACCGGCGATCGGACTCCCGCTCCTTACGAAACGCGGACGTCGCGGGTCCGGCGACCCCGGGGGACGCCGCCGACCGGGGGCACGGTGCGAGGCTGGCACATGCAGCAGCAGCCGTACGAGTCCGCGCCCTCGGGCGGCGGGGCACCGACAGGGTCTTCGGGTGGGCCCCGGGCCGGGTCTTCGGGCGTGCCCCGGTACGGGGCGCCGGCGGGGTCTTCCGGGTGGGGCCCCGGGCCGGGTCTTCCGCGGGCGTGCCTCGGGCCGGGGCGCCGGCAGGGTCTTCCGGGCATGCCTCGGGGCCGGGCGCCGACGGGTCTCGGATGTGCCCCGGAGCGCGCTCCCGGCCGCGCCTCCAGGCGGGCCCCGGGCCGGGTCACCGGCCGTGTCTTCGGATGCGCCGGGGAAGCGGTCCCGAGCGCGGTTCCCCGGGCGGCGCGCTCCCGAACGGGTCTTACACCGGGCGCGCCCCGGAACGACTTCCCGGACACGCCCCCCGGACGGATCTGAGCGTGCCCCGGAAGCGGTTCCCCGGACACGCGCTCCTCGGGCGGGCGCCGGAGGGATCCCCGGGGCGTCCCCCAGGACCTGGCTCCCCGGACACGCTCCCGGACGAGCGCCGGAGCGGATCCCCGGGGACGCCCCCGAACGGCTCCCCGGACACGCCCCGAAAACGGTCCCCGACCGGACCCCCACCCACCACCGCCCGGGTCCTGGTCGTCGATGACGGCCCCACCGTCGCGGAGGTCGTGGCCGGCCATCTGGATCGCGCCGGTTATATCGTCGATCGGGCCGACGACGGGCCGACGCGCTCGCCCGGGCCGCCGCGCACCGGCCGGACCTGGTGGTGCTGGACCTGATGCTGCCCGGCATGGACGGCCCGGAGGTGTGCCGGCGGATGCGTGGCCAGGGGGCCCGTGCCGGTCATCATGCTGACCGCCCGCGGCGACAGGACGACCGCATCCTGGGCCTGGAGGTCGGCGCCGACGACTACGTGACCAAGCCGTTCAGCCGCGGGAGCTGGTGCTGCGGGTGGAGTCCGTGCTCCGCCGCACCCGGCCCGCGGCGGTGGAGCGGCCCCTGGGCGCGGCCGGCCTGACCGTCGACCCGGTCGCCCGGCGGGCCACCAAGAACGGCGCCGAACTCGCCCTCACCCTGCGCGAGTTCGACCTGCTCGCCTTCCTCCTGCGGCACCCGGGACGGGCGTTCGCCCGGGAGGAGCTGATGCACCGCGTGTGGGGCTGGGACTTCGGCGACCTGTCCACCGTCACCGTCCACGTCCGGCGGCTGCGCGGAAAGGTCGAGGACGACCCGGCCCGGCCCCGGCTGATCCAGACCGTGTGGGGCGTGGGCTACCGCTTCGACCCGGCCGGGCGGAGGCGGACTGACCGTGTCCGACACCCTTCTCATCGCCCTCTACGCCTTCGCCGGCGCCGCCGCCGCCGGCCTGGTGGGAGCAGGCGTACTGCGGCTGATCCGGCGGCGTTCACTGACCGCGTCGCTCGCGGTGGTGGCGGCGGTCGCCGTCCCTCGCGATGCTCGCGGGCACTCGCGGTCGCCTGGGCGATGTTCCTGTCCCCGCACGACCTGTCCGTCGTCACGACCGTCGTGGCGATGGCGGCCGTGGTCTCCCTGGCCACCGCCCTGCTGCTGGGCCGCTGGGTCCGTCGCCCGCAGCCGCAGACTGACCGTCGCCGCCCGCTCGTTCGGCGACGACGGCGGCTACGCGGCCCCCACGGCCCGGTGCGACCGCCGAACTGGACGCGCTCAGCCGTGAGCTGGCGGCCACCAGCGCCCGGCTCACGGAATCCCGGCAACGGGAACGCGCCCTGGAGACCTCCCGGCGCGAACTGGTCGCCTGGATCTCGCACGACCTGCGTACCCCGCTGGCCGGCCTGCGCGCCATGTCCGAGGCCCTGGAGGACGGCGTCGCCCGGACCCCGACCGCTACCTCCGCCAGATCCGCACCGAGGTGGAACGCCTCAACGACATGGTCGGCGACCTCTTCGAGCTGTCCCGCATCCACGCCGGCACTCCCCCCTCGCCCGGCCCGGATCTCCTCTACGACCTGGTCGGCGACGCCCTCGCGGGCGCGGACCCGCTCGCGCGGGAGCACGGCGTAGCGGCTGGTCGGCGAGCGCCGTGGCGGCCGTACCGGTCGAGGTGGACGGCAAGGGAGATGAGCCGGGTCCTGGGCAACCTGCTGGTCAACGCGATCCGCCGCACGCCCGCCGACGGCACGGTCGCGGTCGCCGCCGAGCGCTCGCCCGACGGCGTGGTGGTATCCGTGACCGACGGCTGCGGCGGCATCCCCGAGGAGGACCTGCCGCGCGTCTTCGACACCGGCTGGCGCGGCACCCACGCCCGTACCCGCCCGCCGGCGCGGGCCTCGGCCTCGCCATCGTCCGGGGCATCGTGGAGGCCCACCGCGGCCGGGCCACCGTACGCAACATCCCCGGGCGGCTGCCGCTTCGAGGTGACCCTGCCGGCACCGGAGGGTGAACCGGCCGGGCCCGCACGGCACGGACCGCGGACCGCGGACCGCGGATGTGCTCACTCCCCGCGCAGCCCCGCCCGCGCGAACTCCCGCATCCCTCCGCGAAACCGACCCGTGGCCGCCACCCCAGTTCGGCCCGCAACCGCGGAGGAGTCGGCGGTGATGTGGCGGACGTCGCCGAGGCGGTACTCGCCGGTGACGACGGGCTCGGGTCCGCCGTACGCGGCGGCCAGCGAGGCGACCGCCATCCCGCCCACCGTGTGCGGTTCGCCGCTGCCGGTGTTGTACGCCGTGAGCGTCCCGCCCGGTGGCTCGGCCTCCAGCGCCGGCGAGGTTCGCCGCGGCCACGTCCCGTAGCCGTGCACGAAGTCCCGGAGCTGGCGGCCGTCCTCGAAGACACGCGGAGCCTCCCGCGGGCGAGCGCGGAACGGAAGAAGGAGGCGACACCGGCGTACGGGGGTATAGCGCGGCATCCGGGGCCCGTACACGTTGTGGTAGCGCAGGGACACGGCCGTCGCGCCGGTCGTCCGGGCCCAGGCGGCGGCCAGGTGCTCCTGGCCGAGCTTGGTGGTGGCGTACACGTTGCGCGGGTCGGCCGGGGCGTCCCTCGCCGACCAGCCCGGGGGGACAGATCCGTGCCGCACACACCGGGCACGCGGGTTCGAATCGGCCCGCGTCCAGGTCGGCGGCGGCGCGCGGCTTGGCCGGCCACGACTCCGTGCCGGCGGCACGTGTACCGGCCCCCTCCTGTACACGACCATCGACCCGGGCGAGCACCAGAGCCGCCGCACACCCGCGTCCGCCATGGCGCTGAGCAGGGACGGCGGTGCCGAGGTCGTTGCGCGAGACGCGTACCTCCGCCGCGTCGGCGAACCCGTTGCCGAGCCCGACCATCGCCGCCTGGTGGACACGGCGTCGACCCCGGCCAGGGCCCGGGCGACGGCCCGCCGGGGTCGCGCACGTCCGCGCCGGGGTCCTCGCGCGGACGTCGTAGCCGACGGGTTCGTGCCCGTGCGCCGCAGCGCCTCCACGTGACATGGGACCCGATGAACCCGGCAGCGCCGGTGACCAGTACGCGCATACGGCCACGCTAGGACGGCGTGGGGCGGCGGGCGGGTGCGCCCGCCCGGCAC
Source organism: Streptomyces thinghirensis (assembly GCA_021502835.1). Next base: position 8,767 of record JAKFGP010000030.1, read on the forward strand.
GTCATGAGTCCGTAAACCGGGCGGGGCGCGGCCGTCGACGGCGACTTTGCCATCCCCCAACCCGTCCCGCAGTTGCCTCGTCTCCGTCCGACCACGTCCACACTCACGCGAGCAGACGCGACGCGACACCGCGACGCCGGCCACACGCCGACCGACGAGAGAGAGCGACCCGATGCGCCGAACCATCCTCAGCGCCGTGGCCCTGGCGTGCACCGCCGTACTGGCGGCCACCGCACCCGCGTTCGCCGACGACCCGACCCCGGTCCCCTCCACCCGCCGGCGCGCGGGCGCCGAGCCCCGGCACCGAGCCGAGCGAGGTGCCGTCGCCCTCCGTCAGCTCGCCGGCCCCGGCGGCGGGCCGTCCCGTGCGCCGGCCGACGGCCAGGTCTCCACCGTGCCCGAGGGCGCGCCCGACACCGGGGTCGCGGCGCCGGCGTCCTCCGGGACCGACGAAGGGCTCATCGGCGCGGGCGCCGGTGGCGGTGCTCGTCGCGGGCGGCGCGGTCCTCTCGTCGTACGCCGCCGGCGGCAGCGACCAGGGGTATGACCCCGCTCTCCCGGCGCGTCCTCGCCACCACCCGCGCTGGCCGCGCTCCTCGTGGGCTGCGGCGGCGGGCCACGGGGGACGACGCGAGTCGGACGGCACGTCACGCGGCGCGCCTTTCCGTCGTCCGCACGCCTCCGCTAAGTCGAGTTGTGCCGCCCCTGGAGCGTTCAGGATTTTGAGTCCGGCCTGCGCATCCGGCCATCGGCGTCGACACCCCGGTGATGCGGCTGGGGCTGGCGGCGGACCGGCACGGTGGAGGTCCCGCCCGTCACGGACGACGACCGCGCCGGCTGGTACCGGCACTCGCCGACCCCGGGTCAGGTCGGGCCGTCGGTCGTCCTCGGCCATGTCACGGTCGGCACCCACGGGGACGGGGTCTTCCGGCACCTCGCGCGGCTGCACCGGGGCGACCGGATCGAGGCGCGCCTGGAGAACGGCACGGCGGCGGAGTTCAGGGTCACCGCCGTACGGACGGTGGCGAAGGCCGACTTCCCGACCGACGACGTCTACGGGGACGTGGACCGCCCGGAGTTGCGGCTCATCACCTGCGGCGGCCGCAGGGTCGGCGAGGAGTACCGGGACAACGTGATCGCCTTCCGCCGACCTCGCCTCGACGAGCCCGCGCCCGCCTGACGGGATCGACCGACCGACCGTGCGTCCCGCATACCCTCACGACCATGGAGAGCGTTGAAACGGTCCCGTGACAGGGCGGCGTCCGAACTGTTCGCCGCCCTGTATCCGCGCCTCGCCGGCTGGTGCCGCCGATGTCGTCGACGACGACGAGACGGCCCACAGACTCGCCTCGGAGGCGTTCACCCGGCTCTGGGCCCGCTGGACGTCCGTGGAGGAGCCCCGCGGCTTCCTCACGCGTCACCGCCGCCAACCTCGTCCGCGACCACTGGCGCAAGCTGGAGCGCGGCGCCGGGCGGTGCGCCGGGTCACCGCCGGAGGTCGCCGTGCGCCCGCACCCCGAGCAGGCCGACCCCTCGGTGCGCCTGCTCGTGCAGTCCCTGCCGGAGCGACTGCGCGTGCCGATACTTCTCCACTACTACGCTGACATGCCGATCCGGGAGGTGTCCGTGCTGACCGGGCGTAAGGGAAGGAACCGTCAAGGCCGACCTCCACGCGGCCCGCGAACGTTCCCGCGTCCATCTGAGGAGAAGCCTTGACCACACGCCTTGAGGACGGCCAGGACGATCCGGGGTTCGAGCGCGACGGACGATCGCTGCTGGTCGTGCTGCGTCCGGGCGGCGACTTTCTGCGCCCGCCCCGGGCGTTACGAGGCGGTCCGCCGGGCGGCGTCGCGCCGGCGCCTGTTCCGCGCGCCGCCCGGCCGGGGCCGCCGCGACCGCTGCCCGCCGCCGCCGTGATCGCGCTGCCGCTGCACTGGGCGGCCCCGCGCATCGCCCCGCGTCCGACGGCTCCCACTGGCCCCCGGCCCCCGCCGGCCCGACGCCGCCGACCTCGCCGAGCCCGGCCCCCGCCCGCGATCCCTCGCTGGAACCGTCCCCCGAGCCGTCCGGGGCCGTCCGAGCCGTCCGCGGGCGCGGCGTCGCGCTCAGCGCCGGACTCGGCGTCGCGCTCCACGCCGGGTTCCGCGCCCTCGGCCGTGCCGAGCACGCCGCCCGCCGCGGCCGGGCGCCGTCGGGCGCACCCGGAGCCGAGCCGTCGGCTGGGCCGAGTACCGTGCCCACGCCCTCGAGCGCGTCGGCGAGGCCGCTGCAACCGGACGATGATCTGTCACGTGGTACCGCTCACCGAATGGAATGCCGACCCCGGCGGCACGCTGTTCCCAGCACTCGGCCCCCGCGACCGCAGGGCCGTCCAGCGCGTGCTGGAGGTCCGGTGGGACGACGGGGCCGGGCTACGGGACTGTCCTGACGTGGGAGGGGGCGGACGACGCCTCTGCGTCACGCGACCGGCGGAGGCGTGCCGCCGAGCAGAGCGCCGACGCGGTCTGCACCGGCGTGGCGGCGGGCTCCGGCGCGGGCGCGAGCTCGGGGTCCGGGTGGCAGGTGAAGCCGAGGCGGGCCATGGCCCGGGTGACCTCGCCGCTGGAGAAGTCGCGACGGTCCTGCCGGGTGATGACCTCGCCCACCTGCTTGACGGGATAGCGGCGGCGGCCGATGGTAACGGACTCACCCGTGATGGTCTCGAGGCGTGATGCCCCTTCATCGAATCCAGCACCCCACCCTTTGTGAGGTCGAACGGTACCGGGCGATGACACGGCGCATGATGCCTCCACAAGGGGAGATGGGGCGGGTGGGTTGGCCGTTCGCGACGGTCCGGGAGGTGTTACGCCGCCGAGCCACCGGCGGACTGTCGCCGCGGCCTGCGGCGCGGGGCGTCGCCGGCGGGCCGGCCCTAGGTGCCGCGGCCTGGCCGGAGCGGCTCTGCTGGGTGGCGGACGCCTGGCCGGTGCGGCCCTGCGCGGAGCGGCTGCGGCGGCCACGGGACGAGGAACCCCCGCCGGACCCGGGCGCGGCGCGGGCGCTCCACGACCGGTACGGCGATGACGACCGGGACACCGGACGGGGCCTGCGCCCCGGTGATGCGGGACAGCTCCGCCTCGCCCGAACGGACCGGCGTGACCTGCGGGGTGATACCGGCCGAGGCCATCAGCCGGGTCATGTCGCGTCGCTGGCCCGAGGTCACCAGGGTGACGACGCTGCCGGACTCACCGGCGCACTTGAACGGCCGTCCAAACAGGTAGTCCTTGTGGTCTCTGGGCGGGTCGACGTTGACGACCAGGTCGAGGTTGTCGACGTGGATGCATGCGGCCGCGACGTTGGTCGCCACCAGGGGCCGTCACGTGCCCGTCCTTGAACTGGGCGAGAGGGTCCGGGTGCGCTGCGGCGCGGGACTTGCCGCCCGTGCAGGCCCGCGGCGCGGGACGCCGTTAATAGCAGGTGCTTCACCAGCCGGTCCACGGCGTGCTTGGTGTCCAGGAACGCATGATCACCCGGCCGTCGCGCGCCGCGATCTCGGTGGTCGCGCGGTGCTTGTCCGTGTCGTGCACGTGCAGCACGTGGTAATGTCCATCATGGTGACGGCGCCGGCCGACGGGTCGACGGAGTGGACCACCGGGTCCGTCAGGTAGCGGCGAACCAGCGGTCGACGTTGGCGGTCCAGGGGTGGCCGAGAACAAGCATCCGCTGCCCGTCCGGGGCGACCTGGTCGAGCAAAGCGGGTGACCTGGGGCATGAAGCCCATGTCGGTCATCTGGTCGGCCTCGTCGAGGACGGATGATGGTGGACGTCGCCGAGGTGGCAGTCGCCCCGGTCGATGAGGTCCTTGAGCCGTCCGGGCGTCGCGACGACGACCTCGGCGGCCGGACCGCAGCGCGCCAGCTGCCGGCCGATCGACATGCCGCCGACGACGGTGGCCGCGACCGCAGGCTCATGGCGCGGGGCGCGTACGGGGTCCAGCGCGTCGGTGACCTGCTGGGCCAGCTCACGGGTGGGGACGAGGACGAGGGCGAGCGGACGTCGCGGCTCGGCGCGCCGGCCGGCCGTGCGGGCCAGCAGGGCGAGGCCGAAGGCGAGCGTCTTGCCAGCCCGATGCGGGCCGCGGCCGAGCACGTCGCGGCCGGCCAGGGAGTTCGGCAGGGTCGCCGCCTGGATCGGGAACGGCACGGTCACGCCCTCGCCGGCGAGCGCGGTCAGCAGTCGCGCCGGCATGTCGAGCTCGTCCAACGACTCGACGGCGGGCAGCGCCGGGGTGACCGTCTTCGGCAGCGCGAACTCGCCCTGGGGGCGGCCGGTCGGCGGCCGGAGGTCTGGGAGCGGCGCGGGCCGCCACCGCCGGAGCGTCGTCGGTCATTGGTGCGTACGCGGTTCATGCGGGGAACCTTCCTTGATATGGCACGTATCAAGGGGACCCGCAGCAAGGGAACGGCGCAGGGAATCGCAAGAACGAGCCGGCCCCGGTCGATTCCGGCTGATGCAGCCGTGTGGACCGGAGAACTGATGAAAAGGGAAATCTGAATGCGCGGGGAGATATGCGGGCCCCCGCGGGCGCTCTGCGCCCGGAAACGCGGCGAGCTGGGGCCCGCACCCCCGCGGTGCGGGCCCCAGCTGCGAAGTACGCGTGAGCGTCAGGCAGGAACGATGTTCTCGGCCGTCGGGCCCTTCTGGCCCTGCGCGATGTCGAACGACACCTTCTGACCCTCGAGCAGCTCGCGGAAGCCCTGGGCGTTGATGTTCGAGTAGTGGGCGAAGACGTCGGGGCCGCCGCCGTCCTGCTCGATGAAGCCGAAGCCCTTTTCCGCGTTGAACCACTTAACGGTGCCGGAAGCCATGTTTTTCTCCTTCGGTACGGTGCTCGGAGTTCACCCTGTGTGATCTCCGGTCGCCGTGATGATCACCCCGTCGGAAAAACCTTCAGGCAACCACAACTGCAACTGGCATCGACAGTAGCACGCCGTGATCGCCCGGGCGCTGGCGATAAACTTGCTCCGACTGGCCGACAGAGGAATATTCCCCGGGAGCCCGGCCGATTTCTCCTGTCATCGCGGCAGATATTGCCCCCGCGGCCGCAGTCCTGCCGCCCGTCCCCCGGCCCGCACCGCCGTGACCTCCTGTGATGCGGGAAAACGCCGCCGATGACACCGGTAGTCGCGGTGCGGCCGACAAAAGCGGCGAAATCGGCCCAGAGAGACAGAGGCCACGTCCGCCGGGCGGGCGTGAAACGGCTCGATCGGGCCCCCGCGCCGACGCCGGTCCGAGCAGCTGGAGGAACGGTTCGGCGCCCGTCGGCGTCGTCCCCTTCCAGGGCACGGCGGCCGTGTCCCCGGAGAGGGGGCGCGGGGTGCGTACGGGTGAATTCGCCGAGTGGACACGGCGGTTCGAGGACGAGCGGGAGCGCAGGCAGGCGCAGGGCGACCCGGACTGGAGTCAGGGGGCGACGCTGCCCGCGGCGGTGTGGGCCGGCATCCAGCGCTTCCAGGTCGGCGAGGACGGCGACGGGCGAACCTCGTCGGCAAGGCGGACCGGGCCGGCGACCCCGACTACGCGCGCGGTGCGCCTCTTCGTCGCCGAGGAGCAGAACCACGCCCGGCTCCTGGCCCGGCTGCTGGCCGCGGGCGGCATACCGACGCTGCCATGTCACTGGAGCGACACCGTCTTCGTACGGTCGCGGCGCCTGCTGGGCCTGCGCCTCGAACTGCTGGTGCTGATGATCGCGGAGGTAGTGGCGCTGCGCTACTGCCGGGCCCTGCGCGACGGCACCGACGACGCGCTCACCTCGGACGTGGCGGGACGGATCCTGTCCGACGAGCGGCGCCACGTCCCCTTCCACTGCGAGCGGCTGCACGCCTCCCTCGCGGAACTGCCCAGCCCCGTGCGCCGCCCGGTGATGACCCTGTGGCGGCTCCTCCTCCTCGGCGCCGCCCTCGTCGTCGCCGCCGACCACGGCCGGGCCCTGCGCCGGCTCGGGACCGGGCGCCGTCGTTTCGTGGCCGACGTCATGGCCTCGTCCGGCGAGGTGGTCCGAGCGGTGCTCGCCCGGCATGGAAAGAAGGACCCGCTGGAAACAGCCCCGGAACCCGGGAGGTAATCTTTCCGTCTTTATCTGCCGACGGGCTGCTCCTCGTGAACAGGAAAGCGGCAAATCGACTGAAAATTGATAAAGAAGGCATTGCGGGTGTTCTCACGAATAGGTAGCAGAAACGCGTTCTCCGTGCTGCGCCAACCACGGGCGAGACTCTGGGCCGTGGCGGGTGCGGTGGCCCTCGGATTCCTCATCACCCTGGAAATCGCCGCGCGTCGTCTACGGCCTGCCCGGCCCGATCACACACCAGGCGCAGGAGTTGATATTCGCCCCGCGTCGGGGCCCCTCCTGTACGCCAGCATGGCTTTGACGATGGTGGTGCTCACCTGGCGCCAACGGTTCATCGCGGCGGGCATCGCGGTCGGCATCGACGTCGCCATCGCACTGGTGCGGTGGGTGGCCGACGCGGGGGTGACCGAGGGCCACTCCTTCGGCAGCGGCGCGTTGTGGGTGATCCTGGGCTGCGCGGTCCTCGCCGTCACGCGCCGCACCGGCCAGGAACGCGTCCTGCTGCTGAAGGGCGTCGGGCTGGCCTGCTCCTGGTGGCCGGCCGCAAGACCGGTGACACCTGGCTGCTGATCACGTCGAAGACCCGCCCGGACGTGCTCGACCCGTACGTGGCGGTCGCCGATCACGCGCTGGGCAACCCGTCGTGGCTGGTGGGCCGGGCCGTCGAGGCCACCGGCCCGGTCGGCGCCCACGTTCTCGACTGGGTCTACGCCCAGCTCGCGGTGGCGCGGTCGTCGTCGCGCTGTACCAGCTGCGCCACGTGGCGGCGGGAGCGCCGCTTCCCGGGTCATCACCTGGTCCGCACGTTCCTGGTGATCGGCCTTCTCGGTCCGGCCATCTACATGATCTTCCCTGTCGTCGGACCGGTCTTCACCTACGGCACGGGCGCGTTCGGCACCGGCGGCGAGCAGTGGGCGATGGACAACCTGTGGCCGCACACGCCGACCCCGATCAGCCCTCCGCAGCCGTGGACGTACGACGAGATCACGCCCCGGAACTGCATGCCCGAGCCTGCACACGGCGTGGGCGACGGTGATCTTCATCCATTCCCGCAAGGGCCCCCGTGTCCTGCGTTTCGCAGGAACGTTTTGGCTTGTCGCCACCCTCTGCGCGACGCTGGGATTCGGCTACCACTACGGCATTGACCTCGTGGCCGGCGTGGTGTTCGCGGTCACGGTCGAGGCAGCGCTGCGCTCGCTCGACCGCGGCTGGGACCGGCCGGGAATCCAGTTGGTCGTCCATGGCGCACTGGTCTTCACCGTACTCCTGGTGTCGACTCGCTACCTGCCGATGGAAATGGCCCAACGCCCCTGGATCTCCGGGCCACTTCTCATTCTGGCGATGGTCTCGGTCGTCTACGGCTACGCGCGGACCACCAAGCGGTGGGGAACCGCAGGCGCGCGCACCGGCCCAACGACCGGAACCGCAACTCCGAACTGGCCTGACGACCCGCCGAGCACCGAGCGCGGACTCAGCGCACCGGGAAACCGAAGGAGTAGCCCTGCTCCTGGAGCCAGGGGAGGACGCGGCGCAGGGCTTCGACGGTCTGGGAGCGGTCGCCTCCGCGCCGTGGAAGAGGATCGCTCGGCCTCGAGCAGCTCCCGCTGCACGGTCTCGACGATGGCGTCCGCGCCTGGCCGCTCGAAGTCCTTGGTGTCCACGTTCCAGCCCAGCGGCCGCATCCCGCGGTGAGGCGGCCAGCTCGCGGCTGTAGGGGGTGAGGCCCCGCCGGGTGCCCGGTAGTACATCGGGCGCACGCCGCCGGACGCCTTGGTGATCATGCGCTCGGCGTCGAGGATCTCTGCGACTGGTACGCCTCGGACTTCTTGTCCATGGCGGTGTCGTGCGACACCGTGTGGTCGCATAGCCGGTGCCCGGCCGCGACCACGTCCTTCACGAGGCCGGGTGGCCTGCGCCTGCGTCCCCGTCACGCAGAACGTGGCCTTCACTCCGTACTCGCGCAGCAGGTCGAGCACTCGCGGGGTCCACGCGGGGTCGGGGCCGTCGTCGATGGTGATGTTGACGCCGCGCGCCCCCGCGTCCGAAGCGTGCGCGATGGTCTCCGCGACCCGCTCGACGTCACTGCCCGGCGTGGGCGACGCGGTCGCCTTCGGCGACGAGCCACCCACGGCGTCGGCCTGCGCGGTCCACACCGAGGCACCGACGGCGAGCACCGTCACCCTCGAGTGCCGCCCCGACCAGCTTGCCGTACCAGCCCCGCCCGCCGCTGTGCCGCGCCATGTCCGCCCCGCTTCCACGCAGTTCCTCGTCGATCCCTCGGCCACCTTGGGGCCACCTGGCAGGACGAGGGAAAACGGCCAAGTGGATGCGTCCGTTACCGATCACGGACAATTCCGCAGGAGTTCGCGGACAACCCGGCGGCAGCGGTCGTCATTCACCGCTCCGGACGGGCTCCTGGGCGGCATAGGGGAACATAGGCGCGCTAGAAGTCTGGGCGAGCAGGAATTCTGAACCCGAGAAACGCAACGTCCTGTTACCGGACCACCACCCTTCTCGCCGCCTCCCCGGTGACCGGCGTCGCACCGCCCGCCCAGGCTGCCCCTCGGGCGTGCGCGTATAAGGCCAGAGGACCTGGAGCCCCGGTCCGCCGGCCGGTTCCTGAACTCATGGGCCACGGTGCCACCGCCGATCAGGACCGGACCCGTACCGCCAGCACCCCGGACGACTCCCGGCGGCCGACTGCGCGCTGAATGCGGCTCCTGGAGATATCGTGCGTATCGGATCGCACCTCGCTGACCGTGGGTTTCCGTCCTGACGGGCATGCGGAGGGCACGGGACCTCAGAAGGCGGCAGACCGATGCGACCGAGGAGACTCGCTGCACACGGTCCGCCCGGCTGGGGTTACAGGCGAGGTGTGCAGGGATCCGTGTTTGTAGCGCCTGCGAGGGGAGCCACTGCGTCTTTCATTCCGTGTGCCGAGCGTGAAGGCAGTTTGAGCCAGCGTGCCCGGCGGCGATCGCCTGATCACACGCCCTGTCCGTCCTGGCCGAGGGCGGACACGCCGCACTTGCGATGCCGAACAAGGCGGGCAACTCGGGGAACGCGGCGGAGCGGCGATTCGCCGTGCGCGCTGGTGGAGCAGGGCGTGGTGGAGCGCGTTGTCGCGCTGCCCGACAGGCTTTTCTCGGGCACCTCTGGTGCCGGTGCGCGTGGTTGTTGCGGCACCCCGCCGATGCCGGAGATCACGTCCTCGGAGCGGATCTGCTGGGGCCGCGTCCTCCCCTTGCCGATGGTTTCCAACCCTCCGCCCCCGTCGGCTCACGGTGCGTCCGGCGTCCATGCGGCCACCAGATCCAGGAGTCCCGGGAAGGGTCGTTGAGGCCGATTCGGGGCGGCGCGCTCTGTTCATGAGGGCGGGCACCGGCGAGGACGGGTGGCGGCCGTGCCGGGCGACCGGCTTCACGTGTTCTTGACATGCGCCTTGCGTATCCGGGAGGCACTGGACACAGGCTTGGGGAACCTGACGGAACCTTGAACCGAGGCTGTTGAGAGCGTGCGGGCGCGGCCGAAGAACCTAGAGATCAGAATCCGGTGCGGTGTGTTCGGGAGGTTCTGCAGCCATGACGTCGAGGAGGTTCGTCGCGCGCAAAGGTGCTGACCGCCGACCGTGGTGAATTCGCCGTCCGCGTGGGCCAGAACCCCGGAAGCGAGTGGCACCACCAGGCCGTTCACGACGCGGAGTGACTTCGGGGGACTAGTGAGGAACGCCGATGTGCTCGTCGCGGGTGCCGGCCCCACGGGCATGACACTGGCGGCCGAACTGCGGCTCGCCGGTGCACGCGTGACCGTACTGGCGCGGCGGACCGGCGAATCGCGCGGGTTGGGCTGAACAACCCGCACGATGGAGGTGTTGACCAGCGGGGTCTGCTGCCCCGCTTCGGTGACATCGAGGCCAGTACCGGCGGCCACTTGGGTCGTCCCCCGATCGACTTTGGGGTGCCGGAGGGGCCGGCCAGGCCGCAAAGAGCGTGCCGCAGTCCATGACCGAGGGCCCCTTGAGGTCGGCGAGGAACATCCCCAGGGGGCGCTGCGGTGCCGGGGAAGCCGAAGCCGGGCGCCCCGGCGGACCGTGCTGCGCCCGCCGTCGCACCCAGACCAGCCAGGGCGCGCTCAGCGTCGTCACTCCTCGTGGCCGCGCACGTCCACGGGCACCCCACCGCGCCGACGGGAGTCCCCGCCGGAGTTCAGCGGGGTCGCGGCGGCTTGGGAGCGGCTGACCGGCAGTCGATCGCACAGCCGAACCGGTGTGGGTGGACTCCTTCGGTGACGCCGCCCGGCCGCGCTTCGGGCCGACCCAGGATCAACAGACCCTGGGCGCGGGTGTTCATCAGCAGTCGCCGGCCGACCGGATGCCGCTCCTCGTGGTACGAGGCGAGCACAATCTCCGGAGCCCGGCCGGTCTCCACCGCACCCAGCTTCCAGCCCGGGTTCACCGCGTCCTGGATACCGGTGTCATGCCCTGCCGCCGGCCGGCAGTCGGATGTGCGCGGCGTCACCGGCCAGCAGTACCCGGCCACGCCGGTACTCGGTGACCTGGCAACCGGGCGCGGCCTGCTGCTCGACCTGGCCGGCAACCCGCGGCTGCGACAGCGGGACGCTGCCCGGGCGGGCCGGGTGGACATCGTCACCGCCGAGCCGCACGGCGTGCCGGTGGGACCGATTTGACGTCGGGGAAAGAAACCGACCGGAGCACCGCACATTCCTGACGGAAGTTGACATCGGCCTGACATGCAGATGGTTGCACCCGGAATCCACTCTTGGAGACTCGAGTGCACCCCAAGTACGGACCTCCACTCCCATCCGTGATTCCGCGACAGACGCCGTGACAGAAACCTCTGCCTATTTCTGACGAGGAGTAATCTCCGTGCGATTCAATCTCATCGGCCCCTTCGAGATCGTGACCGACGACGGCAGGATCTACCGTCCCGGCACCCCGAAGGTCTGCCAGACCCTGGCACTGCTCCTCACCCGGCCGAACGAGATCATCACGGCCGAGTCGCTCATCCAGGAGCTGTGGGGAGCGTCCGCCGCGCAGCGCCGTCACCACCTTGCAGACGTACGTCTACCATGCGCGCCGGATGTTCGTGAACGAGCGGCTGACCGACCCGGACCGCCCTCTGATCGTCACCTGCCCGCCCGGGTACGCGATCCAGGTGGACGATGAGGAGGTCGACGTCCCAGGTCTTCGAGCGCCTGGTCAATCACGCCCGCAAGCTGCTCGCGGACGGCGACGCGGCCCTGGCGCTGCGCACCGTCGGACAGGCGCTGGACCTGTGGCGCGGACCTGCCCTGGCCAACTCCCCGCGGGTGACGTGCTCACCGGTCACATCGCGCACCTTGAGGAACTGCGCATCCGGGCCTACGAGATCCGTATCGAGGCCAAGGACGAGCTGGGCCAGCACCGGGAGTCCATACCGGAGCTGCGCCGGCTGATCAACGACTACCCGCTCAACGAATGGTTCCACAGCCGGCTGATCGCCGTCCTGGGCGCGACCGGCCGCCGGGCCGAGGCCCTCCAGGCCTACCAGAACGTGCGCCGGCTGCTCGACGACGAGCTGGGTCTGGAGCCCCTCGCTGGAACTCAAGCGGCTCCAGCTGCGGCCGCTGAACCCGGAGCTGTTCGGACGGCGCACCGCGATCCCGTCGGTGCGAGGTCCGCCTGAATGGCGCCGGTGCGCAACCGAACCGAACGGGAGAGAAGACGGGCCCGGCGGGGAACTCCTCGCCGGGCCCGTCTTTTGCTGCCTACGCTTCTTTCTGTGCCACGTCGGCGAGTGAGCGCAGAATCGCGGTCTGCCTGGCGTCACGCACCCGGACCCACTCCTCGTACGTCCGGGAACCGTATGCGGCCTCCGCCTGCTCGATGAGGGAGTTGATGGTGGTTTCGTCCATGGACGGCCGGCCCAGCACCTCCCAGCCGCGCTCCAGGCCCGCGCCCAGGGTGCCCAGCCACTTGCGCAGGCCGCCCTGGCCGCCGCCGAGGTGGAAGGCGAGGAAGGGGCCGACGGTGGCCCAGCGCAGACCGATGGAGTGGGTGACCACCCGGTCCAGTTCCTCCAGGGGTGACCACGCCCTCGCGCACCAGATGCACCGACTCGCGCAGCAGCGCGGACTGGAGCCGGTTGGCGGCGAAGGCCAGGATCGGCTTGTGCAGCACGATGGGCACCCGGCTGACGGACTCGAAGAACTCCACCGCCTCGCGGACCGCGTCCGGCGAGGTGCGCTCGCCGGCCACGATCTCCACCAGCGGGCACCACGTGCGGCGGGTTGAGGGGGTGGCCGACCACCAGGCGGGAGGAGTCCCCCATCCTCGCGCCCATGTCGTCGGGGTCGAGGGTGGAGGTGGAGGAGAGGATCAGCGCCCCGGCCGGCGCCGCCTTGTCGATCCGCTCGAACAGCTCCTGCTTGAGCTCCAGGTTCTCCGGCGCGTTCTCGACGATGACGTCGGCGTCAGCGACCGCGCGCTCGAGGTCCGGCTCGAACTCCAGCCGTTCGGCGAAGCCCGCCGGGTCGGCCGTGCCCTCGGGCAGGTAGGGCGCGAACAGTTCGAGGGCTTCCGCGACGATGCCAGGCGCGTGCGCTCGGCGGCTGTTGACCCGTACCCGCAGGCCGTGGCCGAGGAACAGGGCGATCCAGCCCAGGCCGATGGTGCCGGCACCGATGACGGTGACCGTGCGGAGCCCGGTGTCGGCGGCCTCGGTGTTCTTCGTGCTGTTGTCGCTCATGCCCGGCCCGCCTTCAGCCTTCGGTGATGACGCGCTCGGCCATCAGCCGCATGGATGTGGCCGCGTCCTCGAAGGACAGGTGACCGGAGTGCACCCCAGGCTGATGGTGATGTCGTCACCGAACCACTCGGCGATCTGCTCCAGTTGGGCGCCCACCTGCTCGGGCGAGCCGACGAGCAGCTTCTTCTGCTCCAGCCTGCTCGAAGTGGGAGTTCTTGGTGGCCTCGACCAGTTTCTCGTAGCCCGGGTAGGCGTCGGAGCGGGTGTCGGCCCAGGAGGCGACGGGCGTCGCGGATCGCGGCGGTGTTGCGCTCGTCGTCGTACCGGCCCTTGCCACGGGCCTCCTCGCCGTCCTCGGCCACCACGCACGGGTAGCTGAAATGGATCTGCTCGGTGCCGGGGGAGCGGCCGGAGGCGGCCCACTCGGCACGGTAGATCCCGAGCCGGTTCTGCAACTCCTCGGTGGCCATCACGTTCGGCACCGACTGCAGGTGGTGGCCTCGCCCGGCCGGCCTCGGCGCAGGATCTGGCGCTGCGCGCGGTGGTGACGAACACCGGCGGGTGGGGCTGCTGCACCGGGCGCGGCAGCAGGGTGACCGGACCGAACTGGTGGAAGCGGCCCTCGAAGACCACATCCTCCTCGGACCACAGCCGCTTGATCGCCTGGACGCCCTCGACGAACCGGTCCTTGGACTCGTCGATGGGGATCCCGAACGCCTTGAACTCGTCCGGCAGGAAGGCCCGGCCGAAGGCCGCGTCGACCCGGCCGCCGGATATGTTGTCGAGCATGGCCAGCTTGCCCGCGAGTTTGACGGGGTGCTGGAAGGTGGGGATGGTCGCGCTGGTGCCCAGCCGTACCCGCTTGGTCCGCCGGCCGCCGCGGCGAGGAAGGTCACCGGGTCGGGGCTGTAGCCGCCGTAGGGGAAGAAGTAGTGCTCGACCATCTTCACGTGGTCGAAGCCGAGTTCTTCGGCCAGGTCGACCAGGCGGAGCGCCTCGTCGAAGTACTGGCGGGCGGACTTGTCGGCGGGGCCGACGGTGGGGAAGAAGACGATGCCGAATTTCATGGGAATCTCCTCAGTCGCGGCCGGAGCCGTCGTGGTACAGGTCGCGCTCCGGACCTCGCCAGCCGTCGCCCGCCGGTACCAGGTGGTCGTGGCAGACGACGCTGGCGAAGATGTCGAGGCGCCGCCGCGCGGGGTGCGCATGGCCAGCGCGTAGGCACGGGTGTGCAGCGAGCCGTCCGGCTGGGGGGCGGACGTCGAGCATGGCCAGCCAGTGCCGGAAGTCGATCTTGTTGGCGTCCAGTCGGGCCTGCCGGGCGGTGGAGGACTCGCGGATCGCGGTGCGGCCCCTTGAGCGGGGCGTCCAGCCGACTGGCCTCCTGGAACGTGGCGTCCTCGGTGAAGGTCTCGGCCCAGTCCGCGGGCCGGCCGTCGTCGATGAGGCCCATCTGACGGGCGTAGAACTGCTGGACCCGCGCGTACAGCTCGGCGGAGACGAAGGGCTCCGGGGTGCCCGGGTGGGGAGGGACGTCGCTCATGAAGACTGCCTTTCCTGAAGAGTGCCGGTCGTGAAGGTGCGCCGGTCCTGTCCTGAAGGGGCGCCGGTCCGAAGGCGTGCCGGTCGCCCGGTCGGCGTGGTCGTCCGAGGTCAGCGAGGGCCTGGCAGCGCGGCGTCGGCCAGCAGCCGCGTCCTGTAGCCGGCCCCCGCGGGTCGAAGCGCAGGGCGACATGGCCGGCCAGGCCGTGGATGTCGCGCCAGATCCGCTGGAGGGGTGCCCGGCCAGCTGGGCGGAGCTCCCGGCGGTGCGCAGCAGCCGTTCGACGACGTCGACCAGCTGCTCGACGGCGTACGCGCAGTCCGGCGGGTCGCGCAGCTGCTCGACGGGGACGCCCTGGGGGCGTCGGCCACCCGCGCGGCGCGTTCCAGCAGCAGGGCTGCGGCGTCGGTGGCGATGGTGGCGCGGGCCAGGATGCCGGCCGGGACGGGGTTCCCGGTGCCGCCGCCCAAGGCCGTGTGCTCGGCCCATGCGCGCAGCGCCGCGCGGGCGGCACCGAGCGCGGGTGCGCCGAAGAGCACACCGCTGAGCAGGCGCAAGGGGGCGGTGTGGCAGCGGGCTTCGGAGCCGACGCTGCGGCCGGCGATCATGTCCTGCGGGTGAGCTGCGCGTGTGCGGGGACGAAGACGTCGTCGACGACGAGGGTGTTGCTGCCCGTCCCGCGCATGCCGACCGGGGTCCAGGTGTCCGCCACCCGGTAGTCGTGGCGCGGCAGGGCGAGGAACCACGGACCTGCTTCCCGTCCTGCGGCGCCAGCGCGCACACCAGCGCCCAGTCGGAGAAGTCGACGGCGCTGGTGAAGGACCATTCGCCGGTTACCCGCCAGCCGCCGGCCACCGGGGTGGCGCCGCCGCGCGGGATGAGCGCGCCCACCACCACGGTGTCCGGCCCTTGGCCCACAGCTCGCGCTCGCCCTTCCTCGGGCAGGTAGGCGCCCATCCGGGCGGCACCCGCGGTCACCGAAGCGCACCAGGCGGCCGAGGTGCAGCCCTCGGCGACCGCCGAGACGGCGCGCAGCAGGTCACCTGTGCCGCCGGCGGCACCGCCCCGGCGCACGGGCACGTAGTGCCGGGCGAAGCCGGCGTCGATGACGGCCTCGGCGACCGCCTGGGGCAGTACGCGCTCGGCGTCGGCGCGCTCGGCGTGGCGGGCGGCCACGGCGGCCGCCTCCTGGGCCAGCGGAGACGAGCTCCGTACCGGACCTGGGCCGACTCGGCATCGTGGACCACTTCCTCGTTCCTCGGGGCGCGCGGCCATGGGGGGCGGACAACGCCGCCACCCTGACCGGGGGCGATCCAGCGCCGATGGAGCGCGGCTCGACATCCGTCCCGGTCGGCCGGGGGCCCGGCCAGCCGGGCGGGGCCCTCGACCCGGGTTCGACCGGGGCGTGCAGCCTCGAAGGACAAGGCACATGGCGGCCCCGGACCGACGACGACATGAGGTGTGGAGCCAGTGAAGGGAATCATCCTGGCGGGAGGCAACGGCACCCGGCTGCACCCCATCACCCTGGGAGTGTCCAAGTAGCTGCTGCCCGTCTACGACAAGCCGATGATCTACTACCCGCTGTCCGTGCTGATGCTGGCCGGGATCCGCGACATCCTCGTCATCTCCTCACCCCAGGACCTGCCGCAGTTCCGCAGGGTGCTCGGGGACGGCCGCCCGCTGGGCATCAGCCCGTCCTACGCCGAGCAGGCCCGGCCGGGCGGTCCTCGCCGAGGCGTTCACCCTCGGCGCCGGCCACATCGGCGACGACTCCGTCGCCCTGGTCCTGGGCGACAACATCTTCCACGGTCCCGGTTCTCCTGCTCCTCCAGGAACACACCCCGCACACCGACGGCGCCCTGCCGTTCGGCTACCCGGTCCGCGACCCGGAGCGGTGCTGGGTCGGCGAGGCCGACGAGAACGGCCGACTGGTCTCGATCGAGGAGAAGCCCGCCGAGCCGCGCTCCAACCGGGCCATCACCGGCCTGTACTTCTACGACAACGAGGTCGTCTCCATCGCGCGGGGACTGCGCCCTCGGCCCGGGCGGTGAGCTGGAGATCACCGACGTCAACAGGGGAGTACCTGGCCCTGGACAAGGCCCGGCTGGTGGACCTGGGCCGAGGCTTCACCCGGCTTCGACACCGGGACGCACGACCTGCTGCTGGACGCCGGACAGTAGCATCCAGACCCTGGAGCACCGGCAGGGCCTGCGCATCGCCCGCCTCGAGGAGGTGGCGCTGCGGATGGGCTAGCATCGACGCGGAGCAGTGCCACCGGCTGGGCGAGCGGCTGGGCAAGTCCGGGTACGGCCAGTACGTCATGGGAGATCGCCCGGTCGCTGGGGACGCCGGCCGCAGGAGCGGGCGGGTTCGCTGGCCGGCCCGGCGGTACGGCGGTCTGTCGGCGCTGCCGCGGCGGTGGTCTGACCGCCTCGCCGCAGGATGCCGTGCCGGAGTCCCGCTTGAGGACGGCTCTGAGCGGGGACCCGGCGTAGCGTGCTGGCCTGGAGGCACTGACAGATGGATGCGAGTCCGGCTTGGGTCCGGCTTGAGTCCACCGACCTCGTGGAGGGCACGATGACCGACCGCACGCACGGCACGGCAGACGCCGAGGAGGTGACCCTCTGGGTCGATCCGGTCTGTGCCTGGACGTGGATCACGTACAAGTGGCTGAGCGGGGCGGCCCAGGTGCGCCCGTTGTCGCTGTCGGTGCGCCCGACCGGGCTGGCTACCTCCAGGGGACGCCGGGCCTGGACGAGGAACACGCCCGGTTCCTGGAGCTGGCCCCGGGCCCGGTGCGGTACTGGCCGCCGCCGGGGCCGGGCACGGCACGCAGGCGGTCGGTCCGTTGTACGAGGCGGTGGCGCGCCGTCCATGAGGCGGGGCGGGCTCTACGAGGGACTGCACGAGCGGGTACGAGGGCTGTCCGTCCAGGCCAAGCGGGAAGTCCAGGCCTCGCTGCTGGAGCAGGCCCGGGACGTGGTCGGCGAGGCCCTGGCCGAGTGCGGGCTGCCGGCGCGGCTGGCCGCGGCCATGGGGTCGGCCGAGTGGGACGAGGACCTGCGCACGGCGCATGCGTCGATTCCGCGCGACGGGTTGGAGCTGGAGGTCATCGGGGTGCCGGTGATCTCGGTGGGCGGGCGGGTCGGGGTGTTCGGCCCGGTGCTGCGTTCGGCGCCTGCCGGGGAGCGGGCGGGCGCGCTGTGGGACGGCTTCGCCGCCCTGGTACGCGAGGACGCCTTCCTCGAACTGCGCCGGTGACCCCGCGACCGGTTCCGACACCGGCGGGCTAGGGCCGGTCGCCGAACTCGCGCCGCCCGCCCTCCGGCAGCGGCAGATGTGGCTGTGACCGGGATGGGCACGGCACGGAATACGAGACGGGCGGGGCCCGGCGGACCCATGTCCGCCGGGCCCCGCCCGTGGCGGCTGTCCGACCGTTCGTCAGGAAGCGGCCGACTCCGACTCGGGGCCCCCACCGGCGGTGCCTCGGTCTGCTTGGCCCGCTTGGGCAGCAGGAAGGCGAGGCCGAAACCGATCAGCATGACGCAGGCGCCGGCCAGGAAGACCGCGCTCATCGCCTCGGCGATGCCGTCCACCACCGGGGCCGTGGAGCCGCGGGTCTGCGGTGAGCAGGAAGGAGGTGTCGTCGAGGTTGATGTCCCCGGTCCCCTTCACGGTCTCCACGATGGACAGGTTGGCCGGGTTGGCCAGCACCGCCGGATCGTTGAGCGCCGCCTGGAACTCGGCGTTCCGCTCGACCTTCGTGACCGCCTCCGCGATCCGGCTGTCGGCCATGGAGAACATCATCGACAGGAACAGCGCCGTACCTCGGCGGCGCCGCCGATGCCGCGGAAGAAGGAGTACGCGGCGCTGGAGACGCCCATGTCCTCCTTGGCGGAGTTGTTCTGCAGTGCCAGCAGCGTGACCGGGAAGCAGACACCGACGCCCGCGCCGAGCAGGTAGATCAGCGTACCCACCAGCCACAGCGGGGAGTTCTGGTCGAGCGAGGCGAAGGCGAACAAGGTCCCCGCGACCCCTCCCATGCCCAGGAGCAGGAAGGCCCGGTACCGGCCGGAGCGGTTGATGACCTTGCTCAGGCCCCGGCTGGTGCTCAGCACACCGACCGTCTGCAGGATCAGCATCAGCCCGGCCTCGCCGGGACTCTGGCCCTTGGCCAGCTGGAGGTATAGCGGGAGGAAGATCAGCGAGCCGAACACCCCGATGCCGACGATGACGTTGGCGCCGTTGATCACCGTGGAACAACCGGTTCCGGAACAGCCGGAGCGGGATCACCGCGCGGCGTCGGCCATCCGGCGCTCGGTAGCCAGGAAGAGCACCAGACCGACCAGGCCGACCAGGAGCAGCGACAAGGTCAGCGGCGAACCCCAGCCCCAGTGCCGGCCCTGCTCGGAGACGACCAGCCATGGCCCGAGACAGACGACCAGCCAGGCCGCGCCGCCGTAGTCGATCCGCTGCTCACGCCGCTTGCCGGGCATGGTGAACTTGCGGTGCACCACGACCAGGGCGACGATTCCGATCGGGATGTTGATCAGGAAGGCCCAGCGCCAGCCGTCGATCCACAGCAGGGTGCCCGCGCCGGCGAACAGCCCGCCGATTGGTGCACCCGCCACACCGGCGATGGCCGAGACGGCGGAGAACCAGATCTGGTAGCGGGCTCGCAGCTCGGGCGTCAGGATGTCGCCCATGATCGCGAAGGCGAGCGCCGTGAGTCCGCCGCCGCCGATGCCCTGCAGCGCGCGGTAGGCCGCGAGCTGGTACATCGACGCGGCCAGGCCGCAGAGCAGCGACCCGATCAGGAAGATGCCGATGGCCAGCATGTACAGCTTCTTACGGCCGTACAGGTCGGACAGCTTGCCGAACAGCGGCGTCGCGATCGTCGAGGTGACTATGTAGGCCGTGGTCGCCCAGGCCTGCATGGTCTGGCCGTGCAGCTCATCGGCGATCGTGCGCATCGATGCGGCGACGATGACGAAGTCGAGCGACGACAGCATCAGGCCCAGCATCAGCCCGATGATGACCACTCGCACCGCCCGGAACTCCGGTGTGCCCGGGGTCTCCGCCGCTACTCGCTCTTGTGTCGCGTCTCAGCCCTCGTATGGGCGGGCGGTACGGCCCTCGCGCAGGGTCAAGCCCCCACCAGGCGAGCTGGTCCAGCAGGACGGCGGCGGCCTTGGTGGTGCCGTCCTCGTCGTGCGGGCGCCCGTCGTCGTCGAACTTCTCCCAGGCCATGTGGAAGCTGACCGTGTCGCGCAGGGTGACGGCGTGCATCTCGGCGAAGACCTGGCGCAACTGCTCCACGGCCCGGTGGCCGCCGGCCATACCGCCGTAGGAGACGGCCGACCGGCTTGGCCCGCCACTCGCTGTAGACGTAGTCGATGGCCAGCTTCAGAGAGGCCGGGTAGCCGTGGTTGTACTCGGGGTGATGACGACGAATCCGTCGAGACCGCCGATGCGCTGGGCCAGGCACGGGGCGTCGCCCTCGGCGCCGGACGGGTCGAGGGTGAGCTTGAGCTCGTCCACGAGGGCGGGCTCGGACAGGTCGATGACATGGATCTCCGTGTCATCGCGCTTGCCGATCTCGGAGATGAACCACCGCGAGATCTTGTCGGCGAACCGGCCGGTGCGCACGCTGCCGATGAGCACGCCGATCTTGAGCGGGGTCTGCGACATGTGGGGTTCCTCGTTTCATGAAGAACAGACAGGGACGGGGTGGGGGTGGCCAGCTGGGGGCTTCTGGCGGATCTCCGTGGGAGAAGGAGCGGCGTTCGGCACGCGCACCTCGGCGTGCCAAGCGGAGGTTTTCGAAGGGGCCCCGCCCGAGCCGAGCGATTCCGGTTCGGGGCGGGGACGTGTGCCGGGCGTCCCGACGCCGCGGAGATCCACCAGAAGCTCCCAGGACCCGGGGATGTGCGGTGGTACGGCACGTTCCCCGGGCCCGCCCAGCCCGCCGTGACGGCTCAGTCGGCCAGCAGAACGATCTTGCCGCGGCCGTGGCCGGTCTCCAGCTCGCGGTGTGCGTCCGCCGGCTTGGGCCAGCGGGAAGGTCTTGCGCACATGGATCTTGACCTTGCCGTCGGCGACCAGCGCGGCCAGCTCACCGAGCCGCTGAGTGGAGCGCTGGCTGCCGATCCACCGCACGCCGAGCTCCTCGTAGACCTCGTAGGCGAAGATCGTGCCGACCCGGTCCTTGTCCTTGACCAGTTCGGCCGCCACGCGCAGACCGTCGGCGCTCGCGGTGTCCGAGGCCGCGTCGATGCCCTCGGGGGCCGCCTCGCGCACCCGGTCGATCAGGCCGTCGCCGTAGGTGACCGGGATCGCGCCCAGCTCGCGGAGGTAGGCGTGGTTCTCCTCGCGGGCGGTGGCGATCACCTTGGCGCCGCGCAGGACCGCGAGCTGCACCGCGATGGTGCCGACACCGCCCGGCGGCGCCGTTGACGAGCACGGTCTCGCCTGCGGAGACGCCGAGGATCTCGATCGCGGTGTGCGCGGTCTGCCCGGAGGCGGAGAGGCTGCCGGCGACCTCCCAGGAGAGCGCGGCGGGCTTGGCCACGATCTGGTCGGCGGGGCGACCACGTACTCGGCGTAGGTGAGCTGCGTACGGTAGCCCAGCACCTCATCACCGGGGGCGAAGCCGGTGACGCCCTCGCCCACCGCGTCCACCACGCCAGCGGGAAGTCGCCGCCGGTGATGTGCGGGAAGGTGATGGTGAAGCCTGGCGGGTTCCAGCCCGAGCGCACCGCGCAGTCGGTGGGCGTGGGAGCCCGCCGCCTTCACGTGCACCCGCACCTCGCCCGGGCCCACCTCGGGAATCGGGACCTCCACCAGCTCCAGAACCTCGGACCCCGAATGCGTGGAACGCGGCTGCCTTCATGCTCAACACCCCTTTGTACCAATGAGCTTTGCTGTGCAGTGCCCCCGGTGAGGGCTGCGTAAAGAGCGTAAATCTCAAGTTTGCTTGAGGTCAAGCGGTGATCGAAGAAGTGGCCGGAAACGCCGTGCCGTCACGGCGCGCAGGGTCCGGTCGGCGACCCGCCAGTGGCCGGCGTCGCGGACCAGACGGTCCTGGCAGACGACGCTCGCGGGGATCCGCAGGCCGGAGCCGTCGCGGCCGGTGCTGGGCGTCAGCGCGTAGGAACGCACGTGCAGGCTGCCGTCGTCCTCGGTCCGTATGCCGATCATCCCCAGCCAGTGCCGGACGTCGACCCCGTCGGCCGTCAGGCGTTTCGTGGTGCACCCGTGCCTGGGCCGCGAGCGCCTGGCGGCCGACGAGGGCTTCCTGCGGCCAGTTCGCGCCGCGGAACGCGGCCGTTTCGGTGAAGCTCTCGGCCCACTCGACGGCCCGGCCCTCGTCGAGCAGGCTCCGCCTGGCGGGCGTAGAACTGCTGGATCTCCGCATACAGCTCGGCAGGGACCTGGTCCTGGCCGTCGGGCACATGCGCGCGGGGACGCCTCGCTCATCGGGGCCGCCTTTCCGGGGACTTCACCATCGCCACCGCGCACGGTTCACGTCGTGCGCGGGTTCCTCACCGTGCCCGGAGCGGGCCGAGGAACGGTCGAGAACGGCTCGACGCCGGGTGGAGAGAGAAGGCTTCTCCACCCGGCGTCGCGGGGCGCGGCGGTCACAGGTCCGTGGTCACTGCACGGTGTGCTGGATAGTGTCACCGGGGTGGCCGGATCCGGGTAGCACTGCACCGGGGTGAAGTCGTTGATGGTGGTGTCCAGGCGCTTCATGGACAGGCCCGTGTCGTCGAAGCTGTGCCGCCGGCCGAGGTGACCGTGGTGCCGCCGGCGGGGGCGGTGTAGACGGCCTCGACGGTCGGCAGCTCGAAGGTGGTGCCGCTCGTAGAACAGGCCGCCGGCCCGAGCGTCAGCTGGTTGTTGACGGAGACGACGGACCGGGTGGAGTTGCCGAGGTTGCTGCCACCGGTCAGCTTCAGGCTGACAAGGCGCGCACCGGCCGGCTGGTTGATCTTGACGGCTACGTCCCGGACCTCCTTCTGGTACGAGGGTTGAGGGTGAAGGAGCCCTGGCGTACTTCACCGTGAACCTCTGGCCGGGCGACACGGTGGCGGGGCCGTGACGTCGAACACGCGGTTGCTGCCGTACTCGCTCCATACGCCGTTCTCCGAACGCGGCACAGGAACGGCACGGTGGCGGGCGCGGCGACGGCGCTGCCGGACGCGGCCATGACGCCGGCGGTGGACAGGGCTGCGGCGACGACGAACCGGCGTGCGGCGGTCTTGCGTATCAAGGTCTTCCTCGGGTCGGGCTGCCACTCCGGCAGCCCGACGGAAGCTAGACACGTCCCCCGAGGTTGGCTCGAAAGTCACTGTTCCAACAGGTCTCGAGCGGTACGCGACGCCGTCGCGGCAGGGTCCTGGCAAAAGGCCGTCCGAGCGTGGAGTGGGGGTTGAATGGTGAGAGTCGGGTGACCTCAAGGACAGGGTCGCCGTGGTCACCGGAGGTACCAGGGGACTGGGGCTGAAGATCACCGAAGCGTTCGTCGCTGAGGGCGCTCGGCGGTGGCCGCCGCACGGGCGTCGCGGGTGCCGCCGAGAGCCTCGGTCACCTCGGTGACCGGGCCGTCTTCGAGCAGGCGGACGTCCGGGACCCGGAATCGGTGCGGTCGCTGCTGAGCGTGGCGGCGGACCGGTTCGGCGGCGTGGACATCGTGGTGGCCAACGCCGGGCTGAGCAGTCCGGGACCGGTCGCGGGACTGTCCTTCGAGGACTGGTCGCAGGCGTTGGACACGAACGTGAACGGCCTCTTCCACTGCGTCAAGGAGGCCGTGCCGTACCTGGAGAAGAGCGAGCAAGGCCGGCTCATCACGCTCTCCTCGGCCCTGGGCAGCCGGCCCACCGAGGTGCGGCCTCGTACTGCTCGACCAAAGCGGCGGTGGAGATGTTCACCCGGGTGGTGGCCCCGGAGCTGGCGCCCCGGGGCATCACGCCGTCAACCGCCTTTCCCCCGGCTTCATCGACGAGGGCATGGGCAAGCTGCTAGAGGAGAACGAGGCCGTGTGGAGCCAGTACGCGCCCAAGGTCTCCGCTGGGGCGCATGGGCCTGGGTGAGGAAGTGGCGGATGCCGCCGTCTACCTCGCCTCCGCCGCCGGCTCGGCCGTCAACGGGCACGTATTGGAGGTCAACGGCGGCCTGTCCTGGTGACACCGGTAGCCGGGATCGGAGGGCGGCCCCACGCGGGGGCCGCCCTCCGATCCGCTCCCGGGCGGTGTGGGCAGGTAATCAGATCGCGGCGAGGGTTTCCGGGCCGATGACCCTGGTGTTCCGGGCCGCGGCGATACGCCAGGTGCCGTCGTCCTTGGCCAGGACGTACAGCGGGTGCCGGGGACGGCATCAGGGTGACCGGCCACCAAGGCGGCCGGGTCCTCCTGGCCGCGAACACTTCACCGAGGGCTCGCCCGTCGCGGGTGACCGGGCGTCGGCGGATCTTCACCGCGGCGCTTGCCGTGCGCGGTGGTCCAGAAGCTGTCCGCGCGCGGAACACACTCAGGAAGTCATCCGGCGGGGCGTTCCGCTGAGCGCCCTCGACTCCGGTGACCAGTGCGACGATGGTGTATCTCTCCTTCGCTGTGACGGATGCTGCCCGCGTGCCACCCGTGATGTTCGAGCGGCAAGGCGATGCTTCCGGTCAGTTCGACCACTGACCTTCTGATATGGGGCCCGCCGCGTGTGGCGCGACGAGCCACGGACGGCCCGCACCCTTCGTGCCGCACTTCCCGCGGAGCCATGTAGGCGCCGGCGGTGACCGGGATGCTCTGCCCGGTGACGGAGGTGTTCGCCGCCGAGGCCAGGAACACCACCACCCGGGCCACCCTCGGCTGCGCGTCCAGCAGCCGGCTCAGCGGAGCCCGGGCGGCGTACCGTTCGGCGACGCCGAAGCTGTTGGCCATCCGCTCCTCGTTGCGGAAGGTCCGGGTCAGGCCGGGATCACCACGTTGAAGAGGATGTCCTCGTCCCGGCCCAGGCTGGAAGGCCGAGCTGCGCGAGAAGCCGTGCAGCGCCGCCTTGGCCGCCGCGTAGTACTGCGATCCGATCCGCCCCGCATCGGTCTCCAGCACACCCTCGGTGACCATGCTCGACGACAGGTGCACGATCCGGCCCCAGCCGCGTTCGCGCATCGGCGGGGCGACCAGGCGGGTCAGCTCGATCGCTCCCACGATGTTGTCGTGCAGCTTTCCCTGCCAGTCGTCGCCGACCTCCTCGAACCGGTCCCCGGGCGGGCGGAAGCCGAAGGGCGGAACGCGTTGTTGACCAGGACGTTGGCCCGGCCGGTCCAGCCGAGCGTGGCGTCCACCAGGGTGCGCGCGGTGGCCGGGTCGCCCAGGTCGTACAGGGCGGTCGGGCGCGACCGCCGGCCTTCTCGACCAGTTCGGCGGTCGCGGCCGCGTCCTCGGGCCGCGAGCGGTAGCCGATCACCACGTCGGCGCCCTCCGCGCCGAAGGCGGTCGCGATCTCCGTCCCATGCCGCCGGACGCGCCGGTGACGAGAACGGTGCGGTTGTTCAGACCCAGGTCCATCACGTCACCCCGCCGCCGTTGCCGAGGCGTGGTCCCGCTCCGCCGGGGCGGCGGGCGGTGGTGGCCCACTCTTCCGGCGGGCGTTGGCGAAGCGCCGTACGGCCGGCACTTCGATCAGCCGGTAGAGGAGCCAGGCCGCGAGCAGCGTGAGGGCGAAGTCCAGGACGATCATCCCGATCGCGGGCAGGGTGTCCCAGGTCCGACCCGGCACCCTGCCCATCGGCCCGTACCACATGACCAGCATGTGGACCATGTAGAAGGCGAAGGACAGTTCGCCGAGGAAGACCGCGCGGTGCGGTTGCGGAAGAGGAGGGCGGTTGGTGGTGTCCGCGGCGGCTCCGGCGGCCACGATCAGCGCCAGCGGGAGCACCGTGGGCGCGACGATGCCGTACGCGTCGGGCAGCCAGACGGTCAGCGCGTAGCCCGGAATCAGCGTGAGCAGGGCCGGGCCCAGGCCCAGCGGGATCCAGCGGCCGGTCAGTGGCGATCCGGGCCATCACGATGCCGAGCGCGAACTCCAGCAGCCGGGTGGCCGGCAGGCAGTAGACGAACCAGTACTGGTACCAGGAGATCGGGTAGTACGGCATGTCCGGATCGGTGGGCAGCAGTTGGGGAGGCCAGCGCCACCAGGACCGTACCGGCGAACAGCAGGCCCGCGCAGAGCCACAGCCGGCGCTCCGGGATGGCCCGGACCCAGCGTGCAAGCCAGGGGAAGGACAGGTAGAACAGCAGCTCAGCGGCGAGGGACCAACTGGGTCCGTTGGTGCCGAAGAAGACGTCCTCGGCCGGGAACCAGGCCTGGATCAGGAAGAGGGACGGCACGGTGTTGCCCACGGTGTGCCGCGTAGCCGCCGAGCCACACCATGAGCAGCAGCCCCAGCGCCCAGGTCACCAGATGGTTGGGGAAGATCTTCGCGAGTCGGCGGCGCCGAAGGTCAGCGGCCGGTCGGAGTCGCGGGCCGACCAGGCCAGCACGAAGCCGCTGAGGATGAAGAAGAACCCCACCCCGACGAAGCCCAGCTTGGCCACGTAGTCGACCAGGGCCCCTTCGAGATCCTTGTCGGCGAAGATGCCGTAGGTGAACGCGTGGCAGACGAACACCATCAGCGAGGCCACGAACCGCATCCCGGTCAGCGTGGGCAGCCGGGACAGGCGGCCGGCCGCGGGCGGGCGCCCGGCGGTGACGTCGGTGCTCACGCCTTCGGCTCCCCCGTCTTGCGGCCGACCGCGATGACGTATCCGAGGACCTCGCCCTCCAGTACACCGACCTTGGAGAGCATCGCCTTGAACTCGTCGGCGAACTCCTTGCCGCCGCGCTCGGCGATGTAGGTGTACTTCTCGTCCAGCACCTCGGGGATACGGGCGGCCGAGCGGTGCAGGTGGGCGGTGGCGTCCTCGAACCGGGTGATCTCGGAGACCGGCGTCCAGCAGGAGCCCGCGGTACCCCTCGATGGTCGGCAGTGCCTCGACGGTGAAGCCCTCCTTCAGCGCGACACGCTGCTCGGCGGACAGGTCGGTGCGCTCCGGCGTAGTCCGACAGCACGAACCGGCCGCCGGGGACGAGGACCCGCTCGATCTCACGGAGCGCCTTCGACCGGTCGGACATGTACATGATTGCCTCGCAGGCCCAGACGGCGTCGAAGGAGTCGTCCGGGTACGGGCAGCGCCATGCCGTCGGCCTGCTCGAAGGTGACCTGGCCGCTGACACCGGCCTCCTCGGCGAGCTTCGCGGCCCTGGCCGACCTGCTCGGCGCTGACGTTGATGCCGACGACGCTCGGCCCCGGTGGCCTTGGCGGCCGCGATCGCCGGGCGACCGAACCCGCAGCCCACGTCGAGGAGGCGGGAGCCCTCGCCGAGTTCGGCGGCCTCGATCATCACCTCGGTGTGGCGTTCCTTCGGGTCGGTGCCCGGCTTCTCGTCGTCGAAGTAGCCGATGTGCAGGTTGAACCCGTTCAGCCCGAACAGCCAGCTGCGGTCGTCGAAGTACTCGCCGACCTCGTCGGCCGTCTTGGATTCGTACGTGGTCATGCCGGCACCTCATTCAAGCGACAATCCGTCACCCCCACGCTGCTCAGCGCCTCTCGAAGGCCGCTAGAGGTCACCTCTACGGCACCGGCCGCCGGACCCGGGTCCCGCCCCACCCGGCCGGAACCCGCGCCGCCGGGGCGCGCGGCGTTCCATCGGCTCTCGAAGCCGCGTCAGGGCGCCCTGCCGACCATGCGCATGCGCACATCCGTCCGCATCAGAGGGACCACCGTGATTCATCTCTTCCAGCCGCAGACCGGTGACGAGGAACTCGCCGCCGTCGCCGAGGTGTTCGCCGACAAATGGCTCGGCCACGGACCGCGCACCAAGGCGTTCGAGGCCGAGTTCGCCGCCCACATCGGGGTGGACCCCGAGCACATGATCTTCCTCAATTCCGGAACCGCCGCGCTCTTCCTGGCCCTGGAGTGCCTCGGCCTCGAAGAGGGCGACGAGGTCGTCCTGCCCTCTCTCAGCTTCCTGGCCGCCGCCAACGCTCGTGCTGGCCGTGGGCGCCCGCCCGGTCTTCTGCGATGTGGACCCCCGCACCCTCAACCCGGATGCCGCGCACATCGAGGCCGCGCTCACCGACCGCACCAAGGCCGTCGTCGTGCTGCACTATGGCGGCTACCCGGGTGACATCGAGGCCGTCGCCGCACTCTGCCGCGACCGGGGCATCCCGCTGGTGGAGGACGCGGCCTGCTCGGTCGGCTCCCGGGTGAACGGCAAGGCCGTCGGCGGCTTCGGCGACTTCGCCATGTGGAGCTTCGACGCGATGAAGGTGCTGGTCACCGGCGACGGCGGGATGCTCTACGTGCGTGACCGCGAAACTCGCCGCCCGGGCCCGCCGACTCGCCTACCACGGCCTCGTCCCAGTCCAGTGGCATCGGCCACGCCAAGGTCTCCACCGCTGGTGGGGAACTGGAGGTACCGGAGATCGGCCGCCGGGTCATCGGCAACGACATGACCGCCGCGATCGGCCGGGTGCAGCTGCGCCGGCTCCCGGAGTTCGTCGCCCGCCGCCGGGAGATCGTCGAGCTGTACGACCGGGAACTGGCCGGAGCGGAAGGCATCCTGCCGCCGCCACCGCTGCCCGCCGGCCACGAGTCGACGTACTACTTCTACTGGGTGCAGTTCGAGGAGGAGATCCGCGACGAGATCGCGAGCGAACTGCTGGCCGCGGACATCTACACCACCTTCCGCTACGCCCCGCTGCACAAGGTCGCCGCGTACCGCTCCGAGGGCCGGACGCTGCCCTCCTCCGACCACGCGGCCGGCCGCACCCTGTGCCTGCCCCTGCACCCGGGCCTGTCCGACGACGACGTCCGCACGGTCGCCGCGACCCTGCGCAAGGGCCGTCGCGGCCTGCCGTTAGGAGCCACTGATGCGTCTTGTTTTCCTGGCCGCCCTGGCCAAGACCCTGCACGAGGTCACCATCGGCCTCGACCTGGCGGAACAGCTCACCGACGCCGGCGTCGCGAGCCACTTCGTCGTCAACCCGTACAACGAGGACCAGCTGCGGACCGCGCGGACCCCGTACACCCTGGTGCAGCCGGAGCTCGGCGAGAACGTCCGCGAGGTCGTGCACCGCGTGGTGAAGGAGTTCCAGGCCGACGCCGTCGTCCTCGTCGACTACCTCGCCCACTGGATGACCTTCCAAAGTCGGCTACTGGACCGGACGCCTGGTTCGTCGAGGACCTCGGGCTGCCGTTCATCCCCTCGACCTGTACGACCTGGAGAACACCAGTCGCCGGGTCGAGATCCTCGGCACCACCATGGAGGTTGACGACAACCTGCTGCGGATGCCCGTGCAGCTGCTGCCGGTGCCGATGAACCGCCCGCAGGTCACGGCCTCCGGCCGCGGTCTTCCGTTCCGGGCAAACCGCACCATCGAGCCGCTTGACCGAGAACGCCCGCCGGGAGACCCGGCGCGCCCTCGGCCTACCCGACGGGGCCCGGCTGCTGATGGTGCCCACCCTGCCCCTGGCAGCAGCTGATGCAGGTCCACGCGGCCCCGCCGACGCCGCGAGCTCGCCGGCCGCCTGCCACGCCTGCTCGCGCACCACCTCGCCCGGCTGCTGCGGGACACCCACTTCCTGCTGACCGGCCCGCTTCTTCGACGGCTTCGCCGAGGGCCTGCCCGCGGAAAGGATCCACCACCGGCCCGAGTACACCGCCGGGGAGTACCACCGGCTGCTCGGCTCCTCCGACGCGGTGTTCTCCTTCCACCTGCCCAGCTACGCCCTCGAGCGTGCGGTGTCGGCCGACGTAGCCGGGCCTGCTCGGCGTCAACAACCATCCGGTGGACGGCACGGCGGACATGGAGCGGCTCGGCGCCGCCCTCCCGGGCGGTCTGACCGGCCGGGTGCGGGACTGGCTGGCCGACTACCCCGGCCCGCTGCCCGACTTCCGCATGTGGCCGCTGCGCTGGAACGAGGTGCTGCGCCCGCTGCTGTCGGCGAACCCGTTCACCGACACGCTGCGCCGTGCGGAGCTCCTCGACGAACACAGCCTGGTCGACGGCCTGGAGGGGATCTTGTACGACGAGGCCGAGCGCGACCGGCTCGCCGCCGCGCGGGCGGAGTACCGGGACACCATGAACGCCCTGCCGGAGACGGCGCAGACGTTCACCGAGGCGGCGCGCCGACTCGGCCTCGGCGACTGAACACGCCCAGGCCCTGGCCGGATCCGTGAGGGATCCACCAGGGCCTGGGCGTGTTCAGGCAGTCGGCGGGATCAGGCCGCCCGCGTCACCAGGTCCTCCACCGCATCCACCACCTGCGCCGGCAGCGGAAGCCCGGCCATCTCCGCGGACACCGCCCGCGCATCGCCCCGGTACGAGCCGTCCTCCAGCACCTCGCGGCAGGCCTCGGCGATGTTCTCCGGCGAATCCTGCGCAGGGTCGACTATCTTCGCGGCGCCATAGGCGCTCAGCCGCTCGGTGTAGCCCACGACGTACGGCAGATACGCCGAATCAGCACCTGCGGCACACCGGCCGCCATGCTGCTCAGTACCGTGTTGCCGCCCGCGTGACTGACCGTCAGGTCGCAGGTCCTGGCCACCACGTCCAGACGGATCCACCCGGCCCGCACGTTGTCCGGCAGCGGACCCAGCTCGGCCGCGACCGCCTCCGGGGCCGCGACCAGCAGTTCCACGTCCAGTGCCGCCACCTTCTCCACCAGACCGGAGAGAATTTCGAAGTCGGAGTCCTTGGTGACCGGCTACCCGCGCTCACCAGTACCCGGGGCCGGTCCCCCTGCTGAACATCCACGGTTCAGCGGTTTTCGCGCCGTGTAGGGGACGTAGCGCATCAACTGGCGCCGGCGGGGCGTCGTCCGGGCGGAGCGACGGCGGGAGGTGTCGATGAACAGGTCGGCGGTGGGCATCTCGTAGCGGCCGAGGGCCTCCAGCTCCGGCCCCAGCTCGGCCGCCGCCGCCAGGTCGATGGTGCGCGGCTCTCCCATGTCCACGGCGTGCCCGACGTACGGAACTCCCGCGTACGCGGCGGCCAGCGGCCCGGCGAACGCCAGCACCCCGCCCACCACCACGTCCGGCCGCCAGCTGTCGATCAGCGCGGTCAGGCCGTCCACACAGGCCGCCGCATACCTCCCGAAACAGCGTCCGTTGAACGAATGGCGCTCGTGGAGGTCCTCGGGGATCGTCTGCAGGACGCCCCGCCGGTCGTGCAGGAAGTCCTTCATCGTCCTGGCGGTGACCGGGAACCCGGGAATCCCCGCGCCGTTGATGGTGCGCATGCAGTCCTCGGGGGCCGTCATCACGACCTCGTGCCCGGCGTTCCTGGCCGCCTGGGCCAGGGGACCAAAGAGAAGATGACACCCGAAGTGCCGCCCGCCACAAAGAGAATCTTCATGGCGGGCATGGTCCGGGAACGGATTCGTCTCCGGCTCGAACAGCCCCTTGACGCCCGACCCGCCCGGCCGTGCGCTGCCCCGATCTTCGAGCCGTCCTCCAGCCCGGTCGGCGAGCGTCGCCCGAGAACTGCCCGGACAGGGCCCAGCAGGAGGAGCCCACTCGTGGTCTCGGCCGCCTTTTCACCTCGGAGTCCGTGACCGAGGGTCACCCCGACAAGATCGCCGACCAGATCAGCGACACCGTCCTCGACGCGCTGCTGCGCGAGGATCCCACCTCCCGGGTCGCCGTCGAGACCCTGATCACGACCGGCCTGGTGCACGTGGCCGGCGAGGTCACGACCAAGGCCTACGTCCCCATCGCACAGCTCGTGCGCGAAAAGATCCTGGAGATCGGCTACGACTCCTCGAAGAAGGGCTTCGACGGCGCTTCCTGCGGCGTCTCGGTCTCCATCGGCGCGCAGTCCCCGGACATCGCACAGGGCGTGGACACGGCGTACGAGAAGCGTGTTGAGGGTGCCGCCGAAGGGGACGAAGGGGACGAGCTCGACAAGCAGGGCGCGGGCGACCAGGGCCTGATGTTCGGGTACGCGACGGACGAGACGCCGAATCTGATGCCGCTCCCGATCCACCTCGCGCACCGCCTCTCGCGCCGTCTCTCCGAGGTCCGCAAAAACGGCACGATCCCTTACCTGCGCCCGGACGGTAAGACCCAGGTCACCATCGAGTACGACGGCGACAAGGCGCTCCGCCTCGACACGGTCGTCGTCTCCTCGCAGCACGCGAGCGACATCGACCTGGACTCCTGCTGGCCCCGGACATCCGCGAGTCGGTCGTGGAGTACGTCCTCAAGGAGCTGGTCGAGGACGGCATCAAGCTGGACACCGAGGGCTACCGCCTCCTGGTGAACCCCACCGGCCGCTTCGAGATCGGCGGTCCGATGGGTGACGCCGGCCTGACCGGCCGCAAGATCATCATCGACACGTACGGCGGCATGGCCCGCCACGGCGGCGGCGCCTTCTCCGGCAAGGACCCGTCCGAGGTGGACCGTTCGGCGGCGTACGCGATGCGCTGGGTGGCGAAGAACGTGGTGGCGGCGGGCCTGGCGTCCCGCTGCGAGGTCCAGGTCGCCTACGCGATCGGCAAGGCCGAGCCTGTGGGCCTGTTCGTCGAGACCTTCGGCACCAACAACGTCGGGACCGAGAAGATCGAGCAGGCCATCGGCGAGGTCTTCGACCTCCGCCCGGCCGCGATCATCCGCGACCTCGGCCTGCTCCGCCCGATCTACTCCCAGACCGCCGCCTACGGCCACTTCGGCCGTGAACTGCCGGACTTCACCTGGGAGCGCACCGACCGCGTGGACGCCCTGCGCGCGGCCGCCGGCCACCCGGCGTGAGTGCCGGATCACTCCGTACGCCCTGAGTCCGAGGAGAACGTGGTGCGCACAGCCGTGTCCGGGTCCATCGCCACCGATCACCTGATGGTCTTTCCCGGCCGTTTCGAGGAGCAGCCGCATGAGCGAGTGCCTGGACCGGATCTCGCTGTCCTCCTCGCCGACCGCCTTGAGGTTCGCGAAGGCGGTGTGGGAGCCAACATCGCCTTCGGCCTCGGCCGGCTGGGACTGCGGCCGGTCCTGGTCGGCGCGGCCGGGGCCGACTTCGCCGACTACCGGGCCCGGCTGGAGAGGGCCGGGGTCGACATGGAGTCATCCGCGTCAGCGAGACCCATGCACACGGCGCGGTTCGTGTGCACCACGGACCTCGACCAGAACCAGATCGCCACCTTCTATGCAGGCGCCATGACCGAGGCCGCCCGTATCGACCTCGCCGAGACTCACGCCCGCGTAGGCGGCCCTCGGCCTGCTCCCGGTCGGCGCCGACGATCCCGAAGGCGATGCTGCGGCACACCGACATGGCCCACCGCCTCGGCATCCCGGTCGCCGCCGACCCCTCCCAGCGGCTGGCCCGGCTCACCGGGGAACAAGCCCGCAGCCTGGTGGACGGTGCTTTCCTGCTCTTCAGCAACGAGGTACGAAAGCGCCCTGCTGGTCGAACGGACCGGCTGGTCGGACTAGGACATCCTCGCCCGTGTCGGCCTCTGGATCGTCACCCGCGAGCCGACGGGGTCATCCTGCGCGGTGCCGACGGCACCAGGGTGGACGTCCCCGCCGTCCGCATCGACAATGTCGCCGACCCGACCGGCGTCGGTGACGCCTTCCGCGCCGGTTTTCTGGCGGGGTGGAGTTAGGGGCTGCCGTGCATGAACGCGCGGCTCAGCTCGGCTGCGCCCTGGCGACGGTCGTCCTGGGCTCGGTCGGCTCCCAGGAGGCATGCTGCTGCCCACCGAGCTGCTCGCCTCCCTCGAAGAGGTCTACGGCGGCCCGGCGGCCGAGGAGATCGCCGGCCGTCTGGTGGGGGCATCATGAACCGCTCCGACGCATCCGCGAGGCCCTCGCCTCCCGTGTGGTGGTGGCCGATGGGGCGATGGGCACGATGCTTCAGGCGCAGGATCCGACGTTGGAGGACTTCCAGGGCCTCGAAGGCTGCAACGAGATCCTCAACGCGTCACCCGTCCCGACATCGTGCGCTCTGTGCACGAGGAGTACTTCTCCGTCGGCGTCGACCGTGTGGAGACGAATACCTTCGGCTCGAACCACTCGGCGGCGAGCGAGTACGAGATCGGCGACCGGATCGTCGAGCTGTCCGAGGCGGGTGCCCGATCGCCCGCGGGGTCGCCGACGAGTTCGGCGCCAGGGACGGGCGGCAGCGCTGGGTGCTGGGTTCGATGGGTCCGGCTACCCGCTGCCGTCGCTGGGCGCATCGGATACGACATGCTGCGTGATGGCTACCAGCAGAACGCCGAGGGCCTGCGCTCGCCGGTGGCGCGGACGCGTTGATCGTGGAGACCACGAGGATCTGCTGCAGACCAAGGCGGAGTCTGATTCGAGTGCGCGCCGGGCGATGGATGCCCTGGGTGAACGATGCCGCTGATCTGCTCGCTGGCCTTC
>JAKFGP010000031.1 GCA_021502835.1 Streptomyces thinghirensis
CTCCCAGTGCCTGTGGTTGCTGCGTGTCACGGTCGACGGCCAGGCGGTTCATGCGCTGACGTCAGAGGGTGGACGGTGTCGTGTTGGTGTCCGGCGTCGTGAAGGTGCGGGGGCCGGTTGAGGAGTTCGCTGATGAGCTGCTCGGTTGCTGTTTCCAGTGGAGCAGTCCAGTTCCCGGTTGACTTGTTGGACGCGGGTGATGGCGGTGTGGAGTCCTTGCCGGTTTCCGGCGGCGTGTTCGAGGCGGCACCAGTCGCGGTACAAGAGCTCGGCTGTGTCATCGACGTCGAGGCCGGCCGCGACGGCGCCGGCGGGCGGCGCTGAGATCGTGGTGGGGGCCGGGTGCGGTGCGGTGGGTGGCCACGGTGTGCGCCACGTCGACGATCCGGGTGGTCATCTCCTGCTGATGCGGCTCGGCCCACGGCGAGGGGATTGCCCCGAACGGTTTGCCGCGTACCAGGCCGAGCGCCTTCTCGAGGTCGGGCAGGCCGGCGGGACCTGAAGGCAAGGCGCGTTCGACGAGCTGCAGGAAGCGGGTCCAGCCGCAGCGTACGGCGGGGGAGAGGCGGCAGGGTCCGCCGGTTTTGCGGCGTGGTACGCTAGGGGTTGCCGTCGGGATCGTTGCCCAGGGAGCGGCGCAGGCCCTGCATCCGGGCGTTGAGGGTGCTCAGATGCCACGGGTTGGCGGGGTCCATGTCGGCACACAGGATGTCGGAGCTGCGCCCGGGCCGGAAGAACAGCAGCGTGGCCAGCTGCGCGAGCCGGGGGCCGTGGCCGGTGCTGGCCACTCCTGTCACCTCGACGGGGCCCAGGACCCGGATCTCCGGCGCGTGCAGGTCATGGGCTGCCTCCTCGACCGTTCCCGCCTCCGCCGCCGGTGCTCGCTGCGCTGGCCGTTCTGCCCGGTGCCGGGCTTGTCTTTGACGGTGCCCGGGGCTGGCTCTCGGTGCGGGCGGCTGGAGTGTCCGTGCCGGGGGGAGCTTTCCCTCTGTGCCTGGGGGTCGGTGCGGGTGCGGGCAGCAGCGCAGGCTGGCCGGATCGGTGGCGGCGGCGCGAGCAGGGCCGGAAAGACCCCGCTACCTGCCTCTGCTTCCTGCGCCCCCGCGTCGACTGGATCCGTAACGGGCCCGGGCGTGGCCGGCTGCTCCTCCTGCCCGGTCTGGTTCACGCTGGTGGGTTCGTCCGGGACGTCCTTCCACGCGCCTTCGGCCTGCGTGGGCGGGTTGTGCGGCCACCTTCAGCGGTGGTGATCTGGAGGTAGGCGGCGTGTGCCAGGCGCTGGACGGTGACCTCTTGGCCGGTGGACTCGAGGGGCTGCGGGGTGCTGAGGGAGGCGTTGACGATCTCCGCGTCGGGAAAGTGTGGGGCGGCCATGCTGGCAGGGGCGACCAGGGTGACCGATGTCGCCGGCCTTGTCGATGACGTCGGCGAACTCCCAGGCGGTGTCGGCATCCAGGACCGACGCGCACAGCAGCAGGTAGGGCTGGTGGACTGTGTCGGGCAGTTGGTGGGCTTCCAGGAGCCGTTCGGTCAGGTCGCGCAGCGCGTGCGCGGGCCGGGCGCATGTGGGCGATCCGCGCGGTCGGCAGCAGCTGCGGCAGATCCTCACCGAAGCCGACGGTGACGACCTCGACGTCGCCCGCCCACGGGCTCATCCCGAGCTCCAGGGCGAGCGACGTGCACACCTCCGTGATGTGCACCGGGTTGCCGTCCAGCAGCAGAGCAGAGGCCCGGCGAGATTGAGCAGCACCAGGTCCCCTCTCGGTGCTGCCGATGGTGACCAGGCCCGGGTAGGGAGCTGGCACGCCACGGGCGGCGTCCTCGTCCAGGAGGACGGCATCCGCGTCCAGATCCCACCACCCCGCCCTCCCCCGAGGCGAACGGCGCCACAGGCTCCTGGGAGAGGTCCTCGGGCAGCACGTGGAGGGTGCGGGCCCCCGATCCGCGCAGCCCGCACCCCAGGCACGTCTGCCGCACCGTCTTGCTGCGCCTGGTGGGCCATGGTCCGTAGGGCTACGTCCAGGCGCGCGGCACCTGCGGGATTCCGCGGCCGCCGCCAACTGCGCCTCGGCCGGGGACGTCTCGGCTGCGATGGCGATCGTCTGGCCGGGCTTGCGGCGGCGGCGCTGCAGTGTGCGGCGCAGGGCGAGGGCGCCGGTGATGGCGGCGGCCAGCAGGGCCCCGGCCCCGGAGCACGATGCGCAGGTTCAGCGGACCGTCGGCCCGGGCCGCCGCCGGAGCGGCGGGGTCGGTGGAGGTGGCTGCGGTCTCGGGCGTCTGCGCCGGCGAGGTCGGCGTCGACGGCGAGCTCGAGGGGGAGCGTTCTGCGCTGGGCTGTCCAGTAGATGGACTGTTCGGCGAGGCGGGAGCCGGCGAGGTCGCAGGGCCGGGGTGCGGTATGGCGCGGGCGCCTGCCCGTTGTCCGGAGTCTGATCGCTGTCCGGTGCCTGTGCAGGTGGGGAGTGGGATCCTGCCTGTCCGACGCGCCGGGCGGGGGCGCGGCGTCCCGGCGTTCTGCTGGTCGGGCACGGTGATCTGCTGGCCTGCGTAAATCACATCCGGGTCGGTGACGGGGGCAGTCCGTCGGGTTGCGGCTTCGCGCGGCTGGCGGCGAACAGGTCGGGCCACTCGTCGCTGTCGCCGAGTTCCTCCTCGGCGATCTTCGAAAGGCTGTCGCCTCCATCGACGGTGACCACGAGAACGCTGGCCTCGTCGTCGCCGACCGTCTTGGCGGTCAGTTGGGTGCGATCGCCGCTCACGAGGTCATGGGCAGAGGGCATCTGCAGGTGCCAGTCGGCGCGCAGGAAGCTGTTCGACTGGAAGACCTGGCCGTCGGCCATGGTGCGGCCTTCGTTGAGAGCGGCGATCTGTCGCCACCTTTCGCCGTCCCCGAGTTCCTGTTCGGCGATGCTCCACAAGCTCTCGCCCGCCCGGACGGTATACACCGACACGGCCGAGCTCGTCCCGGAGACTGCCTGCACCTGCTGGGAGGACGACGGCTCGGTGGCAGGTTGCTCGCTGACCTGGCCGGGCAGTCGGGCCGGCGGTGGCGCTGGTCGCCGCTTGGGCGTCCGAGGCGAGAGCCGAGCTGGTGGGCAGGAGCACCAGGATGCCGCCGATGAGCGCGGCCAGCGGCCCGCTGGGAGGCGCCGAACCCGCGCGGTGCCCTCCACGTGCGCCCCCGCAGTTGCGCGACCAGCTCCCGCACCGTGCAGAACGCGAACTGGACCCAGCCCATCCAGCCGACGACGAGCAGCAGCGCCAGGAACGCGGCGCCGGTGTCCTGCCGGTCCAGCAGATGCGCCATGTCGTCGCGTGGCGGCCCAGGATGACCGGAGTCGCCCAGGCGAGCAGCAGCGGCAGCCCGACCAGAGCGCCGGCGAGGATGAGCAGGCTCACGATGCCTGTGATCACCCGGGCCGGGGTGCGGCCGGTTGCGGCAGGAGCGTGGGCGTGGCGCATCAGGGGTCTTCCTCTACTCGGGTGCGGTGACGCCGTGCAGGAGCGTGGCGGAGCCGTAGCCGGTGACCGGCATGGACCCGATACCGACCACCGGCAGGAACCTCGTGGCATAGACATCGCTGGTGTGCACGGTGAGCCTCTTGCCGTCCGCGGAGACGCTCACCGTGCGGTAGCGCCGACAGACCGGAGATAGGCCTGCGCTGCGGCGACGGCATCCTGCGGCTTGACCATCGATGCTCTCGCCGCTGATGGCCGCGGTCGGGTCGATGGCCTGTCCGCCGGCCCGGGCGGCTTCCCCCGCG
This sequence comes from Streptomyces thinghirensis, assembly GCA_021502835.1. Next base: position 3,765 of record JAKFGP010000031.1, read on the forward strand.
ACGTGGTCGGCACGCTCGGTGGCTCGCATCTTGCCACCCCCGTCGACGGCGACACCGATGATCCCGATCAGCGCGACGACGCAGACCGCCACGAACACGGTGACTCCGCCCCGATCGCGGTCCCCCGCGCTCGTGCTTCCAGCCAGGTCAAGATCATCGGGCTCCCTGCCGCATGCGGTACTGGTCCACTACGGAGGTAGCTGTTGACCGCAGGGACTTGACCCCGGCACACCAGGAAGCAGCAGGTCGGACAGGTTCACCGTGCAGTTCACGGTCACCGTGACCGTGCCGACCTGCCCCACCGGCACGCTCAGTCCGCTGGTGTCGATGGCGACGCTGTTGGACGCGCAGGCAGATGCCCTGGTCATCGAGGGATTCGGCGCCGCAGCGTCGGCCGCGGCCTGGGCGGAGGCGGCCGTGCGGTGGATGGACGCTTCCCGGGCGGCGTCCTCCGCGGCGGCGTCGATCTCGCACCGGAGGTGACCAGACGGCCGCCCGCGAGCGCCAGGCACACGAACATGATCAGCGGGGGAATGACGATGGCCGCCTCGATGGCGACGCTGCCCTCATCGCCGCCCCGCGTTCCGGCCAGACGTCGCACCACCCTGGAGATGGGCCCTCATGGCAACTGACCCAACGCTCCAGCCGGTCCCGAGGCCGACTGCGTGATGGTCAGCCCCGGGACGCCGGGCAGGAGTGACTGGGCAACCCCGCTGACCTGCACACGTACGCGTTCGCCGTCGCTGCTGGCACTCACGCTGGTCGAGCGCAGGCTGTCCCCAGCCGTTCGGCCCAGGACCCGGCTTGGGCGCGGGCGGTGCCGTCGGCGGGGCCGGCCTGATAGGCGCGGGCGGCGGTGACGCCTTCCCGGGCAGCGGTCAGAGCGATCTGCCGCGCGTAGTACCACATGGAGGCCTGGATGACGGCGATCGTGGCGAGCAGCACGAACGGGTAGACGATGGCCATTTGGATCGACGCGTCCCCACGGTCATCGGCCCACCGGCGCCCCCGCCACCAGGCTTTCAAGCGGGCGTGATCGAGCATCAGATGCCGTTCAGGTTTCCGTTGTAACTTGGCGATGACCGCGGCGATCGTTCCGGCGATGACCAGGGCACCGCGACGGCGGCGACCCAGATGATGACGGTGGTGATGTTGAGGTCGCCCCTCGTCGGGGCGCCGCTGCAGCTCGGCGAGGCCTTCTCCAGCCGCGTGGTCACCACTGAGCACGGTGCGGTAGGCGCGGGTGGCGGTGTACTTCACGAGATTCTCCTTGTCGGTCAGCAAGGTCGGTTCCGGGATCGGCCGGCCGGGGTTCAGACGGTGAGCATGCGGATCACCGCGGGGAAGGCCATGAGGAGCATGACGAGCACCGCCAGCAGCGCCTGAGAGCGGGTCATCTTCTCGCTGGCGGCGTTCGCCTCCGCGGCCTGGTCCGCGAGCAGTTCGGCGCTGAGCGCGGCGGTCCGCGCCCGCAGCGCCCCGTAGACGGCGGCGCCGTCGGTCGCGGAGCCGCGCATGATGTCGGCGACGTCGTCCAGGGCAGGCAGGTCGTACCCGGCGGCCAGCTCGCTCAGCGCCTGGTACGGAGGGATCTTCTCCAGCCGGGCCCGGCGCAGCGCACCCTGCAGATACAGGAAGGGCCAGCCGCGGCCGACGGCGGCCGCCTTCTCCAGGGCTTCGGTGGGGCCGGCGTCCGCAGCCCGCTTGAGCGCGACCAGGTCCAGGTAGGCGACCAGGGCGTGGGCGAACTCCTCCCGCGCCCGTTTGGCCTGGTCGCGCACCGCGAGATCGGGTGTGATGAACAGCAGTGCGGCGAGGGCGAGTCCGACAACGGCCGGCACGTAGAAGGGCAGCGAGATGCCCGCCACGATCCACGGGATGGTGATCAGCACCGGGCAGAGCAGTCCGAGGGCGGCGAGCGCGGTCTTCTTCAGCACGAACTGGCCTCGGGCCCCGGCCGAGCAGGGCCAGGTTCTTGACGGGCACCCGCACGCCGGGCAGGCGCTCGAGGCGGGCCAGCAGCCACCGCCCCCACACCTCGTCCCGGTCCAGGTCCTGCTCGGCGGACACGGGCAGGCTGCCCGGGGCCGTGCGCTGCAGGGCCGGGGCCAGGGCCGGCTGTGGGCGCAGCATCTCGCGCACCAACAGAGCGACACCGGCACCGACCGACCCGCCGGTCAGCACGATGGGCAGAAGGTTCACAGAGGTGGCCCCTTCCGGCTCACGGTCGACGTCCGGGGCGGTCGCGGGGCGGGCAGCCGCACCGTGCTGGCCGCGTCCGGGATGAGGAACCGCGGGATGCGGCGGAAAGCGCCGAGCTGCCGCATCAGCAGCGCGAGCGTGGCGACGAATCCGGCCGTGAGGAAGGCGAGGACCAGCTGGCCCAGGAGCGTGGAATACGGGGCGGTGTAGGAGGGGACGAAGAACCCGGCCACCACGATGCCCACGGTGATGATGGTCATCCACCGCACCGTGGTCCGCGGCTTGGCACGGTCCGCATCGATGCTGCGTTTCTTGGCGACCTCGTCGCGGACGGTGCCCGCCAGGTCCTCCAGCGCCTGGGCCAGGCCTCGGCCCGTGGTCGTTGACCGACAGGATCAGCGCGGCCACCACCTTGTCGCCGGTGACGTCGCCGAGTTCATCACCGAAGGCCCTCATGGCGTCCTCGGGACGCCAGCCCAGCCGCAGCCGGTCGGCCAGGTTGACGATCTGGGCGGCGAGTTCGTCCGGGGAGCTCTGCCTGCTGGAGATCATCGCCTGTTCCAGACCCATGCCCAGTCGCAGCAGGCCAGCCAGCCGGCCGGTCCACTCGCTGAGCGCTTCGAGCTGCCCGATACGATCCGCGGCGACCTGTCCCGGTGTGACCAGCCACGGCACGCCGATCACGGCAGCTCCGAGCAGGACGCCCGCGACGAAGTTGCTTGAAGCCAGCCATACCGGCGAACACCCCGGCCGCGGCGACGGACAGGGCCCGCCGACGCATCCGGACGTCCTCGGTCTGCTCCCGGCCGCGCCGGGCCAGCATCCGCTGCCACCAGGGAGGCCGGCGCGGCGCCGACGTTCCCACGATCCCGGCGACGACGCCGATCAGCCCGCCGACGACGGTCATGCCACTGAGCAGCCCCCACAGCAAGATCACTGGACGCCTCCGACCTTCAGCGTCAGCGGCGCCTGCCATGCCCCGTAGGACTGCTGTAGGAGGCTGGAGTCGAATCCGACTCGGCGCAGGTCATCGATGCAGCCCGGGTCCATCCGCGGCACCGCCCGCAGCTCACCGAACTCCAAGCCGGGGGAGAAGACCTCGTTGGTGGCCGGGCGGCCGGACTCCCCGATGCCGGTCAGCTCAAGGACGTGGGAGACGTAGCGGCGGCGGCGGCCGCCGATCTGCGTCTCGTCCGTCATGTCGACGTACACAATGAAGTCCAGGCCGTTGGCGGTCTGCCGGTAAGCCAGCTGCTCGGACAAATTGCCCTGAGCCAGCGCGTACAGCTCGGCGATCCGGTCGAAGATGATGTCCGGGCGCCGGGCGTGGATCGTGCACAGATTCCCGCCGGCCCCGTTGGTCAGCGCCTGCATCATCGCCACGACCTCCGGGCCGCGCGGACCTCACCGACCACGATCCGCTCCAGCGACATCCGCAGCGCCGGATGCATCAGATCCAGCAGCGTCACCTCGCCGGCACCGCGCCCGGTGAGGTCCTTCTCCCCGTTGGACTCCCGCCTGATCAGGGAGACGACCTGGCGGTGGTAGCCGTTGGCGTGAGCGAACAGCTCGTCCTCGGTCTGGATGGTCGCGAACCGCGTCTCCGGGTCGAACTCCTTGAGCATCGCCCGCAACAAGGTCGTCTTACCGGCCTTCTGCTTGCCCGCGATCATGATGTTCTTCTCCGCACGCACACACGCGCCCAGAAACTCGCGCAGAACCGGGTCGATCGTGCCCAGCCCCACCAGGTCGTCCAGGTCGGCGTTGGAGACGCGGTGCCGGCGGATGACCGCATACGTCATCGGCCCCAGCCCCGTGACCGCCTGCAGCCGGGACCCGTCCTGCAACGACAGCGCCAGCGTCGGATGGGCGGTGGAAATGGTCCGCCCCTGGTGCCCCGACCCCGGGCCAGCTCCCGCAGCAGCTCCAGCAACTCCTCCTCGGAGTCCGCGATCGGCCCGACCATGCGGCGCTCCCCGTCGCCGTAGTCCAGCCACACCTCACCCGGACCCTGGATGATGATGTCCTCGACGCGCTCATCGTCCAGATACGGCTGCAGCCGCCCCGCCCGGTAGAGCAGGTCATAGACGGCACGCCGCAGCGCCTCGTCCTCCTGCGGACTCATCGCCGCGGCATCCGACCATACCGCCACAGCCCCAGTGATCCAGTCCAGGCAGCGTTGCTCCTCGTTGGCCCGGTCCATATCCGGGGCCGTCTTCAGCAACTCCTCGCGCTGCTTGGCGACCTGCGAGGCGATGTGCCGGGCGACCTTGTGGTCCACCGTGATCTGAGGCGCCGCACCCAGAACCCCCGTGCCCGCGCAGACCCCGCCGGCGCGCTCTCCGCCTGCCGGGTTGAGGACCTGGGGGCCGGCCGGGCGGCGGTACTACGGTCGGATCGGCGTGCAGCGGCTTACCGCGCATGGGACACCTCCGCATCTCTCACCGGCGCGCTGGGCGGGCCGGAGGCGGGCACGGCGGGCGGCCGCCCGCTGCACCAGCAGGGTGCTCGTCGTGCGGGCAGCCTTCATCAGCGCGGACTTGGTGAAGTGGCGGGACTGGTCGGCCCCGTCGGACAGCACCCGGGCCTCCCCCGGCGCGAACGGCAGGGTCGCCACCACCGGGACCTGGAGCACCCGCTGCACCTCGCCTGCCGGGGTACGGCCCCTCATCGAGCACGATCAGTCGACCGACACTGCGACACGCTCGGACAGGGCGTTCACTCGGCTCTGGGCGGCCTGCAGGCAGCGCAGCGTGTTGCGGACCACGACCAGGACGAAGTCGGCCTGCTCAGCCAGGACACCGGACAGGCCGACCGCAACCGCGGCGGCCGAGAGTCGACCAGGACGTCGTGACCGTGGTCGGTCTCGATGCCGCGGAACATCGCCGCGAGCCCTTCCAGACTGAACTGAGGCTCGCCGCCTGGGCGGGATCGGTGATCCCGGGCAGCAGCAGCCGGTCGCGCGGCGAATCGGCCTTGCCGTCCTCGCTGCTCAAGTCGATCAACTGCCGCCAGAACGCCTCACCGACCTCGCCCCTACGCGCGGCCACCGATAGGTTCCGCAACCCGGTACCGGTCCCTTCGAGCGTGCCCTGCAGCAGTCCGTGCAGGACCGCGCCCCGTCCGGGTCGCACTCGGCCAGGATCATCCGCCGGCCGGGCTCCCATGCCAGTGACAGCAGCAGAGCGGGGGCACTGGTCAGTCACCCCGGGGCGCCGCTGCACCCGGCCAGTGCGATGACGGCCATCAGTTGTGTGCTCGCGGAGCGTCGAGGACCAGGCGCAGCGCGTCGGTCGACACCCACGCGGCGACGGTGGACGGGGCCGTCGTCCGCGTCGTCGCCACGTCGACGACCACCACACCGGTCCGGGGCGCCTTCGACGCCTTTACCACCCGGCCGGCGATGCTCTGCGGATCTGTCCGACGCCGGACTCCTGCCCGTGTCGGCCGTGCCCTGAGCCCGGCACCCTGCTGCACAACCGCACCTTCTGCCCGAGCACCAGCGCGGTGGCCGGGACTTGCTCGAGCTTGAGCCCGATCCAGACCAGCTGTTCACCGGCCTTGACCAGCGAGTCCCGGGTCACCTGCGCGGGAGCCAGCATCGATCCGGGCTTCGGGCTCGACCGCCGCCCTCTTGCCCACCACGGAGCCCACGTCGTCCGCGCGTACGGCCTTCACCGCCGGGGTCCAGCGCGACCGAGGCCTTCCCGAGGTCTTGCTCGGTGAGGACCCGGCCGACCTGCACATCGCGTGCCACCGTCACGACATCGGTGCGGTCTCCGACCTGGAGGGGGGAGGACTGCGACGCCCGCACCGCCGGCGGCGACCAGTGCCAGCGACAGGGCGATCACTCTGGTCGGCGTCGGCGGGCGGAGACACGCGGCGGAGTAACGGTCCTGCCACCGATGGTTGGCGGAGCGCACGACTTGCCCGAGCACCGGTGTCGCGCTTCTTTCGTCTTACTCAACGTTCTGTCCTTCCGGCTTTACCTGACACCTGCAGCTCACGGATCGCCACTTGTGCCTGGGACTGCCGAACCTCGGTGAACTGACCCTCTTCACCGCCACCGGCCACCTGCCAGTCCACCGTCCACGTCGAGGTCGCGGTCACCGCGTCACTTTCCGGCGGGCTCAGAGGCGGAGGTCTGCGTGTACGTGTGACCGCAGGTGGGGGACTCCTGCTTGCCGTGCGCAGCGGTATACGAGGTGCCGGCGCCCGTGCAGGTGACTGTCGCGCCGTCGCCCATCTCCCAGACGATGCGCGTCACTTTCGCTGTGGCGGTCACGGTCGCGCCGCCGGCGCTGGCGCGCTGGTGGTGTTCGGGCCGAAGGTCGTTGGGCTCGTGTTCACCCACAGCCACATGGGCATGCCTACGATGTAGGTGCCGGCGGTCCGCTGAGGGCTTGCGATGTCCGGGCCGGCGAGCTTCATCTTGTTGATGGCCTGCTGGGCGACGACCAGCGGGGTCCACGGCAGGGACGTCTGGTGCTTCGGCGGCCACGATGTGTTCAGAGACCGGGGTGCCTCCCGGCCCGGTGTTACAGGTTCGCTGGTACACAGCGCCGTCTGCCGGTGATTTGTCGCCCAGAACACGTCGCACCTTCCGGCGGTTGAGGGCTCAGCCGCCCCACTCGCAAAGTAACACTTGGCTTGCCGGGCTGGTTTGAACCTTTGGTCCCAGAGGGCCGGGCATTGGATCCCGAGTTCCCCGAGGAGGACGACTCTCGTTGTCGGCCTTGCAGACCACCCACATGCCCCGCGCCGCTGCAGCCGCCTCCCAAGGGGACCCCGGCGATGGCTGGAGGGGAGGCCACCGCGGCGATCGCCACGCCGGCTGCTCCCAGCAGGACGCGGTCCTGCTCAGCAGGTGCGCTGTTGAGGAGTGACGGTCACGATCTTCCACTGATTCCCCCACTCTCCGCTTCGACTTCGGTCACGTACCGGACCAACCGGTTCGTGGGCATATCTACGGGCTTCTGTGGGATCTCGGCATGGATGAACTTCCATCCAGTGCTGTCGAGACGAGTCGGTGAGTTTGGCGTAGGGGACCTTTTTGCCCGAGCTGCAGCTCGTCAACGGAGGTGTCATGGGTGGGCTTACCGGTTGTCACGATGCCCTGCGACTTGAGCTCGCTGAGATCCGCTTGGTTGCCGTCAATCGCCTGCGCGGCCGCGTACTTGGCGACATCCGTGCCGGTCACGTCCCCTGGCCGTAGGCCTTCACCTGCTCTTCCCAGAACCGGCTGTAGGTCCGGAGGACGGCGCGCTTTTTGTGCCGCTTGCGGATCAAGCTCTCGGATGCGGATGCGCTCGGTGTCGTGGGCACCTGGGAGGACGTGGACGATGCGGATGGGGGGCCGTCCGTGCTGTCGCCGCTTCCGCATCCGGTCAGGACCAGCATGCCGGCGAAGAGCCACCTTGCCGCGGCAGCCTGGACCGGTGAGGGGGACGGGCAGCGGCTTGGCGTGATTGTCGAGTCACTTTCCGCCTCCTGGTGCGAGGAGCCATTCCTGGTCAGTGCCCGCATCTTGCCGTGCACGGCGGCACCGGGGGCGGGGATGCCGTCTCTTTGCCCCGGGGGGTTAAGCGGCGGGTCTGGACCGATCCGCTGGGCGGGCGGAGGCCGGTCACGCGTTGGGGCTGGAAGCGGCCGGCCTCCACCCACTGCGCTCGGGCCGCACCGGTGGGGGACCGGTGCTCCAGAGGCGCTCACGGGTTACTGCTGCACCCACGCGTTGGTCGTGATGGGCGTCGGACGGTGCCGTGCACGCGCCTCGAGGTCAACCCTTCGGATGGCGCGACGGGTCTGGTTCAGCGTGCAGGAAAGGTCCTCTATGACTTCGCGGGCGTTGTCGAACGCCCCGTCGCAGTCGGGGGCGGCAGGACGCCACCGACCCTCGGGGTCACGCTGACGCCCGATGGCCGCGCAGGTGGCAACGAGGCCGGTCATCAGAGTCTGAAGCTGGTCAAGGTCCGTGTTGGTGAAGGTGTCGGCTTCCAGGTGCGGTGTGGTCAACGGGTCCCCTCGGTGCTCCGTTAAGGTCTCGCCGGCCCGATGCCCGGTTGAGTGCGGCTGCCGGGCCGCTCCTGATCTGCGAGCACAGGCGTGGAGCGGTCAGGACGAGTCGGATGGGCAGGGCCGCACGGTCACCGATTGGTCTCACAGATACCGACGGCGGACGTGACTGATGTGCTGGTGCACCACTCCAGCAGGTGTCAACAATTGAAGAACCTTTACGTAGTTGAACCATTGAGAGTCGTCGTCAGTGTCAACGGGTGTGGCACACACGCCACAATCAGCTACACGTGCCGCGAGTTGGCGCCCTGAGCTGTGGCGCACATCCGCGATCAGAGTCGGTGCGGCACAGCTCGGGGCGTGCTTTCTGCAGCCGCGTGTAGCTGACGGTGCGTGTCCCTGCACCCGCCCGAGCACTGACGACGACTCTCAATGGTTCAACTACGTGGGGGTTCTTCGATTGTTGACACCTTCTGGAATGGTGCACCAACGGCAGTCACGTCCGCCGTCGGCCACCCGTGAGATAACGGTGACCGTGACGATGTTGGTGCACCACTCAGCAGGTGTCTTAATTGAAGAACCCCCACGTAGTTGAACCATTGAGAGTCGTCGTCAGTGTCAACGGGTGTGGCACACACGCCACAATCAGCTACCT
>JAKFGP010000032.1 GCA_021502835.1 Streptomyces thinghirensis
TTGTACTTCGTTCAGTTGCGTATTGCTTCTCCGACGACTACTCGTCTCGCGCAGCCTCTGCCAGACGTCGACTTCTACGGCTCGGTGCTCTTTCTACCGGGCCATGGGCTCCCCGACCGAGATGTTCACGGTCCTGTTCGCGCTGGGCCGGCCGCGGGCGCTGGATCGCCCAGTGGCACGAGATGATCAAGGAGCCGGGCTCCCAACGGCCGCCCGCGCCAGATCTACGGCGTTCGCCGAGCGCGACTTCGTGCCCGTCGAGGAGCGCTGGAGCCGCCAGGCACCCCACCCAGCGCGTACAGAGAGTCCCGTGCCGCCCCCGAGCGTACGGGATTTTTCTGTGGACGGAGCCGGGGGTCGCGGGCGGCGGCGGCCCGGACAGCAGAAGGCGCCCTGGCGCCGGTCCCCCCACGGGCCGACGAACCAGGGCGCCTTCCCATGTCCCGGTGCGGATTCCCCCACGGGATCCGGCCGGGCGGTATGTGAGGACAGCGCCTAATCGCGCCACTGAGCGCAACGAGCAAAACCCGTCGCGCCTGTTGTGCGGTCATGCGGTCGTGCTCGTCGTGCGGTCTGCCGGGACAGCGCACGCCCGGGAGGGCCGCTAAAGCTTCCCGGTGTACGTGTCCCGGCAACGCAGCTCTGGGGAAAGTCCCCGGCGACATCCCCAGATGCCAGGTGGCGCCCAAGACGCTGCCCTGCCACATCGCCAACTTAACCTTCGGAACCCCCTTCGATGGTTACGTTGGCATCACTGTGATCTGCGTCTCTTGCATATGTCCGTTAGGTGCGCAAAGAGCCCCGCCACGTCGAACGGGACCCAAGCGTAAGGAAGATGCGCGAGCCTTGTGAAGAGCTTATGTGAGGCGAGTGCCGGACTCAGAGGCGCCGGCCCTCGACCTGCGGAAAATGCGCGCTCAGTGAAAGGCCCGGAGCCGCAGGCTGTTGGTGACCACGAACACCGAGGAGAAGGCCATCGCCGCCCCGCGATCATCGGGTTGAGCATCCCGGCGAAAGCGGCCAGCGGCAGCGCGGGCCACGTTGTAGCCGAAGGGCCCACACGAGGATTGCCCCTTGGATCGTGGAGAGGGTGCGCCAGGAGAAAGCCGGGATCGCGTCCGCGGCCCACCCGCAGGACCCCGGCGCACCAGGGTCAGGTCGTTCGGCCTCGATCGCCGCGTCCGTCCCCGTGCCCATCGCCAGACCCAGATCGGCGACGGCGAGCGCGGCCGCGTCGTTGACGCCGTCCCCGACCATGGCGACCGTACGGCCCTCGGCCCGCAGCCGTTCCACCACGGCGACCTTGTCCTCGGGCAGCACCTCGGCGATCACCTCGTCGATGCCGACCGCTCCGGCGACCGCCCTCGGCGACGACGCCTGTTGTCGCCGGTCAGCAACACGGTGGGAGGCCCAGCCTGCGCAGCTCGGCCACCGCCTCGGCGCTGGTCTCCTTCACCGCGTCCGCCACGGAGACGACCCCGCGCGCCACGCCGTCCCCAGCCGACCACGACGGCCGTACGACCGTCCCTCTCGGCCTCTTCCCTGGCGTGGGTGACCCTCGGGCGGGAGAGCGTCGTAGAGGCGCCCCACGGCCACCTCGCGGCCCTCCACGCGTGCGTGTACGCGCCGCGCCCGGGGACGTTCTCCGAAGTTCTCGGCGTCCGGCGCGCGCCGACCCGCTCCTCGGCACCGGCCGCGATCGGCGCGGGCCACGGGGTGCTCGGAGGCGTGCTCGACGGCGCCCGCGAGCCGCAGCACCTCCGCCTCAGTCGGTGCCCCCTCGGTGGCGTGCACGTCGTGAGGGGCCGTGCGGCCGGTGGTGACGGTGCCGGTCTTGTCGAGGACGACCGTGTCGACGCGCCACCGCGTGGACTCGAGCACTTCCGGTCCCTTGATGAGGATGCCGAGCTGGGCGCCGCGCCCGTGCCGACCATCAGCGCGGTCGGCGTGGCCGGTAGCCCAGTGCGCACGGGCAGGCGATGATCAGTGCGGCCACGGCGGCCGTGAACGCGGCGACCGTGTCACCGGTGGCGCCCAGCCACCCGCCGAAGGTGGCGACCGCGATCAGCAGCACGACCGGCACGAAGACGCCGGAGATCCGGTCGGCGAGCCGCTGCACCTCGGCCTTGCCGCTCTGCGCGTTCCTGGACCAGCTTCGCCTCATCCGCGCCAGCTGGGTGTCGAGCCGACCCGGTGGCCTCGACGACCAGGCGGCCGCCGGCGTTGACCGTGGCGCCGGTGACGGCGTCCCCGGCCGTCACGTCCACCGGCACCGACTCCTCGCCGGTCAGCATCGAGGCGTCCACGGCGGAGGCACCCTCGGTCACCGTCCCGTCGGTGCCGATCTTCTCCGCCTGGCCGTACGACGAACCGGTCGCCGACCGCCAGCCGGGCCACCGGAATCCGCACCTCGCGCCCGTCCCGCAGCACGGCGACGTCATCGGCGCCCAGCTCCATCAGCGCCCGCAGCGCGGCGCGCCGGCGCACCGCGCCCCGGAGCGCGCCTCCTCCAGCCAGCGGCCGAGGAGAAGGGAAGGCGGTGATCCCCGGCGGCGGCCTCCAGAAGTAGATCGCGGAGGCCCCGTCGGTGCGGGAAGACGGTGAGGTCGAAGCCGTGCCGCATGCCCGGCATGCCGGCGTCCCTGAAGAACAGCGCCCACAGCGACCAGCCGAACGCCGCGAGGGTGCCGAGCGAGACCAGCGTGTCCCTGGTGGCCGCGCCGTGCCGGACGTTGTCCAGGCGGGCGCGGTGGAAGGGCAGACCGCCCCAGACGACGACGGGGCGCGCCAGGGGGAGCGAGAGCCACTGCCAGTTGTCGAACTGGAGCGCCGGGACCATCGCGAAGAGCAGCACGACGGGGGCGGCGAGGAGACGGAGACGACGAGGCGCCGGCGCAGGGCGATCAGCTGGGGGTCGGCGCCGGTGCCGTCCGGGGGCTCCGCGCGCTCGTCCGGTGGGCTCCGGCGGCGGCGCCGGGGCTCCTCGGCGGTGTACCCGGTCTTGACGACGGTGGCGATCAGGTCGGCGACCCCGGTGGCCGCCGGGTAGGAAGATCCGGGCCTTCTCCGTCGCGTAGTTCACCGTGGCGGTGACGCCGTCCATGCGGTTGAGCTTCTTCTCCACGCGGGCCGCGCACGGGAGGCGCAGGTCATCCCGCCGATGAGCAGCTCCGATACCTCGGCGGGGTCCGGCTCGGCGGCCGGGGTGGTCTCCGGGGCGGTCTCCGGGGTGGTGGTGGAGGCCGTGGTGCTGGACGCGGTGGTGGTGCTGGTCATGGGCCGGACTCTGAGGCCGACAGCCGGGCCGTGCGCGGCCCGGCCAGGGCTGTGGGTGCTGCGGGATTGTTGAGAGCGCTGGGAGCGCTGGGGCGGTAGTTGGGGGCGCGCTCGTGGCGCCGTGACTCAAACCCGGCCGACGAGCTCGAAGCCCGCCTCGTCCACGGCGGCGCGCACGTCCGCGTCGTCCAGGGGCGCCCCCGGAGACGACGGTGACCTCGCCGGTCGAGGCGACGGCCTGCACCGAGCCGACGCCGGCGATCTCGGAGATCTCGCCGGAGACGGCGCCCTCGCAGTGTCCGCAGCTCATTCCGCTCACCTTGTAGACGGTGGTGACGGAGCCCTGGGTGTCGGTCTGGGCGGTCATGTCGTTACTCCTCGTCGGGGCGTTCATGGGCGGGTACCCGTGGTCCAGCGTGGACCACTCACCTCCCACTGTACCCCTAGGGGGTATGAGCCCCGCACCGTCTGCCGTGAGATGGGGGACCGGAAGCGGGAACGCCGGTACGGAAGTGAGGGTGACGGATGCGCGCGGTCGTGTTCGAGCGGTTCGGGGAGCCCGCCGAGGTAGGAGGTGCCCGACCCGGAGCCCGCGCCGCACGGCGTCGTGGTCCGCGTCGAGGCGACCGGGCTGTGCCGCAGCGACTGGCACGGCTGGCAGGGCCACGACCCGGACATCGAGCTGCCGCACGTGCCCGGTCACGAACTCGCCGGTGTCGTGGCGGCGGTCGGCGACCGGGTGGCCGGGTGGCGGCCCGGCGACCGGGTGACCGTGCCCTTCGTCTGCGCCTGCGGGAGCTGCGGGGCGTGTGCGGCGGGCGACCAGCAGGTGTGTGAACGGCAGACCCCAGCCTCGGCTTCACCCGCTGGGGCTCGTTCGCCGAGTACGTGGCACTCCGACCACGCCGACGTCAACCTCGTCGCCGTACCCGAGGGCATGCCGTACGCGACGGCCGCCTCCCTCGGCTGCCGGTTCGCCACGGCGTTCCGGGCCGTGGTGCAGCAGGGGCGCCTCGCGGCGGGGAGTGGGTCGCGGTGCACGGTTGCGGCGGCGTCGGCCTGTCGGCCGTGATGATCGCGGCGGCCGCGGGCGCGCGGATCGTCGCCGTGGACGTGTCGCCCCGGGCGCTGGAGCTGGCGCGTGCGTTCGGCGCGGTGGAGTGCGTGGACGCGGCCCGGACGCCGGACACGGCGGCGGCGGTCCGCGACCTCACCGGCGGCGGCGCCCACCTCTCCCTCGACGCCCTCGGCTCGCCCGTCACCTGCGCCGCGTCCGTGAACGGCCTGCGCCGCCGCGGCCGGCACGTCCAGGTCGGGCTGCTGCCCTCGCCGGACGGCACCACACCGGTGCCGATGGCCCGAGCCGTCGCCCTGGAGCTCGAACTCCTCGGCAGCCACGGGATGGCCGCGCACACCTACCCGCCGATGCTGGAACTGGTCCGCACGGGAGCGCTCCGGCCCGACCTGCTGGTGACGTCCACCATCGGGCTGGACGAGGTCCCGGCCGCACTGGCCGCGATGGAGACGGCGCCCGGCGCCGGGGTGAGGGTCATCGAACCGTGATGCCGGCCCCGGGGCGTGAGCTGCCGGTGCGGGGGTGCCCGCGGTGGGCGGCCCACTGGTGGTCGAGGACGGCCATCAGCACCTCGTCCACCCACGCGCCGTCGCGCCACTCCACCTCACGCCGGACCCCCTCCGTCACGAATCCGACCTTCTCGTAGACCCGCAGGGCCCGGTGGTTGTCGGCGTAGGCGTCCAACTGATGCGGTGCAGCCCGAGTTCCTCGAAGCCGTACCCGACGATCAGCCGGGTCGCCTCGGTGCCGATCCCCGGCCGCGCCCCGCGGGCCGATCAGGGTGCGGAAGGTGCAGGTACGGCTCTCGGGCTTCCACTCGTTGAGTACGACCTCGCCGAGGAGTCCGCCGTCGACGGGATCGGTGACCGCCAGGTCGAGCCGGTCGGACCGCTCGCCGCGGGAGCCGTACCAGGTGCGGAGCAGCCCGGGGGTGAGTTCGTGTCCCGGCGGGCCGGTGAAGCGCTCGACCTCGGGGTCGTTGATGATCTCCCACATCTGCTCGGCGTCGGCCTCGGTGAACGGTCGCAGTACGGTCCTGTCGCCGGTCAGGACGGGTTTCACGGAGAAGTCCATGCACGGCACTGTGCCCCACCCATCAGCGGGGCACAGAACGATTTTCCGGCCTACCGCTTCCGGTTGCGAGGGCGGGACGCCACCCAGGCCCGGACCGTGTCCGCGTACCAGTACGGCTTCCTCCCTCCACGTGGTCGGGCGGGGGCAGCAGCCCGTGCTTGCGGTACGACCGCACGGTGTCCGGCTGGACCCGGATGTGAGCCGCGATGTCCTTGTAGGACCAGAGCCTTCGGTCGGTCACTAGTTGCACCTCCCTGCGCGCACGGCGGCGGCGACCGGGGACGGCCGCCGGGGGGAGCCGGGCGCTGCGCTGGCGATCACCAAGCCTGTGGGGGGTGAACGACGTGGAGCGGTGGACGGTCAGGGGCCGTCCCGGGTGTGACGGAAGGCCCGCCCGCCCGTGACATGTGTGACACGAAGGGCGTCTTTGTGGACAGGAGTGCCGCAAAGGGATACGCCGGATCCCGGGCGCGGCGCGTTGACTCCGGGGGCCCGGGGAGCCCCCTGCGCGCGGGTGGGCCGCCACCCGGACCATGTCGTCGGCCATGTCGTCCGAATGTCCGGACAAAACATTGACAGGCCGCACGCGCGGGGCTAGAAACCGGGGAGACGCAACGGCGGGCAGGCAACGACGGTCACGAAGGGGAACGCGATGGCGCACGACCCGATCGCCGGGGCCCAAGTCCCGTCCCGCCGTCGCCGGTTCTCCCCCCAACGCCTCCGGCGCGGGAAGGCCGCTTCGCCCTGGCAGGAGCGAAGTCCGAGCGCCGACTCCCCGCTCGCACCGGCCCCGCGCCGGAGGTCTCCGCGTCCCGTCGCCGTGCGGGTCGCCCGACACTGCCCCCACGTGTCTACGCGGACACCCAAACCGCATACAGAGTGTCGGGCGCGCCCGGAGCGCCCGGCTGCTGGGATGGACCCATGGCCGTAACCGCGACCCGATCGTCGCCGGTCACGGCCCGTGAGCTGGACCAACGGCACGTCTCGACCCGTCGCCGCCATCTGTGAAGGAGTTCTCGGTCATGACGAACATCGTCAACCACTGGATCGGCGGCAAGACCGCCGAAGGCGCCTCGGGCACGTACGGGCCGGTGACCAACCCGGCCACCGGCGCGGTCACCACGAAGGTCGCCTTCGCCTCCGTCGACGAGGTGGACGCCGCCGTCGCCGCCGCCAAGGACGCCTACCTGACCTGGGGTCAGTCCTCGCTGGCGCAGCGCACCTCGATCCTCTTCAAGTTCCGGGCGCTGCTGGACGCGCACCGCGACGAGATCGCCGAGCTGATCACCGCCGAGCACGGCAAGGTGCACTCCGACGCGCTCGGCGAGGTCGCGCGCGGCCTGGAGATCGTCGACCTGGCCTGCGGCATCACCGTGCAGCTCAAGGGCGAGCTGTCGACGCAGGTCGCCACCCGCGTCGACGTGTCCTCGATCCGGCAGCCGCTCGGCGTGGTCGCCGGCATCACGCCGTTCAACTTCCCGGCGATGGTGCCGATGTGGATGTTCCCCATCGCCATCGCCTGCGGCAACACCTTCGTGCTCAAGCCGAGCGAGAAGGACCCGTCGGCCGCGATGAAGATCGCCGAGCTGTTCTCCGAGGCCGGTCTGCCGGACGGCGTCTTCAACGTCGTGCACGGTGACAAGGTGGCCGTGGACCGCCTCCTTGAGCACCCGGACGTCAAGGCGGTCTCGTTCGTCGGCTCGACGCCGATCGCCCGCTACATCCACGCCACCGCCTCCGCGAACGGCAAGCGCGTGCAGGCGCTCGGCGGCGCCAAGAACCACATGCTGGTGCTGCCGGACGCCGACCTCGACGCGGCGGCCGACGCGGCGGTGAGCGCGGCCTACGGCTCGGCCGGCGAGCGCTGCATGGCGATCCCAGCGGTCGTCGCGGTCGGCGCCGTCGGTGACGAGCTGGTCGAGAAGATCCGCGAGCGCGCCGAGAAGATCAAGATCGGTCCCGGCGACGACCCGGCGTCGGAGATGGGTCCCTCATCACCGCGCGCACCGCGACAAGGTGGCGTCCTACGTCGAGGGCGCGGGCGGCCGAGGGCTGCGAGGTCGTCCTGGACGGCACCGGGCACACGGTCGACGGCCACGAGGACGGCCACTGGATCGGCATCTCCCTGCTGGACCGGGTGCCGACCACGGCGAAGGCCTACCAGGACGAGATCTTCGGCCCGGTCCTGTGCGTGCTGCGCGCCGAGACCTACGAGGAGGGCATCGCGCTCATCAACGCCTCCCCTTCGGCAACGGCACCGCGATCTTCACCCGGGACGGCGGCGCGGCCTGCCGCTTCCAGCTGGAGGTCGAGGCCGGCATGGTCGGCGTGAACGTCCCGATCCCGGTCCCCGTGGGCTACCACTCCTTCGGCGGCTGGAAGGACTCGCTCTTCGGCGACCACCACATCTACGGCAACGACGGCACGCACTTCTACACCCATGCAAGGTCGTCACCACCCGCTGGCCGGACCCGGCCGACGGCCCGGCCGGCGTGGACCTGGGCTTCCCGCGCAACCACTGAGACGCGGCCGCCCGCGACGCACGGTGCCCTCCGTCCCACCCGGTGGGACGGAGGCACCGTGCGTGTCTCAGCCCTGCTGCACTCCGGAGTTCTTCACTTCCTCCGTGAGGTCGCCGGTCTGCTCGGCGGGCGGGGCCGCGATCTCCTTGGTGGCGCCGAACTTGTCGAAGTCCATGGTGACCTCCATGGCGCCGAACTCCTGCTTCAGGCGCACCGGCAGGTCCTTGTCGCCCACCCAGATGTCCATGGTGATCGAGCTGCCGCCGGTGGCGGAGTTGAGCAGGCTGTCGGCGCCGCTGAAGGCCTCCTTGAACTTGCCCATGTCCGCCTGGTCGAGCACGGCCCGGTAGTGGGTCGTGGACTTGCCGTTGACGGTCTCTTTGCCGAGGTCGTCGACGTCGCTCGCGTACTTGAGGCCCTTCATGGAGTCCGCCGGGCTGGCGCTGCCGCCGCCACCGCTCATCGCGGCGGCACCCGACTCGCCGAACACGGCCGACCCGTCGATCTTCATCCACTCCTGCCCGCGAGCGGGCCGGCGGGCTGGGGGTCGATGTCGTAGTAGTAGGCGCCGTCCACGAACAGGAGTAGGTGCCGTCCATGGAGATCGGCTCACCGGTGCCCAGGTCGGTCGTCGTCCTGACCTCGGCGGAGCCCAGCTCCTCGGTCCGGTCGGTGGCCCGCGAGAGCGCGGCCATGATCGTGTCGGCCTTGCTCACGGCCGTGTCGGCCGCCTTGTCGGCGCTCTCGGTGGCCGTCTTGGCGCCCTCCGAGCCGCACGCGGTCGCCGCGACCATCGCCGCCGCCGTGAGCCCCACCCAGGCAGCGGTGTATGTCAGCTTCACGAGTCCCCACCCGTTGCTGTGTTCCTGTGATTCACCTGTGCCCAGGACTCTACCGGCCTCCACCGACACCGTCCGGATACCGGACGACGGGGCGTTTTTTGCCCCGTTCCCTACGGTTCCCGTACGCCTCAAGGGGCCCTTGCGGGAAGGGGCCTGATGCCGTTTTCGAGCGCTCCTGCGACTTCGATCGACGAATTCCGTAGGTAAACAGCCATTGACGCATCGGTTTTCGTCGGATTCCATCATGCGTCGGGAGCGGACGAGAAACGACGTACGACCAAGCCTCCGGAGGCGATAGCGCTCCCGCCCGAATCACGTCGCACGAGTCGATCGGAACCGCTCCATGACCGACACGCTCCGCCCCGTCGAGACCGGCGAGACCGTCGCCGCGGCGCCCCGGGACCTTCCGGCCCCGCCGGAGTCCCGGACGCTCAAACGTTCCATCGGGGTCGTCGGCGGCACTCTCCTGACGCTCTCGTGCGTGACCCCCGCCTCCACGCTCTTCGTGGTCGTCCCCGACCTGTTCGGCTCGCTCGGCACCGCCACCGCCCTGACCATCGCCATCGGCTCCCTGATCTGTATCGCCGTGGCGTTCTGCCACTCGGAGCTGGGCACCCTCATCCCCAGCGCGGGCGGCGAGTACGCCATGGTCTCGACGATGGCGGGACGACTGGCGGGCTGGCTGGTCTTCGTGCTCTCCCTGCTGGTTGTCATGATCGTGCCGCCGGTGATCGCCATGGGCACCGCCGACTACCTCGAACCGGTCGGTGCACCTCGACCCGTCCCTGGCGGGCGCCGGTGTCATGGTGCTCGCCACCCTCGCCGGCCTGCTCGACCTGCGCGCCAACGCCTGGATCACCGGCGTCTTCCTGGTCCCTGGAGGTCATCGCCGCGGCCGTCGTCGCGGTGCTGGGCTTCGCCCACGCCGAGCGCGGACTGGGCAGCCTCGCCTCCATGGAGGTGGCCGGCGCGGACGGCGGCACCGACCCCGTGACCGCCGTGCTGGTCGTCTCCGGCCTCGCCATCGCCCTGTTCGTCACCCAGGGGTTCTCCACCGCCGTCTACCTCTCCGAGGAACTGGAGAACCCGCGCCGCAACGTCGCCCGCACGGTGCTCGCCACCTCGGCATCTCCGCCGTGATCATCCTGGTCCCGGTCGTCGCCGTCACCCTCGGCGCCTCCGACCTCGCGGAGCTGACCGGCGGCGACATCGGCGCCATGGTCACCGCCTGGTCCAACTCCGCCGTCGGCACCTTCGTCAGCCTCTGCGTGGCCCTCGCCATCGTCAACGCCGGCATCGTGATGGTCATCCAGAACTCGCGCGTCCTGTTCGCCTCGGCCCGCGACAAGGCCTGGCCCGCGCCGGTGAACACCCTCTTCGCCAAGCTCGGCCGGTTCGGCTCCCCCGTGGGTCGCCACCCTCGCCGTCGGCGTGCCCGGCGCCGTGCTGTGCTTCGTCGACCTGGACACCCTGTACGGCGTCACGGGCGTCTCCGTCACCGGCATGTACCTCCTCGTCGCGGTCGCCGCGCTGCTCGCCCGCCGGGGCTCCCACCGGCACGCCCGCGCGTGGCGGATGCCGCTGTGGCCCGTGCTGCCGGTCCTGCTGATCGCCGTCCTCGCCTACGTCCTGACCCAGCAGGAGACGAGCCACCTGCCGTGGACCGGCGGCATCACCGCCGTCGCCACCCTGTACTGGGCCCTGTACCTGCGCCCGCGCCGCGACACACGCTGGCTGGTGACCGTCCCGGAGGACGTCCGGGAGCCCGCCCGGCCGTGAACCGGCGATCGGCCGTGAACCGGCGATCGGCCGTGACCGGTGGTCCCGGAGCCCGTTCGGCGCGCAACCGGCCCTACCGCGCCCGTGGTACGCCGCGCCGGCACCGTACTTCCGTGGGAGGGGCGGCGGTTCAGCCCCGGGCTGCCCCCGTTGTCGGCGGCGGCCCGTACCGTTGACGCATGGATCTTCGACTGCCCCGCGTGCGAGGGCCGCTACGGGGGCCGCGGCGGATGCTCGCCGCCGCGGCCGCCGTCGTCGTACTCGCCGGCGCCGGGACATGGACGGCCGTCGCCGGCGACGACGCGCCCCCGGTGCGACGCGCCGACCGGGTCATGGCCGTGGGTGACGGGGTGCGCCTGGACACCTCCTACTTCACCGCGGGCCCCGGCGGCGGCCGCCCGGCCGTCCTGCTCGCGACGGCTTCGGCGGCAGAAAGGCCGACGTACGGGAGCAGGCGGAGAGCCTCGCACGGGACGGATACGCGGTCCTGACCTGGTCGGCGCGCGGCTTCGGGAAGTCCACGGGGAAGATCGGACTGAACTCACCGGACGGCGAGGTCGCCGACGTGTCCCGGCTGATCGACTGGCTGGCGAAGCAGCCGCAGATCCGGCTGGACGGGAAGGGCGACCCGCGTGGTGGGCGTCGCCGGCGGCTCCTACGGCGGCGCGGTCGCGCTGCTGGCCGCCGGGCACGACCAGCGGGTCGACGCCATCGCCCCCGCCATAACGTACTGGAACCTCTCGGACGCCCTCTTCCCGAACGGCGTCTTCAAGAAGCTGTGGGCCGGCCTCTTCGTCAACCTGGGCGGCGGCTGCGACCAGTTCGAGGACCAGCTCTGCCGCATGTACCAGGCGGGTCGCCGAGGTCCGGGCAGCCGGACCCGGAGGCCATGGAACTCCTCGACCGACGCAGCCCGCAGGCCGTCGGCGACCGCATCGACGTGCCCACGCTGCTGATGCAGGGCCAGACCGACTCCTCTTCCCGCTCGGCCAGGCCGACCGGGCCGCGCGAGAGATCCATGCCAACGGCGCCCCGGTGGCCGTCGACTGGATCTCGGGCGGCCACGACGGCGGCGACATGGGAGACGGACCGGGTCCAGGCCCGCGTCGGCGCGTGGTTCGACCGCTATCTGAAGGGCGACGAGTCGGCCGGCACCGGCCCCGGCTTCCGCGTCAGCCGCACCCTCGGTTCCGGCAGCGGTGACGGCGAACCCCGCCTGGAGGGCGTGAGCGCCGACTCCTACCCCGGCCTGGGCGGCGAATTCCGCCCGGTCGAGCTGCGCGGACGCGAGCAGAGCTTCGACAACCCGGCCGGCGCCAGCCCGCCCGCCGTCTCCGCACTGCCCGGAATCGGCGGCTCCGGCGGTCTGTCCCAGCTCTCCTCGCTCGGACTCGGCGTCTCCTGGACTTCCCCGGCCAGTTCGCCGCCTTCGAGTCGGCGCCGGTCCGGGAGGACCTGCAGATCACCGGCTCCCGACCGCGACCGTCCACGTGAAGTCCACCCGCGACGAGGCCGTGCTCTTCGCCAAGGTCTACGACGTCGCCCCCGGCGGCGCCCAGCAGGTGCTCCCTCCCAACTGGTCACACCCATCAGGGTGACGGACGCCGGAGCGGGCAAGGACGTGAGGATCACCCCTGCCGGCCGTCGACCACGAGATCGAGAGCGGCCACCGACTGCGCCTGGTCCTGTCCTCCACCGACCTCGGCTACGCCTCACCGGCCGCCCCCGCCACGTACACCGTCTCCCTCAAGGGCGACCTGAAGGTGCCGACGGCACTCGGCGGCACCGGACAGGTGGCCGGGCTGCCCGCCTGGGTCTGGTGGGCGCCCCTCGCGAGGCCGCCGTCGCCGCGGTCCTGCTGCTGACCGCCCGCCGCCGCACCACGGCCCCGCCGCCCGACCCCGCGCTGGCCGAGGTACCGCTCCAGATCACGGACCTCAGCAAGCGGTACGCCAAGTCCACCGACCGGTACGCCGTCCGGGACCTGTCGTTCCGGGTCGAGAAGGGCCAGGTACTGGGCCTGCTCGGGCCGAACGGCGCGGGCAAGACGACGACCCTGCGCATGCTGATGGGCCTGATCGCGCCCGACGGCGGCGACATCCGCGTCTTCGGCCACGCCATCGCGCCCGGCGCACCCGTGCTCTCCCGCGTCGGCGCCTTCGTCGAGGGCGCGGGCTTCCCTGCCGCACCTGTCCGGCCGCGAGAACCTGGAGCTGTACTGGCGGGCCACCGGCCGCCCGCCCGAGGACGCCCACCTCGACGAGGCCCTGGAGATCGCCGGCCTCGGTGACGCGCTCGCCCGCGCGGTGCGCACCTACTCTCAGGGCATGCGCCAGCACCTCGCCATCGCCCAGGCCATGCTGGGCCTGCCCGACCTGCTGATCCTGGACGAGCCGAACCAATGGACTGGACCCGCCGCAGATCCGCGAGATGCGCGAGGTGATGATCCGCTACGCGGCGGCCGGCCGCACGGTGATCGTCTCCAGCCACCTGCTGGCCGAGGTCGAGCAGACCTGCACCCACCTGGTCGTCATGGACCACGGCAGGCTCGTCCAGGCCGGTCCGGTCGGCGAGATCGTCGGCTCCGGCGACACGCTGCTCGTGGGCACCTCCGCGCGTGGACGCGCCCTCGTCGAGAAGGTCGCCGCCCTGCCGGGCGTGGCCTCCGCGGCCGCCACCGACGGCGGTCTGCTGGTCCGGCTCGACAGCGGGGGAGCGGCCCGGGACCTGATCGCCGAACTCGTACGCCTGGACGTGCCCGTGGAGTCGGTGGGCCCCCACCGGCGCCTCGAGGACGCCTTCCTCACCCTGATCGGAGACCCGGCATGAGCACGCTCGCCGAAGGCGCCGCGCCCGCCGGCCCCCAGGAGGTCGCCGACGGCTACCGCGCGGGCCGCACCCTGCCCGTGCGGGTCGAGCTGGTCCGGCAGCTGAAGCGGCGCCGCACGCTCGTCATGGGCGGCATCCTGTTCGCCCTGCCGTTCGTCCTGCTCGTCGCCTTCCGGATCGGCGGCGAGCCGGGCGGCGCGAACAACCAGATCAGCCTGATGGACTCGGCCACCGCGTCCGGGGCCAACTTCGCCGCGGTGAACCTCTTCGCGTCCGCGGGCTTCCTCCTCGTCGTGCCCGTCGCCCTGTTCTTCGGGGACACGGTCGCCTCGGAGGCCGGCTGGTCGTCCCTGCGCTACTTGCTCGCGGCGCCGGTGCCCCGCGCCCGCCTGCTCTGGTCCAAGCTGGTCGTCGCCCTCATCCTCAGCCTGGCCGCGATCGTCCTGCTGCCGCTGGTCGCGCTGGCCGTCGGCTCGGTCGCCTACGGCTGGGGGCCGCTGGAGCTGCCCACCGGCGGCGGCCTGCCCACCGGCACCGCGGCCGAGCGGCTGGCCATCACGGTGGCGTACGTCTTCGTCTCGCAACTGGTCACCGCCGCCCTGGCGTTCTGGCTGTCCACCAAGACGGACGCGCCGCTCGGCGCGGTCGGCGGCGCGGTCGGCCTGACCATCATCGGCAACGTCCTGGACGAGGTGACCGCCCTCGGCGACTGGCGCGACTTCCTGCCCGCGCACTGGCAGTACGCCTGGCTCGACACGGTCCGCCCCGAGCTGGACTGGACCCGCCTGATCCAGGGCACGTCGCTGTCGGTGACGTACGCGCTCGTGCTGTTCGCCCTGGCCTTCCGGGGGTTCGCCCGCAAGGACATCGTGTCCTAGGGCCTGTCTGACAATTCCCGCCTGCCTCGCGACGCCATGCACGCACTCTCGCCGCACCGGGCGCAGAGCCGAGTACATCCAGTACGAGGCTCTCGCCGGCACTCCCCCAGCCTCCGGCCGGGGGACCCCCAGAGCACGCACCTGACGCCGCGAGGTCGCCCTCCCGGGCGACGACGGAAGTGTCAGACAGGCCTAGCGACCGGGGCCCGGAGGGCGGGGACTTGGGCCCCGAGACCTCGCCCGGGTCACCGGAGGGATCACCCACCGGTCTCGACGGCCCGCCGCCGTGCCCACTTCGAGACGCACCCGTAACGCCCCGTGCCGCACGTTCCGCCCCGCCGCGCCGTCACAGTCACGTACACCGGCGTCAACGGGACCAGGGGCACGGAAGATGAAGCGGTACCGGACACGAAGGCCGATCGGCGCGCTGCTCGCGCTCGCGGCGGCGGGCGGCCTGCTGCTCACCGGCTGCACGGGCGGGGGCGACGCGGATCAGGGGACGAAGGAGTCCGCGGCCGACTCCCGGGGCGACTCGGCCCCGATGCCCGCGCCCGACCGGCCCAGGGGCGAGGGCGAACAGCGCTACGACGGCGGCACGGCGACCGGGGAAGCCGGGGACACCGAGGGCTCCCCGAGATCGCCCCGGATCCCGACCACCTCTCCACCTTCGCCCTGGACGTCGACACCGCCTCCTACGGCTGCGCCCGCCGCACCCTCTCCGAGGGCCGGCTGCCCGACCCGTCGACGGTCCGGCCCGAGGAGTTCGTCAACAGCTTCCGCCAGGACTACGACCGCCCCGACGGCGACGGCTTCACGGTGACCGTGGACGGCGCCCGCACCGACGAGGAGGACTGGTCACTGGTCCGCGTGGGTTTGGCCACGCGGAGCGCCGAGCAGGAGGGCGAACGCCCGCCCGCCGCCCTCACGTTCGTCATCGATCATCTCCGGCTCCATGGCCGAACCCGGCCGGTTCGACCTCGCCAAGGAGTCCTCGGCACGATGACCGACCGCCTGCGCGACGACGACTCGGTCGCGATCGTCACCTTCAGCGACGAGGCCGAGACCGTGTTGCCGATGACCCGGCTCGGCGACCGCCGCGCCGGGTCCACGACACCATCGACAGCCTGGAGCCGACCGACTCCACCAACCTCGGCGCGGGCGTCGAGACCGGCTACGACACCGCCGTCGAAGGCCGCCGCGAGGGCGCCACCAACCGCGTCGTCCTCGTCTCCGACGCCCTCGCCAACACCGGCGACACCGACGCGGACGCCATCCTCGAACGCATCGCGGACGAGCGCCGCGAGCACGGCATCACCCTCTTCGGCGTCGGCGTCGGCAGCGACTACGGCGACGCCCTGATGGAACGCCTCGCCGACAAGGGCGACGGCCACACCGCGTACGTGTCGGACACCGAGGACGCCCGCGAGGTCTTCAGCGAGCAACCCCGCGCCACATCGAGCTGACCGCCCGCGACGCCAAGGCCCAGGTCGCCTTCGACCCCGGAGACGGTCGCCGAGTTCCGTCTCGTCGGCTACGACAACCGACAGGTCGCCGACGAGGACTTCCGCGACGACCGCGTCGACGGCGGCGAGGTCGGCCCCGGCCACACGGTCTACCGGCCCTGTACGCCGTCCGCGTCCGGCCCGGCGCCGACGGCCACCTAGCCACGGCCACCGTCCGCTGGCTCGACCCCCGCACCCGCGCCCCGCGAGGAGTCCGGCGACGTGGAGACCGGCGCCCTCGCCGACTCGGTCTGGGGCGCGGACCGCGGCCTGCGGGTCACGGCGGCGGCCGCCTACTTTCGCCGACGCGCTGCGCGCCCCGTACGACGACGGCGGCGCCCTGCCCGGCGCACCGCGCCTCGGCGAACTCGCCGAACGTGCCGACGCGCTGGCCGACCGCACGGAGGACCCGGACGTCGGGCAGCTCGCCGAGGCGGTCCGGCAGGCCGACCGGCTGACCTGAGCCGCCCCCGTTGACCCCTTACGCACAAGTAAGTTTACTCTCAAGTAAGTAACGGGAAGAGGCAGCACAACCCGCTCCGATCCGCGACCGGGAGCCGACATGGGCGTACGCAGGGACCTGAAACGGGCGAAACAGCGCGGCGACCTGGCGTCCCGCACCCGGACCGAAACGGTCCGGGACGCGGACGGCACCGTCCGCGAGGCCCGCACCGCGCCCCTCGCGCCCCCGCCCCCACCACCGGCAGCACCGCCGACATCCCGTTCACCAACGCGGCCGAGGCCCCCGACGCGGTGGTCCTGCGCCGCGAGGTGAACGGCGTCTGGCGGCCCGTCACGGCGGCGGAGTTCGCCCACGAGGTGACCGCCGTGGCCAAGGGCCTGATCGCCGCCGGCCTGGAACCCGGCGGGCGGGTCGCCGTCATGTCCCGTACCCGCTACGAGTGGACGGTCCTGGACTTCGCGATCTGGGCGGCCGGCGGCCAGACCGTCCCCGTCTACGCCACCTCCTCCGCCGACCAGGTCGAATGGATCGTCCGCGACTCCGGCGCCCGCCACGTCGTCACCGAGACCGCCGCCAACACCGCCACCGTCCTGGCCGGCACCGCCGACCACCCCGAGGGCCCGCGCGCCTGGGAACTCGACGCCGACGCGCTCGCCGACCTCACCGCCCTCGGCAGGGGCGTGAGCGACGAGGAGGTCACCAAGCGCCGCACCGCCCTGACCCCGGACACGGTGGCGACCCTCTGCTACACCTCCGGCACCACCGGACGCCCCAAGGGCTGCGTCCTCACCCACGCCAACCTGCACGCCGAGGCCGCCAACACGGTCGAGCTGCTGCACCCGATCTTCAAGGAGGTCACCGGCCAGACCGCCTCGACCCTCCTCTTCCCTGCCCCTCGCCCACATCCTCGGCCGCACCATCCAGATCGCCTGTCTGCTGGCCCGCATCGAGATCGGCCACTTCCCGAGCATCAAGCCCGACGAGCTGCGCCCCGCGCTGAAGACGTTCCGCCCGACCTTCCTGGTCGGCGTCCCGTACCTCTTCGAGAAGATCCACGACACGGGCCGCGCGACCGCCGAGAAGATCGGCGCGGCGCCTCCTTCGACCGCGCCCACCACCTCGCCGTCCGCTTCGGCGTCGCCCACCTGGAGCGTTTCCTCGGCCGCGGCAAGGGCCCCGGCCCCGCCCTGTGGGCCGGCTGGGCCCTGTACGACCTGCTGGTCTACCGCAGGGTCCGGGCGGAACTGGGTGGCCGGATGCGCTACGCCATCAGCGGCGGCTCCCCGCTCGACCACGACCTCAACCTGTTCTTCTACGCCGCCGGAATCATGGTCTACGAGGGCTACGGCCTGACCGAGACCACCGCCGCCGCCACCGTCATCCCGCCGCTCGGCCCCCGCCCCGGCACCGTCGGCCCGCCGATCCCCGGCACATCCGTCCGCATCGCCGACGACGGCGAGGTGCTCATCAAGGGCGGCATCGTCTTCGGCGCCTACCGGAACAACCCGGAGGCCACCGCCGCCGCCCTCACCGACGGCTGGTTCGCCACCGGCGACCTCGGCTGCCTCGACGCCGACGGCTACCTCACCATCACCGGCCGCAAGAAGGACCTCCTGGTCACCTCCGGCGGCAGCGAACGTCTCCCCGGCCGTCCTGGAGGACCGCCTGCGCAGCCGCCCGCCCGTCGCCCAGTGCCTCGTCGTCGGCGACAACCGCCCCTTCGTCGCCGCCCTGGTCACCCTCGACCCGGACGCCGTCGCCCACTGGCTGTCGGTCCGGGGGGCTGCCCGCCGACACCCCGATGTCCGAGGTCGTACGGGACGAGCGGATCCACGCCGAGGTCCAGAAGGCCGTCGACCACGCCAACGCGGCCGTCTCCCGGGCCGAGTCGATCCGCGCCTTCCGGCTCGTCGAGGGCGAGTTCACCGAGGAGAACGGGCTGCTGGACCCCGTCGCTGAAGGTGAAACGGCACGCGGCGGTGGCGGCGTACGCGGACGAGATCGAGGCGCTCTACGCGGCGCCGGGGAGCTGAGCGGGACGGCGAGGGCATGCGAAAGGGGCGGACCGCCGATGCGCTCGGCGGCCCGCCCCTCGGCCGATGTCAGCCCTCGCCGTTGGAGGACAGGATCGAGACGTCCTCCGGGAGGTGCGCCAGCGCGCCGTCGCGCTTGCTCTGCGTGGAGTTCTCGGCGCACTGCTGGGTCAGTTCGTCCGACAGGATCGGGACGTCCTGGATCGGCACGAGGCCGATGACGCTGACCGGGATGTCGCTGACCGCGATGCATGGCTTGTTGAACGAACCCTGGATGAGCGCCATCTGCGGGCTCATGTTGCCGTGGGTCGCCGAGTTGCCGAAGTACTGCGAGGCGCCGTTTCCGTTGGCTGAGACGGGCCCGCTGTCGTCGCCGATCGCCATCGCCTGCGGTGCCGCGGCAGCGGAGGCGCCCATGACGGAGGCGGCGATCGCCGCGTAGGCAACTACCTTCTTGATCACTGGCCAGTCCTTTCTGGAAACCCCGTCCACCGGAGCGCTCTGGTCAACTCCATGGGTGCAGCCGGGTTTCTCCCGTTCACTCCGACGGCGGACAACGGGAAATGTGTGCGGGTCGGCGCTTCCTCGTGAATTCCTGCAGCTTTTTCAGGGATTTAGAGATCCCGTGCGCGGCCAACCGGGTGAACGCCCGCAACCAATCACTCCGCACCGGGTTGATGAGGCCGTAGGACAGTGCGTCGCTACGACGAAAGGAACGCGAAGTGCTCAAGAAGGCAATGGTCGCCGCGGCGGCTGCCGCTTCTGTGATCGGCATGTCCGCTGCTGCCGCGCCCCAGGCCCCTGGCCATCGGGGACGACAACGGGCCGGCCGTGGCCAGCGGCAACGGCGCCTCGTCGTCGTTCGGCAACTCGGCGACCGACGGCGACATGAGCCCGCAGCTGTCGCTGGTCGAGGGCACGCTGAACAAGCCGTGCGTCGGCCTCGAGGACATCAACGTCGCCGTCATCAACATCGTGCCGATCCAGGACGTGCCGATCCTGTCGGACGACCTGGCCCAGCAGTGCGCGGACAACTCCACGCAGGCCAAGCGGGACGGTGCGATCTCGCACGTCCTGGAGGACCTGGCGGTGCTGTCGGCGAACGGCGAGGGCTGAGCCCTATCCCGCCCAGACCGGGCGGCCCGCTGACTTCCCCGTGGGCCGCCCGGTCACATCCGGTCGGGATTCTCGCCGGGCGAGCGGAATGACGTCGTCGCTCTCCTGGAGGTACGGCCGTACCAGATCGTGAGGCATACGGGTGAATTTCTCGGGCCCCCACGTTCGGTAGTTTCTCCGGCCGTCAATTCCTTGTTTGCAGGCTGCAGGTCATGGTGCGAGCCGTCAATGCTGTGCTCGCGCGGCTTCGGCCGTCATTCAGGCATGACCGCAGAGAAGGGAAAGTTCATGAAGAAGAGCGCTGCTGTTGTCGCGGGCGTGATCATGGCCCTGGGTATGGCCGCCCCGGCCTTCGCCGACGCGGGCGCCGAGGGTGCCGCCGTCGGCTCCCCGGAAGTCCTGTCCGGCAACGTGGTCCAGGTTCCCGTTCACGTTCCCCGTCAACGTGTGTGGCAACACCGTGGACGTCATCGCTGCCCTGAACCCCGCGTTCGGCAACGCGTGCGGAGAACGACTGACGTCGTTCCGCACCGACCGGCTGCGTCACGGCCGGCCTTGGCCAACTCGTTTGGTTCAGGGCCGGCTTTTTCCCCTTTCTGCAGCCCGTTCTCCAGCATCCTCTACCAGCAGGAAGACAACTAGAGTGCGACAGACCCTGAGCAGGGGGATGGTCGCGGCAGCCGCCGCGACGGGCATCCTTTCCCTGTGCGGCAGCCCCGCCCTTGCCGATTCGCATGCGGACGGAGCCGCCAAGAACTCGCCGGGCGTCGCGTCCGGCAACGCCGTCCAGGTGCCGGTCGACGTGCCGGTGAACGCCTGCGGCAACACCGTCGACGTGGTCGCCGCGCTGAACCCCGCCTTCGGCAACGAGTGCGAGAACAGCTCGGACGAGCAGACCGGCGGCTCCGTGAAACACGGGGCGCCCCACGGGGACGACGGTACGGACCCGGGCGGCGGGTACGGCGGAGGGGACGGCGAGGACGTCCGCGTCCCGTCCGGTGCCTCCGCGGACGGCGCGGCCGTGGGCTCGCCCGGTGTCGGCTCCGGCAACCACGCGCAGGTACCGGTCGACGTGCCGGTGAACCTCTGCGGCAACACCGTCGACGTGATCGCCGCGCTCAACCCGGTCTTCGGCAACTCCTGCGACAACCAGGCGGAGGAGCCCCGGGCTACGGCGAGGAGGAGCCGCCGCCGCCCACGACGCCGCCGACCGACGAGGAGAAGCCGCCGCCCACCGAGGAAGAGGAGCCCCCGCCGTCCGGCGAGGAGGAGCCCCCGCCGCCCGCCGGCGAGAAGGAGACCCCGCCGACCCCCCAGGTGGGAGCAGCCGCCCGTCCTCGCGGAGACCGGCAGCGAGGCCGCGATGCCGGCTGCGCGGCCGCCGGTGCCGCGCTGATCGCCGGCGGCGCGATCCTGTACCGACGGGCCAGCGTCACCTCCCGCCGCTGACCCCGGCTCCCGCCGCCCCCACGCCCCCCGGCCGACCCCGCACGGTCCGCCGGGGGCGTTATGTGCCCGCGCGGCAGCCGGTCAGCGGCTGCCCGCCCTGTCGTCGTCCGGGCGGTCGGAGCGGTCCGGGGAGGGAGGTCGCCTGGCGCACCACGCGGGCGCGGGCCGGTGCCCCCGTGCGCGGGCGGCCGTCCTTGCGGCGCAGGCGGTCCAGCAGGCGTGCGGTCACGTGGCGCCCCCACAGGGTCCACAGGGCCCGGCCGGGCGCCCGGTCGTCCGGGGCGTGCCAGGCCAGCTCGCGTCCGCCAGGGCCGGACGCAGGGCGCTCAGCGGCGCGTAGTTCTCCACCACGAACGCCCGACCCGGCTGCGGCGTCCCGTCCGGCAGCGTGCGGTGGGTCAGGTCCAGGTGCAGGGCGCGTACGACGTCCAGCCCGGCGGTGTCGGTGAACAGCCGGAACTGGGCGCCGGGACGCGGGTTGAAGTCGAGCAGGTGATAGCGGCCCGTCGTACCGCAGCGACGGAAGTCGAGGTCGAGGATGCCCCGGTAGCCCAGCTCGCCGGTGATCCGCTCGGCCAGGGCCTGCACCTGCGGGTTCGGCGTCCAGCGGCCGACCGCCGTCAAGACCGGCGCCACGCGGCCTGGCGCGCGTCTTGCGGCCGGGACCGCCCGCCCGCACCGCGCCCGAGCGGTCGGCGTACCCGTGGAAGAACCAGTCGCGGTCCGGCCCCGGCGGCAGGAACGCCTGGAGCAGCAGCCGGCTGCCCGCCTCCTCGGCCCGCCGGTACAGCTCCCCGGCCTCCCGCGCCGAACGCACCAGCACGGTGCTGCGCAACCCGCCGCCCGGAGGCACCAGCCAGGGCCGGCTCCACCTTCGCCACCACCGGCAGTCCCAGCCGCCAGGCGGCACGGGCGGCCTCGGCCGTGCCGTCCGGGACCAGGGTCTCGGGGTCAGCACGTCCAGGGACGCGCACACGCCGGCCAGCTCGGCCTTGTCGGCCACGCGTTCGGGCAGCGCGCCCGGCAGGTCGGGCAGCAGGTACGCGGGCGCCAGCTCCGCCCGCAGCCGCCCCACCGCGACGGCACGCGTCGTCCATCGGGATCAGCACGGCGGGACGCGCGATCCGCGCGGCGACGCGGCGCAGTACCACCGCGATGTCGGCGGGCGACGCGCCGGGCGGCGGCGGAGTGTGCAGCGCGCTCACATAGCGGGAGGCGCGGACCGGGCTCTGCGCGCAGTCGGCGACCACGTGCACGTCCACTCCCGCGCGGCCGAGCGAACGCACGGCACCCAGCGTTCCGTGGTGAAAGGGATTCCGGTCGGTCCGCAGCAGAACGGCGGGGACGCGGGTGTCGAACAGCGACACGGGATTCTTCCTTCGCATTCGATTCGGGTCACCGGTGCGGGCGATCGGCGCACTCGAAGCCGTAACGGCGGTGGCGTGATGGCATTTCACATGACTGGAGTGTCCAGTAAGCAGCAAGAAATTCGGGGCGACGAAAGGAGCCGGTAATAGCCGTGCGGCAGTCACGGACCCGGTCCAGGTGGTCGGCGCGCGCCGGCGGCGGTGGTCGCGGCGGCGGCGCTCCTGGCCGCGATCCCCAAGTCGCCGTCGGCGAACCGGTCCCGCCCGCGCCGGCCCCCGCCCGCACCGGCCCCCGCGGTTCCCGACCGGAGGCCCGGTGCCGCTCCCGCGTTCGGCGCGTACCTGGACTACGGCCCGCGCGGCGTGGCCCGGATGGCGCAGCTCAGCCACTGGCTGGGCGGCGCCGAACTGCACGTCGGCCACACCTACCTGCCCGGCGACCTGTGGAGCAACATCCAGGGCGCCCCGGCTTCCTCGACGTGTGGGCCGACTGGCGCACCCGCGAGGCCGACCGGATGTTCGTCCTCAACGTGCCCATGATGGAGCGCAACGAGGAGGGCGTCGACGACGACGAGGTCCGCGAACTGCTGCGCCAGGGCGCCGCCGGACGCTTCGATCACCACTTCAGGGCCCTCGCCGAACGGCTGGTCGAACTGAACGTCCCGGACACGGTCCTCGTGCTCGGCTGGGAGATGAACGGCACCACGTACACCCATCGGTGCGGACCGGACCCGGAGGCCTGGAAGACGTACTGGAACAGGATCGTCACCACCATGCGTTCGGTGCCGGGCCAGAAGTTCCGGTTCGACTTCACCCCGAGCGCGGCCGGGACGCCATTCCCTGGACCCGGTGTTATCCGGGGGACGCCACGGTCGACATCATCGGCATGGATTCGTACGACCAGCCACGCGGAATGGCGTTCGACGAACAGGTGAAGGAACCGTACGGACTTCAGGCGCACGTCGATTTCGCCAAGGCTCACGGGAAGCCCATCTTCCTATCCCGAATGGGGGCTCTTCCGCAACGGTGACAACGCCGAGTACATGCGGCGCATGCTCGCGTGGATGGACGAGCACAAACCCATGTACAACACGCTCACCGACTACTGCCCGCACGGCGTGTGGCAGTGCGACGACAACCCCCGGTCCACCGCGGTCTACCGGTCCGTGCTCTTCGGCCGCACCGACGAGCCGGACACCACGGCGCCGGGAGCCGGTCACGCCCACCGCGCCCACCGCACCGCCCGTGCCCGCGGTGCCGCCCACCGCGCCCCGGCCGTCGGCCGACTGCTCGCCGCTGGAGCTCGGCGACTGGGTCGAGTACTGGCTCGGCGGGAAGCTCTGCATGCGCCTCGACTGGTACTCGCGCAACAAGTAGCCGCCGACGGGGGCGATGACGGAGGTGTCGGAGGGGACGGGGGCGACGGAGGTGGCGGCGGGGGCGGTCAGGTCCTGCCGCCACCGTCGCGCTCCTTCCGCTCCTTGCGCACCTGCCGCTGGTGCAGCAGTTCCTTGCCCCCGCCGGCGTGCGGCGACGTCGCACAGGGCCGCCGACAGCAGCGGGGCCGTGTGCCGGCGGGCCAGGAGCAGCCGCTGGTTCGGCACCGGTTCCGGGCGCCAGTGGTGTTTGTACGGCTCGTCGCCCCCCAGCAGGCTCAGCGTGCCGCGCCCCGGGGCGCGGGCGTGCTTACGGCGCACGCGTCCAGCAGCATCACCGCCACGTCCGCCTTCCGCTCCCCGCAGCCGCGGATGGGCGCCGTACAGGTAGCCGCCCGCCAGCCGCCGCGACAGCAGCGTCACGTCCACGGCCACCACCTCGTCGTCCATCCGGAACTCGGTGACCACCGCGTCCCCGGAACGCACCATCGGGCCCACCGCCCGCACCAGGTGGTCGCGGAACCGCGTCCGCAGATGCTCGCCGGTCACCTTCCGCCCCTGCCACTGCAGCCGGTGCAGCTCCAGCAGCCGCCGCAGCGCGGCGTCCACCTCGTCCGGGAGGACGGTCCGGCTCTTGACGCCGAGCGCGTCCAGCCTGCGCAGCTGGGCGCGCACCCGCTGGCGGCCAATTGGCCGAGGGCAGCCGGGCGGCCAGTTCGTCCATGGGGAGGGCGGGCAGCTCCAGGCAGAGCGAGTCGGCCACCCGGCGCCGGGGCCCGCGCCAGCTGGTCGTAGACCCGTTCGGCGGCGGCGCCCGGCCGTACCTCGCGCAGGTCGATCAGCGCGGTGCGGGCCCACGCGGACAGACCTTCGGTGAGTGCGGCCACCGCGTCCTCCCCGCGCTCGTCGTCCAGCAGGACGTCCCCGTAGTCGGAGATCGCCCCGCCCAGCGGCACCAGCGACGGCACCGGACGCCGTACGAGCGTCAGCGGCGCGGCGGCGACCAGTTCGCGGCCGTCGCGGGCCAGCAGCACCCGCAGCCGGCCGCGCCCGCCGTACGACCGCCACCGAGTGCAGCCAGGCATGGCTCTGGAACGGGGTCGCGGCGGCGCACCGGCCGTACAGCCGCCCCCAGTCCGCGGTCAGCTCCGCGAAGGCGCGCTCATCGGTGACCAGTTCGGTCGTGTACGCCCTCGTGTTCGTCGCCGGGTACGTCATAGCTGTCCGCGGACGTCCGCCGCCGAGGCGGGCCCGGGCACGGCCGCCGTCGTGCGGCCGGGCTCCCGCGCGGCCAGGCGCGGACGGACCAGCAGCGCCAGACCGCCGAGCAGACCGCCCGCGCTCGCGCCACCAGCCCCGTCACGGCGGCCGAGGCCGAGGACGCCTCGGTGGGCCCGGTGGCGCGCGCAGACGCCGCAGCTCCACGTGGGTGTCGTCGGCGGCGGCGTCCGCGTGCTTCGTGAGCGCGCCGGCGACCGCGTTGGCCATGTCGGCGGCCTCGTCCGGGTGCGCGGAGTGGCCGTCACCGAGACCATCGGCGCGTCCGGCGAGGTCGCCGCGCGGACGCTCCCTCCAGCGTCGCCACCGGCACGCCCGCCAGCATCTGCGCGTCCCCGAGCACCGCGAGCTGGGTGGCGACCCGGCCGTAGGCCTGTGCAGAAACCCAGCGCGGACGCCGGGTCGGACTTGTCGGTGGGGACGGCGACGACGTAACTGGTGGCCGTGTACTGCGGGGTGGCGACCAGGCCGTAGCCGGCGCCGAGCAGTCCGCCGGCGAGGACGCCGGCCGCGAGCGGGGACCAGGGCGGCAGGGGGCGGAAGCGGCGCAGGACGCCGTGCAGGGCGGTGCGTGCGCGGCGGGGGCGGGTGGCTGCTCGGCCTCGTTGCGCTCCGCGGCTCGGCCGGGGACTGGGTGAAGGGCTCGGTCATGCGGAACTGACTCCCTGGGGTGCCGGGGACAACGGGTGCGTGAGGGTGGTCGCGTACACGTCCATCAGCTGGGCGGCGCTGCGGGTGACGCAGTAGTGGCGGGCGGCCTCGGGGGCGGTGCGCGGGCCGGGGCCCGGGCCGGCGGACGCGCGGACCTCGGCGAGGGCGCGGGCGAACTCCTCCTCGCCACCGGTGACACGCCGGGCGGTGAGCGCGGCGGCCGGGGGCGGGTCCTCGATCGCCGGGCAGGAGGCGTAGAGCACCGGCAGCCCGGACGCGAGGCCCTCCACCACCGCCAGGCCGAAGGCCTCCTCCGGCGACGGCGAGGCGAGCACGTCCATCGCGGAGGCCAGGGACGGCAGGTCGGGGCCGGGGGAGCCGTCGGTCACGTAGGGGCGTTCGCCGGTGAGCAGGACGCGGTCGGCGACCCCGGCCGCGCGGGCGGTGCGGCGCAGGACGTGTTCCTCGGGGCCGCCGCCGACCAGCAGCAGCCAGCAGTCCTCCGGGAGCCGGGCCAGGGCGCGGACCAGGACGTCGAACCGCTTGGCCGTGGTCAGCCGGCCCACGCCGCCGACGACGTACGCGTCCTGGGGCAGGCCGAGACGGCGGCGGGTGCGCAGTCGCGCGACGGGGTCGAAGCGGGAAGCGGGCCAGGTCGACGCCGTTGGGGACGACCTCGATGCGGGGCGCGGGCACGCCCCAGCGCCGCAGCCGGTCGGCGACGGTGGGGAGACGGCGACCGTGGCGCTGCCCAGCCGCTCCCCGGCCAGGTAGAGGGCGCGGATACCGGGGGTGAGCGGGCGGCCCTCCATCTGGGAGTCGCCGAGTGAGTGTTCGGTGGCGACGACGGCGCGGACGCCGGCCAGGCGGGCGGCGATGCGGCCGTAGAGGCGAGGCGCGGTAGAGGTGGGTGTGCACGAGGTCCGTGGCCGCCGGTGCGGATGGAGGCGGGTCGAATCGGGGCAGCGCGGCCAGGTCGCGGTTGCCGGTCAGTGCCGAGGTGGACGACGTTCACGCCGTCGGCCAGCAGTCCGTCGGCGACCGCGCCCGGGTTGGTGAGCGTCACGACGTCGCAGTCGACGGGGAGGTGGCGCAGGAGCAGCCGCAGTTGCTGTTCGGCGCCGCCGACGCCGAGGCCGGTGATGATGTGCAGGGCCTTCATGTCCTTCATGTCCATCGTGCCCCTCCCTATCAGACTCCGGCCGCGGCGCGGCGGCGCAGGCGGTGCAGCCGGGTCTTCAGCAACAGGCGTACGGCCGTGTCCCGCTGCCCGATGTGCACGCGGGGCAGCGCGTGCGGGCCGGTCAGCGGGCCGGGGTCGATGGCGCAGGCGTAGGTGTGACCGGCGGCGCGTACGGCGTCGGCGGCGCGGGCGTCGACGGCGCCAGTACGGGTAGCAGAAGCCGGTGACCGGAGCACCGATCAAATCCGAGAGCAGTGCTCTGCTTTCGGCGGTCTCGGCCTTCAGCGTGGCGTCGTCCGCCTTGGTCAGGTCCACGTGGGTGAGGCCGTGCGAGCCGATCTCGACGCCCTCGGCGGCGGCGTGCCGGATGCCGTCGGCCGTGAGCAGCGGCTTGCGCGGGCCGAGCGGGTCCCACGCGTTGTCGCCGCCGAGCCGGCCCGGCAGCACGAAGAGGGTGGCCCCGCAGTTCCAGCGGCGCAGGCACGGCAGCGCGTGCTCGACGAAGTCGGCGTACCCGTCGTCGAACGTCAGCCCCACCAGGTCGCGGCCACGCCCCGGGCCCGGGCGGCCAGCAGCTCGGCGACCGGCACACCGCGCAGCCCGCGCCGCCGCCAGCCAGCCGAGCTGCGCGTCCAGCCGGTCGGGCGTGACCGTGATGCGGTACGGGTCGTCCGAGCAGTCGCCGACGGAGTGGTACATCGCCACCCAGGGGACGGTGCCGGGGCGCACGCGGGCGTCGGTGCGGGTGCGGGTGTCGGAACGAGTGCGGGTGTCGGGACGCGTGCGAACGCCGGGACGCGTGCGGGCGTCAACGGGGCCTGCGGAAGGGGAAACGGCGCGGAAGCGGACGAGGACGCGGGAACGGAAGCCGAAGGCGGCCATGCGGGAGCCTTCGTGTGACGGAGCGGACGAAATCGAGGGCCGGCACGACGCCTTGGACGCGCAGGACCCGGCCGAGCAGGACGAAGACGCCGACGACGGTCACCACGCCGGCGGCGAGGAGACGGCCGGCCCGGTGAACAGGTCCGCGACCGGCGCGCCACGACGGTCGCCCCGGCCGCCGCCAGCACCGGCCTGGCCAGGTCGCCCAGGACGCGCCGGACGCGGACCGGGACGCTGCGCGGGCCCATCCCGGCGAGCAGCAGGGCGGCGGTGACGGTGATGCCGGCGGCGTTGGCGGCCGCGATGCCGGTCACTCCCCAGGGGTGACCGCCCGGGCGCCGATGCCCGCCGTGGCGGCGATGCCCGCGGTCATCGCGGCGAGCGGGTACCAGCTGGCGCGGCCCGCCAGAAGTAGGAGCGGGCCAGCGCGCCCACCACGGTCTGGCCGAGCAGTCCGAGGGCGTACACACGCATGACGTCCGCGGTCGCCGCCGTGTCCGGCCGCCGTGAAGGCACCGCGCTGGAAGAGCAGTTCGATCATCTGCGGCGCGCAGGCGACGACCGTGGCCGCGCCCAGCAGCACCAGACAGGCCGCCAGCGCCACGTCCCGCTCGACCCGGTCGCGGGCCCGTTCGGTGTCGCCGTCGGCCATCGCCCGGGCCACCACCGGGAAGGTGACCGTGCACAGCATCAGCGACAGCGTCATCGGGATCTGGGCCACCTTCTGCGCGTAGTTCAGGTGCGAGATGGCGCCGGAGGGAGCCCGGAGGCGAGGAAACGTTCGATGAGGACCTGCGACTGACGGCACAGGGCGAAGAGCAGCACGGTGCCGAACAGGGCGAGGGCCAGCGGACGCGCCTGGTCCCCGGTTCCCGCCGGCCGCTCGACGCCGTCGTCCCGGCGCCGCAACTGCCGCAGCAGCGACGGCAGCTGCGCCGCCACCATCAGGAAGCCGCCCGCCGCGACCCCGACCGCCGCCGAGACGCACCCCCAGCGCCCGCCGAGCACGAACATCGCGGTGATGATGCCGGTGTTGTAGGCGACGTAGATCGCCAGCGGGCGCCAGGAACCGGCGGTGCGCCCGGAGCGCGGCGCTGCAGTACCGGCGAGTCCGAAGCTGACGACGCAGGTGGCGGTGAGCCGGGTGCAGTCCACGGCGAGGGCGTGGTCGGGGCCAGCCCCGGTGCCAGGGCCGGACCAGCTGGGGTGCGCAGACGACGACCAGCGCGCCGACCACGACGAAGGCCGGTGCCAGCCGGGGCAGGGTCGAGGCGACCAGCGCGCGGACCGGGTCGCCGGGGGCGCCCTGCGCGCGGCGGGCCAGGGCCAGGCTGAACATCGGGACCAGCGCGAAGGCCAGCCCGTCCTCGATCAGCAGCGTCGCCGCGAACTCCGGCACGGTCCACGCCACCAGGAAGGCGTCCGTCTCGCGGCCGGCCCCGAACAGCCGGGCGAGCGCCTGGTCCCGGGCCAGCCCGAGCACCGACCCGGCCACCGACAGCACGGCCGTGAGCAGCGCGGCCCGGGCGAGGAAGCCCCCCGGAGGACCGGCCCTCGGCCGCCGCCCGGGTGTCCGCGTCCGGGTCCGGCGCGGCGGACCGGGCCGGCGGGACGGACGGAGACCGTGCGGCCCGGAAGGGCGTCACCTTCATCGCGCCGACACCTCCTCCGCACCGGGCCCGGACTCGGCCCCGGCCCCAGACCTGGCCTCGGCTTCAGAGCCGGCCTCGGCTTCAGAGCCGGCCCCGTCCCCCACCCCCGGCCCCGTCCCCGAGCGCCCACCAGCCCGCCAGCCCGAAGCACACAGCCGTCAGTACGGTCGAGGGCCCGCCGATGTCGGCGTACGCGAAGTCGGTCAGCTGCCACACCAGCAGCCCGCAGGCGACCAGCGCGCAGTCCGTCCCGGACGCCGCACCGGAACGCCGTACCGCGCGGAGCCTGCGCAGGCCCAGGACGAGCAGCGCCAGCCAGCTCCCCGCCAGCGCGAGCAGCCCGATCAGTCCCTGCTCGGCCAGGATCAGCAGGTACATGTTGTGCGGGGGACAGCAGCGGCTGCTTGCGGTACCCCGCGCCCGCGCCGTCGGTCTCGCTGCCCGAGGACAGGGCCAGCGAGGCGTGCCCGTCCCGGTGTTCGGGAAAGCCCCAGGCCCACACCGGTCAGCGGCCGCTCGCGCCACATGCCGGCCGCCGCCGCCCACATCGTGTAGCGGTCGGTCACCGACTGGTCGGGCGAGTCGGTGACCTGCGTGATGCTGCCCACCCGCTCCTGGAGCATTGCCGTACCCGCCCCGAAACCGCCGACCAGCACCACGCCCGCCGCGACCACGGCCGCCCCCCACCGTCAGCGCCCTGCGCGCCCTGGCGAGCAGCAGTTGGGCCGCGCACGTCACGGCCGTGGCGATCCACGCGCCACGGCTGAACGACAGGGCGAGCGGCAGCAGCAGGGCGATCGCGCAGCCGGCCGCGAGCGCGCTGCCGGGCGGGGGCATGTCCCAGCGCCAGCCCGACCGCGCAGACCAGCCCGAGGGAGACGACGGTCGCCATCCCCATCACGTCCTGCGGCCCGAAGGTGCCCACGGCCCGGATCTGCTCGCCCTGGTAGGAGGCACCGGTCCCGGTGACGTACTGGTGCACGCCGACCGCCCCCTGCCACACCGCCAGCCCCGTCATCGACCAGGTGAGCAGCCGTACGTCGTCCCGGCCGCGGATCAGCAGCAGTACGGCGGCGGGGACGAGGACGAAGACCTGGAGGTAGCGGCCGAGCCCGGCCAGCCCGGCCCCCCGGCGACACCGCGCCCACGGCGGCGACGGCCAGCGGGAGCACGGGCAGGCCCAGCACCGCGGCCGCCGTACGGGTCAGGGGACGCCGCCGGTCCCGCACCAGGCGCAGGGCGCAGTACAGCACCACCAGCGCGGAGGCCGCGTCGGCCGGATGCGCACCGCCCGCACCGTCCCCCGCGACCGGCAGGGCGAGCAGCGCGACGACCGCGACCACGGCCAGCACGGGCGGCAGGCGCCGTACACGCGCGGTGGACCACAGGGGCAGGGTCTGGGCCACCTCGCTCAGCTCCCGGTGGGGCGTACGAGCGCCACGGCCGTGCGCAGCAGGATGCAGACGTCCTGCCACAGCGACCAGTCGTCGATGTAGGCGTTGTCGAAGCGGGCCCGGTCCTCGATGGAGGTGTCGCCGCGCAGCCCGTTGATCTGGGCCAGGCCCGTGATGCCGGCCGGCACCGGTGGCGGGCGGCGTAACCGGGGTAGGTCTGGCTGAACTGCGCCACGAAGTACGGCCGTTCGGGACGCGGCCCGACCAGGCTCATGTCGCCCCGGAAGACGTTCCACAGCTGGAGCAGCTCGTCGAGCGACGTACGGCGCAGGAAGCGGCAGAACCACGGCATCCGGCGCTCGTCCGCCACGCCCCACCGGGTCGCCGACTCGTGCTCGTCGGCCGGGCGGTGGGTGCGGAACTTCAGCAGCGTGAACGGCCTGCCGTCCTTGCCGATGCGCTCCTGCCGGAACAGCACGCCCGGCCCGCCGAGGATCCGCAGCAGCGTCGCGCAGGTCAGCAGCAACGGGCTCAGCAGCAGCAACAGCGCCCCGGACACCGTCACGTCCAGCACCCGCTTGCCGGCGCCGCCCGGCCGGTCGTTCCCCCCCGCCTCCAGACGCCGGCAGGAGAACCCGGCGAGCCGGTCCCGGCCGCCCGCGCACGCCGGGGCGTCCGCGTCGACCTCCCACACCACGCAGCCGGACTCGGCCAGCGCCCGCAGCAGCGGCGCCTGCCGCGTCCGTACGGAAGGGTGCACGGCCAGTACCTCCCGTACGCCGTTCTGCACGACCGCCCGCTGCACCTCCTCGCCCGTGGTCAGCACGGGCAGGCCCGTGCCGCCGCCCGGCTCGTCGGCGACGATCCCGACCGGGCGCACCCGCAGCGCGGGTGGCGCAGCACCGCCGAGGCCACGCGCTGCGCGGTCGCGGCGGGGCCGACGACCAGGGCGGCGCGCGGGCGGTTCAGCAGCGCGGTGCGGCGCCACCGGTGCACGACGCTCCGGCCGGCGCAGCCCGTCGCCGCGTGCAGCAGGAGGCCGAGGAGCAGCGTGCGGGCGGACAGGGCGTGCGGCGGGGCGTACGCCGCGACGAGCGCCGCCAGCGCCAGCCAGACCACCGTGATCCGGCCGCACAGGGCGGGCAGGTCGTCCAGGACACCCGGCAGCCGCCGGGGCGCGCGCGGGCGCAGCAGCAGCGAGGCGGCGACCAGCAGGGCCGCGAGCAGCGGTTGGTGAGGGGTGCCGGTGAGCATCAGTGAGCCCGGCACCGCCGCCGCCGTGCCGTCCGCGACGAGCAGCGGCAGGGGGACTCCGGCCGCGGTGCGGGAAGCCGGTCGGGGAACCGGAAACCCGCGGCGCCGGCACGCTGCGGCAGCACCGAGACGGGTGCGGAGGAGCCGAGGTCGCGCGGCTGGCCGGCGGGGGTGGGGACGGTGCTTTCCGCGGTCACGGGTGCGTGGACTCCCTGTACTCGATGGGCACGACGGCCGACCGCCCCACGAGCGCGGGCCCGTCGCCGGGGGCCGTGTGTGCCCCCGGGCGTCCGCCCGTCGCCGAGGAGGTCGTCGTACACCGCCGTGATCGCCGCGGCCGTGTGCCGTACGTCGTGCGTGGACAGGACGTGCGCGCGCCCCCGGCGGCCGATCGACGCGCGCAGTGGAGCGTCGAGCAGCAGCCCGCTGACCGCGTCGGCCAGCGCCTCCGCGTCCATGGGCGGCACCAGGCAGTGCGGCACGAGAGCGGGTGGCAGGCCCTCGCGGGCACCGTCCACGTCGGTCACCACCACGGCCCGCCCACAGGCCATGGCCTCCAGCGGCGCCAGCGCCATGCCCTCCCACCGGGACGGCAGAACGACCAGGTCGGCGGCCCGGTACCAGGGCCGGACATCGGCGACGGCGCCCACGAACAGCACGGCCGCGGGGGCGCGTTCACCGGGGCGGGCCTGGTCCGTCG
The DNA here is from genome assembly GCA_021502835.1 of Streptomyces thinghirensis. The sequence continues at coordinate 32,576 of JAKFGP010000032.1, forward strand.
AGTGGTGCTGGGCCGGGTGCGTTGCGTGGTCGCCGGGATCCGGGGCCGGGTGGTGGCCTCCGGGCCGGCCCGGGTTCGTCGCGTGGGCGTGGGGTCGGCCCAGTTTCGTCGCGTGGCCGTGGGACCGGTCCGGGTTCGTCGCGTGGCCACGGGGTCCCGGGGCCAGGTGGTGGCCGTCGGGCCGGGTCCGGGGCGGGCCGTCGTCGAGGAGTCCGTATCCGTACGCCGAGGCGTGATCGGCGAGCCGCGCGTGGTCCGGGCCTTCGCCGACCAGCACCAGCCGGGCGTCCGGGACCCGCGCGAGGACCGACTTCCAGGCGGTCAGCAGGACGTCCTGCCCCCTTCTGCCGGCACAGCCGCCCCACACAGACCACCAGCGGGCCGTGCCCGTCGGCGCCGGGCGGGAGCCGTACGCCGTCGACGGCCTCCACGCCACCGACGCCCATGTCACCCACGTCGCCCGAACGCTCCACGGCGTCCGAGCCGAAGCGGTCGAGGTCGATGCCGTTCGGGATCACCGCCCACCGCCCGCGGATCCGGCTCCGCACCCCCCGCAGCCGCTCCGCCTCGCTCACGCACACCGTCCGCGCCGCCCACCGCGCACCCCCCACCGCTCCCAGCCGAGCGCGAGCGCCGCCCCGGCCCCGCCGACCGCCTCGAACGACCAGGCGTGCGGCTGGAAAACGGTCGGGACCCGGCCGCGTACGGCGAGCCGGGCCGCGAGACCGGCCTTCGCGCTGTGCGCGTGCACCAGGTCGGGCCGCACGTCCTCGATCACACGGGCGAGCCGCCGTACCTCCGACACCAGCGCCGGACCCGGCGACCGCGTCGCCGGCCAGTGCCGCACGTCGGCGCCCAGCGCCCGGAGCCCGGCCGCGAGGCCCCCTCGGGACAGGCGACCGCGACGCGAAGCCCGGCGGCGAGCTGAGCCCGCGTCAGGTCCGACACGACACGGGCGACCCCGCCGTCCACCGGCTGGGTGACATGCAGAACCCGTGGCCGGGAGTCGGTCGGTGGCAGGTGCATACGCGTTTCCTCGCTCACGGAAAATGCTCGGGACGGGCGTGAACGCGTCTCACCGCAGGGCGTCGGCCGCGACGCGGCGTACGCCGGCGCACGCCGCGTCCTGCTGGGAAACGAGCCGGAAGGCCGACTGGTCACCGCCACGTTCGGAGCTCTCGGAGAGTGCCCTCGGCCGATGTCCCGCAGTGGTGCAACCGGGATGTGTCGGATGGTGTGCGACTCTAGCCGCTATCCGTACTAATGCGGTGAAACCGGGTAAGTGTGTTGGATTCGTGAACGCCGCTCTCCGGCGAGATCACTCCTTTGGCGGCACAACTCACGTGCGCGCCACGCGTTGACACTGCGCCGGGCACCCGCCCGGATGTTTGTGTCAACCCCAAGGAGCACTTCTCCATGTCGCGTATCGCGAAGGGCCTGGCCCTGACCTCCGTCGCCGCCGCCGCCGGTGGCGGGCACCGCCGGTGTCGCCGCTGCCGACGCCGGCGCGCGGGCCGCCGCCGCTCACTCCCCGGGTGTCCTGTCCCGGCAACGTGCTGCAGGTTCCGGTCCACATCCCGGTCAACGTCTGCGGCAACACCGTCGACATCATCGGCCTGCTGAACCCGGCGTTCGGCAACGAGTGCGAGAACGACTGATCGTCGGCTCGAAACCCTTGCGCCGGCCGTCCGTACCGCGGTTCATCCGCGAGCGGGCGGCCGGTTCGCGTTGCCGCACGGACGGCGGTGTGCTGCCCCGAATGGGGGGTGCGGGCGCCGACACGGCCGGAAGACCTTGACAGGGGCGTCTCACCAGGCAGGATGCCGGAACGGGGAAAGGTGACCGAGGTGCGTACGGTCGCCGCTCGGTTGCAGAGCGCCACGGGCGCTTCCACGGTGGGCACAAGATCCGACGCACCACCGAAAGGAACCCCCATGCGTCTGCCCGCTCGGCGAATCGCCACCACCGCTCTCACCGCCGGCCTTCTGATCGGTCTCCTCCGGACCGGTGGTGATGGCGGCGGATGGCGAATCGGTCCGGGAACGCACCCACGCGGCGTCCCACGCACCCTCCCCGACGTGGCCGAACTGCAGAGCCAGGTCGGCAGCCTGGCCGGCCTGGGCGGAGTGCTCACGCCGGTCACCGACCTGCTCAACGCCGTCCTCAAGGCCGACAACGGCCAGCTCTCCGCCACGGACGCGGACAAGCTCGCCGCCGCCGTCAAGGACGCCCTCGCCAAGGCCGACGCGGCGGACGCCGGCACACCGACGACGCGGCGACCACCCCGGGCACGACCACGCCCGGCACCACCACCCCCGGCACGAGCACCCCGGCCCAGCCGCCGGTCGTGACCGCGCCGGACGCCGAGACGCCGGTCACGCTGCCGGCACCCGTCGTGGCACAGGGCAGCGACGAGACCGCGGCGGCGGCCGACCTGGCCGCCCAGTCGTACGCCGCCCTGCAGAAGCAGATCGACGCCCTGGTCGAGGCCGCCACCTCCGGCACCGCCGAACAGGTGAGCCCGGCCGTCGAGGACGTGGTGACCGGCGTCGTCAACGTCGTCGCCGCCACCCTGGTCGGCAGCGGTCTGCCGCCGCCGACCTGGCCCAATCTGCCCGCACTGCCGGCCGCGCCGGAAGCCACCACGCCGGAGGTCGCCGCGCCGGAAGCGCCCGGTAACGGGCGAGCCCGCTGCCGGCCAACCCCTCCTGACGCCCACGGCGTCCGCGTTCCAGGCCGTCGCGCCATCCCTCACGGGTGGCGCGACGGCTGCTTCGCCATTCTCATTCCTTTCCTTTCCATTCGGCCCTCCGGAGATCTCATATGTCTTCCGGACGCGGGGTTTCCGTGCCCGGTGCAGGTCGTTAGGCACGGCGTCAGCATTTCGTCCGGTGACACGAGTTGCCGAAGAAAGGAACACGATGAAGTCCCTCAAGGCGCCGCTGTCGTCGCCGGGTCCCTGGTCGCTGCCGGCTCCGCCGCGCCCGCGTTCGCCTACGACGCCGCAGACATCACGCCCACCAGCCTCAACGGCGCCGTGAACGCGCTCACCTCGGAGCCCATCGACGTGATGCCGCTCGAAGCACCAGTCGGACGCGCTCGACACCGAGAACAAGGACTCGTGCTGCACACCGTGAAGGGCGCGACCACCGACCTGAACTCCGAGGGCGGCCTGCTCGGCGGCCTCCCGCTGGGCGGCTGAACCACCCGTCCCGCCTTATCACCGTTCTTCTCGCATTCTCGAAAGGGACCGTGCCTGAAATGGAGTCGACCACCAGACAGACCCTGGCCGCCGTCGTCACCGGTGTGGCGGCCGCCGTGGGCGTAGCCGCGACCCCCGCCGCCGCGGCCGGCGCGATCCCCGTGCCGGTGCCGCTGGGCGGCGCGGAGACGGCCCTCGGCATGGAGCTGCCCGAGGTGGCCGGCGAGCTGCCCGTGCCGACGGCCGGCGCGCCCGAGGGCCGCGCGGTACGTCGAGGGCCGGCTGCTGCCCGAGCGGACCGCTTCCGCAGTTGCCGGTGCACGGCGGGCTGCCCGGCGCCGACCTGCGCCAGCCGCTGCCGCGCGTCCTCGGTGACGACTTCGACCACGCCGCCGTCGACGCCCCCCGCCGCCGGGCTGCGGACGCTGGCCCCAGGCTTGTCCCTGGACGCCCCGCTCACCGCGCCGAACCCCGACGCCCTCGGCCTGCCGACGGCCAAGCTCCCGCAGGCCGGGCTGCTGGCCCCGGCCGTCAGACGGTTCCCGTGGCCGGCCTGGGCGTCGGGCCGGGGCTGTAGCCCGTCGCGGCACAGGTGCGGCCCGTGCTCCGACTGGCCCTGGGAGCGGTGACCGCTGAGCCCGCCGACCGGTTGGCGGTGCGGACCACCGGAACCGGACGAGGAGCGAGCCATGGTCGTCAACGCGGGCGGAGCAGCGAGCGACGCGGAGCAGCAGCGGGATCACCAGCGTGATCACCAGGGGGAGGGCCCGGCGAGAGTCGGGCCGGCGGTCGGCACCCGGCGGCAGCTGATGAGAGGGCTGCTCGCCCCGGCCCTCGCCGTGACGCTCGCCCCCTGGTCGCCGCCTCCCGGCCCTCCCAGGCCACCACCGGGCACGGGCGGGGCCCGCGCCCGCCACCGGCACGGCACTGGGCCCCGCGCGTCCCGAACCGCACGACGTCGAGTCGGCCGAGAGCACCTCGTTCGACGAGACCTACCGGGGCCGCCGCATCCGCGGCAGCCGGTCCCGCATGCGGGCCGGGCCGTCGGTGCCGGCACCTGGCACGTCACCGTGGACGGCCGCCCGCTGCACCCTGATGCGCCGGGCCGGCGGCAGCTGGCTGAGCATGATCGACCACTACCGGTCGTACCCCCCCCCCTCGCCGCGGCCCGCGGTACCGTCGACGAACTCGGCCCCCGGCGGAGCACCTGCGCGACACGCCGGCCGCCGCCGGCCAGGACCACTCCGGGGGAGCCATGGCGTACACGCGTAAGGACGTCAGCGCGCTGACCCGCACCGAGAAGCGACGGTTCGTCAAGGCGCTGCTGGAGATCAAACGGCGTGGCGAGTACGACGAGTTCGTGCGCACCCACATCGAGTACTACGTCTCCGACGGCGAGGACGGACTGCGTACGGCGCACATGGCGCCGTCCTTCCTGCCCTGGCACCGCAGGTTCCTGCTGGACCTGGAGGAGGCGCTGCGCCGGGTCGACTCGTCGGTCACCGTGCCGTACTGGGACTGGACGAAGGGACGCACCACCACCTCCGCGCCCTGGACCGCCGACCTCCTCGGCGGCACCGGCGGAACGCGCTCACACCACCGGGTCACCACCGGGCCGTTCGCCCACGCGGAGGCAACTGGACCCTCAAGGAGAACGTCACCGACACCGAGTACCTCACCCGGGACCTCGGCCGGGCCGAGGATCCCATCGCGCTGCCCACCAAGAGCGACCTGGAATGGGCGCTCTACGACCCGGCGTACGACACCGCGCCCTGGGACTCCACGGTCCGCAAGGGTTTCCGGAACAAGCTGGAGGGCTGGGGGACCGGCCGGGGCAGCGTCTCCTGGCGCAACCACAACCGTGTGCACCGCTGGGTCGGCGGGGGCCATGGTCGGCGGCGCGTCCGTCAACGACCCGGTGTTCTGGCTGCACCACGCCTTCGTCGACCTCCAGTGGTCCCGCTGGCAGGCCCGGCACCGCGGCGCCCGCTACCAGCCCGCCGAGCCGCCGGGCCGGGGCAGCGCGCAGCGCGGACGGATCGTCGCACGGCACGAGAGGCTGCCGCCGTGGACGTGACCCGGACGAGTTGGAGGACCACAGCCGGATCTACCGGTACGGCTAGCGACCGGCCCCCGAGCGGTCGGCGCGGACACGGGGAGCGCCCGGCCGGGACGGCCGAGGCTCTCCTGACGCCTACGGGACTCAGCCGCCGTAGCCGCCGTTCTCGCCGTCCTCGTTCTTGCCGTCCTCGCCGTGCTTGTCGCTCTCGTCCTTCTTGTCGTCGTCGCCGTTTTCGCAGGCGTTGCCGGAGGCCGGGTTCAGCAGACCGATCACGTTGATCGTGTTGCCGCAGACGTTGACCGGCGTTGACCGGGACCTGGACGACGTTGCCGGACAGGACACCGGGCGAGCCGACGGCCGCGCCTCGGCGTCCGCGTCCGCCATGGCCAGGCCGGTGCCGCTGAGCACTACAGCGCCGGCGCCGAGTACGACGCCGGCGGCCTTCGCGATGCGAGACATCACGTTCTCCTTCTGACTCGGGGAGCACGGCGGCAGGACGCGCCACCGCACTGCCGGTCCAACGCAGCAGGTCGCGAAGGGGGTTACGCGGGAGGAATGTGAGGGATCACCCTTTTGAACAGAAGGGTGGAGCAGGGCGTCGCGGGGCGGAAAATGGCTCCGCTCCGCGCCGGGTGTCCACTAGCCTCCGGGCATGGCTAACGACCCATCCGACCGGTCCATGCAAACGCCGGAGCCGTCCGCGCCGTCCGACCCGTCGACGCAGTCCGCGCTGTCCGCACTGCCCGGCCTGTTCGCCGGGCGAGGGGGGCCGGGTGCGGGCCTTCGCGGCCGCGGCCCTGGGGGCGGGCAGCCCCGCGCAGGTGGCGGAGACGGCCGGCCTGTCCTCCAGGACACGGCCGCCGCGCTGCGCCGGCTGCGGGAGCAGGGGGCGTGGTGACGTACGGGGACGGCGGTGAACTCGTCGTCGCCCACGACCGCTTCAGGGACCTGGCCCGCGCGGGCCGGCCGACGGCGGCTACCGGGAATCCCGGGGCGGGTGACGACGACCGCGCGGCCGGCATGATCGTGCGGACCTTCGTCAAGGACGGGCGACTGGTCCGCCTCCCCGCGCGCTGGACACGCAAGAAGGTGGTGTTGCGGCACATCGCCGAGCAGACCTTCGAGCCCGGCGTGGAGTGCCCGAGCGCACCGTCGACGAGAAGCTCCGGCCGTGGTGCGAGGACGGCGACGTCGACCATGTGACGCTCCGGCGCCACCTGGTGGACCTCGACCACCTGCGCCGGGCGGCGGAACCTACTGGCGCCCGGCGGAGTCCGCCCGGGAGGATCGCCTGAGCGTCCGACGCCGGGGGCACGGGCAGACGGCGTACGGGGGAGCCCGCGAGGTAGGCCCGGATCGCCTCGACCGCCTGCCCGTAGTACGTGGCGTAGTTGGCGCGTGAGACGTAGCCCAGGTGCGGCGTCGCGAGCAGGCGCAGGGCGGTGCGCATCGGGTGGCCGACGGGCAGCGGCTCGGTGTCGAGACGTCCACGCCCGCACCCGCGATCCGGCCCTCGTGCAGCGCGGCGAGCAAGGGCGTCCTGGTCGACGATGGCCGCGCGCGACGTGTTGACCAGGTAGGCCGTCGGCTTGAGCAGGGCCAGCTCGGCGGGACCGAGCAGGCCGCGGGTGCGGTCGCCGAGGGCCAGGTGGACGGAGACGAAGTCGGCCGTCGCGAGCAGTTCCTCCTTGGAGGGGGCGAGTTCGACGCCGACCTCGTCGGCACGCTCGGCGGTGAGGTTCTGGCTCCACGCGCTCACCCGCATGCCGAAGGCGAGGCCGACCCGCGCGCCACCCGGCCGCCGATCCTGCCGAGGCCCAGCAGTCCGAGGCGGCGCCCGTGCAGGTCGGCGCCCACCGTCTGCTGCCAGGGGCCGCCCTCGCGCAGCGCGCGTTGCCCTCCTGGACGATGCCGCGGGCCAGGCCCAGCAGCAGGGCCCAGGTCAGTTCGACGGGCGGGGTCGAGGAGGAGGCCGTACCGCACACGGTGACGCCGTGGGCGTCTGCGGCGGCGTAGTCGATCACGCTGTTGCGCATGCCCGAGGCGACGATCAGTTTCAGCCGGGGCAGCCGGGCGATCAGTGACTCGGGGAAGGACACCCGCTCCCGCAGCGTGACCACGATGTCCACGTCGGCGAGCGCCTCGGCGAGGGCGTCCTCTTCGCCGAAATGAGTGTCGAAGGTCACGACATCCACGCCGTCCGCGACCGGGGACCAGTCGGCGATCTCGGTCGCCACCTGCTGGAAGTCGTCGAGCACCGCGCAGCGCCGGTCGCACGTCGTCCGGTCCCTCCCGCCAAACGGGCAGTGGCGCCCCCGGCAGGACTCGAACCTGCGGCCAAGCGCTGAAGGCGCCTGCTCTATCCACTGAGCTACGGGGCCTGGTGTGGTGGCCTCGGTCGTGGTGCCCGGGTGTTGGGCTGATCCGTGACGGTGCCGGGGACAAGGATAGGGCTCCCGGCTCCATGTCCCTGATGCTTCGCCTCCGTGGCTCGATGTGGAGGTTCGGTGAAGCGGTCCTGATAATCGCAGGCAGGTACGAATCGTGCATCGCTTTTGGCGTCTCGCGCATCGGGTGTTGTGCACTCGTTATGCCTGGACTGCCCTCACGTCCCAGTAGTCCCTTCCGTCCGGAGTGTCTGGTCGGCGCGCAGACATACTCATATGCTTCAGAATTCCCCTAAAATTGGGCATTCTTCACATGTGGTGACCTTGGACGTACGGCCTCAGTTGCTCGACGCACTCTCCGCCCTGCGCGACCGGTGTCGCGGCCGCACGCTTCCCGCTGCCCCTGGCGGGCCCTACACGCGCGCGTGCCAACCGCGACGAACTGCTCGCACAGCTCGACGACTACTTGGTGCCCCCGGTTGAAGGAGCCCGAAGCGCCCTTGCTGGCCGTTGTGGGCGGATCCACCGGCGCCGGGAAGTCCACGCTGGTGAACTCCCTCGTGGGGCGGCGGGTCAGCGAGGCGGGTGTGCTGCGGCCCACGACCCGGACGCCGGTGCTGGTGTGCCATCCGGAGGATCACCACTGGTTCAGCGGCATGCGGGTGCTGCCCGACCTCACGCGCGTGTGGGTGCCCCACCGGGAACCGGACGACGACCTGCTCCTGCCGGGCGAGAACCCCGCGCGCGTACTGCGCGTCGAGACCGCCGACACCCTGCCGCCCGGCATCGCCCTCCTGGACGCGCCCGACATCGACTCCCTCGTCGCCGACAACCGCGTACTGGCGGCCGAACTGATCTGCGCCGCCGACATCTGGGTGATGGTCACCACGGCCGCCCGGTACGCCGACGCCGTGCCCTGGCATCTGCTGCGTACCGCCAAGGAGTACGACGCCACCCTGGTCACCGTGCTCGACCGGGTGCCCCACCAGGTGGTGTCCGAGGTGTCGCGGCAGTACGGGGCGCTGCTCACCCAAGGCCGGGCTCGGCGAAGTGCCCCGCTTCACCGTGCCCGAACTGCCCGAGTCCGCCTGGGGCGGCGGGCTGCTGCCGGCCAGCGCGGTGGCGCCGCTGCGGGCCTGGCTCGTCCACCGGGCACAGGATCTCGAGGCCCGGCACCACGTCATGGCCCGTACGGCACACGGCATCCTGAACTCCCTCAAGTCCCGGATGCCCGAACTGGCCGGCGCCGCCGCCGCCCAGTACGCCGCCGCGCTGCGGCGTCACCGCCGCCGTCGACGGCGCGTACGACGGCGAGCACGCGCGTGCGGGGGCGGTTGCAGGCGGGCGCCGTGCTCGCCGGGGACGCGCTGAAGCGGTGGCGGGCCTTTCCCCTCGACTGCTCCCCGAGGAACTCCTCGACTCGCTGGTGGAGAGCCTGGAGTGCCCTGCTGCTGTGCGCCGTCACCGCCGCCGACGAACGCGTGGACGAGGCCTGGCAGCGCGAACCGGCGGCCGCCGCCCGGAACTCGCGGACCGCGACCCGGCGCCGGAGAGCGCCGAGCACCGCATCGGGATGGCCGTACGGCGGTGGCGGCGGGAGCTGGAGGAGTACGCCGAGGAGGAAGTGCGCGAGCTGGACCGGAGCATGGCGCCGGACCCGGGGGTGGTCGCCGCCCTGGTCGCCACCGTGCTGCTGGGCGGGCGGCGGGCGCGCATCGCCGGGGAGCGGCTCGCCGAGCGGATCGGCGCCCACGGCGCGCTGCGGTTGCGCGACCGGGGCGGGCGGCTGCTCGACGAGCACGTGGACCGGGTCGTGCACATCGAGCGCGAACGCCGACTGGCGCCGCTCGACGGGCTGGAGGTGCATCCCGAGCCGCAGGCCGAACTCATCGCCGCGCTGTCCGTACTGCAGAAGGAGAGGTGACCGGTGACCGCCGTCACTGACCAGGACCCCACCGAGCACACCGACCACACGACGGAGGAAGCAGGCCAGGAAGGGCCAGGCAGACCGGACGGACAGGACGGACAGGACGGACAGGACGGACCGGTCGGGCCGGACGGGCTCCGCGGACGGCCGGGGTCCGGAGCGGGGAGCCGACAAGGACGAGAGCGAACGCGGACACGGCTCCCACGCGCGCGTGCGGGACGGCAGGGCGTCCCGCCGCACGGACCGGGATCGGGAACGGGAACGGGACCGGGACCGGCGGGGACGGGCGCGCGGAGCGTACGGAAGGCGGCGAGCGTACGGAGGCGCGGCCGGCGGTCCGTCCGGGTCTGGATCCGGGTCGGGGTCCGGGTCCGGGGGCGGAAGCGGGGAGGAAGGCGCCTGGGGCGACGGGCTGATCGCGCGGCGGGTGGACGAGAACAGCGGCGCGGAGCAGTTCTCCCCTCGTGCCGAGCAGGCCCGCCAGTACCTCGGCCGCCCTGATGCCGCTGGCGTACGACGGGCAACTCAGGTCGCGGCTGGACGCGCTGCGCGAGCTGGTGGGGCTCTCCCGCACCCGGCTCGACAGCGGGACGCTGGCCGAGGCGGGCCGGGTCCTCGACGAGGCCGCCGCGCGGCGCTAGGCTCTCCGGGCAGCACACCGTGGTGGCCATCGCGGGCGCGACCGGCAGCGGCAAGTCGCAGCTGTTCAACACGCTCGCCGGTGTCACGATCTCCGAGACGGGCGTCCGCCGGCCGACCACCGCGGCACCCATCGCGTGCAGTTGGAGCGACGGCGCGGCCAGCCTCCTGGACCGGCTCGGCATCCCAGGGCGGCTGCGCCGCCGCCCGCCCCAGCACCCGGACGCCGACTCGCCGCTGCGCGGGCTGGTCCTGATCGACCTGCCCCGACCACGACTCGGCGGCCGTGCAGCACCGCGAGCAGGTGGACCGCATCCTGGCGCTCGTCGACGCCGTCATCTGGGTCGTGGACCCGGAGAAGTACGCCGACGCCGTGCTCCACGAGCGCTATCTGCGGCCGATGGCGGGCCACGCGGAGGTCACCCTCGTCGTCCTCAACCAGGTCGACCGGCTGCCCGGGGGAGGCGGCCGAACAGGTCCTCGACGACCTGCGGCGGCTGCTCGACGAGGACGGCATCGCGCTGGGGGAGTACGGCGAACCCGGCGCCACCGTGCTCGCCCTGTCCGCCCTCACCGGGGAGGGCATCGGCGAACTGCGCGAAGTGCTCGGCCAGTTCGTCGCCGAGCGGCAGGCCCCGGCGCGCCGCATCGCGGCCGACGTGGACGCCGCCGCCTGGCGCCTGCGTCCCGTGTACGTCACCGGGCGGCGGACCGGGCTCAGCGAGGAGGCGCGGGAGGAGTTCGCGGACCGGCTCGCGGACGCGGTGGGCGCCACCGCGGCTGGCGAGGCGGCCGAACGCTCCTGGCTGCGCAACGCCAACCGCGCGTGCGGCACGCCCTGGCTGCGGCTGTGGCGCTGGTACCACGACCGGCGCAGACCCCCCACGGGACGGCTTCCGCTGCGCGCCCAGGCCGACGAGGAGGCCACGGCCCGTCCAGCGCGTCGAACAGGCGGTGCGTACGGTCTCGGAGCGGGCGTCGGCCGGGCTGCCGACGCCGTGGGCGCAGGCGGTGCGCGAGGCGGCCGTCCGCGGCGCCCAGGGGCTGCCCGAGGCCCTCGACGAGCTGGCGGTGCGCACGGGGCTGCCGCCCGGGGCGTCCACCCCGCGGCCGGGCTGGTGGCCGGTGGCCGTGCTGGCCCAGGCGGCCATGACCCTGCTGCAGGTGGTCGGCGGCCTGTGGCTGCTGGGCCAGATCATCGGCTTCGTGCCGCCCAACCTGGGCGTGCCGGTGCTGCTGATGCTGGCCGGGATCATCGGCGGCCCCCTCATCCGAGTGGAGCTGCCGCATCGCGGCCGCGCGGACCGGCACGGCGCTACGGCCACGAGGCGGAACGCCTGTTGCGGGAGGCGGCCGCGGGGTGCGGCCGGGCCAGGGTGCTGGATCCGCTGGCGGCGGAGCTGCTGCGGTACCGGGAGGTACGGGGCAGTACGGGCGCGTCACGGGGCGGGCGCCGCGGCGAGGTAGGCGAGGTGGACGAGGCAGGGTCGGTTGCCATCGCCGCCCTGGACCCCCACTCGCTGGGGTGACGGAGTTCTCCACAGGCGCCGGGGCGGTCCACAGCCCGCAGCGGGCCGGTCCGGACGGAGGCAGTCTGACCTCGCGGCGATCGGCGACGGACGCGGTCGTCACGGCAGCGGCGGCGTACGGGAACACGACGCCGGCCGCGCCGGACAGCCGTACGGGACGCGCCCGTACGGGAGGGAGGACTCGCGATGAACGAGACGATGATCTGCGCCGTGGGCAACGTGGCCACGCAGCCGGTGTTCCGGAACCTGGCGAACGGACCGTCGGCGCGGTTCCGGCTGGCGGTCACCGCGCGCTACTGGGACCGCGAGAAGAGCGCGTGGACCGACGGCCACACCAACTTCTTCACGGTGTGGGCCAACCGGCAGCTCGCCGCCAACGCTTCGGCCTCCTTGGCGGTGGGCGAACCCGTCATCGTGCAGGGGCCGCTTGAAGGTGCGCACGGACGTCCGCGAGGGGCAGAACTGGACCTCTGCGGACATCGACGCGGTGGCGATCGGTCACGACCTGGCGCGCGGCACGGCGGCGTTCCGTCGCACGGGGAGGGCGGAGACGGCGGCCTCCCCACCGCAGCCGGAGCCCAACTGGGGAGACGCCGGCGGGGGAGTCGGACGACGCGGACACCACCGGACAGCGGCCGGAGCCAGCCGCCGTGGTGGCCTCGACACCGACGGGCCCGCCGGAACTGACCGAAGTACGGCTTATCGGCGAATGCGCCCCGCGCGACCCGGGGTGGATTTGTCGATAAGCCCTGCTCACCTGCCCTGTCGGCGATAACGATTCCGATTCGGATCACCGCGTGGACGAACATCACCGGCAAGCACGGGTGTCAGGTACTTAGGATGCCGAACGAGCCCTGTGGGGCTGGTGATTCTGCTGGTAGGACCGTGCCCCCCACGTCAACGTGTCCTGCTCGAAGGGGAGTTTGGTGTTTTCTTCGCTCACCGCGCTGTCTCTGCCCGGCCGGGGTGCGGCGCGCCGCGCCCACCGCGGCACTGGTGTCCGCGTTCGCCGTCGCGGGCGTGGTGACCGGTGCCGGCCCGGCGGCCGCCGCCCAGGACGCGGCGGCGCAGGGGCAGGGCGGGGCGACGGCCACCATAGGCGGCCTCAAGACGCACGGCACCGCGGTCATCCACGGCGAGGGTGGCGACCAGGAGGTGCCGGCCGGCCTGTTCGAGATGTCCGTCGAGGGCGGCGGCATGTACTGCAGACGTACTGCGTCGACATCCAGAACCCGACGCAGAAGGACGCCAAGTACCACGAGACCCCGTGGAGCGGCACGTCACTGGGCACCAACAAGGACGCCGGCCGCATCCGCTGGATCCTGCGGAACTCCTACCCCCAGGTCAACGACCTCGCCGCGCTCGCGAAGAAGGCGGGCGTCCGCGGCGGGCTCACCGAGCAGGACGCGGCGGCCGGCACGCAGGTCGCCATCTGGCGCTACTCGGACGACACCGACGTCGACGCCGTCGACCCCAGGCCGAGCGGCTCGCCGACTACCTGGAGAAGAACGCCCGCGGCCTCGCGGAGCCGCGGCGTCGCTCACCCTGGACCCGCCCGCGGTCTCGGGCCGCCCCGGTGAGCGGCTCGGTCCGGTCACGGTGCGCACCAACGCCGGCGGGGCGACGGTGACACCCCGGTGGACGCCACCGCGGGCGGGGTGCGGATCGTCGACAAGAAGGGTGAGCCGGTCACCTCCGTCACCGACGGCACCCCAGATCTTCTTCGACGTGCCCGAGGACGCGGCGGCGGGCACCGCCGAGCTGGCGGTCCAGGCCTCGACCACCGTGCCGGTCGGCCGCGCCTTCGCCTCCGAGAGCCGCAGCCAGACCCAGATCCTGGCCGGCTCCAGCGAGTCCACGGTCGCGGCGACGGCGCACCGCCACCTGGGCCGACCAGGGCGCGATACCCGCCTGTCCGCGACGAAGAACTGCGCCGAGGGCGCCCTGGACATCACCGCGCTCAACAAGGGCGACGAACCCTTCACCTTCGAACTCCTGGACACCGATTACACGATCGCGCCCGGCGAGACCCGCACGCTGACGGTCCCGCTGCCGGAGGACCGCGCCTACGACTTCACCGTCCGCGGCCCCGGCGGCTTCGAGCAGCGCTTCACGGGCGTACTCGACTGTCGCACCCGAAGCGCCGCACTGGCCGACACCACCCACCCCCTCGGCGAACCGGCCCCCACCAAGGTCGTCACCCCGCCCCCAACCCCAACCTCGCCGAAACCGGCAGCTCCGGGAGTGACGCCCCTGATCGGCGGCGCGGCCATCGGCCTGGTCATGATCGGCGGCGCGGTCCTGCTGTTCCTCCGCCGAAGGAACGAACGGTGACCACCCGCCCCGCGCGCTCGACCCCGGCATCGAGCCGGGCCGGCAACGGTCCTCCTGATCGGGGGGCGTGGAGGTCTCGCGAAAGCCCAGGTCAGAGGGGTCGGGCGGAACGCGTTTCCTCGCAGGGGTGGCGGTGCGGCAAGATGGGGTGTATCTGCCCACTGCCTGATCAAGCTGCCGGACGGTTTCTCTTGGCTGAGTACATTTACACCATGCGCAAGGCGCGCAAGGCGCACGGCGACAAGGTGATCCTCGATGATGTCACCCTGAGCTTCCTGCCCGGCGCGAAGATCGGTGTGGTCGGACCGAACGGCGCCGGTAAGTCGACCGTTCTGAAGATCATGGCGGGGCTGGAGCAGCCGTCGAACGGCGACGCGTTCCTGTCGCCGGGCTACACGGTCGGCATCCTGCTCCAGGAGCCCCCGCTGAACGAGGAAGAAGACCGTCCTGGAGAACGTCCAGGAGGGTGTCGCCGAGGTCAAGGGCAAGCTCGACCGGTTCAACGAGATCGCCGAGCAGATGGCGACCGACTACTCGGACGCCCTGCTGGAGGAGATGGGCAAGCTCCAGGGAGGGAGCTGGACCACGCCAACGCCTGGGACCTGGACGCCCAGCTGGAGCAGGCCATGGACGCGCTGGGCTGCCCGCCCGGTGACTGGCCCGTCGTGAACCTCTCCGGTGGTGAGAAGCGGCGTGTGGCGCTGTGCAAGCTGCTGCTGGAGGCCCCCGACCTGCTGCTGCTCGACGAGCCGACGAACCACCTCGACGCCGAGTCCGTCAACTGGCTGGAGCAGCACCTCGCCAAGTACGAGGGCACCGTCGTGGCCGTGACCCACGACCGGTACTTCCTGGACAACGTCGCCGGCTGGATCTGCGAGGTCGACCGCGGCCGGCTGCACGGCTACGAGGGCAACTACTCCAAGTACCTGGAGACCAAGCAGACCCGCCTCAAGGTCGAGGGCCAGAAGGACGCCAAGCGCGCCAAGCGGCTCAAGGACGAGCTGGAGTGGGTGCGGTCCAACGCCAAGGGACGGCAGGCCAAGTCCAAGGCGCGTCTCGCGCGGTACGAGGAGATGGCGGCCGAGGCCGACAAGATGCGGAAGCTGGACTTGAGGAGATCCAGATCCCGCCGGGCCCGCGCCTGGGCAATGTCGTCGTCGAGGTCAACAACCTCACCAAGGGCTTCGGGGACAAGGTCCTCATCGACGACCTGAGCTTCACGCTGCCGCGCAACGGCATCGTCGGTGTCATCGGCCCCAACGGCGCCGGCAAGACCACCCTCTTCAAGATGATCCAGGGTTTCGAGGAGCCGGACTCCGGCAGCATCAAGGTCGGCGACACGGTCAAGATCTCCTACGTCGACCAGAGCCGCGAGAACATCGACCCGAAGAAGACGCTCTGGGCGGTCGTCTCCGACGAGATGGACTACATCAACGTCGGCCAGGTCGAGATGCCCTCGCGGGCGTACGTCTCCGCCTTCGGGTTCAAGGGACCGGACCAGCAGAAGCCGGCCGGCGTGCTCTCCGGCGGTGAGCGCAACCGGCTCAACCTCGCGCTCACCCTCAAGCAGGGCGGCAACCTGCTCCTCCTCGACGAGCCGACCAACGACCTCGACGTCGAGACCCTCGGCAGCCTCGAGAACGCCCTGCTGGAGTTCCCCGGGTGCGCCGTGGTCGTCTCCCACGACCGGTGGTTCCTGGACCGCGTCGCCACCCACATCCTCGCCTACGAGGGTGACCCCAAGTGGTTCTGGTTCGAGGGCAACTTCGACTCGTACGAGAAGAACAAGGTCGAGCGGCTCGGCGCCGACGCGCGCGTCCGCACCGCGCCACCTACAAGAAGCTGACCCGGGGCTGATCTTTGCGGCACATCTACCGCTGCCCACTGCGCTGGGCGGACATGGACGCGTACGGCCACGTCAACAACGTGGTCTTCCTCCGCTACCTGGAGGAGGCCCGTATCGACTTCCTGTTCCGCCCGGAGAAGGACTTCAAGCAGGGGTCCGTGGTGGCACGCCATGAGATCGACTACAAGCGGCAGCTCGTCCACCGGCACCACCCGGTCGACATCGAGCTGTGGGTCACGGAGATAAGGGCCGCCTCCTTCACGCTCACCTACGAGGTCAAGGACGGCGACCAGGTCTACGTCCGCGCCCTCGACGGTGATCGTGCCGTTCGACTTCGAGACGCAGATGCCGCGCCGGATCACCGCGGAGGAACGGGAGTTCCTTCGCGAGTACACGGACGACAAGGAGGGGGCCGTCGCCGCATGACGGTCCTCCATCTGGCCGACGAGGGGAGGCCGCGGATCTCGCCGCCTTCCTCTCCCGCCTGCTCCACTACGACCGTTCGGCGGCGGTGCGCCTCCAGGCGGCCGGTACCGCCCTCGCCGTCTTCGGCCGGCCGCCCTCCTTCGAGGTGCTGGCCGTGCGCGCGGTGCGGCTGGCCAAGCCGTACGAGAACGGCCTCGACGCCACGCTGGACGTGACCGTGTCCGCCGGTGAGCTGCTGGAGACGGTGGACGAGGCGGCGGCCACCGCCGGTGTGCCGGGAGCGGTGACCGGGCCGCCGTGGGCCGGCGTGCTGCCCCGCGCGGCGGCTGGCGGCCCGAGCCGGGGCTGCCGCCCCGGACGCCCTGCGGGCGCTGGTCGCCGCCGCGGTGGCGGAGTTCCGCACTCGCACGGGGGAGCTGGCGCCCGAGGGTCGTACGCGGGCCGAGCTGGACCGGATCGGGCGGGAGATATGGTCCCGGACGGTCGGGGACACCGGGCTGCCGGTCCGGGCCGTGCACGCGGCCCAGTCACTGGGGTTCCTGCGGCCCCCTGGGGCGTCCGGTGAGGACGCGCCGCAGCTGTTCTCCTCGGGCGCGTGGCTGCGGCTGCGCACGCCCTTCAGGTCGGTCGCCCTGCGTCGGGCGGGGACCGGGGCGCTGGGCATCAGCGTGCCATGACCCCGACGCCGCTCGTCCGGCGTCACTCGTCCTGCGTCGCTCCAGCCCGATCAGTCGCGCCTGATCAGTCCTGCCCGCTCAGTCCTGCTCGCTGACGTCCGGCCGTACGGCGGCCGTGACCGGATTCCGGCGCCGGACGACCGGATTCCGGCGCCAAGTCACGGGGTCAGTCGGCAGTGTTGATCATCGAGGCCGCCGCGTACGTCAGGTACTTCCACAGCGTCTGCTCGTGCATCCTCGGAGAGCCCCAGCTCGTCGACGGCGACCCGCATGTGCTGAGCCAGGCGTCGTGCGCCGCCCGGTCGACGGCAGAAGGGGGCGTGACGCATCCTGCAGCCGCGGGTGG
This sequence comes from Streptomyces thinghirensis, assembly GCA_021502835.1. The sequence goes on from JAKFGP010000032.1 coordinate 49,951, forward strand.
CCGCGGTTGTCGCTGCTACGTCGTCGGGCCGCCCCAGTACTGCATGAGGAAGAGCGCGAAACGCTCCTCGGCCGGGCCCAGGTCCTCCTCCGGGTACATCGGCCGCAGGATCGGGTCCTCGGCGACCCCCTGGTAGAAACGGTGGACGAGCCGGCGGAAGGTCTCCTCCCCCGCCGACCTGCTCGTAGAAGGTCTGCTCCTGAAGCGTGCCGCGCCGAATCTCGTTCACGTCGTCCATGGTCTCAGACGCGGGGACATAGGACTTGAGTCCTAGGACCCCCGTACTGTGGAGGCATGGGCGGGAACCGGGATCTGGACGGCCTCGCCGCCTCCGCGCGGGCGGAGCTGGTGCGGGAGATCGAGCTGAGCGGCGCCTGGGCGGCCGAGCCGGTGTGGCGGGGAGGCCTTCGCGACGGTTCCGCGCCACCTCTTCGTGCCCTACTACTACGTCGGCGTCCGGGGCGGCTACGAACGCCGGTGGGGCGAACACCCCGACCGGCACGCCCGCGAGCGCTGGGTGCACGGCGCCTACGCCGACACCCCGCTGGCCACCCGGCTGCGCGACGGCGAACTGCTCTCCTCCAGCAGCCAGCCGTCGCTGATGGCGATGATGCTGGTGGAGCTGGGCGTGAGAGACGGCGACCGGGTCCCTGGAGATCGGCGCCGGCACCGGTTACAACGCCGCCCTGCTCGCCCACCGGCTCGGCGACGACGACCTGGTCACCACCGTCGATCTGGACGCCGACATCACCGAGTCGGCCCGCCGGCACCTGGCTGCCGCCGGGTACCACCCGGCCGTCGTCACCGGCGACGGCGCCCGCGGGTGCCCGAACGCGCTCCCTACGACCGGATCCTCGCCACCTGCGCGCTGCCCTCGATCCCGCGCGCCTGGCTCGCCCAGTGCCGCCCCGGCGGCCGGATCCTGACCCCGCTCGCCACCGGCCTGGTCGTCCTCACGGTCCGCGACGCCGGGCACGCCGAGGGCCGCTTCCTGCACACGCCCGCGTACTTCGTGCCGCTGCGCGGCGCGGACCGGTCGGAGCCGGAGACGCCGGGTCTCGGCGGGGTGCCGCGCCGGGCCCGGGAGGACGACCTGTTCCGCTTCCTGCTGGCGCTCGGCCGGGGCAGCCTCGACCCGCAGGAGGCGTACGCCCTGTGGGACCGCGAGGACGCGCGCGGCGCGAGCGCTACGGGATCACGGTCAGCGGCGAACGGGCCTGGGCCTGGCTGGACGACCCGGAGGGCCCGTACGCCCTGGCCCTTCACCTGACGGGCACGGCGGGGCCCTGTCCCGTCAGCCCCGGCGGATCGTGATCGTCGTCCAGGCGCCGACGTGCACCCGGTCGCCGTCCTGGAGCGGCACCGGCACGAAGGGCTGGATCGGCTCGTCGCCGCCGTTGACCGTCGTGCCGTTCGTCGAGTTCTGGTCGACGACCGCCCAGCTGCCGTCCGGTTGCTGCACCAGCACCGCGTGCTGGTGCGAGACGCCGGGGTCCTCCGGCGGCACCGCCAGGTCGATGTCCGGGGTGTCGCCGGTGGAGTGCCGGCGGCGGCCGATCGTGAACTGGTTGCCGGTGAGCGTGCGCTGCTGCTCGGGCGAGTACGCGGGCAGGTTCAGGCCCGCGGCCTCGGGACCGGAACGCTGCATCATCGCCATGAAGTAGTCGCGGTCCGGCCCGATCGTCGCCGTCCAGGTCGTCGGCTGCTGGGGCCGCTGCGGCTGCTGGGGCTGCTGGGGGAACCCGTAGCCGCCGCCCGGTGAGGGCGGCGGGGCCTGGGTGGCGCCGGGCTGCGGGTAGCCGTAGCCGTTGCCCTGGGCCGGGCTCGGGCCGCCCGGTCCGCCCCTGTCCGGTGGACGACGGCGGGGAGAGCACCCAGTCGTCGTCACCGCCGCCGAAGGACGGGCCGCCCTGCTGCGGGCGGTTGGTCTCCTGCGGGAAGGCGGGCGGGGCCGGCGGGCCGGACTGCTGGTACGCCTGCAGGGCACCCCCGGCCCACCGGGGCCGGGTGGCGGCGGAACCGGCCGCGACGGGTCGGCACCGAAACCGGGCGGGGCGGCGGGCCGCCGGGGCCACCGGGACCGCCGGGACGGTGCGGGCCACCGGGACCCTGCGGGCCGCCGGGACGGTGCGGGCCACCGGGACCCTGCGGGCCACCGGGACTCTGCGGGCCGCCGGGGCCTTGCGGGCCACCAGGACCACCGGGGCCACCAGGGCCGCCGGGGTTGAAGGGACCGGAGGGACCACTCGGGCCGCCCGGAGCACCGGGACCCTGACCACCGGGACCACTGCCGGGCCCACCCGGACCACCGGGACCACTGCCGGGGCCACCCGGACCACCGGGACCCCTGCCCTGGCCGCCCGGACCACCCGGCCCCGACGGGCCGCCGCCGAAGGGGCGGTCCCGGCGGGATCGGCTCGGCGGGGCGAGTTCATCTGGGACGGGCGGGAGCCCTGGTAGTCGTACGAGTCACCACCGCCGTACGACGGTCCCGCAGGCGGCTGCTGGAAGTGCGGCGCCGGACCACCGGGCGCCGGCGGACGCGGCGCGGCCGGGGTGTACGAGGTGGCGGTGTTGGTGAGGAAGTTCCACCGGCACTCCTCGCAGAACGGCGCCGCGCCCTCACGCGGCGTGCGGCACTGCGGGCACAGCTGCGGTTCGGCACCGGGGCCACCGGGACCGCCGGGCGGCGGGAAGCCGTAGCCGCCGCCCGGGGGCGGAGGCGGGGAGGGGGCGCGCACGGCACCGGCCATGCGGTGACCGCAGACCTCGCACCAGTCGTCGGAACCCGACTGGTGTCCGTTCGGGCAGGTCGGCATGTCGGAGCTTCCCCCTCTTGCGGGCTTGTGGAGTGTGTTGTCCTGCGTCACTTCTTTACACGAACAGTCTTTGTCGACCGAGTCTCGAGAGTCATCTCGTCGGCCTCCTCGACCTTCGCTTTCAGTCGCACAGTACCTTCCGCCGCGTCGACGACGTCCACCACCTTCGCGAGCAGTTTCGCGGTATCCGCGTTTCCGGAGGCTCCGGCGGGCTGAACCGCACGGCCCAGTTTGGCCGTTGCTCCGTCGAAGTCTCCCGCTTTGCGCAGATCGAGCCCTTGTTGGATGGCCTGTGCCAGTTCGGCCTGCCCGGTGTAGTGGGCCACTTGTGGGTTGATCGACGTGGAGGCGGCCATGTCGTCCGTCCACACGGCCCGTACGAGACCCTGCGCGCCGAGGTTCTGGACGCTGCCGTCGGGCTCCGGGATGACCAGGGGAGACGCGGGCGGCCAGCATCTCCTGGCCGAGGTTCGCGGCCGGTACCTGCACGCAGACGTGGTAGTCACGGGACTCGTCGCCCCAGGAACCGGTGGGGTAGTCCCCGGCCCGCGGGCCCGCCTCGGTGCGGCGGCCGGTCAGCTCCTCGACCGTGGGGGCGACCTGCTTGACGAACTTCACCGTGGTGCCGACCGGGGTCCACAGGCGCAGGGCGACGTCCGCGACCTCCTTGCCCATGGCCGTCTCCATCATCCGCGTGAAGTCGGCGGCGAGGCCGGCCGGGTCGGCGACGATGTCGGCGGTGCCGAGCATGGCGGAGGCGATGCCTGTGACTTCTTTCACTTCCCAGTCGGTGCCCACGCCCCGGGCGTCACAGGTGAATCGCCCGGCGCAGGAGTCGAGCGCCGCCTTGAGGTCTTCCGGCGACTCGTGCTCGTTGCGGCCGTCGGTGAGCAGGATGCCGTGCCGGATGGCGACGTCCGCCGTGGACAGCAGCCGGTCGGCCAGCCGGAGCCAGGTGCCGATGGCGGTGCCGCCGCCCGCGCTCAGTTTGCGCAGCGCCTGCTTGGCCTGCTCCCGGGTGGTGGCGTCGGCGACCGCGAGCCGGCCGCCGCCCGGGTAGACCTCCTTGGCGACGTGCGTGCCGCCGACCACCGCGAAGTGCACGCCGTCGCGCAGGGTGTCGATCGCGGCGGACGTCGCGTCGCGGGCGTTGCGCATCTTGGTCGGCGGGTAGTCCATCGAACCCGAGCAGTCGACCATCACCGCCACGGCCGCGGACGGACCCTGGCCCGGCGAGTACAGGTGGGGCGCGGCGACCGCGCTCCCGATCGTGCCGCCGCCGGTCGCGGTGACCGTCACGATGGCGTTGACCTCACGGCCGCCCTCGGGCAGGTACTCGTTCTGGTAGACGTCCACCGAGAACTGCGGCACGTTCGATTTCGAGAAATTGGCCATGCCGGATCGCATCCCCCTCTACGTCCCCACGGTGGTGGGGTGTCTGGCTGCCGGCGCGGGCCGCCCCCTGCGACCCGCGAGACCACCCCGCGCCCCGTACCCGTACCTGTACCCGCGCGATGGCTCTCAGGCCGATCCTGCCCCCTGCGGCGGGGCCGGGAACGGCAGGAGGGCCACTTTACGTTGTCGTGGCCCCCGCCGTCCAGGGCGTGACCGACCAGGGACGCGGGCGCTGTGCAGCGGGCGCGCGGCGGCGTCGAGGGGCATGGCCTCGGCCATCTCCTCCGCCGACTCGGCGTAGTTCCACAGGCCGTCCGTGCAGACCACGACCACACCCGGGCGGTCCGGCTTGAAGGACGCGGTGTGCGGCTCCAGTTCGTAGGCGTCGGCGCCGAGCCAGCCGGTGATCGCGTGGGCGCGCTCGTCGGCGTACGCCTCGGCCTCGCTCATCAGGCCGGCCGCGACCATCTGCGCGGCCCACGAGTCGTCCTCGGTGAGCCGGGCGGGTGGGGTGCTCCGGTCGACCGGCACCCAGTAGACGCGGCTGTCGCCGACCCAGCCGACGACCAGCAGGCCCGAGGCCACCACGGCGCCGACCAGGGTGCAGGCGGGGCGCGTTCTGGTGCGGGGCCTGCTCGCGGGCGGTGGCGGGTTCGTCCGCCAGCGCGTTGACGGCGTGCGAGGCGGCGAGGATGGCGTCGTGCATGGCCTGCTGCGGGTGCGTGCCCCGCGGCAGAGCGGTGAGCAGCGACTCGCCGGCCGCCCGGGACGCGGCGAGCGAGGCGTCGTCGGGGCGGGTCGCGGAGGACACGCCGTCGCAGACGATCGCCACGGTCGCGGGCGTGCCGTCGGGCAGCGCGGCGCAGCCGACGGAGAACGCGTCCTCGTTGCGGTGATGGCGCAGACCGCGGTCGCTGACCGCGGCGACGGGCCCGACTCCTGCTCCATATGGTCGCGTTCGCGGGGCTGGGCGTGCCCGCAGTTCTCGCAGTAGCCGTCGTCGTCGACCCGGCCCGCGCGGCAGGCCACGCACACCTTGGCGCCCGCGTGGTGCCGGTTCCGCCGGTCCGGCGGGGCCTGCGGCTCGGTCGCCAGTCGCGGGTCGGGCGCCTGGAGCGGGTACTCCTCGGGCTCCCGCGGCCGGTCGGGACGGTCGAACCGCACGCCGGGCGCGGGTGACTCCGGCGGCGCCGCCGGCATCGGCGGTGCGGCCGGTGGGGTCGGCGGTGCGGCCGGTGGGGTCGGCGGCGGCGGGGGAGCCGCCGCGAGTCGGTGCCCGGCACCTCGGCCGCCGCGTGCAGCGGGGCGGGCCGGCCGGAGCCGTCCGAGTCCCGGGCCACGGGCCAGTCCACGCCGTCCGGCGGTGAGGACGGCGCGGGCACCGAGTCGCCGTTCATGGCGATCGTCGGGCTGTCGTCGGGCCGCGCGGGCACTGCGGACAGGTCGTATCCGCACGCACCGCAGAAGCGGTCGCCCGACTCGAGGTTCCTCGCAGCTCGGGCACTTCGACACAGCGGCCTGCTGGGGCATCTGCGACATCAACTACACCCACGTCCGGGGGCGGCAACGATTGGCACGTTCCACCAGGTCGATCCTCTACCTCGCCGCCCCGCGCCAGCCGAGCCAGCGTGCGGTACGAACGCTCCAGGCCGAAGCGCAGGCCGCGTTCGTCCAGGCCGCTGCCGAGCAGCGTCCGTCCCCCGGCGGCGGGCGGGACGGAACCCTGACCTCCGGAGAGTACCCAGTCCAGCGCGCAGCCGAGGACCTCGGCCGACAGCTGCTCGCGCCGCGCCGGATCCAGACCGTACACGTCCAGCGCCTCGACCTGCCGCGCGGCGGCGACCAGATCGTCCAGGAACGCCACGTCACCCGCGCCCGCGTGCGCTGCCGCAGCCGTGCCCGTACGGCCGCGACGCGCGCGGCCGTGCAGTGTATGGACGACTCGGTACCGACTCCAGCGTCCGTACGGCACCGGCCCGGTCACCGCCGGCGAGCTGCACGCGGGCCAGCCCGAACGCCGCGCTCACATGGCTCCGGGTCCGGACGACCACACGGGCGGTAGTACTCGGCGGCGTTGTCGAGCTGCCCCAGCACCTCCGCGCACAGGCCGAGCGCGAGCTTGGGCGCGATCTCGCCCGGGAAGGCGTCGTAGACGGCGTCGAAGGCCAGCGCGGCGACCTCGTGATCCCCGGTCACCAGTGCGGCCAGTCCCCGGTACCAGACCACCCGCGGGGTCGTCGGGCTGCTCGCCTTCCAGGGTCTCCAGGGCCGTCAGCGCGCCGGGCGCGTCACCGTTCTCCAGCCGCGCCCGGATCTGCCGCAGCCGGATCTCGGTCGACGGCGCGGCGCGGCGGCCAGCGCGGTCAGCAGCTCAGCCGGCGCGGACGCCCATGAGGCCCGCCAGGAAGCCGCGTTGGGGTCGCCCGCGTCGACCCGGGGTACCGGCAGGGCGAAGGCGGCGGTGGGCGCGTCGGCCGACTTGACCAGGCCGGAGACGCCGGCGTCGAGCCCGCCGGGCCCGCCGACGGCGCCGGGGTCCGCCGACGGCGCCGGGGTCCGCCGGCACCGTGGACACCGCCAGGTCCGCCGGCCTCGCCGACCGAACTCACCGCACCCGGCAGCCCGGCGCTCGCGCCCGCTCCGCCGGCCGGTCCGGTACTCGTGCCCGGCCCGCCAGAGCGCGCCGTAGCCCGTTCCCGCCCCGCCCGGTGCACCGACCCCCGTGCCCGTCCCGCCCGGCGCCCGACCGCCGCGCTCGTCCCGCCCGGCAACGCGGGGCCGTTGCCCGCGCCGCCCGGCCCCCAGCGCCGGAGCCGAGGCGGAGCCGCGCCTCCTCGTACCCGGCACCCGGGCTCCCAGCCGCGACACGTCGCCGTCCAGCCGCCGGAACAACTCCGTGTCCGTCACCTGATCTCCGGGCCGAACAGCGTGGACACGGCGGGCCGGGCGCGGCCCGTCTGGAGCGAGACCACTTCGCGCAGCACGCCCGTCAGCTGCTCCGCCATCTCCTGCGCGGAGGCGAACCGGCGGGCCGGATCCGGGTCGGTGGCGCGCACCAGCAGCCGGTAGAACGACTCGTACCGCCTGAAGACGTCGATGGTGTCCGGGTCCGGCAGGGAGTCGGCGTAGACGTTGGTGTAGCCCTGGAAGTCGAACGTCAGCACGGCGAGGGTGCGGCCGACGGTGTACAGGTCGGACGCCACCGACGGGCCGACGTCGGCGACCTCCGGCGCCTGGTAGCCCACCGTGCCGTAGATGGCCGACTCCTCGTCGTCCATCCGGCGTACCGCGCCCATGTCGATCAGCTTGAGCTGGTCCTCGGTCTGGATGGCGTTGTCGACCTTGAAGTCGCAGTAGAGCAGGTTGCGGCTGTGCAGGTGGCCCAGCGCCTCCAGCGCCTCGATGCCGTACGCGCAGGCCTGCTCGACCGGCAGCGGGTCGCGTCTGCCCTCGGGGGAGCGCCGCGCGTTGGCGATCTCCTTCAGCGACTTGCCGCCGACGTACTCCATGACGATGTAGCCGTCCAGCGAGCCCGTCCGCTGGTCGAGGTGCTCGACGAAGTTGTAGATCCGCACGATGTTGGCGTGCTCGATCTCGGCGAGGAACCGGCGCTCGGAGATGGCCGCCGCCATCGCGTCCTGGTCGCCGGTGTCCAGCAGGCCCTTGAGGACCACCCAGCGGTCGGAGACCGCCCTTGTCCACGGCGAGGTAGATCCAGCCGAGCCCGCCGTGCGCGAGGCAGCCCACCACCTCGTACTGGCCGTGCACGACGTCCCCGGCCTTCAGCTTGGGCACGAACGAGTACGGGTGGCCGCACGGGTGCAGAAGCCCTCCGTGCGCCCGGGCCGCTCCCCGCGCGCCCCGCCCGACCTTGCGCCCCGCAGTCCGAGCGCGAGCAGAACCGCTTCCGCTCGGGCACCTCCGGGTTGTCCAGGACCATCGCGCGGGTCGGGCCGCGGGATCGCCGGGACCTCGACCAGGCCGGCGCCGAGACGTCCGCGCGCGGAGGAACCGGCAGGGGAACCCGAGCTGCGCACCGACACCGACCGGCCTGTCGAGCGTCCCGACACCGACCGCGACAGCCGTCCCGACACCGAACGCCGAGACCTCGACGAGGCGCGACGACTGCGACGACGTACGCGAACTGCGGCCGCTGGACCGCGAACTGCCGCTGCCCGCCGAACCGCGCGATCCGCGTGAGCCCCGGCCGCCGCCACCGGTGACCCCGGTCGGCGTCGAGCCCACCATGCCGTTGGAGGCGACGACCGGCGCGAGACCGCACGTGTCGCAGTACAGCTCGCCGCCGCCCATGTCCTCGTAGGTCCCGCCGCAGCCGGGACGCTGACACGTCCGCTGTGCCTCACTCATGACACTGCCTCCCCCTATGGAGTGTCGTTCCGGATCCTGCCGGGGTCGCGGGGCCTGCCCTGTCGCTCACGCGCCGGGCCCCGTCCGGTCCACCGGCCCGCCCCTGACCGGGCACGCGCGGGGCGGAGCCGAGCAGGTCGGCCGCCGCGTGCTGGTAGCGCAGCACGGCCTGCTCGGCTACGCGCAGGTCGCAGGGCGCGCTCCACAGCATGCGGCGCGCCTTCTCGTACTTCTCGGCCAGCTCGGGATCTCTCGGCGTAGCCGAAGCCGGGCCCACCTTCGCCTTGTACGCGTCGAGCCGGCCGCGCAGCTCCGCGCGGACCGCCAGCGGCGCGGTGACCGCCGTCAGCGACTCGCGGGCGCGCAGCAGCTCGTCCTCCGCCTTCTCCTCCAGGGACTCCGGGAGCGGGGACAGGCGGTGCCACTGCGCGTGTCTGCGGTACTCGGCGGCCGCCGCCAGCTGCTCCTGCAGCACCGTCGGCGGCCCGCTGACGACCGGCACCTCCGTCGCGGCGATCTTCGCCAGCACCTCGCCGCGCGCGGTGCGGGCCTCGGCAGTGTGCGGTCCGCGCGGGAGAGTATGTCCCGCAGGGACACGATCCGGCGCTCCGCGTCCTGGCGCACCGTCAGTACGGCGTCGATCTCGCGGCGCACGTCCTCCAGGGCGCGCGCCTCCCGGTCGTACACCGTGGTGTCGGGCCGGCCGCCGCCCGGCGCGGAACTGCCCTCGGCGGGCAGCCAGAAGGCGAGCGGGTCGGACACCACCCGCTCGCGCAGCTTCGTCAGGGTGCGGGTGATCCGCTCCAGGTCGTCGCCGGCCGGGTGCTCGCCGGGGCGGACGCCCACGGAGTGCGCGAGGCGGCGGGTGCGCTGGAGCTCGGCGGCGAGTAAATCGATCCGCGCGGGCAGCGCCGACCACACCGCGTCGGCGGCGACCACCATGTCGAGGGAGGTCGCGTAGAGCTGGTTCATCCGGTCGACCAGGGTCGCCAGCGAGTAGCGCTCGCTGAGCCGGCCCGGACCGCCGTCCAGGGTGGGCGCGGCGGCCGTGGCGGTGGCGCCGCCGGAGCCACCGTGACGGCCTCGCCGCGCAGCAGTTCGGTCAGCTCGGCCAGGTCCTCACGGCTGGACCAGCGGCACCGGGAGCGGATCTCCCGTGCCGTGCGCAGCGCGCCCGTGTACGCGTCGAAGTAGGCCCACAGCAGCGTGATCGACGCCTCCGCGGCGGCCCAGCGCTCGCCGGTCACCCCGGTGAGCTCGGCGCCTTCGAGGAGTCTGCGGCCCGCGTGGTCCTGGAGGGAGAGGAGCGAGGTCTCGACCGCCTCGTGCTCCGCGCCGAGCCGCGCCAGCGCACGGTCCACCTCGTCCCGGTCCATCACCGGCCCGGTGGGTCCCGTGTCGCCCATCGATCACCCCTCGCTGTCGCGGACTTGTGCGTGCTCTTTCCCTGCGCTGCGGCGGTCGTTCAGTTCTCGCGCAGATACTGCGGGGGCGGCGGCTCCGACTTCCTCGAGTCGTCCCCCATGGTCTCCGACAGCCATTCGTCGTACGAGTGCTGCCAGCCCTCGGCCTTGTCCGCGCGCCACTCCACCAGGATCTGGTTGACCCGGCGTACCAGATCGTCGGCGTCCTTCTTCATCGCCACGCCGTAGTACTCGGTGGTGAAGGCGTCGCCCTGCAGTTCGACCGTCGGGTCCTGCGCGGCCTGGCTCGCGGCGAGCGCGCCGTCGGTGACCACCGCGTCGGCCTCGCCGAGCTGGAGCCGTACCAGGCAGTCGAGTTGGTTGGGCACGGTGGTGCTCAGGTCGGCGTCGGCGGACAGCTTGCCGTCCTGCTGGTCCTGCCCAGTGTGCTGAACGCCGTCGAACCCGCCGCCGTGCAGATCCTCTTGCCGGCGAGCGTGTCGTTGTAGCCGGTGATGGCCGAGGACTTGGGCGCGAGAACCTGCTGGCCGGTCTCGAAGTAGGGCGCGGAGAAGGCGACGTCCTGTATGCGGTCGCAGTTGATGGTCATCGTGCGGACCACCATGTCGACCCGGCCGTCCTGGATCGCGGGTATGCGCTGGTCGGTGGGGATCGCCTTGAACTGCACGGCGCCCGGGTCGCCCAGGATGTCCTCCGCGATGCAGGTGCACCAGGTCGATGTCAAAGCCCTCCAGCTCGGCGTCCCCGCCGCTGTTCGGGTCGCGGTAGCCCCAGCGGTAGCTGTTCTGGTCGACGCCGACGATCAGCTTGCGCTTCGCGCCCTCGCGGCTCTGGATCTCGTCGATGGTGGGGCCGTCGGCGTCGTCCGGGGACAGCGTCTGCTTCTCCGGGTCCGTGCACTCCTCGGCCGCGCGCCTGGCTGCCGTGGGCCACCCCGTGGCCGGCGGTGCCGGTGCCCGAGCCGCCGGTCTCGCCGTGCGAGCGGACCACCGGCAGGAGCAGGGCGAAGAGCACGGCGAGGGAGCAGGCGAAGGCCATCGCCCCCACACCGCCCCAACCCCTCAGTCCGGCCCGCAGCCGTCGTGCACGCATCCTCGCGCCTCCTTCCACACGGGTGCCCCTCCCCGCCCGTCCGCCGGGGCCCGCGCCCCGCTTCACCGGTACTCCGAGAGCCTGCGGCCGATGCCCAGCAGCGCGCCGGCCGCGCCGATCCCGGCCAGGGACGCCGGCGCCCTGCGGCAGGTAGCCCATCGCGTCCAGCCCGTCCCCCGCCGCCTGCTCGAACTCCCGCTCCTCGTGCTCGATGGCGGCGGCCAGCGAGGTGTCGACGCCGTCGAAGCACTCGACCGTGGCGCCCTTGCCGCCGATGACCAGGTCCAGCGCCTGCTGGTAGTTGCCGCTCTCGTCCTGCTCACGGGCCGAGGCGTGGCGCTTCTTCCACTCCGCCATGTTGCCGTCGGCCGCCGCGACCGGCCGCTCGCCCGCCTCGTCGTCGGCGAGCCGCCCCGCCTCGGCCAGGCCCTCGCCGAGGGTGTCCATGTTCTTCCCGAAGTCGAAGTCGTAGGCGTCGAACGTCTCGTCGCCCACCTTCTTCGTCCCCGCGCCGCGTGCCACCAGCGTGAGGTTCTCGTTGCCCCGGGCCTTGAGGAGGCGATGCGGGCGTCGTGCAGCACGTCCAGGGAGCGTACGCCGTGGTCGTAGGAGTCGCCCAGGTTCGACCGCGCGACGCTGTGGCCGACGACCAGCCAGAGCATGACGATCGTGGCGGTGGCCGTCGCGGCGACCAGGCCGTGGTTCAGCACCCGGTTGGTACGCCGGTAGTTGCGGTGCTGCGCCCAGGCCAGGGCGGCGAGCGCGAGGACGCCGAGGGTCAGCGCGGCCCAGGGTTAGGCCTGGCGTCCGCGTAGCCGGCGCGCAGCCGCTGGTATCCTCTTGTAGAGGTCCTCCGTCGCCGGGAGCATGTCCTGCCTCATCTTCTCGTTGGCGTAGCGCAGATAGGCGCCGCCGACCGGGAAGCCCTGGCGGTTGTAGGTGCGGGCGCGCTCGATGAGGCCCCTTGTACTCGGGCAGGAGGCGGTTGAGCTCGGTGATGGTCGCCGCGGAGGGGGAGTCGGGGTCGGAGTTGGCGGCGGCCGTCACGAGCCCTCGGCGGCCGTGCGGATGCCCTTCTCGTACCGGTCCCGGGACGCCTTGGTCTCCTGTCCGCCGGTCAGGAAACCGCTGGAGGCGGCGGTGTTGGCGTCGGCGAGGGAGCGGTAGATGTCGGCCGCGTCGGAGGGTGAGCGGCTGGCTGCGGGTGAGCACGTCGTCGGCGGCCTGGGACCGCGTGTTCATCTGCCAGGCGGTGACGGCGCCGAAGGCGACGACGAGCGCGGCGAGGAGCGCGCCGATGATCCGCAGCCGCCCGGCTCGGCGACGGCCGCCGCGCGCAAGCCGGTCCACGCCCTCGGCGAACGCGGTGCGGCGGGGCTCCGTGGGCGGCGGCCCGGCGGGGGCGCCGCCCGTGCGCTGCGGGGGCAGTGGCCGGGGCTGCGGCGGTACGGCGGGCAGGGTGGGCGCGCCGGTGCCCGGCGGTGGCGCCGCGCTGCCCTCGGCGGTCGAGTCACTGCTGACCTCCCCATGGTCATCCGTCGCCGCGATATCCGCACCGCACCGACATTCGCACCGGCCTTCACCCGATCTTGATTCGATCCAGGTGCAACGCACCCCACCCTGCCCATGAATACGCCAGGGGAACCGGTTCGGTTCCCCGGTCCGGGCCCCTGGAGTAGGCGTCGGGTGGTGACGTCTCAGGTGGCGAAGTGTGCCCGGACCCGTGTGTGGGCCCCGGGGATGCTCCCGCACGGTCCGAGTCCGAGGAGGCCGCGCCCAGGACGGGGCGTGCCGTCACCACTCGGGGTACGGCCTTGGGGGGCGCGGTACGTCAGCAGGTTTCGTATGCGGTCGTCGAGTTGTGGGTGCCGTGCCGCCAGTAGCCGGCTGCCGCCCAGGAGGACCGGCGTCTCCTCCATGAGCAGGTCCAGCCGGGTCGGCGCGACCGTGGCCATGGCCACCACCTCGTCGGCCTGCCAGGTCGACGACCGCCTCGGCGAGCGGGTCGCCGTCCCGCCGCCGTGGCGAACAGCACGGGGGGTCAGCTCGTGGCGCCGGACCGGCTCGATGTGCCGCAGGTGCAGGGCCTCGATGAGGGCGTACGCATCGAGCCGAGCCCGAAGTGGGCCGGCAGGGTGCGGGCCAGTTCCGTGGGCTCTCCGCGCCCCGTCCGCCGCCCGGGCCGCGTGCCACAGCGCCTCCTCGGCCAGCCCCCCAGCCGCCGCCCCAGTCGCGGAGAGGCGCCCGATGGCCGGGAAGCGGGCGGTGCGGCCGTCGGGGGCGCTGCCGACGCAGTTGACGCCGGCGCCGCACACGACGGCGACGCCGAGCGGCTCGTCGACGCCCGCCCCAGGGAGGGCGAACGTGTCGTTGCGTACGTCCACGCTCGACTTCGACACGCGCATCAGCGCGGCGGCAAGCTGCTCCTCCTCCACGGGCAGGTCGGCGTTGGCCAGGCACGCCGAGACGTGCTCGACGGAGGTGACGCCGGCCGCGGCGAAGGCCCGCGCCACCGCCTCCGCCAGGGCGTCCACGGCCCGCTCCACGCCCACGGCGGGCGGCCGGGCGCCGCCGCGGGCCGTGGCGAGAACCTCCCGTCGGCCGTCACCACGGCCACGTCGGTCTTGCTGTTGCCCGCGTCGACGGCGAGCAGGCTTGCGGTCAGGCCCACGCCAGGTGCTCCCGGTTGTGTGCGATCAGCCGGTCGGTGAGCTGCTCGGCGTACGCGTACTGACCGACGAGGGGATGGGCGAGCAGCGCCCACACCGCGGTCCCGGCCGCCGCGCAGGGCGCGCTTCCAGGGCCAGGTCCTCGTACGCCGTCACGTTCGCCATCAGACCCGCGTACAGCGGGTCCACGGCCGGTACCGGCAGGAGCGGGCGCCCTTGCCGCCCACCGCGGCCGGCACCTCGATCACCGCGTCGTCGGGGAGGAAGGACAGCGATGCCCCGGTTGTACGTGTTCTCGAATACCTGGTACGGGGAGCCGGCGCCGCCGAGCAGGGCCGCCCCGGCCAGGTCCACGGCCGCCTCCGAGTAGTAGGCGCCGCCCCACTCCGCCAGCAGGGGGGCTTCTCGTCCAGGGCCGGATCGCCGTACATCTCCAGCAGCCGCCGCTCCATCTCCGCCACCTCGGCGGCCCGGGAGGGCTTAGTGCGCCTCGTCGATCGACCTCGTCGTGCGCGTAGTAGTAGCGCAGGTAGTAGGAGGGGACGACGCCCAGGCGGTCCAGGAGGGGCCGGGGCAGGCGGAGGTCGGCGGCGACCGCGTCCCCGTGCTCGGCCAGCAGCCGGGGCAGGACGTCCTCGCCCTCCGGGGCCGCCGAGGCGGACGCCGGTCTCCCAGGCCAGGGGTGGTTGAGGCCCACGTAGCCGAGGTCCAGGTGGACGTCGGCGGGCGCCGACTTCGAGGAGCGCGGCGAACTGCTGTCTGCAGCCCGATCGCCACGTTGCACAGGCCGACCGCGCGGTGCCCGGCCTGGAGCAGGGCACCGGGTCACGATGCCGACCGGGTTGGTGAAGTCGATGATCCAGGCGTCCGGGTTGGCCGCGGGGATCCGCTCGGCGATGTCCAGAACCACCGGCACGGTGCGCAGCGCCTTGGCCAGGCCGCCGCCTGGTCGTCTCCTGGCCGACGTAGCCGCACTCCAGGGGCCAGGTCTCGTCCTGCTCACGGGCGGCCTGGCCGCCGACGCGGAGCTGGAGCAGTAACGGCGTCGGCGCCGTCCACGGCCGCGTCCAGGTCGGAGGTGGTGACGATGCGGCCGTCATGGTCCTGCTTGGCGAGCGGCAGGCGGAGGCCCCCTACCAGCTCCAGCAGTCTGCCGCCGGATCGACGAGGACGAGTTCCTCGACCGGCAGCGTGTCCCGCAACCGGGCGAAGCCGTCGACGAGTTCGGGCGTGTAGGTCGAACCGCCGCCGACCACGGTGAGTTTCATGCGGTCATCAGTCCTTTGCTCATTCCTTGCTCATCCCTTGACTCCGGTCAGCGTGACGCCTCGACGAACGCCTTCTGCGCGAAGAAGAACACGAGATCACGGGGGCCATGACCAGCACGGTCGCAGCTGCGTGGTGAGGTTCCAGTCGGTGTGGTGGGCGCCCTTGAAGGACTCCAGGCCGTAGGAGAGGGTCCAGCGCCGGGGTTCTCGGAGGCGTAGATCTGCGGGCCGGAGTAGTCGTTCCAGGCGTAGAAGAACTGGAAGAGGGCCACGGCCGCGATGCCCGGCTTCGCCATCGGCAGGACGACCTTCAGCAGGGTGCGCAGCTCTCCGCAGCCGTCCACCTTCGCCGCGTCCAGGTACTCGTCCGGGATGGTCAGCAGGAACTGCCGCAGCAGGAAGATGGAGAACGCGTCGCCGAACGCCATCGGGATGATCAGCGGCCAGAGCGTGCCGGACAGGTCGAGCTGCTTCGCCCAGAACAGGTACATCGGGATGATGATCGCCTGCGGGGGCAGCATCATCATCGAGATCACCAGCATCAGGGACGGGTGCCGGCCCCGGAAGCGGAACTTGCGCCAGCGCGTACGCCACGGGGATTGACGACACCACGGTCAGGACGGGTGCCGAGCCCCGCGTAGAGCAGCGTGTTCCTCCACCAGGTGAGGAAGCCGGGCGTGTCCAGGACCGTGCAGTAGTTCCCACTCCCAGGTGTGCGGCCACAGGTCGCGGGTGAGGGCCCTGCTGGTCGCTCATCAGCGAGGTGAGGACCACGAAGACGAACGGCAGAGTGAAGAAGAGGGCGGCGGCGACGCCCAGGGGTGGACGGCGATCCACTCCAGCAGGACGCGGCGGCAGGCGGCGCGCTGTTCGGTCGGAGGCGTGCCGGCCACCACGGGACGTTCAATTACCTGGGTCGCCGTTCACCTGCCTGGATCAGTCCGCCCCGGCGACGCATCAGCAGCGCCGTGCACGCCATGGCCAGCGCGAACAGCACGAGGGCGACCACGCAGGCGGACCGTAGTCGAAGCGCTGGAAGCCGAGGTTGTAGACGAGCTGGGGAGGGTGAGGTCGACTTGTCCGGGTAGCCCGGCTCGAACGACTGGCCGGAGCCGCCGATGATCCCGGAGGCGACCTTTCCCGCGACCAGCGGCTGCGTGAGTACTGCATGCTCTGGATCACCGTGACCACGGCGAACAGCCGATGGGCGAGGATGTTCGGCAGCGTGACGAACCGGAACCGCTGCCAGGCCGACGCCCCGTCCAGCTCGGCCGCCTCGTACTCTGCTCCTTCGGTACGTCGAGCAGCGCCCCCATGAAGATGACCATGAGGTCGCCCACGCCCCACAGCGCGAGCGCGGTCAGCGCCGGCTTGGACCACGCGGAGTCCAGGAACAGCCGGGCGCCGGTACGCCCCAGTCCTCCAGGACCGAGTTGGACCGGGCCGGTGCCGGGTTGAGGAGGAAGACGAAGGCCAGCGTCGCGGCGACCGGCGGGGCGAGGTAGGGCAGGTAGAAGAGGGTGCGGAAGACGCCCGCCCCGTCCCTGATCCTCGTGACGATCAGTCCGACCCCGAGTCGAACACCACTCGGCAGGTCACCATCACGAGGACGAGCCAGAGGGTGTTGCGCAGGGCCGGCCAGAACAGCGGGTAGTCCTGGAAGACGTACGCCCAGTTGTCCAGGAGCCCCGGAACTCCGGGACGCCGAAGCCGTCGTACCTCATCAGCGAAGTACACGGTGGACACCAGCGGATAGGCGAAGACGCCGAACCCGACGATCCACGGTGACATGAAGGCCGCCGTCCGGCATTGCGAGGCCCGGCGCTTCGCGCGGAGAGAGTGTTCGCGGTATTCGCGGTGTTCGTGGTCATGGACCGCTACTTCGTCTGCTCGATGTCGCGGTCGATCTGCGCGGCGGTCTTCGCCAGCCCGGCCTCGAGGTCCTTCACCCTGCCCGACTCGTACTGGTAGCCGAAGTCCTGGAGCGTAGCTGGTACGTGGAGCCGTTGACGGAGGCCGGCGGGGAGTTCGACTCGGGGTGCTGGGCGATGTCCATAAGGTCTTGAACGCCGGGTCGGTCTTCAGGTCGGGCGACTTCAGGGCCGGGAACGTGGAGGGCACGTTGCGGATCGCGTTGGCGAAGGCGACGACGGCCCCGGTGTCGGTCGTCATGTACTTCACCAGTTCCCAGGCGGCGTTCTGCTTCTGGCTCCTGGGCGATGCCCATGACCGTCCCGGAGAGGAAGCCCTTGCCGTACTCGTCCACCTCGTCGTCGGCGACGGGCAGCGGCGCGGTGCCGATCTCAAAGTCGGCGCCCGCGTCCTTCGCCATGCCGAGCCGCCACTCGCCGTCGAGCTGCATGGCCACCTGACCGGTGTGGAAGGGGTGCTTCGCGCCCCACTCGTCGCCGAAGGTGTTGCGGTACTTCTCCAGCTTCCCGAAGCCGCCGAGGTCGTCGACGAGCTTCTTCTGGTACCTGAACATCTCCGCGAAGGCCGGGTCCTCGGCGACGTTGGACTTGCCGTTCTCGTCGAAGTACGCGTGGTCCCCACTGGGACGTAGTGGTCGACCACGGTCTCGTAGCCGTGGTAGTTCGGCATGAAGCCGAGCTGCTCGTAGCCGTCCCCTTGGGTTTGGTGAGCTTCTTCGTCACCTCGGTGAACTCCGACCAGGTCTTCGGCGGCTGTTCGATCCCGGCCGCCTCGAAGGCGTCCTTGTTGTAGTAGAGGCCGTGGGCGTCGCCGAGCAGCGCGCAGGGCGCAGCGCGTGCCCTCGAACTGCGTGTAGTCCAGCATCGGCTTCGGGATGAGCGCCTCCAGGTCGAGGCTTCGACTTCTCGACGAAGAGCTTCAGGTCGAGGAACGCCCCGAGGGCAGACCTTGCCGATGTTGGAGGTGGTGAACGACGACACCACGTCGGGCCGCTGGGACCACCCGCGCGCAGGGCCTGGTTGAGCTTGTCGTCGTTGATGTTGCCGACGACCTTCACCTTGATGTTGGGGTGCGCCTGCTCGAAACGGTCCACGTTCCGCCTGTACGGCCTTCACCTCGGCGGGCGCGCTCCAGCCGTGCCAGAAGGTGATGGTGGTCTCGGCGTTCGGGTCGTCCGTGGCGCCGGTGTCGGACTGACCGGTGCAGGCGGTGGCGGGGAGGGTGAGGGAGGCGGAGGCGGCGACCGCGAGGACCGCTTTTCTGGATATTCCGGGCATGGCGGGTCTCCCTGGG
The DNA here is from genome assembly GCA_021502835.1 of Streptomyces thinghirensis. The sequence goes on from JAKFGP010000032.1 coordinate 68,211, forward strand.
GCAAGGGTGGGAGGGACAGGAGTGGGAAGGACGTGGCGGAAAGGGCGTGAGCGTGAGCGGGGTGCTTCAGCGCGAGGTGTCGAAGGCCTCGTCGCGGGTGGTGGCCAGCGCGCTCTCCAGCGCGCCGCGCAGGACGGGATGCTCGATCACGTCACCGACGACGAGCCGGGGCCTGGACGCGGCCAGCTCCTCCACTCGTCCTGGACCAGGGCGCGCAGCGCCTCACCGCCCGCGGTGAGCGAGGTGGCCGCTCAGGACCGCCCAAGTTCGGGGTCCAGGACGGAGACGAGGAGGCGAGCACGACCGGTGGCCAGTCGGGTGGCGTACGTCCGGAGCAGGCGGCGGTGCGGGTCGTTGTCGTTGTCGTCGTCAGTGTCGTCGGCGGCCCGCGCTGCCCGGGCGACGAGGGCGGCGGCGACCTCGTAGTACGACCCGGAGGGCACGGAAGTGACGCCGAGCTCCCGGGCCAGGCCGGCCAGGGCCTGGGAACCGGCCAGCTCCTGGAAGCCGCCGCGCCCGTGGACGGCGACCTTGCAGGCCAGCGGGGCGCCGGGCACCGGCAGGACTCGACCTCGCCCGCGCCGCCGGTCCGGCCGCAGTGCAGCCGGCCGCCGAGCACCAGGGCGGCGCCCAGGCCTCCCTGGTTCCACAGCAGGACGAAGTCCTCGTGGCCCGGCCGCGCCGAGGCGCTGTTCGGCCACGGCGGCGAGGTTCACGTCGTTCTCGTACTCGAGCCCTGGCATCGGCAGGGCGGCGGCGAGTTCGCCGAGGAGGGTCGGGGAGTACCAGCCGGGCAGGTGGGAGGCGTAGCGCAGCCGCCCGGTGCCCGGGTCGAAGGCGCCTGGGGTGCCGATGACGAGGCGGCGGACGTCGTCCCGGGCGAGTCCGGCGGCCTTCACCGCGCCGTCGAGCGCGTCGGTGACCTGCTGGACGACGGGGTGGCGGCCCGGCCGGCGGGGTGGGCAGTTCGTGCCGGCCGACCGTGCGCCCCGTGATGACGTCGGCGACCGCCGCGAGGCCGGTCCGGGGTGACGTCGAGTCCGGCGGCGTACGCGGCGGCCGGGTTGACTCTCGTAGAGCTGGGCGCCGGGTCCGGGGCGGCCTCCGTCGAAACAACCTGGCCGGCCAGCACGAGTCCTCGCCGCCTCCAGGCGGGCCAGCAGTTGGGAGGCGGTCGGCTTCGACAGGCCGGTGGTAGCTTGCCGATCCGGGTGCGGGACAGCGGGCCGTGCTCCAGCAGGAGGTCCAGGGCGGCCCGGTCGTTCATGGCGCACAGGACGCGCGGGGGTGCCCGGGCGTGCCTTGGCGGTTCCTGCAACCACGTGCCTTCACCCCTGCCTCTCGACCGCTCAGTTTTTCAGTGCCCGGTGGAGGAAGTCCACCGGCCGCCGTTGTCCGGCGGTGAGCGGGATCCGAGTCTGTTAGGAAAGTTTCCTGTTGGCCCGGAAACGTAGAGCCGCCGCCAGAGGGGCGTCAGAGAGCGCTCCCCCGAGACGACGCGGTCGTCGCCTCGGGAAGGGGAGCGCGGGCCGGATCTACTTGGTGGTGCTCGTCGGGGGGATCCGGGGACGCCGCGACGGACTGCGGCGACACCGTGTTCGCGTACGCCGACGGCGCCGCGACGCCATGGCCGTCGGGTCGGGGCGGCCGCGGCCGGCTGCCCCGGGATCTTCGGGACCGCCGACGATCTGGATGTTGGCCGCGTCGAAGGCCCGCTTGATGCGCCAAGCGCAGCTCGCGCTCGACGGTGGCGGACTTGCCGGGCATGGTCTTCGCGGAGACCCGCACCACCATCGAGTCGAGCAGTACGGATCCAGGCCGAGCACTTCGATCGGGCCCCAGAGCATCTCGTTCCAGGGCTCTTCCTTGCCCATCCGCTCGCCGACGGCGGCGATGATCTCCTTCACCTTGTCCAGGTCCTCGGCGGAGCGGACGGTCACGTCCACACCGGCCGTCGACCAGCCCTGGGAGAGGTTGCCGATCCGCTTGACCTCGCCGTTGCCGGACGTACCAGATCTCCGCCGTTGTCGCCGCGCAGCTTGGTGCACCCACAGCCCGACCTCGATGACCTCGCCGGAGGCCACGCCCGCGTCGATGCTGTCGCCGACCCGTACTGGTCCTCCAGGATCATGAAGACGCCGGAGAGGAAGTCGGTGACCAGGTTGCGGGCGCCGAAGCCGATCACCGCCACGCCGGCGACACCGGCGGACGCGAGCAGCGGCGCGCAGGTTGATCTGGAAGGTGCCGAGGACCATCAGGGCGGCGGTGCCGAGGATGAGGAAGCTGGCCACCGAGCGCAGTACGGAGCCGATGGCCTTGAGGCGCTGTCGGCGCCGCTCGGCGTTGACCAGCAGGCCGCTCAGCGCGGTGCTGGTGCCTGTCGGCCCTGCGGTTCATCCGCTCGATCAGCTTGGTGGACGCAGTCCCGCCACCACCCTGGCACCGCCGCTATCACCACGATCAGCAGCACCTGGCAGCCCGATCGCGGTTTCGCCACGTCGACCAGTTCTCCTCGACCCAGCCGGCGGCGTTCGTCGCGCTCTTCTGGGCGTCCTGGGCGAAGGCACTCGCCGGGGCCGTCGGGGACGGCGACGGGGACGGCGACGAACCGGCGGCCGACAGGACGGCGGCGGACAGGGACACGGCGGTATACCTCCAGATGCGGCGGCCGCCCTCCCCGCCGGGCGGGGCCAAGGTCCAGCTCGAGGTCCGGTCCATGGTCATGGAAAAGGTCATCGGACGGGCAGGAAGCACCACTAACGGGCGCACCAGGCGCGGATCGGCCCGAAAAGGTCGGGAGAGACGGTACTTGCCCGCAGCCCGAACTGGTCACGGTCGTGGGGATGCATTCCGTGTGGTCGAAAACACTCCCGGCCAGCCTGCCGGGACATGGTGGCGCTTCCACCAGCCATGAGGGGAGACTGACTAAGGATCGTCCCGGCGCGAGCCACCGCGCCGCCGGCGTACAAGGGAGGCATCCGTGCCGCATGTCCTGGTTCTCAACGCGTCTTACGAGCCACTCGGCGTCGTACCGCTCCGCCGCGCTTTCTCGTCCTCGTCCTCGAGAACAAGGCCTATGCCTTGAGGAACGGCCGGCGCCTATCTGCACAGCGCGACCGTCACCGTGCCCGCACCCAGCGTGGTCCGGCTCGGGCGATTCGTGCGGGTGATGCCCTGCACCGGGGGCCCGTCCCGCTCACCAGGCGGGCGCTCTTCGCGCGCGACGGGGGCCGCTGCATGTATGCGGCGCCGTCGCCACCAGCGTCGACCACGTCATCCCGCGCAGTCGCGGGGCCTCCACGCGTGGGACAACGTCGTCGTGGCGTCCTGCCGCCGCTGCAACCACGTCAAGGCCGACCGGCACCTCGGCGAGATCGGCTGGCGCCTGCGCCACAACCCGCCCCGCCCACCGGCCTGGCCTGGCGCATCATCGGCACGGGCCATAGGGACCCGCGCTGGCTGCCGTACTTGCAGCCGTACGGCGCGGAGGACGCCATGGCCCGGATCGACGGCATTTCCGCCTGACGGTCGGGCCTTCGCGCACGCCGGGCCGGGTTCGCTCGAGCGCACCCAGTTCTTCAGCGACTCGGTGTCCAGAGCGATCCCGACCGGCTCGGGAGGCGCGACCTCCTTGCCGAAGGGCAGCGTCTGCACAGTCTCGGTACCGTCTTCCGTCCGGCCGGCTGTGCACCTTCACCTCGCAGAGCGTCCCGGTCGATCAGGAGCTGGACGGGGATGCCGGTCTCGGCGTAGACCCGGGGCTTCTCGGACACGGTCGCGCCGGTCGGTGTCCGAGTCGTACGAGGTGACCTCGACGACCATGAGGACGGGGTGGCGTCGGCTCATGGCATGACACGCGTGAGCCACTGGATGACGCGTCCTCGGGTTCCGTCCGGCCAGGCCTTCTCGGCCGGGCGTTCGTCGATGAGTTCCAGTTGTGCAGCCCTCCCTGGTCCGGGCGGCGTGGCGGGGCTGTTCCTCAAACTGGACTGTCACCGCTCCGGCGGGGTGTGGGGACATCCACTCGGCGTACACGGTCTTGCCGACGGTCCAAGGCTCCCATCCCCATCGGTCGGCCAGCGCCCCGACCAGCTGGAAGTCCCCGCCCGAACTGCTCGTCGACTGCCCCGACCGGGCGCGGGCGGGGCGGCCGCTCGCCCCGAGGATCACTCACCTCTACCCGGAGGATCCGGCGATCGAGTGCAGCGACGGGGGCCAGGTCTCCGGCGAGGTCCGGCTGTCCCCACTCGGCCACGAGCCGCGCGGCCCGGCGCCGGGCGAGGGGGCGCTGCGCTGGGTGGGGTGTAGTCGAGGCGGTCCTCGTGGAGGAGCGCTGGTAGGGGCGAGGGGCACGGGTTCTGTCATGGAGAGGTGCCTTCTGGGGTTGGGGGCGGTGGTTCTGCCGTGCCTCCGTGTCGGCAGGACGGTGCGCTTCCGCCGGGAGTGGTCCACGGAGTGAGCGGCTGGATACTGAACGTAGTGGCCCATGTGCCGCGGTGCAACTAGTTCAGAGACATTTGTCTCCGTTACGTCTCCAGTGGATCGCGTCCGACAACATGTGGGGGTGACTCGAACCACGCAACTCGGGAACCGGACGTCAACTGTGCTCGGGCGCGGGCTCGGTGGAGAACTCCTGCGACTGCGGGACGCTGCGGCCAAGACGCAGCAGCAGGCAGCCGAGGTCATCAGTGCGACCAACTCGAAGATCGTCAAGATGGAACGCGGCTGGGTGCCGATGCGTGATCCGGATATTCGTGCGCTGTGCGAGTTCTACGGCCTGGCGGACCGGAAGCCGTGGCCCAGCTACTGGAACTGGCCGGGCTGGACCGTGAGAGGCGCAAGGCGAAGGGGTGGTGGCAGGACCTGCCCCATCCTGGCGCGCTGACCGAGTACATCGCCATGGAAGACGCTGCCAGTCGCGTACGCACATGGCAGCTCTCGCTTGTGCCGGGCCTTTTCCAGACCCCTGAATACGCGCGGTCGCTGGCGGTCAGCGAAGGTGTCGGCTCTTGGGAGGACCCTGCGGAGATCGAGCGGATCGTCGACATCCGGATGCGTCGGCAGGATCGTTTGGTGGGTGAGCGCCCGCTGGGGTGTATGCCGTCGTCTGGGAGGCGGCGTTGCGGCAGTTGATCGGCGGGTCCGGGACGATGCGAGGACAGCTCGAAAGGCTCCTGGAGGTCGCCGAACTGGAGAACGTCCGCCTTCAGGTTCTGCCGTTCCATGCTGGGGGCTCACCCGTGCATCACGGGCCCGTTCACCATCTTGTCGTTCAATCAGGCCGAGGTGGTGGATGTGGTCCAGGCCGACACCATCGCGTCCAGCGTGTGGGTGGAGAACGAAGCGGCGAGCAGCGAGTACGGCGACCTCTTCGATCGCATTGGCCCGGCGGAGCCTGGCCCAGCGTGATTCCACTCGCCTCATCGAGGCCATCCGACAGGAGATGTGACCGGTGTACGAATTCGACTTCGTGAAGTCCAGCTACAGCAACACCTCTGGTGAATGTGTCGAGGTCGCCCTCAACGTTCCCGGGGTGGTGGCCGTCCGCGACTTCCAAGAGGCCCGCCGGCGAGCCGATACTTCGCGTCGCGCCGCAGGCCTGGGTTCGGTTCGCGGGGGAGTTGGGGTCGTGCCCGCTCAAGGACGGCTCCATGTGAGTGTGTAGCGCCAGAAGAGCCGGCGACGCAGCCGGGCGCCGGGCAGGGCCGTGCGGGCTGCTTCGGTGATGTCGGAGAAGGGCATGTCGGCCGGTCGGGTCCGGGCGGTCATCGAGGTGGGCGGGGCGGCACGCCGGCCCTGTTCTTGAGCCACCCGGTGGCCGCGTTCAGCGGGACGGCGGCCGCGCCGAGGAGGTGGTCCGAGGGCGGTCCGCGGCCGGAAGAGGCCGACGACGACCAGGGTGCCGCCGGGAGCCAGGTGCCGGCGGAACGTGCTGAGAACCTCGGTGAACGGCAGATGGTGGATGGTGGCGACGCAGGTGATGACGTCGTGCGGTCCGGCGGGGAGTCCCGTCAGGGCGTCCGCGACGGTGAAGGACGCCGCCGTCGCCTCCGGGGTCAGCGCGCGTGCCTGCGAGGTGATCACAGGGTCGGCGTCGACGCCGTGGACTTCGTCGGCGCGGGTGGCGAGAAGCCGGGCCAGGTCACCGCTGCCGGAACCGACGTCCAGCGCGCTGCCGAACCGGTGGGGGAGTTGCCGCAGGACCCAGCGGTGGTAGTGGGCGTTGTGGTCCCAAGGGTGAGCGGCGTTGAAGTGGTCGAGCGCCTGGAGGAGCCGATGAGCCGGGTGACGCCATGTCATTCCTCACCCGTGAACACTCACGCCCCGACTGTCCTCAAGCCACTCATTTGAGCGCCCAAATGACAGATTACCCGCCGAATGTTCACGTCTTTCGGTACGGCCCCGCCCCTCGCCCTCGCCAGGACGGAGGAGCCCCTCTGCCCGTCTCGGGTTCGTCACGCGTACCGCAGCTCCCCGGCCGGACCGAGCGGCCCAGCAGTGGCAGCGCCGTCGCCGCCGACAGGAGGCAGGACGCGTACACGCGCGCGGCGCGACCAGCAGGGCGGGTCCACGGTACCGAGCCGACGCCGGTCGCCGTGGAGTACCAGACGCCGACCGCCAGGCCCCCGGCACCGGCCAGCAGCAGGGCGGGCGCGAGCGGGGCGGCGGTTTCCAGCAGCAGGGCCGGTTCAGGACCGTACGCATGCACTCCCGCCGCGACCTGGGCGGCCAGGGCGCGGCGGCGGTTGGTCAGGGACTCGGCGGTGCCCACGGCGAGGGCCGGAGAGGGTGATCGCGAGGGCGACGAGGACGGCGGCGCCGGTCAGGTCGAGGCCGGTGGTGTAGTAGTCCAGGTCGGCGCCGAGGTGCCACCCCGGGAGCGCAGCTCGGTGAGCATCGCGTGCCGGACGCACAGGAACGCCGTACCGGCGACCGCCACCAGCAGGACCGCGGCGTGGGTGCGGGCCGGGGCCCACGGGTCGGCGCGCAGCCGTTCCGCCGCGATCAGCGGGGCGGCGGTCCGGGCCCGGTGGGCGAGCAGCCGCCCGGTGAGCCGCGCCGTCGCCCCCGACAGCCACACCGCACCGGCACCGACCGCGATGACCAGGGCGAACACGGTCAGCGGGCCCTGCCGGTAGTCCCGTCCGCCCGAACCGGAGCCGGTCGTGGTCACGGCGAGCGGCGCCAGCACCGCCACCAGGAGCAGCGCGGCCAGGAAGAGCCGCCCCGGGCCAGCGGCCCGTCGTCGGCCCCGTCCGGCGGACCCAGCCCAGCGGTGACGCCACCACCCGGCGCAGTGCCAGCGCCCCCGCCACCGCGCCCAGCACCGGCACCCCGACGGCGACCAGCGCGATGCCCGCCCAGGTCAGGGCGGTCGGGCGGCTCCACAGGCGCAGCAGGAGCAGGACGGAGAAGACGGTCACCACCGCCGAGCCCGCCAGACACGCGAGCCCGGTCTCCAGCGCCGCGATCCGCCGCACCTGCCAGGGCGTCGCCCCGGCCAGCCGCAGCCCGGCCAGCCGCCGGTCGCGGTGGACGGCACCGATCCAGGCGCACTGGCCGAGGAAGCCCAGCACCGGGACCAGCAGCATCAGCAGGCTGACGATCACTCCGGCCCGGGTGCCGGGCTCGTTCAGCAGGCCGTGGCCGACCGAGACGGTCAGGCCGCCCTGAAGGGACGCGAGCGTGACGGCCGCCAGTGCGAAGCCCGTCGCGAGGGCCGCGCCCGTCGCCGTCAGCATGATCCGCCACCACTCCCGCCCGTCCGACCCGCGTACCAGCTGCCGGGCCAGCCGGACGTCCGAGGCCACCGTGCTCACGCCGTCACCTCCAGCGGCGCCACGGCACCGTCCCGCAGCCGCACCTCGCGGTCCGCGTACGCCGCCACCTGGGCGTCGTGCGTGACCAGCAGCACCGCCGTGCCCGACTCCCGGGCCGTGTGCGCCAGCGCCGTCATCACCTGCTCGCTCGCCAACGGTCCAGCGCCCCGGTCGGCTCGTCCGCGAAGACCGCCTTCGGCCCGGTGACCAGCGCGCGGGCCAGCGCCGCCCGTTGCGCCTGCCCGCCGCTCATCTCGCCGGGACGCGACTCCTCCTGCCCGGCGCACCCCGAACCGCTCCAGCCACTCGACCGGCCCGCGCCCGCGCCTCGGTGCGGCCGGTGCCGGCCAGCATCAGCGGCAGCGCCACGTAGTCCAGCGCCGTCAGCTCCGGAATCAGCTGCCCGAACTGGAAGACCACCCCGAAGTCGGTACGGCGCAGCTCGCTCAGCCGCTTCTCCGGCAGCTTCCTCCAGGCGCCGGCCGGCGTACGTCACCGAACCCGCGTCCGGGCGGACGATCCCGGCCAGGCAGTGCAGCAGCGTCGACTTCCCGCTGCCGCTGGCGCCCCCGTGACGGCGAGGATCTCGCCGGCCCGCAGGTCGACCGAGGCGCCGCGCAGGGCCTCCGTCCTGCCGTGGACTTCACCAGGCCGCGGCCGCGCGCAGCGGCCCCGCCGTGGTCCCGTTCGTGTCCCCGTTCGTCATGCTGTGCGGACCTCCGCGGTCAGGGTGGTGAGCCGGGCCGCCGTGCTGGTCATCCAACGGGAGGTCGGCGTCCAGATGGTTGAGGGCGTAGTCGGCCGAGAGCACGGTCGTCAGGTCCGTGCCCGGGGCCGTCTTGACCGCCGTGAGCTCCCGCATCCGGCCCATGTGAGCGGCGCGCTGGGCCAGCAGATAGGCGCCCGCGTCGCCGCCGGTGAGGATCGATACGACGACCTTGCGAAGATCTCGTTCGTCACGAACGGGGCGGGCGGCGCGATCTCGCCCGCCCACCGCGTCAGTTCGCGGGCGCCCTCGTCCGTCGCGCGGTACGCGGTCCGCTCCGGCCGCCGTCCGACGCGATGCCGTCGACCTCCGCGAGACCGTCCCGGACCAGGCGTTGCAGGGTCGCGTAGACCTGCCCGTAGGCCAGCGGACGGGCCTCGGGGAAGCGTTCGTCGTGGCGTCGCTTCAGGTCGTAGCCATGACTCGGCCCCGAGGCGAGCAGCCCCAGCAGGATGTGACGGGTGCCCGAGGGGCATTATCCACTGAGTACATGTACTGAGGAATAGCTGACGAGGCAGTACCGGGTGTGCCGGAACCGGCCGGTTTGCAGATCTTCGGACGGGTTACGTGACTGTTTTGTCCGGGTTGGGGGAGAGTTCGCGAGAATGGAGGTGACCAGGAGCACGTTGTCGATGCTGGGGCGCCTGACCTCGCGCGGACTGGGTAGGGCTGCCGTAACGCGCCAAAAGCGTGCCCGAAACAACGCTCGACGAAGGAGACCCCGTGGCTGCACTGGCACCGCTTCTGCTCCCGGCCCCGTCCAAACCCGTGGCGGAGCCGTCCACCCCCTGGGCGGAGCCCTCCGCCGCCTCCGACACCCCGCACTACTGCGTCTTCGGCGCCACCGGCAGCTGCGCCGAGGCACCGCTCACCAGCGAACCGCCGCTGCCCGACGCCGAGCCCCTCACCAGCGAGTCGCCGTTCGCCGACGCCGTGCCGCTGACCAGCGAGTCCTCGCCCGAACTCACGGCGGACGTGCCGGAGCAGGGCGGCCCCTCCTTCGCCGTCCCGGAACCCACGAGGTCGTAGAGGTCACAGATGCCAGCAGCCCGGCCGGCCGAGCCCCCCACCGAGGACCTTCCCGAGGATCTGACCCGGCTCGCCGCCCTGCACGGCGTCGCCACCTGCTACAGCCCGTCCCCGGACCGCACCGTCGCGGCCTCGGCCACCGCCGTCACCCTCGCGCTGGCCGCCCTCGGCGTGGACACGAGCACACCGGAGGCCGTACGCGCCGCGCTCGCCGCCCGCGAGTCGGTGCTGGGCGAACGCCTGCTGCCGCCCACCGTGGTCGCCTGGAGCGACGGCGGCACCCCCGCCGCCCTGGCCGCCCTGCCCGAGGGCACACGGCTGCGCGTCGACACCGAGCAGGGCGAGACCCGCGACGGCGCCGGGGGGCTTCCGGCCGGCGTCCACCGCCTGGCCGCCACCGTGCCCGACGGCCGGACCGCCCTGGCCCACCTGATCGTCGCGCCCGCCCGGCTGCCCGTCCCCGCCACCCGCTCCTACGGACTCCTCGTCCAGCTCCTACTCCTCCTCTCCCGCCGCTCCTGGGGCATGGGCGACCTCGGCGACCTCGGCGAACTGGCCGCCTGGGCCGGACGCGCCCTCGGCGCCGGGTTCGTCCAGGTCAACCCGCTGCACGCGTGCCGTGCCCGGCGCCCCGACCGACCCCTCCCCGTACCGGCCCTCCTCGCGCCGCTTCCCCGACCCGGTCCACCTGCGGATCGAGGACGTGCCCGAGTTCGCGTACGTCACCGACCGCGAAGCGCGCCCGGGCCCTCAGGAGCGGGCCGGACGGCTGCGCGAGGCCGTGCTGGAGAAGGACGCCCTGATCGACCGGGACGCCGTGTGGGAGCTGAAGCGCGAGGCCCTCGAACTGCTCCGCGAGGTCCCCTGGGACCCGGCCGCCGCGCCGCCTACTGCGACTACCTCGCCGAACAGGGCACGGCCCTGGAGGACCACGCGACCTGGTGCGCGCTCGCCGAGGTCCACGGCTCCGACTGGCACCGGTGGCCCGAGGGCCTGCGCGACCCCCGCTCGGCCGAGACCGACCACGCCCGCACCGAGCTGATGGACCGCGTCGACTTCCACACTCGCCTCACCTGGCTCACCGACACCCAGCTGACCGCCGCCCAGCGCACCGCCCGCGAGGCCGGGATGCCGGTCGGGATCGTCCACGACCTCGCCGTGGGCGTGCATCCGCGGGGCGCCGACGCGTGGGCGCAGCAGGGAGTACTTCGCCGCAGGCATGTCGGTGGGCGCGCCCCGGACGCCTTCAACGCCCGGGGCCAGGACTGGGGCCTGCCGCCCTGGCGCCCCGACCGCCTCGCCGAGTCCGGCTACGCACCGTTCCGGAGCCTGCTGCGGGGCCTGTTCCGCTACGCCGGAGCCCTGCGCATCGACCACGTCATGGGCCTGTTCCGGCTCTGGTGGGTTCCCGAGGGCCACCCGCCCACCGAGGGCACCTACGTCCGCTACGACGCCGAGGCGATGCTCGCCGTCCTGGTCCTGGAGGCGGCCCGGGCCGGCGCCGTGGTCATCGGCGAGGACCTGGGCACCGTGGAACCCGGCGGTGCGCGAGGCGCTGCGCGAACGCGGGGTGCTCGGCACCTCCGTGCTGTGGTTCGAGCGCGACTGGGCGGGCGACGGCCGCCCCCGCCCCCCGAGCGGTGGCGCGCCGACTGCCTGGCCACCGCCACCACCCACGACCTGCCGTCCACCGCCGCCCGTCTCACCGGCGAACACGTCGAGCTGCGCGACCGCCTGGGCCTGCTCACCCGCCCGCTGGAGGAGGAGCGGGCCGAGGCGTCGGCGGACACGGCCGAGTGGCTGGACGTACTGGCCCGGCTCGGCCTGCTGCACGGCACCGGCGGCGACACCGGCACCCCCTCCGAGGAGGCCGGCATCCAGGCCGTCCACCGCTTCCTGCTGCGTACCCCCGCCCGCATGGCCGGCATCTGGCTCCCGGACGCCGTCGGCGACCGCCGCCCGCAGAACCTCCCCGGCACCTGGGACCAGTACCCGAACTGGCGCCTTCCGGTCGCCGACGCCGAGGGCCGCCCCGTGACCCTGGAGGACCTGGCCGCCTCGGCCCGGCTGCATGCCCTGATCGACGTCGTACGGGACCGGCGGCGGCGGCTGAGCGGTCCGCCCCCGGACCGCTCACGGCCCTCGTACGGCACCCCGGGCGCGCGGCCCTTCCGGCCGTTCGCTAACTTTGCACCGTGGACAAGAAGAACGCCCTGCGCGCCGGCGCCCTGGCAGCCGGTACGACGCTGATGATGCTGCTCATGTCGTCCCCTCGCGCTCGCGCTGACCCGCGACGACGGCGACGACCCCGGCACGGGCCTGAGCGTCATCGAGACGCTGGGTCTCTACGTCGTGGCCCCGATCGCGCTGTTCGTGATCATCGCGGTCCTGGTCATGGTCCTGGACAGGTCCAAGGAAGAGCACCGCGTGACCTCCCGCAACATCAAGACCCGGCCCAAGGCCGACGCCAGAGGCCTGACGGCTCACTCGACTACCGAGGGCGCCGGTCCCACCGCACACAGTGTGCGGGCGGGACCGGCGCCCTCGGCGTGCGTGTGACCCTCATGTCGGCCGGGCGGGAGTGAGCAGCGGGCGGCGCCGGTTCGTGGGCCGCCTACTTCTCGGTGCCGGCGAGCAGGTCCTGCAGCAGGTCGGCCAGTTGGGCGGCCCGTCCGTCGTCGAGGGCGGACAGGGCCTCGGTCTGGGCGGCGAGGTCCGCGCCGACCGCCTCGTCGATCAGCTCCAGCCCCCGGTCGGTGAGCGTGACCTGCAGTCCCCGGCGGTCGTGCGGGTCGGGGGAGCGGCGCAGCAGTCCGGCCCGTTCGAGTTTGTCGAGGCGGCCGGTCATGCCGCCGGTGGTGAGCATCAGCGTGGCCGAGAGCTGCCGGGGGGAGAGCGTGTAGGGCTCGCCGGAGCGGCGCAGCGTGGCCAGGGCGTCGAACTCCCCGCGGGAGATGCCGAAGCGCGAGTACGCCTTCTCCATCCGGTCGCCCATCGCGCGGGCGAGCCGGAAGACGCGCCCGAACACCTCCATGGCGGCCGTGTCCAGGTCGGGCCGCACCGCCGCCCACTGGTCGATGATCGCGTCGACGGGGTCCTTGCGCGGCTCGGGGCGTTCAGTCATGCCACGAGTATCGGGACAACTCCGCTCGGCCGCAAGAAAGTAGCTTGACGGCTTCTTGCTTAGCACTAAGCTACTTTCCATTGAGCTTTTCGCGCTTGCCCATCTCCCTGAAGGGTGCTTCATGGTCGCCGGCCGCTCCACCGTCATCGCGCTCACCGCCCTCGCCCCCGTCTCCTGGGGCACCACCTACGCCGTGACCACGGAATTCCTGCCGGCCGACCGACCCCTGTTCACCGGGCTGATGCGGGCCCTGCCCGCCGGTCTGCTGCTGCTCGCCATCGCCCGGGTGCTGCCGCGCGGCGCCTGGTGGTGGAAGGCGGCGGCGCTGGGCGCGTTGAACATCGGGGCCTTCTTCCCGCTGCTGTTCCTCTCCGCGTACCGGCTACCGGGCGGCATGGCGGCCGCGGTCGGCTCGGTCGGCCCGCTGATCGTGGTCGGGCTCTCGGCGCTGCTGCTCGGGGCAGCGCCCCACCGCCCGGTCCGTGCTCACCGGCGTCGCCGCCGCGTTCGGCGTCAGCCTGGTGGTGCTGAAGGCGGCCGGGGCGCTGGACGCGGTCGGCGTGCTGGCGGCCCTCGCGGCCACCGCCTCCATGTCGGCCGGCATCGTGCTCACCAAGCGGTGGGGCCGCCCGGACGGTGTCGGCCCGCTCGCGCTCACCGGCTGGCGGCTGACCGCGGGCGGCCTGCTCATCGCGCCGCTCGCCCTCCTGACCGAGGGCGCCCCGCCCGCGCTGGACGGGCCCTGCGGTCGGCGGCTACCTCTACCTGGCGCTGGCCAACACGGCGGTGGCGTACTGGCTCTGGTTCCGCGGCATCGGCCGGCTCACCGCCCCCCAGGCCACCTTCCTCGGTCCGCTCTCACCGCTGACCGCCGCCGTCGTCGGCTGGGCGGCGCTCGGCCAGGCGCTGACGCCGGTGCAACTGGCGGGCATGGCGCTGGCGTTCGGGGCGACGGCCGCGGGGCAGCTCGCGCCGCGCGCGAAGGGCGCCGCACCTGCCACACCTTTCAGTTCTCCTTCAAAGAACAGGTCGAAAAGATTCGATGGACCTGACGGGTCCGGCGCTGCGACGGTAGGTACGCCGCAATCGTCGCCCTGCCGAAAGGACCTCCGTGGCCGTAGCCGACCCCGGACCAGCACCACCCCCGCTCGCACCCCCGCCGCAACCCCCACCGCCCCGTCGCCCTCGGCATCGGGCTCGCCGTGCTCGCCACGCTCGTCTGGTCCGGGAGCTTCGTCACCTCCCGGGCCCTCGGCGACAGCGTGCCGCCCGTCCAGCACGCGTTCTGGCGCTGGGTGGTGGCCCTCGCGGTCGTCGCCCCCTTCGGCGCCCGGCGGCCTGGCGGCAGCGCGCTGATCCGGCGTCACCTCGGCTTCGTGCTCCTCGCCTCCCTGCTCGGCGTGACCGTCTACAACACCCTCGTCAACCAGGCCGGCGTCACCACCCCCGCCGCCAACATGGGCATGATCATGGCGGCGTCCCCCGTTCTGATGGCGGTCTTCGAGCGGGCGGGCGGCGTACGGCTCGGCGCCCGCCGGGTCGCCGGGCTGCTCGTCGCCTGCACGGGCGTGCTCCTGTTGGTCTCGGGCGGGGCGTCCTTCTCGGCCGGCGACCTGTGGATGATCGCCGCCGCCTGCTGCTTCGGGTCGTACAGCGCGCTGCTGCGCCGCAGGCCCGCCGGTCTGGACGGAGCGGGGTTCCTCTTCACCACGTTCCTGTTCGGCACGGTCCTGCTGCTGCCCGCCCAGGGCGTCAGCTCTCGCCGTCCAGGGCGGCTTCAGCCCGACCCCGGGCACCGTCCTGCCCCTCCTCTACGTCGGTGTCGCCTCCTCCGCGGTCGCCTTCTTCGCCTGGAACAAGGCGATCTCCCTGATCGGCCCGTCCCGCGCCGGGGTCGTCTACTACCTCCAGCCGGTGTGCGTCGCCCTGCTGTCCTGGGCGCTGCTCGCCGAGCCGACCGGCTGGGCGCAGGCGGGCTGCATGGCGCTGATCCTCGGCGGCGTCGTCCTCGGCGCGGCCTCCGGGGGCCGGGCCGCGTCGGTGACGGGCGCCGCCCCGCGGATAGGTTGCCGCCATGGCCGACTGGGACATCCGCAAGCTGCAGATCCTGCGGACGCTGCGGGAACGGGGGCACGGTGACCGCGACGGCCGAGGCGCTGCGCATGACACCGTCCGCCGTCTCCCAGCAGCTGACGAACCTCTCCAGACAGCTCGGCGTGGAGCTGCTCCAGGCCCAGGGCAGACGGGTCCGGCTGACGGACGCGGCCCGGCTGGTGCTGCGGCACGCCGAGGCGGTGTTCGAGCAACTGGAACGCGCCGACGCCGAGTTGGCGGCCTACGCCCACGGGGAGGCCGGCGAGGTGCGGGTCGGCGCTTTCTCCACCGCCGTACCCGCCCTCGTCGTACCGGCCGTCACCGCGCTGCGGGCGACGCACCCGGGGGTCGCGGTGCGGGTGCGGGAGGCCGAGGCGCAGGAGGCGTACGAGCTGCTGGCCGCTGGTGCGGTGGACCTCGCGTTGTCGCTGGCCGCCCAGGCGCCGAGCGCCGCCGACCCGCGCTTCACCCGCGTCCCGCTCCTCGCCGACCCGCTCGACGTCGCGCTGCCCGGCGACCATCCGCTGGCGCGCGCGGACGGGCTGCGGCTGGCCGACCTCGCCGCCGAGCCGTGGATCTTCGGCGGCAGCGGGCCCTGGTCCGAGATCACGCGCGGTGCCTGCGAGGCGGCCGGGTTCCGGCCCGACCAGGCCCACGCGGCGGCCGGCTGGACGGCGATCCTCGCGATGGTCGAGGCGGGCATGGCGTCGCCCTGTTGCCGCGCATGGCGGCCGTGCCGCGGGACGGCGTGGTGATGCGTGAACTGCACGCCGACCGCCCCGTCCGGCACGTCGTCGCGGCGGTGCGCAAGGGCGCGGGCGAGGGCGCCGCCGTCGGAACCGTCCTCACGGCCCTGCGCACAGCGGCGGACGCCCGGCCATGAACGCTACGGGGGGCACGGCCCTGTACGCACGCCCCCGGGACCCGCCCCTGAATGTCCCCGGGACCGGCCGCTGGACACACACCGGGGGCGCGCCTTCGGGTACGCAAGCACCCCCGCATCCCGCACCCCCCGCGCGCCCGCCCCAGCCGCGACGGGGGCGCCCGGCGCAGTGCCGGGCGCCCCCGAGGGCGTGCTTGTGGCGTGGCGTCGCCTACTCGGCCGCCGCCGCGTCCGCCGCCTGCGCCCTCAGCGCGCGCTCGACACCCGAACGGGACTCGAGACCAGCCGGCGCAGGGCCGCGTTCGGCTCGGCCGAGGACAGCCAGGCGTCCGTGCGGTCCAGGGTCTCCTGGGACACCTGCACCGCCGGGTACAGGCCGACCGCGATCTGCTGGGCCATCTCGTAGCGAACGGGACTCCCAGGCACCCTTGAGCGCCTCGAAGTACCGCTCCGTGTACGGCGCCAGCAGCTCACGCTGGTCGGTCTGCACGAAGCCGGCGATCACCGCCTCCTGCACGGCGTTCGGCAGCTTGTCGGACTCCACGACCGACTCCCAGGCCTCCGCCTTGGCCGACTCGGTCGGACGGGCGGCACGCGCGGTGGCCGCGTGCCGCTCACCGGCGGCCGTCCTGTCCCGCTCGTACTCGCTCTGGATCTCGAACCGCCGAACCGGCCCACGGCCGCGAGCCGCTGCACGAACGCCCACCGCAGCTCGGTGTCGACGGCCAGGCCCTCGATGGTCTGCGTGCCGTCGAGCAGCGCGTCGAGCAGGTCCAGCTGCTCCGGCGTCCTCGCCGTCGCCGCGAACGCCCGCGCCCACGCCAGCTGGTCGCTGCCTCGCCTCGGCGGCCCGCAGGTGGGCCAGCTGGCCTCGGTCCAGCGGGTGAGCAGCGCCTCGCGGGCGGTCGGGGCGGCGTACTGGTCGATGGCCAGCTTCACCTGGCGGTGCAGCGACTGCACCACGCCGATGTCGGACTCCTTGCCGATGCCGGACAGCACCAGCGAGAGGTAGTCCCGGGTCGCCAGTTCCGCGTCCCGGGTCATGTCCCAGGCGGACGCCCAGCACAGAGCGCGCGGCAGCGACTCGGTGAGGTCGCCGAGGTGCTCGGTGACGACGGCGAGGGATCTGCTCGTCGAGGCGGACCTTGGCGTACGACAGGTCGTCGTCGTTGAGGAGGACGACCGCCGGACGGGGCTTGCCCACCAGCTGCGGTGGACGGCCGTCAGCTCGCCGTCGACGTCCAGCTCCACGCGCTCGCCGCGCACCGAGCTTGCCGCCGGCGTCGAGGTCGTAGGCGCCGATCGCGATGCGGTGCGGGCGCAGTGTCGGCTCGCCCTGCGCCGGCGGGCAGCCGGGGGCTTCCTGGCGGATGGCGAAGGACGTGATGACACCCTCGGCGTCCGTCTCGATCTCCGGGCGCAGCACGTTGATGCCGGCCGTCTCCAGCCACGTTTTCGACCAGGTCTTCAGGTCGCGGCCGGAGGTCTCCTCCAGCGCCCCAGCAGGTCGGACAGGCGCGAGTTGCCGAACGCGTGCCGCCTCGAAGTAGGCCTGCACGCCCTGGAAGAACGCGTCCTCTACCCGACGTACCGCGACGAGCTGCTTGAGCACCGCTCGCGCCCTTGGCGTCGTGATGCCGTCGAAGTTGACGAGCACGTCGTCCAGGTCGCTGATGTCCGCCATGATCGGGTGCGTGGACGGCAGCTGGTCCTGCCGGTACGCCCAGGTCTTCATCTGGTTGGCGAACGTCGTCCACGAGTGCGGCCGCTTCGGGCCGGGCGCGTCATCCTGGCCCAGGCGGCCCCCGCGTAGGTGGCGACGACTCGTTCAGCCACAGGTCGTTCCACACTCACCATGGTGACCAGGTCGCCGAACCACATGTGCGCCAGCTCGTGCGGATCGTCGCGGCGCGCACTCCTCGTACGCGGCGTCCGTCACCTTCGAGCGGAACACGTACTGGTCGCGGATGGTCACCGCGCCCGCGTTCTCCATCGCGCCCGCGTTGAACTCGAGCACGAACAGCTGGTCGTACTTCTTGAACGGGTACTGGTAGTCGAACTTCTCCTGGAACCACTCGAAGCCCTGCCGGGCGACCTCGAAGATGGCGTCCGCGTCGAGGTGCTCGGGCGAGCGAGGGACGGCAGTAGATGCCGAGCGGGACGGACTGGCCGTCCTTCTCGTACACGCTGTGCACCGAGTGGTACGGGCCGACGATCAGCGCCGTGATGTACGACGAGATGCGCGGGGTCGGCTCGAAGACCCAGACGTTCTCCTGGGGCTCCGGCGTCGGCGAGTTGGAGATGACCGTCCAGCCCTCCGGGCGCCTTCACGGTGAACTGGAAGGTCGCCTTGAGGTCCGGCTGCTCGAAGCTCGCGAAGACGCGGCGCGCGTCCGGCACCTCGAACTGCGTGTACAGGTAGGCCTGGTCGTCGACCGGGTCGACGAACCGGTGCAGGCCCTCGCCGGGTGTTGGTGTACGCGCAGTCGGCGACCACGCGCAGGATGTTGCGCCCCGGCAGCAGCCCCGGCAGGGCGATGCGGGAGTCCCGGAACACCTCGGCGGCGTCGAGGGAGTCGCCGTTCAGCGTCACCTCGTGGACCGTCGGCGCGACCAGGTCGATGAAGGACTCGCCGCCGCCCTCCGCGACGTCGAAGCGCACCGTGGTCACGGACCGGTAGGTGCCGCCCTCCTGCGCGCCGGTGAGGTCGAGATCGATCTCGTACGAGTCAACGGTCAGCAGCGTCGCCCGCTGCCGCGCCCTTCGCGAGTCAGGTTTGTGCCAGGCACGCGGTCATCTCCTCGTTATGTGTGGGTTGCGCCATCCTTCCACGTGGCCCGTACCCAACGCGATGTCCATTTCCCCGCCGGTGCGCGGGCCGGGCGGGCGCGAGCCTGGGGCCATGCAGCACTACACCGCACGGCCCATTCCGCCGGCCGCCCTGAAGGAACTGCGCACCGCCGACGACGCGGGCCGCGCGCCCGCCCCGGTCACCGACGACGAGGGCGGCGCACCCCTGCGCTGCTGCCTGCGCCGCAGCACGCCGGGGAGAGAGGATCGCCCTGGTCTCCTACGCCCCGCTGCGGCGCCGGGCGGCCGGGACGGGCGCGGAACCGGGCGCGTACGACGAGCAGGGGCCGGTCTTCGTCCACGCCGAGGAGTGCGCGGGACCGGAGACGGACGGCCTGCCCTTCACGAACTCGCACCGCGTCCTGCGCCGCTACTCGGCCGACGGGCGGATCCTGGGCGGGCGGCTGGTCGAGGGCGCCGACGCCTTCGCACCCGCCCTCCGGGGAAGCGCCGACGACCCGTCCGTGGCGTTCGTCCACGTCCGGGCCGTCAAAGTACGGCTGCTTCCTCTACGAGGTGAGGCGGGGCCAGCCCCAGGGGCCTAGCCCTTCAGCTCCGCCGCCACCAGCTCCGCGATCTGCACCGCGTTCAGGGGCCGCGCCCTTGCGCAGGTTGTCGTTGGAGACGAACCAGGGCGAGGCCGTTGTCCACGGTCTCGTCCTGGCGGATGCGGCCGACGTAGGACGGTCCTGACCGGCCGCCTCGAGCGGGGTCGGCACCTCGGTGAGCGCGACGCCGGGGGCGCCGGCCAGCAGCTCCCCTGGCGCGCTCCACGCTGATCGGGCGGGCGAAGCGGGCGTTGATCTGGAGGGAGTGGCCGCTGAAGACGGGCACGCGCACGCAGGTGCCGGAGACCTTCAGCTCCGGGATCTCCAGGATCTTGCGGGACTCGTTGCGGAGCTCTGCTCCTCGTCCGTCTCGTGCAGGCCGTCGTCCACGATGGAGCCGGCCAGCGGCAGCACGTTGTACGCGATCGGTGCCACGTACTTGTCCGGCTTCGGGAACTCCACCGCCGAGCCGTCGTGAGTGAGCTTCGGGGCGTCGTCGCCGACCTTCTTGACCTGCTCGAACAGCTCGTCCACGCCGGCCAGGCCGGAACGCGGACACGGCCTGGTAGGTGGCGACGACCAGCGCTTCGAGGCCCGCCTCGGTGTGCAGTGGACGCAGGACCGGCATCGCGGCCATCGTGGTGCAGTTCGGGTTGGCGATGATGCCCTTGGGGCGGTCGGTGATCGCGTGCGGGTTCACCTCGGACACCACCAGCGGCACCTCGGGGTCACGGCGCCAGGCGGAGAGTTGTCGATCACGACCGGGCCCTGGGAGGCGACCTTCTCGGCCAGCGCCTTGGAGGTGGCGCCGCCCGCCGAGAACAGCACGATGTCCAGGTCGGAGTAGTCGGCGGTGGCCGCGTCCTCCACCGTCACGCCGTCCAGCTCCTTGCCGGCGCTGCGGGCCGAGGCGAACAGACGCAGCTCGGTGACCGGGAAGTTCCGCTCGGTGAGGATCCTGCGCATGACCGTGCCGACCTGACCGGTGGCTCCGACGATTCCGACCCTCACGGTGACTCCTTCTCCGTTTGTGCGCGTGTCTTCACGCGCGCTTTGCTCGGCCGAGACTTTTCCATCATGGGGCGAAGCCCGGCCCACCTGTCCAATTCTTTGCGCGGGATGCCCGCACCCTGGGACGCGGCGGCTCGTACAGCGGGCGCGGTCCTTCGCTGGAAACCCCTGCTGAGCTGCAGGAATTCACCTCCACCGGGCCCCGCGCCGCAAGCTGTGCTGTTCCGCCCCTGCCCATCCCCTTCCCGCCCCACACGACGATGTGACGTATGCCTCGCGGCAAGTCTCCGCCGGCCGGGCGAACGTTTCCGGGCCCCGTCGGCGTCATAGGGGAAACGTGGCTGGGGGAGGGGGTGGCTGTGCTGCGCAGGAAGGCCCGCCGCGGCCAGGGGGACGGCGTACTCGACGATCCTCTGGACGCGGCCCAGGAACGCCGGGTGCGGGCGGTGCTCGCGCTGGGCGGCGTGCCGCAGGCGGATCTGCCGGACGGGGTGCAGCAGGTCCGCCTGCGCTTGCTGGAGCGGACGGCGAGCGGACGCGAGGCGCCGCGTGACGTCCGCGTGGGCGGCGGTCGTCGCCTCCAACCTGGCCATGGACTGGCACCGGGCCAGGCACCGCCAGGACCGGCTCGGCGAGCGCCTGGCCGCGCTCCGCCAGGTGGAGCACCCCTCCGGGGGAGGACACCAGCCTGCTCTCCCTCGCCGTCGCCCAGGGCCTGGACGAGCTGCCCGACACCCAGCGCCAGGTCCTCGTCCTGCGTTTCTACGCCGACCTGCCGGTGCGCGGCATCGCCGAGGACTGGGCATCCCCGAAGGCACGGTCAAGAGCAGGCTGCACACGGCGGTACGGGCGATGCGGGCCCGCCTGCACGAGGACGAGGTGGTGTGAGATGGCCGCCGAACAGCATCCCGGTGGGCACGACGCGCTGATGGCCGCGATCACGGGCGAACCGCTGCCGCCCGGGGCGGGCGCGGACGCCGACGCCGAGTACCGGTCGGCGGCGGCCGACGTGGCGCTGCTGCGCGAACAGCTGGGGATCGTCGGGCGGTCGCTGAGCGAGCCGCTTCCCGGCCCCGAGGCGTCCCCGGTGGTGGCACCGCCCCGCCGCCCCCGGCGCCGTCCGTTCGCCGTCGCCTTCGGCGCCCTCGCGGTGGCGTGCGCCGGCGTGGCGGTGGCCGGGCTCGGCTGGCTGGTGGTGCAGGGCGGGAACGGAGCCGAGGACGCGGCGAGCGGCAAGGCCGCGGCGAGCGACGGGCAGGCGGACTCCGCCGAGTCCGGTGGCGTCGCCTTCGGCAGTCCTCGCTACCTCGCCTGCGCCCGTCTGGTGGCCGAGGGCACGGTGGCCGGCGCCGAACCGGTGCCGGGGACCGGGCAGCACCGGATCACCCTGGACGTGGCCCGCTCCTACAAGCCGCAGGAACGGCCGGGGAAGGCGGGCGAGCGGATCACGTTCGTCCTGGACGACACCACCGCCCGGCTCGTCGAGGGCGACCGCGCGCTGATCGGCATCCCCCTGCACGGCGACAGCCCGGACGCCGTCATCACCGGCGCGGAGGCCGTCGCCGCCGAACGCGCCTGGATCACCACGTCGCTGCCGGAATCCCGCACTCTCACCTGCGACTGACCCCGGCGTACGGAAAAGGGCGGGCGCCCCGCAGAGCGCCCGCCCTCCCCTGTGCCGCACCGGACTACGGCACGACCTCCCCGATCCGTACGCTGCCGAGGCCCGCGGCCGTGCCGTGGGCGTTCACCAGCTGGACCTGCCCGAAGAACTCACGGCCCTCCGGAGCGGCGGCCAGCGCCATGACGCTGCCGGAGACCGTCGCCGAGTCGCCCGTGCCGAGCTTCACCGGCGCCGAGCCGTCCACGGTGACCGAGCCGAGGGACGCGGCGAAGTACACGTCCCGGTAGTCGTACTCCGTGCTGCCCGACGGCACCGCGTAGCCCACGACCTCGACGGTGTAGGCACCGGCGGCCGGCTTCGGCACGGAGACCGACTCCTCCGAGTCGCCGTCGGCGGACTGGCCGACGACGTTGCCGTCCTTGTCGTAGACCGTCAGGTCCAGGTCGGAGGCCGCGTCGGAGACGCCCCCGATGGCCACGTCCAGCGACTCGGCGCCCCTCGGGCACCTCCACCGTGGAGGTCCTGGTCCCACCCTGCTCGATCGACGGGCGGGACGTCTCGGCCGAGCCGAGCGGGCCGCCGATCAGCTTGCCGTCGATCGGGCCGTACTGGTTCGTCACCTTCCAGGAGGCGTCGGCCGGGGTGCCCACCTTCGCCTCGGGCACGGTCACGACCTCCGGGTCGAAGGTGGCGCCGAGCACGGTCACGTCCAGCTTGTACGGGTTGTCCAGCAGCGGCGAGGTGCGCCGCGACTCGACCTCGATCTCCCAGACGCCGGGCTGCGGGTCGGCGTACGCGCGCACGTCGGGCCGGCAGCCGTTGCCGTCGAGGTAGTTGTTGTAGCAGTACGGGTGGAGGTGTTGTCGACCGGGACGCCGTACGGTTGGATGGCGATGAACCGGGTCTGGCTCCCGTCCTTCAGCCCGCTCATCGCCACCTCCAGCGCCTTCGCGCCCTCGGGGACGGTCACGAAGTACGACTCGGTGTCGTTGCGCTGCACGGAGTCCTTCGCGGAGAAGTCGTACTCCAGCGGGGCCGAGGCCACGACCGTGGTCAGGGACCAGCTTGTCGGTGCCCTCGGTGCGCGGGTCATCGACCTCGAGGATCGCGCTCTTGAGGCCCTCGGAGCGCGGCTTGGCCTGCACCTTCACGGGTCACCGGCTCGTTCAGCGGCAGCTTCACCTCGTCGGAGCCGACGATGCGGAAGGTGCGCCCGGCGTTGTTCTCGAAGTGCAGCTCGTGCCGGATCGCACGGTCCGCGCCGGAGGTACGGGTGAGCGTGATCTCGTACGTCTTCTTCTCCCCGGCCTTCAGTCCGCCCTCCGCGGTCGTAGAGGCCGGTGCCGTGGCCCGGGGTCTTCAGGAACTGGTCGATCGCGGTGTCGACCGGCGCCTTGACCGAGTACTCGTGGGCGGTGGCGCCCTTGCGGATCGATCGCCAGGCGTCGGGGATGTTGATCAGGCCCGCGCCCTCCTCGTACGCCTGCACGCCCTTGATGTGGTCGGCGGTGGAGGTCAGCGCCGTGCGCAGCTTCGCCGGGGGCAGGTCGATGTCCGCCTGCTTCGCGGCCGACAGCAGCAGCGCCGAGGCGCCGGCGGCCTGCGGGGAGGCCATCGAGGTGCCCTGCAGCATGCCGTAACCGGCCGGGAGGTCGTAGCCCGCCTCCGGGACCGGGGCGCCGGGGGCCCAGGTCTGAATGGTGTTGACCGCCGCGCCGGGCGCGGTCAGCGTCGGCGTGAAGCCGCCGTCCTCACGCGGGCCGCGCGAGGAGAATCGGCATCATCGCGTACCTGGTCTTCACCGCGGAGCCGTAGTTGGCGGCCCAGGTCTCGCGGGAGATGGACGCGCCGACCGAGATCACCTTGTCGGCGAGCGACGGGTCGCCGATGGTGTTGGCGCCGGGGCCGGAGTTGCCCGCGGAGATCACCAGCTGGACGCCGTAGGTGTCGATGAGCCGCGTGTACAGCTCGGCGCGCGCGTTGTTGCCGTCGTTGAGCGCGGGGAGGCCGCCGATCGACATGTTGACGATGTCGACGCCCCGGTTGACGACGAGGTCGATCATGCCCTCGGTGAGCGCGACGTTGGTGCAGCCGCCGCTCCAGGTGCAGGCGCGGGACGAGACGATCTTCGCGCCGGGCGCGGCACCGTCCATCCGGCCGCCGAACAGTCCGTTGGCGGCGGCGAGTCCGGGCCACATGTGAGCCGTGCGAACCCTCGATGACGCCGATGTTGACGAAGTCGGCCTTCGCGCCGGCCGCGTTGTGGACGACGTCCTCGCGGATCTCTACGACGAACGGCTGGCGCTCGGCCACGTCCGTCTTCGGGTCGTCGGTGCCGAAGTACCCGATCTGGAAGCCGTCTCGTACGGCTTCATCGGGGTGTCGTCGGCGAAGTCGTGGTTGTCGTTCAGGTCGACGCGGACCGTGCCGGCCTGCGCGTCGTAGAGGACGCCCCAGGAGTCGGTGGTGTCGCCGTCCCGGTTGGCGTCGCCGCCGGCGTCACCGCCGGTGGTGTACGACTCCAGGAAGGTGCTCACCTGGTAGGAGCCCGCGGGCGCCGTCCACGTCTCGCCGCCGAAGGTGAAGGTCGGCCCGGAGACCGAGGTGAGCATCGGGCGCCAGGTCCGGTCGCCGTCGACGACGGGGTCGGTCGCGGTGACCCAGTCGACGATCTTGCGTTCGCCGGTGGTGGTCTTCTGCAGTGCCGGGTGGGCGAGGTCGACGCCCGAGTCGAGGATGCCGATGGTGACGCCGCGGCCGTCCGCCTTCGGGTACTTCTTCCACGAAGTCGACGGCGCCCGTCTCAAAGCGACGGGTTGTACGGAGTTCTCGGCGGGGGTCCGGCGGTCCGGCGCGCGGTAGGAGCGGCCCTTGTGGTGTTCGCCGCCCTTCGCCCGGTCGGCGCCCGGCGTCGGGTCGTCCAGCGGGATCTCGTCGCGCAGGTCGATGCCGTGCACGGAGGAGAGCTTCGTGGCAGGCGGCGATGGCCGAGTCCGCCTCGGCGGTGGGCACGGTGGCGCGGACGTAGCCGAGCTCGTCGTACGTCCGGCCGACGGAACCGCCGCCGACCGCGTCCAGCTTCTTCGCCACCTGCTCGGTCTGGCCCGGCGCGGTGGCGACCATCATCGTGACGTTCTTCGTGCCGTCGGCCTTCGCCTCGGCGAGCAGGTCCGCGTCGTCCGAACCGAGCTTGTCGTGGGCGGGACTTGACGGAGGCGTCGGCGGGTGCGTCGACGGGAAGTGGTACCCGGACCGTCGGCGGCCAGCGCCATGGGTGGTATCGGTCCGACGGCGCAGAGCGCGGCGACAAGGCCCGTGGCCACGGCGATGCGGGCCGCGCGCCGCGCCCGGTATCGGTTCGCGCTGGGGGTGTGGGTCATCGGCATCCCTTGTAGGTAAAGGAACGTGCGTGAACGACCGGGGCCGATCGGTCCTGGCACGGCAGTCCGGAATCCGATCCCGGACGACCGCTCAGCCTTACGTAAGGGTTCACTGTTTGGGGAGAGTTGTCCGGGACGGGATGGAGCCATGGCGTACTTCCGCCATACGCCATCGGGGACACAAGGGGCGCCCTGTGACAATCCTGTGAGCCGCGCCGCGCCCTGCGCCCGGCGGGCTAACGTCTCGGAGTGCGCCGAAAGCTGAGGGTGGCGGCCTACGCGCCATGTGTTCGCGACGGACAGGTCCTGCTCGCCCGGTCACCGGGCCCCGGCGGGGTCCCCGAGTGGGTGCTGCCGGGCGGCGGCACGGAACACGTTGAGGACCCCCACGACACCGTCGTGCGCGAGGTCGAGGAGGAGACCGGCTACCGCGTCGAGCCCACCCGCCCTGCTCGGCGTCGGCTCCCACCGCGTCACCCGCCCGAGCCGCGCCGGACTCGGAGGGCTCCTGCGGCGAACCGTCGACCACCACGCCGTACGGCTCGTCTACGAGGTCCGGGTCACCGGCGGTGACCTGCGGTTCGAGGTCGGTGGCTCCACGGACCTGGCGGCCTGGCAGGACCTGACCGCCGTCCCGGGGCTGATCCGGGTGCCGATGGTCGACATCGGCCTGCGGCTGTGGCGGGAGAGGCCGCCGTCGGGACGGGCGGAACGCCCGCGGGCCGAGGAGGGCTGAATCGCGCTCAACCACCCCGGGGCGCGGCAACCCTCGTACCGCCCGTCCGGTCCCTCCCCCGACCGAGCAGGGCAGAGAACGCAGAGTGCACACAGGACGCAGATCGATGGGGGAAGACATGACCGCACGCGTACGAACCACCCTGGTGGCGGCCACCGCCGTGGCACTGTCACTGGCCGTGGCGGGTCCCGCCGTGGCGGCGCCCTGCCGCCGGCGGCCACGACGCGACCCGCCGCGCCATGGAGGCCGCGGTCGAGGACGGCGTGCCCGGCGTGACCGCGACCGCCCGGGACGGACACCGCACGTGGTCCGAGACCGCCGGGGTGGGCGACCTCAAGACCGGCGAGCCGCGTTCGGAGCGGGACCGCTACCGGGTCGGCAGCATCACCAAGACCTTCGTGGCCACCGTACTGCTCCAGTTGGAGGCCGAGGCCGGTCTCGCTGGACGACACGGTGGACGAGTGGCTGCCGGGCGTGGTCGAGGGCAACGGCCACGACGGCAGCCGCATCACATTGCGCCAACTCCTCAACCACACCAGCGGCGTCTACAACTACACGGCCGACGAGGAGTTCGCCCGCACCCACTTCGCCAAGGACGGCTTCCTCGAGCACCGCTACGACACGGTGACACCGCGGGAACTGGTCGGGGTCGCCATGGCCCACGAGCCGGACTTCGCGCCGGGCGCCTCCTGGAACTACTCCAACACCAACTACGTCCTGGCCGGCATGGTGATCGAGGAGGCCACCGGCCGCCCGTACGGCGACGAGGTGCGGCGTCGCGTCATCGAGCCGCTGAAGCTGCGCGCCACGTCGGTCCCGGGCACCCGGGCCGGCATGCCGCGGCCCAGCAGCCGCGCGTACTCCAAGCTGGCCCCGACGGCCACGGGCCCGACCTACGACGTCACACGGCTCAACCCGTCCATCGCCGGTTCGGCGGGCGAGATGATCTCCAGCTCCACCGACCTGAACCGCTTCTACACCGCCCTGCTCCGCGGCAGGCTGCTGCCCGCGGAGCAGCTGGCTCGAGATGACGACCACGGTCCCGGTGGAGAAGGGCGCCGCCTACGGCCTCGGCCTGATGAAGCGGGAACTCGGCTGCGGGGTGACCGTCTGGGGCCACGGCGGCGGCATCCACGGCTCCTCGTCGGAGGCGGTCGTGACGAAGGACGGCCGGCACGCGCTCGCCTTCAACTTCAACGGCGACTGGGCGGGCGACAGCGAGGCGGTGATCGAGGCGGAGTTCTGCGCCGAGTAGCGCGCCACGCACGAGGAGGGGCCACCGGCGCAGCGGTGGCCCCGGGTGGCCCCTCCTCTCCCCTCCTGGTGACCGCCCCGGTCCGTCACTACCGGGGCAGCACCACGACATACGCGGCGGGTTCCCTGTCCCCGGCCGCCATCAACGCCGTACGGACGACGGCCGCCTGGTGTTCCGGGCTGTCCCGCAGCTTGCGCGGCGTGAGGTGCACGACCGTGATGCCCAGTCGTTCCAAGTGCTCGCGCTTGCGGGCGTATTCCGCCCAGACCGCGTCGTCCTCCTGCTGCCGGTGGGCGCGGGTGTCCAGCTCCAGCGCCACCGAGTGCTCGGGCCAGAAGGCGTCGACGCCGCCGAGGTGGGGGCCGCCGGGCAGGCGCAGGTCGACGTTCCAGAGCGGTTCCGGCAGGCCGTGCTCGCGCACCATCCGGTACAGGCGCTGCTCGGCCAGCGCCCGTCCCTCCGCGACCAGCGAGTCCACGGCGTCCACCACATGTGGGCGGCTGAGCAGCCGGGCCCGGTTCAGTTCCCGTACCACCGCGCCGGTTCGCAGTGCCCGCCGCGCACCGCCTCCGTCAGCAGCCGGCGGACGACGCCCGCGTCCGTCAGCTCCGCCACCGCGTCGGCCAGGGCCCGCGCCACCGGCGCCACCGGAACCCCGGTGACCTGCATGGGGTGGGCAGCGCGGTCGTGCGGACGATCCGCGCGCAACCCGTCGTACGCAGCCGGCGCAGCCTCGGGACCAGGACGTCGATGGCGTCGAGGGACGGCAGCGGGGGAGCGGCGGACAAGCCGTGCAGCGTCAGCGCGGCCAGCCCCGTGATCATCGCCTCGGCGTAGGCGGGCGCGGGGTCTCCTCCCCGCCCGGCTGGACCGGCACGGAGGCGGTGACACCGGCGGGCGCACCGCCGTTCGCGCCGGCGGTCCGCTCCCGCGCCGCGTACAGCAGCACCGCGTGCAGGCGCTCCTCGCTGGTCGGCGGGCCCGGGTGGAGCAGGACGACGTTGGGGAGAAGCTGCTGCCAGGGCCCGCCGGGCCGGCACTGCTCGTTGGTCTCGGCGGCGGAGACACCGTGCGCCCGCAGCTGGGCGGCCGTCATCAGCCGGCGCCGGCCGTTGGCCAGGTGGTGGAGCGGGCGGGGGAGAACGGGGTGTTGTGCGTCATGACCGGGGGTTTCCCGCGCCCGAACCGCCCCTTAACCGCTGTTACACGCTCATCGCCGAATCCGGACAAGCCCGCCCTAAAGGACGGGTGTTCGGATGCCGAAAACCCCTGGTCCGTCGCAGTGCGGCCCAGGGGTTACGGCTGCTGTTGACTGAATTCCGTAACGATGACGGAACGCCCAATCATTGGCCAGAGGTCAGTGTGATCAGCGGCCCGCCGCCGTGTCGCACGCCTGGCCCCGCAGCGCCCGCGCCAGGTCGTCCCGCGCCTCCAGCACCAGCCGGCGCAGCGCGGGCGCGGGCGCCCTCGTGCGCGGACAGCCACGCGTCCGTCGCGTCGAGGGTCTCCTGGGAGTCCCGCAGTGACGGGAACAGGCCCCGGACCACGTCCATCCCGATCTGGATGGACCGCTCGGCCCACACCCGCTCGATCGCCGCGTACTTCTCCGCGTACGGCGCGATCAGCTCCCGCTGCGAGGCCTGTGCGAAGCCCGCGATGGTCGCCTCCACCAGGGCGTTCGACAGCGCGTCCGACTCCACGACCTGCGCCCAGGCCTGCGCCTTCACCGCCGCCGACGGACGGGCCGCCAGGCAGCGGACCTGGTGGCGCTTGCCGGAGGCCGTGTCGTCGCGGGCCAGTTCCGCGGCCAGCACGCCCTCGTCGGCGTCGCCGTGCGCGGCGAGCGGCTCCAGGAACGCCCAGCGCAGCTCCTGGTCCACGTCCAGGCCCTCGATCTTCTCCGTACCCTCCAGCAGCCCGCGCAGCAGCCGCAGTTCGCTCTCGCCGGACGCCACCGCCGCGAGGAAACGCGCCCACGCCAGCTGCGGCTCGCCGCCCGGCGCCGCGTCCCGCAGCTCCCGCAGCGCGCCCTCGCCGAGCAGCCGGGCGCCGGTCTCCCGCCAGTCGGGGGCCGCGTAGTGCGTCAGCGCCGAGTTCGCCCAGGCGTGCAGCATCTGGAGGACGCCGATGTCGGACTCGCGTCCCGCGAAGCGCAGCACCAGGCCGACGAAGTCCCGCGCCGGGAGCAGCGCGTCCCGGGTCATGTTCCACAGCGCCGACCAGCACAGGGCACGGGCCAGCGGGTCGGTCAGGGCGCCCAGGTGGTCGCGCAGCGTCGCCAGCGAGGTCGCGTCGAAGCGCGTCTTGCAGTACGTCAGGTCGTCGTCGTTGACGAGCACCAGCTCGGGCGCCTCCGCGCCGGCCAGTTCCGCCACCACCGTGCGCGGCCCGTCGACGTCCACCTCGGCGCGCGCGTACCGCTCCAGCGCGCCCGCGCCCGTAGCGCCGGTACAGGCCCACCGCGACGCGGTGCGGGCGCAGCTCGGGGTGCGACTCCGCTGCCTCCTGCAGCACGGCCAGTTCGTCAACGCGGCCCTCGGCGCTCAGCAGCACCTGCGGGGTGAGCGAGTTGACGCCCGCCGTCTGGAGCCAGGACCGCGCCCAGGCGCCCATGTCCCGTCCGCTGGTCTCCTCCAGCACCGACAGCAGGTCACCGAGGCGCGTGTTGCCGTACGCGTGCCGCTTGAAGTAGCGCCGTGCGCCCTCCAGGAACGCGTCCTGGCCGACGTACGCCACGAGCTGCTTGAGCACGGAGGCGCCCTTGGCGTAGGTGATGCCGTCGAAGTTGAGCTTGGCGTCCTCCAGGTCACGGATGTCGGCCGTGATCGGGTGGGTGGACGGCAACTGGTCCGCGCGGTACGCCCAGGCCTTGCGGCGGTTGGCGAACGTGATCCAGGCGTCCTTGAAGCGGGTCGCGCCGACGTTCACGAACGTGCCCATGAAGTCGGCGAACGACTCCTTCAGCCACAGGTCGTCCCACCACTCCATGGTGACCAGGTCGCCGAACCACATGTGCGCCATCTCGTGCAGGACGACGTTGGCGCGGCCCTCGTAGGACGCCCGCGTCACCTTGCCGCGGAAGATGAACTCCTCCCGGAAGGTGACCAGTCCCGGGTTCTCCATCGCGCCGAGGTTGTACTCGGGCACGAACGCCTGGTCGTACTTCCCGGAAGGGGTACGGGTAGTCGAAGTGGTCGTGGAAGAAGTCCAGGCCCTGCTTGGTGACCAGGAAGACGTCGTCGGCGTCGAAGTGCGGTGCCAGGCCCTTGCGGCACAGGGCGCCGAGCGGGATCTCCAGCCGCGTACCGTCATCGAAGACGCGCTCGTAGGAGTCCGTCACGTAGTGGTAGGGACCGGCGACGACGCACGTGATGTACGTCGAGATCGGCTTCGTCTCCGCGAACCGCCAGACCCCGTCGGCGCGTTCGCCGGCGCCGTTGCTCCACACCGTCCACTCCTCGGGCGCCCGCACCTCAAGCGGAAGGGCGCCTTCAGGTCCGGCTGCTCGAAGTTGGCGAAGACCCGGCGGGGAGTCGGCCGGTTCGTACTGGGTGTAGAGGTAGACCTCGCCGTCCTCGGGGTCGACGAAGCGGTGCAGGCCCTCACCGGTGCGGGAGTAGGCGCACTGGGCGTCGACGACCAGCTCGTTGTCGGCGGCCAGGTCCTCCAGGGCGATCCGGGAGCCGTCGAAGACCTCGCTCGGGTCGAGGTCGCGGCCGTTGAGGGAGACCGCGGTGACGCTCGGTGCGATCAGGTCGGCGGCGCTGCTCGCGCGCCGGGCTCGTTGCAGCGGAAGCGGACCGTGGTGACGGACCGGAAGGTGCGCGGACCGTCCCCCTCCGCCGCACCGGTGGCCGAGCGCACGTCGAGGGACACCTCGTACCCGTCTACGGAGAGCAGGGCGGCCCGCTCCGGGCCTCGTCGCGGGACAGATTCTCACCGGGCACGGGCGGCACTCCCTCGGGTGGTGTTCAGTATGCGGACAGCACCGATCCTGCCATGCGGCCCTGACACGCGGCAGCCGGGAACGGCCGCGCGGGCCGGGAATGGCCGGAGCGGTGGGCGCGGTTGCCTGGAGAAACGCTCGGTTGCGCCTCATGAGGAGGAGACATGTCGGAGAAGACGCCCGTCGACTTCTGGTTCGACCCGCTGTGCCCCTGGGCCTGGATGACCTCCCGCTGGGTCCTGGAGGTGGAGAAGGTCCGGGACATCAGGGTCCGCTGGCATCTGATGAGCCTCGCCGTCCTCAACGAGGACAAGCTGGACGAGCTGCCCGAGGAGTACCGCGAACTGCTGGAGACCAAGGCCTGGGGGCCGGTCCGGATCGTCATCGCCGCCCAGGAGGAGCACGGTACCGAGGTGCTCGGCGACCTCTACACGGCGCTCGGCACCCGCTTCCACAACCAGGGCGAGGGCCGGAGAAGGAGACGGTCGCCGCCGCCCTGAAGGACGTGGGCCTGCCCGAGTCCCTCATGGACCACTGGGACTCCACCCCGTACGAGCCCCAGCTGCGCGCCTCCCACAAGGAGGGCATCGACAAGGTCGGCCAGGAGGTCGGCACCCCGGTCATCGCCGTCCCCGGCGCCGACGGCGAGCAGCTCGCCCTCTTCGGCCCGGTCGTCACGCCGGCCCCCAAGGGCGAGGACGCCGCGAAGCTCTGGGACGGCACCCTCGCGGTCGCCTCGGTCCCCGGCTTCTACGAGATCAAGCGCACCCGCACCAAGGGCCCGGACTTCAGCAACCTGTAGGAGGACCGCGGCGGCCTCCTGCCGGATCTCCCGGCGGGAGGCCGCCGTCGCCGTCGTGCCGCGCCCGCCCGTCCCGGCACAGGACCATGTGTCGAACACCGCCCCCTGGAGGCGAGTCCCACCCCCGTGACGGAGATCGACACCTCTGTGCCGCACTCGGCCCGGATCTGGAACTACTGGCTGGGCGGCAAGGGCAACTACCCCGTGGACGAGGCGGCCGGCGACGCGTACACCGCAGTCTTCCCCGGCATCGTCACCATCGCCCGCAGCAGCCGCGCCTTCCTCGGCCGCAGCATCCGGTACCTGGTGCTGGCGGCGGGTGTACGCCAGTTCCTGGACGTCGGCACCGGGCTCCCGACCGTCGACAACACCCACGAGGTCGCCCAACGGCATCGCCCCCGAGGCGCGGATCGTCTACGTCGACAACGACCCGCTGGTCCTCGCCCACGCCCGCGCCCTGCTCACCTCCAGCCCCGAGGGCGCCACCGCCTACGAGCGACCCGACCTCTTCGACCCGGAGCGCGTCCTGCGGGGCGGCCGGCCGCACCCTCGACCTCACCGCGGCCCACCGCCCTCATCCTCAGCGGCATCCTCGGCCATGTCGCCGACCACGACCGGGCACGCTGACCTGGTCCGGCGCCTGATGGCCGGCGCTGCCCTCCGGTAGCCACCTGTGCGGCAACGACGGCTCGCGCGGCACCGACCCGGACTACGAGGCGGCCCCGGACGGCACGGCCCCGCAGCCGATCGGCCAGCACGGCGGCCTCGCCCGCAAGCCCTGACGCCCCTGTGCGGACACCTGGGGGCACACGGAAAGCCCCCGCGAGTCACGTCCTCGCGGGGCTCCCCCTCTTCCGCCTGCCGCCGTGAAGGGTGAGAAGACGATCACGAGGCAGGACGACTCGGGAACTCAGCCGGTCACGGCGCCAGCAGCAGCGTGTTCGTACGGGACTTGGCGGCCTCGTAACGCTTCGCCACGTCCTGCCAGTTGACGACGGCCCACATGGCGTCGATGAAGTCGACCTTCTGGTTCTTGTACTGGAGGTAGAAGGCGTGCTCCCAGGCGTCGAAGACCAGGATCGGCGTGGCGCCCTGGCCGACGTTGCCCTGGTGGTCGTAGACCTGCTCGACGATGAGGCGACCGCTCAGCGGCTCGTACGCCAGCACACCCCAGCCGGAGCCCTGCGTGGTCGCGGCGGCCTTGGTGAGCTGCGCCTTGGAAGCCCGCGAAAGAGCCGAACGACTCGGCGATCGCGTCGGCCAGCTCGCCCACGCCGTCCGCCTCCAGCGGCTCGCCGCCCCCGTCACCGGTCATGTTGTGCCAGTAGATCGAGTGCAGGATGTGCCCGGAGAGGTGGAAGGCCAGGTTCTTCTCCAGGCCGTTGATCGATCCCCACGTCTCCTTGTCGCGCGCCCTCGGCGAGCTGCTCCAGCGTGTCGTTGGCGCCCTTCACATAGGCCGCGTGGTGCTTGTCGTGGTGCAGCTCGATGATCTCGGGGCTGATCACGGGGGCCAGCGCGGAGTAGTCGTACGGCAGTTCAGGAAGTGTGTAGACGGACATGGCGGATCCCCTCCCGACCTCTTATTGCAAAAGGCTTGCAAGTGCACGCTAGCAGCAAGAGGCACTCACGGTGTGAGGGAGGGCCGGGCGTGCCGTGGCGCGCGAAGGGCCCCCGCACGGATCCGTCTCCGTGCGGGGGCCCTGGAAGAGCTGAGGGGCGGTGGCTAGCCGCGCACCCGTCGCCGCTGCCACGCGTAGCCGACGGCCGCCAGGACCAGCGTCATCGCGCCCGTCGAGTACAGCTGCACCCGCGTGTCCGGCTCCCGGGCCATCAGCACGAACACCGTGGCCATGCCCGCCAGCGCCACCCAGGTCAGGTACGGGAAGCCCCACATGCGCACGACCAGCTTCTCGGGCGCCTCCCGCTCCAGCCGGCGGCGCAACCGCAGCTGGGAGGCGGCGATGAAGATCCAGACGACCAGGATGACCGCGCCGATCATGTTCAGCAGCCAGGGAGAAGACGTCGTCCGGCCGCCAGTAGCTGAGCAGCACGCAGCCGAAGCCGAAGAGGGAGGAGACGAGCACCGCGATCCGCGGCACCCCGCCCGACACCCGGCCCAGCGCCTTCGGTCCCTGGCCGCGTTCGACCAGCGAGTAGCCGATGCGGGAGGCGCCGTAGATATTGGCGTTCATCGCGCTCAGGAGCGCGACGAGCACGACGACGTTCATGAGTTGCCCGGCGCCGGGAATGCCGAGTTCGTCGAGGGCGGCGACGTACGGGCCCTTCTCCACGACCTCCTTGGAGTCCCACGGCACCAGGGTGACGATGACCGCCATCGAGCCGATGTAGAACAGCGCGATCCGCCACATCGCCGTCCGCACGGCGCTCGCCACGCCCTTGACCGGGTTCTCCGACTCGGCCGCCGCGATGGTCACCGTCTCCAGGCCGCCGTAGGCGAACACCGACGCGAGCAGGCCGATGATCAGGCCGTTGCCGCCGTTCGGCAGGAAGTCGCTCAGGTGCGAGGTGCCGGGGGAGTCGGTGCCCGGCAGGATCCCGGCGATCGCCAGCACGCCCAGCACCAGGAACAGCGAGATGGCGCCGACCTTGAGGGCGGCGAACCAGAACTCGAACTCGCCGAAGTTCTTCACGGCGGCCAGGTTCGTCCCGCAGAACACCACCATGAACAGCGCGACCCACACCCACTCGGGCGTGCCCGGCAGCCAGCCGTGCACGATCGCCGCCGCGCCGATGCCCTCCAGGCCGACGGCCGTGCACAGCAGCACCCAGAACGCCCAGCCCGGCGGTGAAGCCGGCCCAGGGCCGATCGCCCGCTCGGCGTGCGCGGAGAAGGAACCCGACGACGGATACGCGGCCGACATCTCGCCCAGCATCCGCATCACCAGCATCACGAGGAGGCCGGGAGGAGTGTAGGCGACGACGATCGACGGTCCGGCGGCGGCGATGCCGGCCCCGGAGCCGACGAACAGCCCGGCGCCGATCACCCCGCCGAGGGCGATCATCGACAGATGGCGCTGCTTGAGGCCGTGGGAGAGGCGGCGTCGTCCGGCCCGGGCGGCGCCTCGGTGGTGGTGCTGTTGGACATGGGGGGCGGCTCGTCCAATGCGTGGGGGGCGGGGGCAGGGGCAAAAACGCCCACAGTCTCCGGTCCTCGCGCCGGTCGGCGACAGCGGTTGCCCACGATGCGGACGATGTCGATACGGAACGTGATCGTCCGAATGCGCCGTTCCGCTTCCGGGTGACGCTCACCTCCCTCCTCGGTGACCGGTGTCACGCGGAAACACGTGTATCCCGCCGTCTTTGTCGGGAGCCCACCAAGCTGCCGATCAGGCCTTTGTCGAGCGCTGCTGGTGATCGGGCCCGATCCGCTGGGATAGCGTCGCGGTGTCCCGACATGTCCACACCACCGCGGAGTCCCCATGAGCACCGCTGCCGTCCCCGCCCGATCCGCAGGTCCTCGCCGACCCTCATCCCCTCCTCCCGTGCCCGGGACGTCGCGCTCGTCGCCGGCGGTGCCGTGCTCACCGGCGTCGCGGCCCAGATCGCGGTGCCCGTGCCGGGCTCCCCGGTGCCGGTGACCGGCCAGACCTTCGCGGCGCTGCTCGTCGGCACCTCGCTCGGCGCCCGCCGCGGCCTGCTCTCGCTCGCGCTGTACGCGCTGGTCGGCATGGCGGGCGTGCCGTGGTTCGCGGAGGGCGGCTCCGGCACCGGCGCCCCGTCCCTCGGCTACGTCTTCGGCATGCTGCTCGCCGCCACCGTCGTGGGCGCCCTGGCTCGCCGCGGCGCCGACCGCTCGATGCTCTGCACGGCCGGCACGATGCCGCTCGGCGAGGCGATCATCTGGCCGTCGGCGTCCCGTACCTGGCCCTCGCCGCCGACATGTCCCTCACCGCGCGATCGCGGCCGGACTCCACCCCTGTTCCTGATCGGGGACGCGCTGAAGGCCGCCCTGGCGATGGGCGTGCTGCCCACCGCCTGGAAGCTGGCTGACAAGCGGTAGTACCAGCACGGCAGTACCTGCAGTACCGCCCCAGTTACCGTCGAAGAGGCTCGCCGGGTCGTACCGCGACCTGATCAGGGCGAGCCTCTTCGCGTCTCCGCGTCCCACAGGCCGTCCGTGTGGTCTCCCGCGCCGAAGGCGAAGTTGAGCGCGCGCCCGATCGTCACCGGGCCGAGCGGCGCGAAGGCGGCGTCCAGCCGCTCCTGGGCCGCCGCCCGGTCTCCCACGGCCAGCAGGCGCACCAGGAACCGCCCGTCGCGGTGTGGCACCGAGTTCGGCGCGCCGCCCGCGGCGAGCGCCCCGCCCAGCTGGTTGACCTGCACGACGCACATGGCGCCGCCCGCGTCCGGCCCGGTACGGGCGAGCAGCTCCCGGCCCCGGCGAGGTCCAGCTCGCGCAGCACCGCACCCTCCCCGTAGTAGGCGTGCGGGACGTCCGGATCGCTGTGGACGGTGTGGCCTCGGTGTACGGCATCCGGCGCAGCGAGTCGGCGAGCGCCGGCCCGATCCGCCGCAGCGGGCGGCGACCCGGTCACCGTCGGCACCGGTGTGGGCGACCCGCACGGAGACCACGTTACCGCCCCCGCAAGGCCTCGGGCAGCGCCGGCAGGTCCGGGTACGGTACGGCCGCGAAGGCTACGAGGTCAGCCCCTCGGGAACGGTTCGCGTCCACTCCTCCCAGGCCTGCAGTACGGCCGCCGCGCCGACCCGGCGCCCGTCGAAGGAGACCGAGCCGCCGTACAGCGAGGCGACGGGCACCAGGCCGGTCTCCAGCCCGGTGACGACCCTGAGGCCGCCCCCGCCGCCGAGCAGCGCTCCAGTACAGGTCGGCCCGACTCCGGTGTGACGTGCTGGAGCCGCCCGTCGGCGGTGACGACGTCGAGGGAGCGGACGTGGCTCGGCCGCGTAGCCGAACTCCCGGGCCAGGATGCCGAGGCCGCCGCCCAGGACGTGACCCACGGCGCCGACCGACGGCGCGGAACCGTTGACGGGCGCCAGCCCGTGCGGCGCGGCGGCCGTGACCACCTGCCCCCAGCGCACGCCGGCCCCGAGCCGGGCGGTACGGGCGACGGGGTCGACGCTCACCCCGTCCATGCGCCGCGTGGTGACCAGGACCCTGCCCTCGGACGGCCCGGGCAGCCTCGTGCCCGGTGGCCTGGACGCGGACCGGCAGGCCCCCGCCGCGCCGCGTACCGCACGGCCGCGACCACGTCGGCGGCCGAGGACGCGGCGAACACGGCGTCGGGACGCGGGGGCGAACTCCGGTCTGGAAACTCGGCGAGCTCGTCCTCGTATCCCGGGTCACCGGGACGGAGGACGAGCGGGCCGTCGGTGTCTTGTGCTCGTTCACGAAGTCCATGAACGGCATCGTGAACGCATTACCTGACAGCGGCCGTCAGCTCTTCTCCCGGCGACGGTCTGGTACGCCAGGACTACCGCGCGGCGGCCTTCTCCTCGGCGGCCTTCCGCGCGACGACCTCTGCTTGACGAAGGCGACGGCGAGCACGAGCGCCGCGACGAGCAGGGACAGCAGCACGGTCGTCCGCCCGTTGTGCTCGGTGTCGGTCAGCATGTAGCCCAGCACGAAGACGATGACGCCGGCCGCCGCCCAGGTCAGGTACGGGAAGAGCTACATCCGCACCGACAGCTTCTCCGGTGCTCCGCCTGGATGATCTTCCGCATCCGGTAGCTGCGAGAAGCAGATCACCAGCCACACGAAGAGGGCCACGGCGCCGGAGGAGTTGACGAGGAAGAGGAAGACGGAGTCGGGGAACTCGTAGTTGAAGAACACGGCGACGAAGCCGAACACCACGGACACGAGGATCGCCGTCCGCGCACACCGCGCCGGGTGGTCCGGGCGAACGCCTCGGCGCGTCACCGCGCTCACCGAGCGAGAAGGCCATCC
Organism: Streptomyces thinghirensis; assembly: GCA_021502835.1. Next base: position 106,009 of record JAKFGP010000032.1, read on the forward strand.
GGGAGGCCGTGTACAGCCCGGAGTTGAGGCAGGACAGCACGGACGTCAGCACGATGAAGTTCATGATCTGGACCGGCGTTCGCGATCCCGAGCGAGTCGAGGGCGGCCACGTAGGAGCCCTGGTCGATGATCGACTGCGAGTCCCAGGGCAGCAGCGCCGATGACGACGAAGATCGAACCGAGGTAGAAGACGGCGATACGCCAGATGATGCTGTTGGTCGCCTTGGTGACGGCCCGCTGCGGGTCCTCGGACCTCGCCGGCGGCCAGGGTGGGGATCTCACTGCCCATGAACGAGAAGACGACGAGCAGCACACCGGTCAGGATCGCCCCCGCCCCGTTCGGCAGGAATCCGCCGTGCTCCGTCAGATTGGCCAGCCCCGCCTGCTCGCTGTCGACGCCGGGCAGCAACCCGAAGACGGCCAGCCCGCCGACGACGATGAATGCGGCGATCGCGACGACCTTGATCCCGGCGAACCAGAACTCGAACTCGCCGTAGGAGCCGACCGAGGCGAGGTTGGTGGCGGTCAGCACGACCATCACGATCAGCGCCCACCCCCACTGGGGCACGGCCGGTATCCACCCTTCGAGGATCTTGGCCCCGGCGGTCGCCTCCACCGCCAGCACCACGACCCAGAAGAACCAGTACAGCCAGCCGATGGAGAACCCGGCCCAGGGCCCGAGCGCCCGGTCGGCGTGGGAGAAGGAACCCGAGGTCGGGTTGGCCGCGGACATCTCCCCGGAGCATCCGCATCACCAGCACCACGAGGGTGCCGACGAGGGCGTACGAGAGAAGGATGCCGGGCCCGGCGGTGGCGATTCCCGAACTCGATCCCACGAACAGCCCGGCCCCGATGACACCACCAATGGCGATCATCGAAAGGTGGCGGCTCCTGAGCCCGGCCTGGAGCCCGGACCCGGGTTCTCCGGGGCGTTCGGGCCCGTTCTCGGGCTTCGTCAGGGTCGGCTGCGAAGTCATGGGGTGGTTTTCCTTGCGCCGGTCGAGCAGTTTCCGTACGAGCGGTGTACGAGCCGGACCAGTGAAACGGAGGTGAACGAATCCGGGAACCTTGATTCCGGATCGTTACTTGAGCTTTCCCCGAGCTTCCATAGTTTCACCACTCTTTTCAGACCCGACACCCGACGCTGCCGCCCCGTGACCCCCGTGTCACACCTCAACCCATGCGCGTGTATCCCGGCTCCGACCATGCGGGCTACGAACTCAAGAACCACCTCGTCGAGTGGCTCAAGGCGGCGGGCCACGACCCCGTCGACTGCGGCCCGCACATCTACGACGCCCAGGACGACTACCCGCCCTTCTGCCTCCGCGCCGCGGAGGGACGGCCGCCGACCCCGACGCCCTCGGCATCGTGGATCGGGCGGTTCCGGCAACGGCGAGCAGATCGCGGCGAACAAGGCGGACGGGCGTGCGCGCGGCGCTGGCCTGGAGCGAGGAGACGGCCTCCCTCGGCCGCCAGCACAACGACGCCAACGTCGTCGCGGTCGGCGCCCGCATGCACACGCGGGAGGAGGCGACGAAGTTCGTCGAGACCTTCCTCGTCACCCCGTTCCTCCGGCGACGAGCGCCACATCCGGCGCATCGACATGCTCTCGTCCTACGAGACGACGGGCGACCTGCCCCCGTCCCGGCCGCACCACCCGCAGTGCAGTAGCGCCGCCGCCTGGTACGTCCTCCCTGGTGCCTGAGCACCGGGGAGGACGAAGGGGACGCAGGAAGGACAACCCCCGTGCCGGAAGGCCACACGATCCACAGGCTGGCCAAGGACTACGCCACCGCCTTCGCCGCCGGCCAGGCCCCGTTCGTCACCAGCCCCCAGGGCAAGTTCGCCGACGCCGCCGCCCTGCTCACCGGCACCCCTTCACCCGGCACCGAGGCCCACGGCAAACACCTCTTCCTCGGCTTCGGCGCCGCCGAGCCCGCCGAGTGGGTCCACATCCACCTCGGCCTCTTCGGCAAGGTCACCTTCGAAGACCCCGCGCCCCGCCCACGGACACCGTCCGCCTCCGCCTGGCGAACGACACCGCGTACGTCGACCTCCGCGCCCCACCACCTGCGCCCTGATCACCGACCCGGAGAAGCAGGCGATACACGACCGCCTCGGCCCCGACCCCCTGCGCCCGGACGCCGACCCGCGGGCGGCCTACCGCCGGGTCTCCCGCAGCCGCTCCACCATCGCCGCGCTGCTCATGGACCAGAAGGTCATCGCCGGCGTCGGCAACGTCTACCGCGCCGAGGTCCTCTTCCGCCACGGCATCGACCTGTACCGCCCCGGCCGGACCTCACCCCCACCGAGTGGGACGCGATCTGGCACGACCTCACCGACCTCATGCGCGAGGGCGTCAGGAACAACCGCATCGACACCGTCCGCCCGGAGCACACTCCCGAGGCCATGGGCCGCCCGCCGCGCGTCGACGACCACGGCGGCGAGGTCTACGTCTACCGCCGGGCCAACCAGTCCTGCCACTCTGCGGCGACGCGATCCGCACCGCGGACCTCGCCGCCCGCAACCTCTTCTGGTGCCCCACCCGCCAGCGGAAGCCCTAGGGGTGCCGTTTGATCCTGCCGGGGCGCGGGGTCTGGCACGCCCATCTGCGGCGTTGTCGTCGGTCGCCAGGGCTCCGCCCCGTCGCCCTCCTCCGCTTTGCAGCTGCACGCACCAGACCCCGCTCGGGTCAGTCGCAACGCACCAGCTGCCCGGAGCCGGCCTGATCCAAACGACACCCCCTGGTACACGACCGCCGTCAGAACCCGTGTGGCAACCACGGCGCGACGTCCGGACCCGAACCCCCGCCGACGCCTCCGCCAGCGCGCCCCGCCGCACCTCTGGCACCCGCCCGGCCGCGCCCAGCGAGGCCAGATTCACGCCGCCGAGGTACGCCGCGCCCAACTCCCGTACCGTCAGCGCCAGATCCGCCGCGTCGGACGTCCGCTCGCAGGACGCCCCCTCGCGTCCCCGGTCAGCTGCCAACGCCCCGCGTTCCACGGGCAGAAGGCGTCCTCGACCTCGAACACCACGTCCACCGGCGTCTGATACGTCCGCGCCGTCAGCGCGGCCCCCACGTCCACCAGCCGCACGTACAAGGCGTCCTCAGCACCGGCCGGCACCGCCGGATGTCCGACACCTGGTGCTGCCACGCCTCGTCGACCGGCCGCCTGCGCGCGGTCAGCACCGACGTCAGGTCGATGCCGAACAGGAACCGCCACAGCGCCGCATCGGTCGCCGGATCCAGCCCGGCCAGGTCCTCCACGACCACCGTGCCGCTCCGGCCCCTCGTTCCCCCAGGCCGGCCGCACCCGGAACCGCGCGTACCCCGTGACCTCGCCGTCCCGCCGGGCGACGACGCACTGCAGCGGTGACGCGCCCTCCCGCTCGCTCTCCGGGTCCAGCAGCCCCAGCCGCTCCCAGCCGGGCCGCCGGGCCAGCATGCCGGGCCGCGTGGGCACCAGCCGCGCGTACACCGCCTCGCACGCGTCGAGTACGTCCAGCGGGCGCCGCGTACCGAAGCTGTACGTCATCCGAGCTGTCCGGGTACGGACAGCCGGACCCGGTTCGTGTCGATCTCCGCGTTGATCTGGAAGGTCGCGGCGCCGTACCCGGAACCTGCCGTAGATCGCCGGTTCGGAGGCCGTCAGCACGGCCAGCGGCTCGCCCCAGGACCGTACGTCGTCCAACTGCCGCCGCATCATCGACGTCAGCACACCCCGGCGCCGGTGTGGCGGCGACGCTCACCATCGTCACGCCCGCCGCGGCCACCTCCGCACCGCCCGGCACGGTCATCCGGAAGCTGAACGCCCCCGCCGTCCCGACGCAGTCGTCGCCCTCCCAGACGCCGAGCGAGCGGTCGACCTCGGTCAGGGCGTTGAACAGCGCCAACTCCTCGGCCGACCTGGACCCCGCCGAAGGCACGGACCAGCGTCCCGTACCACTTGTCCCACCTGGTCCCGCCGCAGCACCTGCAGCTCGGTCGTCAGGTCGTCGTCACCGTTTCCCCTGGAACGTTCCATGGACCATGCGTACCAGGGCGGCGCGGGCCGGGCGAGGCAATTTCCGCCAGGTTGCGGCGCGACGGCCGTTCGTGAAGTTCTACCGTGAAGTCGGGCCCTCGGACGGGGGACAAGTAGGACCTCCCGTGCCAAGCGCCCGGTCCGATGGATAGGGTCCCGAACTAATGGCAGCAGGACGACAGCGGCGCGCGGAAGCCGACACGTTCACGGCCCGGTGGAAGAAGCAGTGGCACCGGGCCCGCGTCGGCATGCGCAGATCCGCCGTCGACTACTTCCGCGGCGACGGTCTCGGACTGGATCGCCCTGGCCGGTCTGCTGCTGATGATCCCCGTCATCGCCGCCACCACGATGGCGAACTCGGTGTGGTGCTCACCGGCCGCTCTGGTCCTGCCGATCGTCGCGGGCGGCCTGCTGCTGCGCCCGGCGAGCCTGCTCGGCCTGTACGCGGCGGCGGCCACGGCGCTGATCGTGGAGTCCGTGCAACTGGGCCCGTACACCGAGGGCCCCTCCCGGGTCACCCCCGGCGTGGTCCTGGTCGTCGCGGCCTGCGGCTTCTTCGGACTGCTGGTCGCCCAGTTCCGCAGCCGGGTCGGCGTGCCCTGGCGGCGCGGCGGCACCATGCTCTTCGACCTGCGCGAACGCATCCGGGTCCAGAGCAAGCCGCCCGCTGCCGCCGGGCTGGCACCGGAGATGGCGCTGTGCCTCGGCCGGCGGCCAGTCCTTCTCCGGCGACTTCTCTGTCGTCGCGGCCCGCACGAACGGCGGCCGGACGCTCGAGGTGGTCCTCACCGACGTGTCCGGCAAGGGCATGGACGCGGGCTCGCGCGCCCTGCTGCTGTCGGGCGCGTCTGGCGGACTGCTGGGCAGCCTCGCCCCCGCACGCCTTCCCGCCGGCCGCCAACGGCTACCTGCTCCGCCAGGACTGGGACGAGGTCGCCACCTCCATCCACCCTCGTACCGGACCTCGACTCCGGCGACTACGAGCTGTACTCCGCCGGACATCCGCCGGGCCTCCAGCTCAGCGCGGGCACCGCCGCTGGGAGGAGAAGACGGCCGAGGGGCCGCTGCTGCGTGTACGACGGTGCGCAGTTCGACCCGGTGAAGGGGGCCCTGCGCCCCGGAGACGTGCTGATGCTGTTCACGGACGGCCTGGCGGAGACCTCGACCGCGACATCGCCGAGGGCATCGACCGCCTCACCGGCGAGGCCGACCGCTATGTCGCGGGCGGCTTCCACGGCGCCGCCTGGCACCTGATCGAGGCGGTCGCCAAGGACGTCAACGACGACCGGGGCGCTCCTGCTGATCTGCCGGGAGGGCGCCACGGCCCAGTCCCCGACGGCCCGTCCTCAACGGTGGCGGACTGACACACGGGCCGCGTGTCCCACACCCCGTCACCACCCCCACCCTCCGCTGAGCCGCTCTCCTGGCCGACGTCGAGGCCACCGCCCGTGCCGCCCACGCCGGACAGACCGACAAGGCGGGGCGGCCGTACGCCGAACACCGCGGGCCGTCGCCGAGGGCGTGCGGCGGCGCGGCGGGGACGACGAGCAGATCGCGGCGGCCTGGCTGCGCACGACGCCGTCGAGGACGACGCGTTGTCCGAGCGATGGCTGCGCGAGGCCGCGCTGAGCCGCCGTACCAAAGGACATCGTCCTCGCCTCACCAAGCGGGCGGGGAGTCGCCCGAGGCGTACGCCGCGCGCATCCTCGCCACGCCCGGCGTCTCCGCTGGTCAAGGAGGCGGACCTCGCGCGCACAACGCCGACCCGGCACGGCTCGCGGTCCTGGACACGGCCACCTGCGACAGCGACTGACCGAGAAGTACGCGCGGATGCGCGCACTTCCTCGGTCTGGTCGATCCGGACGAGGGCGCCTGGAAGTGGAAAGCCGCCGCCTTCAGACGGAGACCTTCAGACGGAGACCTTCTCGCCGGCCTCCGCTCGGCGCACGAGCCTCGCGCACCCCCTGTCTTCTCCGCCTTCTCTGTTTTTTCTCCGCCTTCTCCCGCTTCTCGCGGCCCCGGGCGGCCTCGCCCGATCCCGCTTGAAGAGCCACTCCATTCTCGGCTCCACCACGCACCGCAGGACCCGCTGGACGGGCTTGGTGCACAGCAGGGTGATGACCGTGGCTCCGAGGACGGTGAGCCCGATCTCCCCGAGCGGCGAGTCCAGCACGGGGTGGGAGAACCAGCCGGCGTAGCTGCCCTCCTTCACCAGGAAGCCGGCACCAGGTAGCCGTAGATCGTGCCCGCGCCGAGTGCCGTGAACCACCATGCGCCGGCCCGGCACCCAGGCGAAGAAGCACGCGGACAGCACCAGCGAGCAGCCGAAGAGGGCGAGCGTCAGCACGGGCCCGGTCCACCAGGGGGCGCCCGTGTCCTGCACGGCGGCGTTGCGGTAGAACCAGCCGGTCTCCATGCGCGGCACCGACCACCAGGCGACGGCCACGGCGGCCGCGACCACCGGCATGCGACGCGATCCGTACCGAGCGGCGCCGTGACCAGCCGGAAGTGCTCGGGGCGCAGCACCAGGCCCAGCACGAAGCACGGCAGGGAACTGCAGCACCCGCTGCATGTTCAGGTCGTTGCCGACCGTGGGCGTCACGGAGGCCAGCGCGGCGATGCCCAGCGCGATCGGCAGCGGCCAGCGGACCGTCTGCCAGATGGGGGTGGTCAGCCGCCAGACGAACAGCGCGCACAGGAACCACAGCAGGTACGTGGGTCCAGCAGGCTGATGTCGTTGGCCGGGTCCTCGCTGACGCGGCGGTGCAGCGCGCTAGGCGACCTCGAAGACGAGGTACGGGACGGCGACACCGGTGATCAGCCGTTTGACGCGCTTGAGTCTCAGATCGAAACTGCGCGAGAAGTAGCCGGAGATGATGATGAACGCCGGCATGTGGAACGTGTACGGGACCCGGTCAGGGTCTCGACGGTCCGGTTCCCCGTCCAGGATCTGTCCCCAGGCGTGACCCACACCGACCAGCACGATCGCCAGGTACTTGGCGTTGTCGAAGAATGCGTCGCGCTGCCGACCGGCTGTGCCCTGCTGGTTCCGGTGCCTGCCGGTTCGGCGCCTGCTGGTCCGAGCGGTACGGCGACTTCCGGTCGCCGTGCGGTCGCAGCGAGCTCGTCATGCAACCCCCCGCCAGAAAATCGGCGGGTCGTGCTGCAGGACCTCGCTGCTCTGGTGGGGACGAGGCAGCGTAGAACATCTGAGGCACCCTAGCGTTCTCCTGTGTTCCGTAAAACCCTCGACGTCATTCCTGCATTCGTCTCCTGAGTACCCTCGCGAGTACCCGGTATTTCGGGGAACTCGTCCTCTACGGTCGCTGACGGCTCCCACACCGCGCTGCGTCGCCGGGCGCGGAAGCACTCCCTGGTCACCCCACTTGTCATGACTCGTCGTGACTAAACAGTGCATAAGACTGGGAGGGCGACCCGCCGGAATGACCCCTCCAATGCGCTTTACGACGGACTGTCGACGACGCCGGTGAACTCTCTGTGAAGTGCTCGCCGATGTGCGCCCCACGACAATTCGAAATATCTGCGAACGCGTTGTGTGGGCATCGAAACGAAGTGGCCGGAATTCCCCGCACGAGTGCCCTGTCGAATTTCTGTACGGGGTGCGATGGTTGGGTACGTCCGCGCGCGGGGAGGTGCGCCGCCCTGAGAACCGGCCGGACGATGTGATCACGCTGCCGCATAGCGGGGCCCGGTTGGTGGCACGATGGTTCTGGCGGTGTGCTGGGCGCACCCTCCGGGCCGGGAGAGCGGACCGGCCTAGGTGTGATCAGTCGTGGCCATTTCGCTGTCAGTGGTGCTGCTGTTGGCAATCATCCGTGGTGCTGCTGCGAGGAGGCTCCATCAAGGCGGGCCCGGCGATCGTCGCGTCCTCTTTGGCTTTGCTGGCCTCGACGGGCATGGCCGACGACATCCAGCGCTTCTGACCTTCGATAGCGGAGACCCTCAACTCCATCAGTTCTAGCCCGGGGCCGCCTCCTGACGCCTGTCAGCGCTCCAGGGCGGGCACCGCTGGACCGGCATGGCGGCCGGCCGCTCCGCTTCAGGGCTCCGGAAGCCCGCGCGCCGCTGCCGCACCACGAACACAGCCGCGACGACCGAGAGCATCGAGGAAGAAGGGCGCCCCGCTCGCATACACCGCCAGCACGGCCGCTTTGCCGCTGGTGCGCGCTGGAGGCGCCTGCTTTCGATACGCGCCGTCCAGGACTCTCTACCGTCAAGGCGGAGCGGCTTTGAGGACACCCAAGGATCGAAAGCCCGAGGGGCACGCCGGGGACACGGCCGACTGGACAGGTCCCCGCAGCGATCAGGGCCAGGCGGAGAGTGATCCTCGACCTGGCCCTGAGTCGTCTGGAGCGGGCGACGGGAATCGAACCCGCGTAGCTAGTTTGGAAGACTAGGGCTCTACCATTGAGCTACGCCCGCACAGCGCGCGCGGGTCGCCGACCGCGGCACTGAAGGCATCGTAGCGGGTCGTCCCCCCTCACCGCACACCCCTTCCGGTCCGCGCCGGACCTTCACGGACGCTCGGGAAACTCGGCGGTCCCCGACGCCTGGCGGCATGTACCCCGTCTCGCACCAGACGGGGTGTGGCGCAGCTTGCGTAGCGCGTCCGCTTTGGGAGCGGAAGGCCGTGGGTTCAAATCCCCGCCACCCCGACCAACCACCGAGACCGCGGTCGCTGATGATGATCGCCTTTTGGGCCGTGTAGTCGCTGCCGTTACTATGCAAGCTGCACGCCCGTGTGTCTCAGCGTCTGGAAGTCTCCGGGCGGCGAAATTTGCCGGATGCCGCTCTGGTTCCGGCAGAACCCAAGAAGTCAGCCACCAAGGAGACCGAACCGTGAAGAGCGCCGTGAGACCCTGAACCCGACCCGGGTTCGGCTCACTGTCGAGGTGCCCTTCGAGGAGCTCAAGGACAGCCTCGACGCGGCGTACAAGAAGATCAACCAGCAGGTCACGGTGAAGGGCTTCCGCAAGGGCAAGATCCCGGCCCGAGTCATCGACCAGCGGTTCAGGCCGCGGTGGGTTCTGGAGGAGGCGGTCAACGACGCGCTTCCGAAGTTCTACACCGACGCGGTCAACGAGGCCGAGCTGAACCCGCTCGGCCGGCCGAGGTCGACATCACGGAGCTGAAGGACGGCGAGACGCTGAACTTCACCGCCGAGGTCGACATCCGCCCGGCCATCGAGATCCCGGACTACTCCGGTATCGAGGTCGAGGTGGACGCCGTCGAGGTCAGCGACGAGGACGTCGAGAAGGCGGTGGAGCAGCTGCGCGAGCGCTTCGCCTCCACCTCCCCCGTCGAGCGTGCCGCCGAGGACGGCGACGTCGTCACCCTCGACCTGCAGGCCAAGGTCGACGGCGAGGTCCTGGAGGACGGCGTCGCCGGCGGCGTCTCCTACACCATCGGCTCCGGCGAGCTGCCGGAAGGCATCGACGACGCCGTGAAGGGCGTGGAGCCGGTGGCGAGGCCACCTTCACCTCCGAGCTCAAGGGCGGCTCGGCGGCCGGCAAGGAGGCCGAGGTCACCGTCAAGGTCACCCAGGTCGCCGCGCGTGAGCTGCCCGAGCTGGACGACGACTTCGCGCAGCTCGCGTCGGAGTTCGACACGCTCGAGGAGCTGAAGGCCGACAGCCGCAAGCGCCTGGCCAACACCAAGCAGTACGACCAGGCCACGCAGGCCAGGAGCGCGTGCTCGATAGGCTCCTCGAGCTGGTCGAGGTCCCCGTCCCCGAGAAGCTCCTCGAGGACGAGGTCAACACCCGCAAGCACAACCTGGAGCACCACCAGCTCGGCCAGATGGGCCTGGACCTCGAGAAGTACCTGGAGCTCCAGGGCAAGACCGTCGAGGAGTTCGAGGCCGAGACCCGCGAGGCCGCGGTCAAGGGCATCAAGACCGAGTTCGTCCTCGACGAGCTGGTCAAGCAGGAGAAGCTCAACGTCAGCCAGGAGGAGCTCACCGAGCACCTCATGCGCCGCGCCGCCTCCTCCGGCATGTCCCCCGACCAGTTCGCCCAGGCCGTCGTCGAGCAGGGCCAGGTCCCGCTCCTCGTCGGCGCAAGGTCGCCGCGGCAAGGCCCTGGCCGTCGTGGTCGAGAAGGCCACGGTCAAGGACACCAACGGCGAGGTCGTCGACCTGGAGGACGAGAGGAGGAGGGAGACGGAGTGCCACGGAGGCCGCCGCCGAGTCCCGCCGAGGCCGGTGACGACAAGGCCGAGGAGAAGTCCGAGGAGAAGACCGAGGGCTGAGCCCCACGGCTCCTCGCGAAAGACGTGTGACGGGCCGGGGCGACAGCCGCCCCGGAGCCCGTCGGCGTACGGCGCGGCAGGCGCCGAGGACGCGGGGCCGTATCGGCGCGGGCGGCAGTCCCCTATCACCCAGCGGAGCGACATGCGCTCACAGCGAACACCCGCGAAACCGGGATGGCACCGCCAGGGCCTGCGCGTTAGGGTCCATGAATACGAGGGCAGGGGAGTCCCCGAAACCGGCCGGACGGCCCCGAGCCCCGGCAGAACACGTGAGACGGCCCGGCGCCGTCGTAAGACGAGCAGGTGGATACGTGACGAATCTGGATGCCCTCCGCCGCCGGCGAGCCCTCCATCGGTGGTGGCCTCGGCGACCAGGTCCTACAACCGGCGCTGCTCGGCGAGCGGATCATCTTCCTCGGCCAGCCGGTCGACGACGACATCGCCAGCAAGATCACCGACAGCTGCTGCTCCTTGCCGCCGACCCGGACAAGGACATCTTCCTGTACATCGACAGCCCCGGCGGCTCGATCGCGGCCGGCATGGCGATCTACGACACCATGCAGTTCATCCAAGAACGACGTGGTGACGATCGCGATGGGGCTCGCGGCCTCGATGGGGCAGTTCCTCCTCAGCGCGGGCACCCCGGGCAAGCGCTTCGCGGCACCGAACGCCGAGATCTGATGATCCACCAGCCCTCCGCCGGTCTGGCCGGCTCCGCCTCGGACATCAAGATCCACGCCGAGCGGCTGCTGCACACCAAGAAGCGCATGGCGGAAGCGGACGTCCCAGCACACCGGTCCAGACGATCGAGCAGATCACCCGCGACCCCGGACCGCGACCGCTGGACCGGGCGCCTGCGAGGCCAAGGAGTACGGCCTCATCGACGACGCGTCATCCCCACGGCCGCCGGCATGCCGGGCGGCGGCGGCACGGGGCCTGAGGCCGCTCCCCGCGGGCCCCGGGTCTGCCCGGGCCCGGGCGGAGCCGAGCCAAGCCCCTCCGCGGGCCCAGTGCGCCCCGTCCAGCCGGCCCCCGAGCCGACCGCCTCAGCCCCTTCCCAGGAGAAATCAGGAACACTTCCCCGGCAGCGGCCTGCACTACCGCATGCGTGCCGAGTACACCGGCCCGTCCGCCGGTCCCGCTACGTCTTCCCGCGCTTCCTCCAGCGGCCCTCCAGGGCGTTCGCCCGCGCGCCCCCGTGCGCCCAACTCTTTCTTGGAGCGCGTGCCTTCCTCCCCGTCCACATCCCCCCCCCCTCCGCCAACACGTCCAAGCGCTGCCGCCGTCCCCGGGTTCCAACCACCCCCCCGGCGCCCCGGCAACTTCCCATCCCCCCCCCCGGCGCCCTCTTTCCCCCCCCTCACCCCCATCTACCAAACGCAAAAGATCGTAAAGCCCCACATCCAGAAATTCCCTTTTAGGGGCCAGGCGCCCTCCCCCCCCGCCTTCCCTGCTTTCCGCCGGCACGCCGGGCAAGCGCAGGGCGCTTCCCAACCCCCGCGTGCGCCCCTATCCACCCCCCCCTGCCAGCAACCTGCCGCGCCAAGTCTTCCACCCGGGAAATCGCCGCCAACGAGATCCTCCGGAAGCGCGCTCTCCCCGGAGGAAAAGGGCAAAACTCCACCACGCCGGACGAAAAGATCCGCGAGGACATCCAGCGCGACAACATCCTCACGGCCCAGAACGCCCCGGCCTACGCCCAGGACGACCACATCAACTCCACCCGGAAGATGAACAACGAGTCGGTTCGCTGACACGGAGCGGGTATCGTCTGCCAGTTCTCGGCACGGTCCACTGAAGCGGCGCACGAAAAACGCGAAAGCGTTTCACGATAAATGCGAAAACAAGGTTACACAAACTCCTGGACAAGGGTTAAACACCCAAATCTGA
>JAKFGP010000033.1 GCA_021502835.1 Streptomyces thinghirensis
CCCTCGCCGCCGGTCGAACCGGCGTCCGGCGTCGTCGAGGGCGCGGTCGGCGCCGGGCGGCTGGCGATGCTCTTCACCGGGCAGGGCAGTCAGCGGCTGGACATGGGCCGCGAGCTGTACGAGACGTTCCCCGTCTTCGCCGAGGCCTTCGACATGGTGTGCGCCGAACTCGACGCTCACCTCGGCCGTGCCCTGCGGGACCTCGTCTTCGCCGGCCCCGGTGCCGCCGGGCCCGGAGCGGGCCGTGCTGAATCGTACGGAGTTCGCGCAGCCGGCGTTGTCCGCGGTTGAGGTGGCGTTGTTCCGGTTGTTGGAGCGGTGTGGTGTGCGGCCGGATTTCGTGGCGGGTCATTCGGTGGGTGAGGTGGCGGCGGCTCGTGGCGGGGGTCTGGTCGCTGTCGGATGCGGTGCGGCTTGTGGTGGCCCGGGGCCGGTTGATGGGTGGGTTGCCGGCGGGCGGGGTGATGGTGGCGGTCGAGGCGGGTGAGGACGAGGTCAGGGGGGTTGTTGGCGGGGCGGTCCGGGGTGGGTGTGGCGGCGGTCAACGGTCCGGCGGCTGTGGTGGTGTCGGGTGAGGCCGGTGCGGTGGGGGAGGTGGTGGCGGAGCTTGGGGTGCTGGGGCGTCGTACGAAGTCGTTGGCGGTCAGTCATGCCTTTCATTCGGTGTTGATGGAGCCGGTGCTGGCGGAGTTCCGGGAGGTGGTGGAGTCTCTGGCGTTCTGTGCTCCGTCGGTTCCGGTTGTGTCGAATGTGTCGGGTGAGCTTGCCGGTGCCGAGTTGCTGACCGCTGACTACTGGGTCCGGCACATCCGCGAGACCGTCCGCTTCGCCGACGGAGTGCGCCGGCTCGAGCAGGGCGTCACCACGTTCCTGGAAGTAGGCCTGGCGGAGTGCTCAGCGCGATGGCCCAGGACAACGTCACCGGCTCCCCGGACACCCTTGACTTCGTACCCGCCCTGCGCGCGGAGGGCTCCGAGGAGTCGGCCTTCCTGTCCGCCCTCGCTCGTCTGCATGTGCGTGGTGTCGGGGGTGGATTGGTCAGGTGTTGTTTGTGGGTTCGGGTGCGCGGCGGGTGGAGTTGCCGACGTATGCGTTTCAGCGGGAGCGGTTCTGGTTGGTGTCCGAGGGTGTGGCGGGATGTGGCTGCTGCTGGTCTTGTTGCGGGTGATCATCCGTTTGTTGGTGCGTGATGGCGTTGCCGGGGTCGGGTGGTGTGGTGGCTTCGGGTCGGTTGGGTGTGGTGGCGGGTGGGTGGCTGGGTGAGCACCGGGTGGGTGGTGCGGTGGTGGTGCCTGGTGTGGCGTTGGTGGATGTGGTGGTGCGGGTTGGTGACGAGGTGGGTGCGGGGGTGGTTGAGGAGTTGGTGGTGGAGGCTCCGGTGGTGGTGCCGGAGCGGGGTGGGTTGCGGTTGCAGGTGGTGGTGGAGGGTGAGGGTGAGGGGTGGTCGGCGTGGGGTGAGTGTGCATGGTTCTGTGGATGGGGTGGTGTGGGCGCGGCATGCGCGTGGTGTGGTTTCGGGTGGGGTGGGGGTTTCGGGGTTCGGGTGGGGGCAGTGGCCGCCGGTGGGTGCGGAGCCGGTGGGTGTGGAGGGGTTTTGTGAGTCGCGGGTGGGGGGTTGAGTACGGGCCGTTGTTCCGGGGGTTGCGGGCTGCGTGGCGTCGGGGTGGGGAGGTGTTCGCTGAGGTTGCGTTGCCGGAGGGGGTGGATGTAGGCGGGTTTGGTGTGCATCCGGCGTTGTTTGATGCGGCGTTGCATTGTGGGGTGCTGGCGGGGGTCGGGGAGGTGGATGGTGGTGTGTTGCTGCTGTTCGCGTTCGGTGAGAGTGGTGCTGCATGCTTCGGTGCGACCGCTTTGCGTGTCGCGGTCACGCCGGATGGTTCGGGTGGGATGGCGTTGCGGGCGGTGGACCTGGCGGGTACACCCGTCCTGTCGGTCGGATCGCTGGCGTTCAGGCCACTGCCCGCCGGACAACTGCCGACGGCCGGGTCCGCAACCCAGGAGAAGTTGTACCGAGTCGACTGACCCCGGTTGCTCAGACCGGGACCCGCGCTGCCGCTGACCGAGTTCACCGACGCGGCGGAATCTGGTCGCCGAGATCCGCCGGGAGCCGGCGTTCCGCAGACCCTGATCCTGACCTGAGCGGCTCAGCGGACCAGGCCGGTGACACAGGCGCTGGCCGACCGGCCGGAGCCCCGCGCCGGACGCCCGCCCGCCGTGCGCGGATGGATCGCCGAGGCCGGTCCACGGCGAGTGCGTGCGCCTGACCGCGCGCGCCCTGGACGCCCTGCAGAGCTGGTCCGCCCATCCTGAACTGGAGCCCGCCACCCTGGTGGTGCTCACCTCCGGAGCCGTCGCCGTGGACGGAGCGTCGACAGCTCCGACCCGGCAGCCGCGGCGGTGTGGGGCCTGGTCCGCTCCGCTCAGTCGGAGAACCCGGACCGCGTTGTGCTGGTGGACCTCGACCGATCTGGCCTTCCCGGGAGACGCTCGGCGCGCTCGGCCACCGGCGAGCCACAGCTGGCCGTACGGGCCGGGGGAAGCCCGTGCCCCCCGGCTCGCCCGCTGCACCGGCGACACGCCCCGGTCCCGGCGGACACCGCTGCTCTGGCACCTGGACGTCACCGAACGCGGCACCTGGCCAACCTAGCCCTGGTACCCGGCGCCGGAGGGGCTCCGCTCACCGAGGGCCAGGTCCGGGTGAACGTCCGGGCCGCCGGAGTCAACTTCCGTGACGTCATGATCACGCCTCGGCTGTATCCGGGCGAGGCGGTACCCGGCGGCGAGGGCGCCGGCGTGGTCGTCGAGGTCGGCCCCGGCGTCACCGGGCTGGCCCCGGCGACCGGGTGATGGGCCTGCTGGAGAACGGCTTCGGTCCGCTGGCGGTGGCCGACCGGCGCAAGTTGGTGCGGATGCCGCGGGCTGGTCGTTCGAGCAAGCGGCCTCCGTCCCGATCGTCTTCCTCACCGCCTACTACGGACTGCACGACCTCGCCGGGCTGCGGGCCGGCCAGTCGGTGCTGGTGCACGCGGCGGCCGGCGGGGTGGGCTCGGCCGCGGTGCAGCTCGCTCGCCACGGGGGCGCGGAGGTGTTCGGCACCGCGAGTCCCGGCAAGTGGGAGGCGCTGCGCGCCGCTGGGGTGGCCGAGGACCATCTCGCCTCCTCTCGCGACCCTCGGTTTCCGTGACCGGTTCCGCGCCACCACCGGAGGTCGCGGTGTGGACGTCGTCCTCGACTCGCTCGCGGGCGAGTTCGTCGACGCCTCCTCGACCTGCTGCCGCGCGGTGGCCGGTTCCTGGAGATGGGCAAGACCGACATCCGGAGGCGACGGAGGTCGCCGCCACCCGCCCGGGCGTCGACTACCAGGCGTTCGACCTGGTCGAAGCGGGACCGGAGCGTAGCCAGGAGCTGCTCACCGAACTCGTCGCGCTGTTCGAGAGCGGTGCGCTCGAGCCCCCGCGCTGAAGGTGGCGGACGTCCGGCACGCCCCGGAGGCCTTCCGGTTCCTCAGCCAGGCCCGGCACATCGGCAAGGTCGTGCTGACCATGCCGCGGCCCTCGACCCCGAGGGCACGGTCTGGATCAGCGGTACCGGCAGCCTGGGCGGACTGACCGCCCGGCACCTGGTCTCCGCGCACGGCGTGCGGCACGTGCTGCTCACCAGCCGGCGTGGGGCGACGCCGCCGGGATGCCCGAACTGGTCAGCTCCTTGCGCGAACTGGGCGCCGAGGTCACCGTCGCGGCCTGCGACGCCGCCGACCGAGACGCGGTACGGGCAGTCCTCGACACGATCGCGCCCCGACCGTCCGCTGACCGCCGTGGTGCACACCGCCGGTGTCCTGGACGACGGTGTGGTCTCCGCCCTGACCCCCGAACGGCTCGACACGGTCTTCGCGCCCAAGGTCGACGCCGCGTGGAACCTGCATCGAACTCACCCGGACCTGGACCTTGCCGCGTTCGTGCTCTTCTCCTCGGCCGCCGGCACGTTCGGCAATCCCGGCCAGGGCAACTACGCGCGGCCAACGCCTACCTCGACGCCCTCGCCCGGCACCGGCGTGCCCAGGGGCTGCCCGCCACGTCGTTCGCCTGGGGCCTGTGGGCGTACGGCAGCCGAGATGACGGCCCGCCTGGACGACGCCGACCTGCGGCGTACCGAGCGGAGCGGCATGCTCGGCCTGACCGCGCGGAGTCCGGTATGGCCCTCCTCGACGCCGGGCTGGACGCGGCGGACGCGGCACTCGTCCCGGCCGTCCTCGACCTCGCGCACCTGCGCGCGGCCTCCACTGGTGCTCCGGTACCGCCACTCCTGCGTGGCCTGGTCCGCCCGGGCCGGCAGACGGTGAGCGGCGCCGCCCCTGCGATCGGCTCGCCGGCCGACCGGCTCGCGGCACTGCCCGCCGACGAGCAGGAGCGGTTCCTCGTCGACCTGATACGCGGTCACGCGGCCACCGTTCTCGGACATGCCTCACCGGACACGGTCGACGCCACCCGTGCCTTCAAGGACACCGGCTTCGACTCGCTGACCGCCGTCGAACTGCGCAACCGGCTCGGCACCGCCACCGGGCTGCGGCTGCCGGCGACCGTCGCTCCAACCACCCGAACCCGATCGCGCTCGCCCGGCAGGTGCGCACCCTGCTCCTGGGCGACCGGGCCACCGCGCCCACGGCCGCCGATGCCGTGCCCGTCCTGGCCGCGGCGGACGACGACCCGATCGCCATCGTCGCGATGAGCTGTCGGTTCCCCGGAGGTGTGGCCTCACCCGAGGACCTCTGGAGTCTGGTGGCCGACGGGGTGACGCGATCGGTGACTTCCCCGACAACCGAGGCTGGGATCTTGAGCACCCTGTTCGATCCCGACCCGGAGAACCAGGGCACGTCGTACGTCCGGCAGGGGGCCTTCCTGTACGACGCGGGAGAGTTCGACGCGGGCTTCTTCGGGATCCTCGCCGCGTGAGGCGCTCGCGATGGACCCGCAGCAGCGGCTGTTGCTGGAGACCTCGTGGGAGGCGGTCGAGCGGGCGGGCATCGACCCGGCCTCGCTGCGCGGCGGCGAGATCGGCGTGTACACGGGTCTGATCAGCCACGACTACACGTACGGCATGCACCACGACGCGGGGGACCTGGAGGGTTACCGACTCACCGGCACCGCGGGCAGTGTCGCCTCCGGTCGCGTCAGCTACGCCCTCGGCCTGGAGGGCCCCTCGCTCAGCGTCGACACGGCCTGCTCCTCCTCGCTGGTCAGCCTGCATCTCGCGGTGCAGGCGCTGCGGTCCGGCGAGTGCACGATGGCACTGGCCGGCGGTGCGATGCTCATGGCCTCGCCCGACACCTTCGTGGAATTCTCCCGGCAGCGCGGACTGGCCGCCGACGCCCGGGTGAAGGCCTTCGCCGGGGGCGGCGGACGGCACCGCCTGGTCGGAGGGTGTCGGCGTGCTGCTGGTGGAGCGGTTGTCGGATGCGCGGCGGTCGGGGCATCCGGTGCTGGCGGTGGTGCGGGGTTCCGCTGTCAACCAGGACGGTGCGAGTAACGGTCTGACGGCGCCGAACGGGCCGTCGCAGCAGCGGGTGATCCGGGCGGCGTTGGCGTCGGCGGGCCTGGTGGCGGCCGATGTCGACGCGGTGGAGGCGCACGGTACGGGGACGACGCTGGGGGATCCGATCGAGGCGCAGGCGTTGCTGGCGACGTACGGGCAGGACCGGCCGGAGGACCGGCCGCTGTGGCTCGGATCGTTGAAGTCGAACATCGGCCACGCGCAGGCGGCTGCCGGCGTCGGCAGCGTGATCAAGATGGTGATGGCGTTGCGGCACGGGGTGTTGCCGAGGACGTTGCATGTGGATGAGCCGACGTCGAAGGTGGACTGGTCGGCGGGTGCGGTGGAGTTGTTGACGGAGGCTCGTCCGTGGCCGCGCGCGGCGATGGTCCCCGCCGGGCCGGCGTCTCCTCCTTCGGCGTCTCCGGCACCAACGCCCACGTCATCCTGGAAGAGGCACCCGCCGACGACACCCCGCCTTCACCCGACGAGAGCGCGGCGGAGACCGGCATCGCGCCGGACGGCGGGGCGGGCGTCCCCCTGCCGTGGATGCTGTCCGCCAGAACCCGAACGGCGTTGCGCGGACAGGCCGAACGCCTCGCCGCCCATCTCACCGACCATGCCGCCCAGCCGGCCGCCGACGTGGCGTTCTCGCTGGCCACCACCCGGGCAGCCCTCGACCACCGGGCCGTCGTGATCGCCGCCGGAGGGGAGGAGGCCCGGGCCGCGCTGGCTGCGCTGGCCGCCGGCGAACCCGCGCACGACCTGGTCACCGGTACCGCGGACGTGCGTGGCAAGACGGTCTTCGTCTTCCCGGGCCAGGGCTCCCAGTGGCCCGGCATGGGCGCCGAACTCCTGGACTCATCGCCGGTGTTCGCGGCCCGGATGGCCGAGTGCGCGGCAGCCCTCGCCCCGTACACCGACTGGTCGCTCCAGGATGTGATCCGGCAGGTCGAGGGAGCGGCGTCCCTCGACCGGGTCGACGTGGTCCAGCCCGCCTCCTTCGCCGTGATGGTGTCGCTGGCCGCCCTGTGGCGCTCGCTCGGCGTGACCCCCGACGCGGTCGTCGGCCACTCCCAGGGCGAGATCGCCGCGGCGGCCGTCGCGGGCGCCCTGTCGCTGGAGGACGCCGCGAAGGTCGTGGCGCTGCGCAGCCGGGCCATCGCCCGCGGCCTGGCCGGACACGGCGGCATGATGTCGATCGCCCTGCCCGCCGAGCAGGTCGCCCGGCGGCTGCCCGAAGGCGTGGAGATCGCCGTGGTCAACAGCCCGTCCTCGGTCGTCGTCGCCGGCGCGCCCACCGCGCTGGAGGCACTGGGCGCCGAGCTGCGCACGGACGGCGTCCGGGTCCGCATGGTCCCGGTCGACTACGCCTCGCACAGCTCCTACGTGGAACTCGTCCGGGACGAACTGGCGGATCTGCTCACCGGCCTGGAACCGCGTCGCGCGGAGGTGCCGCTGTACTCGACGGTCGACGGCGACTGGCAGGGACGGCGGGGAGATGGACGCCGGCTACTGGTACCGCAATCTGCGGCAGACCGTACGCTTCCGGGAGGCCACCGACGCGCTGGTGGACCAGGGGCACCGCTTCTTCGTGGAAGTCAGCGCGCACCCGCGTGGTCGCGACCAGCGTCCAGGAGGTGCTGGACGCCCGGGACGGTGTGACGGGCGTGGTGACCGGCACCCTGCGCCGCGACGAAGGGTCGGCGAAACGGGTCCTGAAGTCCTTGGCCGAACTCCACGTACGCGGGGGGCGGAGACGGCCAGGGAGCCCCGTTCGCGGCGACCGGTGCCCAGCGGATCGACCTGCCGACGTACGCCTTCCAGCGCGAGCACTACTGGCACGCCGAGGCGCCGGGCACCGGTGACATGGCCGCCGCCGGACTGGACACGGCGGGCCACCCGCTGGTGGGTGCCGTCGTGCCCCTGCCCGGCTCCGGCGGTGTCCTCGCCACCGGTCGGCTCGCTCCGGCCACCAGCCCCTGGCTCGCCGATCACCAGGTGTCCGGCGCGGGGCTCGTGCCCGGCGCGGCCCTGGTCGACCTCGTCATCGGCGTGGGCGACGAAGTCGGCGCGGGCGTAGTGGAGGAACTCGTCATCGAGGCTCCGCTGGTGGTCGGCGACCGGGCGGGGACGCGGATCCAGATCGCGGTCGCCGGCGCCGACGAGGCGGGTCGTCGCGAGGTCAGCGTGTACGGCGCGGCCGAGGGCGGCACCTGGACGCGTCACGCGCACGGCACTCTCGTCGAGCGGGGCACCGGCGCGGACTTCGCTCTCGGCCAGTGGCCGCCGGCCGACGCGGTACCCGTCGACATCGGTGACTTCTACGAGCGGCAGGCCGAGAGCGGTCTGGAGTATGGCCCGCTCTTCCAGGGGCTGACCGCGTGTGTGGCGGCGTGGTGCCGAGGTCTTCGCCGAGGTGGCCCTGCCCGACGGCGTCGAGGGCGGCGCGTACGGCCTGCACCCCGCCCCTGTTCGACGCCGCCCTGCACGCGGGCACCTTCGCCGGAGTCGGCGGCGGCAGCGAGGCGGGCCCTCTGCTGCCCTTCGCCTGGAGCGGTGTGGAACTGCACGCGTCCGGAGCCGCAGCCCTGCGGGTCGCCATCACCTCCGACGACTCCGGTGCGATGACGCTGCGCGCCGCCGACGAGGCGGGGGGAAGCCGTCCTGTCGGTCGGCTCGCTGGTCCTGCGCCCCCTCGTCCCCGGCCTGGCGGGCAGCTCCGGCGGGAGCCCGGACGCGCTGTTCCGGCTGGAGTGGACACCGGTGGAGCGGCCGACCGCGGCGCCGCAGCACGAGCCGGTGCCCGCCGACGGCAGGGAGCGCGGACTCTCCCCGCACGGCGGCCGGGGACGTCCCCGACACCGAGCTGGTAGATCTCCTCGCGCTCGCCGATGTCACCGGTGCGGACGGACGCGGGGCCGACGACGAACCCCAGCGGGTACGCCGACTGGCCGGCCGCGCCCTCACGCTTGCTTCAGCAGTGGCTCGCCGACCCGGCCCGGGAGCGGACCCGGCTGGTGCTGATCACCCGGGGCGCGGTGGCCGTGGAGGGCCCCGAGGAGATCACCGACCCGGCCGCCGCCGCGTGTGGGGCCTGGTCCGGTCAGCCCAGGCGGAGAACCCGGGCCGTATCGTCCTCGCCGACCTCGACACCGACCCGGCATCCCGGGCCGCGCTGCCGGCCGCGCTCGCCGTCGGCGAGCCCCAACTCGCGCTGCGGGAGGGCCGGGTGTCCGTGCCGAGGCTGGTCCGCGCCGCCGTCGGGCCCGCCGGTTCGGAACGCGCGTGGGACTCCGACGGCACGGTACTGATCACCGGTGGCACCGGCATGATCGGCCGGCTGGTCGCTCGCCATGTGATCACCGAGTTCGGCGTCCGCCGCGTCCTGATCACCAGCCGCAGCGGTCGGCGGGCGCCCGGAGCCGAGGAACTGGCCGCCGAACTCGCGGCACTCGGTGGCCGGGTGAGCATCGAGGCGTGCGACGTGTCCGACCGGGAGGCGTTGCGCGCCCTGCTCGACTCCGTGCCACCGGAGCATCCGCTGACCGCCGTGGTGCACGCCGCCGGTGTCCTGGACGACGGTGTGGTCTCCGCCCTGACCCCCGAACGGCTCGACACGGTCTTCGCGCCCAAGGTCGACGCCGCGTGGAACCTGCACGAACTCACCCGGGACCTGGACCTTGCCGCGTTCGTGCTCTTCTCCTCGGCCGCCGGCACGTTCGGCAATCCCGGCCAGGGCAACTACGCCGCGGCCAACGCCTACCTCGACGCCCTCGCCCGGCTGCGGCAGGCGCAGAAGCTGCCCGCCGTCTCCCTGGCCTGGGGTCTGTGGGCCGAGGCCGGTCGGATGACCGGTCACCTGAGCGAGGCCGATCTGCGGCGCAGCAGGAGCGGCGGCATGCTGGGGATGTCCTCCGAGGAGGGGATGCTGCTGCTGGACGCCGCACTCCGCACCCGCGAGGCGCTGCTCGTACCGGCCAAGCTGGACCTCGCCGGACTCGGTGCCCGCGGTGATGGCGGGTCGCCCGAGGTGCCGTGGTTGCTGCGTGGTCTGGTCCGGCCGCCGGCCCGGCGCACCGCGCGGACCGCCCGGCGGCCCGAAGGGTCCTCGCTCGCCGACCGGCTGGCGGCGCTGCCCGACACGGAGCGGACCAGGATCCTGCTCGACCTGGTCACCGATCAAGTCGCCGCGGTCCTCGGCCGTTCCGCGGCCGACGGCATCGAACCGACCCAGCAGTTCAAGGACGTGGGCTTCGACCTCGCTGCTCGCCGTCGAACTGCGCAACCGGCTGAGCGAGACCACCGGGACCAGGCTTCCCGCGACCCTCGTCTTTGACCACCCGACGCCTACGGCCCCTCGCCCGGCGGCTCAAGGGAACAACTGGTGCCCACGCCGGAGGAGCCCGTGGCAGAGCAGCCGGCGGCGGGTGCGGGGGCGGGGGCATCGAGATCGACGACGACTTCGACCTCGACACGGCCAGCGACGAGGACCTCTTCGACCTCATCGACAGCGAACTCGGCGGTTCGTGAACCCGCGCGAGCGCACCCCGCAGCGAACCGGCAAGCTCCGCGAACCCGCCCCCGCCGTACTCCGACCGAGGGACTGACCTGGGTATGACCACCCAAGACGAGAAGCTCCGCGCCTACCTCAAGCGCACCCTGGCGGACCTGCGTAGCACCGGCAAGCGGCTGCGCGAGGTGGAAGGCGCCCGGACAGAACCCATCGCGATCGTCGCCATGGGCTGCCGGCTGCCCGGCGGCGTCGCGTCCCCGGAGGACCTGTGGCGGCTGCTCTCCGGGGGCGAGGACGCCATCCTCGGCGTTTCCCGAGGACCGCGGCTGGGACCTGGCGGAGCTCTACGACCCGGACCCCGACCGCCCGGGCACCTCATACGTACGCGAGGGCGGATTCCTGCACGAGGCAGGAGAGTTCGACGCGGGCTTCTTCGGGATCTCGCCGCGTGAGGCGCTCACGATGAATCCCCAGCAGCGGTTGCTGCTGGAGACTTCCTGGGAGGTGTTCGAGCGGGCGGGCATCGACCCGACGACCCTCCAGGGCGACCGGATCGGGGTGTACGCGGGCGTCATGTACGCCGACTACGTGCCGCACGGGAGGGTCCCCGCCGCGGTCGAGGGCCTGCGCGGCATCGGCAACTCCGGCAGCGTCACCTCGGGCCGGGTGTCGTACACGCTGGGCCTGGAGGGCCCGGCCGTCACCGTCGAGACGGCGTGTTCCTCCTCGCTGGTGGCGTTGCATCTCGCGGTGCAGGCGCTGCGGGCCGGTGAGTGCACGATGGCGCTGGCCGGCGGGGTCGCCGTCATGGCCACCCCCGAGGTGTTCGTCGACTTCTCGCGGCAGCGTGGGCTGGCCGCGGACGCCCGGGTCAAGGCCTTCGCCGGGGCCGCCGACGGGACCAGCCTCGGCGAGGGCGCCGGCGTGCTGCTGCTGGAGCGGTTGTCGGATGCGAGGCGGTCGGGGCATCCGGTGCTGGCGGTGGGTGCGTGGGTCGGCGTTGAACCAGGACGGTGCGAGTAACGGTCTGACGGCGCCGAACGGTCCGTCGCAGCAGCGGGTGATCCGGGCGGCGTTGGCGTCGGCGGGTCTGGTGGCGGCGGATGTGGATGCGGTGGAGGCGCACGGTACGGGGACGACGCTGGGGGATCCGATCGAGGCGCAGGCGTTGCTGGCGACGTATGGGCAGGGGCGGCCGGGGGACCGGCCGTTGTGGCTGGGGTCGTTGAAGTCGAACATCGGTCATGCGCAGGCGGCTGCGGGTGTGGCTGGTGTGATCAAGATGGTGTTGGCGTTGCGGCATGGGGTGTTGCCGAGGACGTTGCATGTGGATGAGCCGACGTCGAAGGTGGACTGGTCGGCGGGTGCGGTGGAGTTGTTGACGGAGGCTCGTCCGTGGCCGCGCGGCGATCGTCCCCGCCGGGCCGGTGTCTCCTCCTTCGGCATGAGTGGCACCAACGCCCACGTCATCATCGAGGAGGCCCCCGAGAAGGAGGAGCAGGAGCCCGAGCAGCCGGGCGCCGGGACTCCGACCGCCCTCCTCCAGCCCTGGCTGCTCTCGGCCAGGTCCGCCGCCGCGCTGCGCGCACAGGCCACAGCGCTGCTCGCTCATGTCGAGGGCGACCCCGCCCTCGGCCTCCCCGACGTCGCGCACGCCCTCGCCACCACCCGCTCGGCCTTCCCCGGAGGGCCGTCGTCACCGCCGAGGACCGCAAGGGCTTCATCAGCGGCCCTCCAGGCCCTCGCCGCCGGTGAACCGGCGTCCGGCGTCATCGAGGGCGCGGTCGTCACCGGGCGGCTGGCGATGCTCTTCACCGGACAGGGCAGTCAGCGGGCCGGGATGGGCCGCGAGCTGTACGAGACGTTCCCCGTCTTCGCCGAGGCCTTCGACGCGGTGTGTGCCGAGGCCGACGCGTGGCTGGGACGTCCGCTCAAGGAACTGGTGTTCGCAGACCCCGAAGGACTCATCGATCGTACGGAGTTCGCGCAGCCGGCGTTGTTCGCGGTTAGGTGGCGTTGTTCCGGTTGTTGGAGCGGTGTGGTGTGCGGCCGGATTTCGTGGCGGGTCATTCGGTGGGTGAGGTGGCGGCGGCTCATGTGGCGGGGGTCTGGTCGCTGTCGGATGCGGTGCGGCTTGTGGTGGCCCGGGGCCGGTTGATGGGTGGGTTGCCGGCGGGCGGGGTGATGGTGGCGGTCGAGGCGGGTGAGGACGAGGTCAGGGGGTTGTTGGCGGGGCGGTCCGGGGTGGGTGTGGCGGCGGTCAACGGTCCGGCGGCTGTGGTGGTGTCGGGTGAGGCCGGCGCGGTGGGGGAGGTGGTGGCGGGAGCTTGGGGTGCTGGGGCGTCGTACGAAGTCGTTGGCGGTCAGTCATGCCTTTCATTCGGTGTTGATGGAGCCGGTGCTGGCGGAGTTCCGGGAGGTGGTGGAGTCTCTGGCGTTCTGTGCTCCGTCGGTTCCGGTTGTGTCGAATGTGTCGGGTGAGCTTGCCGGTGCCGAGTTGCTTGACCGCTGACTACTGGGTCCGGCACATCCGCGAGACCGTCCGCTTCGCCGACGGAGTGGGGCGACTGGCCGACTCGGGAGTCACCACCTTCCTGGAGGCGGGGCCCGGTGGGGTCCTCACCGCCATGGCCCAGAACGCGCTGCGCGACGGCACCCGCCCCCGACGGCGCCTTCGTGCCGCTGCTGCGCCGGAGCCACCCGGAGCCTGCCGCCCTGCTCGACGGACTGGCCCGTGCCCATGTGCGTGGTGTCGGGGTGGATTGGTCGGTGTTGTTTGCGGGTTCGGGTGCGCGGCGGGTGGAGTTGCCGACGTATGCGTTTTCAGCGGGAGCGGTTCTGGTTGGTGTCCGAGGGTGTGGCGGATGTGGCTGCTGCTGGTCTTGTTGCGGGTGATCATCCGTTTGTTGGTGCGTTGATGGCGTTGCCGGGGTCGAGGGTGGTGTGGTGGCTTCGGGTCGGTTGGGTGTGGTGGCGGGTGGGTGGCTGGGTGAGCACCGGGTGGGTGGTGCGGTGGTGGTGCCTGGTGTGGCGTTGGTGGATGTGGTGGTGCGGGTTGGTGACGAGGTGGGTGCGGGGGTGGTTGGAGGAGTTGGTGGTGGAGGCTCCGGTGGTGGTGCCGGAGCGGGGTGGGTTGCGGTTGCAGGTGGTGGTGGAGGGTGAGGGTGAGGGTGGTCGGCGTGGGGTGAGTGTGCATGGTTCTGTGGATGGGGTGGTGTGGGCGCGGCATGCGCGTGGTGTGGTTTCGGGTGGGGTGGGGGTTTCGGGTTCGGGTGGGGCAGTGGCCGCCGGTGGGTGCGGAGCCGGTGGGTGTGGAGGGGTTTTATGAGTCGCGGGTGGGGTTGAGTACGGGCCGTTGTTCCGGGGGTTGCGGGCTGCGTGGCGTCGGGGTGGGGAGGTGTTCGCTGAGGTTGCGTTGCCGGAGGGGGTGGATGTAGGCGGGTTTGGTGTGCATCCGGCGTTGTTTGATGCGGCGTTGCATTGTGGGGTGCTGGCGGGGGTCGGGGAGGTGGATGGTGGTGTGTTGCTGCCGTTCGCGTTCGGTAGGTGGTGCTGCATGCTTCGGGTGCGACCGCTTTGCGTGTCGCGGTCACGCCGGATGGTTCGGGTGGGATGGCGTTGCGGGCGGTGGACCCGGCGGGCACACCCGTCCTGTCGGTCGGATCGCTGAAGCTGCGGCCCCTGACGCCCGGGGCACCGGGCGGCGGGGTCGGCACGGCCGGCGAGCTGTACAGCGTCGACTGGACTCCGGTGTCACTGGGCGGACGGCCGGTGCCGCTCCAGGAGCTGACGGACGCCCCGGCCGGGCCGAGGCCGTGAGCCAGAGCGGGGACGGACCGCGAACGCTGGTCCTGGACCTCACCCGGACCCCTCCCGCCGACGCCCCGCACGACGTCCCCGGCCGGACCCGGGCACTGACGGCCCGCACTCTCGACGCGCTCGCGTCGTGGTCCGCCGCCGACGAGCTCGCCGACTCGCGGCTCGTACTGATCACCCGTCATGCCACGACCGACGCCCCGGACCCCGCCGCCGCCGCGGTGTGGGGGTTGGGCCGGTCCGCGCAGCTAGAGAATCCCGATCGCGTCGTCCCCGTCGACCTCGACGACGACTCCGCCTCCCGCGCTCAGCTGTCCGCCGCCGTCGGCACCGGAGAGACCCAGTTGGCGATACGGGCCGGAACCCTCCTGGTACCCCGGCTCGCCTGGGCGCCACGCCGCCCCGCTGCCGCCTTCCGCCCCTCGCCCCCGACGGCACCGCCCTGGTCACCGGTGGCACCGGCGCCCTGGGCCGGGTGGCCGCCCGGCACTTGGCCACGGTGCACGGCGTTCGACGGCTGCTGCTCGCCGGTAGGCGTGGGGGCGAGTGCCGAGGGCATCGCCGAGTTCGTCGCCGAACTGCGCGAGCTCGGCACGGAGGTTTCGGTGGCGGCGTGCGACGTGTCCGACCGGGAGGCGCTGCGCGCCCTGCTCGACTCCGTGCCACCGGAGCATCCGCTGACCGCCGTGGTGCACGCCGCCGGTGTCCTGGACGACGGTGTGGTCTCCGCCCTGGACCCCCGAACGGTTCGACACGGTCCTCGGGGCCGAAGGCCGACGCCGCCTGGTACCTGCACGAACTCACCCAGGATCTGGACCTGGCGGCATTCGTGCTCTACTCGTCGGTCGCCGGCACCATGGGCAGCGCGGGGCAGGGCAACTACGCGGCGGCCAACGCCTTCCTCGACGCGCTCGCCCGGCACCGTCGGGCCGGGGGCTGCCCGCCGTCTCCCTCGCCTGGGGCCTGTGGGACCAGGAGAGCGACATGACCGGCCGGCTGACGGTCGCCGACCGCGACCGGGTGGCCCGCAGCGGCCTGCTGCCGCTCACCGGCGAAGCGGGGATGACGCTGTTCGACACCGCGCTGCGCGGCCAGGACCCCGCGCCGGTCGCGGGACGGTTCGACCTCCGGGGAATCCGCGAGCGGTCCGTGACGGCGGGCGTGCCCGCACTGTTGCGCGGGCTGGTGAGGCCGCCGCGTGGCATGGCCGCCGCGCAGGCCGGTGACGGCGGCGAGTCCTGGTCCGTACGACTGGCGGCCATGGCGGCCGCCGCGGACCGGCCCGGGACCGTACTGGAGCTGATCAGGACCCAGGTGGCCCTGGTGCTCGGGCTGCCGGGAGCCGAGGCGGTGGACGAGGAACAGGCCTTCAAGGACGCCGGGTTCGACTCGCTCACGGCCGTGGAACTGCGCAACAGGCTGGCGAGCGCCGCCGGTGTCCGGTTGCCGCCGACGCTGGTGTTCGACTTCCCGACGCCAGTGGCGTTGACCCGCCGGCTGCTTGCCGAACTCGTACCGGAACCGGACGGGGAAGCGGAACCCCGGGGAGGCACGCGAGAGGGAACTCCGCGCGGTGCTGGCGACCGTGCCGCTCGAGCGCCTCCGCGCGCTCGGTGTACTCGACACCCTCCTCGGGCTGGTGGAGTCCCCGACGGCCGAGGAGCGGGCGGAGACCGCCGGCGGCGACTCCCCGCCGCCATCGCCGACATGGACGTCTGGGCTGCAGCCTCGCTCTGGCGGGACGGTTGCGGGCGTGGTTCGAAAACGGGGCGTTGAATGAACTTACCGGCACCTTAACGAGAAGCTTTAATGAGCTACATTTCTATTGAAGTTGTTGTACGGAGAAGAAGCTGTTTCTCGGGCTGCCGGTTCTGCGGTCAGCGCTGCTTCTGTTTCTTCTTGAACTGTACGGCCTATTTCCAGTTCTTGTTGTTTCGAACTGCGGGCTGTGCGGCTGCCGCAAACAACGGACTGGAGGCTGGACTGGTGCTCCTGCCTGACTTGTTCTGTTCAAACATGGTTCTTATTGAGACTGGGCCTTGTCTGCATTTTAGAGAATATTTTGAATACCCCTGGATCATTTATTTGTTTGCTCCATTCATTCTGCTGTTTGGACATGTATGAAGGACCTATGGGCATTCATTTGGACATTCATTCAGTTCTTCTTCACATTCAGAACCAGAGAACATACCTTTGGACATTCCCTGTTTTTGTCTGCTTCCTTGACTGAGCCTCAGGCAGCACAAAGCTGGCCTTCTCTCATTTGGAGGACATTCAGACTGGTTCCTTCTGTTTGTGAGTACTCTTGTGCATTCAGTTTCTGTTCCTTGCTCTGTTCTCCTTCATTTGCTGTCATCTCTCTTCAATGAGCACCCCTCCCATCTCCTGATACAGCACTACAACCGCTGCATTTGAGTAACTCACCAGTAGCATGCTTATTGTCAAGGCCCCCAACCCGCCCCTCGACTTCTCGCTTGCTTGAAGCGCCAACACTCCGGCAGCCGAGATCAAGAAAAATTCCTGCCGGCGGCGAACGCTTCCTACCCCCGTGAAGAAACACCAGCATGCTACTGCTAAAACGGTGTCGGAGCGCGCAGCTTGTCAGAGAGCATCCATGCTAACGTGAGTACGAGATTCCCGCATCGCGCCAGAACAGTACAGCCCGCAGTACGGCACGCGCCAGGCTGGCCATCACAGAAACAAATGATATCCAGGCAGCATTAGCATCAGCAAGTCTAGTAACGCTTGAATAATATGCCGATGCAGTAGGCACACAGCCTTGCAGGGCTGGCTGCTAGAGATCCATCAAAGCGCAACGTTACGCGCGGCTGTATGGCAAAGTAACCGAAAGAACCGGCCATTGTACTTTCGTCATTAATCCGAAACATCAGTCATACGCAAACGCTACGAAGTATGCTGAAATGTAATCAAAATAGTATTAGCATTTACACAGCACGAGTATTTACCGAACGCTACATGTAGAATGAAGCAGCATCGAAGGTGGACTGGTCGGCGGGTGCGGTGGAGTTGTTGACGCGGAGGCTCGTCCGTGGCCGCGCGGCGATCGTCCCGCGGGCCGGCGTCTCCTCCTTCGGCGTCTCCGGCACCAACGCCCACGTCATCCTGGAAAGGCACCCCGCCGACGACACCCCGCGTTCACCCGAGGAGAAGCGGGACGACACATGGATTCCTGCCCTGGGCCGTGTCCGGCAGGGAGTCCTGCGGCACTACGTGCCCAGGCCGCCCAGTACTGGCCCTGACGGAGGCGGACCCGGACCCGGACCTGGTCTCCGCTCGTTGTACCCCTCGCTCACCGCGGCGGAGCTCGTTTGACCACCGCGCGGTGATCGTCCTCGGCTAGCAGGGAGGGACCTGACGCACGGACTGCGGCTGCTCAGCCGTGGCGAGCCGGCGCCGGAGGCGGTGCGCGGCGTGAAGACCTCCGGCCGGCTCGCCCGGTGCTGTTCACCGGCAGGGGCAGTCAGCGCCCGGGCCATGGGCCGTGACCTGCACGCACGGCTCCCGGTGTTCGCCGACGCTTTCGACGAGGTTTGTGCCGAACTGGACGCACGTATCGGCCGCCCGTTGCGGGACCTCGTGTTCGCCGGGGACGACCCCGCCCTGCTGGACCGCACCAGGTACGCCCAGCCCGCCCTGTTCGCTCTGGAGGTGGCGCTCTACCGGCTGCTGGAGTCCTGGGGTGTCCGGCCGACCACGTCGGCGGACACCCGTCGGCGAGCTGACCGCCGCCTATGTCGCCGGTGTCTGGTCGCTGCCGGACGCGGCCGAACTGGTGGCCGCCCGCGGTCGGCTGATGCAGGAGCTGCCGGGCGACGGGGCCATGGCCGGTGCAGGCCACCGAGGAGGAGGTGCCGCTGCTGCTCACCGGCGGCGTGGGGCTGGCCGCGGTCAACGGCCCCCGGTCGGTGGTGCTTCGGGGACGTGGGAGCCGTCCGCGCGTCGCGGACCGGTTCGCCTCGGAAGGACGGCGGGTCAAGCGGCTGAAGGTCTCGCACGCATTCCACTCCCCGCACATGGACGCCATGCTCGCCGCGTTCGAGAAGGTGGCGGCGGGCACAGTACCACCAGCCGGCGCTGCCGGTGCTGTCCAATCTGACCGGCCGTACGGCCGCCCCGGCCGAACTCGTCTCGCCGCGTTACTGGGTGGACCACGTACGGCAGCCCGTGCGGTTCCTCGACGGCGTCCGCGCGCTTGGAACACGGTGTCACCACCTTCCTGGAAGTCGGCCCGGGAGGCGTGCTGACCGGCCTGGGCCCGGACTGCGTCACCGGCGACACGGCGAAGCTCGCCTTCGTACCGGCCCTGCGGCCCGGTGTGACCGAGAGCCGCGCCGCGCTGACCGCACTCGCTCAGCTCCACGTCAGGGGGCCGCGCCGTCAACTGGCGCGCCCTGCTGACCGGCACGCGGCGGGTCGATCTGCCGACGTACGCCTTCAACACCGTCACTACTGGCTGGAGGCCACGACTGCCATGAAAGCGACCACCGAGGACACCACGACGCAGGGCGTCGAGAACGCCGAGGCCACCGAGGACACGGAGGCCGCCGAAGCCACCAGGAAGGCACTGACCGCCAGCCTGGACGGTCTCGGTGACGACGAGCGGATGGGAAAGCTGCTCGACCTGGTCATCGCCGAAGCGACCGTCGCGATGGCGCTCCTGGAGGAGCCGGTGGTGGAGGCCATCGAGGCGGACAGTGCCTTCTTCGAGATCGGCTTCAACTCCTCACCGCCGTGGAGCTGCGCAACCGTCTCGTGGAGGCCACCGGGATCGCGCTCACGCCGATGCTGCTTTTCGATCACCTGACCCCGGAGTTCATCGCCGACTTTCGACGACGAGCTGCGGAAGGCCTAGCCCGGAACCCAGCGACAGACTGAGCCCTCATCCGTCCGGCTCCCGTGACACGGAAGCCTTCGCAACCTGAGGTGACATCCAGCATGTTCGACGTCGACGTCTACCTTCACAAACTCGGCCACACCGGTTCACGAGAGCCTTCCTCGCGCTGCTGAACGAACTGCAGAAGCGGCACCTGACGGCCATTCCAGTTCGACAACTCCCTCAACGCGGACGCCGAGCGCGGCTTCGACGTGCTGCTGGAGGTCGAGATAGACGACGACGCCGTCTTCAAGGCCGTCGTAGAGGGCGGTCGTGGCGAGTCTGCTACGAACTCAACGGTCTGTTCCGGCCGACTGCTCACCGAACTGGGATTCGATGTTCGGATCCTCGCGGCGGCGGTGATCCAGGTGAACGGCGCGTACGGTCCGGAGCTCGAGCACATCTTCAACTGCGTGGAGCTCGGCGGCGAGCGCTATCTGGTGGACGTCGGGCTGGCCGGCCCCTCCTACCTGGAACCGCTGCGGCTGACCGACGAGGTGCAGGGAGCAGTACGGATGCCAGTACCGGCTGGTCGAGGAGGACGGCTACCACGTCCTGCAGCGGCGCGCCAAGGGCGGGGAATGGAGCGCCTCGTACCGGTTCAAGGACCAGTACCGGCGCATCTCGGACTGGCGCGAACTCGTACCGGACATCGCCGAGTTCCCGCTGGAGCAGGTGCTGATCGGCACCCGTATCCACAGCCGCGCCTTCGACAACGGTCAGATGGTGCTGATCGGCAAGCGTTATCTGCGGGTGGTGGACGGGGTGGAGGAGATCAAGGTGCTGACCAGCCCTTCGGCGTTCAAGCAGGTCGTCCGTCAGATCCTCACCCCCGACGCCTGACCCGAGGCCCGACCACCCCGAGCGGAGAAGACGATGCACACCCAGACCACCGACGCCGACGTCCTCATCGTCGGCTACGGGCCCGTCGGCCAGGTGCTGGCCCTGCAACTGGCCGCACGAGGCCGGCGGGTGACCGTCGTCGAGCGGTGGCGGACCGGCTACCCCGATGCCGCGGGCCGTGGCCTTCGACAGCGAGGGCGCCCGGATCCTCGCCGCGGCCGGCATCGGCGAGCGGATCGGTGAGATCGGCGAGCCGTCCGGTGACTACACCTGGATGAACGCGGCCGGGCAGGCCCTGCTCCACGTCGACGTCGCCGAGCGGGGCCGGTGCGGCTGGCCGGAGTCGACCTCCATGTACCAGCCCGCTCTGGAGGCCGCGTTGATCGAGCGCGGAGCCGCGCTGCCGGAGCTGACGGTGGTCCGGGGCGAGGAGGTGGTGGCGATCACCGACCACGCGGGGACCGGGTCGAGGTCACCTCGCGCGAGCCGCAGGGAGGACCGGACCGTGTCCACACGGCTCGCTGGGTGGTCGGCTGCGACGGTGCCAACAGTTTCAGTACGCGGCGTCATCGGCACGGCGATGGCCGATCTCGGCTTCTCGCACGACTGGCTGATCTGCGACGTCGTGCTGCACGAGGAGCGCCGGTTCCGGCCGAACAACCTGCAGATCTGCGATCCGCACCGGCCACGCACCTCGGTGTCGGCCGGGCCCGGGCACCGGCGCTGGGAGTTCATGCGGACGGCGGGTGAGACGGTGGCGGAGCTGAACACGGAGAAGAGCGCCTGGCGGCTGCTCGAGCTCTTCGACGTCCACCCGGGCAACGCCACACTGGAGCGCTTCCACGTCTACTCGTTCTCAGCGCGGTACGCCGAGACCTGGCGCTCCGGCCGCCTGCTCCTCGCCGGCGACGCCTGCCACGTCATGCCGCCCTTCGCGGGGCAGGGGATGACCGCCGGTTTCCGTGACGTCACCAACCTGTCCTGGAAGCTGGACGCGGTGCTGGGCGGCACGGCGGACGAAACGACTGCTGGACAGTTACCCGGTGGAGCGCCGTCCGCACGCCAAGCACGCCATCCAGATGTCGGTGAACCTGGGGACGGATCATCTGCCAGACCGACCCCAAGGCCGCCGCCGACCGGGACATGGTCATGCTGGCCACCGCCGAGCGACCGGTGAGCCCGGCGCCGCCGCGCGGCAGCGGTCACCTTTGCAGCCGCTCACCGGCGGCCTGCTGGACCTCAGCTAGAAGGGCCGTCCGGTGCGACCGGTGCAGGGGTCGCTGACACCACAGGGCCGGGTGGCGGGGGCCGACCGGGCCGGCTGGTTCGACGACGTGGTGGGGCCGGGCTTCGTCCTCCTCTGCGGCGAGGATCCGGCGGCACTGCTGTCCGAGGAGGAGCGGCAGTATCTCGACACGCTCGGTGCCCGGCTGGTCCGCGTCCTGCCCGAGGGCACCGACTCGGGGCCGCGGACGCGGGGTCGGTCGTCGATACCGACGGTGTGTACCTGCCGTTCCTCGCCGAGACCGGCTCGACGGCCGTTCTGGTACGGCCCGACCACTACGCCTTCAGGGGAGCCGCGGACCGGGCCGGTGTGTCGCGGCTCGTGGCGGAGCTGCGGGCGGGGTTGGGGCGCCCGCGACGACCAGCGGGGGACTGAAGCCTCGCCGCGATCACGGCGACGCCCGTCGCCGCGCCGGTCGGCCCCGGGAGGCGAGGCCTCCTCCGGGGCCGACCGGCGTACCGGCCTCGGAGGCGTGCCTCAGATGCGTGAGGAGCGCCTGCGGGGCGGCTGCTCGCACTCCGCGAACGTGGACAGCCGTCCTTCGACGAGTCGGGTCAGCGCCTCGACGAAGGGCCCCGCGCAGCTCCTCGGGGAGCGTGCCGAGGACGTCGTCCTGTATGCGCGAGACGATCTCGTTCGACCTGGCGAGCAGGTCCAGACCCGCCTGAGTCGCCCGGATCATGCGGGCCCGGCGGTCCGTCGGGGACGCGATCCGCTCGGCGAGGCCGTCCTTCTCCAGCTTGTCGGCCAGGACGACCATCGTCGTCTTGTCCAGGCCGAGCGACTCGGCGATCTCGCGTCTGCGTCAGCTCGCCGGAGACGGCCTTGTGCAGTACGCAGTGCGCACGCGGGGTGATGCCCCAAGTCGCTGAGGCCGGCAGTCATCTCGGTCTGCAGCGCGTGGCTGGCCCACGACAGCAGGAACGTGAGGTCGACCTCGGGCGGGGCGGCAGCGGGTGGCTTCATGACTCAAATGGTAATCGAAAGGGCGAAAGATTTTTATTTTGAAATAGAAGATCTGCTACTCGACTATATGCTACGGTCCCGTCTGTCGTCCCAACCAGAGCGGCGTCTCCATGTCCCTGCCCGCACAGCCGAGTTCAGGCAATCGCTGGCTGGCGTTCGCGGTGCTTCTGCACGATGCAGCTGATGGTCGTCGTCGACATCAGCATCGTCACCGTGTCCCTCCGCTCCATCCAGAGCGACCTCGGCTTCGCCGAGGCGCGGCTGGCCTGGATCACCAACGCGTACACGATCGGCTTCGGTGGACTGCTGCTGCTCTCCGGACGACTCGGTGACCTCATCGGACGCAAACGGATGTTCGTCACCGGGCTCGCGCTCTTCACGGTCGCCTCGGCGCTGTGCGGCGCCTCGCAGAACCAGGAGATGCTGATCGCGATGCGGTTCCTCCAGGGAGCCGGCGCCGCGATGGCCTATGCCGTGATCATGGGCATCATCTTCACGATCTTCAGCAACCCGGCGGAACTCGGCAAGGCCATGGGCATCTCCGGCTTCGGCCAGGCGGCCGGCGCCTCGATCGGCATCCTCGCCGGCGGTCTGCTCACCGACGGCGTCAACTGGCACTGGGTCTTCTACATCAACGTCCCGATCGGCCTGATCGCCCTGGTGATCGCGATCCGTTCGGTCCCCTCCGACCGGGGCCTGGGTCTGGACAAGGGAGCCGACTTCGTGGGCGCCGCCCTGGTCACCGGGGGGATGATGCTCGCCGTCTACACCATCGCCACGGTGGCCGAGAACGGCTGGGCCTCCGCGCACACGATCGGTTTCGGCCTCGGCTCCCTCGTCCTGCTCGCGGGATTCGTCGCGCGTGCCGCCACCGCCGCGCAGCCGCTGGTCCCGCTCGGCATCTTCCGCTCACGCAACCTCTCCGGGGCCAACGCCGTCCACTTCCTCATGGTCGGCGGCACCATGTCGTTCAACATCCTGATCGCGCTGTACATGCAGGAGGTCGCGGGTTACTCCCCGGCCGAGACCGGCTTCGCCTACCTGCCGCTCGCGGTCGCCGCCGGCGCGTGCTCGGTGGCGCTGTCCGCGCGGTTCAACATGAGATTCGGACTGCGCAACGTGATCGTCGGCAGTCTCGCCATGGTGGTGGTGGGCCTGCTGCCTCGCCCTGCGGGCGCCGACCGATCCGCACTACGTGCTCGACATCCTGCCCACCGCCGTCCTGCTCGGCGCCGGCAGCGGTCTCGCCATGCCCGCGGTGATCATGATGTCCATGCAGGTCCGCTCGCCCAGCGAGGCGGGTCTCGCCTCCGGCCTGGCGGGCAGCGCCGGCACCATCGGCGACTCATTGGGCATCGCCGCCCTCACCGCGATCGCCGCGCGCACACCCAGAGCGCGCTCGCCAACGGCGCGGGCGGCAAGCCGGCGCTCGCCGACGGCTTCCAGCTCTCCTTCGGTATCGCGGCGGCTCTGGTCGCCGCCGCGATCCTGGTGGCCCTCGCCGTACTGCGCGAGGTGCCGATGGGCCCGCCCCCGGCGCGGGCGGGCCGGAGGGACCGGACGGCGAAGGCAGGCCCGGCGCGGCGGGTGCGACCGGCGGCGCAGGAGACACCCGGTGTGCCTCCGGCGGCCAACCCCGAAGGCGCCTTGTCCTGACCGCACGCCGGCTCGGGCCGGTCGGAACCACACCTGCCCCGACGAGGCCCGCACCGCACCACACCATCAGTACCGCGCGGCAGCCGTGCCCCGGTGCATCCGTCCCCTCGAAGGAGTCACGTCATGACGTCCCCCACCACGGCCGCGCCCTCCCGCTGCCACATCGACGGTGAAGTCCCGGGCGACCGCCGTCGCCGCCGCGACCGTCGCGGCCGCCCTCGTCTGGGCCCTCGGCAAGGCATTCGGAGCCGAGTACGAGGTCGCCCAGGGTGACGGCAAGGACCCGATGGACGTCAACGTCGGCCTCGTGATCGTGTTCGCGCTGATCTCCTCGCTGCTCGGCTGGGCGCTGCTGGCCGTGCTGGAGAAGTTCGCACGACCCAAGGCCGCCACGATCTGGGTAGTCGTCGCCACGGTCGTCCTGGTCGCCTCGTACGGCATGGTCTTCTCCGCCGACACCACCGGAGGCACCAAGACGGCGCTGGCGCTGGTCCACACCGCGGTCGGCGCCGTACTCATCCCGATGCTGTGGCGGAGCGCCCGCCGCGGCGCCTGACCGGGCCGGCGCGAGCCGGCCCGACCAAGCGCGAGCCGTGCCACTGCTCGGCTCGCTCCTGGAGGGTGATACCCCCGTCCCCCTCCACGCGGTCCGTCGTTCTCCCGGTCACCCGGGCGGACGGCGGACCTCCGCGTGTCCGCCCCCCGTCCGATGGCCGCGCGATTGCCGGGCCGTTGCCACACCGATGCGACGCTCACGCCCCGACCAGCTCCGTGGGCCCACCCGGCGCTGGAAGACAAGGGGGCTGAGGACGGGCGATGGGACGCAGAGGGACGGGTGGAGACGGAGCCGGGCGACCGGCCCGGCAGGCCGGGACCGCGGTCCGGGCATGGTGCTCGGTGCTGGTGGTGGCGGCGGTGGTGACCGCCGTCCTGGGGACCACCTTGTGGCGTGAGCGCTAGGGCGCGGCCGAGTCCCGGCCCGCCGCGACCGCCCGGCTCGGTGGACTCGACGCCGCACCCCGGCCCAGCCGGCTGGGCCGCCATGACACACCACGAGATGGACGGCCAGAACGGGTACCAGATGCCCTCGGCGATGATGCCGGGGGCGCCCGAGGGCGACGACATGCGGCTGGGCATCCCCATCACCCTGACGAACAGCGGCGACGAGCCGCAGCGGTTCGATCTCGTTCCAGGAGTTCTCCCTGGCCGGCGGAGAGAAGGGCGACGTCCGGAAGCTGCACTCCGACACCCTGGGGCAGCTGCCCAGGCTCAACGCGGGCAGCGCGGTACGCGGCGTCCTCTACTTCGACGTGGACCCCCGAGGGCGGGCGATCCGCCTTTCCTCCTCACCTGGACGCGCGACGGCGACTCCCGGCGGATGACTGTCCGGATGCCGGGTGGGACCCCCGAAGGGCACCAGCACGGCTCCTGACCTCCCGGTTCCTCGGCTCCCACCAACCGACAAGGAGAACCCGCCATGCGCCAGCCACCGGCTGCGTCCGCAGTCGGGCCGGACGACTGGGCGGGCCGCCGGCCCACCCGCCAGAGGCCGGCCGGACCATTCCGTCCTCGCCACCCTGGGCCGCCACTTGGGCCTGATCACCGTGCTCGCCGTGGGCACCGTGTCGTGGCAGTACCTGGCCGTCTTCCCGGCCGGCGGCGGCCTGGCCGCCCACGCCCTACTTCCTGGCCGACCTGGCCCTCGCGCTGTACACGGCCGCAACCGCCGTCCTGCTGGTCCAGTGGGCCGCGCGCATCCTGGGCCTGCGCTCCGGTGACCGTTGGGAGAAGCTGGTCCTCGCGAGCTCCCACCGCCCTCGCCATGACCGCCCTGTTCGTGCCGTTCGCCATGGCCCAGGCCTTGCTGCACCGGGTGATGGGTGGCGCCGGCGGCGGGTCATCACCACGGCGCGGAGTCGCTGCCGGGCAGCGGCGTCACGGGCCTGTTGGAGTACGGCGCGGCCCAGGCCGCCCAGGTGGAGATCGCGATCCTGGTGCTCGCCCTGCTGGGCAGCGTTCCGGCCGCGAAGCGGCGTTCACCGGGCCGCTGGACGGGACTCCGCCTCCAGGACCGGTCGGAGCACCCCTCGCCCGCACGCGGCCGCGCGCGCGCGCCGCCGAGTGCGCCTCGCCCTCGTCACCCGCGCTGTCGGCGGGACTTCTGGTGCCGGCGGGCGGGGCCACCGCCCGGCCAAGCGCGCAGGAGACGGCCGGTACCGGAGGCTGCGCGACCGCGCCCCAGCGTGAGTTCGACGTCAGCGCGATCAACGTCGACATCACGGTGGACCGGTTCGGCGACCACGACCCGTACGGAATGATGTACGTGCTCGACGACCGGCTCGAGGCGGTACGCGAGCAGGAGGCGGCTCTGCTGCGCGCCGCGAAGCTGCCGAAGAACGACCCCACCGCCGCGAAGGTGTCCGTCGGCCTCGGCCGGGACCCGATCCAGCCCCTGGTGATCCGTGCCCGGCTCGGCGAGTGCGTCGTCATCAACCTCACGAACAAGCTGGACACGGCGCCGCGCAGCGCTCGTTCCGGCAACCCGGCGATCGTCCAGCCCGGCGGCATCCCGTCGGTCTCGGTCGACATGGCCGGCGTGGCCACGACGCGGCCGGCGGCGCGGGCGGGCAGGCCGTGGGCAAGAACCCGGAGTCGGTGATGGCCGAGCCGGGGCAGACCAAGCAATACCGGTACTACCTGGATCCTCTGATGGGCGAGGGGTCCAAGGTGTTCCGCAGCGGTGGCGAGTCCACCCAGATGACCGTGCACGGACTGTTCGGCACGCTGATCGCCGAGCCGGCCGGGGCCCGCTGGTACGACCCGCAGTCCGGAGAGGACCGGACCGACGACACCTCCTGGAGCAACTGGGAGGCGATGATCAGGCCACCCGGCGGGATGTCCTTCCGCGAGTTCACCCTGATCTACCACGAGGTCGGTGACGAGGCATTCAACCTCCGGCGGCCGCTGCGGGAGAACGACGAGGGTGTCCCCTTCGGCGGGGACGACGGCAAACCCCACGGCGATCAGGTGCAGTACGGGCGGCCGCTGCCGATGATCGACACCCGGCCCCGTCCCCGGCCGTCCCCAACGAGGGCGGCGGCGGCACCGCTTCGTACCGTCCGGGCAGCAGGGCGATCAACTACCGCAGCGAGCCGTTCCTGCGTCGGACGCAGCTGGAGGCCGCACGCGGCGCCGCCGTGCAGCGGGCCAACCAGTCCCCTGGCCTACAGCTCGTACAGTTACGGCGATCCGGCCACGCCGATGCCCCGGTCGTACCTTGGGCGAGCCCACCAAGACCCGGCTCGTGCACGCCGGCGTGGAGCAGCTCCACGTCCACCACGTGCACGGCGGCGGCACCCGCTGGCGGCTCAACCCGGGAGCCGACGACACGGCGATGGACTCGGGACTGACCAAGACGCCGATCCAGAAGGCCAAGTCGGTACGGCTCGACTCGCAGACCGTCAGCCCGCTG
This sequence comes from Streptomyces thinghirensis, assembly GCA_021502835.1. The sequence goes on from JAKFGP010000033.1 coordinate 26,975, forward strand.
GAGTCGTTCAACCTGGAGCACGAGTGCGGCGCCGGCGGCTGCCAGCGAGGCCGCCGGGCGACTTCCTGTACCACTGCCACATATCCCAGCACTACGTCACCGGTATGTGGGGTCTGTGGCAGGTGTTCGACACCGCACAGCCGACCCTGGGCCCCACTGCCCGGCCGGGCGGCCGCACCGAGGCGGTGAACTCACGCGGGCCTGCTGGGCACCACGATCCTGGGCAAGAAGGTCGTTCTGGCCAAGGACCTGACCGATACCGGGAGACAGACCGCCCTGGAAACCCTCGTGGAGGGCGCGCTGCCCCCCGCAGGGTGCGCGCTGGCAGCGTGAGAGCGGCCCCGACCCCGACGACGCCACGGTGTGGGACTGGCGCAAGGGAGGCACCGACGAGGCACCGGTGTACCAGGGTGAACCCGAGACCTCAGCGGTATGGGCCAACTACCGCTCGCCCAGTCCGGGGAGCGGCCGGAGATTCAGTTCAATCCACTCACCGGCAGACCCGCCTACCCCATGCTGAGGCCCCATCTGGGCCAACGCCCACCCTTCGCGCCCAACGGACACGCCGGCGCACCCGGCGTGGGAGAGACCACCTCGGCCGAACGTCCCGGGGCGCTCTGCCCGAAGGGATGCCAAGGTGCGGGACTTCGACGTGACCGCGATCGCGGTACCGATTCGGGCCACGGCCAGGGAACGGGACGAGAACGGTGAGATCTACGTCCTGAACCAGGACAAGACCGCTGTGCTCGACGGTCGCAAACCCGTCGATCCCCTGGTGATCCGCTCCAACGTCGGAGACTGCGTGGCCATCACCTCGGCAGCGAGCTGAAGGCGTCCGTGCAGGCCAAGGCGAACATGCACACACACCTCGTGCAGTTCGACCCGCTCGCCTCGGACGGAGTCGTGGCGGGGTTCGCCTTCGAGCAGGCGGTGTTCGACGCCTCCAAGGAGGGCCGGACCCTGGTTTCCCAGGACGCCCCCGACAAGGTGACCGTCTCCCGGATCGGACAGCTGCGCACGGGGGTCTCCATCGCGGTCGGTGTCGGTCGGGAGGACATCGAGATCCGGACGATCACGGCGATCGACGGCGACCAGCTCACCTTCGACCGGCCGCTGGAGCACACGCACGCGGCCGGCTCTCCGGTCACCGTCGAGTTCGTCCAGTACCGCTGGTACTCCGACGTCGACTCGGGAACCGTCTTCTGGCACGACCACGTCGCCGGCATGACCTCCTGGGCGCGGGGGCTGTTCGCCGCGCACATCGTCGAGCCGAAGGGATCGGAATACCGCGACCCGGTCACCGGCGAGGAGGTCGAGAGCGGCCCCGTCGTGGACATCGTCAACCGGTCCGGCGGGTCGGTGGGCTACGGCCAGTCCGGCTCGTTCAGGGAGTACACGATCTTCCTGCACAACGGGCGAAGAGGAAGAGGGGAACTGCACGAACCACCCTCGGCCACCGGGCTCAATCCGTTCAACCAGGGACAGGAGTGCGAGGAGGGGCTCCATCAACCTCAGAGCCGCCCCCTGGGGGAGCGGACCCCACCGGGCGCGACCCCGGCCGACCCGAAGACCACCGACCAGCGGCAGGAGTACAACGGAGCGCGCTGCCGCAACGCCACCAGCAGAGCGCCCTACACGCCGGGAAGCCCCGACGCGACCACCGCACGTGCCACGGTGACGACCGTCGATCCGTACGCCTTCTCGTCGGTGAAGTACGGCGACCCGGACACCCCGCTGCTACGGGCCTACGCCGGCGACCCGGTCGTGGTGCGCACGGTCGGGGTCAACGACCGCGGTGAGGGCACTACGCATCCAGGGTCACCGGTTCCGGTTCGAACAGCTTCAACGGTGACGGGCAGTTGACGGACACCGCGACCACGGGAATCTCCGAACGGGCCGACTACGTGCTCGACGGCGGCGCCGGCGGACCCACCGCGAGCCCGGGTGACTACCTGTACTACTCCACCCGGACCTTCGCCCTGGAGAGCGGAGCCTGGGGACTCTTCCGCGTCCACGACAAGCGGCAGAGTGACCTGCGTCCACTGCCCGGAAGTCCCGCGCCCCGGCCGGGGACGGCTTCCCCGGCAGAAGGCGGCCGCGGGGGACACCCAGCGACCAACCGGGGCCCGACCCCCTGCCCGCGCGCCGCGCGGACGGCGGTGTCGACACCGCGGTGGTCACCTCGACGGCCGAGACCTGTCCGAAGCGCGCCAAGAGGCGGCACTACGCGGTGTCGGTGTTCGACCAGTCCCTGCCGACCGCGCCGTTCCCGGACACCGGCGGCGTCGTCTATGCCCCTCACGTCGGACGTGGCCGCCGTGAAGTCGGGCACCAAGCCCGTCGAGCCCCTGGTGCTGCGGGCCAACAAGGGGGACTGTCTGACCATCACGCTGAAGAACGAGACCTCGCCCGACTCCTTGTACGGCGGACGCCGGGGCCGGACTCGACCTGTCCAAGCTGGCCCGCAACCAGCAGCTCTCGTCCGGTTCCGCCGTGGGTCTCAACCCGGACACCACGGTGCCAGCGGGCGGGACGATCACGTACACCTTCCACGCGGACAAGGAACTCGGCTCCTCGCTGTTCCAGAACCTGGGCAGCCCGGCCTCCCTTGCGGCACGGCGCCTACGGCATGCTGATCGTCGAGCCCAGGGGGCTCCCGCCTGGTTCGACAGCAGGACCGGCGCCAGGCTCGGCCCGACCAGGACCAGCACCGAGGCGATCATCCGGGTCAAGGGGCGCGCGTTCCGGGAGTTCGCGCTGACGATGCAGAGCACCGACCAGCACTACTCCCGCAGCATCACCCCCTACGGTGACCAGGTGGCGGGCAACGGGCTCAACGAGTCCCGACGCCTTCCTGCGGCCGGTCGCCCCGGTCCCCGGCGCGCCACCTGGCACGGGGAACAACGGAGGAACCTTCGACAAGGCGTACAACCACGTCAACTACCGGAGCGAGCCTTTGACGGTACGTCTGGGACTGACGGCCAGCGTCAACGACTTCAGCAAGGCGGAGATCGTCGGGACTTACGGGGGAGCCTTCGGCTCATCGGTACACGGTGATCCGGCCACCCCGGTGTTCCGGGCCAACTCCCGGGATCCGGTGAGTGTTCCGGGTGGGAGTGGGCGCCTCGGACCAATTGCACTCCTTCACCGTCGGAGGGCACAGCTTCCCGCTCGAACCGGGCATGAAGCGGTCGCAGATGATGTCCGCCCGTACGATCACCGCGGGGAGACGATCGACGCGTGGGTGGGCCGCGCCGGCGGCCGGAACGGGAATCCGGGCGACTACCTGTTCCAGGACGCCCGAATGCCCTCGCGGCGGCCGGCATGTGGGGATATTCCGGGTACTGCCACCCCAAGCGAAGGGCGGCCCGGCACCCCTGTGAGCAATTGAGGGTCATCCGACGATGACCCGGAACAGCGTCCCCGGCCCCGAAACGGGCCGGGGACGCTGCATTCCACCACGCGGACGCGTGACGCGCCGCTGTGATTCCCGAGACCGGAGCGCAATGCGAATTGAGGGGGATGAGGGGGGATGCCCAACGCATTCTGCTGTCCATAAAGTTCCCTCGATCACGCAAGGGACATGGGGACGGGGAGAACTTTGATCAGCAGAAGGTCACTCATCCGGGCCGGCGCGGGAGCCGGACCGGCGGTCGCGGCCGTCGGTGCGGGCACCGCGCCCGTAACCGCCGGGTCCCGCGACAAGTGGAACCGGCTCCGCTCGGCGATCCAGGGCGACGTGGTGCTGCCCTCCGACGACGGCTACGCCCTCGCCAAGCAGGGCAGTTCATCCAGTACGACGCGATTAATCCGGCGGCCATCGCCTTCTGCGGGACGCCCCAGGACGTGCGCACCTGCGTGCCTGTTCACCCAGGTGTGCGGTCTCCCCCTGCGCGTGCGCAGCGGCGGGCACAACCTCAACGGCTGGTCCACCGGCGAAGGACTGATCATCGACGTCGGCCGGATCGCGCACACCACGGTCACCGGCCGTACGGTGCGGGTCGGCCCCGGTTCCCAGTCCGTCGACGCCCTGTCCGCCCTAGCACCGCTGGGGTTGCAGCTCGTGACCGGGACATGCCCGACGGTCCGGGCCGGCGGGTTCATCTCCGGCGGTGGCGTCGGCTTCCAGGACGCGCCCGTTCGGTACCGCCTCCGACCAGGTCGTCTCGGCCAAGGTGGTGCTCGCCGACGGCCGCGATCGTCAACTGTCTCCGCGACCTCCGAGCCCGACCTCTACTGGGCGGTGCGCGGTGGTGGCGGCGGCTACTTCGGGATCGTGGTGGACTTCGAGGTCCGTCCCGTCGAAGCGCCGCGCATGGTCACGTACAACACTCTGTGGTCCTACGAGGACGCGCCGGCCGTCATAGCCGCCCTGGCAGGCCTGGATGCTCGAGGCCTCCAGAAAGCTGGGCTCCTCACTGTTCGTCCTGCCGCCGGGCGGCGGCGCCTGCTCGGCGAACCGCTCATCAGGATCTACGGCGGCCATCACGGAACCGAGGCCAGACGGCCGCGGCGCTGGCGGAACTCACCGAGCGGGCCGGCGTGCAGCCGGTCAGCAGCACCACGCACGACGACGGTTTCAGCGAGGCGATGAAGAGCCTGTACGGGTGCGGTGAGCTGACGCTCGACCAGTGCCATCGTTCCGGCAGCCAGCCCGGTGCGCAGCTCTACCGGACGCCCTACCAGCAGCAGAGCTTCCGGCTCAGCGACCGCGCGGCAGGCTCGGCCGAGATCAGCAACCTGGTCGCCGCGTACGACGCCCAGGCCGCCGAGATCCCTTCCGTTTCATCCAGGCCTTCGCGCTCGGTGGAGCGGCCAACGACGTCGCGCCCGGAGCGAGTGCCTACGTGCACCGCAGTGCCCAGTTCCTCATCGGCTTCCAGTCCTTCGACCTCAACCCGCAGCCCGCGCCCGAGGTCGTGGCCCAGCATGCCGCCTGGACGGACCGGGCGGCGGCGGCGCCTCACCCCGCTGGCCAGCGGCTCGTACACATCAATTTCCCCAGCTCCCGGCTGAACAACGACTGGGGCCGCGCCAACTACGGTGCCAACTACACCCGGTTGCGCGCGGTGAAGCGCAGGTACACGACCGGTGGGGGGTCTTCGACCACCCGGGTGGCGTGGCCTGGAGCCGGCCGGGCGACGACCGGGAAGGCCCAGGCGGTAGTGTCCGCCCGGGGCCTTCCGGTCGTCCTGGCCGGGAGGTGGTCTCAGTCCTTGCGGACCGCCTCGATCTCCAGGGTGATGGTGATCTTGTCACCCAGGGTGCCGCCCATCGCGCCGCCGGTCACCCCGAACTCCCTTGCGGCTGATCTCCGTGGTGGCCGAGAATCCGGCGACCTTCGCCCCGCCCCAGCCGTCGGCGAAGCCGTTGGGCTCCAGTCGCAGCACGACCTCCTGGGTGAGATCACGCACGGTCAGCTCGCCGATCAGCTCGATGTCGCCGTCCGCGGCGCGCAGTCCGGTGGAACGGAAGGTGAGCGTCGGGTACTTCTCGGCGTCCAGGAAATCGCCGCCCCGGACCGCCTCGTCCCGCATCTCTGTTGTTGGTGTTGACGGAGGCCGCCTCGATGGTCACCGACACCGAGGACTCCCTCGGGTCCTCCGCCGTGACGATCTCGCCCTCGACACCGTCGAAGCGGCCGCGTACCTTCGACACGCCCAAGTGGCGGACGGTGAACGAGACGTCGGAGTGGCTCGGGTCGATGGCCCAGGTGCCGGTGATGTAGCCGGGTACTTCGATCTGCGTGGACATGGTTCTCCTTACCAGGTCGCCGGAAGGTTGACGGGCGCGGACCAGACCGCCGCGAGGCGGCAGCCACGGCACCTCGTCGGCGGGTACCGCCAGCCGCAGACCGGGCAGGCGGCGCAGCAGGGTCTCGATCGCCAGTTGCAGCTCCAGGCGGGCGAGCTGGGCGCCGACGCAGTGGTGCGGCCCAGTGCCCGAAGGCGAGGTGCGGGTTGTGGGTGCGGGTGAAGTCCATCGTGTCCGGGTTCTCGAAGACGGCGGCGTCCCGGTTCGCCGACATCAGGGAGGGCAGCACCGCCTCGCCGGCCTTGATCAGGGCCCCGCCCAGTTCCACGTCCTCCCGGCCGCCACCCGGGATGCTCTCCCCGTGCCGAGGCCTGATGTACCTGCAGCATCTCCTCCACGGCCTGCGGCACCAGCGCCGGGTCGTCCCGCAGCTGCCGGAGGTGGGAGGGGCTGGACAGCAGGGCGTAGAGCTGATTGCCGAGGTTGTTGCTGGTGACATCGTAGCCCGCGATGAGAACGGCGGCCGCGAGACCGACCATCTCACCTCGGTGAGCCGGTCACCGGCGTCCCTCGCCTCGACCAGGACGCTCAGCAGATCCTCACCGGGCTGTTCCCGGCGTCGGGACCTGGCCCGCGAGGTAACCCATGAGGTCCTCGTTGGCCTTCATGGCCGCCTCCGGAGGATGGTCCGGCGAGAAGATGACACCGACCCAGCCACCGAACCGGTCCCGCTCCTCGTACGGCACACCGAGGAGTTTGGTGATCACGGTCAGGAGACCGGGACGGCGAACGAGCGCATCAGGTCGCCTTCGTTTTCCCCGGCCTTCTCCAGCGCGTCGATCTGCTCGTCGACGATGTGCTGGACTCGGGGCCGCAGCTTCTCCACCCGGCGCATCGTGAAGGCCTGCGCCAGCATCTTGCGCAGGCGGTTGTGCTCCGGCGGGTCCATCGCCATGATCGTGTCCGGCGAGGCAGGAGCACGCCACGAGGAGCGCGGCGCGTCGTCGCCCAGTGCCCAGGCCCTGCTGAGCCGCGTGTCGGCCAGCACCGCCCTGACATCCTCGTGGCGTGCCGCCAGCCCACCCCGGGTCGCCGAACGGCGGGCGTACTTCGACCGAGGCCCTCCCGGCGCGCAGCCGGAGTCGTATGCCGGGTCGACCTCCAGCCGTTCAGTCCTGGAACGGATGGGCAGAGGGGATCCGGCCTCTTGTTCATCAGGCATTCCGCTCATCTGAAATTTCCCTCGTGACGCGCCTCGTTCGGACTGGATCGGCCGTCGGGGACCGGGGATTTCACGCCTTCCCCACTGCCGGGCAGTTCGCTGCCCACACTGACTATTCTCCGGACCGGTATCGACGAACTCCCCTACAACTCCCCCTAGGCCACCACTTCGCCTAGCCCGGCCTCGTCGCCGGCCATCGCTCCCCGGTGCCCGCTGCCGCATAGCGTGGCCGATGTGAAAGAGCTCCACTCCTCCGAGAGACCAGAAACGAAATTGATCGAGGGGCTCCGTGAAAAAACTTCTTCTGCTCAACGGCCCCAATCTCAGGATACTCGGAGAGCGTGAACCCAGAGATCTACGGGACAGCCACACTCGCCGATGTCGAGGAATCCGTCGCCAAGACGGTCGCGGACGCCTGGCTGGCGCGTGGTCGCCGTACAGCGCGCGAGGTCCAGGGCGAACTCATCCAGACGATCCAGGACAACTACGAGACAGAGCCGGGACCATCGTGAACCCCCGCGCGCGCTGATGATCGCGGGCTTGGAGTCTGCGCGACGCGCTCGCGAGCTACCCCCGGCCGTGGATCAGAGGTTCACCTCTCCAACGCGTCTGGGCCCGGGAGAGCTTCCGGCACGAGTCCCGTACGCTCGCCCGCTTCGCCGAGCGAGCGTCCTCGCGCCGGCCTCGGCGCCGACGGCTACCGGCTCGCCGCACAGGCGTTGCTGGCTAGGGACCGCTGGCTGGCCGCGTCCGTATCACCGGCTCCCGGCTCGCCGGCGACTTAGGCACGTCCGACGAGGAACTATCCGGGAGAACTCATCATGCATGCCGACGCACGTCTGATCCCCGAATTCCCGGCGTGGCCCCAGTTCGGCGACGCGGAGCCGGACCAGCCTCATCCGCTCTCCTGGAGCAGGGCCAGTGGTGGCGCATAGGGGGCCGTAAAGTCGACACCTTCTGACCACTGAGTTCACCGCCGATTACCACCCGGCGCCGCCCGTTCGCTCGCCGGTCACCAACCGGCACACGCGCCCTGGAACTCGCTCTTCAGGTGCTGGGCGTGGGCCCGGGTACGGAGGTGATCGTCCCCGCCTTCACCTTCATCTCTCCTCGTCGCAGGCGCTGCACTTCTGGGCGCCGTCGCCGTACCGGTCGACGTCACCCCCGGCACGTACTGCCTCGACCTCGCCGCGACCGAAGGCCCGCACTCCCCCCGCACGCGGGCGATCCATGCCGGTCCACACGGCCCCGGCCACTTCGCGAACGCTGGACGGAGCTCGCGAAGATACTCCGAGGCAGCCGGGGTGCCGCTGATCCAGGACGCCGCGCACGCCGCCACGGTGCCTCGGTGGCGCGGCCAGCGCGTGGGGAGCCTGGACTCCGTGGCCGCGTTCAGCTTCCAGAGCCCGGCGCAAGCTGATGACGGCGGGCGGGGGCGGCGCCGTGGTCTTCCCCGAGGGAGAAGTACGCCGAGATGTACGAGGAGGCCTTCCTCCGGCCAGCTGCCGGCCGCCCCCGCGCCGACCGCCGCTACCTGACGGCACCTCCGGCTCCAACTTCCGGATGAACCGAGTTCGGTGCGGCGGTGCTGCGCGCGCCAGCTGGACCGCCTCGCGGGCCAGATCGACACCCGGGAACTGCGGGCGCCGATGCTGTCCGCCCTGCTGGCCGAGATACCCGGCGTCGTCCCGCAGGCCCGCGACGAGCGGGTCACCCGCAATCCGCACTACATGATGATATTCCGGATCCCCGGCCTCGACGAGTTCCGGCGCAACGACCTGGTGGACCGGCTGATCGAGCGCGGGCTGCCCGCCTTCGCGGCCTTCCGGGCCGTCTACCGCTCGGAGGGCTTCTGGGAGACGGCCGCTCCCGACCTGACGGTGGACGAGCTGGCCGCCCGCTGCCCCAACACCGAGGCCATCTACAGCGACTGCGTCTGGCTGCACCACCGCACTCTGCTCGGCACCGGGGAACAGATGCACCCGGACAGCCGAGATCGTCGCCGACCACCCTGTGGCCCGGCAAGTGACCGGCGTGGCGCACGGCACGGCCCCGGCGCCCGTCCGGTCGCCATGGTGGGGCTCGGCTGAGCCGCCACCTCGATCTGGCTGCCGCGGCTGTGCCGGCACCCCGGCTACACCATCAGCGCGGTCGTCGATCCCTCCCCGGCGCCGCCGCGACGGCGACCGGCCACGGGGTCGACGCCCCCCTCTACCCGCACGTGGACCGAACTCCCGGCCGAGGCCGCCGACCTCGCGGTGGTGGCGGTCCCCAACCATTTGCACGCCTCGGTCGCCGGCCGGCTGCTCAGCCGCGGAGTGCCGGTCTTCCTGGAGAAGCCGGTCTGCCTGAGCGGTGAGGAGGCGCGGCAGCTGGCGGCGGCCGAGCGGCAGGGCGGCGCCGTGCTGTTGGCCGGCAGCGCGGCCCGCCAGCGCGCCGACGTCACCGTGCTGCGGGAGACGGTGGAGAAGCTGGGCAGGGTCCGCCACGTGGACCTCGAGTGGGTCAGAGCCCGGGGGCGTGCCGGACGCGGGCGGCTGGTTCACCAGTACGTCGCTTGCCGGTGGCGGCGCCCTGCTCGACCTCGGCTGGCACCTGCTGGACACCCTGGCCTCGCTCCTCGGGCCGGTCCACTTCGGTCAGGTCGTCGGCACGGTCTCGGACGACTTCGTCCGTCACGGCACCGCAGGGCGTCCTGGCGGGGTGACCGACCGGTGGCGCGAGGCCGCGGCCGGCGACGTGGAGGACACCGCGCGGGCCTTCCTGACCACCGACGACGGGGTGTCCGTCGCCCTGCGGGCCAGCTGGGCCTCTCACTCGGCGACCGACGCCACCCGGATCCGGGTGGACGGCAGCGCCGGATCCGCCCTCCTGGAGTGCACCTTCGGCTTCGGCCCCAACCGGGTGGCCCGGCCGGGGGTCACCCTCACCACGGACGGCATCACCACCGACCTGCCGGTGCCGCCCGAGGCGGTCGGCGCGGAGTACACACGTCAGCTCGACGTCCTGCCCGGACTGCTGAGGGATCCCGACCAACGCGGCCGGGCGGTCGAGGAGGCCGCCCGGACCATCGATGCCGATCGAGCGGATCTACAGGTCGGCCCGCGCGGCACAGGCACCCGTACCACACCCGAGAGGCAGCCATGACCGACACCAGGGGGCCAGTGAGACGGGCCTGCTGCCCGACGAGGAGCAACGCGCCGCGAGCCGTGGTCTTCGACCTCGACGGCGTACTGGTCGACAGCTTCGACGTGATGCGCGAGGCGTTCACCGTCGCGTACGCCGAGGTCGTCGGCCCCGGCGAACCGCCGTTCCGCGAGTACAACCGGCACCTGGGGCGCTATTTCCCCGACATCATGACCATCATGGGGCTGCCGCTGGAGATGGAGGAGCCCTTCGTGCGGGAGAGCTACCGGCTCGCACACCAGGTTCGGCTCTTCCCGGGGTGGTGGACCTGCTGGAGGAGCTCCGCGACCGCCGGGCTGAAGCTCTCCGTCGCCACCGGCAAGCGGACCACGGGCCCGCTCGCTGCTCGAACAGCTCGGTGTGCTGCCCCTGTTCGACCACGTGATCGGGCTCCGACGAGGTGGCGCGTGAAACCGGCACCGGACATCGTGCTGCGGGCGCTGGACCTGATGGACACCGGGGCCGAGGACGCCATGATGATCGGGGACGCACTCACCGACCTGGCCAGCGCGCGGTCCGCGGAGGTGACCGCCGTGGCGGCGCTGTGGGCGAGACGGCCGAGGAGGAGATGCTGGCAGCCGAACCCGACGTGGTGCTGCGGGCACCCGCCGAACTCCTCGAGCTGTGCCCGCCGGTGCTGATCGGCTGAACCGTCGCAAGCGCCGGGCCCGGAAGCCGAAACGGCTTCCGGGGCCCGGCCGTCCAGCGCGGCGCGCCGGAACGTCGGAGCTCAGGCGAGGTCGTAGCCGAGGCGCGGCATGGCCGCCAGGGTGGCGGCGACCACCGGCTCCGCCACGTCCGACACCAGTTCGGCTCCGTCGGGTCCGTCCAGGACGAAGGAGAGGCCGCGGAGGGCCTTCTTGTCCAGACGCATCAGGGCGATCAGTTCGGCGGTGGTCCAGCCCGTCCGGAATCCCGGTCGGCAGCCCGTAGTGGTCGACGACCTGGAGGTGCTCGGCGACCCGCCGCTCGTCGATCCGCCCCAGTGCGCCGGCCAGCCGCCCGGCGAACACCGTGCCGATCGCCACGCCCTCACCGTGCCGCAGCCGGTAGCCGCTGGCCCGCTCCAGCGTGACCGAGCGTGTCCGTAGTTGAGCAGGTGGCGCAGTCCGTGTCCCGCTCGTCGGCCGCCACGATCTCGGCCTTGCGGGCCAGACTGGCCGCGATCTGCTCGGGCAGCGGCAGTCCGCGCAGGTCACCCGCGCCGATGAACAGGCAGCGGGCGATCTCGCCGTAGCCGTTGGTCCACTCGCGCGTCGCGGCAGCGTGCTCCAGGTAGTCGGTGTCGCAGTACACGGCCCTTGGCTGCCAGTGTAGGCGCCGACCAGGTTCTTCCCTTCCGGCAGATTGACGCGGTCTTGCCTCCGATGCTCGCGTCCACCTGGGCCAACAGGGTGGTGGGCAGGTGGATCACCGGTACGCCGCGATGGAAGAGCGCGGCGGCAGGCCCACGGTGTCGGTCGTGGTGCCGCCGCCGACCGAGACGACGACGTCGTCCCGGGTGAGGCCGAAGCGCGCGAAGCGGCTGCAGGAGTTCCCCCACGGTCGCGAGGGTCTTGCCGGACTCGCCGTCCCTGGCGGGCAGCACCAGGGTCTCCACCCCCGGTGGCGGGGGTCCACCTCGGGCCGGGCGGAGACCACCACCGCGCGCCGGGCGCCGAGAGCGGCGACCGCGCCGGGCAGGGCCGTGCGAGCGCCCGGCCCGACGTGTACGGGTAGGTACGTTCGCCGAGCGGGACCTCGATGACGTGGAGCGCGGTGGAGGCCGGGGGCCCTGTCACGGGTGCCCCGGCCGGCGGCACGGTCGCGCGCGTGGCTTTCACGCGATGTTCCTCTCTGCAGTCTGAAGGATCGGGGACGCAAGGCCCCGGGGTCACACCGGGTCAGGCGTCCTGGAGGACGGACGGGACGGGTGTGACGGGGGCACCGGTGGCGTCGTACTCGGCGCGGACGATCCGGACCGCCAGCGCCTCGACGGCGAGGGACAGGCCCAGCCGCCCGTGGGTCCGGTGGGCATGGTCGAAAAGCAGGTAGTTCCCCGGGGCGTTCGCGGTGAACCCGGGCGCGCAGGCGACCGCGCGGGTCGCCGTCGTGTAGCGGACCCAGGGGTCGGCTGCCGGACCGGTGACGTCCGGGGTCGCCGACGCGGCCGCGATCTCGGCCTGGAGGCCCAGGTCGACCCGGTGGGCGGGCTTCAGCGCAGTGGTCCAGTGCTGCCAGCAGGCGAACAGGAACGCCCGGCGCTCCCGTTGCGGGACCAGGCCCACGATGTGCCGCAGGTGCCGAACCGCCCAGTCCGGCCCGTCCTGCGGGGACGGTGCCCCTACGGCGGCCAGCGAGAGTGCCAGCTCACTGGAAGCGGCGGCCAGTTCGTCGGCGATGTCGAGGCCGCGCCCCCTGGATGGACCGGCGGGCGTTCGGCGATCCGCTCCTCGGCGACGCGGAGTCCGCCACCGGTGTGCAACGCCGCCCGGAACGCGGCGATCTCTCCGGGAGCGGCGCGGAACCACAGCTCCACACCCCGGCCGCTGGCGTCCGTCACCGGGTCGAAGAACCAGATCCGTCGGCGGTGCGGAAAGGACGGATCAGCTCGGACAGTTCCGGTGACCCGGCTTCGGGCAGGCGGCAGAAAAACCAGTCGTGCGGCGACACGAGTCCCCCATCGGCTTGTCGATCCGGATACTCGGTGAGGCTAGGTGCTCTGGCCATCGCCGACGGCGGCAATCGAGGACCGCCTCGGCATCCTGGGAGGTCTTAGGGGGAGAGCAGGGGGTGTCGCCCCCGGGGGGCGCCCCGTCACACTTTGCCTGGCCGCAACCGCTTGTACAGCGTTCCACCATGAGCTGCCGCGGTCCACGTACCTCAGTCAACCTGAGCGGGAGCAGTCATCAGCTATCTCGGCATCGACATAGGTGGCACGAAGGTGGCGCTGAAGGCGGTCGGCCCGGCGTCCGAGGTCCGGGAGACCGTCTTCCGGTGGCCGGCGTTCGTGGGGACCCGACAGGACATGGCGGCACTCGCCGCGGGGGTCCGCGCCGTCCGCGACGGAGCGGGAGGGGACTTCGAGGCGGTGGGTGTCGCGGTGCCGGCGACCGTGGACCGGGCCGGCACGGTGGTCACCTGGCCCGGCCGGCCCGGCTGGACCGGACTCGACCTGGCCGGCTCGCTGGACGCCCTCTTCCCGGGGGCCCCGGTTCCAGTACGCGGACGACGGTGACCTGGCTGCGCTCGCCGAGGCCGACCGGGCCGGCGTGCGCGACCTGGTCCACCTCGGCGTGGGCACCGGTGTCGGCGGCGGCATCGTCGTGGACGGGCGGCTCTCGCCCCGGGCCTCTCCGTGGCTCGTGCGAGGCCGGTCACCTGATCGTCGACCCGGCCGGTCGCGGTGCGACTGCGGGCGGTACGGCTGCCTGCAGGCCCTCGCCTCCGGTCCGGCGACGCTGCGCAGAGCCACCCCGACTGCGCGCGGAAGCGACGTCACGTTCTCCGAGCTGCGAACCGCGCTCGTCCGGCCGGAGGACTGGGCGGTGGCCGCGTTGGACGAGAGCTGTGCCGCACTGGCCGTCGCGGCGGTGAGCCTCGCCGAGCTGGTGCACCCCGACCGGATCACCATCGGAGGAGGATTCGCCGCCGGGCTGCCGGACTTCGTCGAGCGGGTACGCCGACACACGCGGCGGCTCGCCAGGCCGGGAGGGCCCCGGTGGTCCTGGCCGACGCCGCGCTGGGCGGGCCCTCCTCGCTCCAGGGCGCGCTGCTGCTGGCGCGGGCGCCGGTGTGACCCGCAACCCTGCGAGTGCGCGAGCGGCCTCGGCACGACCGTGTCCGCCTCCGCACGCCGCGTCCGTCCTGACGTCCACGACCGCCGCCCGGGCGTGCGAGGGCGCGGTCGTCAGGCCGGCAGGGCCAGCGGTGAGGCCCGGCCGGACCGCTGCTTGCGCTGCACGTGGAGGTGGGCAGTCCCGCCTTGTCGCCCGGGCCGGTTGCCGAGGCGTCGGCCGCCCGTTCGCGGTGCAGGGCCAGCAGGTCCGCGCGGTGCGACGGGAGGCTCTCCAGCCAGGCCGCTGCCCGCAGGTGCTTGGCGGCCCGTACCGCTCGGGGCAACTGGGAGTACGCGACCTCGCGCACCAGTTCGTGCCGGAAGAGATACGCCTCGCGGCCCGGCGCCGAACCGTCCCGGACCCGGCGCAGCAACTCCAGCCGTTCCAGCCGCCCCAGGGTTGGCGGCGACATCGAGTGAGGTGTTCTCGAGAAGAGCCGCCACCGCCTCCACCCAGACCTTGTTGCCGAAGACCGGCGGGGCGTTGTGGAGGACCTCTTTCTCCTCCGGTGCCAGCCGGTCCAGCCGCGCGGCGATGACCGTGTACACCGACTGTGGCAGCGGTGGGCGGCCGTGCTCCGGGCCGGCCGGGACACCGGGCTCGCCCTCAGCCTGCAGTCGTGGTACATCGCGGACGAACTCCCCGGCGAACAGCGGATTGCCGCCGATCTGCCGGATCAGCGCGGCTCCGAAGCCGTCGGGGTCGACGCTGCACGCTCGGGGGGCGGGGCGGGCAGCCGCTCGCGCTGCCGATAATGCTCGGTGAGCTCGCTGAGCAGCAGCCCGCTCTCCGCACGGGACAGTGGGGCGAGGGTGATGGTGGTGGCGTTCCGCTTGCCGCCGCCCCAGTGCGGTCGTGTCCGCATCAGCTCGGGCCGGGCGGTGGCGATGACTAGGGATCGGCACCCCACCCACGTGGTCGGTGAGATACCCAACGAAGTCGAGCAGCAGGTCGTCGGCCAGGTGAAGGTCCTCCAGCACGGCGACCAGGGGCTGTTGGGCCGCGATCTCCTCGAGGAACTTGCACCAGACGGCGAAGCACTCGGTCACCGGATCCTGCCCGAGCCGGCCGGCACCGGCCCCGCCGTAAGCCCGAGCAGTGGGCGCAGCCGGTGCAGCATGACGGCGCGTTCGCGCTCGGAGGCCGTCAGCCGCTCCACCGCGTCGCCGAGCAGTCGCTCGGTGACCGCCACCGGGTGCGCGTCGGTGATGCCGAGAAAGCCGCGGAGCATGTCCGACAGTGCGCCCAGCGGCGTCTCGCTGCCGAACGGCGACACCCGGCCCACCAGCCACCGGGCAGGATCGGCCGCCCGGGCGTCGTACCGGGCCAGCTCATGGGACAGCCGGCTCTTGCCGATGCCGGGTTCGCCGAGCAGCGTGACCAGGTGCGGCTGGTTCTGGGAACGTATGCTGCAGCAGCCCTTGCAGCGTCTGGAGTTCCGCCTCCCGGCCGACGAACGAGCCCGGCGGGAAGAGATCGGGAAGCTCGGGGTTCAGCGTGCTCGGACGCGCGGCGAGCGGTACCTCGGTGCCCGCGTACTCGAACGCGTCACGGGTGAGACGACTGGTGTGGTCGCACACCTTCATCCCCTCCGGCAGGCACCTGGTCGAGCAGCCGCTGGACAGGTGTCGAGCACGCCGCCGATCACATCGACGGGCCGGGTGCCCCGGAGGTGCCGTAGGTCACCATCACCTCCCCGGTGGCGACGGCGACCTGCAGCGACATCGAGGGCGGCCGGTCGGCGTCGTCGGCCGAGGCGGGGTCCGGCCGGAACCGCTCCTGAAGTGCCAGCGCGGCCCTGGTGGCCCGCTCGGGATCGTTCTCCCGGGTGTGCGGGGCGCCGGAACAGCAGCCACCACTGCGCGCCCCATTCGTCCCTGAAGGACGCCTCCGAACCGTTCACCCTCTTCCGTGACGGCCGTGGTCATGGCTTCGAGGGCCTGCTCCACCTGCTCCGGGTCGTCGTCGGCGGCGGTCAGCCGGGCCCGCACCATCAGCACGCTGATCCACTTGCGCTCGGTCCGGTGTGGCTCCCCTGTGGTCCGGATGGGGCTGCCCGCGGCCGGTGCCGACGTTCCGGCGTCCACCGGGGCGGTCGCGTGCCGGCCGACGGTCGCAGGTTTCGGTTCCGGTTCCACTTCCGGTCCCGGGGCGGTGGGGGCGGGCCGTGCCAGTTCCAGCGACGGGTGGTGGTTGAGGATCTTGTGTTCCAGGTCCCGCAGGTCGCGCCCCGGCTCCAGGCCGAACTCGGTGCGCAGGACCTCGCGGGTGCGGCGGTACACCATCAGGGCTTCTCGCTGCCGTCCGCAGCGGTAGAGCGCCAGCATCAGCTGGCCGCACAGCCGCTCGCGGTCGGGCTCCGCCTCCACCAGCGACTCGAGGTCGCTGACCAGGTCGTGGTGCCTGCCCAGACACAGTTCGGCCTCGTACAGGTCTTCCACGGCAGCCCGTCGGGCACTTTCCAGAGAGCTCAGCTCGGGCCAGCTGATCCCGGTCTCCGCAAGGTCGGAAAGCACCGGCCCCCGCCATCAGGGCCAGCGCCGCGCGCAGCGAATCGCGCGGCCGACTCCCAGGCGCCTGTCACCAGTTGGGTGCGGCCCTGCCTGTTCAGACGCTGGAAGGCGTGGAGGTCGACGGCGTCCCTGGGGACGCGGAGGACGTAGCCGGGGGATCGGGTGAGCAATTCGGCACTCGTCCGGGGGCCGCCGTGTTCGGCGATCATCTGGCGGAGGCTGGACGCGGCATTCTGCACCATCTTGCGAGAGGTCGCCGGTACGTCGTCTCCCCAGAGCGCGTCTATGATCCGGCTGGTCGCGACCACCTGATTGGCGTTCAGGAGCAAAAGGCCCAGCATAGCGCGCTGATTGATGCCCCGCAGAGGTATCCTGATGTCCGGATATGCTCGCCCCAAGTGGCCCTAACAGATTGAACTGCATACATCCCCCAATGTACGAGTTGATCATTTTGGAGCCCTGCGTGCCGCGGCTGGATCGGTCCGCGTTCCCGTTCGACCGTCCACACGGAAAAGCTGTGCGATCTTTCTTGTCAATGCTCGCTCGGTTGCCGCCCGCACCGTCCTCCGCGCCGCATGCGGCCCAGCGTAGCAACTGCCGTCGGCATCCGGCGTGGTCGGCCGACCGGGGTCGGATGGGCGCCGGATTCCCGCCAGTTGCCCTGGCCCTGCTAACGATTGTCTGGTCGCACCAGTTTCCGGCCACCGCGGTCAAAGAATCGCACGGGGGATTGATGGTCATCATCGAGCGGAATGAACACATTGATTATCTGGACGACTGCTCAAGATGAGCGAGAAGGGGGAAGGCAGGTCGTATTGATTGAAGGGCCCGCCGCGAGCGGGAAAAGCGAATTACTCCGAACCTTCGCCGCGAGCGCGTCCCGATCGGCCGCACTGACCCTCGGAGCTGTGTGTTCACCGGCTGGAGCGCGTTGCTTCCGTTCCGGAACGCTGGGGCAGTTGTTCCACCGGCGCGGCGCTGTCCCCGAGAGACGATTCGAGGTGGCAGATGCCATCGCCATGAGCGTCCCAGCTGTAGGGCCACACGATTCCGCGTGCGGGACGTCACTCACCCGGACCTCGCACAGGTCTTTCACGGTATCTGCCGCGTCCTGTTTCGGCTGGCGGCCGGGGAACCCGTGTACTGATCAGCATCGATGACGTCCAGCACATGGACGACCACTCGCGGAGCTCCTGCTCTACGTGGCGCGGCGGCTTCGTCGTCCACCCGCACATCCTCCTCGTGCTCTCCGGAGGAGCGGACCTCCCGCTCGTCCACTCCCCGGTCCGCGGTGAACTGGAGCGGCTGCCGTGTCTGCACCGGCTCCGTCTCGCCCCGCTGTCGCCCGACGGTAGTCGACAGATGCTGCGGCACCACATTCGACGAGGCCGCGGCCGACCGGCTCTCCGCCGGGGCCTATCGGGTCAGCGGGGGCAAATCCGCTGCTGCTGACGGCCCTGGTGGACGACTTCCCGCCAGTCCGGCGGCGTCCGCGCGCAGGGGATACGGTGCCGCCTTGCCAACCATCTGCACCGCCTGGAGACCCCGTGCTGCTCCGGACGGCCCGCGCGCTCGCCGGTCCCCGAGGAACGACACCACCACCGTCGCGGAGATGGCCGGGCTGGCCGGGCTGGACGCGGGACACCGTGGCGAGGCGCGCTGCGGTCGATGACCGCCGCCGGTCTGCTCGCCGACGGCCGCTTCCGCCACCTTTCGGTGGCCCGGCTCGCCGTCCTGGGCGGCACCGCCGGCCGCAGGGTGCCAGGAGCTGAACAGCGCCTTGCCGCTGGCTTGACTGCTGCACGAGCGGGACGCACCCCGTCATGCGGATCGCGCGCCACCTCGTCGCGGCGGACCGGATTCAGGAGCCCTGGGAGACCGGACCTGCTCTGGAGGCCGCCGAACACCTGCAACTCGACGGCAACCTGCAAATGGCGATTCAGTGCCTGCGGCTGGCCGCCACGGCGCCCCGCGCCACCGACCGGCGGCAGGCCGCGATCCGAGCCGAACTCGCGCGTACGGGAATGGCAGTGAAGCCGGCCTCCTCGGCCGCCCGCCATCTCGGCCGGTTGACGGCGAGTCAGCCGGGCGGGCTGGACCGGCGTGGGCTGCCCACCCTGCTGCGACAACTGCTCCTAAGCTCGGTCGCAGAGTCCGGACGCCGGTGTGGTGCTCGACCGGATGCGCGGTTCCGTGGGCGAGGGCAACGGCGGCGACGCCTCGTGAGTTGCGCGACACCGAGATGTGGCTGTCCGCCACCTATCCGGCCCACGTCCGCAGGCGGCGCTGATCTCGCGCCCTCCCCTCCGGCGGCGAGGGCTTCGTCACCCCGGGCACCGACCCCGGGCTGCGCGCGTCGCCGCCGCGTCTGCGACCATCTTGCCCGGCGCCGGGGACCCGCGAGGCTCGCCACCCGCGCCGAGGAGGTACACTGCGCGATCTGCGGCTCAGCCGGCGAAGCGCCTGGGCCGAGGAGGCCGCGCTGACGGCGCTGTCCGCCCCTGCTGCTCTACGCGGAGCGGCCGGCGATGGCCCTGGCGTGGTGCGGCAGCGCCGGGTCCGAGGCCGGGGTGGGCCAGGAGCGCCGTCTGGCGCGCCGCTGCTCACCGCTGTCCGCGCCGAGGCCGCGGTGCGGCTCGGCAAACTGCCCGGAGCCGTGGACCAGGGCCGGACCGCGCTCGGCCCATCTGTCACCCAAGGCGTGGGGCGTGGCCGTCGGAGCTGCCGCTGGGCAGCCTGGTACCTGGGTCCTCACACGGACGGGTGACCACGACACGGCCGCCGGCGCGCTCGGCCGTGCCGGTACCCGAGGTCATGTACCGGAGCCGCTACGGACTGCACTACCTCCCGCGCCGTGGGTACCACTACCTCGCTACCGGCCATACCCACGCCGCCCTCGCCCACTTCCTTCCTGTGTGTGAACTTGATGTGCGGGCTGGGGCCTGGACCTGGCCGGCATCGAAAAGGTCGGCGGACCAGTGCCGGCCGGTGCCTGCGCGGCGCGCGATGACAACAGGGACCTGTGGAACGCGGCGGATGATCCAGGAGGCAAGCTCGGCGACGTCCGGGCCACCCGGCGGCGCGCGGACCCGCGGTTCTGTGCCTGCGGCTGCTCGCCGCGGTGAGCCCTGCCGGTCAGCGACCCCAGCTACTCGCCGAGGCGAGCGACCTCTTCGAGGACTGCCACGACCGCTACAGGGCGAAGCGCGGGTGCTCGGCGATCTGGGCCGGGCGCACTACGCGCTCGCCCCAGCGTTCGCGCGGGCCCGGATGGTGGTGCGCCGTGCCCGGCATCTGGCCGCCATGTGCCAGAACCACGCCCTCTCCGCGGACTGCTCTCCATGCCTGGTGAGCCGCGGGAAGAAAGGCGGGCCGCGCAGGGAGGCCGGAGGAGGGCTCCGGTGCTCACCGACTCCGAGCACCAGGGTGGCCTCGCTGGCGGTCATGGGCTACACCAACCCCGGGAGATCGCGGACCGGCTGTACGTCACAGCCAGCGCACCGTCGAGCAGCACCTCACCCGAGGTGTTCCGCAAGCTCGGCATCAAGCGCCGCGATGACCTGCCGGCCGATCTGGCGGCGCGGTCGGCCGGACAGCGGAGGGATCCGGGGGATACCGAGCGCCGTCGGCCCGCTCGGGGCGTCCAGCTATGAGCGGGACGTGGCCGTGCGGGCGCGCCCCGTTCCCTGCCCGACCGATGCCCGCCCCGTACAGGGGTCGCACAGCGGTGGACCGGTGCCCGGCCGCCTGGCGTGGCGCGGCCGGCGCCCGTCGCCGCCGTACCCGCCCTGACGCGGCCGGTGCGCGCTACAGGCCGGCGGCAGCGGCTCATACCGTGTTCCCCGTCCGGGTGCCGGTCGACGGCACGGGCGGCGGGTGAGGGGCCGGCCGATTACCCCAGCTGTGGACGAGCAGTTGTCCGGCGCCCATAGCGTCGGCGTCGCCGCCTCGGACCGGTGACGCCGCCTGCCCGCATGCTGCCGGAGCCGCCCGGGCTCACAGCCGACATGCGTGCCAGGGTGGCGGACGCGTTACGCCCCGCTGCCTAACAGCCGCCTTGGCCCGATCCGGACGCCGTCGCGAGGACCTCCGCGGCGCTGGCGGGCAGGCCGATCCTCACCACGCTCACCCGAGGTGGACCGGCTCAGCGCGCAGCTGGCGCTGGTGGCGCGCGGCGAGGGCGTTCCCTGCTCCAGGGCCGGGGACTGCGCAGGCAGTTCGCCGAGAACACCGAGGCGCACATCAGGGGCGAACGTCCGCACCCCTGCTGCAGATGGCCGTGGTACTCACCTACGCCGCCGGTGCTCCCGGTGGAGGTGAAGGTCGGCAGGATGGCCCGGGCAGTTCGCCAAGCCCCGGTCGAAAGCCCGGTGGACGCGCTCGGCCTGCCCGTCTTCCGCGGCGACAACGTCAACTCCCTCGCGCCCCGATCCGGCCGCCCGGACACCCGATCCGGCCCGCATGCTGCGCGGGCGTACGCCGACTCCGGCAGCACTCTCAACCTGGTCCGCTCACTGACGGGTTCCAGAATAGCGGATCTGACGAAGAGTGCACGACTGGTTTCGGGACTTCGTGCGGACCTCACCCGCCGGGGCCCGCTACGAGGGCGCTTTGGCCACCGAAAGGATCACCGTAGCCTGCGGTTCGCTGGCCGCGTGCCGGAGCGGACCACGGCGCCCTGCACCGCACCGAGCTGTTCGTCAGCCACGAGGGCGCTGCTGCTCGACTACGAAGGCGGCGATGCTGCGGGTGGACCAGTCAGGGCCCGAGTCCCGCCTGTACGCCGCCTCCGGGCACTTCCTGTGGATCGGCGAGCGGACCAGGGAGCCGGACGGCGCGCACATCGCCTTCGCTGAGCTCGTCGCCAATCCGATCGGACTGAAGATCGGCCGTCCACCACGCCCCAGCTGGCGTCGTGGAGTACGTCGAACGGCTGGACCGCACGGTGTTCCGGGGCGGCTGACCCTGATCGGCAGAATGGGCAGCGAACGGATCCGCGACGTACTGCCCGGCATCGTGGAGAAGGTGACGGCGTCCGGCCATCAGGTGGTCTGGCGGTGCGATCCGATGCGGCAACGCACGAGGCTCCGAGCGGTTACAAGACGCGCAGGTTCAAGCACATCGTGGATGAGGTACGAGGCTTCTTCGAGGTGCACCGGTCACTGGGCACCCACCCCGGCGGCATCCACGTCGAACTCACCGGTGACGACGTGACCGGTGTCTGGGAGGCGCGCAGGAGATCTCGGACACCAGTTTGGCCAGCCGGTACAGCGCCTGCGACCCGCGGTTGAACAGTCGGCAGTCGCTGGAACTCGCCTTCCTCATTGCGGCGGATGATCGCTGTCAGCAGCGCCGCGACTTTATGCGGTGCTGGAGCGACCCAGTGGCGCAGGTGCGGGCGCGCCGGCCCTACTCAACCCGGTCTTCGCGGACCTCGGTCTGGACGCGGTCTGGTGCCGGTGCTGGCCAGGGCGCGCGGACCTGGCCGAGGTCGTCACCGGGCTGCAGCGGATCGGCGGCCTGGACGGACTGCTCATCACCGTCCCGCAGGGTCGAGGCGTGCGCCTTCGCCCGATGTGCTGGCAGGCCCGCCGTGCGGGCCGCCCGGAAAGCACCAACGCGATGCGCCGGGGGCGGGGCGGGCGCTGGACGGCGGAGGGAACTTCGACGGAGCCGGTTTCGTCCTCGGGCTGTCGCGGCCGGCCACGAACTCGCCGGACGCAGGGTCACCTTATAGGAGCAGGCCGGGGCGGGCGGTGCCATCGCGGCGGCCGTCCTCGACGCGGGGGCCGCCCGGCTGCGGGTCTGCGACCCCGACGAGGAGAGGCTGTCCGCCCTGCTGGACCGGCTCGCCGGGCACCGGCCGGACCGGGTGGCGGGCGGGCCCGTGGCGGACCTGGAGGGGCGGACTTCGTGGTCAACGCCACGCCCCTCGGGCTGCGTCCGGCGATCCCTGCCCTTCGACCCGGCCCTGACGCCCGCCGGGGCGGGTGGTGGCCGACATCATCCTTAGGCGCGGAGGACCGCGCTCCTGCGCGCCGCGGCGGCGGAGGGCCGGCTCGTCCACCATGGTGCCCACATGCTCAGCCATCAGCTGCACCTCTACCGCTCGTTCTTCCGGCTCGCGGCCCCCGACCGGCACTGACGGCGGCGTCGGTACCGGAGCGGAGGGCCCGCGCCCGGGATGTGCCGCGGCGTCGTCAGGGCGCCCCTGCGGTCCCCGAGCGTTCCGCGACCCTGGACAGGTGTCCACGAACACCTCCCGCGCCTGGGGCGTCAGCGTCCCCAGTGCCACCAGCGCCGTGATCACCACGTCGCACAGCTCGGCCTCGACGTCGTCCCACGTGTGGGTGATGCCCTTGCGGGGGTTCTGGCCGGTCGCGCCGATCACCGCCTCGGACACCTCGCCGACCTCCTCGGACAGCTTCAGCATGCGCAGCGAGGCCCCTCCCTGCCGCCGACGGGCTGGTCGGCCTCAGCGCACTTCCACGGGTCGTCGACGGTGTTCCAGAGGTCGGGGGGCGTGCCGTCGCGGTCGTCGTCGCTCATGCGGGGCAGCCTGCCACGGTGGGCGGGGCGGTCGGGGCCAGTTCGTCAGTCGAACAGGGGCTCCTGCTCCCCCTCCGCCGCCTTCCGTACCCGCTTGTTCCGGGCTCCCACGACCGCCGTGGCGCGGCCGTCGCCGCCAGGGCGGCCGGGACCATCAGTTCCGGTTGACCGCGTGGCCCAGCGCGTGATCCAGCGAGGAGGCGACCGGGACCCGTGACCGCGAGGCCGGCGGCGGTCGAGCCGAGGACACCGCGTACTCGTAGCCGCCGGCCTGGGCGAAGAAGCCGTTCAGGGCGTGCACCGCGGCGCCCGCCATCGCGCCGGCCGCCGCCGCGCCGCGGCCAGGTGGCCAGGCCCAGTGCCAGCAGGGTTCCGCCGCCCGCCTCCGCGAGGCGGGCCGGCGCGGTGGCGCTGGCCCGGCCCGGCGTGTAGCCCACGGCCTCCATGGCCTGGCCGGTGCCCTCGATGCCGCCGCCGCCGAACCAGCCGGCGGTTTCTGCGCGCCGTGCGCGGCAAGGACACCGCCGGTACCCAGGCGGGCAGCAGCAGCCGAGATCACGCCGGTCAGTACGGTTCACGTCGACTCCCTCGCAGGCGGTGGCGGCTCACCTCCCCACCGTCGCCCGCCCGCGCCGCGCAGGGCCGCCACGGGCGCCGTTCGGGTGGCGGGGGCGCGGAGCCGGTGTGACGCTGCCGCCGTGACGATTCAGACCACGCGACTCAGCGACCCGGCCGTCCGCGCCTTCGTCGCCGCCGTCAACGCCCACGACCGCGAGGCATTCCTCTCGCTGCTCGCCCCGGACGCCACCATGGCCGACGACGGGGACGACCGGGACCTCGGCCAGTGGATCGACCAGGAGATCTTCTCCTCCCACGGCCACATGGAGGTCGACAACTAGGAGTCGAACGGCGGTCGTGCCCTCATCGCCCGCTACAGCAACGACACCTGGGGTGAGATGCGTACGCGGTGGGACTTCACCGTGGACGGGGAGGGCCGGATCGCGCGGTTCGAGACCGGGCAGGCGTAGCGCGTACTCGGGTGATCTGCGCGGCAGCCATTCCCGCCCACCGGTGTATCCGCGGTCCCACGCGGGGGTCCACCCCAGCCGGTGCGGCGGGACGGCTGCCGCCTCCCCCTCGGTATGGCCTGCGGATCGCCCCTAGGCGTTACAGGAGACCAACGATCCAAGTGTGAAGCTCTCGTGAAGGAGAGTTGAGCATATGTCCGCCACCGGCCGCAATACTGCGGACTCTTGCTATTCCGATTGTGTGAATCGACGCGGTGGAGCCCAGCCGCGGGGGCTCAGCCACGCGTCCCATACGGCATCGCCGTCGCCATGACCGTCGCGAACTGCACGTTCGCCTCCAGCAGCAGCTCCGCCATGTGCCGCACCGTGCGCGCCACGTCGGCGACGTCCATCACGGGCTCGGGTGCCGTCTCCCCGTTGGCCTGGAGCGCGCCGGTCTGCATGCCCGCCGTCATGTCGGTCGCCGCGTTGCCGATGTCGATCTGGCCGACCGCGATGCCGTAGGGCGGCCGTCCAGCGACAGTGACTTGGTCAGGCCCGTCAGCGCGTGCTTGGTCGCCGTGTACGCCACCGAGTGCGGGCGCGGCGTGTGGGCCGAGATCGAGCCGTTGTTGATGATCCGGCCGCCCTGCGAGCCGCTGCTCCTTCATCTGCCGGTACGCCGCCTGCGCGCACGGGAACGCCCCGTTCAGGTTGGTGTCCACCACGTGCCGCCAGGCCTCGTAGAGCAGCTCCTCGACCGGCACGCCGCCCGGGCCGAACGTCCCGGCGTTGTTGAACAGCAGGTCCAGCCGCCCGAAGCGGTCGCGTACGGCGTCGAACAGGGCCGCCACGTCCTCGGGGCGTGACACGTCGGCGCGGACGGGGGGTGCCGACGCGCCGCCTGCGGGGGCCTGTGCGGCCGTCTCCTCCAGCGTCTCGACGCGTCGGCCGGCGAGGTCACCGACCAGCCGGCCGCCAGCAATTCGACGGCGACCGCCCGGCCGATGCCGGATCCGGCGCCCGTGACGACGGCAACTTCCTGTGCGCCGACGTTTTCCTCGTCGGCGGTTCTCACGGTGTTCATGAGTCGGCAGCGTACGCGTGGCGGATCATGCGGATCTCATCCGTCCGACATGGGATCGCCATGTCGCGCCAAGCCAGGGTCGTCCCCGGCGATTCAAATGCCCCATGCAACCTCACTGCATGGGGAGGAACGGATGATACCCGCGAACCCCCAGGCCCAGTCCCAGCCCTCGCACGCGCCCGAACTCCGCGCCGCCGCCCGCCACCTGGGCCGCCGCCGCTTCCTGACGTCACCGGCGCCGCCGCCGCGCTCGCCTTCTCCGTGAACCTGCCGGCCGCCGGCACCGCGACGCCGCCGAACTCGACGCGGCCCGGCTCACCGACGACCGCTTCACGCTCGGCGTCGCCTCCGGCGACCCGCAGTCCGACTCCGTCCTGCTGTGGACGCGCCTGGCCCCCGCCCCGTACCTAGGCCGACAGCGGCCTGCCGGCCAAACGCGTCGACGTGGACTGGGAACTCGCCCTCGACGAACGGTTCCGCCGCGTCGTCCAGACGGGGCACGAGGCCACCGCCCACCCGAGTTCCACCACACCGTGCACGTCGAGGTCGACCACCTCGCCCCCGGCCACGTCTACTACTACCGCTTCCGCGTCGGCCGCTGGGTCAGCCCGGCCGGCCGCACCCGCACCGCGCCCGCGCAGCTGGCCGAGGTCTCCGACCTCACCTTCGGTGTGGTCTCCTGCCAAGTACGACGAGGGCTACTACACCGCGTACAAGCACCTGGCCCAGGAGGACGTGGACGTCGTCTTCCATCTCGGCGACTACCTCTACGAGTACGCCGTTCGACGACGTCGCCGGCCGGCGCCCCTACCGGCCGGCACCCTGCCCTCCCTGTTCGAACGCGAGACGGTGACCCTGGAGGACTACGCCTGCGGTACGCCCTCTACAAGTCGGACCCCGACCTGCGGGCCGCACGCCGCGCACCCGTTCGTCGTCACCTGGGACGACCACGAGACCGAGAACAACTACGCCGACGAGAGCGCCGGAGAACAGCGTCCCGCCGGAGGAGTTCCTCATCCGCCGGGCCGCCGCCTCACCGGGCCTACTGGGAGAACATGCCGCTGCGCCGCCCGCAACTGCCCGACGGCGCCGACCTGGCTCTACCGCCGCCTGCACTGGGGCCGGCTGGCCCAGTTCGACGTGCTCGACACCCGCCAGTACCGCTCCAACCAGCCTACGGCGAGCGGCTGGCAGTTCCCCGGCCCCGAGTCCAAGGACCCGAGCCGCACGCTGACCGGCGACGCCCAGGAACGCTGGCTGATCAACGGCTGGCACCGGTCGGACGCCCTGTGGAACGTGGTGCCCCAGCGGGTCACCTTCTCGCAGCGGTACAACATGCCCACCACCCCGTCCAAGGTCTCCATGGACTCCTGGGACGCTACCCGGCCTCCCGCGAGCGGGTGCTGGCCGGCGCGCAGGCCGCCGGCGTCGAGAACCTCATGGTCCTCACCGGCGACGTGCACGTCTCCTACGGCTTCGACATCAAGCGCGACTTCTCCGACCCGGACTCCCGGACCGTGGGCACCGAGATCGTGACCACCTCCGTCACCAGCGGGCGCGACGGCTCGGAGAAGCCGTCCAACTGGGACACGCTCATGGCCGCCAACCCGCACCTGAAGTTCTTCAACGGGCGGCGCGGCTGCGAGCCATGTCACTCGGCCGGAAGTCGGCGCGCGCCGACTTCAAGACGGTGTCCCCACGTGACCACGCAGGGCGCACCGCTGACGGCCGCCGGGTCCTTCGTGACGGAGGTGGGGGAGCAGGGGGCTCAAGCCGGCGTGGACGACCGGCTCAGCGCGTCTATGTCATCCCCCCCCCCCCCCCCCCCCCCCCCCCCCCCCCCCCCCCCCCCCCCCCCCCCCCCCCCCCCCCTCCCTCTCCCGGGTAGCGGGACGCCGACGCGGTCCCGGATCGCGTCGAGCGTCCGCATCACAGCCAGGGTGCCGTCGAGCGGGACCAGCGGGGACTCGGTCTCACCGGCGCGCAGGGCGCGCATCACCTCCAGGCCTCGTGCTTGAGGCTGGCCCGGGGGCCGTCGCCCAGGTCGGCCCGGAACTCCCTGCAGGTCCTGGCCGTCCCGGTGCAGCATGAAGTGGTCCGGGAAGAAGAAGCCGTACGGGACGTCGATGCGGCCGCCTGGAGCCCGGTGACCGAGGCGGAGTTGGGCGTACCGCCGGTGATGGAGCAGTGCACCGAAGCGAGAGCGCCGCTCTACATATGGAGAGCCAGTGCACCCGTCTGGAGATCGAGCGCCCTCGTCGGAGGCACCGCTCGCGCCGCGGTGTCGGACGGCTCACCCAGCAGCAGCTGGGCGAGCGAAACCGGGTACACACCCAGGTCGAGCAGCGCGCCACCACGCCCTGCGCGGGGGTCGCGCAGACGGTCGCGCGGGCGGGAAGGGGCCCGCCAGCCCGAAGTCCCGCCTGGACGCTGCGGACCTCGCCGATCGCGCCGTCGTCGACCAGCGACTTCAGCCGCCGCACCAGCGGGTTGCAGTACATCCACATCGCTTCCATCAGGAAACGGCCGCCCTGCCGGGCGAGCGCGATCCAGCTCCGCCGCCTCGCGCGCGTTCAGCGTGAACGGCTTCTCGCACAGCACGTTCCGCCCCGCCTCGAGACACAGGCCGGCGGCCGTCCGGTGCGCCGAAGTGCGGCGTGGCGACGTACACCACGTCGACGTCCTCGTCCCGCGCCAGCGTCTCTCCAGTCGCCGTACGCCCGCGGTATGCCCGAACCGCTCCGCGAACGCCTTCGCCGACGCCTCCGTCCGCGAGGCCACCGCCACGACCTCCGCGTCACGGCAGATCGACCAGATCCGCCGTGAACGTCGCCGCCATCCCACCGGTCGCCAGAATCCCCCAGCGCACCTTCTGCCCGGTCACCGCTGACACCCTGCCCCACCCTCCAGCTCAGGTTGTTCGGGTCTGTTCGTTCAAGTCCGTACGAGCTGAGAGCATAGGTGGCGGATCTGTCGAAGAGGGAGGGGGCACATGCCCGAGCGCGGGCCGTCCC
This sequence comes from Streptomyces thinghirensis, assembly GCA_021502835.1. Next base: position 55,125 of record JAKFGP010000033.1, read on the forward strand.
TCACCGCACACGTCACCGGACACCACACTGAAGACCTCGAAGCCAGCGCGGGCGCGCCGGACCGGAAGCGGGACCGGCCGCCCGCTCGCTGCGCGCCACCCGCCACCGGCCTGCTCGTCACACTCATCCTCGGCGGCCTGACCGCCACGCCGCCACTGGCGATGGACATGTACCTCCCAGCGCTCCCGGAGGTCACCCGGTCCCTCCACGCGCCCGCCGCGACCGTCCAGCTCACGCTCACCGCGTGCCTGGCCGGTATGGCGCTCGGCCAGCTCGTGGTCGGACCGATGAGCGACAGGTGGGGCCCGCCGCCGCCCGCTCCTGGCCGGTCTCGCCGTCTACGTCGTCGCCACCGTCCTGTGCGCGTTCGCGCCCACCGTCGAACTCCTCGTCGCCTTCCGGCTGGCGCAGGGACTCGCGGGCGCCGCCGCGATCGTCATCGCCCGGGCCGTCGTCCGGGACCTGTACGACGGCGTGGCCATGGCCCGCTTCTTCTCCACGCTCATGCTGATCTCCGGGGTCGCGCCGATCGTCGCGCCGCTCATCGGCGGGCAGATCCTGCGGGTGACGGACTGGCGGGGTGTGTTCGCCGTGCTTCACCGTGGTCGGGGTGGTGCTGGGCGTCGTCGTGTGGGTCAAGCTGCCCGGAGACGCTCCCGGAGGAGGAGCGGCACGCGGGCGAGGTCGGCGACACCCTGCGCGCGATGCGCGGGCTGCTCGCCGACCGCGCCTTCACCAGGTACATGCTCGCGGGCGGCTTCACCTTCGCCTCGCTGTTCGCCTACGTCTCGGCGTCCCCGTTCGTCATCCAGGAGATCTACGGCGCCTCCCCGCAGACGTTCAGCCTGCTGTTCGGCCTCAACTCGATCGGCCTGATCGTCGTCGGGCAGATCAACGGCAAGGTCCTGGTCGGCCGGGCCCGGCTGGACCGGGTGCTGGCACTCGGGCTCCTCGTCGTCATCGCCGCCGCGACCGCCCTGCTGCTGATGACCCTGGGCGTCTTCGGCGAGGTCGGCCTCGTGCCGGTCGCCGCCGCGCTGTTCGTGCTGATGTCCGCGATGGGCATCAGCATGCCCAACTGCGGGCGCTTTCGCCCTGATGCGGGTCAAGAAGTCCGCCGGCTCCGCCTCCGCGCTGCTCAGCACGTCCTCCTTCCTCACATCGGCGCCATCGCCTCCCCGCTCGTGGGGATCGCGGGGGAGGACACCGCACTGCCGATGGCCGTGGTCCAGCTGGCGTCGGCGCTGGTGGCACTCGCCCTTCCTGGTGGGCATGTGTCGTCCTGTCACGGGACGGACGACGGGCGAGGAGAAGACAGCTGAGCGTGCCGAGACTGCGCAGCGACACCCCGGAGCGGGCCGGACTCGACCCCGGGCAGCTCCGCCGTGTCGTCGAAGAGGTACACGAACTCGCCAGCGGCGAGCGGCCCCTGGGCGGCGGGCGCCGTGGTGGCCGTCGGACGCGGACCCGTGCTCGCCGTCGAGGAGGCGGCGGGCTGGGCCGTGCGCCACGCGTCCTACGATCCGCGCACCGACACGAGGCGTGGAACTGCCCGCCCGCTCCCGGGTGCCGATGACCGTCGGCACGCCCTTCGACCTGGCGTCTCTCACGAAGGTGTTCACGGCGGTCGCCGCCGTGCAGCAGATCGAACGGGGCACGCTCGGCATCGACGCCAAGGTCGGGGCGTACCTGCCGGACTTCCGGGCCGCTGCCGCGCTAACGGCGTCACGGTGCGGCAGCTGCTCACCCACACCTCCGGGCTGCGGCCCGAGCTCCCGCTGTACGACTGCGCCGACGACGAGGAACGACTGCGGCGGCTGCGGGCGGAGCCGCCGGTGGGGGTGCCCGGCACGTACTGCTACTCGGACCTGAACATGCTGCTCCTCCAGCAGGTTCTGGAACGCATCACCGGCCGTGGCCTCGACGTCCTCGTCCACGACGGGATCACCCGGCCGCTGGGCATGACGGCGACACACTTCGGGCGGTGCCCGGGGGCGGCGGCGACGGAGGACCAGCGCAGGCCGTGGGCGAGGCGGACCGGGGGGATGCTGCGGGGGGTCGTCCACGACGAGAACGCGTGGGCGCTGGGCGGGGTGGCCGGTCACGCGGGACTCTTCTCGACGGGGCGGGACCTCGCGGTCTTCTGCCGAGCGCTGCTGGCGGGCGGCTCCTACGGGCCGGCGCGGATCCTCGGGCCCCGATTTCGTGGAACTGCTCCTGACCGAGCCGGGGCTCGGGTTCGCCCTGGACCAGCCGTGGTTCATGGGCGAGCTGGCGGGGCGCGGGGCGGCCGGGCACACCGGGTTCACGGGCACGATGCTGGTCCTCGACCGGAGTACGGACACGTTCGCGGTCCTCCTCGCCAACACGGTCCATCCACGCCGCCGCGCCCCGGACAACGGGCCCCGGGCGGCGCTGGGGGACGCGGGTGGCGCGGGCGGTGCGGGAGATCTGAGCGGGGCGCGGAGTGCCTGCGGCGGCCTGTGCGGGTTCGGTGGGGGTGCGGGTAGCGCGTTCTGTTTCGGTGTGGGTCGGGCCGCGCCGGGGGTGTCCGTCCTCGGAACGGCGCGGAATCGGTTGGCCACGCAAGTGCTGTCCGTTGACGCGCCAACCGCTGCGGGCGGACACCCCCGACACGTCCCTTCTCGCCGTACGCGGCTACCGGTGCCCGCGCGCCGCTGCGGGCAGTCGTACGCCCCCCCCCCAGCTGCGGGCGGTCGTGCCGCTGGGGCGGCACGGGTGGGCGGCACCTCCGCTCGAGCGAAACCGAGTGGAGGCACCCCGCACCGCCGGGCTGCGACACCCACCCCCGGCCCACGCCCACGCCGGGCACCGTACGCAGCGCCGGGCAGCGCGCCCGCACACCGCCACCCCACCCGCCCCGCCCCGTAGAATCGCCGGGTGAACGACCCCGACACCCCCGCCGACACCCTGCGCGCCGCCCTCGCCGACCTGGTCGACGGGCTGCCGCCCCCGGCAGGCCGCGCAGGCCGTCGAGCGGCTGATCGCCAACTATCGCGGGGCCACCCCGACCGACGCCCCGATCCTGCAGGACCGTGCGGACGTCGTCGCCTATGCCGCGTACCGCATGCCGGCGACCTTCGCGGCGGTGCGGTCGGCGCTGGCGGCGTTCGCGGACGCCGTGCCCGGGTGGGTGCCCGGGAGCCATGTCGACGTCGGTGGCGGGACCGGCGCGGCCACCTGGGCCGCCGGCGCCACCTGGGGCGGCGTTCGTCCGGTGACCGTGCTCGACTGGGCCGAGCCCGCACTGGCCCTCGGCCAGGAGATCGCCGCCGCCCACCCGGGCCTGCGCGACGTACGTTGGCAGCGCTCTCGGATCGGAGCGGCGCTCGCGATCGAGAGCACTGATCTCGTCACCGTCTCCTATGTGCTCAACGAGCTGACCGGCGCCGACCGTGCCGCCCTCGTCGACGCCGCCGCCTCCGCCGCGCAGGCCGTCGTGATCGTGGAGGCCGGCACCCCGGACGGGTACGCCCGGGTCATCGAGGCCCGCGACCGGGCTGATCGCCGCCGGGTTCCAGGTCGCCGCCCCCTGCCCGCACAGCGCCGCCTGCCCCATCGTCCCCGGCACGGACTGGTGCCACTTCGCGGCGCGAGTCGAGCCGTTCCTCCCTGCACCGCCAGGTCAAGGGCGGCTCCCTCGCCTACGAGGACGAGAAGTTCAGATATGTCGCCGCCACCCGGCTCCCGGTCGACCCCGCCCCCTCCCGGGTGATCCGGCGTCCGCAGATCCGCAAGGGGCAGGTGCTGCTCGACCTGTGCGAGCCCGACGAGCAGCTCCGCCGCCGGACGGTCACCAAACGCCACGGCGACCTGTACAAGGCCGCCCGCGACGCGGACTGGGGGATCTGGCCCCCGCCCGAGCCGCGGCCGGGGCCGGAGACCGATCCGCCTACGCGGTAGGGGTGTTCATCCCGCACGATGCCTCGTCCCGCTCACGATGCCTCGTCGCTCGCGGGCACGCCTTCCGTGACTGCCGCTGCTGCGCGCGGCTGTCGGCGAGACGTACCGTCTTGTCAACCTGGTAACTTCGAGACATGGCCGCTCAGAAACCAGCCCACGCCCCGACTCCCGCGCCCGACAGGCCGCACCCCGACGCCACCCGTCGCAGTCAACGCTCCCGTCAGGCCATCTACGACGCCGCTCTCGCCCTCGTCGCCGAGGTCGGCTACCCCCAAGACCACCTCATCGAGGGCATCGCCGCCCGCGCCGGTGTCGGCAAGGAGACGATCTACCGCTGGTGGACCGCGAAGGCCGACGTCCTGCTGGAGGCATTCCTCGACCTGGGCGAGCGGGCCGTGCAGGCCGCCGGCGAGGAGGCGTACGCCATCCCGGACACCGGTGACCGCCGCCGACCTCAAGGTCGTGCTGCGCGCCACCGTCGACGAATTGCGCGATCCAGGAGTTCGATGGCCCCCTACCGCGCCCTGGCCGCGGAGGGCGTCGTCAACGAACAGCTCGGCCGGGAAGTTCGTCACCAGGCTCCTGGAGCCGTCGCTCCAGCTCCACGCCGACCGGCTGCGCGCCGCCCAGGAGGCCGGTCACGTGCGACCGGACATCGACCCGCGCATCGGACTGGAACTCTTCGTCTCCCGCTCGCCCAGCGCTGGCTGCAGCACACCGGGCCCATCTCCCACGCCTACACCGACACGCTCAAGTCGACTACGCGCTTCCACGGGCGTTGCTCCGCGATGACCAGCAGCTTCAATCCAGGAGTTTGTCCCTTCCCGACCCCGAAGCGCCGAATGGTGCGACCATAAGGATGCTTGGTGCGCACGACGGCGAGGCGAAGGGATAGATGAGCGCGGAGTTCGGCGGTCGGAGCGGCCTGCAGGGCAAACTCCCCCAGGATGGCTGCGCGGACGCCGCCGCCCAAGGAGGCCGCCGGTGACGGTGGCCGGGAGTGACCTGTTGCTCGCCGCCGCCGGTGCCGGGACCGCCCCTGGCGCCCGCCGCGCACCCGGCCGGATACCGCTGCTCGATGCGACCGCGTCGGCTGTCCCACCCCGCCCGGCACCCGGTGTCGTTCGCCCTGGCAGACGCAGTCCACCACCGACCCCGCCCAGATCGAGCGCTGGGCCCGCCACCAACCCGAGGCCAACTTCATCACCGCGACCGGCATGGTGCACGACGTCCTCGACGTCCCCCTCCAGGCCGGTCGCGAGGCGCTCCGGCGCCTGCTCGACGCCGGTATCGAGGTCGGCCCGGTCGCCGAGAGCGACGACGGCCGCATGCTGCTGTTCACCCTCACCCGGGGCACCCCCGAGGAGGAGGACGAGTAGGTAGCCCTGCGAGCTGGACTGCCACCCCGAGACGATGGACGAGCATCCGGGCTGCGCTGGCACTGCCGCGGCTCCAACGTCCCTCGTACCGCCCGCCGCCTGCCCGGCGAGGACCGGACGGTGCACTAAAGGTACGCGGCCCGGAGCATCCGCTGCCGGACCCGTTGACCTACTTGCGGAGATCCTCACCGACGCCTGTGCCCGGACATCGGCGAGGAGAGCGACCACGCGGGCACGGCCTGGCCCTCGCGCCGCTGGAGCGAGCACGGCCGCCCGCCGTTGCCTCGCCCTTCTCGCCGACGTCAGACCCTGGACCCGCCCGAGGACCGACACCTGTCCGTTCCCGCGCCCCGCGCCGGGTCGAGCGCGATCCCGTTGGAGGCAGAACTCCATCGTCAGCGACTGCTTGATCCGCCGCCGTCCGTCAGCGCCAGTACGTCGCTTGTTCGGCGTCGGCAACCGACGCGCCCTGCGCCGGGTCTGCTTCTCGAAGTGCCGCGTGGTGAAGAACACCAGCGCTCCCGCCGTCCGCCGTGCGCAGCGCCAGCGGCGCGTAGTCGCCGTTCGTCAGCGGCTCGTCGATGTACTGCGTGATTCAGGCCGGGACGGATCGACCGCTTCTCGCGCAACTCCCCGCCAGGAACTGGGTGGGCGCCGTCCGCGAAGGTCTTCCCCGCCGTCCTTCAGATACGTCGTGTAGTCCTTGCTCAGGTCGGACGGCGGGAGCGGCCAGGTCGGTGGAGTTCTCGCGGGGACGGCCTCGGCCCAGCCGTCCCGGTCGGTCTTGAACTCGGGCACCTTGTCGGGCGCGACCAGCGTCAGGGTACGCCGCCTGCCAGGTCTCCTCCAGGTCCGTCGGGTGAAGACCAGCAGCCAGCGGGCGTCGCCGCCTTGTTGGCCTTGGTGTCCGCGACGAACCAGCGCGGCCAGCCCGCCTTCTTCGGGATCGTAAATGTCGCGTCCGTCAGCTCCAGCGGCGTGTGCGACGGGTTGCTCGTCCGGGTTGTTGGCCCGGCCCGCCTCCAGCCGCGCCGAGTCGATGGCGGCGAGGGCGCCGGTGGTGTGATCGGCGTCCAGGAGGGTCGTACGTCTTGTCGGCCGCGTTGTAGGCGGAGGTGAACTGCTGGAGCGCCTTCGCGGCCTCGGCCCGCGTGGTCGACGGGAGCACCTCGCGCTCGCCGTGCACCACCACGCATCCGCTCGCCGTCAACGATAGCGGTCGCCGAGGCTGCTATCAGCGCGCTCCGGTCGGCCTGCGGGGCCAGCGAGGGCCGCGATCCCTGCTCATCAGGTTCCTTCACCTTCCCCTTCCCGGAGGCGAACCCTACCGGGGCGAGGTGACGCGCGAGCGCCGGGACCGGGTACAGCGGCCACACCGTGATCTCACGTCACGTCACGTCACGTCACGGCTCGCGCCTCGGGACGACCAGCGGCGCCCCCGTGCGCGGGTGCGGCAGTACCTCCACCGGCTGGTCGTAGACCTCGGACAACAACCCCTCGGAGAGGGACCTCCGCCGGCGGCCCGTCGGCCGCGACCCGGCCCGCGCGCAGGATCGCGACCCGGTCCGCGTACGCCGCCGCCAGTGAGAGGTCGTGCAGTACGACCGCCACCGCGTCCCCGGCCCGCGCCCCGCCTCCGGCACAGCCGCAGCACCAGCTCCTGGTGGCGCAGGTCCAGTGCCGCGGTCGGCTCGTCGAGCAGCAGCAGAGGAGCGCGCTGCGCGAGCACGCGGGCGAGCGCGACCCGGGCCCGCTCGCCGCCGCTGAGCGCGGAGAACGGCCGCCCGGCGAAGCCGGTCACCTCCGTGCGCGCCATCGCCTCGGCCACGGCCGCGTCGTCCTCGTCCGCCAGGTCGCTCCCCGCCCAGGGCGCCCGGCCCATCCGGACCACCTCCTCGACCGGGAACGGGAACGACAGCGACGCGGACTGGGGCAGCACGGCCCGGCGGCAGCGCCAGTTCCGGCGCGGACCACTCCGTCACCGGGCGGCCGTGGACGCGTACACGACCCTCGGCGGCCGGGACATCGGCGGCCAGCGCCCCCAACAGGGTGGACTTGCCCGCCCCGTTGGGGCCGACCAGGGCGACCTCGCCCGCCCGGACGGTGACGGCCACGCCGTCGAGGACCGGCCGGCCGCCGAGGTGGACGCGCAGGCCCCTCGGCCTCGGCGAGGACGTCGCCGGGCGCGGCCGGGGGCGGCGGCACCGGGCGGGACGGTACGAGGCTGCAGCAGCCCCCTGGCGTGCACGGTCCTCGTGTTCGTGCCTCTCATGCCCAACCCCCTTGCCTGCGCCGGGTGCGGCGCAGCCAGAAGAAGAACGGGCTGCCCAGCAGCGCTCGTCAGCACCCCGAGCGGCAACTCGGCGGGCTCGGCGACCGTGCGGGCCGCCAGGTCGGCGGCGAGCAGCACCAGCGCGCCGAGCAGCGCGCTGCCCGGATCAGGAACCGGTGCCCGGGGCCCGCCACCATCCGCAGCAGGTGCGGGACGACCAGTCCGACGAAGCCGATGACCCCGGCCACGCTCACGGCCGCGCGGTCAGCAGCGCGATCACCAGGACGAGTACGACCCGCAGCCGCTCCACGTCCACGCCCAGTGTGCCGGGCCGGGCGTTCGCCGAGCGCGAGGGAGGTCGAGGTGGCGGGCGTACAGCGGGGCGAGCCCGAGTCCGAGCGCCGCGCAGGGCAGTACCGCGAGCACCTTCGGCCAGGTCGCCTGGGCGAGCGAGCCCAGTTGCCAGAAGGTGATCTGGTTGACCGCCGCCGTGTCCGCGAAGAACAGGAACAGCCCGATCAGCGCCCCCGCGAGAGGCGTTACCGCGATGCCCGTGAGGATCAGCGTGACGACCTCCGTACGGCCGCCCGAGCGGGACATCGCGCATCACCACCAGGACGGTGACCAGGCCGGAGACGAACGCGAAGACGGACACCGTCCAATTGCCGAGGAAGTTCAGGCCGAACGCGATGGCGCCGACCGCGCCGACCGCCGCGCCGGAGGAGACGCCGATGACGCCCGGCTCGGCGAGCGGGTTGCCGAACACGCCCTGCATCAGCGCGCCCGCGCAGCTGAGTGAGGCGCCGACGAGCAGCGCCAGCACGATCCTCGGGAACCGCACGTTCCACAGCACCGACTCGGCCACCCGGTCCAGCTCCGTACCACCGAGCCCGCTTTTGTGCAGCAGTGAGCCGAGCACGTCGCCGACCGGGATCGGGTAGGCACCGGTGCCGGCCGCGACCGGTACGAGGAGCAGGAGGCCGGCGACCAGGGCGGCGGTCAGCAGCCAGGCGGCGGTGCGCCGGCGCGCGGGCGGGGGAGGGGCCGGTTCGGCGGGCGCCCCGGGGCGAACCGGCTTGTCCAGTACGGTCACCGGACGCCGTCCTCGCCGTGGAGCTGGGCCACGACCGACTTCAGCACCTGGTCGGTGCGCGGGCCGTAGTTGAGGAGTACGCCGTCCTCGACCGAGACGATCCGGCGGTCCAGTCCGGCCGGGGCCCCCCCCCCCTCTGGGCGACACCGGGGATCTTCACCAGCCCGTCGAGGCCGCCGACCGATTCGAGTCCCTTGCTCATCACGAGGATCGCGTCGGGCGCCGCCTTCACGAGCGCCTCGCTGGTGATGGCGGTGAAGTCCTTCCAGGCCCGAGGCGGCCCCGGCGTCCACCGCCCCGGCCGCCTCGATCAGCGAGCTCGGCGCCGGAGTCCTTGCCGCCGATGAGGTAGACGGAGGCCGAGCCGCGCAGGTACAGGAAGGCGACGCGGGGCCGGTCGCCGTGGGCGACGTCCTCGACGTCCTCGCGCACGGCGGCGATCCGGTCCTCCGAGCGCTGTGTCAGTTCCGTCCCGGCCGCCGGTACGCCGAGCGCGTCGGCGACCGCCCGGATGCGCGGGGCCCACGTCGTCCAGGCCCCCCGCCGCCTCGACGAACAGCACCGGCACACCGGCGGCGCGGATCTGGTCCACGGCCTCCTCCGGCCCGGTGGTGGTCTCGGCGATCACCAGGTCCGGCCTGAGCGACAGCACGCTCTCGGCGGAGACGTCGTGGCCCCGGGTGACCACGGGGAGTCTCGCCGCCTGCTCGAAGGTGGCGGTGACGTCCCGGGCGACGACCCGGTCGCCGAGCCCGAGCGTGAAGACGATCTCGCTGAGGCTGCCGGAGAGCGGGACGACGCGCTCGGCCCGTTCCACCGTCACCTGCTCGCCGTCAGCCGAGCGGACGGTCACAGGAAGCTTCGGCTCGGGTGTCTCTCGCGAGCAGCTCGACCCGGTCGGCGACGGGGTCCGGCGCCGCTGGCGGCCCCGAGCCGGTCCCGGCGTCGGACTCCGCCTCGGCGGAGCCCGCGCATCCGGTCGCGGTCAGGGTCAGGGCGAGCACGGACAGCAGTGCTCCCGCCAGTCGGTTCCGCAAGCGTCGCACGGTGGTGTCCGTTCCTCTCGTCGACCGCCAGTGTCAGTCGGCTAGAGTGTGGGTTAGCCTTACCTTTGTTCGCTACCGGCCCCCCGATCCGGAGGACTTCGCATGCCCGCCCGTCTTCGCACCCTGGTCACCGTGTTGTGCGCGGCGGTCCTCGGAGCCCTGCTCCCCGTGTCCGCCGCGCACGCCGAGAGCCGGACCGTGCAGGGCGGACGGCTCGACTGGGGCATCAAGTCGTCGTTCCAGAGCTATGTCACCGGGCCCGTCGCCAAGGGGAGTTACTCCCTGACCGGCGGTGCGGCCTACCGTCGGCGGCGGTGCACCCTTCGCTTTCCACTCGGCGACCGGCGCCTACGACGGCGGCACGGGCGCCTTCCGTGCCGCCTTCTCCGGCGGCGTGCACTTCCTCGGGCACCGCACCGGCGCGGGCGCCCATCAGCTCGACCTCACCATCAGCCGCCCCACCGTGAGCATCTCCGGCTCCACCGGCACGCTCTTCGTGGACGTCACCAGCAAGGCGACGGGCACCGGGGCGGTCACGACGTCCCGTCAGGTGCCCTTCGCCGCACTCTCCGTCGGCGGCATCGACATGAAGGGCGGCGGCGGCGCCGTGGCCCTCAGCAACCTGCCCGCCACCCCTCACCAGCCAGGGCGCCAAGTCCTTCGCCGGGTACTACACCGCCGGGACCGCCCTCGACCCGGGTGAGCCTGTCGGCGGACGTCCGGGCGGCGGCGCGGCAGCAGGAGCCGAAGCCATGGAGCACGGCCACCGAGGCGGACCAAGTCGCCCGAGCCGAAGCGGACTTCGGACGGCGCGACCAAGGAGGGCGCGATCGAGGACGGCGCCGTCGACTGGGGCGTACGCCGCACCTTCCGCGAGTACGTCACCGGCGACATCGCCGACGGCAAATGGGCCCTCACCGCCGGCGCCCAGGACGGCGGCGCCCTCTTCCGCTTCCCCGGTGGCGAGGGCACGTACGAGGACGGCGACCTCACCGCCGCCTTCGAGGGCGCGGTGCGCTTCACCGGCGCGCACGGCCTCGACCTGAGCCTCAGTGCCCGTACAGGCCACCGTCGAGGGCGGCAGGGCACGCTCTACGCCGACGTGGCCGGCCCCCCGGCCTCAAGAAGAGGCGCGAAGGTGCCCCTGGTCTGCTCACTGCCGCGGAGCCTGGCGACCGGCCGACGGCCTGGTGAAGATCTGCCGAGGCCCTGCAGAGACTCACCTTGCGCGGCGCCGGGGCATTCGGCCCGGCATGTACCGGGCGGGCACAGGGAATGGACCCGGTCTCCCTGGCCGTCGCCCACACCGCCGACGCGGAACTGCCCGCCCTGCCCGACCTGGGCACCGCTCCCCACGACGAGCGCGAGGCCCGCAGCCCGGAACCGGACCACCGGGCCCGGGACCTCCGCCGACCCCGTCGCGGGCGCCACCGACGGCGGCGACTTCCCCGCCCTGCCCGTCTCCCTCGCGGCCGGCGCCCTGCTGCTGGTGGCCAGCTCGGCCCTCGTGGCCGTCGCCGTCCGCGGGCACCGCGCACAGCCCGCCGCGTCCCCGCCCGGGGCGAGGGTGAACCCACGGCCGCCGGACGCAGGCCGAACCCACCCGGACCGCCCACCGCGGCCCCACCACTCAAGGAGAACCGAGTCATGCCCGTCGGGCAGACGCCGCTCCACCGCACTCGCCGCCGCCGTGGCGACGGACGCCGCGCTCGGCGCCACCGCGCTCGCCACCGCCGGCGCGACCACCGCCCACCTCGGCGGCCGAGGTCCCGCTCAAAGGACTACGAGCTGACGTGGGGCATCAGCCGTCGTACCGCACCTACGTCGCCACCTTCGCGAAGGGCGGCTTCACCCCGCGGACGGCGCGAGCGCAGGCCGCCGGCAACGGCGCGTTCACCCTTCGTCGACGGCACGGGCGTCCACGACTCGACCGCGAACACCGCGAACCTCGCCTTCAAGGGCAGCCTGGCCATCGAGTCCAAGGCGCACGGCTTCCGCGCTCACGCTGTCGGACGTGCGGTTGGACAGCAAGGACGCCGAGATCACCGCCGACGTGACCCGGGGCGGCACGACCGAGGACGACGTACCGCTGGCCGCGGTCACCGTCACGCACGAGATGACGGACATGGCGACCACGCTGACCGAGGAGGCCGCGGAGGTCTTCGGCAGCGCGAGCTACAACGGCGCGGCGGGCGACCCGCTGACGGTGGTGCGGAAGGCGCCGCCGGCCCCAGTCCCACGCCCACCACGAGCGCCCCCCACCACCGAGCCCTCCCCGACGGCGAACGCAGACGCAGACCCAGGACCCGGAACCCACGGCCACCAGGGCCGCCACGTCCGCGCCGAACCCGACCGCGAGCACCAGCGCGTCCCCCTCCGCCACGGCCACCGCCACCGAGGCCCCGCCGAGGGCGTGAGATAGCCGACGGCACCCTCGTCTGGGGCGTGAAGGAGTCCTTCCCGCTTTCCTATGTCGTCGGCCCCATCGCCAGGGCGGGGTCACCGTATCGGGCGGGGCCGCCCAGGCGGCCGGCAACGGGCCGTTCACCTTCAAGGGACGCCACCGGCACCTACGACACCGACGCCGACAAGCTCACCGCCTCCCTCCAGGGCGCCGTGAACTTCAGGGGCCACCGAGACGAACGGCGCCTACGGCCTCGACCTGACCCTCGGCAACCTCAAGGCCACGCTCGACGGCGGCACCGGCACGCTGACCGCCGACGTGGTGGCCTCGGCACCCGGACCGAGGGCGTCGTCCTGGCCGACCTGAAGGCCAAGTCCGCCGACCTGACCGCACGGAACGACGTCATCACCGTCGACGGCGTCGCCGCCACGCTCACCGACGCCGGCGCGAAGATCCTCGCAACTACCCGCCGGCACGGCACTCGACGCCGTCGACTTGTCAGTGGCGCTGAGCGACGACGCCGAACTGCCGGACGGCGGCAGCACGGACCCGGCCGGCGGCGCGGGAGTGCCGGTGGCTCGGGCACCACGGGCGGTAGCGGCGGGACGTCCGGCTCGACGACCGGAAGCACCGGTTCCACCATCGGCGGCACCGGCACGACCACGGGCGGCGCGATCGGCGGCGGCAGCTGGCTCCACCGGCGCGGACCTCCGGGTCCGGCCCCAGGCGCCGCGGCCGGCGTCGCGGTCGCTATCGGCGCGGGCGCGGTCTTCGCCGCGCGCAAAGCGGCGGACGCGGCAGTAACCCGTCGGGGCCGTCGGGGGCGGGGTCGGCCCGCCCCGGCGCGGCGGACACCGGAACGCCGGCACGCCGCACTGGCGCGGGCGTGCGCGGAGACACTCGCCCCCCGCCCTTCGACGAGGCCCCCACGCCGATCCGGCCGCCGGCGAGCGATGCCCAGAATGCACCGGTGACTGACTACGACGTACTGCGCGTCTTCTGTGCGCCGAACGGCGGATACGGCAACGAACTCGGCGTCGTCCGGGACGGTCCGTGTTGCCGGGCCCGCCGAGGCGGCGGGAGCTCGCCGCGAAGCTCGGCTTCAGCGAGACCGTCTTCGTCGACGATCCCGAGCGGCGGCCGTCGACATCACACGCCCACCCTGCGCCTGCCGTTCGCCGGCCATCCCTGCGTCGGCACGGCCTGGCTGCTCGACGTGCCCGAACTCGTCACCCCGGCCGGGGTAGTGGGCACCCGCCTGGACGGCGAGTTCAGCTGGATCGAGGCCCGCCCCGGAGTGGGCCCCGCCGCGCACCCTGCGCCCAGTACGCCACCGTCGCCGAGGTCGACGACCTGCCGGTGCCGCCGCCGGGGAGTGGCTGCGCCTGGGCCTGGAGGACGAGCCGGCGGGGCGCGTCCGGGCCCGCGCCTTCCCGGGCCGCGACGACGGCATCGACGAGGACGAGGCGACGGGCGCCGCGGCGCTGCTGCTGACCGAGCGGCTGGGCCGGGCCCCCAACATCACACAGGGGCCGGCTCGCAGATCCTGACGGCGCCGCAGCCCGAGGGCTGGGTGGAGATCGGGGGCCGGGTGCGCCTGGAACGGTGACGGGCGCGCCGTACGGGTGGAACCGCGTGTGCGCGCGGAGCGCGAGGGGGTTACCTCCTCGCCTGACCGTTCCCTCACGTGAGAGGCACTCCATGCGCATCCGCTCCGCCCTCGCCACCGTCCTGCTGACCGCCGCCATGACGGCCGGCGGCGCCGCGACCGCCACCGCGTACAACGGCCCGCTGCACGGTGACGAGGACGCCACCTGCAGCCCGTACTTCGGCAACATCTCCGCGGACATCGTCGGCAGCGACGTGACCTACGGCGGCATCAACTGCCGCAGCGACGACTACGACATCGACAACTGAGCCGGTCGGCCGTTCGCTCGGGTCCCCCTCGGCCACGGCGGCCGAGGGGGACCGGCCCGTTTCGGGTCGGACGCGCTCACGCGGACGGCAGGAACTCCTCGGCGAGCGCCTGGAAGACCGCCGTGTTCAGGACGAACGCCCGCTGCACTCGGCGACGACCCGCTGCTATCTCCAGCTCGTCCGCGCGGATGCCGTCCAGCAGCCCGCGGTACTCGCGCTTGAACGCGGCCGGGTTGGTGATCTCCTCGAAGACGTAGAAGCGGACCCCGTCGCCCTTCTTAGCGAAGCCCACGGTCCGCTCCGCCTTGTCGCGGACCACCTGGCCACCGGCGAGGTCGCCGAGGTAGCGGGTGTAGTGATGGGCAACGTAACCGGCCGGCCAGGTCTCGGCGCACTTCGCGCACACCCGGCCGCGTACTCCCCGGTCGCGGGCAGGGCGGTCAGCCCCGTGCGCCAGCCCGGGCCCCGCAGATGGTCCAGGTCCCGCTCCAGCGACGCCAGCCGCATCAGCTCAGGACGGATGAAGGGGGCCGCCACCGGGTCCGACGTCAGTCGTTCCGCTCCGGACTCCAGGCCTCGTACACGAACCACAGCTGTTCGGTGTACCGGGTGAAGGCGTCCACCCCCAACCTGCCGCCCAGCAGGTCGGTAGCGTGAACGACGAGTGTTCGCCTCCTCGTGGTACTCGCGAGTGGCGGTGCGGAGGAGCGTCGAGAAGCTGTCCATGAGGCCGATCTTCCATGGTTAGGGTTACCTAAGTCAATGGTCTTGCCGACGTTCTGTCGGTAAAGCGTATGCGGACATGGAAAGGCCCGCCCTCCGAAGAGAGCGGGCCCGTGACGACGTGCGTGGCGGGGGCGGGGCTACGGAAGGGTCAGGATCTCGGCCCCGGAGTCGGTCACCACGAGCGTGTGCTCGAACTGCGCCGTCCGCCTGCGGTCCTTCGTCACGACCGTCCAGCCGTCGTCCCACATATCGTACTCGTGTGTCCCGAGCGTCAGCATCGGCTCGATCGTGAAGGTCATCCCGGGCTGGATGACGGTGGTGGCGTGCGGGCTGTCGTAGTGCGGGACGATGAGCCCCGAGAGTGGAACGACGAGTTGATCCCGTGGCCGGTGAAGTCCCGCACCACCCCGTGCCCGAACCGCTTCGCGTACGACTCGATGACCCGGCCGATGATGTTGATCTGCCGGCCCGGCCTGACCGCCTTGATCGCGCGGGCGAGGGACTCGCGGGTCCGCTCGACCAGCGGCCGGCTCTCCTCGTCCCACGTCGCCGACCAGGTAGGTCGCGTTGTTGTCGCCGTGCACGCCGCCGATGTACGCCGTCACGTCGAGGTTGACGATGTCACCGTCGCGCAGCACCGTGGAGTCCGGGGATGCCGTGGCAGATGACCTCGTTGACCGAGCTGCACGAGGACTTGGGAAACGCGGTAGCCCAGCGTCGAGGGGTAGGCGCCGTGGTCGCACATGTAGGCGTGCGCCACCCGGTCCAGCTCGTCCGTCGTCACGCCGGGCGCGATGAGCTTCGCGGCCTCCTCCGTGGCCCGCGCCGCGATCCGCCCGGCCACGCGCATCGCCTCGATCGTCTCCGGGCGTCTGCACCTCCGGTCCGGTGTACGGCGTCGGCGCGGGTTTGCCTACGTATTCAGGCCGGCGGATGTTTCCGGGTACGGAACGGGTGGGAGACAGCTCCCTGGTACGAGCAGCGACTGGCCAGACATGTCAGCGAGTCTAACCAGCGGGCGATACGAGAGCATGTCCCTGGCGAAAGGAGCCGGTCATGGCCCTGTTCAAGAAGCACGGTCGGAAAACCGGGCGAGTGGTACTACTGCCTGGAGCACCAGAAGGTCGAGGAGGGCCCGGACTGCCCGGGAAAGGACCGCTTCCGGACCGCACGCCTCCCGCACGGAGGCCGAGCACGCGATGCAGACCGCCCGCGAGCGCAACCCTCCAGTGGGAGAACGACCCCAAGTGGCACGACCCCTCCGCCGCGGGCCGCGCGGAAGAGGACTGACGGGACACCCCCGCCACGGTCACCGTGGCGGTAGCCGCCGTTGCGCGCGGACGCGGGGGCGGGGACTACCAGCCGGAGGGGCGGCGGGGCCGTCAGGTGGTCGGCCAGTCGGGACAGACGGTCCCGGAAGCGGCGGCGGCCCCGGGGGCGGCGGCACCGCGTTCTCCCCGGCCGCCGCGCTGACCAGGTGCTGCACCGTGTCCAGGTCCAGCTCGGCGCCGTCCGGCACGGTCAGCGTCTCGTGCGCCATCGCCGTCAGCTCCCGCTCGCCGGTGCCCAGCGCCAGCACCGTCGCGCCGGCCCGGCGGGCGTCGTGCACCCGTTCCAGCAGCGGGGCGCCGGGGTCGTCGGGCGTCACCACGAGCAGCGTCTCCCCGCGCCGGGCCGCCGCCAGCCGACCCGGGCCCACCGCGAGATGCGCCGGGTCCGAAGGGCGCGCGTCGTGCCGTACGAGCGTGGGCGCCAGTTCCGGCGTCCCCGACCAGGCGGCCTCGTCCACGAGGTGCGCCGCCAGATGCCAGGGCTCGTACTCGGCGGTGCCCACAAGAGCAGCAGCCCGCCCCCCGTGCGGGACCACGGAGCCCCGCAGCGCCCCCGCGAACCTCCGGGTGGCGCCCAGCCACTCGGTCCCGGCGAGCACTTCCCGCAGCAGCGCGACCCGTACGGCGTCCATGGGCCCGCATCCTGCCGCAACCCGGCCCGCGCGGCCCGGTATTCGCCCCGGATTCGCCCCGACCCGGGGACGGCCCGGGAACGCCCCGGCACTGGGCGGGACCTGATCCCGTCCGGCGGTCGGGACGGGACGCTAGGGTCGGCCCATGACCTCTACCGAGCAGTGCTGCACAGAAGGCCCCCGCCAAGGACCCCTGGGACCTGTCCGACGTCTCCGGGCTGGTCGTCGGCGTGCTCGGCGGCACCGGACCCCAGGGCAAGGGCCTCGCGTACCGCCTCGCCAAGGCCGGCCAGAAGGTGATCGTCGGCTCGCGCACGCCTCCGAGCGCGCCGAGGCCGCCGCCGAGGAGATCGGGCACGGCGTCGAGGGCGCCGACAACGCCGAGACCGCCCGCCGGCGACGTCGTGATCGTCGCCGTGCCCTGGGACGGCCACGGCAAGACCCTCGAATCCCTGCGCGAGGAACTGTCCGGCAAGCTCGTCGTCGACTCGTCAACCCGCTCGGCTTCGACAAGAAGGGCGCCTACGCGCTCAAGCCCGAGGAGGGCAGCGCCGCCGAGCAGGCCGCCGCCCTGCTCCCGGACAGCCGGGTCACGGCCGCCTTCCACCACCTGTCCGCCGTCCTCCTCCAGGACCCGGAGATCGACGAGATCGACACCGACGTCGTGGTGCTGGGGCGAGGTCCGCGCCGACGTGGAGATCGTCCAGGCCCTCGCCGGGCGCCATCCCGGCATGCGCGGCGTCTTCGCCGGGCGGCTGCGCAACGCCCACCAGGTCGAGTCGCTGGTCGCCAACCTGATCTCCGTCAACCGCCGCTACAAGGCACACGCCGGGCTCCGCGTCACCGACGTGTGAGGCGATGGGGGACACTGGTGGGTGCAAGCCAGACCGCGACACGGCACCCGCAGTGCCCGCCGTGTCCCCCGACAGGAGTCCGCACCTGCCCCGCCTCGCCCTCTACGCCCTGGTCGTCTGCGTGCTCGCCGTGGCCGCCGCCGTCGTCTCCTTCGTGCGGGGCAGCGTGCTGATCGGCGTCGTGTGGGTGCTGCTGTCAGGGGCTGTCGTCCAACATGTGCTGGTACTACGTCAAGGCGCGGCAGGGACGCCCGCCGCTCCACGTCGGTCACGGGCTGACCGAGCAGAGCTGGTCCGTCTGCCAGAAGCGGTACAGCTCGAAGCCGCAGTACGTGTCGAGCTCGCTGATCCCGAGACCGCGCAGGATCGCGTCGATCGCGTCGAAGAACACGCCGTTGACGGCCGGGATCCACAGCAAGCAAGCGAACACGATCAGCAGCCCGAACGGGGCGAGCGGCTCCACCTGCCGCCGCACGTTGTACGACAGCCACGGCTCGATCACCCCGTAGCCGTCCAGGCCGGGCACCGGCAGGAGGTTCAGGATCCGCCCGCCGCCGTGCCACCTGGAGCAGCGCGAGGAAGGCCAGCGCGATCCGGAAATCGCGCGGCACGCCACGTCCAGCGCGTCCAGCCCAGAACAGGGCCGTGCACGCCACGGCGAACAGGACGTTCGTCAGCGGTCCCGCCGCCGAGATCAGACTGTGCCGCCACCGCCCCCGGACCCGCCCGCGCTCGATGAAGACGGCGCCGCCCGGCAGGCCGATACCGCCCATGATCACGAACAGCACCGGCAGCACGATGCTCAGCAGCGCGTGCGTGTACTTCACCGGGTTCAGCGTGAGATAGCCCTTCGCGCCGACCGAGATGTCGCCGCTGTGCGGCGCGCGCTGTGCGCGCGTGCGCGTACTCGTGCAGGCACAGCGGCCACGACCCACCCGGCGGTCACGAACGCAGGAACACGGCCAGGCCCGGCTGCTCGGCAGAACCCGGTCCAGGTGGCCCAGCCCGTGACACGCCGCTGACCCGGCGACGATCCCGAGGAACACCGGCGGACTGATCCGCCGGTCACTGGGGCGGGCGGTGGCGGTGGTCATGGGGCTCCCTGGGCTCTCAGCGGGTGTGCGGCGGGACCTGCGGGGAACTGCCCGACGGCACCGGGCAGCACCGGGAAAACGTCTCGCGGGCGGCGGGAGGGTTCCGGGGAGGGCCCGGGGCGCGGTGAGGGAAGCGCCTGCCCCGGCCCGCGCCGCGCCGTCAAAACCCCGTGACCGGCTCCGACGACAGCGGGGACTTAATGGACCCCGTGCGCTATCGCCATCCTCGGCACCACACAGGTACTCCGCCCCGACGGCGCGGCGCGTCCCCCTCACAGGCGGGCGCGGCTGCGCTGCCGCTGCTGACCGTCCTCGCTCATCCGGCCCGGCCGCACCGTGCCCGCGGGCCTGCTGGTGCAGGAGGTGTGGGACGGCGACCCGCCCGCCGACACGCCGGGCGCCCTGCAGAGCCCTGGTCGGGCGGCTGCGCCAGACGCTCGGCGCGGGCGCCGTCGCCTCGGCCGACGGCGGTTACCGGCTCGCCCGCCGCCCCCCGACGACGTCGACCTGCACCGCTTCGACCGGCTGGCCGGCGAGGGCACCCGCGCCCCTGGCCGGCGGCGACCCCGGGCGGGGCGGCCCGTCGTGCTCGACGACGCCCTCACCCTGTGGCGCGGCCCCGCCCTCGCCGACCTGCCCGACCGCGCCGCCGGGGGCGGCCCGCTGGGAGATGCGGCACCCTGGACGTCCTGCGCGCCCGCCACGCCGCCGCCCTCGACCTCGGACCAGGCCGAGCACTCCCCTGCCCAGCTGACCGCGCTGTGCGGTGGCCGCCCCCTGGACCCAGGCCCCTCCAGGCCCTGCGGCTGCGCACGCCCTGCGCGACACCGGCCGCACCGCCGAGGCCGCTGGCCGCCTACGAGGCCGTACGCCGACTCCTCGCGGACCGGCTCGGCTTTCGACCCAGGGCCCGAACTTCACCGGGCGCTTCCGCACGGGGAATTGCTCAATCCAGCGGCGCCCGCGACGCCCACGGAGCGCGCCTGACGCCCGGGACGACCGCGAAAGCCCCGACGCCCGGGACCGCGGCTGTCGGGACGCCCGGGACGCCTGAAACGCCCGCGTATCCCGGGACGCCCCGCGTATCCCGGGACGCCCGCGTATCAGGAGTCGCGTATCCCCGGGACGCCCGCGTATCCCGGGACGCCCGCGTATCAGGACGTCCGCGATATCCCTGCGACGCCCGCGGGACGCCCGCGTATCCCGAGAACGCCCCGGAACGCCCGGGAAATCCGCGACGCCCGTCGCGCCCGCCACGCCCACCGCGACCAGAGGGCCTTGACGCCCCGGTCGCTCCGGCTTCACCTCCCACGCCCCCGGGGGCAACCTCCGAAGCCCGGTTGACCTCCTACCGTCGGCCGGGACGCCGACATCGAGGCCCTGCGCGCCGACCTGACGACCGCGCGTCTCGTCACCCTCCTCGGCCCGGCGGCGCGGGCAAGACCCGGGTTGTCCGCAGGAGGTCGCGCCGAAGGCGCCGGGGACCCGGCGCGGGACGGCGTGTGGCTGGCCGAGCTGGCCCCGTCGACGACCCCGGCGCCGTACCGGAGGCCGTGCTGACCGCCCTCGGCGCCCGCGAGACCGTGCGCAGCACGGCGCCGGCGCCGAGGAGATGCGGGCCGTCGCCGTGCCCCCGACCGGCGGGCCACCGCCGTGGAGCGCCTCGTCGAGCACTGCGGCCGGCGCCGCATGCTGATCGTCCTCGACAACTGCGAGACGTCGTCGACGCCGCCGCCCGCCTCACCGAGGAACTGCTCGCCCGCTGCCCGGACCTGACCGTCCTCGCCACCAGCCGCGAACGCCCCTCGAAGTACCGGGGAGTCGCTGCGTCCGGTGGAGCCGCTGCCCGAGCCGGCCGCCCCGCAAGCCGCTCGCCGACCGGGTGCCGCCGCCCGCCCCGGCTTCCGCACCGACGCGACCAAGACGACCGGCCGCCTGCGCCGAGATCTGCCGCCGCCTCGACGGACTGCCGCTGGCCATCGAACTGGCCGCCGCCCGGCTCCGCATGCTCACCCCGCGCCAGATCGCCGACCGCCTTCGACGACCGCTTCCGCCTGCTCACCTCCGGCAACCGCACCGTCCTGCCCCGCCAGCAGACCCCTGCGCGCGGTCGTCGACTGGTCCTGGGACTGCTGGACGCGGAGGAACGGGACGTGCTGGGGCGACTGGCCATGCTTCGCGGGCGGCTGCGACCTCGCCAAGCGCCGCCGAGGCCGTCGCGAGCCCGCCGCCCTGGACGCAGCTGGGCTCCCTCGTCGACAAGTCCCTGGTCGTCGCCGCACCGTCCGCCGGCGACGGCATGCGCTACCGGCTCCTGGAGACCGTCGCCGAGTACGCCGGGGAACGCCTCGACGAGGCCGGCGGCCTGCGCCGCCGCCGAGCGCGCGCACCTCACCTACTACCGTGAACTCGCCCGCACCACAGATCCGTTGCTGCGCGGCCGCGCGGCAGTTCTCCGCCATCGAGCGGCTGGAGCGCCCCAGTACGAGGTATCCTGAGCACCGCCCTGCGGCACGCCATCGCCGAGCGCGATGAGCAGGGGCGTTGAGCCTGTCGCTGTCGCTGGTCTGGTACTGGCAGATGCGTGACCTGCGGGTGGAGGCCAGAGCTGGTTCAGCGAGGTCATGACCCTCGGCCCTGACCCGTTCACGGAGCCGGTCCGCCGTGCCGAGCCGGTGTGGGAGCGGGTGCACGGCCGCCCCGCCGCCGATGACCGGCGAGGTGCTTCCGCCGAGGCCCGGCGCGGCGTCCATCTCGCCCATCGCGTGCATGACACCGAGCTGGAGGCCTGGCAGCGACCGGAGGCCAAGCGGAAACTGCGCGCCATCGCCGAGATCGTACGAACCGGGCATGCCCCAGAACTGCGCCCTCCCGGCATGCTCTGGTTCTTCGCCAGTGATGCTCTCCGGCGACATGGAGCGGCTGCGCGTGATCATGGACGCCGCCGTGCGCACCCCTCCCGCGAGACGCGCCCGGATACGACTGGGCGCTGGCCGGCAGCACTCCAGAGGCGCCAACTTCCTGGCCAACCGCACCGAGTGGGCGGGCGACGCGGCCGGCGACGCCGACGAGGCACTGGAGATCTACCGCCGCCTCGGCGACGCCTGGGGGAACCGCCGAGGCGCTCTCCGCCCGCGCCGAGGCCCGTGAGCGCAAGGGCGAGTACCGGACTCGCCGCCGCCGACTACCCGGAGCGCCGCGGAACACGCCGAACGGCTCGGCGCGCGCACGCCCAGGTGGGACGTCCTGGAGGCCCGCCTCGGCAGCGTGTTGCTGGAGGCGGGCGACGGCGAGGACCGGCGAGCGTATCCTGACCGCCGTGATCGACCGGACCGAGGGGCCGGGCACAACGGCGCCATGCCGGCCGCCCGGCTCTTCCTCGCCGGCTGGCTCGGCATGACCGACCCGGACCGCCGAGGCGGAACACCAGCGCTGCGGCTGCTGCGGCAGGACTTCACCATCTCCCACTTCATCGTCTTCGACGCCTTCATCCTCGCCGCGGAGGCCTGGATCGCCAACCCTGGAGGACCGGCACGGGGAGTGCCTGGACAAGGTCCGCAAGTCGCTGGTGCGGGCCGAGGACCCGCTGTCCACGGCCATCGCCCCGCACATGCGCCCGGGTGCCCTGACCATCGCCGCGATGGCGCTGGCCCGCGTGGACGGCGGGCGCCGGGCCGCGGACGCCGCCCGCTGCATCGGCGCCGCCGACGCGATGCTGCCGCCGAACCACGTCTCGATGGGCCTGGAGCGGGCCGCGCGCGCCCGGGCCACCGAGCGGGTCCGCGAGGTGATCGGCGGCGAGGCGTACGAGGCCGCGTACGCCGAGGGCACCGGCCTCTTCCGTTCAGGAGGCCGTCGCCCTCGTCTGACCCGGGTCGGGTCAGGTCTTCGTACGGAACTTGTGGATGGCGACCGGCGCCATCACCGCCGTGATCGCCACCGACCAGCCGAGCGTGATCCACAGGTCGTGCGCGACCGGGCCGCCCACCATCAGTCCGCGCGCCGCGTCGGCGAGCGTGGACAACGGGTTGTAGTCGGTGAAGGCCTGCAGCCAGCCCGGCATCGACTGCGTCGGCGCGAAGATCGAGGAACCGAACTGCAGCGGGAACAGCACCATGAATCCCATCGCCTGCACGGACTGCGCGTTCTTCAGGATCACGCCCAGCGTAGGAACACCCACATGATCGACGAGGGCGAACACCGCGGACAGGCCCACCGCCGCGAACAGACCGGGCCAGCTCTGGATGTCGAAGCCGACCAGGACGGCCACGACCATCAGCACGGCGGTCGCGAACAGCATCCGCAGCATCTCCACCGCGATCTTCGCGAAGAGCACCGAGCCGCGCCCGATCGGCAGCGACCGGAAGCGGTCCATGACACCGGAGTTGAAGTCCTGGCTGAACCCGGTGCCGACGCCCTGGGACAGCGTCATGCTCATCATCGCGATCATGCCGGGAATCACGTACTGCACATAGCCGTCCTGCCCGCCGCCCAGGGCCTGGCCGATCGACCCGCCGAAGACATACACGAACAGCAGGGTGAAGACGACCGGCATCAGCAGGGCGTCGAACATCGACTCCGGTCCTGCCGGATCCACAGCAGGTTGCGGCGGACCAGGGCGCCGGTGTGCCGCAGATGCCCGCGCGGGGTGATCCGGGCGTCGGGACTGACAGTGGTGGCGCTCATACGGCGACCTCCTCGCGGGCTTCCCGGTGGGCGCGGGGTCCTGCGGGGCACTGGCGCGGTGGCCGGTGAGGGACAGGAAGACCTCGTCCAGGCTGGGCAGTTCGGTGGTGATGGAGGCGATCGTGAGGCCGCGGGTTGGTGACCGCGCCGACCACGGCGGTCAGCTGCTCGTCGCTGAGGATCGGTACCAGGACGGCACCGCGCTGCGCGTCCACCGTGGAGTTGGCGAGCCCGGTGATGCCCAGCTCGTCCAGGAAGGCGGCGAGCGGACGCAGCTGGAGCGGGTCGGCCGGGCGGACGCGCAGGGTGCGCCCCGCCGACCTTGGCCTTCAGCTCCTCGATGCCGCCGTTCGCGATGACCTTGCCGCGGTCGACGACGGTCAGCTCGGAGGCGAGCTGCTCGGCCTCCTCCATGTACTGGGTGGTGAGACAGCACGGTGACGCCGTCGCCGACCATGCGCTTGACCCCACCGTCCACACCTCGTTGCGGGTGCGCGGATCCAGGCCGGTGGTGGAGGCTCGTCCGGGGTAGAGGGACCGCCGGGTGCCCGATCATGGAGGCCGCCAGGTCCAGCCGCCGCCGCATGCCGCCCGAGTAGGTGGCCGCGGGCCGCTTGCCGGCCTCGGTGAGCGAGAACCGCTCCAGCAGTTCGTCGGCCCGATGCAGCGGGCATCCTGCGGGGCAGGTCGAGCAGCCGGCCGATCATGTAGAGGTTCTCCCAGCCGGGGAGCTTCTCGTCCACGGACGCGTACTGCCCGGTCAGCCCTATCACCCGCCGCAGCTGCCGCGGCTGCCGTACGACGTCGTAGCCGGCGACGTGCGCCTGGCCGGAGTCGGGCGTGATGAGGTGGCGGACGGGGATGCGGACGAGGGTGGTCTTGCCGGCCCCGTTCGGCCCGAGCACACCCATCACGGTGCCCTCGCGCACGTCCAGGTCGACGCCGTCCAGCGCCTTGGTCTCGCCGTAGTGCTTGACCAGCCCCCGCACGGTGACCGCGCTGCCCGCGTGCTGGAGGGTTCTTGTCGAATCGCTTCATGCCGACGACGTTGTCAGCCCCCGCCGACAAACCGCCGACATCCCACCGACAGCCGTCCGGCACCGCCGACAGCCCGCCGACGGGACGAAGAGTCGAGGGGAAGGGGAGCCCGCGAGAAGCACCGGCCCCGCCGACGGGGGAAGATCGGCGGGGCCGGTGTCATCCCGCTGGTGGCTCAGTGGACGGAGTGCTCCTCCCTGCGGGAACGTTCCGCCGACGACGTCCTCGGCGAGAACGCCTTCGCCGCGCCGCCGATGACCTGACGCAGGTCGGCTACTGCTTGACGAACTCGGCATCCGGCCGCCGGTCAGCCCGAGCATGTCGGTCCACACCAGCACCTGCGCGTCCGTCTCCGGACCCGCGCCGATATCGACCGTCAGGATGTGCAGCGTCCGTGTCACCTCGGCGGCCAGCTCGGCCGGCACCAGCTCCAGGACGATCACCGCGAAGGCGCCCCGCGTCCTGCACCGCCTTAGCGTCGCGCAGCAGCTGCTGGGCCCGCCTCTCGCCCCGGCCCTGCACGCGGTAGCCCATGGCGTTGACGGACTGCGGGGTGAGGCCGATGTGCGCCATCACGGGAATGCCAGACTCGACGAGCAGCCGAGATCTGCTCGTGCGACCGCTCACCGCCCTCCAGCTTGACCGCCCCACCTCGCCTCCTTCACCAGCGGGGTCGCCGAGCGCAGCGCCCTTGCACCGGGCCCTCCTTGGGTAGGAACCGAAGGGCAGGGTCGCCGACGATCAGAGGCGCTGGCTGGTGCCCGGACGGCACCGGGCGGCCGGAGAGCATCGTCATCTCCGTCCAGCGTGACGGGCACGGTCGTGTCGTAGCTGAGGTGGCAGGTGCCCGCGGAGTCGCCGCCGGCATGACCAGACCGATGCCGGCCTCGTCGAAGACGGGACGCGGTCATCGCGTCGTAGGCGGTGAGCATGGGCCACTTCTCGCCGCGCGCTCCTTGGCGGCGGCGGAGTGTCCCGGACGGTGATGCGACGGTTGCTCCTCCCTGCAGCTACGGCGCCTTGCTCCCGTCCAGGAGGCGTGCCGCGCTGAGGCGTCGGGGCAGCCGAAAGCTGCGTCATGGCAACGGCTCCTTCAGTGTCATCTCGAGGCATCCCTGACGGTGTCCCCGGATCCCTTCCATAATTGGCACCTCCAGGCGGCTTGGCGGCTAGGGGGACCCTCGACACGCGGCCGCGTCCGGGGGGGGAGGAGGAGGGGGCGAATGTGCTCGTTGTGTCACAGAGCTGGCCCGTGTGTCGACGTTGTTCCGGAACTCCGGACGCCGACTCGTGCGATCCTCGTGCCAGTACGGCCGTGCACGGACGGCGGGGTTCAGGAACCGGCATCATCCCTCAGGGTGCTGAGTCACAGGGGCGTGACGGTTTGCACGGCAGGTTGTGAGGGCGACTGGTATGGCGCAGCAGGCGTACACGGCGGAGACGGACAGCGGCGGCTCCGGGAGCCCGAGCGCCGGGAGACCCGGATTCGGCGCCTGTTGACCGGGGGCGGTCACCGGCTGGCGCGGCGACCCGGCGGATCCGGCGCCGGGGCCTGGTCACCGCCGTGGTGGCCGTCGATCTGGCCCGTCGTCATGGCGGAGCCACTCGCGCATCCCGAACGCCATCGGCAACCTCGGCAGCCTCACGGAGACCTTCCTGCCGTGGTTCGGCCTGCTGGTCCCGGTGCTCCTGGTGATCGCCCTCGCCCGCAAGTCGGCGACGGCGCTGATCGCCTTCCCATGCTGCCGATTTCCGTGTGGTTCAACCTCTTCCGGCGGCCTGCTCTTCGACAAGTACCGGCACCGGCGGCGACCTCACGGTGGCCACGCACAACGTCAACGCCGACAACGCTTCGACCCCGGCCGGCACCCGCCCGCGCCGTGGCCGCCGCCGGCGCGGACGTGATGGCCCTGGAGGAACTGAAGGCGTCCCGCCGGCTGTAACCGGCTGTCACGAGAAGGCGCTCGCGGCGAAGTACCCCCCATCATGCGGTCGTCGGCACCGTCGGGCTGTGGAGCAAGTACCCGCTCAGCGGCGTGCAGTCGGTCGACATCGAACTGGGCTGAAGCGGGCGATGCGCGCCACCGTCGCCACCCCGTCCGGGCCGGTCGCGGTCTACGTCGCCCACCTGCCCTCCGTATGGGTGAAGCTGGAGGCCGGTTTCACCGCCCGGCAGCGGGACAAGAGCGCCGAGGCCCTCGGTGAGGCCATCGCCGACGAGAAGCTGCCCGCAAGATCCTGCTCGGCGACCTCAACGGCACCATGAACGACCCGCGCTCACCGCGATCACCCTCCCAGATGCGCTCCCCGCAGGGTGCCGTGGCGACGGCTTCGGCCTCAGCTGGCCGGCGTCCTTCCCGATGGCCCGCATCGACCAGATCCTGGTCAGTGGCGTGGAACCGACGACCAGCTGGACCCTCCCGGCGACCGGCAGTGACCATCTCCCCGATCGCCGCGCGTGTGAGGGTCGACACAACGGCGTCCTGAAAGTCCCTGGTCAGCCCCGTATGGGCGACTGCCGGAAACCCACGCGTCACCTCACGCAAGACTCTCGGCCTGAGAGGCTTTGTTCCGTACGGGAACATAGCGAAGCAGTCCCGTACGCACCTCCGCTCTCAAAGGCGAGACCCTTCATGCCCCTGGCCCTGCTCGCCCTTGCCGTGGGCGCCTTCGGCATCGGTACGACCGAGTTCGTGATGATGGGCCTGCTGCCCGAAGTCGCGGACGACCTGCACATCTCGATCCCCGCCGCCGGCCACCTGGTCTCGGCCTACGCGCTCGGCGTCGTCATCGGCGCACCGCTGCTCGCCGCGGCGACTGCGCGGATGTCCCGCCGCACGGTCCTCATCGCCCTGATGGCGTTGTTCGTGATCGGAAACGCCCTGTCGGCGTTCGCCCCCGGCGAGGTCTCCCTCCTCGCCGCCCGCTTCGTCAGCGGCCTGCCGCACGGTGCCTTCTTCGGCGTCGGCGCGGTGGTCGCCACCGGCATGGTCGCGCCGGAACGCAAGGCCCGCTCCGTCTCCCTGATGTTCCTGGGCCTGACCGTCGCCAACATCGTCGGCGTCCCCGCCGCCACCGCCATGGGCCAGCAGCTCGGCTGGCGGGCGACCTTCCTCGGCGTGAGCGCGATCGGCGCCGCGGCGATATGCCGGCGCTCGTCGCCCTGATACCCCGCGACCACGCCCCCGCCCCCCACCACCGGCCTGCGCGGCGAACTGGCGGCCCTGCGCTCCGTCCCCCGTCTGGCTGGCGCTCGGTACGACGGTCGCGGGCTTCGGCGCGCTCTTCTCCGCGTGCACAGCTACATCACCCCGATGCTCACGGACGCCGCCGGATTCGCCGAGGCCAGCGTGACGCTGCTGCTGGCCCCTCTTCGGAGTCGGCGCCACCGCCGGAACAACCTGCTGGGCGGCCGCCTGGCCCGACCCACTCCCTGCGGGGCACCTCTTCGGCGGCCTCGCCTCGCTGGTCGTGGTCCTCGCCCTGTTCCCGCTCCTGATGCGCACGGAGGTCAGCGCGCGCCCTCGCCGTGGCCCTGCTCGGCATGGCCGCCTTCATCACCGGCTCGCCCCTCCAGCTGATGGTCATGGAGAAGGCCGCGCGGCCCCTCCCTGGCCTCCTCGGCCAACCAGGCGGCCTTCAACCTCGCCAACGCGGGCGGCGCCTGGATCGGCGGCCTCGCCCTCGCGGCGGGCTTCGGCGCGACATCCCCGGCGACGGCGGGCGCGGGGCTGGCGGTCCTCGGTCTGGGCGTCGCGGGCGCGGCGTGGGCGGTGGACCGGGCGCCGGGGCGCTGTTGCTGTGGCCGCAGCGTGAGCGGGTGGTCGCGGGCCACGTGCCGGAGGCGGTGGAGGCCGTACGGCGGTGACGGCGGCGGTGCCGTGCGGGCGGCTGGTCCGGATTGCGCGGCAGCACCCGGCCCGTCAGCCCGGTGGCCCGACGGCCCGACGGTGACTGCGGGGCGGTGGCGCCCGGCCGAGGACGACAGGCCCGGTGTTCCTCCGGGCCGCGGGCGGGCCGGCGGCAGCGGTGCCGGGCGTCCGGCGACACCGAAAACCGCGTGCGCGGTCCTCCGCGCGGCGCGAGGATGCGGCCCATGACCGCCTTCGTCACCGCCCCCCGCCCGCCTCGGTGAGACCCGGCTGCCGGACGGACGCCTGCTCGGCTGGGCCGAGTGGGGCCCGCCGGACGGCGTTCCGGTGCTGCTCTGTCCCGGCGCCGCCACCAGCCGCCGGCTCGGCTTCGGCGCGGGCGTCGTGGACGCTCTGGGCGTCCGCCTGGTCTCCGTGGACCGCCCCGGACTCGGTGCCTCGACCCCCGTCCCCGGCCGCACCTTCGCCGGCTTCGCCACCGACATCCGCGCCCTGTGCGCCCTGCGGGGCCTGGGCCGCCCTGCCGTGGTCGGCAATTCCCAGGGAGCCCCGTTCGCCCTCGCCTGCGCCGAGGCGGGCGTCGCCTCCGCGCTGGCCCTCGTCTCGGCGGCGGACGAGGTGGCGGCCCCGGAGTTCGCCCCCCGCGCTGCCCGCGGAGCTGCGCACACTGACCGAACGGGCCGTACAGGACCCGTCCGGCGCCGAGGAGTTCTTCGCCGGCTTCGACGCGGACGCGATATGGGGCCGGGTCATGAGCGGCAGCCCGGACTGCGACCTCGCGGTGTACCGGGAGGACGGCTTCTCGGCCGCCTACCGCCGTGCCCTGGCGGAAGGCTTCGCCCGGGGCGCGGCGGCCGGCTACGCCCGCGACACGGTCCTCGCCATGGGACGCTGGCCCTTCGCGCTCGACACCGTCACCGTCCCGGTCGACATCTGGTACGGCGAACAGGACACCGGCCACTCCCCGGACAACGGCGCCCTCCCTCGCGACCCGGATACCCGGCGCCCGCCGCCGAGTCGTGCCCGGGGTCGGCGGCGCCCTGCTGTGGACCCACGCGGAACCGGTCCTGACCTCGCTGCTGGAGCGTCACCCGATGGCGTGCGGGGGAGCCCCGTCCCGGCCCTCGGACGTAGTCCTGGGCCCTACCGTGTCGCCCGTCGCGGGACGAAGCGTACGGCGGAGGAGTGCGGATGGCGGTGGACGAGTCGGGTTGGGAAGTCGACCCGGACGACGAGTGGGGCGTGGCGGTCATCGCCACCGTCGGGCGGCAGTTGAAGCTGCGGCGCGAGGCGGTCGGGATGAGGGCTGCCGAGTTCGGGACGGCGGTGGGGTACGGGGAGGATCTGGTCTACAAGGTCGAGGGCGGGAAGCGGATTCCTCGGCGGGAGTACCTGGAAAAGGCGGACCAGGTGCTGGGGGCGGGTGGCCTCATCGCCGCCACATGGGAGGACGTGAAGAAGGTCCGGTACCCCAAGCAGGTGCGGGACTTGGCGAAGATGGAGTCCCGGGCGGTCGAATCGCTCTCGTACGGCAGTTACAGCCTGCACGGACTCCTCCAGACCGAGGAGTACGCGCGCGCACTCCTCGGCAGACGACGGCCGGCCCTCACCGAGGACGAGACGGAGAGCGCCGTCGCCGCGCGTATGGGCCGCAAGGCGATGTTCGAGCGGGTCCCTGCCCCGGAACTCAGCTTCGTCCAGGAGGAGGCGACGCTCATGCGGCCTGTGGGAGGCAGGATGGTTCTGCGCCGACAGCTCGAACACCTGCTGGAGGTCGGGCGATCGCGGCACGTGGAGATCCAGGTGATGCCGACGGCTCGCGGCGACCATCCGGGGAGGTGGGCGGATGCAGGTGCTCAAGTTCGAGGACGGCACGGCGGTCGGACGGGCCGACGACATGTTGGCGGTCGGCCCGTCACCGATCCCCGGCAGCTGCGCATCCTCGAACTGCGCTATGGCAGTATCCGGGCCGAGGCACTGTCCGCCCGGGAGTCAGTGGCCTTCGTCGAACAACTGCTGGGGGAGACATGAGCCGTAAGGACACGTCGGGACACCTCGCCGACCTGGTCTGGTTCAAGAGCAGCTACAGCGACACCAGTGAGCCGAGCGACTGCGTAGAGGTAGCGATAACCCCCACCACCATCCACATCCGCGACTCCAAGCGCCGCGACGGCCCCGCCTCGCGGTGTCCCCCGCCGCTTGGGCCGGGCTCGTGGCCGAGCCCGGCATGAGGGCGTAGTCGCCCGGTTCTGGAGCCGGTCTCTCCGGACGGCGTGCGGAGATCGCACATGGTGACACTCACTCACTGACGGCTACGAACGGCCGCGCAGCTCGCAGCACGGAAACCTTGTGCGAGGAATAGCCGGACATAACGTGTCATAGGTGGCGGAATGGCCACCCGGGGTGAGACGGACGGCCACGTGTGAGATGCGGGTCCGGCACCCGCCGGGCCACCCGGAACACGGGCCGCACGCAGGACATCGGATGAGGAGAACTGCCGATGAGTGAGTCCGTACAAACCGGAACCGGGGCCACCAGGGAAAAGGTGAGGACAGAGACGTCCGCCACGGCCGACCAGGCGAAGCAGGCCGCGAGTCAGATCGCGGGAACCGCGGCGGACCAGGCAGCTTCCGTGGCGGGCGAGGCGCGGCGGCAGGCCGGCACGGTACTGGAGGAGATGCGAAGCCGTGCGATGAACGAAGCCGAAGGCCAGACCAAGCGTGCGGCCGGCCAGCTCCGCCAGTGGGCGAGCGACCTCTCGGGTCTGGCCGCGCACGCACGGGACGACTCTCCGGCCCGCAGCCTGGTGGCACACGCGGCGGACCGAGGCAGTCAGGCCGCCGACTACTTGGACGAGCAAGGCGTCGAGGGAATCGTCGGGGACCTGCAGCACTTCGCCCGGCGGCGGCCCGGCGCCTTCCTCGGCGGGGCCCTGCTGGCCGGGCTGGCCGTCGGCCGCCTGGCGAAGGCGACGGGAGCCGCGTCAGGGACCGACGGGCAGGGTGCGGGCGGCCCCGCCCCGACGGCCGATCGCGGTGCGATGGGACCGCCGGCCGGGCAGACCGTACCGACCGGTCCCCCGCGATCTCCGCGGAGGAAAGGGCCATGCCGCCGTCCGTGCCGCCGACCGTCGGGCACTTGACGGACGGTACCCCGGACCGTGGGCGTCCGGAGGTATGAGATGGCCACCCTCTCCCCTCACCGGGGCACGGGAGCGCACCAGGAGCCCCGCGAGCAGGACCGGTCCGTGAGCCACCTGCTGTCCGCGGTCACCGCGGACCTGCAGACCCTGTTCCGGCAGGAGATCGAGCTGGCCAAGGCCGAGGTCAGGGACGAGGCGAGCCGGGCGGGCAAGGCCGCCGGGATGTTCGGCGGTGCCGGCTTCGCGGGCTACATGGTCCTGCTGTTCCTGTCGCTGGCCGCCGTGCTCGGCCTGGCCAACGTGATCGACGGGGGCTGGGCGGCCCTCGTCGTCGCCGCCGTCTGGGGTGTCGTCGCCGCCGTGCTCTATCAGAAGGGCCGCAAGCGGATGAGCACCGTCTCGCCGAAGCCGGAGCGAACCGTCCAAACCATGAAGGAGAACGCGGAATGGGCACGTCACCCGACCAAATGAGGACCGAGATAGAGGCCACCCGAGGCCGACTGGCCACGGACGTGGACCGGCTCGCCGACCGGACCAGTCCCCGGCGCGTGGCACGGCGCCGCACCGCCCGGATGCGCGGTGCGATGTCCGGCATGCGCGAGCGAGTGATGGGCACGGCCTCGGACACCGCGCACGGCGTGCGGGACACCGCTCAGTCGGCCGCCGGTTCGCTCCAGGAGGGCACCGGGCAGGCGGTCGGGACGGCTCGCGACGCGGCGGGACAGGCGGCCGGCACCGCGCGCGACATGGCCGAACAGGCGGGACACGCCGTGCAGCAGGCACCCGACGTGGCCCGCGGCCAGACCCAGGGCAACCCCTGGCGGCCGGTCTGGTCGCCTTCGGGGTCGGAGTCCTGGCGTCCTCGTTGCTGCCGGCCTCCCGCACCGAGCGGCAGAAGGCCTCCGAGCTGATGCGGAGCGAGGCTCTGGAACCCGTGAAGGACGCCGCGACCGAGTCCGCGCAACACCTCAAGGAAGGCGCGAGGGAAGTGGCGCAGGACGCGGCCGCCGAGGTGAAGGGCACGGCGGCCGAGGCCTCGCACAACACGCAGGACGAGGCCCGCGACCAGGGCGGCAAGGTCACCGAACAGGCCCGCGACTCCGGCCGGCACCTCGCGGACGAGGCCCGGCACCGTGCTGGGCCCGGCTGAGGAGTTCACCGCGGAGGGATCGACCGCGAAGGGCCCCCGCACGTCGGCCGCACACGGGCCGGGGTGCGGGGGCTCCGGCCGCCCGAGGTGACAGGAGGGCAGCGGCGGGTCAGCCGACGGCACGTGGGTCGGGAGCCGCGGAAAGCGGGGGGGAGGGTGGTCGGGCCAGGGGAAAGCGTCCCGGGCATGAAGGCTCGGGCCGCCGTTCCGCCCGTGGAGCCGACCGAACGATCAGCGGGTGAGCAGGAGGATCAGCACGACGGTAGCCACGGCGCCTGATGAGCAGCGAACCGATGCACCCGACGCGGTTGCTGAAGAAGAACATGCTCGCCGGGTACCCGCCCTGATTCGATTTCACCGACCGGATGCCGGCCGCCCCGGGCGCAGACCTGCGTGCCAAGCACGGCGATGGGCCTCGGACAGTGGTCCGGGGCCCATTGCGCGTCGGGCGTGCGACTCAGAGCATGGTCGTGTGCGCGTGGCCCTGCGCCGTGGCGCCGCCGAGCGACGCGGAGCCGCCGAGACCGGCACCGAGGGCGAACGGGCCGGCCTCCGCGTAGAGACCGGCGCCGACCGAGCCACCGGCCGTTATGACGGCCGCGCCGGCGTCGACGCCGATGTTGCCGCCGGACACCTGGTCCAGGTCCGTGTCGGAGATTTCAGCCGTTTCGACCTGGGGGACGAGGTTCATGGCAGGTCTTTCCTTTCGTGCGAACGAAATGGGAGCGGTGAGGCACGCACGCCCGGAATACGGAGTTGGGGGAATCCGGAACCGATCGCCGGCGCGCCGCGCACTGATCCAAGCACGCTGCTGAACGGCCGACTATCGGCGCGCTGTTGAGAGGCCGTTCCCGGCGTCCTCGCATCCATCACTGTGCCCATGCGGTCAGGAAATGAGCCCGCATCTTCACGCTACCCACCGGTAAGGAGAGCCCTCCGGAGCCGCGACGCGCGCGGTCGGCCCAATCCGCCTCCACGACGCCCGTTCCGTGCGACCGAGCGATGAACGGTGTGCAGGTCCGAGGATTTTCGGGGTCGGCCCGGACCGGGGCCCGGCTCAGGGGGGAGTGACGCGCCAGGGGCTCGGCTGGCTGACTCGCTCATGACGCCCCCGACACGGCGTCACACTCACCGCTTGGATACCGCCGGACTGCCTGGTCCACCCTCGCCTCAGCGGAGCCCACGGGGGACGATCGGCTGGAAAGTCATTCGCACTGAAACGGGGGCATCATGAGCGACCTGTCGGCTGACTATGAGGTGTTGAAGAGAGTAAGACACAACCTTGACCACATAGCCCACATGATGAAGAAGCCGGGCCGTGAGATGGAGCAGGTTACCGGGGGCGCCATGGGGGTGCCCGAGCTCGCCGGGCGCAGGGACGACTTCGGCGGTGAATGGTCGTACGGGATCAAGCAACTGACGAAGTTCTCCGAGAAGGCGTCCACAGCGCTACTCAAGGTCAAGGAGTCCTTCGAAAAGCTGGACCATGAGCCCGCCGAGGCGAACAGGAAATCAGGGCAGCAGCGCGCGGCAGGATGGGGAGGAGGCGCGCAGGAGGCGTGCGAGGCCTCCCGCCCTGCTGGCGGTCGGTATCGGCTGCTACGTGCTCGTGGTGATCGCGGCGATGTTCCTCCTCGTGGACGGAACCGGGCCTTTCGCTCAGATCGCTCTGTGGATCCTGCACGGGCTGCTGCTCGTCGTGCTGATCCGGAGGCTCGGGGCGCGTGAATCGAGCACGTATGCGGCCCTGTTCGTCGTGATCACGTCCGTGATGTCGGTGTACGTGTTCGACCTGGCGCGCGACGACCTCACACTTCAGCATCGTGGTGAGAGAGTCACTGCCACGGTCGTGAAGGAGAGGCTTGATCCGGCGCAGGGACGCAAGGCCCGCCACTCCCGTTACGAACTGCGGAGGGAAGGCGGGCTCTCGCGTGCCTGGGCCCGATATGGAGACGACGTCCGATCTCTACGACGTCGGTCAGGTGCTCAGCGTGATCGAGGATCCCGAGGGCGCACTTCGGCCCCGGACGCCGGGACAGGTGGATGCCACTGGTGAGCTGTTCGGCGCGGGGGCTCCGGCCCTCGCCGCGCTGGGCGCCGTCGGGTGGATGACATGGCGCGGATCGGATGCCGCCAGGCGACGCGACGAGGAAGCGGCCGGGCGGCTGAGCAGGGTGTACCAGCGCGCTACCGGCAACGCCACCCACGCGGGAGGAGCAGGAGGAGAGGCTGCGCGAGGTCCTGCGTACCCAGCCTGCCGACCGGCGCGGCTACATCAAGGTGCAGCCCGAGGAGTACCCAGACGTCCCGCAGCAGCGGGCCGCACGGATCGCCTGGGAGACGGGCCTGCGCGCGGAGGCACTGGGTAACCGGGGCTCGTGGCGGTTCGGGAAAAGGTGATCGAGGAAGTCCCGCACGACTGAGCCGTCGGCAGGCGAGTCGGTGGGGGTCGAAGGGCCGAGTGACCTTCGACCCCACCTCCAGCGGAGCGTCACAGCACCGGCAGCGACTTCCGCAGCTCGAACGCCGTCACCTGCGACCGGTACTCCCCTCCCACTCCTGCCGCTTGTTGCGGAGGAAGAAGTCGAACGTGCTCGCCGAGGTCTCGGCGACCAGGTCGCTGCGTTCCATCAGGGCGAGGCCTCGCCGAGGTTCTGGGGAGGAGGCTCGATGCCCAGTGCGCGGCGTTCCGAGTCGGACAGGGCCCAGACGTCGTCCTCGGCGCCCGGCGGGGTTCGTAGCCCTCCTCGATGCCCTTGAGGCCGGCGGCGAGGAGGGACGGCGTATGTCAGGTACGGGTTGGCGCTGGGGTCTGGTGGAGCGGACCCTCGACGCTGGGCCGAGCTGGTCTTGCCGGGCTTGTGCATGGGGACGCGGACCAGGGCCGAGCGGTTGTTGTGGCCCCAGCAGCGTGTGGGAGGGGCCACGCCGCCGGCGCCGCGCCATGCGCTCGAGCCGCCCCAGATGCGCTGTAGCTGTTCACCCACTGGTTGGTGACCGCCGAGATCTCCGCCGCGTGCCGCAGCAGGCCCGCGATAAAGGGAGCGGCCGACCTGGAGAGCTGGTACTCGGCGCCGAACTCGTAGAAGGCGTTGCGGTCGCCTTCGAAGAGGACAGGTGCGAGTACGTGCCCGAGCCGGGGAACTCCGAGAACGGCTTCGGCATGAAGAGTGGCCTGGAGCCCTGCTCCAGTGCGACCTGCTTCATGACCAGGCGGAAGGTCATGATGTTAGTCGGCCGGAGAGCGCGTCGGCGTAGCGGAGGTCGATTCTCCTGCTGGCCGGGGCGCCCTCGTGGTGGGAGAACTCGACCGAGATGCCCATCGACTCCAGCATGGGTGATCGCCTGGCGGCGGAAGTCCATGTGCCGATGTTCTGCGGGGTGTGGTCGAAGTAGCCGGAGTTGTCGGCGGGGGTGGGGACCGTGCCGTCGACGGGCTTGTCCTTCAGCAGGAAGAACTCGATCTCCGGGTGGGTGTAGAAGGTGAAGCCCAGGTCGGAGGTGCGGGCCAGGGGCGCTTGAGGACGTAGCGCGGGTCGGCGAAGGACGGGGGAACCGTCCGGCATGAGGATGTCGCAGAACATGCGGGCCGTGCCGGGGGCCTCCGCGCGCCAGGGCAGGACCTGGAAGGTGGACGGGTCCGGCTTGGCGATCATGTCGGACTCGTAGACCCGGGCGAAGCCCTCGATCGCCGAGCCGTCGAAACCGATGCCCTCGTCGAAGGCCTGCTCCAGCTCCGCCGGGCCACGGCGACGGACTTGAGGAAGCCCAGTACGTCCGTGAACCACAGGCGTACGAACCGGATGTCGCGCTCCTCCAGCGTCCGGATCACGAACTCCTGCTGCTTGTCCATCTTCCGCTTCCCCATCCTTGCTGGTCAGGCCGCCTGTCTCCGGTACGGCGGGAGGCGGTCGGGCACCTGAGCATCACACCACAGCACGGTTTCGTACGCGTTGCGGGCCTCGATCGGCCCACCGGCTCTCCCCGCAGCGTAGAGGCCACCTGTTCGATCGGGCCATTCCTGGACTCCCACCGCGACGGATCCTGTGATCTCCCTACGATTCAGCCCCTCCTCCGCCATTACGATCAGCGGACTCCACCGCCCCCCTTTCCCAGAAGGGCACACCCAATGGGTTCCGCCAAGAAGAGCAGCAACACGGCGCGACAGACACGCATAGCCGAGATGCGGCGCGCCGAGGAGGCCCGCGACCGCCGGAACCGGATCCTCACCATCGCGGTCAGCGCCGTGGTCGTCGCCGGTCTCGTCGTCGGCGGTGTCGTCCTCGTCCGGTCGCAGTCCGGCGACTCCGACGACGCCACGGCGTCGGACGGCAAGACCTCCGGCAAGTTCGTCGCCGGGGCGGACGGGGTGCGGACCTGGAAGGGGGACCTGGCCCCGCAACCACGTCACCAAGAAGGTCTCCCTACCCGGCCGAGCCCCCGGTCGGCGGCGACCACAACCAGGTCTGGATGAACTGCGACGGCGACGTCTACACCAAGCCGCTGGGAGAACGAGAACGCCGTGCACTCGCTGGAGCACGGCGCCGTCTGGGTGACGTACACCGACGAGGCGCCCGAGGCCGACGTGGAGAAGCTGGCGGCGAAGGTGAAGACGCCGTACTCGCTGATGAGCCCGGACGACAAGCAGAAGGACCCGATCATGCTCACCGCCTGGGGATACCAGCGCACGGTGACGGGCGCCGACGACCCGAACGTGGGACAAGTTCTTCGAGAAGTTCGTGCAGGGCGAGCAGACCCCGGAGCCGGGTGCCGCCTGCACGAACGGTCTGTCGCAGTGACACCGAAACGGGTCGGCTGGATCGCGGGGCGCCGCCGCGTGCCCTCGTCGCGGCCGGCGGCATCACCTACGCCGTCGCCGGGGACGACGGCGCGGGCCGGGTCCCGACGGCCGACTCCGCGGACGCCGGCTTCGCGCGGGACATGTCGGTGCACCACCAGCAGGCCGTGGAGATGTCGTACATCGTGCGCGACCGCACGGAGGACGAGAGGTGCGCCGCCTCGCGTACGACATCGCGCAGACCCAGGCCAACCAGCGCGGCATGATGATCGGCTGGCTCGACCTGTGGGGGCTGCCGAGGTGTCGTCCGACCCGCCGATGAGCTGGATGGGCATGGGTGACATGCCGTCGGGCGGGGGAGGGCTCGCTGATGCCGGGGATGGCCACCGACGCCGAGATGGAGAAACTGGCCACGCTCGACGGGAAGCGACGGGCGGGGAGGTCTTCTACCTTCCAGCTCATGACCGACCATCACTAAGGGCGGCGTCCACATGGCCCCGGGGTGCCGCCGGCGACAGGTGCGCGGTCGGGGTGGGAGTACGGCTGGCGCAGGGGATGGTCGGCGCAGGAGTGACGGAGATCCGGCCCGATGGCGGACCTGCTGGCGGAGCGGGGCGCGAGAAACGCCCGGACAGCTGATCGACGCGTTGCACCAGCACAGCCCCCCATCGCACGTCGTTCTGACGATTAGACTGTGCGCGTGCCTCAACTACGACTCGCCCTGGACCAGATCGACTCGTGTCGGCGACATCGCCTCTGAACGCCGGAGTCGGTCGCGATCCCGCTGGACCCGGCACTCGAGCCGAGGCGGGAGCGCACCTGGTGGCGTTCCCGGAGATGTGGTCTGACCGGGTATTTATCCCGTCGAGGACCTGGCGCTCAGAGCCGTCGCTTCGTGGGCGATCCCGCCCTGGACCCTGCGCTCGCTGGCGGCGCGTCTGGCGCGGAGAGGGCTTCCGGCGCCCGCTGCCGGTGGTCGTCGTACTCTCGACGCCGTTCCGCAGCCGCCCAGCCGGTACGGCCAGCCGGCCGGCCCGCCCGCAGAGAACTGCGGCGGCCGTGCTGTACGGCGGCGAGGTGGTGCTGAGCTTCGCCAAGCGCCACCTGCCCAACTACGGCGTCTTCGACGAGTTCCGCTACTTCGTGCCCGGCGACACCATGCCGGTGGTGCCAGGTTGCGCGCGGTGTCGACGTGGCGCTGGCCATCTGCGAGGACCTGTGGCAGGACGGCGGCCGGATTGCCCGCCGCTCGCTCGGCGCGGGCCGGGCACGCTGCCTCCGTCAGCGCCTCGCCGTACGAGCGCGACAAGGACGCGACACCCGGCTGGAACTGGTGCGCGAGGCGCGCCCGGGGAGGCCGGCTGCACGACCGCCTACCTCGCGATGACCGGCGGGCAGGACGAGCTGGTCTTCGACGGCGACTCGATCGTGGTCGACCGGGACGGGGGAGGTCGTGGCGCGGGCGCCGCGGTTCTCCGAGGGCTGCGTGGTCGACAGGCCTGGACCTGCCGGCCGCCGGGGCGGACGCGCGACCGGCGTGGTGGACGACGGCCTGCGCGTCGACCGGGTCGTGCTGTCACGGGGAGCCGGTCGCTACCCGCCGGAGCTGCCCGGCGGGTACGCGGAGCGGCTCGACGACGACGAGGAGGTCTACTCGGCGCTCGTCGTCGGACTCCGGGCGTACGTCGCGAAGAACGGCTTCCGCTCGGTGCTGATCCGGACTGTCCGGGGCATCGACTCCGCGCTGGTCGCGGCGATCGCCTACGACGCGGTCGGCGCGGGAGAACGTGCACGGCGTCTCGATGCCGTCCACGTACTCCCTCCCGGCACTCCCGGGACGACGCGGCGGAGCTGGCGCGGCGCACCGGGCTGAACTACCGCACCGTGGCGATCGAGCCGATGTTCGACGCGTACATGGGGTCGCTGGACCTGACCGGACTCGGCGGAGGAGAACCTCCAGTCGCGGCTGCGCGGGACGCTGCTGATGGCCATCTCCAACCAGGAGGGGCCACCTCGTGCTCGCGCCCGGCAACAAGTCCGGAGCTGGCGGTGGGGTGCTCCACGCTGTACGGCGACTCGGTCGGCACGCGTACGGGCCCATCAAGGACGTGTACAAAGACGTCCGTCTTCCGCCTCGCCGAGTGGCGCAACCGGTCGGCCGGGGACCGTGGCCGGACCCCGCCGATCCCCGAGAACTCGATCACCAAGCCGCCGAGCGCGGAGCTGCGCCCGGGCCAGGGTCGGCCACGGACTCGCTGCCGGACTACC
The DNA here is from genome assembly GCA_021502835.1 of Streptomyces thinghirensis. Next base: position 94,751 of record JAKFGP010000033.1, read on the forward strand.
CGGTGCTGGACGCGATCCTCGAGCACAGCCGTCGACCGGGACCGGGGCGCGGACGAGATCGTGGCCGCCGGGTTACGACCGGGACTGGTGACGAGGACGCTGCGCATGGTCGACACCGCGGAGTACAAGCGGCGCCGGTACCCGCCGGGCACCAAGATCTCGCCGAAGGGCTTCGGCAAGGACCGCCGGCTCCCGATCACCAACCGGTGGCGGGAGACCGACTGATCCGGAACGGCCGACGCTCAGCCCTGCCGCTTCTGGTCCGCCAGCAGCTGGTGCAGCGGCTCCGTCGCCCAGCGGCGGTACTCCTGGACCGCCCAGCCGTTGCCGTCCGGGTCCTTGAAGTACATGAACGTGGAGCCGTCGTCCGGCGCGTACTGCACCGGCTCGGAGACCTCCAGGCCGCGCCCCCACCAGCTCCGCGTGGGCCGCCTTGATGTCGGTGACGCACAGCTGGAGTCCCTGGTACGAGCCGGGGGCCGGCGTGGTCTGGCCCTGGGCCATGTCCCAGATGGCCTCGCCGAGGGCGATGGAGCAGCCCGAGCCGGGCGGCGTCAGCTGGACGATGCGCATGCCCGGCATGACCTCCTGGTCGATGTCGACGTGGAAGCCGACCTTGTCCCGGTAGAAGTCCCGGGACCGGTCGATGTCGGTCACGGGCAGCGGGATCACTGAGCGTGAAGTCCATGGCATGGCTCCTTCGACGTCCTTGTCGAGCACGATGTCGGTGTCAGTAGTGGTACCGCGCCCGCACCGATGACCAGGACGCCATCGGCGGGCTTGTACACCAGACGGTGTGTGTCGTCGATGCGTCGTGACCAGTAGCCCGACAGGTCGCCCTTCAGGGGTTCCGGCTTGCCGATGCCCTCGAACGGGTCACGTGTGATGTCGGTGATCAGTTTGTTGATCCGCTTGGTCACCTTCCGGTCGCTCTCGGCCCAGTGGACGTAGTCCTCCAGCCGTGCGACGTGAAGTGATCTTCACGTGCGCTCCGCGTCCGGATCGATCAGCTCACGCCGCCGTGCGCCGCCGGACTCGGCCTCTCGGCGATGGAGTCGAGCAGGCGGCGGGCGTTCTTGAGGGAACGCAGGGAGATGCACCGTCTCCGTCCAGGCCGTGAAGTCCTCCTCGGACATGAGCACGGCGTTGCCCTTGCGGGAGGTGATGTGCACCGGGGCATGGTCCTCGTTGACCTGCTCTATCAGGGGGAACAGGTTCTGACGGGCTTCGCTTGCGGTAATGGACATACCGGTGCCTCCCTTCATGGCTTGTACCAAGATATCGTACGAGTGTGGAGCGGTCCACCGGAGGCCGGGAACGGGGAGCGAGAGCGGTACGCCCCGGGCGCCCCCGCGCTGCTCCCCGGTTACGCTCAGGCCGTACGACCTTGATCCCACAGGTCCATCCCACAGGTCCGACAGGAGGCCGAGATGACGGCGCCGGGGCGCAGGAGCAGTACCTTCACGCGGCTGCTGCGGCACGGCTTCACCGATCCCTCGGCCGCCGAGCGGCTGCTGGACGGAGTGGAGCTGACACCGGTCCGCAGCGACCCGGTCCTGCTGGAGGCGCTGGGCGCCACCGCCGATCCGGACCTCGCCCTGCACGGACTGGTCCGGCTCCCTGGAGGCGCAGCCCGACCCCACCGCCCGCCGGGAGCTGCTGGACACCCTGATAGCGGCCAGCCGCTGCGCGACCGCCTCCTCGGGTGCTCGGCGCCTCCGAGGCGCTCGCCGACCACCTCGCCCGGCACGCCGGCGACTGGCAGGCCCTGGTCACCTACGAGCCGCGGGACCTGCACCGCGGGGTGGCGGAGTTCGAGCGCGGCCTCGCCGAGGCGACCGACCCCGTCTCGCTGCGCGTCGCCTACCGGCGCTGCCTGCTGTCCATCGCCGCCCGCGACGTGTGCGGCACCATCGACGTCGCCGAGACCGCCGCCGAGCTGGCCGACCTCGCCACCGCCACGCTGCGCGCGGCCCTCGCCCTCGCCGAGGCCGCCGCGCCCGAGGACGCGGCGCTGTGCCGGCTCGCGGTGATCGCGATGGGCAAGTGCGGGGGACACGAGCTGAACTACGTCTCCGACGTGGACGTCATTTTCGTGGGTGAACCCGCGGAGGGGTGGCCGACGAGGCCAGGGGCGATGCGGGCCGCGACCGCGCTCGCCTCGCACCCTGATGCGGATCTGCTCCGAGACCACAGTCGAGGGCTCCATCTGGCCCGTCGACGCCAACCTCCGCCCGGAGGGACGCAACGGCCCGCTGGTGCGCACCCTCAGCAGCCACCTCGCCTACTACCAGCGCTGGGCCAAGACCTGGGAGTTCCAGGCGCTGCTCAAGGCCCGCCCGGTGGCCGGCGACCCCGGCCTCGGCGCCGAGTACGTGGCCGCCCTCCAGCCGCTGGTGGCAGGCCGCCGACCGCGAGAACTTCGTCCCGGACGTGCAGAAGATGCGCCGCCGGGTGGTGGAGACCATCCCCGTCGCCGAGGTCGACCGGCAGCTGAAACTGGGCCCGGGCGGGCTCAGGGACGTGGAGTTCGCCGTCCAGCTGCTCCAGCTGGTGCACGGTCGGTCGGACACGTCCCTGCACAGCGGTACGACGCTGGACGCGCTGGAGTCCCTCGCCGCGGGCAGGTACGTGGGCCGGGCGGACGCCGCCCAGCTCGACGAGGCGTACCGCTTTCCTGCGTTCCATGGAGCACCGCATCCAGCTCCACCGGCTGCGGCGCACCCACCTCGTCCCCGAGGACGAGGCCGACCTGCGTCGTCTCGGCCGCTCCCTCGGCCTGCGCACCGACCCGGTCACCGGGCTGCTGCGCGCGTGGAAGCGGCACGCGTCCGTCGTACGCCGGCTGCACGAGAAGCTGTTCTACCGGCCGCTGCTCGACGCCGTCGCCCAGCTGGCGCCCGGCGAGGCCCGGCTGAGCCCAGAGGCGGCGCGGGAGCGGATGGTCGCCCTCGGGTACGCCGATCCGGCCGCCGCGCTCCGGCACCTGGAGGCGCTGGCGTCCGGCGTCACCCGCAAGGCGGCCATCCAGCGGACCCTGCTTCCCGTGCTGCTCGGCTGGTTCGCCGACTCGGCCGACCCGGACACCGGCCTGCTCAACTTCGCAAGGTCTCCGACGCGCTCGGCACGACGCCCTGGTACCTGCGGCTGCTGCGGGACGAGGCGCGGCGGCAGAGAACCTCGCCCGGGTGCTGTCCGCCGGGCGGCTCGCCCCGACCTGCTGATGCGGGCGCCCGAGGCCGTCGCACTGCTCGGGGACGGCAACGTCGGCGGGCTGGCGCCGCGCGGGCGGCTCCAGCTGGAGCAGGGAGACGCTCGCCGCGGTCCGCCGGGCCGACGGCGCGGTGCAGGCGGTCACGGCGGCGCGCGGGGTCCGGCGCCGGGAGCTGTTCCGTACGGCCGCCGCGGACATCGTCGGCTCCTACGGCACCGAGGCGCAGCCCGTCGAGGCCGACCAGGGCGCCCTGGTGGACCTGGTCGGCGGCGCCGTGTCCGACCTGACGGCGGCGACCCTGGCGGGCACGCTCCGGGCCGTCGTACGGAGGGCTGGGGCGACACGCTGCCGACCCGGTTCGCGATCATCGGCATGGGCCGGTTCGGCGGGCACGAGCTGGGCTACGGCTCGGACGCGGACGTGCTGTTCGTGCACGAGCCGCGGGACGGGGTCGACGAACGGGAGGCGTCGGACGCGGCGAACAAGGTCGTCTCCGAGATGCGCCGCCTGCTCCAGGTCCCCCAGCGCCGACCCGCCCCTCCTGATCGACGCGGACCTGCGTCCCGAGGGCAAGTCCGGCCCGCTGGTGCGGACCCTGAAGTCGTACGAGGCCTACTACCGGCGCTGGTCGCTGGTGTGGGAGCGGCACGCGCTGCTGCGGGCCGAGTTCGTCGCCGGCGACGCGGACCTGGGGCGCCGGTTCACCGAGCTGGTCGATCCGCTGCGGTACCCGGCGGACGGGCTCGGGGAGGGCGCCGTACGGGAGATCCGGCGGCTCAAGGCCCGGATGGAGTCCGAGCGGCTGCCGCGCGGCGCGGACCCCAAGCTGCACGCCAAACTGGGGCCGGGCGGGCTGTCCGACGTGGAGTGGACGGTGCAGCTGATCCAGCTGCGGCACGGGCACGCGGAGCGGGGGCTGCGCACCACCCGGACGCGCCTGGCCCTGTCCGCCGCCTGCGACGCCGGGCTCATCTCGGCGGAGAACGCCGGGACACTCGACGAGGCGTGGGTACTGGCGACGCGCGTCCGCAACGCGGTGATGCTGGTGCGCGGCCGGGCCGCCGACACCTTCCCGACCGACCCCCGGGAGCTGGCGGCGGTGGGCCGCTACCTGGGCCACGGCCCGGGCCACGCGGGCGACATGCTCGACGAGTACCGCCGCACGGCCCGCCGGGCCCGGGCGGTGGTGGAGGACCTCTTCTACACCTAGGGCCTGTCGTAGTACACCTAGGGGCGTCGTTCGGATCAGGGCTCAGACGACCATGACCCGCCGCCCGCGTGTGTGACCGGCCTGGCTGTCGATGTGCGCCGCCGCTGCCTCGGCGAGAGGGTACGACTTCTCGACCGGGATGTGGAGCCTGCCCCGTGAGATGAGGTCGACGGCCTCGGCGAGCGCGTCCGGCACGCTGCCGGCCACGCCGGAGAACCGGACACCGGACTCCGGCGCACCGAGGTCGGCGATGGACACCACCCTGCTCGGATCACCGGTCAGCTCGACGAGCTCGCGGATCACACCCGAGCCGGCCAGATCGAGAGCCGCGTCGACGTGGCCGAGCCTCGCACCCGCTCGACCCAGCCCTCGCCGTACGTCGTGGCGTGGGCGCCCAGGCTCCGCAGATAGTCCTGGTTCGCGGCCCCGGCCGTGCCGATCACCTTGATGCCGCGGTCGCGGGCGATCTGCAGCACCGCCGACCCGACACCCCCGGACGCACCGCTGACCAGCAGCGTCTGCCCGGGCCGCACACCGACCTCGCGGATGACGCGCAGCGCGGTCTCCACCACGGAGGGGTATCCGGCCGCCTCTTCGAAGGTCAGGCCCTCGGGCATCCGGGCCCAGGCCCCCAGCACGGCGAACTCCGCATAGGTGCTCGAACCCTCACCGAACACGTGGTCGCCGACCTCGACGCCTTCCACGCCCTCGCCGACCTCGTCCACCACCCCCGAGGCGTCCAGCCCGACTCCGGCGGGCAACTGGAGCGGATGGGCCTTCAGTATCTGGCCTTCACGGACCCGCCAGTCGACGGGGTTGACGCCCGCCGCCCGCACGGCGACGCGTACCTGGCCGGGGCCCGCGTGGGGGCTCCTCGGCATCTATGAGTTGCAGGACGTCCGGACCGCCGAACTCGGCGAAGCTCACCTTCTTCATGTCGGCGACCGTAGCACTAACGGTTAGTTTATCGAAACGGTTACACCTTCGCATTTGGTAGTGTCAGCGCATGACCGTGCCGACCGGGCGCCGGGAACGCAAGAAGGCCGCGACCCGCCAGAAGATCGCCGACGCCGCCCTGCGGCTCTTCCTGGAACGCGGCTACGACGCGGTGGGCATCCGGGACGTGGCCGCCGAGGCCGACGTGGCCGTCACCACGCTCTTCTCCCACTTCGCCTCGAAAGAGGCCCTGGTGTTCGAGCAGGACCAGGACTTCGAGCATCGCCTCGCACGGGCGGTCACCGACCGGGCGCCGCACGAGCCGCTCGTGCCCGCGCTGCGCCGCGAGGTCCTGGCCCTGGTGCGGCATTGCACGGCGGACGGCGCCGCCCCGATCCGGCGCATGGTCGACGGATCACCCTCCCTGCGGGAGTACGAGGAGTCGATGAGGCTGCGCCACGCGGGAGTCGCTGGCGGCGGCCATCGCCGCCGATCCCGGCCTGACGCAGAGCACGACGGTCTGCCGGACGCTCGCGAGGTTCGCGGTCGACGCCTATTCGCTGGCCCGCGAGGCGCCCGATCCGGAGGCCGCGCTGGACGAGATCTTCCGGATGATCGAGGCGGCCTGGGAGGTCACCTGCCCTCCTGGGCGCAGCTGAGGAGCCTCCCGCCGCACGGGGCCGGAGCCGGTCCGGAGCCGGAGCCCGTCCTGGGACGGTCGGCCCTAGGCCCGTGTGGGCGACCACGCCCGCCACCGCGCCGCCACCGTCCGCGGCAACGCGTACGGCAGGCGCCCGTACCAGGCCGCCGCCACCAGGTACCCGAACCCGAGACACAGCACCCCGCCCACCGCGTCCAGCCAGAAGTGGTTGGCGGTGGCGACGATCACGACCAGGGTCAGCGCCGGATACACCAGCCCCAGCACCCGCACCCACGGCACGGAGGCCAGCGCGAAGATGGTCAGCCCGCACCACACCGACCACCCGATGTGCATCGAGGGCATCGCCGCGTACTGGTTCGACATGTTCTTCAGGTCGCCGGACGCCATCGAGCCCCACGTCTCGTGGACCATCACCGTGTCGATGAAGTGCCCCGCCGTTCATCAGACGGGGCGGGGCGAGCGGATACAGGTAGTAACCGACCAGGGGCGACGCCCGTCGTCGCGAAGAGCACGAGCCGGGTCGCCGCGTACCGCCCGGGGTGGCCGCGTACAGCCACACCAGCACGCCCAGGGTCACCACGAAGTGCAGTGTGGCGTAGTAGTAGTTCATGCCGACGACCAGCCAAGTCACCGAGTTCACGGCGTGGTTGACGGTCTGCTCCACGGCGATGCCGAGCTGCTGCTCGACGCCCCAGATCCAGTCCGCGTTGCGCAGCGCCTGCGTCCGCTGCTCCGGTACCGCGTTCCGGACGAGGGAGTACGTCCAGTAACTGACGGCGATCAGCAGGATCTCGAACCACAGCCGGGGTCGGCGCGGTGCGCGGAGCCGGCGCAGCGGGCCCCGCCCCGTCTCCTCCGTGACGGGGTGCGGAACGCCCTCTTCCAGGCGTTCCGAAGTCCTCACGGTCGCGTCACCCATAGGCATGAAGTCTGCCAGAAAAGCACTCTCCCACCGATCCCCCGTCGGATCCGGGCCGCATCCGGCCACCTCGCGGAGGAGGGGGCAGGACTACCGGTTGCGCTCGCCCGGCGCCGACGCCGTCGAGCCGCGTACCACCAGCTCCGGCATGAACACGAACTCGCTGTGCGGCGCGGGCGTTCCGCCGATCTCCTCCAGCAGCGTGCGCACCGCCGCCTGCCCCATCGCGGGGACCGGCTTGCGGACGGTCGTCAGCGGCGGGTCGGTGAAGGCGATCAGCGGCGAGTCGTCGAAGCCGACGACCGAGAAGTCCTTGGGCACCTCCAGGCCCCGCTGCCGGGCCGCCCGTATCGCGCCCAGCGCCATCATGTCGCTGGCGCAGACCACCGCCGTGCAGTTCCGCTCGATGAGAGCGGTGGCCGCCGCCTGGCCGCCCTCCAGGGTGTAGAGGGAGTGCTGGACGAGATCCGTCTCCACGGTCTCGGCACTCAGATGCAGTTGGTCCTGGATCGTGCGGACGAAGCCCTCGATCTTGCGCTGCACCGGCACGAACCGCTTCGGGCCGAGGGCCAGCCCGATGCGGGTGTGGCCGAGCGAGACGAGGTGCGTGACCGCGAGGCTCATCGCGGCGCGGTCGTCGGGGGGAGATGAACGGCGCCTGCACCTTCGACGAGAAACCGTCGACGAGGACGAAGGGCACGCCCTGCGCGCGCAGCCGTTCGTAGCGCTGCATGTCGGCGGTGGTGTCGGCGTGCAGCCCGGGAGACGTAGATGATGCCGGCGACCCCGCGGTCGACCAGCATCTCCGTCAGCTCGTCCTCCGTGGAACCGCCCGGGGTCTGGGTGGCGAGGACCGGCGTGTAGCCCTGACGCGTCAGCGCCTGGCCGATGACCTGGGCCAGCGCCGGGAATATCGGGTTCTCCAGCTCCGGCGTGATCAGGCCGACCAGGCCCTCGCTGCGCTGCCGCAGCCGCACGGGGCGTTCATAGCCCAGGACGTCGAGGGCGGCGAGTACGGACTGTCGGGTGGTGGCGGCGACGCCCGGCTTCCCGTTGAGGACGCGGCTGACCGTCGCTTCGCTCACCCCGCCTGGGCGGCGATGTCGGCAAGCCGTGTGGTCACAGGGGTGGACTGTACCTGTCGGCCGCCGCCTTGCACACCGATAGGGCGCCGTGCACGGCCTGTTGGACGGCCCGGCGCGGGCTGCTGCGTCATCGCGCTCCCTCGAGAAAGTGGCGGCAAGAGCTTGCAGAGTCTTGCACAACCGGCCCGATACCGCTCGGCCCCCGTAAACAAGCGTCTCATGACGGTCGCCAGGAGGTCACGCACGGATAACTTCGGAGATCTCTTGCACTTTTTTGCTGCAGCACTTTCGCGCCGCTTACAACGCTGTTACGTTCACGTCGCCCGACGGCGGCAAGGACGCGGTCGGTGTCGGCAGGAGCGGCGGACGGGCCCGCACCCTGCACCACACGGGCTTTCACCCTCAAGGAGAACTCATGCGGCGTGGCATAGCGGCCACCGCTCTGGTGGCGTCCCTCGCCCTCGCGGCGACGGCGTGCGGCGGGGACGGCGACAGCGACAACGAGTCGGGCGGACCGGTCACCATCACGTACTGGGACACCTCGAACGCGACCAACGAGGCGCCGACCTACAAGGCCCTGGTCAAGGAGTTCGAGGCCGCCAACAAGGACGTCAAGGTCAACTACGTCAACGTCCCCTTCGACCAGGCGCAGAACAAGTTCGACACCGCCGCCGGTTCCAAGGGCGCCCCCGACGTGCTGCGTGCCGAGGTCGGCTGGACCCCCGCCTTCGCCAAGAAGGGCTTCTTCCTGCCGCTGGACGGCACCGAGGCCCCTCGCCGAGCAGGACGAGTTCCAGCCCAACCTGATCGAGCAGGCCAAGTACGAGGGCAAGACCTACGGCGTCCCGCTGGTCACCGACACCCTCGCCTTCGTCTACAACAAGGAACTCTTCGAGAAGGCCGGCGTCGAGGCCCCAAGACCTGGGACGAGCTGAAGAAGGCCGCCGCCACCATCAAGGACAAGACCGGCGCCGACGGCTACTGGGCCTCCACGGCCGGTTACTACGCGCAGCCGTTCCTGTATGGCGAGGGCACCGACACGGTCGACGCCGAGGGCAAGAAGATCACCGTCAACTCGCCCGAGGCGAAGAAGGCGTACGGCACCTGGCTGAGCCTCTTCGAGGGCAAGGCCTGCACAAGGCCGACGTCACCGCCGACGCCTACGCCCACATCCAGGGAGGCGTTCGTCAGCGGCAAGGTCGCCTCGATCATCCAGGGCCCGTGGGAGATCACCAACTTCTACAAGGGCTCCGCCTTCAAGGACAAGAACAACCTCGGCATCGCCACCGTCCCGGCCGGCTCCACCGGCAAGGCGGGCGCCCCGACCGGCGGCCACAACCTGTCGGTGTACGCCGGCTCGGGACAAGGCCCACCAGGAGGCGTCGCTGAAGTTCGTGAAGTTCATGACCTCGGCGAAGTCCCAGGAGACCGTCGCCCTGAAGAACTCCACGCTGCCGACCCGCGACGACGCCTACACCGCCGAGGTCAAGGCCGACCCGGGCGATCGCCGGCTTCCAGACGGTCCTGCCGGCCGCCCAGCCGCGCCCGGCCCTGCCGGAGTACAGCTCCCTGTGGACCCCGCTCGATGAGCAGCTGCCCCAGATCGCCGGCGACAAGAAGTCCCTGGACGAGGGGCTGAGCGACGCCGAGACCGCGATCGCCAAGCTGGTGCCGGACTTCAGCAAGTGAGTCCGGGTGGCCGCCGGGTCCCTACCGGAGGGGAGGGACCCGGCGGCCACCGCACCGAGCGCCGTACCCCTGACGTTCCGCTCGTCCTGATGCTCCCGAAGGTGTCGAACCATGACAGTCGCCATCGACCGCGCGACCGGCAAGCGCGCGCGGTGACCGCACCCGCGGCCCGGCCTTGGCCGGCGTCTGAAAGACGGCTACCAGAAGCACTGGTACGCCTACGCCATGATCGCGCCGGTGGCCGTCGTGATCGGCGTCCTCGTGCTGTACCCGCTGGGTTACGGCCTCTACCTCACCCCTCACCGACGCCAACAGCCTCAACACGGGGCGCACGATCGGCGTCAACGAGATCGAGGCCACGTACAAGTTCGTCGGCCTGGACAACTACGCCGACATCCTGTGGGGCCCGACCGCGTACGACCGCTTCTGGTCGCACTTCATCTGGACCATCGTGTGGACGGCGGTCTGCGTCGGCCTGCACTTCTTCATCGGCCTCGGTCTCGCCCTGCTGCTCAACCAGAAGCTGCGCGGCCGCACCTTCTACCGGCTGATCCTGGTCCTGCCGTGGGCCGTGCCCACCTTCGTCACCGTCTTCGGCTGGCGCTTCATGCTCGCCGACGCCGGGATCGTCAACTCCGCCCTGGACTGGCTGCACCTGCCGACCCCCCGCGTGGCTGGAGGACACCTTCTGGCAGCGGTTCTCCGCGATCATGGTGAACACCTGGTGCGGTGTGCCGTTCATGATGGTCTCGCTCCTCGGCGGCCTGCAGTCCATCGACAACACGCTGTACGAGGCCTCCGAGATGGACGGTGCGAACGCCTGGCAGCGGTTCCGCCACGTCACCCTGCCCGGCCTCCGGTCCGTCAGCTCCACCGTCGTCCTGCTCGGCATCATCTGGACCTTCAACCAGTTCGCCGTGATCTTCCTGCTGTTCGGCAACACCGCCCCCGACGCGCAGATCCTGGTGACCTGGGCGTACCACCTGGGCTTCGGGCAGCAGCCGCGCGACTTCGCGCAGTCCGCGGCCTACGGCATCCTGCTGCTGGCCATCCTGATCGTCTTCACCTCCTTCTACCGCCGCTGGCTGAACCGCAATGAGCAGCAGCTCGCGAACTGAGGCAGGAGCCGCCATGAGTACAACAACCGCGCCCACCAAGGCCCCGGCGGAGCAGGCCGACGCGTCCACCGCGCCGCCGCGCCGGGTGCGCGGCCGCGGCGAACGCAGCCGCGCCGCGCGTCCCTCTCCCCCACGGCGTCCTGTCCGTCGCGAGCCTCATCGCGCTCTTCCCGGTCGCCTGGCTGGTCTACCTGTCGCTCGGCCCGGACAAGAACGACTACCTGCACCCCGAGCGCATCTGGTCGAAGATGACCTTCGACAACTACGCGTTCGTGCTCCAGCACACGCAGTTCTTCGACTGGCTGAAGAGTTCGCTGATCGTCTCGCTGGGGACCACGGTCATCGGCGGGTGATGGTCGCCACCACCACCGGCTACGCGGTGTCGCGGATGCGCTTCCCGGGGTACAAAAAAGCTCATGTGGGTGCTGCTGGTCACCCAGATGTTCCCCATCGCCGTACTGATCGTGCCGATGTACCAGATCCCTGTCCGAGCTCCAGCTCGTCGACAGCTACCTCGGCCTGATCCTCGTCTACTGCTCGACAGCGGTGCCGTACTGCGCGTGGCTGCTCAAGGGCTATTTCGACACCATCCCGTTCGAGATCGACGAGGCCGGGCGCGTCGACGGGCTGAGCCCCTTCGGCACCTTCTTCCGGCTGATCCTGCCGCTCGCCCGGCCGGGCCTCGCGGTCGCCGGCTTCTACAGCTTCATCACCGCTTTCGGCGAGGTCGCCTTCGCCTCGACGTTCATGCTGAGCGACACGAAGTACACCTTCGCCGTCGGCCTGCAGAGCTTCGTCAGCGAGCACGACGCGCAGCGCCATCTGATGGCGGCCACCGCCGTACTCGTCGCGATACCCGTCTCCGCGTTCTTCTACCTGGTGCAGAAGAACCTGGTGACCGGCCTCACCGCCGGCGGCACGAAGGGGCTGACGCTCCGCCGGGAAAACGTCCGGCCGCGGTGCCCATCCGACCCCGCTGCACCGCGGCCGGCCGCTCCGTCCCCCACCCGTGCCTCCATGACCTGAACTCCGTCACATCACAAGGACGACATGAGCCAGCAGCACTCCGCCGCACCGGCCCCCGCCTCCTCCGTCGCCACCGTCGCCAAGCGCCACGACTGGTGGCGGGACGCGGTCATCTACCAGGTGTATCCGCGCAGCTTCGCCGACAGCAACGGCGACGGCATGGGCGACCTGGAGGGTGTCCGCACCCGCCTGCCGTACCTGCGCGACCTCGGCGTGGACGCCGTGTGGCTCAGCCCCTTCTACGCCTCGCCGCAGGCCGACGCCGGCTACGACGTCGCCGACTACCGGGCCGTCGACCCCATGTTCGGCACCCTGCTGGACGCCGACGCGCTGATCCGCGACGCCCACGCGCTCGACCTGCGCATCATCGTCGACCTGGTGCCCAACCACTCCTCCGACCAGTACGAGTGGTTCAGGCGCGCCCTCGCCGAGGGCCCCGGCTCCCCGTCCCGGGACCGGTACCACTTCCGCCCCGGCAAGGGGAAGAACGGCGAACTGCCGCCCAACGACTGGGAGTCCATCTTCGGCGGCCCCGCCTGGACCCGGGTCACCGAGCCCGACGGCACGCCGGGGGGTGGTACCTGCACCTGTTCGCTCCCGAGCAGCCCGACTTCAACTGGGAGCACCCGGCCGTCGGCGACGAGTTCCGCTCCATCCTGCGGTTCTGGCTGGACATGGGCGTCGACGGCTTCCGGATCGACGTCGCGCACGGCATGGTGAAGGCCGAGGGACTGCCCGACCTTGGTTCACACGAGCAGCTGAAGCTGCTGGGCAACGATGTCATGCCGTTCTTCGATCAGGACGGCGTCCACGACATCTACCGCCAGTGGCGGCTCATCCTCGACGAGTACAGCGATGCGATGGGGCCCGAAGGGCCTTCCGCAGAAGGGCGGGGGGCGGGAGACGGGCGGGCGCATCTTCGTCGCCGAGGCGTGGACCCCCACCGTCGAGCGCACCGCGAACTACGTCCGCCCCGACGAGCTGCACCAGGCCTTCAACTTCCAGTACCTCGGCACCCACTGGGACGCGGCTGAGCTGCGCACGGTCATCGACCGCACGCTGGACGCCGCGCCCGGTCGGCGCCCCGGCCACCTGGGTCCTGTCCAACCACGACGTCACCCGGCACGCCACCCGCTTCGCCAACCCGCCCGGCCTCGGCACCCAGATCCGTCTGGCCGGCGACCGCGAACTGGGCCTGCGCGGGGCCCGCGCGGCGACCCTGCTGATGCTGGCGCTGCCCGGCTCGGCCTACGTCTACCAGGGCGAGGAACTGGGCCTGCCGGACGTCGTCGACCTGCCGGACGAGGTGCGCCAGGACCCGGCGTACTTCCGGGGCGCCGGCCAGGACGGCTTCCGCGACGGCTGCCGAGTGCCGATCCCCCTGGACGCGCACGGGGTCGTCGTACGGCTTCGGCGACGGCGGCAGCTGGCTGCCGCAGCCGGCGGGCTGGGGCGAGCTGAGCGTCGAGGCGCAGACCGGCGAGCCCGGCTCGACCCTGGAGCTGTACCGTGCCGCGCTGGCCGTGCGCCGCGAGCAGGCCGACCTGGGCGCGGGCGACGCCGTCGAGTGGCTGCGCGCGCCCGAGGGCGTCGTCGCCTTCCGGCGCGGCGAGTTCGTGTGCGTCGCCAACACCACCGGCGAGTCGGTGCCGATGCCCGCGTACGGGCGGGTGCTGCTGGCCAGCGGTGAGGTGACCGAGGCGGCCGGCGAGGCGAAGGTGCCGGCGGACACGACGGTGTGGTGGACCCGGGCCTGACCCCCGGCAACGCGCAAGCCGTACAAGGCCCGCCGCCTCCCCACGGGGAGCGGCGGGCCTTGCGCGTGGGCCCAGCCGAAACGCACCGGGGCAAGTACTGTGAAAATCCTTTCCGTTACTTGCGCAAGTCTTGCTGCAAGCCTTGCGGCAGCGCTACGGTCTCGCCGGGGTCGGACCCGATCGAGCCGTAGTCGCAAGGAGTTCACGCCTGTGATACCCAGATGGCCGGTGCCTGTCGCGCGCCGCACCGCACGAGCCAGACGGGTCGCGGCCGTCACCGTGGCCGCGCTCGCCGCAACGCTCGTCCAGCCCCTCGCCGCGCGGGCCGACGCCCCGCCCGCGCCCCCCGTCGGACGCCAAGCTCGCGAAGGCCGACGCCCGGCACGACCTCACCCGCGAGCAGTTCTACTTCGTCCTGCCGGACCGCTTCGCCAACGGCGACACCCGCAACGACCGGGGCGGCCTGACCGGCACCCGGCTCGCCACCGGCTACGACCCCACCGACAAGGGCTTCTACCAGGGTGGCGACCTCAAGGGCCTGACCGAGAAGCTCGACTACATCAAGGGCCTGGGCACCACCTCCATCTGGATGGCGCCCATCTTCAAGAACCAGCCCGTGCAGGGGACCGGGGAGAACGCCTCCGCCGGCTACCACGGCTACTGGATCACCGACTTCACCCAGGTCGACCCGCATTTCGGCACCAACCAGGACCTCAAGAACCTCATCTCCAAGGCGCACGCCAAGGGCATGAAGGTCTTCTTCGACGTCATCACCAACCACACCGCCGACGTCGTCGACTACGAGGAGAAGTCCTACGACTACCTCTCCAAGGGCGCCTTCCCGTACCTGACCAAGGACGGCGAGCCCTTCGACGACGCCGATTACGCGAAGGGCGACCGCCGGTTCCGCGCGTGGACGCCGGCTCCTTCCCGCGTACGCCGGTCGTCCCCGCCGCCAAGAAGGACCTCAAGGTCCCGAGGTGGCTCAACGACCCGGCGATGTACCACAACCGCGGCGACTCCACCTGGGCCGGCGAGTCCGCCACCTACGGCGACTTCTCCGGCCTCGACGACCCTGTGGACCGAACGGCCCGAGGTCGTCGACGGCATGGAGAAGATCTACCAGCGGTGGGTCAAGGACTTCGCCATCGACGGCTTCCGCATCGACACGGTCAAGCACGTCGACATGGAGTTCTGGACCCAGTGGGCGACCGCCCTGGACGCCTACGCGGCGAAGAAGGGCCGGGACGACTTCTTCATGTTCGGCGAGGTCTACTCCGCCGACACGGCCGTCACCTCCCCGTACGTCACCCAGGGCCGCCTGGACTCCACGCTGGACTTCCCTTCCAGGACGCGGCCCGCGGCTACGCCTCCCAGGGCGGCAGCGCCCGGAAGCTCGCGGCCGTCTTCGGTGACGACTGGAAGTACACGACCGACAAGGCCAACGCCTACGAGCAGGTCACCTTCCTCGGCAACCACGACATGGGCCGCTTCGGCACAGCCTTCCTCAAGCAGGACAACCCGAAGGCCACCGACGCCGAACTGCTGAAGAAGGACAAGCTCGCCAACGAGCTGATGTTCCTCAGCCGGGGCAACCCGGTGATCTACTACGGCGACGAGCAGGGCTTCACCGGCGCGGGCGGCGACAAGGACGCCCGCCAGCCGATGTTCGCCTCCCGCACCGCCGACTACCTGGACGACGACCAGCTCGGCACCGACCGCACCCACGCCGACGCCGCCTACGACACGCGAGCACCGCTCTACCAGCAAATCAGTGCTCTCGCCAAAGCTCCGCAAGGCACACCCCGGCCCTCGCCGACGGCGTCCAGACCGAGCGCTACGCGGCCGACGGCACCGGCGTCTACGCCTTCTCCCGCACCGACGCCGAACGCGGCACCGAGTACGTCGTCGCCTTCAACAACGCCGACGAGGCGAAGACCGCGACCTTCGCCACCGGCTCGGCCGACTATGACGTTCCGCGGCCTCTACGGCACCGACGCCACCGTGAGGTCCGGCGCCGACAAGAAGGTCACCGTCGCCGTCCCCCGCCGGGTCCGCGGTCGTCCTCAAGGCCGCCGGCCGGCTCGCCGAAGCCCGCCACCGAGCCGGCCCTCACCCTCACCGCCCCCGAACCCGGCGCCACCGGCACCGTCGAGCTGACGGCCGACGTCACCGGCGGACAGCTCAACCGCGTCGTCTTCACCGCCCAGACCGGCGACGGCAAGTGGCGCACCCTCGGCTCCGCCGACCACGCCCCCTACAAGGTCACCCACACCATCGGCGAGGACACCCCGGCCGGCACCGCCCTGCGCTACAAGGCGGTCGTCGTCGACTCGGCGGGCCGCACCGCAGCACCACGGCCGCCTCGACGACCGGCACCCCGCCCGTCGAGCAGCCGCCCACCGCCGCCTCCCGCGACTACGCGATCGTCCACTACAAGCGGGAGGACGGGAACTACAGGACTGGGGCCTGTACGCCTGGGGCGACCTCGCCGACGGCGAGGCGACCACCTGGCCCGACAGCCACCCCTTCACCGGCCGCGACACCTACAGAGCCTTCGCCTACGTCAAAGCTCAAGCCCGGCGCGAGTGACGTCAGCTTCTCGTCGTCGACAAGGACGGCAACAAGGACGTGGCCGCCGACCGCACCATCGACGTCACGCGGACCGGCGGGGTGTGGATCGAGCTGAGAGCACAGAGCCGGTCGCCACGGAGCGGCCCGACTACCCAGCCCAGGACACCACCAAGGCCGTCCTCCACCACCACCGCGCCGACGGGAACTACGACGGCTGGGGACTGCACGTCTGGGGCGGCGCCGCGAGGCCCACCGACTGGTCGAAAGCCCTGACGCCGGTGAAGACCGAGCTCCTATGGCGCGGTCTTCGAGGTACCGCTCACCGAGGGTGCCACCAGTCTCAGCTACATCGTCCACAGGGGCGACGAAAGGACCTGCCCACCGACCAGGCCCTGGACCTCAAGGCCAACGGGCACGAGGTGTGGCTGGTGACGGCGAGGAAAAGTACCTGCTGCCGCAACCGGCCGGTTCGGCGGCGGCCGTCGACCTCACCACCTCCAAGGCGGTCTGGATCGACCGGAACACCGTCGCCTGGAACGGCTCCGAGGGCGCCGCCTCCACCCAGCTGCTCGCCTCCCGCACCGGCACGATCAAGGCCGAGGACGGCACCCTGAACCGGCGACGACGACACCACCTGGCTCCCGCCTCGCCAAGACCACCCTCACCGACGCCCAGAGGGCGAGGTTCCCGCACCTGGGCGAGTACACCGCCTGGTCCGTCGACCCGCGCGACCGCGACCGGGTGCGCGAGGGCCCTGCGCGGCCAGGTCGTCGCCTCGCAGCGCGCCGCCAGCGGCGCCGTCCTCTCGGCGACCGGCGTGCAGATCGGCGGCGTCCTGGACGACCTCTACGCGGCGCGGCGACGAGGCGGACCTCGGCCCCGTCTTCCGCCACGGCAGGCCCACCCTCTCCGTGTGGGCGCCGACCGCACAGGACGTGAAGCTGGAGATCGGCGACCGCACGGTCCCATGCGGCGCGACGACGACACCGGCATCTGGTCCGTGCGCGGCCCGCGCTCCTGGAAGGGCAAGGACTATCGCTACGCCGTGAAGGTGTGGGCGCCCGAGGCCGGGAAGGTCGTCACCAACAAGGTCACCGACCCGTACTCCCTCGCCCTGACCACCGACTCCGAGCGCAGCCTCGTCGTCGACCTGGGCGACCGCTCCCTCACCCGCGCGGCTGGCACAGCTACGACAAGCCCGAGGCCGTGCCGCTCAGGGACGCCCAGATCCAGGAGCTGCACACATCCGCGACTTCTCGGTCGCGGACCGGACAACGCCGCGGACCGCAAGGGCACCCTACCTCGCCTTCACCGACAAGAAGAGCGACGGCTCGAAGCACCTGCGCGAACTGGCCGAGGCCGGCGTCGTACGTGCACCTGCTGCCCGCCTTCGACATCGCCACGATCCGGAGAAGAAGTCCGACCAGGCCACCGTCGACTGCGACCTCGCCGCGCTCCCGGCCGACTCCGACAAGCAGCAGGAGTGCGTGGCGAAGGCCGCCGCCGAGGACGCCTACAACTGGGGCTACGACCCGTACCTACACGGTCCCCGAGGGCTCCTACGCCACCGACCCGGACGGCACCGCCCGCACGGTCGAGTTCCGCGAGATGGTCAAGGCGCTCAACGAGGACGGCCTGCGGGTCGTCATGGACGTCGTCTACAACCACACCGCGGCGAGCGGCCAGGCGAAGACCAGCGTCCTCGACCGGATCGTCCCCGGTTACCACCAGCGGCATCCTCGCCGACAGCTCGGTGGCGAACAGCACCTGCTGCGCCTACACCGCCACCCAGAACGCCATGATGGGCACGCTGGTCGTCGACCTCGGCATCCACCTGGGCCAAGGAGTACAAGGTCGACGGCTTCCGTTTCGACCTCACGGGCCACCACCCGAAGGCCAACGTCACGCGGTCAGGAAGGCCCTCGACGCGCTGACCCTCAAGAAGGACGGCGTCGACGGCAGAGAAGATCATCCTGTACGGCGAGGGCTGGAACTTCGGCGGGTCGCCGACGACGCCCGCTTAGCAGGCCACCCTGAAGGACATGGCCGGCACCGGCATCGCGACCTTCTCCGACCGCGCCGGCGACGCCGTGCGCGGCGGCGGCCCGCTTCGACGAGGACCCCGGCGTCCAGGCTTCGCCTCGGCTCTGTTCACCGAGCCCAACGGCTCGAAGGCCAACGGCACCGAGGCCGAGCAGAGGGCCCGCCTGCTGCACTACCAGGACCTGATCAAGGTCGGCCTCACCGGCAACCTCGCCGGCTACACCTTCACGGACACCGACGGCAAGGAGGTCAAGGGCTCCGAGGTCGACTACAACGGCGCCCCCGCCGGATACGCCGAGGCACCGGGCGACGCCCTCGCCTACGCCGACGCGCACGACAACGAGTCCCTCTTCGACGCGCTCGCCTTCAAGCTGCCGGCGACCGTCAGCGCCGACGACCGGGCCCGCATGCAGGTCCTCGCCATGGCGACCGCCTCCTCTCGCAGCAGGCCCGGCGCTCTCCAGGCCGGCACCGACCTGCTGCGCTCAAGTCACTGGACCGCAACTCCTACGACAGCGGCGACTGGTTCAACGCCATCCACTGGAACTGCGCCGACGGCAACGGCTTCGGCCGCGGCCTGCCCCCGGCCGCCGACAACAAGGACAAGTGGCCGCACGCCAAGCCCCTGCTCGGCACGGTCGAGGTCGGCTGCCCGCAGATCACCGGCGCCTCGGCGGCGTACCGGGATCTGCTGAAGATCCGTACGAGCGAGCAGGACTTCTCCCTCGCCACGGCGGAACGGGGTGCAGTCCGGCTCTCCTTCCCGCTCTCCGGGAAGGACGAGACGCCCGGCGTGATCACCATGCTCCTCGGTGACCTCGTGGTCGTCTTCAACGCCACCCCGCAGCGGGAGCAGCGGATCGAGGCGGCGGCCGGCACCGGCTACCGGCTGCATCCGGTGCAGGCGGCGGGCGCGGACCCGGTGGTGAAGAAGTCCGCGTACGCGGCCGGGACCGGCACGTTCACCGTCCCGGGCCGTACGGTCGCCGTCTTCGAGCGCACCGGCTGACGGCCGTAGGACGGCGGTGGTCTGCGGTTAGGGGTGAGCCCTGCTGTTCACGCAACGGGAGGCTCATGCCGCAGATCACCGTCGACTACTCCGCCCAGCTCGCGGACGACTTCGACCGGCCCGCATTCGCGCGGGCGCTGCACACCGCCGTCGTCGAGATCGCGGCCGAGCCGCCGGCGTGCAAGACGCAGTTCCGCCGCGGCGAGGACACGATGGTCGGCCCGGACACCGAGGGGCACGCCGTCGTGACGTCACCTCGGGCTGCTCGCGGGCCGCACCGAAGAGACCAAGGCCCGGCTCACCGAGGCCGATCCTGGAACTGCTGCGGCAGCACGTAGAAGCCGGGCGACGGCCCGCCCTGCACGCCTCCGCCGATCCGCGACCTGACCCGTCCTACTGGAAGTTCGGAGCTGAGCTAGCCGCGGTTCGATGAGCCGGCCGACCAGGTCCGAAGGGGCCGTCGGCCGGTTCGTCCTCGGTGCCACGCGCGGCAGCGCCCGTCTCCTCGTCGTAGGCGGCGCTCACCGCCGTCAGCGCGGCGAAGTCGTGCACGAGCTGGGTCTCGGCTCGGCGCGCGGGAGTGCGGGCCCGTCCAGCCAGATCAGCGCCGTCGACTCGGCGAGCGAGATCCAGGAGCGGACGACCAGTTCCAGGCGCGGCGGATCGGTGACGCCCAGGCTGCGAAAGGATCTGGACATACGCGTCCTGCCGTACGGAGTCCACGAGGGCGTTGGTCGTGGACGAGCCGACCGCCGGGCCGCCCGCATCAGGCCGAGAAACCGGGGCCGTGCTCGTCGACGAAGTCGAAGTAGCGGCCATCACCCGCATTAGCCGCTTGCGCCCTGGCAGGGCCTCGTGCGGCTCCTTGCTACGAATGGCCGCCAGATCGTCCGAGGCACGCTGCAACGCGGCCTCGTACAGGCTGAGTTTGCCGGGAAGTAGTGGTAGACCAGCGGGCGCGAGATGCCCGCCGCCGACGCTATCTCGTCGATGGAGACCTCGTCGGCGAGCGGCGGCTGAACAGATCGAGCGCGACGCCGATCAACTGCTGCCGCCGCTCCTCGACGCCCATTCTGCGGCGTACCCGGTGATCATACGAACACCTTACCGATCGAATCCGGCCCCCGAACGGGCCGGACCGGGCGCAGGTGTTCACACGCATCCAGCACGGCCGCGTCCCCGGGCGCGGGACGCAGATGAGCATCGAGTCGCCGCGCTCGAGTCGGTCAGCAGCTCGTCGGTGATCGATTCTCGCCCTCCAGCACCTTCTGTTGGCAGGTCCCGCACCAGCCCTGCTCACAGGAGTACGGGGTGTTCGGCAGCTCGGCGCACACGGCGGTCAGCACCGAGGTGTCCCCGTCCACGGTGAGCGTGCGCCCGCTGCGGTGCAGCTCGACCTCGAACTCCCCGTCGCCACCGGCCGTCGTACGCGGCGCGAACCTGCTCCAGGTGCAGCGCTGCGCTCGGGAGGCGTTCCTCGACGGCGCGCCATCAGACCCTCCGGGCCGCAGCAGTACACCGCCGTGCCCTCGGGCAGGTCCGCCAGGAAGGCGTCGAGCCTCGGGCGCCCGTCCTCGTCCTCGGCGACGACGGTGACCCTCCTCCCGCTTCGCTCGCGGTCCAGGGCCAGCTTCTCGATCTCCCTCCAGGAACGGCATCGAGGGCCGCGTCCGCCCGCCGTACAGCAGCCGCCACTCGGCGCCCTCCGGCAGGGCCCGCAGCATCGGCAGGACGGGCGTGATGCCGATGCCGCCGGCGACGAAGGCGTAGGCGGGGGCCTCGACCAGCGGGAAGCGGTTGCGCGGGCCGCGCACCTCCAGCTCCACACCCTCCTGCACCTGCTCGTGCACCTCTCGCGAGCCGCCCCGCCCGTCCTCGACCAGCCGCGTGGCGACGGTGTACGACGAGGTGTCCTCCGGGTCGCCGCACAGCGAGTACTGCCGCACCAGACCCGACGGCAGCGCCAGGTCCAGGTGCGCGCCCGGCTCCCAGCGCGGCAGGTCGTGTCCCTCCAGGCGGATCCGGACCACCCCGTCGGCTATCCGCTCGTGCGCGGTGACCAGCAGCGTCAGCGCGCGCGCGAGCGGGCCGCCCGGGACCGGCGGGTCCAGCGCGGGCATCGGCCACAGCGGCGAGGCCTGGATACGGCGCCGCAGCGCCCGGCGGACGACGAGCGCGGCACCGGCCGCGAGCACCAGGGTCATCGGCTTGGGCTTCATACGGCACTCTCCTGCGACTTCTCGGCGGCGACGGCGGCGGGGGAGGCGGCGAGATAGGCCACGGCCTGCTCGGTCGACCCCTCCTGGGACGGAGTGGTAGCCACGGCTCAGATAGCGCGGCACGGAGCGGGCCACGGCGCCGGTCGAGGGCAGCAGGCCGCGTCGGCCGCGCCGGTGGAAGTCCCGGAAGGTGGCGCGGCCGTCGATGAGCGTCGGGTCGTTCTCCATGAAGTACCTGGCCCGCGCTGCCACAGGAACACCAGCGCCGCGAAGGCGGTCGCCCAGGTGCGTGCCCGCCGCGCGTAGCCCCCGTCCACGTGCAGGAACACCTCGAAGGCCACGGAGCGGTGCTCGACCTCCTCGGCGCCGTGCCAGCGCAGCAGGTCCAGCATGGTCGGATCGGCGCCGCGCCGGTCGAGCGCGTCCGCGTTGAGCACCCAGTCGCCGAGGAACGCCGTGTAGTGCTCGATGGCCGCTATCAGCGCCACCCGCTCCATCAGCCACCACCGGCGCGGCCGGCCCGGCGGCAGCGTGCGGTCGCCGAGCAGCTTCTCGAAGAGCCAGTCGACCTGCGCGGTGTACGGCGTCGGGTCGAGTCCCTGGTCCTTCAGGTGCGGCAGCACCTCGTCGTGGGCCTGGGAGTGCATCGCCTCCCGCCCGATGAACCCGATGACGTCCTCGCGCAGCCGCTCGTCCCGGATGTACGGCAGCACCTGCTTGTAGACGTGCACGAACCAGCGCTCCCCGGCGGGCAGCAGCAGGTGCAGCACATTGATCGTGTGCGTCGTGAACGGGTCCCCCGGCACCCAGTGCAGTGGAGTGTCCTCCCAGGCGAAGGACACCTTCCGTGCCTTGAGCGGGACATGCGCATGAGACATGGCCGTATGAGACATGGCCGTATTAGACATGGCGTCATTGTACTGACGGGTAGGGCTCGGGGAACCCTCGTGCGGGTACTTGTTGACGCTGGTGTCAGCTAGCGGAGTCCGCCGATCGTCCGGCCGTTCTCCAGGGTGCCCTTCAGCTCGGCCTGCGCGCCCTGCTCGGCCTTCGCCGTCAGCAGGTTGCCGTCGGCGGAGTCGTTGATCCCGCCCGACGCCTCGACCGACTTCGTGTCGCGGGTCGCCGGCGGCGAGCAGGTACCAGTGCCCGCCCTCCGACTTCCACAGCACCCCGGCCAGCACGTTGTGGGCCGCGCTCGCCGCAGGCCGGCGCGCCCTGTGCCTTCGCCGCCACCGCGCCCTGCGCCCCGCTCTCGGCGTCCGGAACTGGGCCATCACCCGGGCCCCGTCGCCCCGCGCAGGTATCGGCCCGGGTGCACACTCCACGTGGCCGACCCGCTGGAATCGGGCGGCGGCTGCGTCGCGAACTCCCAGGCGTTCACTGACCGCACGCCCTGCCCCCGCACCGCGCCCAGCGAGCAGGCGTACGGTGCCCAGGTGCCCAGCGCCTCGGCGCCGGAGGCGTCCTTCGCCGAGCCGGGGCGCCCGGTGGTGAGGCGGGCCGGGACCAGTTCGCCGAGGTCGGTCACCAGGCGGGTGTCCGAGCCGTCGGTCAGCTCCAGCACGTCCCAGGACGCGCACGCCCCCGACTGCTGCCGGACGGGGCGCTGGCCACCGGCGAGGTCACGCCGTCGGTCAGCGTCAGGTCCCGGGCGCCGGCGTCCGGGTCGGTGAGGTCCCGCCCGGCCGCCTTCGTCACCCAGGGCGCCGTCAGATAGCGGACGTTGCCGTCGGCCCGGCCCAGGACCACGGCGTTCGCCTTCGGCCCGGCCGGCGCCGTCGGTGCGCGCGAAGTCCAGGGCGGCCCCGGCCGGTGCGCCGTCCTTCGGCTCGGCGTACCTGGCGATGCGCAGACCGTCGTGCAGGATCACCACGCGCGCGTTGTCGACGGTCCCGGCGTACAGCAGCTGGGGCGGGCCGGACGGGCCGCCGGTCAGGGTGCCCGGTGTCGCCGAGACCCCCACCTCCTCGCCGGGCCGGGGCCCGGACGGCGAGGGCGCGCCGCAGCAGCTCCTTCGTCGCCGGTGAGGTCTACCGGCGGGCCGGCCACACCGAGAAGTCGGTGCGCGCGGACGTCTCCCACGCGGCGGCGGCGACCTTCGTCAGCCTGCCGGGGTCGAGGGCGGCCTCGGCCGCCGGGTTCTGCGCGTACGGCGGGGGCGGCGGCGCCGTCCGGCCCCCAGCCCTCACCGGGCGACCCCAGCAACGCCCCGCACACCACCAGTGCCGCCCCGGCGACCAGCGCCGCCTTCGTGTGCTGTCGGCGGCGCATCAGGTCGGTCGGGCGGGCCTGCAGCGAGCAGGGGGTCGAACTCGGGGAGCCGAGCAGCGCGTACTGGCCGGGCACCTCGTCGGCCTCCCGCAGCGCGGCGTCCGCGTCGGCCACCCCGGCGGCCCCGAGCAGCTGCCGTACGTCGTCGTCCGGGAGCTTCTCCAGGCCCCGCAGCACGTAGGCCGCCCGGGCCGGCGCGGAGAGGGCGGAGAGCCGCTGGTCGAGGGCGAGTTCGTCGGCACCGCCGGAGCGCGCGGGAAGAGCTTGAGCCCCCGCACCTGGGGCAGCAGCGGCGGCAGCTGGGAGCGCTTGGGCCACGCGCGCCGCCTGAGCGGGCGGCCCGTCTCCAGCGCCGTACCGGACGACCCGCAGCCGGACCAGGGCGTAGCCGGGGTCGACCCCGCGCGCCGGTCGACTGGGCCGGGATCACGGGTGTCGTCGTCCGGTTCCGGGGCAGCGCGCGCTGGGTGAGGGCGCTGCGCGGTCGGGACGCGGCGGCCCCGGCCGAGGTGTCGCGGCAGCACCAGATAGGCGAGCCGGACCAGGCGCGGATAGTGCTCGACGAGCGCGGCCTCGGCCTGCTCGACGTCTGACGACCGGGTCGGCCGAGGAGGCTGAGGACGATGCGGGCGCGGGCGACATCCAGACTGCACGTTCAGCAGAACGAGCGAATCGGTGGTTGGTCACCGTGCCCGGGTCACCTGGGTTCCACCAGCTGCCGTGCGTAGGCGGCCACCGCTCGCTGGTAGCGCGGCAGTGGAGCGCCAGGCGCGCCGAGCGCCAGCGACGGAGGCCCTCACGGTCGCGGCCCACGCCGACAGGCAGAGGCGCGAGCGTGCCCGTACCGCGTCGTAACTCGTCGGACGGCGCGAGCAGTTGGGCGGGACAGCAGCTTGACGCCCTCCTCCGGTGTCCGGTGTTTCCGCAGGGAGCTGGAGAGCTGGATCTTCGACCCGGCGGCCCGCCCTGCGGCCGCTGACCTCGCCCAGGCCCGCGCCAGCGCCTCGCGGCCAGCGGCACTGGCCCGGTCGGAGTGGCCGGTGGAGTCCCAGGCGCAGGCCCGCTCAGACAGGCCGAGGGACTGTCGCGGGCAGCTCGTCGGCGAGGTGTCGATCACCGCGCGCGGAAGGCGGCGGCGTCGTCCTCGGCGTAGTCGTCGAACGTCGACCCCACGCGGCGAGTCACTGGGTCTTCCCAGTCTGGTCCACTGCGCCACTTTCGCACGGGCGTGCTCGGGGCACCAGGATCGCTGCGAGCACTTCGCGCCTCGCGGCCGTATCGATGACGAGCCCTCGCCGGGGCTCCGTGCGACGTAATGTCGCCGGAACGGACCGGAGGAACACATGAGGCTGACCCGACCGATGCTCGCGCCGGCCGGAAGCGGCGGCGGTCACTGGCGCTGACCGGCTGCGCGGATCCGACCTTGGGGACGGCGAGGCGGCCGTGCCTGAGACGGCGACCGGCAGCCTGGAGGGCACCGGCCGCCGAGGTGAAGTGCGCCCCCCCCCGAACATGCAGACCGACGCCGACACACACATCCGCCCGGGCGCTCTGCCAGAAGGGCGACGAGAAGCGTACGTCCTCGCCACCTTCTTCCACCGACCGCGGCCAGCGCGAGTGATCCAACACGGCCAAGGACTACGGCGGTTACTACCTCGTACGGCCGCCAAATGGGTCGCCGTCGGCCACCAGGACGTCGTGGCGGACCTGCCGCGGCCAGGCTCGGCGGGACCCTGGAGCAGGGCACGCGGCACGGCGGCGGCAGCCACCCGGCGGAGCACGGCGGACACGGCGGCTGACGCCTGCGGGGGACGCGAAGAGGGCCGGGTGGCGAAGCCACCACCAGGCCCTCTCATTCGCTCTCGACAGGTACTGGCAGTCCTCGCCGCTGTTGATCAGATCTGACCACCTCGTTCATCAGGTCCTCGTCACCACGGCGTTGATGAATCGTTGCGATCGGTGATCGGTCTGGCAGCTGCTCCGAAGCTGTCCACGGCGTGCCCCGGGTTCTCGCAACGGAGCCGTTCTCGATGGTCGGGGTGGGGATCGTCGTACACCAGACGGACCTGCAGCTGGGAATGGCCCGGGAAGCCGTTCCCGCAGCTGCCGTCGGCGCCTGGCGAAGGCCACGTGGGTGCGGTGGTTGGCGCTGTCGATGTTGCGGCCGTCCCAGCAACTCTGGAAGGTGAAGGTGCGCACCACTCTGGCTGCCGGACGGACAGAGCGGGTACTTGTCCGTCAGCTGCCGGTCCTCGAAACCGGTGCAGCTCCAGGAATGTTGGCGTTCGCGTTGCTGCGTTGAGCGAACGCCTTCGGCGTCACCGGTGATGATGCGCCGGAACTTCGGCATCTCCGTGACCACGCCGCTCTGCTCGTTGCCGACGAACTTCAGCTCGGCCTGGGCGGGCGTGAGGATCTTGCCGACGTTGCCGTCGGCGCCACCGCCCAGGTCGTTCGCGTCGAACTCCTCCGTGCCGTCCTGGAGCCGCAGGACCGGCCAGTAGTAGGTGGACTTGTCGCCCTGGTCTGGCACGATGGTGTCGGCGTTCGCCAGGTCCTCGTCGCTGGAGAAGGCGTCGTTGTCCTGGTTGCCGACGTAGTCGTGGACGTGGTGCGCCGCCGTTGTCGACGCCCGGGGCGGCGATCAGGTTGTCGCTGTTGAACAGGTCGTTCTCGTTGACGCCGCAGTCCTGGTGAAGGTGCCCGTGGAACCGCCGTCGCCGTTGGCGGCGAGGCCGTTCTGGCTGTTGCGGCTGTTGGGCTCGACGTCGTTGATGTCGATGAAGTCGTCGGCCACCGGGCCCGCGACGCCGTTGCCGTTGTCGTCCTGGTTCTGGCCGTCGTCCTGGCCCTGGCCGTCGCCGTTCTGGCCGTCACCCTGGCCGTCGCCGTCCTGGCCGTCACCGTTGTTCTGGCCGTCGCCGTTCTGCGGCTGCTCCGGGGGCTGCCCCTGGCACTGGGCCAGTTCGTCCAGGTTGTCGTCGGCCTGGCCGCCGGCCCGGTTGATCTCCAGCTGGATGCGGTCGATGATCGCCTTCCGGCGGTCCTTAAGCGGGCCGAGAATCGCGTTCTGGACGAACTGCGAGTCACCCCGCCTGCGCGCGCCGCGTGGTGGCGAGGCGCTTGTAGGCGTCGGTGATCTGGCTGTCCATCGTGGCCAGTTCGCCGTCGACCTCCCCGCGTGCCCGGTCCGGCACGTCGGAGAGCTGCTGGCCCACGTCGGGACAGTCGATCGTCGCCACCTGCGCGGCGGCGGACCTCGTCCGGTTGTGCGCCGGATTCTCCTCGTGCGCCGCAGGCGGCGAAGTTGGCCCAGACCAGCCCCGCCCCCGCCGACCGCCAGGGCCGCCGCCCCGGCTACGACCTTGGTGGCCAGCGGCGTACGGCGTTTTCTAGTGTTGCGTCCCATGGAACTCCTCTGACTTCCTTGCGGGGCATCGAGGGCGCCCGACAGGAGTGAAGCGGCTCCCTTCCATACGGAGGCCGTCCCAGGGGTGTTCAGTCGTCTCGGAAATTGCTGGGTCCTGTGGGACTGGTGGGATCGGCGACGAGGTCAGCGGCCGCGGTCCAGATACGCGAGAACCGCCAGTACACGCCGGTTGTCGTCGTCCGAGACCTCGAGGCTCAGCTTCGCGAAGATGTTCGCCGTGTGTTTCGCGATCGCCCGCTCCGTGACGACGAGCTTGCCCGCGATCGCCGCGTTGGTCCGCCCCTGCGCCATCAGCTCCAGCACCTCCAGCTCCCGGGCGTCAGCCGTTCCAGCGGCTGGTCCTCCGCCGCACGCCGGGTGAGCAGTTGCTGGATGACCTGCGGATCCATCGCCGCACCGCCCGCCGCGACCCGCCGTACGGCGTCCACGAACTGCTCCGCGTCGAAGACCCGGTCCTTGAGCAGGTACCCCCACGCCGCCACTGCCGTCGGCGAGCAGCTCACGCGCGTACAACTGCTCCACGTGCTGGGACAGGACCAGGACCGGCAGCCCGGGCCGCTTACGGCGGGCCTCCAGCGCGCACTGCAGGCCCTCGTCGGTGAGCGTGGGCGGCAGGCGTACGTCGACCACGGCGACGTCCGGCTCCAGTTCGGCCAGCGCCCGGGACAGCTCGGGGCCGGTCTCGACGGCCGCCGCGATCTCGAAGTCGTGGGCCTCCAGGAGCCGGACCAGGCCGTCCCGCAGCAGGAACAGGTCTTCGGCTAGGACAACGCGCAAGGGATCTCCATGGTGACCATGGTGGGACCGCCGGCGGGCGAGCTGACGGCCAGGACGCCGTCGAATGTACCGAGTCGGCGCTCCACCCCCGGCCAGGCCCGACCCCGCTCCGATCACCGCTCCGCCCTTGCCGTTGTCGGTGACGGCGATGCGCAGATGGCCCTCGGTGGTGCATGTCGATCCAGATCCGGTCGGCGCCGGGGTGCTTCACGGCGTTGGTGAGGATCTCGCTGACCGCGAAGTATCCGGCCGACTCCACGGGTGCCTCCGCGCGGCCGGGCAGGTCCACCTCGACCTCGACGGCGACGGGCAGCCGCAGGGCCAGGGGCCCGTACGGCGTCGCCCAGGCCGCGTTCGGCGAGCACCGGCGGGTGGATGCCGCGTACGAGTTCACGCAGTTCGGTCAGGGCGTCGGCGGAGGACTGGCGGGCCTGCGCGAGCAGTTCCCTGGCCTTCTCCGGGTTCTTCTCCAGCAGGGCCTCGATGGTGCCCAGGTCCATGCCGCATGGCGACCAGCCGGGCTTGCGCCCCGTCGTGCAGGTCGCGCTCGATGCGGCGCAGTTCGGCGGCGGAGGTGTCCACGGCGTCACGGCGGGTCTCGGT
Source organism: Streptomyces thinghirensis (assembly GCA_021502835.1). The sequence goes on from JAKFGP010000033.1 coordinate 123,295, forward strand.
CAGTACGCGCACCCGCTCGGCGAGTTGGCCCTGGCCGGAGCCGAGGACCGCGCCGGTGAGCCGGAAGTGGGCGTGCAGCATGCGAGGGTGAGCCAGAGCGCGACGAGGAGGAGCACGGCGCCGAGGCCGCGGCGTAGAAGGCCGAGGTCTGGTCGGTGACCCGGACGAAGCCGTACCAGTACCCGTCGGGCAGGACCCGCCACAGCCCGGCCGCGATCGCGAACCCCTCCAACGGGTACAGCGGCAGCACGAAGGCCAGCAGCGCGGTGACGGTGCCCGCCGTCATGTCGACCGGCAGCCACAGGAAGTCCCGCCAGGTCGCCGGGTCACCGAGCATTCCGAAGGTGCGCGCCCACGGGTTGGCGTTCGCGGGCAGTGGCCGGTACGCCCGCTGGATCCGCACCCCGCCCCACTCGGCGGCGAGCAGCCGGCGCCAGTCCGCGAACGCCCGCACGCCCGTGAGCACCCACGGAGTGGTGACGAGGCCGATCCCGATCGGGGACGAGGGCGACGGAGACAAGGGTCAGGCAGAAGCACAGCACCGAGCCGACCAGGGAGATCGGTGTCAGTGCCAGTCCCCCACGGCCGACAGGGCCACGCCCCGCGTCCGTATCGCCCCGTCGGTGCGCCGGCCGTCGCTCTTCGTCTCGATGTTCATGCCGTCAGTCTCGCCGAGGCGACGGATCGGGTCACTGGGCCGAACCCCCCGGTCAGGGGGTGGTGTCAGGTACACCCCTCGCGGGGCCCGCTCCGGTCGGCCGCGAGCACCTTCGCCTCCGTCTCGGGGTCCAGCCCGACCGGCGGCCGGTCCGGGGCGCCGGGGCGCCGTGCCGCCGATGCCCCGCAGCCAGGTCCAGGTGTCGGCGACGGTGGCGCCGACCGGCCGGCAGCTCAGTCCCGTCGCCAGCGCCCGGGAGACGTCCGCGCTGTGCAGGGCGTCGTGCAGGTCGCTGCCGGGCGGGGTCCACACGGGCAGTTGCCCCCCACGGCTCGATGCCGGCGGCCAGGATGGTCTCGGGAGCGGTCCAGCGCGGCTCCGCCGCTCCGCCCGTGGCCGTCGCGCAGGCGTCGAGCAGGTCGCCCATGGTGGTGTGCCCCGGCGGCGAGACCAGGTTGTACGGTCCGCTCAGCTCCTGCTCCACCGCTCCGAGGGTCCAGTCGGCGAGGTCGCGGACGTCGACGTACTGGAGGGGCAGGTCCCGCGGGCCCGGCGCGAGCACCGGGCCGCCGCGCGCGACGCGGTTCAGCCACCACGGCAGCCGCCCGATGTTCTCGTACGGGCCGAGGATCAGCCCGGCCCTGACGAGCACCGAACGGTCCGCGCCGAAGGCGTCCAGGACGGCCAGCTCGGCGCCCCGCTTGTCCCGGGCGTAGTCGGTCGGCCCGGCGTCCGCCGAGGCGCCGTCGACGAGCGGGGCGTCCTCGGTGTATCCGGCGGGCGGGGGCCCCAGGCGTACACCGAGCAGCTCGACACGTACACGTACCGGCCGACGCGGCCCCGCAGCAGCCGCGCCGCGTCCCGCACCGCGCCCGGCGCCGCCGACCAGGTGTCGACGACGGCGTCCCACGTGCCGTCGGCCAGGGCGGCGAGCCCGTCGGACGCGGTGCGGTCGCCGTGCAGCGACCGCGCTCCGGGCGGTGCCGCGTGCCGTCCTCGGTGGAAGACGGTCACCTCCCAGCCCGCGCCCGAGCGCCGCCTCCACCACGGCCCGCCCCACGAACTCCGTACCGCCCAGCACCAGTAGCCTCATGCCGTTCACTGTGCCCGGCGCGGCGACCGGAGGGAACGCCAGTCTGCCGACAGCAGATGCCGCGGTGGCTCAGCGCCCGGTGGGCGGCGTGTACTTGTAGCCGACGCGCCGCACGGTCTGGATCGTCCGCCGGTGTTCGGCGCCGAGCTTCCGGCGCAGCCGGGCGACGTGCACGTCGACGGTGCGGCCGTCGCCCACGTGTCCGTACCCCCACACCGTGGTGACCAGCCGGTCGCGGGTGTGCACCCGGTGCGGATGCGCGACGAGGTGCGCGAGCAGCTCGAACTCCAGGTAGGTCAGGTCGAGTTCACGTCCGTCCACGGCGGCGGTGCGCCGCGCGGTGTCGATGCGTACGAGCGGGTCGTCGCCCTGGCCGCCGGCACCGTCCCCGGTGTCCTCCGGCGCCGGGCCGGACACGTCCGCCGGCGGGAACGGCGGCTGCTGGTCGGCCGGGACGAGCACCAGGTAGCCGACCATCGGCGGCCGGCCCGGCAGCGCGGGCAGCGTGTGCGGCGGAGCGGGCAGCCAGGTGGCGCCCGGCGGCAGGAGGTCCGCGACGTTCACCACCTCGTCCCGGTCGACGGCACGCAACCGGTGCCGGGGAGCGCCGGGGCCGGTGAGGGCGGTGGCCGGGGCGGGGGAGTCGAGGGTGACGGTGGACAGGGAACGGGGAGTCGCCATGAGACGTCAGCTCTTTCGCGCGAGGGTTCGTCGGGAGGGGCGACGGGCGCGAGTTCGTGATCAGGCGCGTCGCGGAGACGTACGTCGTGCGCGCCGGCCGAAGGCCTGGGTGTTCGGCTTTCTAGCGGGCCGGCGCGGTCGTCGCGCGGCAACACACCCGGTCGAAGTCGTCGTGCTGACGGGAAGGCCAGAAGGGCTCGAGGTCATGGCGACCCGTCATTGCGTTCCTCCGGAGGCTGGCCATACGCCCATTGAAGCAGACACCGGTCCGCGACCGGGGAGCCCCCCTCTCACTGCGTGGACGCCACCGCGGCACGGTGCCGAGGTCGGTCCGGTCATCCCACCAGGCGTTTGCGCCAGTCCAGTGGCGTGACGGTGATGGCCTTGCCCGGATCGCCGTTCCACTCCGTGGACAGCCCGGCTGCCGTGAAGGCCGCCACGACCTCGTGACCGACCGCGGTGGTCGTGTTCTCGGAGCCGTCGAAACCGCCGTAGTGCAGGGCGAGTCCGTACCCTTCGGCCGCGCCCTCCGTGCTCTGCTGGTGGAAGAAGACGAAGCCCCGCGCCCCCTCGCGCTCGGCGCCTATCTCCGTCGTGCCGCAGCCGCGGCAGCAGGTGAAGTTCTCCCGGGCGGGTGATGCCGGCGGCGTCCAGGGTCTCGAAGACCCGGGTGAGCCGGTCGGGGTCGGTGGTCACGGCGCCCCACGCCTCCTGCTCCGCCAACCGCTCCAGCCACAGCCGGTCCACCAGGCGCCATGCCTGGTCCTTCGACACCGGCCGCTCTCCGTGCTCACCGCCGACCAGGTGGTCCTCGGCGATCTCGGCCAGCACCTGCCGGCTGTCGTAACCGCAGCGCAGGCGCTCCCGCACGCACTGCTCGACCTTCTCCCGGACGTCGTCCGGCAGTTCCGGGACCTCCTCCTGCGGCCCGAGGTCGATCGGCTCCCAGTCGACGCCGGTGTCCCAGCCGGGCCGCTCGCGCGCCCAGCCGGTCAGGAGATCCGCCACCCGGCCGGGGTCGTCGAGATCCGTCCCGAAGAAGAAGGTGCCCGGCGGCCCGGTGCTCCAGCCGGTAGTCCCCGCCCTCCTCGTGCCACACCTGTGCGAACACGTCGGGGATGTCCGGTATCCGCTGGACGACCAGGAACCGGTCTCGGGTGCCGCCGATCCGTGCCACCAGATCGCGCAGCCGGGCCGCCGGGAATCCGCGCGTGCGTCTGCCCGTTCTCCGTCTCGGCCTTGATGGCGAGGTCCCCGTCGATCTCCATGCCCCCACGATGCCACGCACCACTGACAACGCGATCACCGCGCGGTTCGCGGGCAACGCGAAGGGGCGCCCACCGTCGCGGTGGGCGCCCCTCCGGGCGAAGCGGGGGCGGGGCCGGATCAGACCTGGCCGGCCTTCTCCAGGGCCGTGCAGCAGGTGTCCACCAGGAGGCGGGTCACCACGTACGGGTCGACGTTGGCGTTCGGACGGCGGTCCTCGATGTAGCCCTTGCCGTCCTTCTCGACCTGCCACGGGATGCGGACCGAGGCACCGCGGTCGGACACGCCGTAGGAGTACTCGTTCCACGGGGGCGGTCCTCGTGCAGGCCGGTGAGGCGGTCGTCGATGCCGGCACCGTAGTTCTTGACGTGGTCCATCGGCTTGGAGCCCTCACCGAGCGACTCGGCGGCGGTGATGATCGCGTCGTAGCCCTCGCGCATCGCCTTGGTGGAGAAGTTGGTGTGCGCGCCCGCGCCGTTTCCAGTCGCCCTTGACCGGCTTGGGGTCGAGGGTGGCGGAGACCTCGAAGTCCTCGGCCGTGCGGTAGAGCAGCCAACGGGCCACCCACAGCTGGTCGGAGACCTCCAGCGGCGCCAGCGGGCCGACCTGGAACTCCCACTGGCCCGGCATGACCTCGGCGTTGATGCCGGAGATGCCCAGGCCCGCCGTCAGGCAGTTCTCCAGGTGCGCCTCGACGACGTCACGGCCGAAGATCTCGTCCGAGCCGACACCGCAGTAGTAGCCGCCCTGCGCGGCCGGGAAGCCGCCCTCGGGGAAGCCGGAGCGGGCGGGCGCCCTTGAAGAAGGTGTACTCCTGCTCGATGCCGAAGATCGGCTCCTGCGCGGCGAAGCGCTCGGAGAGCTCGGCCAGCGCGGCGCGGGTGTTGCTCGGGTGCGGCGTCATGTCCGTGTCGAGGACCTCGCACAGCACCAGGATGTCGTCGCCCCCGCGGATCGGGTCGGGGCAGGAGAAGACCGGCTTGAGCCACCAGTCCGAGGAGCTGCCCTCGGCCTGGTTGGTGGAGGAGCCGTCGAAGCCCCAGATCGGCAGGGCGTCCAGGCCCGCGGGGGCGTCCGTGATGATCTTCGTCTTGGAACGGAGCTTGGCCGTCGGCTCGGTGCCGTCGATCCAGATGTACTCGGCCTTGAAGGTCACGGGGACACATCCTTCCGGGGTGGGTCTGGGCGCACTGCGGGTGCTGCGGCGCCGGGGCAAGCGGGGCGTCGCGTCTACTGCGGAGCAGCGTGCCAACAGGCGATTTCCCGTCCGTTGCCCCTATGTGAACCCCGTGTTACCTGGTGTCGGTGTGGCGCGTCTCTCACTGATCCCGTCACGGCTCCCGCCCGTCCCCTGCCGCCGCCTCCCGCACGCCGGTCGGAAGGAGCCGATCGCCTCCAACTCCCGTTCGTCGTAACTGCGCAGCAGCTCCACCACCTGACCGATCAGCGGTCCGAAGTGGGACCGGCCCAGGGTGACCGCCCGCTCGTCCACCTCGACGGTGACCCTGCGCCGGTCCCGCTCGTCGCGCACCCGCCGCACATGGCCGGCCGTTCCAGCCGGTCGACCAGGGCCGTGGTCCCCGCCGAGTTCAGGCCGGAGCGGCGCCCAGCCGCCCGGCGGTCATCGCCTCACCCGCCCGCGAGCGTCCATGAGCGCGATCAGCGCGCGGACGTCGGTGGGGTGCATGCCGTTGCGCTACGCGAACCGCGCGCTGTGCGCGCAGTTCGACGGCGACCGCGCGCAGCAGATGGACGATCTCCATCTCCGGTCCCTGCTCGGACATGGGGGCGTCGCCTCCGACTATCATCTCGCTCACCAAGTATCTCGCTGAGCGAGAGAATACTCGGCGTGAGGGAAGACGAGAAGCCGGGGGTCCGCTCACGAGCGCTCGCGACACGTACGACGCCGGCCGTTTCCACGCCGCGTACGACAAGGTCATCATGGCCAGGTGGCCGACGCGGCCCGAGTCGGTGACCGTCCCCACGCCCTTCGGCGTGACGCACGTCCACGTGACCGGCCCGGCCGACGGCCCGCCGCTCGTCCTCCTCCCCGGTGGCGGTGCGGCGACCTCGGCCTTCCTGGTACGCCCAGGCCGGTGAACTGTCCCGGACCCATCGCCTCCACGCGGTCGACCTGATCGGCGCCCCCGGGCGCAGCACGCCGGCCGGCGACCGCCACCCCGTACGGTCGCCGACCTCGCCGGCTGGCTGGACGCGCTCCTCGACGGCCTCGGCATCGAGGAGACGGACCTCGGCGGGGCACTCCCTACGGCGCCCGGATCGCCCTGCACCACGCCCTGCACGCACCCGAGCGGGTACGCCGCCTGTTCCTCCTGGACCCGACCCAGTGCTTCGCCGGGTTCAAGGCGGCCTACCTGCTGCGCGCTGCCGATGCTGCTGCGGCCCACCCCCCGCCGAGGTCCGCGCCTTCCTTGAGTGGGAGGCCGGGGCGACCCCCCTCGACCCCGACTGGGCGGCCCTCCAGGAGGCCGCCGTCGGCTTCCCCGGCAGCAGGCCGGTGACCGGACCACGTCCGGCGCCGGACGCGCTGCGCGGACTGGACCTGCCGGTCCTGCTGCTCCTGGCCGGGAACAGCAGGACCCACGACCCGTCCGAGGCGGCGGCCCGGGCGCGGGCGCTGCTGCCGCGCGTGGAGGTGGCCGTCCTGCCGGACGTGTCCACCACGCGCTGCCGCAGTGTGCCCCGCCCGGACTGGGCCGCCGCCTCGGCGGTTTCCTCGCTCCGTCAGGTGGCTGAGCCTCAGCCCACCTTCTCGATCAGCGCCCGCCGGATCAGGAACTTGCCTGCTCCCGGACCCGTTCGAACGCCGCGTTGTTGAGCAGGACGCAGCTTCCCGAGACGGAATCAACCTCCACCGTCGTGGACTTGTCGTTGTCGAGGTTGGTCACGTTGAGCTTGGTGCCCACCGGGAACTCGTTGCTGGACGCGGCAGGGCGCCGCCCTCCGCCGGAGAGGGTGACGGTGGAGCCGTCGCAGGACCTGCTCACCGGCCTGTGCGGCACCTCCGGCCTGGTCCCCGGCCTGCTGGCCGGCGTCCTGCCCCGCCTCCTGGCCCGCTTCCTCCTGCCCGGCGTCCTGACCTGCTTCCTGGCCGTCCTGCGGCGGCTGCGGGGCCTGGGAGTCCTGGAGCCGACTCCCCGACCGCGCACCCGGACGCCGCCTGTTTGCGCCTATCTCCGCGATGACCGCCTCGCGGTTGGCGATCCGGGCCTCCGACTGGGCGTCGGGATCGGCCCGCTGGCCGTCGATGAACCGCTGGTTGTTGCCGAGCGCGGTGGCCAGGCCCTGGCAGACGGAGGAGTCCTGGGCCGCCTTCGTCTGCGCGTTCTGGGTGGTCCTGCGCGGCGTTCGAGGCGTTCGCCGCCACGAACGCCCCACCGCCGGCCACCGCCGCCGCGCTGACCAGCAGCGCGATCTTCTGCTTCGTGCCGAGAGTTCTCCTGCGCGACATGCGCGCCTCCTGAAGAGGTAGGGGAGCGTACACGCCGCTATGTACGAGATACCGAACGGAGTTGCTCAGCGGTCGCGCCGATGCGCACGGGTAACCTGTGTCACACGCCGCCCTGTTCGTACGCCACCACGTGGTCGTTCACGTACCGGAGCAGGCCCTCCGTCTGCCGGGTGAGCGCGGCTCCTCCCGGTCTCCGACCCGTCGCCCCACCTGGCCGTTCGCGAACACCACCGACCGTACGGTCACCAGCCGCCTGAAGACGCCGGCCGACCCCGGCGGCACCGTCGGCAGCCCCGCCTCGGGCGGCGGGTCGAGCGAGACCGTCTGGTACGTCACCGGGTCCATGGAGGCCATCGCGAACACCGTCCCGGTGTCCTCCGCGCGCACGAAGCTCGCCACGGTCACGCTCACCTGCGAGCGCCGCTCGGCGTCCGTGAACAGGGCGCGGTGGAGCCGCGGGCAGCCCTCGCCCTGGTCGACCAGGGCGGCGAGCTCCGGCGACATGCCCTGCGCGCACTCGGTGGTGGTGACCAGGTCGACGCGCTTGTAGCGGGAGCCGTCGGACAGCCGCACGTTCGTCTCCGGGAAGGCCTGCTCCGGGCGCACCACCGGGCGGGCGAGCAACGAGGGCAGGGGCGGAGGGCGCGCCGGAGGGCGGGGCGGCGGTGACGGAGGGGTCGGCGGCGGCCGTCGCGGTCGCCGTGGCGGGTGGCGCGGCCCGGTCGTCGTCGCTGCCGCCGGTGTACATCAGGGTGCCGGCGGCGGTGGCCACGACGAGGACGCCGCCGGTCGCCGCGAGAACCGCGAACCGGGTGCGGCGGCGTCTTGCGTATTCGGTGCTGCTCGGCCGTCCAGGAGGCCGCAGCCGACGCGGGACCGTACGGCCCGTATTGAGCGGGCTGCGTGTGCTGTGGGTGCTGCGGGTGCGGCCCGTACTGCCCGTATTGTCCGTGCTGCCCGTACGGTCCGTGCTGCGGTCCTTGATCATCGTGGGTCATGGCGGCGCAGGGGTAACAGCGCGGACGGCCCTGAGTCCCGGCGCCCGACAAGGTGCTGCCTAACGGGACAGAGCGTCCCGAACCGCCTCATCGGTGCGGCCCACGACGGCCGTTCCGTCGTCCGCCGTGATGATCGGGCGCTGGATCAGCTTCGGGTGCTCGGCGAGCGCGGTGACCCAGCGATCGCGTGACGCCTCGTCACGGGGCCAGTCCTTCAGGCCCAGTTCCTTGGCCGCGCCTCCCGGGTGCGGGTGATGTCCCACGGCTCCAGGCCGAGGCGGGTGAGCACCTCGCGGATCTCGTCCTCGCTCGGTACGTCCTCCAGGTAGCGGCGGACGGTGTAGTCGGCACCCTCGGCGTCGAGCAGGCTGACCGCGCTGCGGCACTCCGAACAGGCCGGGTTGATCCAGATCTCCATGCCGACACCGTAGCCCGAGGGCGCGAAAACCCGTTCACCCCGTGTGCCACAGTGACCCCGAAAGCCCTTGTGGCCAGGGCTTTTGTCAGTGGTGGGCGGTAAAATAGAAGCAGTGTTCGAGGGTGTCGCCGGGAGGTCCGGACGGCGCCCTGACGCGACAGGAGGATGCCCGTGCCCGCTGCCGCACTGAAGCCGAAGCCGTTGCCCACCCAGTCCACCGCCAAGCGGCCCGTCCTGCTCGACCTGCCCTACGAACCCGTGGAGAAGCGTCCGCTGCCGGCGGGTCGTCCCCGCGAGTGGTACGTCTCGCACAACCGCCGGCTCAAGGCGATGCGGCTCGCCATCGCCCTGCTCGACTCCGGCGTTCTACCTGCCGAACCAGGCGCGCAACGAGAGGATACGGAGCGCTGCCGAGACGATCGGCGTCCACCCGCCGTCGGACACGACGTGCCACATGGTGCGGGCGTTGATGCGGTACTCGCGGTGAGCGGGGCGCAGGGTGCCGTTCGTTTCGCGGTGCCCTGCGCCTGGTCGCCGCCCCCGGGGGCTGCCGCCCCCAGGCCTCCGCTTCGGCCTGAACGGCCTCGTCCTCGAGCGCCGGACGGGCTGACAGTGCCGACCGGCGCCGAGAAACGGGCGCCACGCCGACAACTCCGCCTTCACGACCTCCTCCGGAGGCCGTCCTGCCCCGACGCCACTGACAGTCCCGGGCCGGACGGCCCGGTGGGCGACCTAGTAGGAAGCCCGGAAGTTGGCGTACCCGATCAGGACGATCAGCGCGGCCACGCAACCCAGCACCACGGCGGTGGACACCCACGACGACCGGCGTCCGGAGCGCCCCACGTGCTCGGGGTCGGCGCGGAAGGGCACCGGTCCGGGCGGGTTCTCCCTTCCAGCGCGCGGCGAGCATCCTGGCGCGTGCGGAGGGTTCCTTGTGCTCGGCACCGTCCGCCCACTTGATGTCGAACTCGCGCTCTTCGTCGTCCCTCTCGGACGATGTCCGGTCCCTCTCCCCGTCCCCTGACTCGAACAACCGTGTCAGTAAACATGATCCTGGGCCCGTTCCTCCCTCTGAAGCTTTTCGGCCAACGAGCCAACGAGTCAACGAGCCAACGAGCCTACGGGCCTGCGGGCCTGCGGGCCGGCGAGCCGCCGGACAACGACGGCGCCCCCGCCCCTGCTGACGAGCAGGAGACGGGGGGCGCCGGACTACCCGGGCCGGCCTGAGCCGACCCGGGCGTCGATCACACGTCGAAGTACATCTCGAACTCGTGCGGGTGCGGGACGCAGCTGCAGCGGCGCGATCTCGTTCGCGCGCTTGAAGTCGATCCACGTCTCGATCAGGTCCGGCGTGAAGACGTCGCCCTGGAGGAGGAACTCGTGGTCGGCCTCCAGGCGGTCCAGGACCGCGCCGGGGGAGGTCGGGACCTGCGCCACGTTCGCGTGCTCCTCGGGAGCCAGCTCGTAGAGGGTCCTTGTCGATCGGCTCGGCCGGCTCGATCTTGTTCTTGATGCCGTCCAGGCCCGCGAGGAGCAGGGCCGAGAAGGCCAGGTACGGGTTGCCGGAGGCGTCCGGGGCGCGGAACTCGACGCGCTTGGCCTTCGGGTTCGAGCCCGTGATCGGGATACGCATCGCGGCCGAGCGGTTGCGCTGCGAGTACACCAGGTTCACCGGCGCCTCGAAGCCCGGCACCAGGCGGTGGTAGGAGTTCACCGTCGGGTTGGTGAAGGCCAGCAGCGACGGGGCGTGCTTGAGGATGCCGCCGATGTAGTAGCGGGCGGTGTCGGACAGGCCGGCGTAGCCCTGCTCGTCGTAGAAGAGCGGCTCGCCACCCGTCCACAGCGACTGGTGGACGTGCATGCCCGAGCCGTTGTCGCCGAAAATCGGCTTCGGCATGAAGGTCGCCGTCTTGCCGTTCTTCCACGCCACGTTCTTCACGATGTACTTGAAGAGCTGGAGGTCGTCGGCCGCGGCGAGCAGCGTGTTGAACTTGTAGTTGATCGCCCGCCTGGCCGGCGGTGCCCACCTCGTGGTGCTGGCGCTCGACCTGGAGGCGCGGACCGCTCCAGCTCCAGGGGAGATCTCGGCGCGCAGGTCGGCGAAGTGGTCGACCGGCGGGACCGAAGTATCCGCCCTTGTAGCGGACCTTGTAACGCGGGTTGTCCTCCAGCGCACCGGTGTTCCAGGCGCCGGCCTCGGAGTCGATGTGGTAGAAGGACTCCGTTCTCCCTGGTGGCGAAGCGCACCGAGTCGAAGACGTAGAACTCCGCCTCCGGGCCGAAGAACGCCGTGTCGGCGATGCCCGTGGAGGCCAGGTACGCCTCGGCCTTCTTCGCCACGTTCCGCGGGTCGCGGGAGTACTGCTCGCCCGTGATCGGGTCGTGGATGAAGAAGTTGATGTTGAGGGTCTTGTCCCGGCGGAACGGGTCGACGCGCGCGGTGGACAGGTCGGGGCGCAGGGACATGTCCGACTCGTGGATGGCCTGGAAGCCGCGGATCGAGGATCCGTCGAAGGCCTGCTCGTCATCGGGGTCGAACGCGGCGGCGGGCAACGTGAAGTGCTGCATGACGCCCGGCAGGTCGCAGAACCGGACGTCGACGAACTTGACGTCCTCGTCGGCGATGTACTTCTTGGCCTCGTCGGCGTTCTGGAACATCCAGCTCCTCCTACTCCCGACCGTCCCGCCGGGGTGGTAGATCGTTCGTGCGGCCAGTGCGGGTGGCACACGCTTCCTCGACCCTAGGGACGGGTGATTTCTCGGGCGTGACCCATTTGTTTCGCAGAAGTTAACCGGCTCCGTTCCAGCGTAGGCCTCATCCGGGCCCGCCACACCCCGCCGTACGCCGCTCCGCGGCCTCCGCGCCCACCCTCCGTCCGGCGGTCATATACGGGCGCAGTACCGTGGACGGGTGGACAACAGGCAAGCAATCGGATCGTGGCTTTCCGGGCCGCGCGCGGCCATCGAAGAGGCCGGCGCCGATCTCGGGTACCGGGGTGAGCAGCTCGGTCTCCCCGAGGAGGGACCCGGCTCGATCGCCCGTCCGGGCAGGCGGATCGGCGCCCTGGCCGTCGACTGGGCCCTGTGCCTCCTGATCGCATACGGCCTGATCACGGACGGCTACGACCAGGCGACCGGCAACTGGGCCCTGCTGATCTTCTTCGTACTGAGCGTGCTGACCGTCGGCACGGTCGGCTTCACCCCGGGCAAGCGCCTCTTCGGCCTGCGCGTGCTGGACCTGGGCACGGGCCGCCCGAGCCCCTGCGCGGCCTGCTGCGCTCGGCCCTGCTGTGCGTGGCCCTCCCGGCGCTGATCTGGGACCGCGACGGCCGGGGCCTGCACGACCGGCTGGCGCGCACCGTGGAAGTACGGATCTCGACGCGCCGCGTACGGTCTGACGCGACCAGTACGGTAGCCGGCGATGGGGGCGCCCGGAGCCACGCGGCGGTAGCCGCACATCGGCTGAGTCGGGCGCCCCCATCGCCGTACCGGCGTCTCGAAGTCCTACGGGGTCAGCGCTGCCTGGGGTTGCCGCCCCGGGGCATGCGCATGCCCTTCGGCATCGGGCCCTTGGGCAGCGGCATGTTGCTCATCAGGTCGCCCAGGGCGCGCAGCCGGTCGTTGGTCACGGTGACCTGCGGGCCGCTCAGGACGCGGGGGAGCTTGAGCATGGTCGTGCGGAGCTTCTTCAGCTCGACCTGGCCCTCGCCCGTGCCCACGACCAGGTCGTGCACGGGCACGTCGGCGACGATGCGGTTCATCTTCCGCTTCTCGGCGGCGAGCAGGGGACTTCACCCGGTTCGGGTTGCCCTCCGCGACCAGCACGATGCCGGCCTTGCCGACCGCGCGGTGCACCACGTCCTGGTTCCGGTTCATCGCCACCGCGGGGTGGTCGTCCAGCCCCGGCCGATGTTGTCCAGCACGGCCGCCGCGGCGCCGGGCTGTCCCTCCATCTGGCCGAAGGCCGCCCGCTCGGCCCGGCGTCCGAAGACGATCGCCGTCGCGAGGAAGGCGAGCAGCACGCCCAGGATGCCTGCGTAGATGGGGTGACCGATCAAGAAACCGATCGCGAGGAGGACACCGAAAACGACGATGCCGACACCCGCGAGTACAAGACCGATCTTCTTGTCGGCCTTGCGGGTCATCTTGTAGGTCAGAGCGATCTGCTTCCAGTCGCCCGGGATTCGCAGCGTCCGCTGCAGGTTCCTTCCTCGCCATGGCACGAAGTCTACGTGCCCCCGAAAGCGCCGACGACGGCAGTGCCCGGCACGGGAAGACGGGACGGCGGCGGGATCGGGATCAGGGGCGGCCGGCGACGGACTGCCGCAGCACGCGCTCCGTCTCGATCCGGTCCTTGGCGCGGCGGCGGTCCTCCAGGACGGAGGTCCAGGCGTTGCGCCGGGCGGTGCGCTGACCACTGCTCATCAGCAGCGACTCGACGGCCCGCAGGGCGGTGGTGAACGACGGGATGGCGGTGGCGCGAACGGCGGTGGCGCGAACGGGCGCGGCCTGCATCGTGAAGGTCCCCCTCGGTACGGCTCCGGGCACGGAGACGGGTGTACGTGCTGTGATTTCAGGGTCACTGATTGGTGTTACCAGGGCGTGACCCCCCGGTCAAACGGACATGAAGCCGCGATGCCGGGGGCCGGAACGGCGTCGCGGCCCCGACCGGTGTCCTCATCTGCGAGGACGGTCGGGACCGCGACGTATCGGCCATTACTGGCGAGTAGTGGCTTGTGCGTGAATTCACACGGTGGCGGACCGGCGCTGCTCCATGGCCATTCCGTAGAGCCGTCCGGCCCGGTACGAGGACCGCACCAGCGGACCCGACATCACACCGGAGAAGCCGATCTGCTCGGCCTCCTGCTGCAGCTCCACGAACTCCTGCGGCTTGACCCAGCGCTCCACGGGGTGGTGGCGCACCGACGGACGCAGGTACTGCGTGATGGTGATCAGCTCGCAGCCGGCCTCGCAGCTGCTTCAGCGCCTCGCTGATCTCCTCGCGGGTCTCGCCCATGCCGAGGATCAGGTTGGACTTGGTGACCAGACCGTAGTCGCGGGCCTCGGTGATGACCTTCAGGGAGCGCTCGTAGCGGAAGCCGGGGCGGATGCGCTTGAAGATGCGGGGGACCGTCTCGACGTTGTGCGCGAAGACCTCGGGGCGGGAGGCGAAGACCTCCTGGAGGGAGCTCCGGCACCGCGCTGAAGTCGGGGGCCAGCAGCTCGACCTTGGTGCGGCCGTCCGCGCGCTCCGCCGTCTGCTGGTGGATCTGGCGCACCGTCTCGGCGTACAGCCAGGCACCGCCGTCCGGCAGGTCGTCACGGGCGACGCCGGTGATGGTCGCGTAGTTCAGGTCCATGGTGACCACGGACTCGCCGACCCGGCGCGGCTCGTCGCGGTCGAGCGCCTCGGGCTTGCCGGTGTCGATCTGGCAGAAGTCGCAGCGCCGGGTGCACTGGTCGCCGCCGATGAGGAAGGTCGCCCTCGCGGTCCTCCCAGCACCTCGTAGATGTTGGGGCAGCCGGCTTCCTGGCAGACGGTGTGCAGGCCCTCGCTCTTCACGAGGTTCTGCATCTTGGTGTACTCGGGGCCCATTTTCGCCCGGGTCTTGATCCACTCGGGCTTGCGCTCGATGGGGGTCTGGCTGTTGCGGACCTCCAGGCGCAGCATCTTGCGTCCGTCGGGTGCGACTGCGGACACGACCGGCTCCCTAGCGTTTGATTCTTCGGCGTGCCCCAGGGTACGCCCGTTGATTTGTTGGTCGGCGTTGGTGCTGCCCTGCTGGGGCTGCCGCCCCCAGGCTCCCCGCTTCGGCCCTGAACGGGCCTCGTCCTCAAACGCCGGACGGGCTGGAAATATGCCCTCCGCCGCGAAGAGCCGGACGGGCGGGCATCACGCCACCGGCGTCTTCTCGATCACCCGCGGTTTGAGGTCCGCGTTCTCCAGAATGTCGCGCAGGTGGCGCTCGGCCACCGGCAGCACTTCCTCGATGGTGATGTCCCTGCCCAACTCGTTCGCCAGGGAGGCGACGCCCGCGTCGCGGATGCCGCAGGGGATGATCCTGTCGAACCACTTGTTGTCGGGGTTCACGTTCAGGGCGAAGCCGTGCATGGTGACGCCCTTGGCGACCCGGATGCCGATCGCGGCGATCTTGCGGTCCTCGCGGCGCTGGCCGGCGTTGGACGGGGCGTACTCGGCCCGTTCATCCGCGGGTCGAACTCCTCGTCGGTCAGCCGGGGGTCGAAGTCCAGGGACAGCCCGCCGAGCGCCGGGCGCCGATCGAGCGGGTCGCCCAGCACCCACACCCCGCTGCGGCCCTCGACCCGGGTGGTCTCCAGGCCGAACTCCGCGCAGGTGCGGATCAGGGCCTCCTCCAGCCGCCGCACTGCGCCACCACGTCCACCGGGCGCGGGAGCTTCTGGATCGGGTAGCCCACCAGCTGGCCCGGTCCGTGCCAGGTGATCTTGCCGCCGCGTCCACGTCGACGACCGGTGTGCCGTCCAGCGGACGTTCGCTGTCCTCGGTGCGCCGGCCGGCGGTGTAGACCGGCGGGGTGTTCGAGGAGCAGCACCGTGTCGGGGACCTCGTCGGCGAACCGCGCGGCGTGCACCCGGCGCTGCTCGTCCCACGCCTCCTGGTACTCGACGCGTTCGGCACCGAACCCCATTCGGACGAACCGCAGCTCACTCACGGCAAGTGCCTCCTGGAAGGTCGGTAAGGCACGAACCGTGCCCACGCCACTGTACGACCGCCCGACCGTCGTCAGCCGGGCGGGCAATCCTCACACGATCGGATGAATGCCGGTCGAAGTGTGCGATCGGGTGCTCACTCTCCGCTACATTCGCGCCGTTCACGAGGCCATAAGGGCTGCTCACAGGCGCTCCGGGCACATCGAACGGCCCGGAAGGCAGGAGACCGCACCGCACCATGACGGAACGACCCGCGCAGCGCACCCCAACCGCCAGCTCGCCGCGCTCATCGCCGAAGCGGGGGTTCTCCAACGCGGGTCTCGCGCGTCGCGTCGACCAGCTCGGACTCGAACACGGCCTGGACCTGAGATACGACAAGACGTCCGTCACCCGGTGGCTGCGCGGCCAGCAGCCCCGCGGCACCACCCCGGCCCTGATCGCCGAGGTCTTCACCCGGCGTCTGGGCCGCCGCCTGACCGCCCAGGACCTCGGCCTGGACGCCTGCGCCCCCGTCTACGCGGGGCTGGAGTTCGCCGCCTCCCCGGACGAGGCCGTCGACATCGTCGGCGGACTGTGGCGCAAGGACTCCGGCAGCCACGCCGAACTGCGCAAGATCGCCTTCACCCCGGCGGGCCTCGTCGTGCCCAGCCGGGACTGGCTGATCGGCCGCGCCGACGAGAAGGTGGCCCGCGTCGAGGTGCCCGTGCGCATCCCCGCGCAGGGCCGCCCGGCGACCCCCAGGATCCCCGTCCCGCTCGACCCGGCCCGCCGGCGGGCCCCGGCCGAGCGCGGGCCCGGCCAGAAGGTCACCGGCGGCGACCTCGCCGCGCTGCGCTCGGTCGGCGAGCTGTTCCGCAGCCTGGACGACCGGTACGGCGGCGGACACGCCCGCCAGGCCCTGGTGCGCTACCTGGAGCACGAACTGGAACCGATGCTGCGCGGCACCTACGGCGAGCAGACCGGCCGCCGGCTGTTCGCCGCCGCCGCCGACCTGACCCGGCTCGCGGGCTGGACCTCGTACGACATCGCCGCGCACGGTCTCGCCCAGCGCTACTTCGTGCAGGCGCTGCGGCTGTCGCAGGCGGCCGGCGACCGGGCGTACGGCTCGTACGTGCTGGTCACCATGAGCCGCCAGGCCGTCTACCTGGGCCACGGGCGGGAGGCCGTGCAGCTCGCGCGGGTGGCGCAGCAGGGGGTGGGGACCTCCGCGCCGCCGGTCGTGCAGACGCTCCTGCACGCCGCCGAGGCGCGGGCGCACGGCCTGCTCGGCGAGGTGCGGGCCTGCACCGCCTCGCTGGTCAGGGCCGAGCGCGCGCTGGAGACCGCCCGGCCCGGCGACGAGGTGCCGCACTGGGCGCGTTTCTTCGACGAGGCGCAGCTCGCCGACGAGTTCGGGCACTGCCACCGCGATCTGCAGCAGTTCCGCGCCGCCGCCCAGCACGCGGAACGCTCGCTGCAACTGCGCGCCCCCGTCTACGCCCGTAGCCGGCTGTTCTGCCGGATCGTCCTCGCCACCGCCCGCCTCGGCCTCGGCGAACTCGACCAGGCCTGCCAGCTGGCCGCCGAGGCGGCCGGGCAGGCGGCCGAGATGCGGTCGGTGCGCGCGACGGAGTACGTAGCGCGACTTCGAACGGCGCCTGGAGCCGTACCGTACGCCGCGCCGGTACGGGGGTACCGGGACAAGGTGGCGGCACTGGGGTAGCCGGGGCGCGCGTCGGCTAGGCGGCTCGGGCCGTCGGCGGGGGGTCGGCGCTGTGCATCGGCCGGCCTGCCCCCAGGTCCGTCAGGATCGCCGCGGACGCCCGGTGGCCCGAGTGCAGCGCGCCCTGGACGGTGCTGGTGTCACGGTGGTCGCCGCACACGTACAGGCCGGCCAGCAGCCGCACCGGCCGGCGCAGGTCGTGCGGTGCGCGCATCGCGGGCACCGCCTCGGACGTGGTGCGACGGCGAGGGTCTCCTAGCGCGTGGTCGGGGTGCCGTAGAGGCGGGACAGGTGCATGCGTACGGCCGTGTCGACGTCGGACGGGGGAGGCCGAGCACCGTCGAGGAGACGAGGGCGCGTCCGGCCGGCGCGCGGGACGGGTCCACGTGGCTGACCACGGCCGTGTGGGCGACCGGGCCGCCGCGGTCCGCGTCCAGCAGCAGGGAGGCGCCGGTCGTCGGCGGTTCGTCGGTCGTGTGGTGCACGACCGTCACCGGATGGAAGTCCGGGACGCGCAGCCCCGGCAGCAGCTCGGCCGCGTGCGGGCGTCGGTCGCCACCAGCACGGCCCGGCAGCGGATGACGCCGTGCTCCGCGGTGGCCACGGCGTTGGTGGCGACCGACGTGACCCGGACGCCGGTGTGCACGGTGCCGGGCGGCAGCGCCCGCGCCAGCAGCTCCGGCAGCGCCTCGGCGCCGCCCTCGGGCAGCCCAGAGCCGCCCGCCGGCGAAGGCGCGCAGCGCGAGGTCGGCGCACCGGCTGGAGGTCGTGAGGTCCGGGTCACACAGCAGGGCGGCGAGCAGCGGGCGCAGGAAGCCGTCGATCGTGCGGGCCGGCAGCCCGCGCACCGCGAGCGCCTGGGCGGCGGGCAGCTCCGGGCGGGCCAGCAACCGTTCGACCGGGGTGTTCGCCAGGCGGGTCAGCGCGGCGCCGAGCCGGGCCTGGTCGACGGCGGTGCCGAGCGGGGCGCCCGCCCCGGGGGCGGGGCGCGGTCGCGGGACTCCCGGACGCTCGGGGGCGCGTTGGCCGGGCGCCGGGGCGCGGGCACGGACCGAGGGGCGCTCGCGAGGGCGCGCACCGCATGGAGTGCGCCCCTTGCGCCCCGTGCGCCCGCCGGGGCGCCCGCGCGGTGGTGACGGCCCTCGCTGTGCAGCAGGACGCCGGGGGCGAAGGGCAGCAGCGCGAGGCCGTCGAGCCCGGGGGTGCGGCGCAGTTCGGGATACGCCGTGGACAGCAGTTGTCCGATTCTGTCGAGCCGGAAGCCGTCGACCTTCTCGGTGGCCATCCGGCCGCCCACGCCATGGGCGGCCTCCAGGACCGTGGTCGTCACTCCTGCGCTGGTCAGCCGATGCGCCGCGCGAGTCCGGCGATCCCGGCCCCCACGACGACGACGTCCGCCTGGTACGCGGGCTCAAGCACGTGCCCCTCCTCGAGGTTGCGCGGCCGCTGGAGACGTCATGCCCCCAACCGGCTTGAGGGATACCCGAGTTCGAGGTCGAGGTTAGGGCCGGAAACGGTCAAGGGGAGTCGCGCGGAGACAGAGCACGGTCGCACGACGGTCGCATACGGGCGCGGCAGGCCTCATGCGGTCGTCATGTGATCGGCATACGGTCGGGAAGCGGCGGGGACCGGCCTCACCTCACAGCGCCGCCCGGATCGCCCCGTCGATCTCCGGAACGCCAAGCGAAACCCGAGTCCAGCAGGCGGGCCGGGAGGACCCGGGCGCTGCCCAGGACGTCGCCGGCCATTTCGCCGAGCGCCGCGCGCAGGACCGGGGCGGGCACCGCGAAGGGGGCCGGGCGGCGCAGTACCCGCCCCATGGCCGCGGTGATCTCACGGTTCGTCAGCGGGTGCGGGGCGGTCAGGTTGAAGGGGCCGGACAGGTCGTCGCGGTCCAGCAGGTGCCGAATCGCCGCCACTTCGTCGTGCAGTGCCACGAACGACCAGTACTGGGACCCGTCGCCCAGCCGCCCGCCGAGCCCCGCCCGGAAGAGCGGGAAGAGCCGCCCCCAGGCCCCGCCCCCGCGGGCGACGACCAGCCCGGTCCGCACGAACACCGTCCGTACGCCCGCTTCCCGGGCGGGAGCCGCCGCGCCCTCCCACTCCACGCACAGGGACGGCAGGAAACCCTCGCCCGCGTGGCGCGCTCTCGTCGACGGCACGGTCGCCGGTCTCCCCGTAGAAGCCCATCGCGCTGCCGTTCACGAAGACCCGCGGAGGCCGCTCCAGCGAGGCGACGGCCTCCGCGAGCGCCGTCGTGCCGTGCACCCGGCTGCTGCGGATGCGCGTCTTGTACGCGTCGGTCCAGCGGCGGTCGCCCACCCCGGCCCGGCCAGATTGACCAGAGCGTCGCACCTGCCGAGCCCGGCCGCGTCCACGTGTCCGCCCTCGGGGTCCCACCGACCTCGTCCGCGTTCCGGGGCACGTGGCGCACCAGGCGCACCACGTCGGTCCCGTCCGCGGTCAGGGACCGCACCAGTGCGCCGCCGATGAGGCCGGACGCACCGGCCACCGCGACGCGGGAACGTCCCCTGTCCTTGCGTCCATCGTCCATGCGCCCATCCTGCCGCGTGACCGGAAAAACCCGGACCGCTCTCCGGTCCGGCGTCGTACAGTGACCGTCATGCCAGCTCCGCACATACGCCGGGCCAGGTCCGACGACGAGCAGCCGCTGCGCCTGCTCGACCTCGCAACCTGGTCCTACCAGCACGCCGTCTCGCCTCCGCCGGAACCGGACCAGGCCTTCTTCAGCGAGCGCTCGGGCCCCGCCGACCACCTGGTCGCCGAACTCGACGGCACCGTCGTCGGCTACGTCCGTCTCGGCTTCCCCACGCCCCTGGCCTCCAACTCCCACGTGCGCCAGATCCGCGGCCCTCGCCGTCTCCGACGCGGCCTGGGCGCAACGGCGCCGGCCGCGCGCTCGTCCGGGCCGCCGTGGAGGAGGCCCGCCGCCTGGGCGCCCGGCGCATCACCCTGCGGGTCCTCGGCCACAACACCGCGGCCCGCAAGCAGCACGAGTCCGAGGGCTTCGTCGTGGAGGGCGTGCAGCCGGAGGAGTTCCACCTCGACGGCGAGTACGTCGACGACGTGCTGATGGGGCGGTCGCTGACCGGCCCCTGACGCTCACGACGTAGACCGGCTCGCCCGTGTCCACCGCCTCCGTCGCCTCCGCCGCACGCCGCGCCTCGTCGGCCACCTCGTCCGCGGTCAGCACGTCAGCCGGTCCGGGCGTCGGAGGTGGAGCGGGCGAAGACCACGCCGTACACCCGGCCGTCGGTGGTCAGCAGCGGTCCGCCCGAGTTGCCGGGGCGGACCGTGGAGCCGGATCGAGTAGATCTCCCGGGTGACGTTCGCGTCGCTGTAGATGTTCTGCCCGGTCGCCCGTATCCGGTTCGCCACCGTCGCCGCCCGCAGGTCAAGGTCGCCGTCCTGCGGGTAGCCCGCGACCACCGCGGGGTCGCCGCGCCCGCGTCGTCGTCGAACCGCAGGACGGGCGCGGACAGGTCCGGGACGTACAGCACGGCCACGTCCTTGCCCGGGTCGAACAGCACCACCCCGGGCCTCGTACGACGGACCCACCCCGCCGACCCGCACGCTCGGGTCGTCGATGCCACGGCCACCACGTGGGCGTTGGTCATCCGTGCTCCGGCGCGTAGACGGAAACCGCTGCCCTCCCGGCCCTGGGTCCCGGCGACGCCCTCGAGGCCTTCACCGTGCTGAAGCTTAGCCGCGTTGGTGGCCGCGCCATATTAAACGTGCTGTCGCCCGGAGGGCTCGGCCGGCCTCGGCGGTCGACTCGTTCTCGAAGGAGTTGAAGACCTGCGGGAAACCCGCCTCGTCAAGCGCGGACATCGCCCCGGAGAACCACGCCGGCGTGGTGTCCGGCATCGCCCGCTGCACCGCGCCCGGCAGCGTCCGGGTCCGGATCGCCGAGGTGAGCAGCGAGGATGAGGACGCCGCCAGGACGCTCGCCGCCACCCACGCCACGACCAGCGCGGCCGCCGCGTTGGCCGCCGCCCCGCCGACCCCGTCGGCCACCTGGGCGGCCCCGCGTCCCGGCTCCGGCGCAGCCGTGGCGCAGAGCCGCCCCGCCAGTTCGTGGCGCACCACCGCCGGCAGCGGCACCGTGATCACGGCGGTCACCGTCGCGCGCCGTCGAGACCCAGCGCCGCCAGATCCATCACCCACGGCAGGATCCACGCGCCGAGCGCCGCCACCACCCACGAAACCGGCCAGCGGGGCACAGCCGGCCGCCAGGCCGCGCCGGTAGCCGGCTTGCGCCGGCGTGGAGGCCAGCACCACCGAGCGCCAGCGGGATGTCCCGAGCAGGTCCGCGCGAGCCGCCTTTCCGTCGGACCCTCTGCGGACCCCGGGACCCTGAGTACGTTCTGGTCGGCCCGGTGATCAGCCTGGGACGCGCGGCTGTCCGAGAAAACCGCCACCCGTGCGCGCCGACGGGTGTGCGGTGACCACGATACGTGCGATCAACCGGAAAACGTCACGGACCGGGACGATGGTTCCATCGGGTGGCACAGCACACATCGCGGATGGAGGGGATCCGCCGGACAGCCAGTACGGGACCGTACGTGTCTTCCGAGGACCAGCGCGGGCCGGAGCCCGCGGGCGCTTCGGCCCTTGCCGCGCGCCCGCGTACGGGTCGCCGCCGCGCCCGCCATGCCGGAGCGCGGCACGAGCGCTACTCGGCTGCCTGCCCCGGTCTGGCCGCCGTCGCCGCGCTGGCGCTGTGCGCGAGGCGGTGTGGAACAGGCCGCCGCGACGCACGCCCGGCCGGCCGCCGCCGGCCGGCACGCCGCGCGCCCGGCCGCCCGTCGTGCCCCGGTCGGTCTGGCTGGGCGGCGCCGCCCGCGCAGCCGCCCCCGCCACGACGACGGAGGTCCTCGCCGTCTTCCGTCCACCACACGGACACACGCCAGAACGGCTACGACTGCGCCATTTGATGCCGGCCATCCTCCGGGGTATCTACACGGGCCAGACCGGCGCCCGGGACTGGGACGACATCGGCACAGCTTCGTCGTCGACCGCTGCGGCACCATCTACGAGGGCCGCGCGGGCGGCATCCCGTTTCGGCCCGTCACCGGCGCCCACACCCAGGGCTTCAACCACCCGCACCACCGGCATCGCCGCCCTCGGCACCTTCACCGCCCGGGCGTGCCCGTGCCCGACGCGCTGACCGACGCGATCGCCGCGCTGGCCGCCTGGAAACTCGGCCGCACCGACACCGACCCGCGCGGGAAGGCCAGCCTGGTCTCCAGCAACGGCCTCAGCCCGGTACGCCGTCGGCGCCACCGCCACCCTGCCCGCCGTCGCGGGCCACGACGACGGCTACGAGACCAGCTGCCCGGGCGCGGCCCTCACCGCCCGCCTTCCGGACATCAGGGACCGGGCGGCGCGACTTAGGACCGGACGGGCTGACACCCGCGCCGAGCCGGTCGTACCGGCCGACCGGAGGCGGTGAGTCAGTCCTGCCCGAACCCGCTCCCACAGGCGCGGGAACCGCTCCGCGACGGCCTGGTCGTTCTCAGGTCGATCGCGGTGCCCAGCGCTCCCGCGGGCGCGGGCGCGATGCCGAGATCGGGGGCGACGGTGCCGGTGAGCTGCTCGTAGGCCTCGTCGGCCGCGTAGCCGAGGTTCCTCGCCGTCGCCGTCCAGCTCCTCGTCGAAGTCGTCCAGCAGCTCGGCGAGCGAGTCGGGCTCGTGCACCGCGCCCTCGTAGCACCTCGCGGCCCTGGCCGATCAGCCAGCACCGGAAGTAGTCGAAGGCGTCGTCGCTGGCACCGCCGAGCAGCACCCACGCGGCGCCCCACAGGTCCCCAGGTGCAGGCGCGGTTGTAGCGGGCCTCGAAATGGCGGGCGAAGTCGAGCACCAGGTCCGGGTCCATCCCGAGGAGCCGCTCCACGAGCAGGTCGGCCTGGTCCTCGGGGATCGCCGTCGGCACCCTTGCCGGGTGGCGTCGATCAGCTCCCAGAACTCCGTCTCGTCCATCACGGGTCCAGCATCGGTCCTGGAGGGTGGGTACGCACGTGGAGTGGAGCGGATCGTTATGTGCCGGCCTGGTGCGCGTCGCCGTACATCCCGTCCATCTCGTCCCCGGATCGCCCCGTAGCCGTACAACCCGGCCAGTCGCCGCGCTTCCCGGGCGAACCGCTCCCGCAGCGCCTCGGGCGCCAGCACCTCCACCTCCGGCCCCAGCCCCCTCAGCTGGGTGTGCGCGACCTCCTCGGACTCCACCGGCAGCGTCACCGTCACCCACCCGTCCGCGTCCGGCGCCGCCACGTCCTCCAGCGCCTCCTGGGCGGACCGCGCGTCGAGGACGTACGCCAGCCCGCGCACACCCTCCGCCGACAGCCGCACCACGACCTCCGCCCGCAGGATCGACCGCGCGAACTGCTCCGCCCGCTCCGCCCAGAACGTGGGCAGGTCGAAGTCGTCGTCCCGCGCGAAGCGCTCCTCGCCCGCGTCCACCGCCGTGAACCGGTCGATGCGGTAGACGCGGAAGGCCCGCCGCCCGCCGCCCGCGCGACCCTCGCGCACAGATACCAGACGCCCGCCTTCAGCACGAGCCCGTACGGCTCCAGCTCCCGGGCGACCTCGTCCTCCCCGCGCCGGTAGCGCGCGGTGACGGTCCGGTCGTCCCAGACCGCGTCCGCGACCGCCGGCAGCAGCTCCGGTGTCCGGGGCTCCTGGAACCAGTTCGGCGCGTCCAGGTGGAGACCGCTGCGCCGCCGTGCGGGAGGCGTCCCGGGGGAGGGGAGCAGGGCGGCCGAAACCTTCAGGCGCGGGCCGCGCCGACGCCGCCGTCCTCAGGCCCATCTCGCGCAGCGCCCCGGCACCCCGGACAGGAACAGCGCCTCGGCCTCGCCCCGCGCCAGTGCCGGTCAGCCGGGTGCGGTACCCGCCGATCAGCCGGTAGCCCCGGCCCGCCCTCGCCCGCGTACACCGGTACGCCCGCCTCCGACAGCGCCTGCGCGTCCCGCGTCACGGTCCGCTCCGACACCTCCAGTTCCTCGGCCAGTTCGGCGGCGGTCATGGCCGGGCGGGACTGGAGGAGCAGCACCATCTTTGATGAGGCGGGCAGCGCGCATGCATATCATGCAGGAGAGCCCAGGAGGCCCCCGCCGCCCGGTCGTCCACGGAGGGGCCTCACCTCGGGGGCGCTTTACAGGCCGTAGCGCTCGCGCGCCTCCTTCACGGCCGTCGCCTTGACCTCGCCGCGCTTGGCGAGCTGGGCCAGGGCCGCGACCACGATGGACTCGGCGTCGACGCCGAAGTGGCGGCGGGCGGCCTCACGGGTGTCCGACAGGCCGAAGCCGTCGGCGCCGAGCGACGAGTAGTCCTGCTCGACCCACTGCGCGATCTGGTCCGGGACCTGGCGCATGTAGTCGGAGACCGCGAGGACCGGGCCCTCGGCGCCCTGGAGCGCCTGGCGGACGTACGGCGTCCGCTCCTCGCCGCGCAGCAGCGCCAGCGTCGGCGTCCATCGCGTCCCGGCGCAGCTCCGTCCAGGAGGTCGCGGACCACACGTCGGCGGGGCACGCCCCACTCCTCGGCGAGCAGCTTCTGCGCCTTCAGCGCCCAGTGGATCGCCGTGCCGGAGCTCGAGGAGCTGGATGCGCGGGGCGTTAGCAGGCCGGGGCCAGGCCCGCCGACTCCGCCGTGTTGAAGCGGTACAGGCCCGCCGACGTTGCCCTCGTCCACACCGGCGGCGGACGGCTTGGCCGGCTGCGGCATCGGCTCGTTGTAGACGATCCAGGTAGTAGAAGACGTTCGGGTCCTCGCCGGGGAGCCGCCTCGCCGTACATCCGGCGCAGACCGTCCTTGACGATCGCCGCGACCTCGTAGGCGAACGCGGGGTCGTACGTCAGCGACGCCGGGTTGGTCGCCGCGATGGCGGGGGAGTGGCCGTCCGCGTGCTGGAGGCCCTCACCGAGTCAGCGTGGTCCGGCCGGCCGTGGCGCCGACCAGGAAGCCGCGCCGAGCTGGTCGCCGAGCTGCCACATCTGGTCGGCCGTGCGCTGCCAGCCAGAACATCGAGAGAAGATGTAGAACGGGATCATCGCCTCGCCGTGCGTCGCGTACGACGTCGAGGCGGAGATGAAGTCGGCCATCGAGCCGGCCTCGGTGATCCCCTCGTTGAGGATCTGGCCGTTCTTGGCCTCCTTGTAGTACATCAGCTGGTCGCGGTCGACCGGCTCGTACGTCTGGCCCTTGGGCGAGTAGATGCCCAGGGACGGGAAGAGGCTCTCCATGCCGAAGGTGCGCGCCTCGTCGGGGACGATCGGCACCCAGCGCTTGCCCGTCTCCTTGTCGCGGACCAGGTCCTTGACCAGGCGGACGAAGGCCATGGTGGTGGCCACGTTCTGCGAACCGGAGCCCTTGTCGAAGGACGTGAAGGCCTTCTCGGCGGGCGCGGGCAGCGGGTGCGACCGGGTGCACGCGGCGGGCCGGGGCCGGACCGCCGAGGGCGGCGCGGCGCTCCTGGAGGTAGCGGACCTCGGGGGAGTCGGCGCCCGGGTGGCCGTAGGGGACCACGCCGTCGACGAAGTCGCTGTCCTTGATCGGCAGGCCGAGCAGGTCGCGCATGTCCTTGAACTCGTCCACCGAGAGCTTCTTCATCTGGTGGTTGGCGTTCTTGGAGGCGAAGCCGGTGCCGAGGTGTGGCCCTTGACCGTCTGGGCCAGGATCACGGTCGGCGCGCCCTTGTGGGCGAGCGCGGCGCGGTAGGCGGCGCAGACCTTGCGGGACTCGTGGCCGCCGCGCGAGTAGTGGAAACACTCGAGGATCTTGTCGTCGGACA
Source organism: Streptomyces thinghirensis (assembly GCA_021502835.1). The sequence goes on from JAKFGP010000033.1 coordinate 149,089, forward strand.
GCAGCTTCGCCATCTCGGCGAGCTGCGGGTCCTTGCCGAAGAAGTCCTCGCGGATGTAGGCGGCGTCGCGCGTCTGGTACGTCTGCACCTGCGCGTCGGGTACCTCGCGCAGGCGGCGTACGAGCGCGCCGGTGGTGTCGAGCTGGAACAGCTCGTCCCACGCCAGTGCCCCACAGCGACTTCACGACGTTCCAGCCGGCGCCGCGGGAACTGGGCCTCCAGCTCCTGCACGATCTTGAAGTTGGCGCGGACCGGACCATCGAGACGCTGCAGGTTGCGGTTGATGACGAAGGTCAGGTTGTCCAGGCCCTCGCGGGGAGGCGAGGGTGAGCGCGGTGGTGGACTCCGGCTCGTCCATCTCGCCGTCGCCGAGGAACGCCCCACACGGGGAGTTGGTCAGGTCCTTGATGCCGCGGCTGGTCAGGTAGCGGTTGAACCGCGCCTGGTAGATCGCGGAGATCGGCCCCGGAGGCCCATCGAGACGGTGGGGAACTCCCACGATGCCAGGGCAGGCGCCGCGGGTGCGGGTACGACGGCAGACCGTTCCCGCCGGCCTCGCGGCGGAAGTTGTCCAGCTGCTCCTCGTTGAGGCGGCCGTCAAGGAAGGCGCGGGCGTAGATGCCGGGGGCGTGGCCCTGGATGTAGAGCTGGTCGCCGGAGCCGTCACCCTCCTTGCCCTTGAAGAAGTGGTTGAAGCCGGTCTCGTAGAGCCAGGCCGCGGAGGCGAAGGTGGCGATAGTGGCCGCCGACGCCGTGCTTGCTGCCGCGGGTGACCATCGCCGCCGCGTTCCAGCGGTTCCAGGCGGTGATCCGCTGCTCCAACCTCGTCGCCGTCCACGGCGGGCTCGTCGGCGGTCGGGATGGAGTTGACGTAGTCCGTCTCGAGGAGCTTCGGCAGCGCGATGCCGGCGCCCTCGGCGCGCTCCAGTGTGCGGCGCATCAGGTACGCGGCACGGTGCGGCCCGGCCGCCTTGGTGACGGCGTCCAGGGAGGCCTGCCATTCGGCGGTCTCCTCCGGGTCGCGGTCCGGGAGCTGGTCGAGCTCGCTCGGCTGGATGGCTTTGGGGTCGGTCATGTCGCCGCCTTCCTCAGTCGAAGGGGTTCCCTCATCGTCAAGGGTTCGGGGGTGCCCTAGGTCTTTGGCAGGACAGGGCGCTGGGCTTGGGTGGAAGCCCCGTCCGTGACTGTAGCTCCCTGATCGATGATCGATCAAAGGGTTGAGGGGCAAAACCTCTCGATTACGAGAAAGTCGGCACGGGGTGCCTTCGGCGATGGCACGGGAGTGACCTGTGCTGGTGGGTGTTTGTGCAGGTGAGCGCCGTAGAGCTCGGGTGGTTCGGGGGTGTGCCGGGTGCGGCTGCGTCGTGGCTGATCGCGCCCACGCGGCGGAGCCGCATATCGATACAGCCCCGCGCCCCTTTGGGGGGGCGCGGGGAACTGCGCGAATCGTGGGTTCTGGGGCGGAGCCCCAGCCCCCAGGGACGGGAAGGGTAGGGGCGGGGGCGAAGAAACTCCAGGCGCGCGGGGCGCAGCCCGGGACGTGGGACTTGACCAGGTCCGCAATCCGGGGTCCCGGCGACGGAACGCCGCGACCAGCTCCGCGTGCTCCTCCGCGTACGACTGCTGCACCGTCCCCAGCCACCGTATCGACAGCGCCGTGAACACCTCGATGCCCAGCCCCTCCCACGTGTGCAGCAGCACACGAGTTGCCCGCGGCCCGCACCAGCCCCGGTGGAAGCCGACCGTGTGCCGCACCTGGGCCGTGCCGTCGGACACCCGGTCGGCCGCGTACAGCGCGGCGACGTGCGGTTCGAGGGCCCGAGCAGTCCTCGGCGAGCCGGTCCGCCGCCAGCTCCGCGGCGATCGCCTCCAGGCCGGCCCGGACCGGGTAGCTCTCCTCGAGGTCGGCGGCGGTCAGATTGCGCACCCGCACGCCCTTGTTCGGCGCCGACTCGATCAGCCGCAGGGACTCCAGCTCGCGCAGCGCCTCCCGCACCGGCGTCTGGCTGACCTCCAGCTCGGTGGCGATCCGGCGCCCACGATCCGCTTCGCCCGGCTGCCAGCGTCCGCTGATGATCCCTTCCAGGATGTGCTCGCGGATCTGTTCGCGCAGCGAGTGGACGACGGGCGCGGTCGTGAGAGCTCCTTCGGGAGGGGCCCCTTCGGCCCCCTGGGGCGTTTGACGCTTAGACAATACGGCCGACGCGGCGGGCGGGAAGGGCGCACGGGGGCGCTTTACGCAGGTGAGACGAGACTTACACAGCGCGCCGCCGGCGGAAGCGACGGTGCCCCCGCCCGGAGAGCCCGGGCGGGGGGCACCGTAGAGGCCCACTGGCAGCGGGTTACAGGCCGAGCTCGACCTCGAACTCGCCCGCCTCCAGGATCGCCTTGACTGCCGTCAGGTAGCGGGCGGCGTCGGCGCCGTCCACCAGACGGTGGTCGTAGGACAGGGTCAGGTACGTCATGTCGCGGACGCCGATGGCCGTGCCCTCCTCCGTCTCGATGACGGCGGGGCGCTTGACCGTGGCGCCGATGCCGAGGATGGCGACCTGGCCCGGCGGCACGATGATCGTGTCGAACAGCGCGCCGCGCGAACCGGTGTTGCTGATGGTGAAGGTCGCACCCGCCAGCTCGTCCGGGCTGATCTTGCTGGCCCGCACCTTGCCCGCCAGGTCGGCGGTCGCCTTGGCGATGCCGGCCAGGTTGAGGTCACCGGCGTTCTTGATGACCGGGGTCATCAGGCTCTTCTCGAGTCCACCGCGATACCGACGTTCTCGGTGTCGAAGTAGGTGATGGTCCCCTCGGCCTCGTTGATCTTGGCGTTGATCGGCGCGTGCGCCTTCAGCGCCTGGGCCACGGCCTTGACGAAGAACGGCATCGGCAGAGCTTGATCGCCCTCACGGGCCGCGAACGCGTCCTGGCACGGGCGCGCAGCTTCATCAGGCGGGTGACGTCGACCTCGACGACCGACGACAGCTGGGCCTGCTCGTGCAGCGCCTTGACCATGTTGTCGCCGATGACCTTGCGGATGCGCGGCATCTTCACGGTCTGGCCGCGCAGCGGAGGCACTCCAGGGTGGGGGCCTTCTTCGCGGCGGCGGCCGGGGCGGCAGCGGCGGCCGGAGCCGGAGCGGCGGCCTTGGCCGCCTCGGCGGCGGCGACGACGTCCTGCTTGCGGATACGGCCGCCGACGCCGGTGCCCTTGACGGTGGACAGGTCGACGCCGTTCTCGGCGGCGAGCTTGCGCACCAGCGGGGTGACGTAGGCGCCGTCGTCCACCGGCTGGGCGGCGGCCGGGGTGGCCGGAGCGGCGGCCGGGGCCGGCGCGGGCGCCGGGGCGGACGGAGCCGGGTCGGGCGCCGGGGTGGTCTGCTGCTGCGGAGCCGGGGCCGAGGGGCCTGCGGCGCCGGAGCGGCGGGGGCCTGCTGGGCCGGGGCGGCCTGCTGCGGAGCCGGGGCCTGGGCGGGCTCGGGCTGCGCGGGGGCGGCCGGGGCCTCCTGGGCCGGGGCGGGGGCCGGAGCGGCACCCGCCTCGCCGATGACGGCGAGCTTGGCGCCGACCTCGGCGGTCTCGTCCTCGCCGACCACGATCTCCAGCAGGGTGCCGGAGGCAGGCGCCGGGATCTCGGTGTCGACCTTGTCGGTGGACACCTCCAGCAGCGGCTCGTCGGCCTCGACCGAGGTCGCCGACCGACTTCAGCCAGCGGGTGACGGTGCCCTCGGTGACGGACTCGCCGAGCGCGGGCAGGACCACGTCCGTGCCCTCGGCGGAACCCGCCGCCGGCGGCGGCGTCGGCGCTGGGAGCGGGCGCCGGGGCGGCCTGCTCGGTGGAGGGGGCGGCCGGGGCGGGCTCGGGGGCCGGCTCGGCGACCTGCTCGGCCTGCGGGGCCTGCTCGGCGGCCGGGAGCCTCCTCGGCCGCCGGGGCGCCGGAACCGTCGTCGATCAGCGCCAGCTCGGCGCCGACCTCGACGGTCTCGTCCTCGGCGACCTTGATGGAGGACAGCACGCCGGAGGCGGGCGCCGGGATCTCGGTGTCGACCTTGTCGGTCGAGACCTCGAGCAACGGCTCGTCGGCCTCGACGCGCTCACCCTCGGCCTTCAGCCAACGGGTGACGGTGCCCTCGGTGACGCTCTCGCCGAGCGCCGGAAGGGTTACGGAAACCGCCATGGTTTCGGTTGCTCCTTACGAATTGCGGAAGTCTGTGTCGTCGCGCCCAATGACCGAGGGAGGTCAGTCGTGGGAGTGCAGGGGCTTGCCGGCCAGCGCCAGGTGGGCCTCGCCGAGCGCCTCGTTCTGCGTCGGGTGGGCGTGGACGAGCTGGGCCACCTCGGCCGGCAGCGCCTCCAGTTGTAGATCAGCTGGGCTTCGCCGACCCTGCTCGCCCATACGGTCGCCGACCATGTGGACGCCGACCACGGCACCGTCCTTGACCTGGACGAGCTTGATCTCGCCCGCGGTCTTCGGGATCTTGCTCTTGCCGTTGCCCGCCAGGTTGTACTTCAGGGCGACAACCCCGTCCGCACCGTAGATCTCCTTGGCCTTGGCCGCGCCGGTGATGCCGACGGAGGCGACCTCCGGGTGGCAGTACGTCACCCCGCGGCACACCGTCGTAGTCGACCGGGACGGTCTTCAGGCCGGCCAGCCGCTCCGCCACCAGCATGCCCTCGGCGAAGCCGACGTGCGCGAGCTGGAGGGTCGGGACGAGGTCACCGACGGCGGAGACGGTCGGGACGTTGGTCCGCATGTACTCGTCGACCAGGACGTAGCCGCGGTCCATGGCGACCCCGGCCTCCTCGTAGCCCAGGCCCTGCGAGACCGGGCCGCGGCCGATGGCGACGAGCAGGACCTCGGCCTCGAACTCCTTGCCGTCGGCGAGGGTGACCTTGACGCCGTCCTGGGTGTACTCGGCCTTCTCGAAGAAGGTGCCCAGGTTGAACTTGATGCCCCGCTTGCGGAAGGCGCGCTCCAGCAGCTTCGAGCTGTTCTCGTCCTCGACCGGCACGAGGTGCTTGAGGCCCTCGACGATCGTGACGTCGGTGCCGAAGGACTTCCACGCGGAGGCGAACTCGACGCCGATGACGCCGCCGCCCAGGACGATCGCGGACTTCGGCACGCGGTCCAGCGTGAGGGCGTGGTCGGAAGAGATGATCCGGTTGCCGTCGATCTCCAGGCCCGGCAGCGACTTCGGCACGGAGCCGGTCGCCAGCAGGACGTGGCGGCCCTGGACGCGCTTACCGTTCACATCGACGGAGGTCGGCGAGGACAGCCGTCCCTCACCCTCGATGTAGGTCACCTTGCGCGAGGCGATCAGACCCTGCAGGCCCTTGTACAGGCCCGAGATCACGTCGTCCTTGTACTTGTGGACGGCCGCCATGTCGATGCCCTCGAAGGTGGCCTTCACACCGAACTGCTCGCTCTCGCGGGCCTGGTCGGCGATCTCGCCCGCGTGCAGCAGGGCCTTGGTGGGGATGCAGCCGTTGTGCAGGCAGGTACCGCCGACCTTGCCCTTCTCGATCAGGGGCGACGTCCAGGCTCAGCTGTGCCCCGCGCAGCGCCGCGGCGTAACCACCGCTACCGCCGCCGAGGATCACTAGGTCGAAAACAGTGCTGGCGTCATTCGCCACGTCACGTCCTCCATGCATGTGCGCCACGCCGGTCTCCCAGTGACCGGTCGGCGGCTGGTGTCCGGCCGCTCTTTGTTCTCGGCCCTTGAGGTGGGCCCTGTCCTGCCGAGCCCCATCTTCGCACTTGTAGGGGGCGGACGAGACGTGGGGCCGGTGTGAGACGTCCCACGTTCACTCGACGAGGGACGGTGGGACGTGCCGCCACGGGGCGCAGGAAAAAAGCCGTGTTTGACTGCGGCTCCGCCGCGTGGGCGCAACCAGTCACAACGGACGCGCAGCCGCCGAATCACCCGCACCCCTGGCTCTCAGGCGCCCTAGCCCAGATCGCCCGCAGCCGTCAGCTCCGCGACCCGCACCAGCGTCCGCACGGCCGTCCCGGTCCCGCCCTTGGGCGTGTACCCGAACGGTCCGCCCTCGTTGAACGCCGGACCCGCGATGTCCAGGTGCGCCCAGGTGATGCCCTCGCCGACGAACTCGCGCAGGAACAGGCCGGCCACCAGGCCGCCGCCCATCCGCTCACCCATGTTGGCGATGTCGGCGGTCGCCGAGTCCATGCCCTTGCGCAGGTGCTCGGGCAGCGGCATCGGCCAGGCCGGCTCGCCGACCTCTTCCGCGGCCTCGTGCACCGCCGCGCGGAACGCGTCGTCGTTCGCCATGACCCCGTACGTCCGGCTGCCCAGCGCCAGCATCATCGCACCGGTGAGGGTCGCCACGTCGATGATCGCGTCCGGCTTCTCCTGCGAGGCCGCCCACAGCGCGTCGGCGAGCACGAGCCGGCCCTCGGCGTCGGTGTTGAGCACCTCCACCGTCTTGCCGCTGTACATGCGCAGCACGTCGCCCGGGCGGGTCGCGGAGCCCGACGGCATGTTCTCGGCCAGCGCCAGCCAGCCGGTCACGTTGACCTCCAGGCCGAGGCGCGCGGCGGCGACGACCGCGGCGAACACGGCGGCGGCACCGGCCATGTCGCACTTCATCGTCTCGTTGTGCCCGGCCGGCTTCAGCGAGATGCCGCCCGAGTCGTAGGTGATGCCCTTGCCGACGAAGGCGAGCGACTTCGTCGCCTTGGACGACGTGTACGACAGCTTCACCAGCCGCGGCCGGCGGCCGAGCCGGCGCCGACACCGAGGATGCCGCCGTAGCCGCCCTTGGTGAGCGCCTTCTCGTCCAGCACCTGCACCTTGATGCCGTGCTCCTTCGCGGCGGCCTGCGCGGACCGCCGCGAACGCCTCGGGGTCGAGCTCGTTCGGCGGGGTGTTGACCAGGTCGCGGGCGCGGTTCAGCTCCTCGGAGACGGCGACGGCACGCTCGATCGCCGCCTTGTACGCCTTGTCCCGGGGCTTGCCGCCGAGCAGCGCGGCCTCGGCCAGCGGGGCCTTGCCGTTCTTGGCCTTGGCGGCGTCCTGTCCCCGACGGCCCGACTCCTTGTAGGCGTCGAAGGAGTACGCGCCGAGCAGCACGCCCTCGGCGACGACGCCGGCGTCGGCGGCCTCGGCGAGCGGGAGGGCGAAGGCGGCCTTCTTGGCGCCGGCCAGGGCGCGGGCGGCCACGCCGGCGGCCCTGCGCAGCGCCTCGGCGTCGAAACCGGCGTCCTTCTCGGGCTCGGAGCCGAGGCCCACCGCCACCACGACGGGCGCCTTGAAGCCGGACGGAGCGGGCAGCTTCGTCACCTCGCCCTCGGCGCCGCTGGCGCCGAGGGTCTCCAGGACGCCGGCGAGCCGGCCGTCGTACGCCTTGTCCACGGCCTCCGCGCCCGGTGCGACGACCAGGCCCTTGGCGTTCTTGGCGACACCGATCACGATCGCGTCGGCCCGCAGGCCGGGCTTGCCGCGGCGGTGGAGAGATGAGAGCAGTCACGGTGGTGAATTCTCGCTTCCGTATGAAGTCTTGTATGGCCGAATGCGGGTGGGTCGACCGGGCCCGACAACCGACCCTAGATCCCTCCTGCGATGCGGTCTTTACCTGGGCAGGCAAACACCCGGCACGAGCCTACGCTCGCGCCCGGCCCCGCTCCTCCAGCGGGCCGCGGTTTCCGGGATGGGAGAGATCATTCCTGGGGTACGCCACCGCGCCACCCCACACCATGGAGCACGCCCCGTGAGACGCCCGGTCCTGTCGATAGCCCTTCTCCTGCTCCTCGCGGGCTGCTCGTCGTCCCCCGACGACGAGCCGGAAGCCGGCGACCACTGGCAGCCCCGGCCCGGCACTCGCCTGGCAGTGGCAGCTCAGCGGCGGGCTCGACACGTCCGTCGACGTACCGGTCTACGACATAGACGGGTTCGACCACACCGGGTCCACCGTGGCCGCGCTGCACGACGACGGCCGCAAGGTGATCTGCTACCTGTCCACCGGCGCCTGGGAGGACTTCCGCCCCGACGCGGAGAAGTTCCCCGAGTCGGTGCTGGGCAAGGGCAACGGCTGGGAGGGGGGAGCGCTGGCTGGACATCCGCGAGACGGACGTCCTGGAGCCGCTGATGGCCGAGCGCATCGACATGTGCCGCGAGAAGGGCTTCGACGCGGTCGAGCCGGACAACATGGACGGCTACAAGAACGAGACCGGCTTCCCGCTCACCGCCCACGACCAGCTCCGCTACAACCGGCTGATCGCGAGGCTCGCCCACGACCGGGGCATGGCCGTCGGCCTGAAGAACGACCTGGACCAGATCCCCGAGCTGGTGGACGACTTCGACTTCGCGGTCAACGAACAGTGCGCCCAGTACGGCGAATGCGCCGACAACCAGCCGTTCATCGACGCGGACAAGGCGGTCTTCCACGTCGAGTACGAGCTGCCGACCGACCGCTTCTGCGCCGAGTCCCGTGAGCTGGGGCTGAGTTCGATGCTGAAGAAGTACGACCTGGGGGTGTGGCGCGAGGCCTGCTGAGCCCGGGCTCAGCCGAGGACCAGCACCACGAGGGCGGTGGTGGCCGCCGTCTCCGCGACCCCGCCGAAGACGTCGCCGGTGACCCCGCCGAAGCGGCGGACGCAGTGCCGCAGCAGCAGTTCGGCGACGGCTACGGCGCACAGCGCGGCGAGCGCCGTACGGATCGCGTCGTGCAGGCCGTCGTACGGCCCGAGGAGCGCGCCCGCCGCCGCCCCGGCCGCCGTGACGACGGCGGTGACCGCCAGCGCGCCGCCCGTCGGCACCACTCCGGCGACCGCCGCGCCCAGTCCCTCCGGGCGGGCGGCGGGCACCCCGGACCGGGCGGCGAGCGTGAGTGCCAGCCGGGCGGCGGTCGCCGAGACCACGGCGGCGAGCGCGCCCCGCGCCCACGACCCGTCGTAGGCCTGGGCCAGCGCGGCCACCTGGGCGAACAGCACGAACACGAGGGCGAGTACGCCGAACGGCCCGATGTCCGACTGCTTCATGATCCGCAGCGCGTCCTCGGCGGGCTTCCCGCTGCCGAGCCCGTCCGCGGTGTCGGCCAGCCCGTCCAGGTGCAGGCCGCGCGTGAGCACCGCGGGTACGGCGGCCGTGACGACCGCGGCGAGCAGGCTTCCCGCGCCCAGGAACAGCAGCAGGAGCCCGGCCGCCGCGGCGACGAGGCCCACGGCCAGGTCCGGCCAGCGGCGCGCAGCAGCATGCCGCCGCGCGCCGCCTCCCGGTCCCAGCGGGTCACCCTTGACCGGGAACACGGTGAGGGTGCCGAAGGCGAGGCGGAGGCCGTCGGGGAGGGGTCCTGAGCACCGGCGCAGACTACCCGGCGGTCACCAGGGCACCGGCGCGGGCTGGGGATAAAGTTCGCATATGGGAGATTGGTGGCAGCGCAACATCATGGAACCGGGCAAGCTGCCGCTGCTCCTCGCCCTGGGGGCCTTCGTCCTGACGTTCGTGATCACCCGGGTCATCACCCGGCTCATCCGGGCCGGCAAGGGTCCCTTCGGCAACGTCAAGGCGGGCGGGGTGCACATCCACCACGTCGTCCCGGGGATCGTCCTCACCGTCGTCGGAGGCTTCGGCGCGGTCGCGGGGGGCCGGCACGGGTTCGGCTCCGCCCTCGCGGCGGTGGTCTTCGGTGTCGGGGCGGGCCTCGTCCTGGACGAGTTCGCGCTGATCCTGCACCTCGACGACGTCTACTGGACCGAGGCGGGGCGGCAGAGCGTGGAGGTCGTGGCGGTCACCGCGGCCCTTGTCGGACTGTTGCTCGCCGGATTCACGCCGTTCGGCGTCGACGGCATGTCCGAGGACGAGTTGCAGGGCCGCGCCAACGTCATCGCGACCGTCGCGGGGAACTTCTTCTTCTCGCTCCTCGCCCTGGCCAAGGGCAAGGCTCGCCTCGCGATCTTCGGGGTGATCGTTCCCCTTGTCGCTCTGATCGGCGCGGTCCGCCTGGCTCGCCCTGACTCGCTCTGGGCCCGCCGCTTCTACGGCCGCCGGCCACGCGCCTGTGCCAGGGCCCGCCTGCGGGCCTACCACCACGACCGCCGGTGGTCCGGGCCCCGCCGCGCCTTCCAGGACTGGATCGGCGGCCGCCCGGACCCGGACCGCCGGTGATGCCTGCGGCGGCCTGTGCGGGATGGGTGGGGGTGCGCGTAGCGCGTTCTGTCTTGTCGTGGGTCGGGCCGCGCCGGGGGGGTGTCCGTCCTCGGAACGGCGCGGAATCGGTCGGCCGCAGAAGTGCCGTGTGTCGACGCGCCAACCGCTGCGGGCGAACACCCCCGACACGTCCCCTTCTCGCCGTACGCGGCCACCGGTTTCCCCCGCCCGCCCAGCTGCGGGCAGTCGTGCCGCTGGGGCGGCACGGGTGGGCGCAGCGGCACCCGTAGCGCCGGGCCGCGTCACCCACCCCCGGCCCGCATCCACGCCGGGTGCGCAGGTGACGCCCGTTCACCGAGCGTCGGCCACGACCTCACCGTCGGAGACCTCCGGCAGCTCCGCCGCCAGCGCCGCCGCCGCCTGGACCAGCGGCAGTGCCAACAGGCCCCCCGCGCCCTCACCCACCGTCACGCCCTGGGACAGCAGCGGCTCCCAGGGCCATCCGGTCCAGCGCCTTGGCCTGGCCCGGCTCCCCGCTGTCGTGGGAGGCCAGCCACCAGTCGGGTGCCCGGAAGGCGACCCGCTGCCCGACCAGCGCGCAGGCGACCGTCACCACGCCGTCCAGGATCACCGGCATCTTCCGCACCGCGCTTCTGCAGCAGAAAGCCCGTCATCGCGGCGAGGTCGGCGCCGCCCACGGTCGCGAGCAGCTGCAACTGGTCCCCGAGCACCGGCCGGGCGCGGCGCAGCGCGTCGCGGATCGCCGCGCACTTGCGCATCCAGGCCAGGTCGTCGATCGCCAGCCCGCCCCGCCCGGTGACGACCGACGCGTCGGTCCCTGCACAGCGCGGCGACCAGCACGCCCGCCGCCGTGGTCCCGCCCACGCTCACATCGCCGAGCACCACCAGATCCGTACCGGAGTCGGCCTCCTCGTCGGCCACCGCCATCCCGGCCCGGAAGGCGGCCTCGGCCTCCTCCAGGGTCAGGGCGTCCTCGATGTCGATGCGCCCGCCGCCGCGCCGCACCCGGTGCCGCACGACGTCGGCCGGCAGCGTCTCCGGCTCGCAGTCCAGGGCCATGTCGACGACCCGCACCGGCACGCCGAGGCGCCGGGCGAGCACGGACACGGGCCGGCCGCCCTCCAGGACCTCGCGCACCAGCTCGCCGGCGCCGCCCGCGCGGCCGCGCCGAGACGCCCAGCTCGGCCACCTTGTGGTCACCGGCGAAGAGCACCACCCGGGGCCGTTCGAGCGGCCGCACCGGTACGGCGGACTGCGCCGAGGCCAGCCACTCGCCCAGGTCGTCCAGGCGGCCCAGCGATCCGGGCGGAACGACCTGACGCTCCCGGCGCGCCTCGGCGTCGCGGCGCACCCCGCCGTCGGGGCGCTCGATCAGATCGGTGAAGTCGTCGAGATTCAGCGAGCTCATTCGTCGAACAGTACCGGCCGCCGGGGACCGCGATGGCGGGCCCGTGCGCACCGCGCCCGAGCTGCGTCGTTGCGCCCCGGATCGCGATCACCTACGTAACGTTTCGCAGTAATTGTCGTATGTCGTCCTGCTGTGTCCTCGTCTCGCGTCGGGAGCCGCCCATGACCGCGCCCTCCGCCCCCTCGGTGCCGCCTCCCGCCCCCCGCCGGGGTCCCTCCGGTGCCCCGGTACGGGCCGCACCGTGCGGACTGCCCCTGGTGCGGCTCCGCGGCGGCTGCGCGCCCGCCCGCGCCGCGAGGACCCGCGCCGGTCCGTCCTCGAACGCTGCCTGGACTGCCGGCACGTCTTCCGCAACCCCGTTACACCCGGGCCCGAACACCCGCTGGTCCGGGCCGGGGTGCGGCTGAGACATGGCCTGGCCGCGCGGGCGGTGCTCCGCCGCCGACCCGACCCCGAGAGCTGGCTCGACGTGGGCACCGGCGACGCCGACTTCCCCCGCGCCGCGCGCGCAGCACTTCCCGTACACCTCCTTCGACGGCCTGGACCCCACCCACCGGGTCCTGCGCGCCCGCGCGGTCGAGCGCGTCGAGGAGGCGTTCGTCGGCCGGCTGACGGACCCGCACATCGCGGCCCGGCTGCGCGCCCCGCTACGACGTGGTGAGCCTCTTCCAGCAGTTGGAACGCGTCCGGACCCCGCGCCGAACTGCGCGCCGCCCTCCACGTGCCTGGCCCCGGCGGCCATCTGCTCGTCGACGTGGCGGACCCGCGCCGCCTGTTCGCCCTCCCCGGCACCTCGCACCCCGGCGGGCCTGCGCGCGGAACTGGTGGCCCAGGGCTGCGACGGTGCTCACCGGCGTGCGGACCCACTGCGTCATCGCGCGCAAGGGCGCCTCAGCCCCGTAGCAGCAGTGCCTGGCCCGCGACCACCAGAAGCACCTGCTCGCACTCGGCCGCGAACGCCGCGTTGAGCCGCCCGAGTTCGTCCCGGTAGCGGCGGCCCGAGGCGGTGGCGGGCACGATGCCCGAGCCCACCTCGTTCGACACCGCGACGAGGGTGCGGCGAGTGGCGCGCACCGCCTCCGTCAGCTCCCGCACCCGGTCCCGCAGGGGCCGTTCGCCGCCGTCCGCCCACTCCGCGTCGTCCCACGCCCCGACGGCGTCCATCGCGTCCGTCAGCCACACAGCGACAGACAGTCGACGAGCAGCGCCGGCCCGTCGTCCTTCAGCAGCGGCACCAGGTCGCACGTCTCGACGGTGCGCCACGAGCCCGGCCGCCGCTCCCGGTGGGCGCAGACCCGCGCCGCCCACTCGCTGTCCCCGTTGCGGGAGCCCCCGGTCGCGACGTACAGCACGTCGGGGAAGGCCTCCAGCCGCCGCTCGGCCTCCACCGACTTGCCCGACCGGGCCCCGCCCAGTACGAGGGTGCGGCGCGGCACGTCGGGCACGTCCTCGTAGGAGCCGACCACCAGCGTCGTCCCGTCCGGCACGGCCCGCGCTCCGGCCGCCGCGAGCCGCCGGTCCAGTTCCGGGCCCGGCGGCACGTCGTGGTCCAGGTGGACGGTGACGACGTCCGTCGTCGGCCCCGCGGCGCCCACCGCCCGCAGCCTCGCCAGCGCGTCCGGCCGCCCCACGACGTCGGCGACGACCAGGTCGTAGGACTCGGCGGGCTCCTCCAGACCGGCCGGCGCGCCGCCCGGCGGCAGATACAGCAGCCGCTGCCCGTCCGGACCGGTCACGGCGTACCCGGTGCCCGGCGCGTCCATCGCCACCGCCCGCACCCGGTGCCCGGTCAGCAGCGCCAGCTCCCGCCCGTCCGGCACCCGCCCCGGCTGCGGCAGCCCGGCCGGCACCTCCACGGCGGGCCCGTCGTGCGGGTGCGACAGCAGCACCTGCCGGACGCCGGTCAGGGAGCGCCCGGCGCGTGCGGCGGCGAACGCGGCGCCGGGCGTCAGGTCGAGCAGCAGCGCCCCGTCCACCAGCAGCGCGGTCGCCGCGCGCTGCGTTCGTGCCCCTGCGCGGCGGCACAGGCCGCGTAGGGACAGTCGGGGCGGGGGGAGTCCCGCGGGGCACCGGTGCCGAGCAGAGTCACGTCCACGCCCCGATTTTCCCCGGTCACCCGGCGACGTGCGCGCCCGAGACCCCTATGGGGCGCGGGCGGTCCCCGTTCCCGTCCCCCGGCCTTCTACGGCGCACCCGGCTCAGCGCACAGGCTGCGGTCGGAGGCCGGACCAAGATCCGGCTTCCGCTCTGCATGTGCTCACATCTTGGAGGCGTACATGGCGGCATGGACGTGGCGGTTCGAGACGGCCGGCGGGACGGAGGTCCAGCCCGCGGTGCAGCCCGAGGAGTTCACCACGCAAGGGGACGCCGAGTCCTGGATCGGTGAGTACTGGAAGGACCTCAAGGAGGGCGGCACCGATCAGGTGCGGCTGTTCGAGGACGCCACCGAGATCTACGGCCCGATGAGCCTGCACGCCGAAGAGGCCGAAGCGGCCGAAGCGGCAGCGGAGCCGGAGGCCTGACCCGCGGGCGGGGGGCGGTCCCGAGCGGACCGGCCCCGCCTCCATCACTGCTCGCCCAGCGTCACCTCGGCGGTGCGCTCGTCGCCGTCGCGGGTGTACGTCACCTTCGCCCGGTCGCCCGGCTGCATCGAAGCCAGCGCCTCGGCCAGCGAGGTGATCGTGGTGATGTCGGTGTCGCCCAGCCGGACGATGACGTCCCCGGGCCGCAGCCCCGTCTCGTCGGCGGCCCCGCCGGCACTGACCTCGACGACGGCCACGCCCGCGGGGCCGGTAGCCGTCGTCGACGACCGTACGGGCGGTGACGCCGAGCGCGGCCCGGCCCGAGTCGGTGACCCGCCCGTCCTCGATGATCTGGTCGGCGACCGTCCTCACCATCGACGCCGGGATGGCGAACCCGATCCCGGGCGCCGCGCTGTCGCTCATGCCCGGGTCGGTCGCGGCCAGCGTCGGGATGCCGATCACCTGGCTGTCGAGGTTCACCAGGGCGCCACCTGCTGTTGCCGGGGTTGATGGCCGCGGACGTCTGCACCATGTTGCCGATGGTCGCGCCCGTACCGCCCCCGCTGCTGCCCTCGGTGACGGTCCGTCCGGTCGCCGAGACGATGCCCTGCGTCACGCTGGAGGACAGCCCGAGCGGCGAGCCCATCGCCAGCACGATCTGCCCGACCCCGACCTTCGAGGAGTCCCCGAAGCGGGCCGCCCTCATGCCGTCGGGCACCTTGTCCAGCTTGATGACGGCGAGATCCTGCTCGGGGTAGGAGGAGACGAGTTCCAGCGGCCAGCGTGTCCTCGTTGCGGGCGGTCGTCACCCGGAAGGACTTGGTGTCACCGACGACGTGCGCGTTCGTGACGACGTGTCCCTTGTCGTCGTACACGACCCCCGACCCCAGGGAGTCGCCCGCCTGGATCTGCACGACCGACGGGAGTACGTCGTTGATCACCCGCTCGTAGTCGGCCTGCAGATCGTTGGCCGCGCGCGCGCCGCGGCCTGTGCCGTGTCGCCCTCCCGCTCGCTCCGGGAGCCCGGAGCGGACCCGTCGCCGGAGCAGCCGGCGAGGAGCAGCAGGGAGCAGGCCAGCGCGGCGAGCGGGCCGAGCAGCCGTGGCACACGGGTACGGGAAGCGTCCATGCCCCGAGTCTCATCGCGCGCCGGAGACGCGGCCCCCGGGGAACCCCCGAACGGGCGCCGCGCGGTATTACCCCCGCACCCCGCACAGATGAAGCAGCGCGGCGATCTGGCGGTACGGATCCGTCCGGCCGGCCCGTTCCTCTGCGGCCAGCAGCGTTTCGAGACCGTCCGGGACCCGGGCGTCGTCGGGGGCCGTGTCCGTGAAGACCCGGACGCCGTACCAGGTGTGCAGCGGGGCGCCGATGCTCGCGAGTTTGGCCGTCAGTGTCGCCCGCCGGTCCGCGCGGATCTCGATGCCGCCACCGTCACGACAGACGGTGGTGTCGAAGGCGGCCAGGGTCTCGGCCAAATCACCGCGCAGGCCGGGGCGCATCGCGAGCGCGTCGCCGTTCGCGCACCAGGAGCGACAGCAGTCCGCCCGGGGCGAGCATCCGGGCCAGCCCGGCGAGCAGCGGGTCGGGCCCTCGACGTACATGAGCACCCCGTGGCACAGCACCACGTCGAAACTGCCCGGCAGGAAGTGCACGCCGGTGTCCCGGCCGTCGCCCTCGACGATCCGCATCCGCTCCCGGATGCCCTCGGGCTGGCCGGCCAGGGCGTCGCGTGCCGCGGCGATCATCGTGGCGTCCCGCTCGACGCCGGTCACCTGGTGCGCCGGCCCGCGCCAGCCGAAGCGACTGGGCGCCCCGGCCCATACCGACGTCGAGCACCCGCAGCCGCTTGCCGACCGGGAAACGCCCGGCTATCTGCTCGTCCAGCTGCCGGGCCACCAGCCGCTGCCGTACGACGTCCCGCAGACCACCGGGAACGGCCGACCAGGCATCGGCCACGCCGTCGGCGAACGGCGTCGTGCTCAGGGCCGCTCCCCGCGCTTGACCTGGGGCTTGGGCAGCCGGAGCCGGCGCATCTGGAGGAGCGCATCAGCGCGTAGGCGACCGCGCCGCGCCGGCGCTCGTCCGGGAAGCGCTCGGCGAGACGCTTCTTCAGCCGGAAGCCGGTGACGATCGAGTCCAGCACGATCATCACGATCACGACCAGCCACAGCAGCAGCGCCACGTTCTGCAGCGAGGCCACCCGGATCATGCTCAGCACGAGGATGACCACGGCCATCGGCAGGAAGTACTCCGCGATGTTGAACCGCGAGTCGATGAAGTCGCGCGCGAACTTGCGGACCGGGCCCTGGTCACGGGCCGGCAGGTACCGCTCGTCCCCCTTCGCCAGCGCCTCGCGCTGGCGCGCCATCGCGGTCCGGCGCTCCTCGCGCTGACGCTTGGCGGCGTCCTTGCGCGTCATCGGAGTGTTGGCGACGCTGCGGCGCTGGGACTGGGCCGCACCTGCGCTTGGGCGTCGGCCTTCCTTGGGGGCCTGCGGGTCACGGGGCTGATTGGAGTCGGTCACCGGCGTCTTGACGAGGCTCGGTGCCTTCTCTTCCTTGGCACGGCTACGGAACACAAAACCCAAGGGTACGTGGTGCCGGGGTGTGGACCCCAGTCCGGTGGGGAACGATCTCGGCAACGCCGGTCGTCTGTAAGTGGACAGAGGGGACGTTGCGTACACCCCAGGGCACCGGGTCGTCTCCCGGACTAACCCGGGGGAGCACCTACTCCCTACGCCGGACCGGGAGCGCACGCAGTCGTCCCCCCGGGGATGAGCGCATCCGTCCCCGAACAGTGCGGTAATGGATGCAGGGCCCGTACTGTGGGGTTTACCGGCTTGATCCGCTGGAGCTGGAGTCGGTCGGAAGGGGAGCGCGCGAAGCCCATGAGCGGTGTCATGAAGCGTATGGAGATGATCTTCCGCGCGGAAGGGCCAATAAGGCCCTTGACCGGGCCGAGGACCCGCGCGAGACCCTCGATTACTCGTACCAGAAACAGCTGGAGCTGCTTCAGAAGGTGCGCCGTCGTGTCGCCGACGTGGCGACCAGCCGCAAGCGCCTGGAGCTCAGCTCAATCAGCTCAGTCCCAGTCGTCCAAGCTGGAGGACCAGGGCCGCAAGGCGCTCGCGCTGGGCCGTGAGGGACCTCGGCCCGCGAGGCGCTCTCCCGCGCCGCCGCGCTCCAGCAGCAGGTCACCGACCTGGAGACGCAGCACGCCACCCTCCAGGGCGAGGGAGGAGAAGTCTCACCCTGGCGGCCCAACGCCTCCAGGCCAAGGTGGACGCCTTCCGCACGAAGAAGGAGACCACCTGGCCGCCACCTACACGGCCGCGCCCGAGGCGCAGACCCGCATCAGCGAGGCCTTCTCCGGCATCTCCGAGGAGATGGGTGACGTGGGCCTGGCCATCCAGCGGGCCGAGGACAAGACCGCCCAGCTCCAGGCCCGGGCCGGCGCCATCGACGAACTGCTCGCCTCCGGCGCCCTGGACGACCAGTCCGGCATGCACAAGGACGACATCCAGGCCGAGCTGGACCGGCTCTCCGGTGGTACGGATGTAGAGCTGGAACTGCAGCGCATGAAGGCCGAACTGTCCGGGGCAGCAGCACCTCCGACCGGCGGTGCCATCGAGGGCGGCCAGGACCAGGGCCAGGCGCAGCCCCAGCAGCAACCCGCAGACACCCCGCGCTTCGACAAGCAGTAGCCCACGCCTAGGAGGGCGACATGATCGTACGGATCATGGGGGAGGGACAGCTCACGCTGGCCGACGGCCGTCTCACCGAGCTGAACAAGCTGGACGACGAGCTACTGGCCGAGATGGAGAACGGCGACGGCCCCGGGTTTTCCGCGCGACCCTCCAGCCCCTCCTGGCCAAGGTCCGCGAACTGGGCGAGCCGGTCCCGGACGACTCCCTGGAGCCGTCCGACCTCATCCTCCGTCCCCGGACGCCACCCCTGGGAGGGGATCCGGGAGCTGCTGAGCGACGACGGCCTGATCCCAGGGAGTTCTGACGGACACCGGTCGATGTACGCCCAGCCCGTCCGGCACCTTCAGCTTAAAATCCGGTACCCCCAGTCTGTCCGGCACCTCCAGTCGTGCGGCACCTTCAGCCCGTCCGGCGTTTGAGGACCGCGAGCCGTCCAGGCCGAAGCGGGGGTGTGCGAGGCACAGCCCCCAGCCTGACGGCCTACTGCATGCGGGCCACCAAGAAGACACGCCCACTCCAGCTACCGTAAACAGCCGTGCAGGCACCCTCGCCCGCGCCCGCTGCACCATCGGCGCCACCCCTCCGCCCTGGACGCGGCCATCGCCGCGGCCGTCCTGGTGTGCATGGTCGCCGGCTCCTTCGTGGACCCGCACGGCCCCGAGGGCGTCAGCTGGGGGCTGCGCACCCCGGACGTACTCAGCCTGGTCCTCATGGCCGTCGGCGCCGCGGCGCTCGTCTTCCGCCGCCGCGCCCCCGCTGGTGGTCCTCGCGGTCACCGGCGGTGTCTCCGTCGTCGAGAGCGTCACCGGGGATCCCCGCGCGCCCGTCGTCATGTCCGCCGTCGTCGCCCTCTTCACCGTCGCCGCGTCCACCGACCGTCCCACCACCTGGCGGGTCGGCCTGCTCACCATGACCGTGCTGACCGGCGCCGCCATGCTGGCCGGACCCCTGCCCTGGTACGCGCAGGAGAACCTCGCCGTCTTCGCCTGGACCGGCATCGGCGCCACCGCCGGGGACGCGGTCCGCAGCCGGCGTGCCTTCGTCCAGGCCATCCGCGACCGGGCCGAGAAGGCCGAGCGCACCCGGGAGGAGGAGGCCCGCCGCCGGGTCGCCGAGAGCGGCTGCGCATCGCCCGCGACCTGCACGACGTGGTCGCCCACCACATCGCCCTGGTCAACGTCCAGGCCGGGGTCGCCGCCCACGTCATGGACAAGCGGCCCGACCAGGCCAAGATGCCCTCGCCCACGTGCGGGAGGCCAGCCGCTCCGCGCTGGGCGAGCTGCGCGCCACCGTCGGCCTGCTCCGCCAGTCCGGCGGCCGGAGCGCCGACCGAAGCCTCCCGGCCTGGACCGACTCGGCGAACTCGTCGCCACCTTCCACCACGCCGGGCTGCACGTCGAGGTGGCCCGCACCGACCAGGGCACCGACCGGCCCACGCGTCGACCTGGCCGCCTACCGCATCATCCAGGAGGCGTTGACCAACGTGCAGAAGCACGCGGGGACGCGGGCGAGGCCGAGGTCAGCGTCGTGAGGGTGGGACCGAACATCGAGGTCACCGTGCTCGACGACGGTGCCGGCGAGGGTGAAAGCGAGGCCCCCGCCGACGGCGGCGGCCACGGCCTGATCGGGATGCGCGAGCGGTAACCGCCGTGAGCGGCACCCTACCACCGGTCCCCACTACGGAGGCGGTTTCCGGGTCCATGCGATCCTTCCGGGTCAGGAACCGCACCGATGCGCGGAGGGCCCGTATGACGATCCGTGTCCTGCTCGCCGACGACCAGGCGTTGCTGCGCAGCGCCTTCCGGAGTGCTGGTCGACTCGAGCCCGACATGGAGGTGGTGGGGGAGGCGTCCGACGGCGCGGAGGCGGCCCGCTTGGCCGCCGAGAAGCGGGCCGACGTGGTGCTGATGGACATCCGGATGCCCGGCACCGACGGGCCTCGCCGCCACCCGCATGATCAGCGCCGATCCGTCCCTCGCCCATGTCCGCGTGGTCATACAGACCACCTTCGAGGTCGACGACTACGTGGTGCAGTCGTTGCGCGCGGGCGCCCCGGCTTCCTCGGCAAGGGCTCCGAACCCGAGGAACTGCTCAGCGCGATCCGCGTCGCGGCCGGCGGCGAGGCGCTGCTGTCCCTGACCGCCACCAGGGGCTGATCGCCCGCTTCCTCGCCCAGGAGGGCACGGCGGGCGAGGACCGCGACCCCGCCCGCGCCGAGGCGGCTGGAGACGCTGACCGTGCGTGAGCGCGAGGTGCTGGTCCAGGTCGCCGGCGGGCTCTCCAACGACGAGATCGCCGAGCGGCTGGAGGTCAGCCCGCTCACCGTGAAGACACACGTCCAACCGGGCCATGGCCAAGCTGGGCGCCCGCGACCGGGCCCAGTTGGTCGTCATCGCGTACGAATCGGGGCTGGTACGTCCAAGGGTGGAGTGACCTCTGCCCCGGTGTACTGCGGCGGGAGTATGCGCCGCATAGAAATGGACCTGGGACCTAGGGAACCGGGGTCACTCATGGACCAGGGTGTTGGGGTGGGCGTACAGATGTGCCCCGTCCCCCTCGCTCGGCCACAGAAGAGAGACCTGATCCATGTCCTGGCTGTCGAGATTCAGCCTCGCGCAACGGGCCCTGATAGGCCTGATGTCGATCGTCGCCTTCGTCTTCGGCGCGATCGCCATCCCCCAGCTCAAGCAGCAGCTGCTGCCCACCATCGCAACTACCCATGGTGTCCGTGCTGGCGCCGTACCAGGGCGCCTCGCCGGACGTGGTCGAGAAGCAGGTCGTCGAACCGATCGAGGACAGCCTCGAAGCCGTCGACGGGATATCCGGCATCACCGCGACGGCCAGTGAGGGGCAACGCCGTCATCATGGCGTCCTTCGACTACGGCAACGGCACCCAGCAGCTCGTCGCCGACGTCCAGCAGGCCGTCAACCGGGCCCGCGCCCAGCCTGGACGACGTGGACCCGCAGGTCATCTCCGGCTCGACGGACGACATCCCCACCGTCGTCCTCGCCGTCACCTCCGACAAGGACCAGCAGGCGCTGGCCGACCAGCTCGACAAGACGGTCGTCTCGGAGCTGAAGGACATCGACGGCGTCCGCCCGAATCGGTGCGATCGGTCGAACCGGCGTCCGGGACAACGTGCAGGTCACCGTCACGCCCGACCAGGCGAAGCCGGCCCGAGCGGGCGTGAGCTCCTACTCTCCCTTGATTCCTCCAGGCCGGCCCGGCGCGACCGTCCCCGCGGGTTCAGCCGACGAGGCCGGCGCCAACCGCACCGTCCAGGTCGGCGGCGGCTTCACCTGCTGAAACAGATCCAGGACCCGATGGTCACCGGCGAGGGGAGCGTCGACAAGCCCGTCCGTCTCGGTGACGTCGCCACGGTCAAGGAGGGAGGAGGCCAAGGCCGACTTCCTCACCCGCACCAACGGCGAGCCGAGCCTCTACCGTCGCCGTCACGATGGACCACGACGGCAGCGCGGTCGCCATCTCGAACGCCGTCGAGGACAAGCTCCCCGACCTGCGCGAGCAGCTCGGCTCCGGCGCGACGCTTCCACCGTCGTCCAGCAACTGGCGAGGGCCCGGCGGTGTCCAAGGCCATCTCGGGTTGACCACGCGGAGGGCGGGCTCGGTCTGCTCTTCGTCGTCTGGTCATCCTGGTCTTCCTCGCGTCGATCCGCTCGAACCTGGTCACCGCGGTCTCCATCCCGCTGTCCGTGGTGCTGGCGCTGATCGTCCTGGACGCGCGACCTGTCGCTGAAGTTGCTGACGCTGGGCGCGCTCACCATCGCCATCGGCCGGGTCGTCGACGACTCGATCGTGGTCCTGGAGAACATCAAGCGGCACCTCGGCTACGGCGAGGAGCGCCAGGCCATCCTCAAGGCCGTCCGCGAGGTCGCCGGCGCGGTCACCTCCTCGACGCTCACCACGGTGGCCGTGTTCCTGCCGATCGGCCTGGTCGGCGGCATGGTCGGCGAGCTGTTCGGCTCCCTTCAGCCTGACCGTGACCGCCGCGCTGCTGGCCTCCCTGCTGGTGTCGCTGACGGTCGTCCCGGTCCTGTCGTACTGGTTCCTGCGTCCGCCCAGGGGAATGCCCGAGGACGCGGACGAGGCGCGCCGGCTGGCCGAGGAAGGAGGCGAAGAGCCGCCTCAGCGCTTCTACGTCCCGTCCTGCGCTTCGCCACCCGCCGCCGCCTGACCAGCGTGGCCATCGCGGTCGTCGTGTTGATGGGCACGTTCGCCACTGGCGCCGCTGCTGAAGACGAACTTCTTCGACCAGGGCGAGCAGAAGGTCCTCAGCATCAAGCAGGAGCTGAAGCCCGGCACCAGCCTGGCCGCGACCAACGCCCAGGCCGAGAAGGTCGAGAAGCTGCTCGGCGACACCGAGGGCGTCAAGGACTACCAGGTCACCATCGGCTCGTCCGGCTTGATGGCCGCCTTCGGCGCGCACGGACACCAACCAGGCCTCGTACCAGCTGATGCTGGAGGGACTCGGCGTCCGCCGAGGACGTCCAGGACCACATCGAGGACGGGCTCGCGAAGCTCGACGGCATCGGCACCACCACGGTCGCCGCCGGTGACGGCGTTCTGCAGCCAGGGATTGAGCGCGTCGTCGTCAAGGCCGCCGACGTGCAGGTGCTCACGACGCCTCCGAGGAGGTCCGCAAGACGGTCGCCGGGCTCGACGACGTCACCGACGTCACCAGCGACCTGGCGCAGAGCGTGCCGCGCATCTCGGTCAAGGCCAACGCGAAGGCCGCCGAGGCCGGGTTCACCGACCAGACGCTCGGCGCGGCCGTCGCGGCAGGCGCAGCGGCACCCCGGCCGCCAAGGCGATCCTCGACGACACCGGAAGCGCGACGTCGTGATCAAGTCGGTCCGGCAGGCCGAGACGTGGGCGCAGTCGAAGGCCTGAACCTGGGCCCGGCGAAGAAGCTCGGCGACATCGCCACGGTCGAGCTGGTGGACGGCCCGGTGGCTCGATGACCCGCATCGACGGGCAGCGCGCGGCGACCATCACGGCCAAGCCGACCGGTGACAACACCGGCGCCGGTGGGCACTGGAACTCCGATCAAGATCAACACGGCCTGGACCTGCCGGCCGGGTCGCCACGGCCGAGATCGCGGCGTCACCTGCCAACCAGGACGAGGCGTTCCTCAACCTGGGCGCACGGCGCACGCTCGCGGCGATCGCGATCGTGTTAACATGCTGCTGATCGGCACCTTCCGGTCGGCTGGCCCAGCCGCTGATCCTGCTGGTGTCGATCCCGTTCGCGGCGACCGGCGCGATCGGCCTGCTGCTGGCGACGGGCACCCCGATGGGCGTCCCGGCGATGATCGGCATGCTGATGCTGTCGGCATCGTGGTCACCAACGCGATCGTGCTGATCGACCTGATCAACCAGTACACCGCAAGCAGGGCTTACGGCGTGGTCGAAGCGGCCAGCGAGGGCGGCCGGCACCGTCTGCGGCCCATCCTGAGGACGGCGTGGCCTGATGATCTTCGCCCCTGCTCCCGATGGCGCTGGGCGTCACCGGCGAGGGCGGCTTCGCATACGCCCAGCCGCTGGCGGTGGTGGTGATCGGCGGCCTGATCCACGTCGACCCTGCTGGACCCTGCTGCTGGTCCCGACGCTCTACGCGATGCTGGAACTGCGCAAGGAGCGGCGCGCGAAGAAGCGGGCGGCGAAGAAGGGCGGCGACGTGCCGCCCCAGGCGCAGGCCTCGGACGAGCCGGAGACGGCGAAGGTCTGAGTCCGCCGGGAACGGCTCAGGTCCCGCCCGACACCGAGGTGGTCGGGCGGGACCTGAGCCGTTTAATACACCGCATGGGCGGGTGGGTGTGAAAACGCCCCTTACGGCAGCGCCAGCATCCGCTCAAGCGCCAGCTTCGCGAACGCCTCCGTCTCCTTGTCGACCTCGATCCGGTTGACGAGGGTTGCCCTCGGCGAAGCGACTTTCCAGCGCCCAGACCAGGTGCGGCCAGGGTCAGGTGCGCGGTTCATGGGAAGTCGACAGAAGCAGACCGTCTTGTCGAGGGAAGACGATCTCCTTGTCCTCGGCAGCGAAACGGTTCGCCAGCCGTCGGACCAGGTTCAGCTCGGTGCAAATGGCCCACTTGGAACGCCGGCCGGGAGGCCGCCCTCCAGGGCCTTGATGATGTACTCGATCGAGCCGACGTAGTCCCACGCCGCCGCGACGACCTCGCGTGCCGGCACTCGGGTGTGCTGGGACGTTGACGCCCGGTATGCGCTCGCGCACGTCGTTCACCGAGTCGAGGCTGAAGCGGCCGTGCACCGGCGGTGACCCCGCCACCGGCGAGGATCATCTTCGCGGCGCGCAGTTCCTCGGAGGTCAGCCCGCCGTTCGGCTTGTGCGGGTTGTAGAGGACGCAGTCCTCACAGGGTACATGCCCATGTCCCGCACCGCTGACGGTCGCGGCCCAGGTGCTGGTCGGGCAGGAACAGCACCTTCTCGCCCTTGCTCGAAGGCCCAGTCCAGGGCCGCTTGGCGTTGGACGACGTGCAGATGGTGCCGCCGTGCTCTCCGTGAACGCCTTGATGTCCGCGACGAGTTCATGTACGAGACGGGACGACCTGCTCGGCGACGCCGGCCTCGGTCAGCACGTCCCAGCACTCGGCGACCTCGCTCGGCCAGGCGTGGCCATGTCCGCCATGGAGCAGCCGGCGGCCAGGTCGGGCAGGACCACCTTCTGGTCGTCGGAGGTCAGGATGTCGGCCGACTCCGCCATGAAGTGCACACCGCAGAAGACGATGTACTGGCCTCCGGGCGCGCGGCCGCGTCCCGGGCCAGCTTGAAGGAGTCACCCGAGACGTCGGCGAACTGACGATGACTCGTCGCGCTGGTAGTGGTGACCGAGCACGAAGACCGGTCCCCGAGGTTCTCCCGGCGCGGCGCGGGCGCGCGCGACCAGGTCCGGGTCGGAGGGCGAGGGCAGGTCGCCGGGGCACTTCACGCCTCGCTCGCTCACGCGGCCTCGCGGCCGAGCAGCAGCAGGGCGAGGGGCGACGGAGAATGTACGTCGAGCTCCTGGGGTTGGCGGTGGTCACACACGCACTTTACTCGTCGAACTGACGCTTATATATCATAACCGGTCTACTCAGTTTGACGATGCCCATAGTGTCGGGGGTGTGACGTGAATCCGCGTGCCCGGGCCGCCGTCCACAGCCGTCCGCCGCCCGACGCGTGTGCGAGCATGAAGGGAAGGTTGAGGACGAAGATACGGGCCCGCCCGGAATGAATCCGCGGCCCCGCCGGTTGGAACCGTCGGCAAGCAGTCCCCGTACAACCTTGGAGAGGATGTAGATGTCCGTATCGGACGAGACCACCACCGTCACCGACGGCATCATCCTGACCGGACGCCGCCGCGCCAAGGTCAAGGCCCTGCTCGACCAGGGAAGGTCGTGAGTGATCTGGCGCTGCGCGTCGCCGTCCAGCCCGGCGGCCGCTCCGGCCTGCGCTACCAGCTCTTCTTCGACGAGCGCTCGCTCGACGGCGACGTGGCGGAAGGACTTCGACGGCGTCAAGGTCACCACCGACCGCATGAGCGCCCCGTACCTGGGCGGCGCCACCATCGACTTCGCTGTGGGACACGATCGAGAAGCAGGGCTTCACGATCGACAACCCGAACGCGACGGGTTCCCCAGCCTCGCGGCGACTCTTCAGCTAGCCGAGCCCGTCCGGCGGACTCGCCGCGCGGCGGACACGCCACAGTCGTAGAGGGCGGCGGCCCGGGACCGACCCCGGGCCGCCGCCCTCTTGCCCGCCCGCCTACGGGATCGCCGTCACTGCCGCCGCCTATGCGCGGCCGGTAGCCGCGCGCCGCCGCTGTGCAGCGGGATCTCCTCGCCGTCCGAGCCCACGACGGTCCGGTCGCCGAGCGGCTCGTCGAGCGGCACCGTCCGCTCGTACTCCTTGGCGATCAGGATGCAGACCTTCTCCGGATGCGGGTCTCGATCACCGTGACGGTCACCTTGCCCGCGCTCTCCTTCGCCTTCGCCTCGTAGTCGGAGCACACCCCGCCCGTGAAGTGCACGGTCAGCTCCCCGCCCGCGGCCGTGTAGCCGCTCACCTCGACGTCGCGGGGCTCACCCGGCGCCGAGGACGGCTCGTCGGACGGGGCCGGGGACGGCGAGGCGGGGGGCGCGGAGGTCAGGTACTCCGGGTCGACCGCCGGATACGTCACCGTGAACGTGTCCCGCGTGCCCGGCGCCCGCACCTCGAACAGCCACGACGGCACCAGCGTCTGCCGCCCCTGCACCGGATGCGCGGCCAGCCCGACACCGCCTCCTCGACCGTGATCGTCTGCTTCTCCGGCTTCTCCGGCTGCGGCGGCTTCTCCGGCTGCTGCGGCTTCTCCGGTGCGCCAGTCGGCGGCTCGCAGGGCGGCGTCCGCGCCGTCCTTGATGCGGTACGGGGCTCGGCGCAGCCCCCGATGCCGGCGCCGGAGCCGCCGCCCGGCGCGTTCAGCAGCGCCAGCGTTTCTCCGCGCCCAGAACGGGATACGTGTCCCCCTTGACCGGCGCCTTCACCTGACCGCTGCCGCCGACCACATCGCCCCGCGCGCCGACGACCACACCGGTCGTCCAGCCGTCATGGGCAGCCCGCCGACCTCGGGCTCGGCGTTCACGGCCCGCCGGGCGCCCATGACCTGCCCCGCGTCCAGCTTGGGCGTCGTCCTGGCCCAGCGCCTCAGCACCGGCGCCGCCGCCTTCTTCGCGGCCGCCTCGCTCACCGGGTCCCGTCGGCGGACGGGCGCTTGCACGCGGCGCCCTTCTTGCAGTTGTCGGTACCGGGCGGGTAACGGTGGAACGTCCAGGTGCCCGGGGCCTGCGTGCTCACTGTCAGCAGCGGACCCGAACCGTCGTTGGCGTTGCCGACCTTCCACGCCTCGCCCTGCACGCGCGGCGCCCCGTCGATCCCGAGCGCCTCGGCCAGCCGGGCCACCTCCGCCTCGGTGACCTCGCCCTTCGCCCGGTACACGGGCGCCGGAGCCGGGGCCGTCGGGCAGCGAGCCGTCGGCGCGGTAGGTGACGCCGTGCGGGTTGGGCTCGCCGGGCGCGATGCCGTTCGTACCGCCGCTTTGGGACGGCGCCCCGTGAGTCGTCCAGGGCGAGCGGCGGGGTGTCGTCGCCGGACGCCCCGGAGGCCGTGCCGCCGTCCGGGCCGCCGCCCGAGGCCGACGTGGCCAGATAGGCGCCGCCGGTCCCGACCAACAGCACGGCGGCGGCGACGCAGGCGACGGCGACCGCCCGTGGGACGCCGCCGCGCGGGACGCCCGGTGCCGGCCTCGTCGGCGGCGTCGGCGTCGTTGTCCGGGTCGCTCGGTGTTCACCGCATCGCTCCTTCGGCTGTTACTGGGGACAGCGATGGGACGCGGTGGGGGAGGATCCGGTTCCCGGCGACGTCACGCGCCGCCCGAACGGCCTCGAAGTCGCCGGACGGCCCTCAGTCCCCGTAGTCCGACATCAGGTCCAGCAACCGTGCCGACGTCCGGGGCACCCGCACGCCGTGGATGAGGGAGACGGGGACGGGACGGGTGGCGGCGTGGGCTGACGCCTCCCAGCGCGGGGCCATCCGGGCGCAGTCGCCGCGTGGCGAAGCCAGGTCGCCGTCCAGGTCGGCCGGGGCGGGGTCGGCGGTCCTCGTCATTCGTCATAACAGGGCCGTAGGCATGTCCCGGACCGTGAAGAAAGTTGTACTACCGGGTAGTTTTGCCTGCTTGGGACCGGGGCTCTCCCGGGTAGCGTGAACTGTCAACGCCTCCCCTTCAGGAGAGAGTCCACGCCGTGCGCATCGCAGTCACCGGCTCCATCGCCACCGACCACCTCATGACCTTCCCCGGCCGCTTCTCCGACCAGCTCGTCGCGGACCAGTTGCACATGGTCTCGCTCTCCTTCCTGGTCGACCAACTCGACGTACGCCGGGGCGGCGTCGCCACAACATCGCCTTCGGCATGGGCCAGCTCGCGGCACCCGGCCGATCCTGGTCGGCGCGGCGGCTCGGACTTCGACGAGTACCGGGCCTGGGCTGGACCGGCACGGCGTCGACACCGGCTCGGTGCGCATCTCCGAGACCCTGCACACCGCCCGCTTCGTCTGCACCACCGACCGACCACAACCAGATCGGCTCGTTCTACACGGGGGCGTGATGAGCGAGGCCCGCCTCATCGAGCTGAAGACCGTCGCCGACCGGGTGGGCGGCCTCGACCTGTCTCCATCGGCGCTGACGACCCGGAGGCGATGCTCCGGCACCGAGGAGTGCCGCGCCGGTCCATCCCGTTCGCCGCCGACTTCTCCCAGCAGATCGCCCGGATGAACGGCGACGAGATCCGGATACTGCTGGACGGGGCGACCTACCTCTTCTCCAACGAGTACGAGGAAGGGGCTCATCGAGACCAAGACCGGCTGGACGGACGAGGAGATCCTCGGCCGCGTCGGCCGCACCGCGTCTACCACCCTCGGCGCGCGGGGCGTCCAGATCGAGCGGGTCGGCGAGCCGACCGTCGAGGTCGGCGTCGGACGAGGAGGCGCAAGGCCGACCCGACCGGCGTGGGCGACGCCTTCCGCGCGGGGTTCCTGTCGGGACTGGCGTGGGGAGTGTCGCTGGAGCGGGCGGCGCAGGTGGGCTGCATGCTGGCGACGCTCGTCATCGAGACGGTGGGGACGAGGAGTACCAGCTCGCGCCGCGGGCATTTTATGGAGCGGTTCACCAAGGCGTACGGGGACGAGGCGGCGGAGGAGGTCCAGGCGCACCTGGGCTGAACCGCCGGGTGAGGGTGCCGTTCAGGTCGACCGGCGGACCAGGTAGAGCCGTTCCCTTCTCCGCCGGCTCCTCGCCCACGAACTCCTGCCCCCGCATCTCGCACCACGCCGGGATGTCCAGGCGGGCCGCCTCGTCGTCGGACAGGACACGCACCGTGCCCCCGGCCGGGCCACGTCGCCGATGACCTTGGCCAGCTCGATCACCGGGATGGGGCAGCGCCGGCCGATCGCGTCCACGACGAGGTCGCCACCGGTCTCCGGGACGGCCTCCGTGGCCACCGGCGCCCCCAGTCCTCTCCCGCACCGCGCCACCGTGCCCGGCGGCACCTCCAGGAATCGTTCGACGTCCTCGGGCGGCGTCCCCGGCGGCAGCGACACCCGGACGTTGCCCTCGCTGAGCACCCCCATCGCCTTCAGGACGTGGCTCGGCATCAGGGTGCTGCTCGTGCAGGACGACCCGGAGGAGACCGGGGAAACCGGCACGGTCCAGTTCGGCAGCAGGGTCTCCCCGTCGACATAGAGACACGAGAAGGTGACGGTGCCGGGCAGCCGGCGCACCGGATCGCCGACCACCTCCACGTCCGGCACCAGAGCCGGCACCCGCGCCGGATCCGCTCCGTCAGCCCCCGCAGCCGGGCCGCCTCCTCGGCCGCCTCGGCCCGCACCGCCCGCAGCGACGCCGCCGCGGCCACGATGGCGGGCAGGTTCTCGAAACCGGGCGCCCGCCCCGACTCCCGCTCGTCCCCGGGCCCTGCTGCGCGAACCGGATCCCTTTCCGCACGACGAGCAGCCCGACCCGGACGGCCCGCGCCCACTTGTGGGCACTGGCCGCGAGCATGGACCAGTCGCCCGGCACCTTTCCCCAGGCCAGCGACTCGCGCCGCGTCCACCAGCAGCGGCACGCCCGCCGCCCGGCAGCGCTCTCGGCGACTTCCGCCACCGGCTGCTCGGTGCCACCTCGTGGTTGGCCGACTGGAGGCAGGCCAGCGCGGTGTCGCCGCGCAGGACGGCCCGTACGCCGCCGGGTCCCACCGCCCCGTCCGGTCCACGGGCACCTGCGTGACCGTCTCGCCGCCGGCCTCGTGCACTTCGGCCGCATGCAATACGGAGGAGTGTTCGACCGATGACACGATCGAGGTGGGCTCCGACGCGCCGACGCCCGGCCAGCGCTCCCGCGACTCCCCAGACTCACCGCCCGCGTCCCCGAAGGCGGAACACAATTCGTCCGCCGCACACCCCACGGCCTCCGCGGCCGCCTCCCCGACAGCATCGAACAGCACTCCGGCCCGCCGCCCTTCCCCGGTAAAGCCGAGCGGGATCGGCCCACCCTTCTCGTCGAGGGAGGCCAACAGCCGCCTGCCGAAGGCGACGGGATGAAGGGGAGCAGCGGAAGCAGCATCGAAGTAAGCCACTACGGCAACGCCAGACGTCCGGCACGGAAAAATCCCCCAGGGGGCGCGGGGAACTGCGCGACCAGCTCAACGAACCGCTCAGCCGCCGAACAACCCCAGGTCCCGCACGCCCCCGCGGGCTCCCATCCCACCGCTTTCGAGGTGCCCCCCGGCGCGTATGCCACCCTCCCCGCGACCCCGCGAGGGCGTCGGCTAGGGTTTGTCCGCATAAACATCAAACCCCTGCCCGACGCAGGGCGGCGACCGACCAGGCGAGAAGGCCGCAGCCGAACAGCGCCGGGCAGACTCTCGGGAAGGCGCTACGTGAGTCCCAACGACTCCGACCGCTCGCCGCGCGCGCCGATGCGGCGGAAGCTGCTGCAGGCACGGCCGCCCAGGCCTGGTCCTGGCGACTGCGCCACCACGGTTGACATACGAGGACTTCCCCGCCTCGGCATGCCCACCCCAACCACGGAAGAGGCTCCGCGGATCCTCCTCCGCAACGGCGGGAGCTCCTGGGCAGCCGCGCTGAAAAGCCACCGGCGTGCTGGTGTGGGGCCTGATCCTGTGGAGTTGCTTCTTCCACCGGCGCACCCGCACCAAGATCGAAGTTCCTCCTGCAGAACAGGTACAACCTGCCCATCGAGGAGCGCTCTACACCGCTTGTTCCGCTCGTCATCGATCTCGGTGCTGTTCTACTTCACCGCCCGTGACGAGTCCGTAGCCAGAGCCATCAGAAGAAGCCCGACCTCACGGTCAACGTGGTCGGCTTCCAGTGGAGCTGGTGCTTCAACTACGTCGAGAGCGTCGACGGGGTTCCACCGGCGACGCCAAGACCTCCAAGGAACTGGCCGCGATCCCGGACCGGTTCAAGGAGGAACTTCCCGGCGAACGCCGCCGGCACCTACGACTGCGGTGTCCCCGGCACGGAGAACCCAGCAGACCGGCAACCCCGGCCCTGACCCTCTGGCTCCCCAAGGGCAAGACGGTCCGCTTCGTCCTGACCTCGCGTGACGTCATCCACTCCTTCTGGGTGGTGCCGTTCCTCAGTGAAGCAGGACGTCATCCCGGGCCACACAACGCCTTCGAGGTGACCCCCCCCCCAACAAGGAGGGCACCTTCCTCGGCAAGTGCGCCGAGCTGTGCGGCGTCGACCACTCCCCGGATGCTGTTCATAGCGTGGAAGGTCGTCTCCCGGGCGCTACGAGCAGCACCTCCAGGACCTCGTGAAGAAGGGGCAGACCGGTTACGTTCCCGCGGGCATCGCGCAGACGAGCCCACGAGAAGAACAGAGACGAACAACCTGTGAGCATCCTCAACGAACCCCGAGGTGCCGGCGGCAGGGTCCCGCCTGACGAGGACGAACTGCCGGGTCCGGCGCGAGAGCGCTGTGGGAGGTCGGGTCGCAAGTGGCTGACGACCACCGACCACAAGACGATTGGCACGCTGTACCTGGTGACGTCGTTCGCGTTCTTCGTGATCGGCGGCGTGATGGCGCTCTTCATGCGCGCCGAGCTGGCCCGGCCGGGGCCTGCAGATCATGTCGAACGAGCAGTTCAACCAGGCGTTCACGATGCACGGCACGATCATGCTGTTGATGTTCGCGACGCCGCTGTTCGCCGGCTTCGCGAACTGGATCATGCCGCTGCAGATCGGCGCGCCGGACGTGGCCTTCCGCGGTTGGCTAACATGTTCGCCTACTGGCTGTACCTGTTCGGCTCGACGATCGCGGTGGGCGGGTTCCTGACCCCGCAGGGCGCGGCCGACTTCGGCTGGTTCGCCTACTCGCCGCTGTCCGACGCGGTGCACTCGCCGGGGATCGGCGGTGACCTGTGGATCATGGGTCTGGCCTTCTCCGGCTTCGGCACCATCCTCGGCTCGGTCAACTTCATCACCACGATCATCTGCATGCGCGCGCCGGGCATGACCATGTTCCGCATGCCGATCTTCACCTGGAACGTGCTGCTGACCGGTGTGCTGGTCCTGCTGGCCTTCCCGGTGCTGGCGCGCGGCCCCTGTTCGCGCTGGAGGCGGACCGCAAGTTCGGTGCGCACATCTTCGACTCGGCCAACGGCGGAGCGCTGCTGTGGCAGCACTTGTTCTGGTTCTTCGGGCATCCAGAGGTGTACATCATCGCGTTGCCGTTCTTCGGCATCGTCAGTGAGATCATCCCGGTCTTCTCCCCGCAAGCCGATCTTCGGCTACATGGGTCTGATCGCCGCGACGATCGCGATCGCCGGTCTGTCGGTGACGGTGTGGGCGCACCACATGTACGTCACGGGCGGCGTGCTGCTGCCGTTCTTCTCCTTCATGACCTTCCTGATCGCGGTCCCGACCGGTGTGAAGTTCTTCAACTGGATCGGCACCATGTGGAAGGGATCACTCAGCTTCGAGACACCGATGCTGTGGTCCACCGGCTTCCTGATCACCTTCCTCTTCGGTGGTCTGACCGGTGTCATCCTGGCGTCGCCGCCGCTGGACTTCCACGTCTCGGACTCGTACTTCGTGGTGGCGCACTTCACTACGTGGTGTTCGGCACGGTGGTGTTCGCGCGATGTTCGCCGGCTTCCACTTCTGGTGGCCGAAGTTCACCGGCAAGCTGCTGGACGAGCGCCTCGGCAAGATCACCTTCTGGACGCTGTTCATCGGCTTCCACGGCACCTTCCTCGTCCAGCACTGGCTGGGCGCGAACGGCATGCCGCGCCGGTATCCCGACTACCTGGCGGTCGACGGCTGACTGCCCTGAACACGATGCTCGACGATCTAGCTCGTTCCTGCTCGGCATGTCGCTGCCGCCGTTCTTCTACAACATCTGGAAGACGGCCGAGTACGGCAAGCCGGTCAACGTGGACGACCCGTGGGGCTACGGCCGTTCGCTGGAGTGGGCGACCTCCTGCCCGCCGCCGCGGCACACCTCCTCACGCTGCCGCGCATCCGCAGCGAATCCCCCGCCTTCGACCTGCACCACCCGGAGGTCTCGGCGATCGACCAGCTCGAGAACGTCGGTCACGGTGAGAAGACCTCGCCGGCGGCAAGGAGGCCGGTGAAGATCCAGGGACAGCTCTTCATCTGGCTGAGCGTCTTCATCCTGGCCGTCGCGATCGTCTACGGCTACTGGTCGATGGAGCCGGCCGGCACCACGGCCTCTTCCTGCCTTCAGGCCTGTCCATCATGATCGGCTTCTACCTGGCCTTCACGGCCAAGCGGGTCGACGCCGGTGCCCAGGACAACAAGGAAGCGGACGTCGCGGACGACGCCGGGGAGATCGGGTTCTTCAGCCCGCTAGCCGGCGCGCTGGCGCTCCGGGCCGGCGGAGCGCTCGCCTTTCCTGGGCGTGCGGTCGGCTGGTGGATTGTGGCTTCTCGGCACCGATCCTTCTCGTGGGTCTGTTCGGGCTGGGCCTTCGAGTACTACGCGGTGAGAACCGCACCCAGTAACACGCGCCGAGCGCCTAGGGGCCCGGACACTCCGTCAGGAGCGTCCGGCCTCCTTCGTATGCCGCACCCGCCTCACTCGTCCGGGTTACCCACCGTGCCGCCGCTGACGTGGCTCCCTAGCGTGAGGTCATGAGCGACAACGGTTCACTTCCAGGCGCGGGGGGCGTACGGTCGTCGGCTGCACCCTGCTGGTGATGGCCCTCGGCGCGTCCGTCACCGCCTGCAGCGGCGACGACGACAACCCGCTGTCCGCCTCGCCCTACGACGCGGCCGGCCAGATCTCCTTCAACGGCCCGCACGGACGCCGGAAGAAGGCCGACCCCGACAAACCCCTGGAGGTCGTCGCCGAGGGGCGCCGACGGGCGCATCACGGACGTCACGGCCATGGACGCGGCGGGCCGCTACGTCGTGGGCGAACTCTCCGCCGACGGAGCCCGCTGGCACAGCACCTCACGCTGACGCGGGCGCCAGCTACACGTCCGGGCTGAGCACCGAGGACGGCGACGGCGCGCCCGGCCGCAAGGTCCTCACCTTCGAAGACCGGACTGCCCAGCTCCAAGGAGACCCTGGACGTCTCCTTCGGGGCCCAAGGCGGGCGCGTACGGCGTCGGCCAGCCCGTCACCGCGGAACTGAGCCAGCCGGTCGCGGACCCGGCCCAGCGGGCCATGGTGGAACGCGCCCCGGTGGACTCCACGCCGGCCGTGGAGGGCGCCTGGCACTGGGTGGACGACAAGAAGCTCCACTACCGGCCCAAGGAGTACTGGCCCGCCCACGCCACCGTCCAGGTCCGCAGCACCCTCGACGGCATCACAGATCGGCGACCGGATGTGGGGCGGCACCGCCAAGCCCCCGAAGATCACCACGGACGACCGCGTCGTGGCCGTCACCGACGCCGCCGCGCACACGCTGACGGTCTACCGGGACGGCCAGGAGATCAAGCAGATCCCCGTCACCTCGGGCAAGCCCGGCTTCGAGACCCGCAACGGCGTCAAGGTCGTCCTGGGCAAGGAACCCTTCGTACGCATGCGCAGCAGCACCGTCGGCATCGCCGAGGGCTCCTCGGAGTCGTACGACCTGCCCGTGTACTTCGCCACCCGGGTCACCTGGAGCGGCGAGTACGTGCACGCCGCCCCCTGGTCGGTCGGCTCCCAGGGCCTGGCCAACGTCAGCCACGGCTGCGTCGGCAGCTGAGCACCGCCAACGCCGAGTGGTTCTTCGGCGTCGTCCAGGAGGGCGACCTCGTCGAGGTGGTCAACTCCGAGGGCGAGACGATGGAGGGCCTTCGGCAACGGCTTCGGTGACTGGAACCTGGACTGGACCAAATGGCGCACGGGCAGCGCCCTGACCGGGCGGCACCGGCAGTACCCCGAACAACCAGGAGGCGGCACGGCTACGGCCGACGGTGGTGTGAGGCGCCCGGCAGGCGCCCTAAACCCGCCCAGCCTCTTCTGCCGCAGCAGCGCGAGCCATTGCGCCCGCGAACTCGACCGGCTCCACCGGCAGCGTCACAGCCGCCTCCGCGCGGCTCCGTCGTGCGCCAGCCACGCATCCTGCGGCCGGGCGATGAGCAGCAGCACCGGCGGGCACTGGAACACCGTCGCAAGATCTGCCGGCACAGCCCCATGCCGCCCCTGGGCACCGCCTTCGCCGTCCAGGACGCAGACGCCGATCCCGCCCTTGTCCAGCTCCTTGATCGCGGCGGCCGGGGTGGCGCACTCCACGAACTCGACCGCGGGCACGTCCGGAGCCGGCGGGCGACCGGTCCTCAGCCGCACCTGCTCGCGGGTGTTGGAGTCGTCGCTGTAGACCAGCACCGTGGCGGTCGGCTGCATGCTTCCTCCGATACGCAGTGAAACAGTCGTAGCCCGTCGCGCCGGATGCTACTCTTTTGAAACACCTCGTCAACATTGGTTCGGACACGGCTTCGACGGGCCGTTCGATAATAAGAGGGGCAGTACAGACCGGGGCGGACACTCCAGCGAACGGCACCCCCGGGGGTGGGGCGGGATAAGCGACCGACATAATGTCGGTCGTGGCGACAGCAACACATCAGTAGAAACCGGGCTCGCGCACCCGTCGGTCAATCGACCGAACCTTCACAGCGTCGGAACCATCATCTGGTTGGAGTTCGAGCTGATGTTCTTCGCGGCCCTCTTCGCGATGTCTTCACCCTGCGATCGGTGACCGGCCCGGACTCTGGTCGAGAGGCCGACGCGCTGAACTTCCCGTTCTCACGCGACGGACACCACGATCCTGGTGCTCTCCTCCCTCACCTGCCAGCTCGGGTGTTCGCGGCGGAGCGCGGTGACGTGAAGAAGCTCCGGATGTGGTTCATCGTCACCTTCGTCATGGGTGCGATCTTCATCGGCGGTCCCGTGTTCGAGTACACCGAGCGGTCAAGCACGAGGGCTCTCGCTCCCGTCGGACCCGTACGGCTCGGTGTTCTACCTGACCACCGCTTCCACGGACTGCACGTGACGGGCGGCCTCATCGCCTTCCTGCTGGTCCTCGGCAACACCTACGCGGCCCGGAGGTTCACCCCACGAGCAGGCGACCGCGCCATTGTCGTGCCCTATTACCGGCACTCCGTCGATGTCGTCTGGATCAGCCTCTTCGCCACGATCTACATGATCAAGTAGACGCGGCGCGCGCACCGCCTCAATACCAGAAGCATCGACGTGAAGATCCTGACACCGGGGTAATCCGTGAAAAAGCTCTCCGCAAGACGACGCCATCCACAGGCAGCGCTCGTCGTCCTACTCCTCGCTGCATGCGCAGGGGGCTGTACGCCGTGTTCGCACCCGCGGACAAGGCGCAGGCCGATGAAAACCGCCCAGTCCCTCGCCATCGACGCAGGGCAAGAATCCTACGCCGTCGGCTGCGCCAGACGCCCCACGGCACCGGAGCCCCCCCCCCCCCCCCCCCCCCCCCCCCCCCCCCCCCCCCCCCCTCCCCCCCCCCCCGTGTCGCCTGCGCCACACGGCACCGGGGGTCAGCGCCCACCGACGGTCCTGAGCTCTGGTCGGCGTCGGCGCCGCGGCCGTCGACTTCCGGGTGGGCACCGGCCGTGTGCCGGCCCAGCAGCCGGGCGCCCAGGTCCCGGAAAAGCCGGTCGTCTACTCTCGCAGGCCGAGATCAGACCAGCTGGCCGCCTACATCGCCTCGCTGGGTGCCGGTCCGGCCATCCCGTCGGAGGAGAAGTACGCCCCGGAGGGTGCGGACATCGCCAGGGCGGTGAGCTGTTCCGCAACAACTGCGCGCTAGTGCCACAACTTCACCGGCAAGGGCGGCGCCCCGAGCGCACGGCAAGTACGCGCCGAGCCTCGAGGACGTCGATCCCAAGCACATCTACGAGGCCATGCAGACCGGGCCGCAGAACACCCTCCTTCTTCCCCGGCACCATGATGTCGGGCTGAGCAAGAAGGACATCATCGCCGTCTCTGGGACGCGGGTCAATCTCGGACGACACCGTGAACCCCGGGGGTCTCTCGTGCGCGGTCTCTTAAATGTCAGTGAGAGGGCCTCTTCGGCTGGATCTCGTCCAGTGGCTGAATGCGCCGTCGCCGCGGACTGGGTCGCCGCTCGGACCGCAAAGGCCAAGAAGTCATGAGTAGCCAAGACATTTCAGAAGAGAACCTGCTGGCCGAGCAGGGGCACTACGGCCGCGCCGAAGCCCGGCGGACTGACTCGTTCGCGGGACCGGCTGCCGCCCCATGGCGCACGATCCAGGACACCGACGCCGCCAGCACCGAGTAGTCTGCCCCCAAGCACCACCGTCGATGCTGGCCACCCCTATCGGCTTCATCGCCTGGTTCGTGGGCATCCCCGCACGACAAGTTGATTTACGTTTTCCCTATCGGGGCAGCACCAACGCGATGTGAAATTTCGCGCTGGGCCTGACCCTGGGGCAGCTGCTGTCGCGCCAGGTCTGGCGCGGGGCGCCGTCCACTGGGCGCGCACCCTGATGTCCGACGGCGGAGGAGGGTCGCCGACGAGCGACACCCGATCTAGGCTTCGCCCGAGGTCCAGTGCGGAAGGTCCACGCGGCACTTCACGCAGGGCGCCTGGGGCGAGTCCGTAGGATCAGGCCTGGCGGCCGCTGATCCCGCAACATGATGCTGGGCGCGCTTCACGCTGCGAAGCCGCTTCGGCGTCGTCCCTGCTGCGCCGGACCCCGGTCCGCTGCCCGGCACGAAGCTCCGCCACTACGCTGTGGTCCGAAGGGCAAGCTGCTCGTCAACATGAACACGAACGAGCCCATGCGTCCTCGTTCGCTCAGGTCGCGGTCGGTTTCCCCCTCACCTCGCTCAAGCCCGAGGGCCTGGAGGGCGCCACTACCACGCTTCCAGAACGAGATCGCTAAGGCGTCCCTGATGACGATCCGCTCGAGGGAGCTATCAAGGACAAGCGGAGCTCGAGTGGTCGCACGAGGGCGTCGTGGCGCAGCCGGAAGATCCGCAACCCACGTCGGGTGCCCGATCCCGCTTACGAGCAGCAGACGCACCACGCGCGTGCCCTGCCACCAGTCCACCTTCGACCTTGCCGACGGTGCCCGGGTGATCTTCGGTCCCGCCGGTCGCCCCCGCCGCAGCTGCGGATCGGCGTGAACGACGAGGGCTATCTCGAGGCGCTCAGCGACTTCAGGAGCCTGTCGGTCCCCATTCGGGGAGCATACATTGCAGTGAACAACCCGAACCCGTCCGGCGGCGCCGCGGCGGACCGATCGCGCGGGAAGGACCGGCCGGCGAACGCGTCGCCGACTGGCCGACGGCCGGCTCGGGATCTACTCCCTGGCCAAGCGCCAACATGCGCAAGATCTTCCCGGACCACTGGGTCCTTCATGCTGGGCGAGATCTGCCTCTACAGCTTCATCATCATCATCCTCACGGGTGTGTACCTGACGCTGTTCTTCCACCCGTCGATGAACGAGGTGGAGTACCACGGTTCGTACGTCCCGATGCAGGGACAGCTGATGAGTGAGGCGTACAAGTCGACGCTCGACATCAGTTTCGACATCCGGGGTGGTCTGCTGATCCGGCAGATCCACCACTGGGCGGCGATCATCTTCCTCGCCGGCAGTTCGTACACATGATGCGTGTTCTTCACCGGTGCGTTCCGCAAGCCGCGTGAGATCAACTGGTTGTACCGCTTCCTGCTGTTCGTCCTGGGCATGTTCACCGGTTTCACCGGCTACTCGCTCCCGGACGACCTGGCTCTCGGCACCGGTGTCCGCTTCACGCAGGGCGCGATCCTGTCCGTGCCGATCGTCGGTACGTATATCTCGGATGTTCCTGTTCGGCGGGGAGTTCCCCGGGACCGACTTCGTCGCCCGGTCTTACTCCATCCATATCGGCTGTTGCGTGCACGCGCTCGGGCTCTGGTCGGCCACCTGATCCCGGTCTTCTACCACAAGCACACGCAAGTTCCGCGGTCCCGGCAAGACCAACAAGAACGTCGTCGGCATGCCGTTGCTGCCGGTGTACATGGCGAAGGCCGGAGGCTTCTTCTTCCTGGCTCCGGTGTCATCGCGTCATCGCCGGCCTCGTGGTCGTCAACCCGATCTGGGTCATCGGCCCCTACCGGCCGGACATGGTCTCCACGGGCGCCCAGCCCGACTGGTACATGGGCTTCGCTAGGGTCTGGTCCGGGCCATGCCCGGCTGTAGATCAACTTCTGGGCCACACGCTGGTCCTGGGCGTCTTCATCCCACCTCGTGATCTTCGGGATCTTCCTCGCGATGATCGCGCGGTACCCCATTCATCGAGAAATGGGTGACCGGGACAAGCGCGAGCACCACATCCTGGACCGGCCGCGCAACGCTCCGACCCGGTACGGCGTTCGGTGTGCCTCGGTCACCGCCTACATGATCATGCTGAACGGCGGTGGAAACGACATCGTCGCCACCACTTCCATCTGTCGATCAACGCGGTCACCTGGTTCGTGCGGATCGGGTTCTTCGCCGGACCGGTCGTCGCGTTCATCGTCACCTAAGCGGATCTGCCTCGGCCTTCAGCGCCGGGACAAGGACAAGGTGCTGCACGGCCGCGAGTCGGGCATCATCAAGCGCCTGCCGCACGGTGAGTTCATCGAGGTGCACGAGCCGCTCAGCCAGGAGCAGCTGTATACGCTCACGGCGCACGAGCAGTACAAGCCGGCCGAGATCGGTCCGGAGGTCGACGAGAACGGCGTCCGGCGCAGGTGAAGCGCGCATGGAGAAGCTCCGCGCCAAGCTGAGCAAGGGCTACTACGGCGAGGACTCGCAGATTCCGAAGCCCACTGTCGAGGAGTACAAGGAGATCACGAGCGGCCACGGCCACCACGCTGACCCTCCAGCAGCGTCGCCACACCGACGGTCGAAGGGCCCCGTCCGTTCCGCGGACGGGGCCCTCTTCGCCGTGCCCGGGGCTGGATAGGGTGGGACCACACGTGGGACCACACTCTTCCGCCATACACACGATGCAGGAGCGGCCCGTGAGCGCTGTGATCCCCCGCTGGAGGCGACACCGCAGCGGGCCGCTCCTGGCCCGCCCTGCTGAACGGACTCCTGGACGGCCAGGACCTCTCCGCGGACGACACGGCCTGGGCGCTGGACGTGATCAGCCGCGGCGAGGCGACCGACGCGCAGACCGCCGGCTTCGCGGTGGCGCTCAGGTCCAGGCGGCGAGACCGTCGAGGAGATCTCCGGCCTCGTCCGCACCATGTACGCCCACGCCAACGTGATCGAGGTGCCGGGGAGACGGTCGACATCGTCGGCACCGGGCGGCGACGGCGCCAAGACGGTCAACCATCTCCACCATGTCGGCGATCGTGGCCGGTACCGGCGCCAAGGTCGTCAGCACGGCAACCGGGCGCCGCCTCCTCGGCGTCCGGGGCCTCCGACGTCCTGGAGAAGCTCGGGGTCAACCTGGAGCTGACGCCGAAGCGGGTGGCGGAGGTCGCCGAGGAGGCCGGCATCACCTTCTGCTTCGCCGTGAAGTTCCACCCGGCGCTGCGCCATGTGGCGGCGGCGCGCGGTCAGCTGGGCATCCGCACCGTGTTCAACTTCCTGGGCCCGCTGACCAACCCCGCCAAGGTGAAGTCCCAGGCGATCGGGGTCGCTCCACGCCCGGATGGCGCCGATCATCGCCGGTGTCTTCGCCGAACGCGGCCACTCGTCCCTGGTCTTCCGGGGCGACGACGGCCTCGACGAACTGACCACGACGGCCACCTCCCGGGTGTGGGTCGTGCGGGACGGCCGGGTGACCGAGGAGACCTTCGACCCGCGGGACGTCGGCCTCGAACTGGTGCCGGTCCAGGCGCTGCGCGGCGCCGACGCCTCCTACAACGCCGACGTCGCCCGCCGCCTGCTGGCCGGCGAGACGGGCCCCGTGCGGGACGCGGTGCTGCTGAACTCGGCGGCGGCCCTGGTGGCCCTGGAGCCCGGCGAGGGGCCGCTGACCGAGCAGATCCGGGCCGGCATGGACCGAGCGGCCGAGGCGATCGACTCGGGCGCCGCCAAGGCGCCCTGGACCGCTGGGTGGGCCGCGAGCCACGCGTAGCCGCCTTCTCGTGTGACGTGCGTCCCGCGATCCGGACTCGGGTTGCGGGGCGCCGATCATTTCCTAGGTTTTTCGTCAGGTCATGAGTGACAGTCATGAGGCCCCGGCCGACTGTCCGGCAACCCTCCGTCCGTGGCGGGGTGCCCCGGGTGAAGACCAGGTCGTGGACAGCAAGGTTCACGGCAAGCGCGGACCCCTCGCGGAACCAGGGGTCCTGGGTCGTCCGAGGGAGTCTCCCGTGAACCAGCGAATGCGATAGGGCCGCAGAGCCCCGCCTCCGCACACCTTCTTCTTCTCTTTCACAGCGCCCTTCCGCGCGCTGGTCCTCACGGGAGTCCGCCATGTCCGTACCCACCGCTGTCGCCACCCCGCTGCCCGTCCTCGGCCGTGATGTCACCGTCCCGCTCGTCACCGGCGGGGAGGTCACCTACGCCGCGCTGGACTACGCCGCCAGCGCGCCCCGCGCTCCAGCGGGTCTGGGACGACGTGGCGGCCTACGCCCCCTACTACGGCAGCGTGCACCGCGGGGCCGGGTACCTGTCGCAGCTGTCGACCGACCTGTTCGAGAACGCCCGGGAGACCGTCGCCGGGTTCCTCGGATGCCGGGAAGGGGACCAGGTCGTGTTCACCCGGTCCACCACCGACTCCCTGAACCTGCTCGCCGCCGCGCTGCCCGCCGGCTGCCGGGTCTTCGTCTTCGAGACCGAGCACCACGCCTCGCTGCTGCCCTGGCGGGACGCCGACGTGACCTACCTGGACGCCCCGCGCACCCCGGCGCAGGCCGTCGAGACCCTGGAGCGCGCCCTCGCCGCCCGCGAGGCCCTACGGCGCCGCCCTGGTCTGCGTCACCGGCGCCTCCAACGTCACCGGCGAGCTTGGCCGGTGCGTGAACTGGCCGCCGCCGCGCTACGCGCACGGTGCCCGGATCGTGCTGGACGCCGCGCAGCTCGCCCCGCACCACCCCGTCTCCGTGGCCGACCTGGACGTCGACTGGGTCGCCTTCTCCGGGCACAAGCTGTACGCCCCCTTCGGCTCCCGTGTGCTGGCCGGCCGCGCGGACTGGCTGCGCGAGGCGGAGCCGTACCTCGCCGGCGGCGGCGCCAGCCGCAGGGTCACCCGGCGCGCCGACGGCGGCGTGGACGTGGAGTGGCACGACAGCGCCGCGCGGCACGAGGCCGGGTCGCCCAACGTCATCGGTGCCTATGCCATCGCCGCCGCCTGCAAAGGCGCTCACGGAGGCCGGGTTCGACACGCTGGTCGCCCGCGAGGAGTACCAACTGATCGGCAAGGTGCGGGACGGGCTCGCCGAGGTGCCCCAGGTAGCGGATCCCCTCCCTCTTCGGCGACGACGCCCCCGCGTCGGCGTGCTCTCCATTCGTCGTCGAGGGCTGGAACAGCTCGCACTTCGCCGCCGCGCTCTCCGCCGAGTACGGCATCGGGGTGCGCGACGGCCTGTTCTGCGCCCACCCGCTGGTGCGCTACCCTGCTCGGCAGCGACCCGCAGGCGCAGGGCGAGTGCGGCGCCCCCGAGGCGGCGCCGGGGGAGAAGTCCTCAACGCCATCCGCGTGAGCTTCGGCGCGGGCACCCCGGACGAGCACGTCGAGCGGTTCGTGAACGCCGTCAAGGGAGCTGGTGAACGACGGCGCCCGGTGGAACCTACCGGACCGAGGACGGCGTTGCGTGCCCGACACGTCCGCCGTCGGCACCGCGGCCGCCGGTACCGCCGCCTGACCCGGCAGCCGCGACCCCAGCAGGATCATCCGCAGCGCCCGCTCCGTGGCGTCCGTGAGGAGTTCGGCGGCGCGCAGCAGCGCGTCCGCCAGGGCCATCGGCGCCGGCATGATGCCGTGGAAGGCGTCCACCCCCGGCACCTCGTGCGCGCCCTCGCCGAGCGTGCCGGCCAGGGCGAGGACGGGACGGCCGTAGAGCTTGGCGCGGCGGGCGACCTCGGCCGGGACCTTGCCGCGCGGCGTCTGGTGGTCCAGGGCGCCCTCGGCGGTGAGCACCAGGTCGGCGCGGGCGAGGCGGGCGTCCAGGTCGAGGTGGTCGAGCAGCACGTCGAAGCGGGGCAGCAGCCGCCCGCCGACGGCGGCCAGCCCCGAGCCCAGCCCGCCGGAGGCGCCGGTGCCGGGGCCGTGGCGCAGGTCGGTGCCGATGACACCGAGGTCCCGGGTGAGGACGCGCCCAGTTCTCCA
This sequence comes from Streptomyces thinghirensis, assembly GCA_021502835.1. Next base: position 192,188 of record JAKFGP010000033.1, read on the forward strand.
GGCCGGCCGACAGCTCCTCGACCTGCGCGCAGGCGTCGCCCCCTTCTGCGGGCCGAACACCCGGGCTGCACGCCCCGCTCGCCGCACAGCACGTTGAACGGGTTGCAGGCGACGAGCAGCTCGGTGTCCTTCAGCCGGGCGTCGAGGCCGGACGGGTCGATGCGGGCGAGGCGGCTCAGCTCCCGGCCGCCGTGCGGGAGTTCGAAGCCGTCCGCGTCCAGCAGCCGGGCCCCGAGCGCCTGGAGCGCGCCCGCGCCCCCGTCCGACGTGCCCGAGTCGCCGCAGCCGACCAGGACGCGCCGCACCCCGGTGTCCAGTGCGGCACGGATCAGCTCGCCGACGCCGTACGTCGTCGTGGCGCCCGGGTCGCGCAGGGCGCGGGGACCAGGAGAGGCCCGCGACGGCCGCCATCTCCACCACCGCCGTGTCCCGGGCGCCGAGCAGCGCGAAGTGGGTACCGACGGGTTCGCCGACCGGGCCGGTGGCGGCCAGCGCGACCAGCCGCCCGCCGGTCGCGGCGGCCAGCGCGACGGCGGTGCCCTCGCCGCCGTCCACCAGCGGGATGCGGTCGATCTCGGCGTCCGGCAGGACCCGGCGGACGCCCCTCCGCGATGGCGTCGGCGGCGGCCTGCGCGGACAGGGACTCCTTGAAGCCGCTGGGGGCCACGACGACACGGTTCAGCAGCGAGGGCACGGCGGGCACGGAGGACGCGGCGGGGATCGAGGACGTGGCGGGGATCGAGGACGTGGCGGACATGGAGGGCTCCTTCAACGGGTCACGGGTACGCCGAGCAGCGGCCAGACGGCGGCGGCGAAGAACAGCACGAGGGCGGCGGTCAGCGGTGCCAGGACGGCGGACAGCCGCAGCAGGTCGCGCGGGGTGTAGGTGGGGGTGCCGGGGATGTCGGAGAAGAGCGTGACCGGCTTGGCGGCGGCCGGGAGCGTGTGGCAGAAACCGGCGGCGGCGGTGGAGGCGAGCGCGGCGGCGACCGGGTTGACCCCGGCGCCCACGGCCGCGGCGATCACCAGCGGGACCAGGACGGAGGAGCGGGCCGAGCGGGACTGGAGGACCAGGTGGCGCCGTGCTCACCGCCACCACGACCCCGAGGAAAAGGGCCGGCGTGACGTGCGCGGGCAGCCCCGACACCAGCCACTTCGCCGCGCCGGAGGTCGGCGAGCGCGACGCCCATCGCCATGGTCGCCGCCATGAACAGCAGCAGCGACCAGGGCACGGTCTTCAGCGCGTCCTTGAGCCGCGTACGGTGCCGAGCGCGGGGAGGAGGCGACGACCGCGCCGATCAGCGCCGCCGACCGCGGGCGACACATGGTGCAGGGGCCGCTGCACCACAGGGTTCACCACCGTGGCCAGCAGCGCGGCGCAGCGCTTCTCCGCCTGCGTCCAGGGGCCGGTGACCGGGTTCTCGGTGTGCCGCGTATCTCCTCGGCGGTGATACGGACCGGGCCCTTGCGGTCCGCGCGCGCCGGGTCGTCGTCAACAGGGACCGTCTCGGCGGCCAGGTGGGAGTGAGGTCACCGCCAGCGGCAGGCCGAGCAGCAGCCACTGGGTGAAAGCCGATCCGGTCGCCGGTCGCCTCCCACAGCACCGACACCGTGATCAGATGCGCGCCCGCGCCGATCAGGGTCGCCACCGCCGACAGCAGGATCACGGTCGGGAACAGCAGCGCGAGCATCACGACCAGTCGCTTCCGGTCGGCCAGGGCCTTGGCGAGGGCCAGGAACACCGGCAGCGCCAACGCCGCCCGGCCCGACGTGGCCGGCACCGCGAACGCCGTCACGACCAGCGCGGCCGTCGTCAGATGCACCAACTGCCGTACGCTGCGCGCCCTGCCGACCAGGAACGCCGCCGCCCGCCCCGCGAGCCCGGTCCGGGCCACCGCCGCCGCCAGCACGAAGGCGCAGATCAGCAGCCACACCGTGTCGTCGCCGAGGGTGCCGAAGAGGGTGTCGCTGCTGATCACGCCGGTCGCGGTCAGCGCGAGTCCGGCGCCCAGCGCGATGTACGGTGCCGTCGATCGGCGTACCGATCCAGGCACACGTGGCCAGCGCGAACACGGCGAGGGTGAGGCGCGCGTCGCCGCCGAGGGCGGGGAAGTTCGCGGGTACCGCGAGCAGCGCGCACAGGACAGCGCCACGCAAGGGCCGCCGCCAGGCGGAGGTTCAACGTCACGTCATCGAGGGTTCTCCCGGGCGGTGAGCCCTCAATGAAGTCCGACATGAAGGAAGCTTCACACACAAAGCCGGTCGGCCCGTCGGTGCGCCGGGTGTCAGCCCGGCAGCCGGTACCCCATGCCCCGTACCGTCTCCACCCGTTGTCCCCAGCTTCTTGCGCAGCGCACGCACGTAGACGTCCAACGATGTTGGAGCCGGGGTCGAAGTCGTAGCCCCACACGTGGAGAGGATCTGCTCCCGCGACAGGACCTGCCCGGGTGGCGCAGGAGCAGTTCGAGCAGCACGAACTCACGGGCCGTCAGATCGACCGTCTCGCTCCGGCGGCACGGGCGCGGCGGGTCCGCAGGTCCGGGAGAGGTCGCCGGACCTGAGCACCGTCACCTCCGGTGCCCTGGCCGCCGTACGCAGCCGCAGCCGTACTCGGGCGACGTAGTTCCTCAAGCGGAACGGCTTGGTCATCCAGTCGTCGGCGCCGCCCTCCAGGCCGGCCACCGGTGTCCCGCGAGTCCCGGCGGTCAGCACGATCACCGGGGTCGTCACCCGGGACTCGCGCAGCTCCCGCAGGACCGTGAAGCCGTCCCGGCCGGGCAGTCCGGATGTCCAGGACGACCAGGTCGAAGCCGCCGGTGAGGGCGGCACTCGTAGGCGGCGCCGCCGTCGGCGACGGCGGTGTGGTGAAGCCGTTGGCGCGCAGGCCCTTCTCGACGAAGGAGGGCGATGCGCCTCGTCCTCGACGATGAGGATGCGGTTCAGGGCGTGCCTCTTCCAGGGTGAGTACGAGCGGGTGGCGGCGCCGCCGCCTCGGTGGCGCGCAGGCCGACCCGGCCGCCGTGGCCCTCGGCGATCGCCTCGACGATCGACAGTCCGAGCCCGGCGCCCGTGCCGCGCACACCGCGCCGTGCCGTGCCGCGCCGGAAACCGCCTCGAAGACGACCTCGGCGTCCTGCGGCTGGACCCCGGGCCCGGAGTCGGCGACGTACAGCCTCGATACGGGTGCCGTCGGCGCGGGAGCCGATGCGGATGGTCTGGCCGGTGGTGGTGTGCTGCACGGCGTTCTGCGCGAGCTGCACCATGGCCTGGGTGATGCGCTGGGGGTCCAGCTGGGCCTGCGGTCGGCGACCCCGTCCAGCACCCACTCCCGGTCGCCGAGGGTGCGGGCCTGACGCAGACGTCGGCGGTGAGTTCGGCCGAGCTGGACCGGCTCGGGGGTGACGAAGTCGGGCAGTTCGGCCTTGGCGAGGAGCAGCAGGTCCTCGACGATGCGGCTCATCCGGTCCAGTTCCTCGGTGACGAGGCGGACGGTCTCCTCGCGTTCGGCCGGGTCGTCGCCCATCAGCTCCAGGTGGGCCGCGCACGATGGTGATCGGGGTGCGCAGCTCGTGGCTGGCGTCGTCGACGAACCGGCGCTGGTGGCGAAGGCGCGTTCCAGCCGGTCCAGCATGGCGTTGAAGGTCTCGGCGAGCGCGGCCACGTCGTCGTGGCCGTGCACCGGGATGCGCCGGGTCAGGTCCTGCTCGGTGAGCTGCGCGGCCGTGGTGCGCACCAGCCGGACCGGTTTGAGGATCCGGCCCGCGACCACCCAGGCGATGCCGGTGGTCATCAGCAGGGGCGACTCCGGAGATGGCGAGCAGGACGCGGAACACCTCGTCCGCGCGGGCCTGTTCCCGCCCGGGATGGAAGGCGACCACGAAGGCGGCAGCCGGTTCGCCGCCGTACCGGGCGACGGTGACCTGGCCCAGCGGATGTCCCCTCCGGCCGCTCCAGGGTGCCGGTGGAGTCCGGGGAGGCGTAGAGTGCGGCGCCTGGCGGCGTCGGCGTCCTTGTGCAGGGGCAGGCCGACCGGGATCTCGCGCTGCTGGATGATCTGCGTGGGCCTGCTCGCCCACCTCGCCCACCCAGGCCGACCAGTTCCTCGTCCAGGTCGGCGTACTGCCTCCCCAGGAAGACCTGGAGCAGCCGCTCGGGTCGGTGAACGGGAGGCCGGTCTCCGGATCGAAGCCCTGCTCCTCGAAGTTGGCGAACTCGCCGGCCCCCTGGGCGAGCAGTCCGTTGATCCGCTGGTCGGTGTCGCGCAGCAGGATCGAGCGGGTGGTCGCGGCCACCGAGGCGAGGGGCTACCGCCATCACGAGCAGCAGCCAGAGCAGGATGCGGACCCGGGCCGAGATCCGGCGGCGCTCGCGGTCAGCCCGTCGTCGCCGGCTCCGTCGTCGGCGCCCCGGTCGTCCCGCGGCGTCGTTGCCTCGGTCGTCGTCATCGTCGTCATCCGGAGCGCTGTCGGTCACCGGTGGCCGGGTCACCACCTGGTCGCTGGGCGTCGGCTCGGGCGAGGAGGAGGAAGCGGAAGAGGTGGGCGTCGGGGTGGGGGGAGCCGCTCTCCAGCTCCACCTTGGCCGGGACCTTGGGTTCCTGCGGACTGTCGGTGAGGGCGAAGCTGGTCGCCGCGATGCCGAGCGGGATCAGGACGACGGCCAGGGCCGCCATCCGGCGTGAGAAGACCATGCCCCTGATCCTGCGCCCGCTACCCCGCGTCCCGGATGGGTCCGGGATGAAGAACTTTTTCATCGGCGTCCTCGCCGGACGCTAGCTGTCGAGCCCGATGGCGAACGCCGCCTCCAGGTCGTGCTGCGAGTACGTCCGAACGCCACGTGCGTGTCGGTGCTCTCCACGCCCGGGATCTTGCTGATCCGGCCGGGGATGACCTCCGCCGTCCTCGTGCTCGTTCACCCGCACCATGGCGATCAGGTCGTAGGTGCCGGTGACGGAGAAGACCCGCCGACGTTCTCCAGCGCGGCGATCTGCTCCGCGATCTCCGGGATCCGGTCCATTCTGGTCTTGATGAGGACGATCGCGCTGATCACGGCTGTTTGTCTCCCCGGAAGCCGCCACTGGAACGCTCTTCACTCTAGTCGTACGCCCGAACCGCACCCAGGCGAGACGTAGCCCAGCCGACGACCAGGTGCGCGAGGTATGGCCACCCCCGGCCCGTCGCCGGCCCGCCCCGCCGCCATCCACTGGAGGCCGGCCCAGAAGGGCAGGTACGACCCAGGCCGGGAAGCGCAGCGGCAGGAAGAAGAGGAAGGGCAGGAGGCTGGTCACCCGGCGCGCGGGAAGAGGAAGAGGAACGCGCCGAGGATCGCGGAGATGGCCCCCGAGGCGCCGACCAGGGACTGCCGGGAGTGGGCGTTGGCCCCCGCGTAACCGAGCAGGGCCAGGTAGCCGCAGCCGAGGTAGAACAGGGCGAACTGGAGCCTGCCCATCCGTTCCTCGGTCATCGCGCCGAAGACGTAGAGGAAGAGCATGTTGCCCAGCAGGTGCACCCAGCTGCCGTGGACGAACAGCGCCGTGGCGGGGGTGAGGGCCGATCCGGGGAGTCCTCGAACAGTTCTGCGGGGATCACGCCCCAGCGCCGGAAGTAGGCAGCTGCGCGGCGAGCAGTTCGTCGCCGGTGCCGTACACCGGATTCAGGCCCGCCGCCGGGCTGACCAGGAACAGCAGACAGCACAGGGTGATCAGCCCGTACGTCACCGGTGCCGACCGGCCCCGGGCCTCGTGCGGGGCGTGCCCGGTGTCCTGACCGTCTTCACCGTACCTGGTGAGGGGCCGCTGTGCTCCAGTTACGGATCATGGACACAGAGCATGACGTAACGGGACGCAACTGCCCGGACCGCCTCGCCGCCGTGGACACGCGGGCGTCGGGTACCCGCCAGGCCGTAGGGTTACGAGCCACACGCACCGGGGGAGCCCGGCGCGGCACCGACACTGGAAGAAAGCGAACAGCCACGATGACGGTTCCCTGCCGACCGACACGACGCGGTGGCGCTGCACCCTCTGCGGCAACCTCACCCGCTCGACGTGACCCGGCCTCGAGAGGTCGTCGAGTACGTGCACCTCGATCTGGCCGGTGAGCCGAAGGTCGAGGAGCGGGAGGTGCTCAGTGAGACCATCGAGCCGGTGCGGTGCCGCTGGTGCAACGCCGTGGACCAGGTGGAACTCGTGGACAGGCCGGGTGCCGCCTCCTGACCGGAGCGGCCCTCAGCACGAGGGTGACCCCGCACGGGGTCACGCAGAGGCATTGGGGTGACGGATGGTGGAGACACATGGCGGGGAGCCGGGCGAGCGGCACCGCCGGAGGTGCTCGACCGGCCGCTGCCCGACGGAGGGCGCCGCAGGGTCGTGCAGATCGTGTCCGACGGCTTCGGCGGACTCACCCTCGGCGAACTGCCGGCCCAGTTGAGACAGTACGCCCGGTTCGCCCCGAACCGCAGGGCCAAGTTCGCCGGCAACGCCATGGCCGCCGCCGTGGGAGACCGACCCCCTGTTCCGCCAGCGCATCGGCGAGAAGCTCAGAGAGGCCCAGCCGGAACTGGCCGGGGCCCTGGACGCCGCCTCCCCGCCGCCCGCCGCGACCCGCTGGACGTGGCGGCCGCGCCTACGTGCTGCGCCCGCACGGCTGGGTGAAGCTGGTGACCGCCGCCGGCGAGGAGGCACAGCGCGCGGACGCCGAGCGCGCCGACGAGGAGAGCCGCGCGGAGTGGAGCGGCTGCACGAGGAGCTGGCCCGGGCCCGGGAGCACACCAGACCGAGACTGAGCGCGGCTGCGCGCCGAGCTGGGACGCGGCGAAGAGGGAGTCCGAGTCGCTGCACCGTGCTGCGCTCGGCCCTCAGCGACGTCAAGCGCGGCGAGGCGGCGCTGCGCAAGGTCCGGGCCGAGATGGACGCGGTCCGCGCCGAGGGGCACGCCCAGGTCTCCGCCAGCCGAGAGCAGAGAGCCGGCGGCTCAAGACCCGGCTCGGGGAGGCGGAGGCCGCCCTGGAGGCCACCCGCGGGCGGCCCGTGAGGGGCGCGGCGTCGAGGACAGTGCGTGCGGGCGGCTGCTGGACACCCTGCTGGACGCCACGCAGGGGCTGCGCCGGGAACTCGCGCTGCCCCCGGTGTCGGTGCGGCCCGCCGAGACGGTGGACGCGGTGGAACCCGGCCGGATGACGCCCAAGGACATCGCCGCCCGCGCCCTGTCCGAGAACGACCCCGCCATCCTCGACCAGCTGCTGGCGCTGCCCCAGGCGCACCTGGTCGTCGACGGCTACAACGTCACCAAGACCAGCTATCCGCAGATGCCGCTGGAGAAGCAGCGGCTCAGGCTCCTCGGCCAGTCTCCTCCAGCTCGCCGCGCAGACCGGCGCCGAGATGACCTGGCCTCGACGGGGCCGAACTGGTGGCGCCGGTGCGCTCGCGCCGCCGCGCGGGGGTGCGGGTGCTGTTCTCCAAGCCCGGGGTCACGGCCGACGAGCTGATCCGCCAGCTGGTGCGGGCCGAGCCGCCGGGCCGGCCGGTCATCGTCGTCTCCACCGACCGCGAGGTGGCCGACGGTGTGGCGCGCGGCGCGCCACCGTGGCGTCCGCGGTGCTCTCAAGCGGCTCTCCTAGCCCCTCGCCAACCTCCTGCTTCACTTTCGTGGCAACCGCAACGTAGGTGTTCTATGCCCGAATTGACGGAACCGTCACGCAACGTAGCGTCAAGTGAAGGTCACTGCAGGTGAGTTGTGGCAAAGAATGCGGTGCGTAACCGGGATTTTTCGGCGGAGGATTTGAACTGATCACGAGTGGGTCCTAGGGTCAGCCCTCGAACCCTCGCACGGGTGATCCCCCAAGGGAGCCGTCTCCGTGGCGTCCCACCGTCGTCCCCGGCAGCCGAGCCGCACGCGCGTGACCGTGCTCACCACCGCTGCCGCCGCCGCTGTCGCCCTCAGCTCGCAGGCCGCCAACGCCGCCCCGATGAGAAGCCGAGCAAGGACGAGGTCAAGGCCAAGGTCGACAAGCTCTGCACGAGGCCGAGCAGGCCACCGAGAAGTACAACGGCGCCAAGGAGAAGCAGGAGAAGCTCCAGAAGGAGATCTCCACCATCCAGGACAACGTCGCCCGCGGCCAGGAGAGCTCAACGAGGCTGCGCGACGACGGCCCGGTTCGATGGCCAGCGCCCAGTACCGCTCCGGCGGGATAGACCCCTCCCCTCCAGCTGTTCCTGTCCGCCGACCCGGACGATTACCTGGACAGGAGTTCCACCCTCGACCAGCTGAGGGTCAGCAGGTCGAGGCGCTGAAGAAGATCCAGGACAAGTAGTGCGACCTCGCCCAGCAGCGCCCGAGGCCACCGAGAAGCCTGGGCGACCTCGCCCCACCCGCACCGAACTCGGGCAGAAGAAGAATGAAGTCCAGGGCAAGCTCTCCTCCGCGCAGAAGTTGCTCAACACGCTCACCGCGGAAGAGAAGGCCGCCTCGCCGCCGAGGAGCAGCGCGCCACCCCAGGCAGCAGCGAGCGCGAGGTCCTGACCGGCGGTAGCGGGAAGCCCGCCTTCCGGCCGGGCCGCCGCCGCGTTCGCCGCCGCCCAGAGCAAGATCGGCATCGCCCTACGTCTACGGCGCCACCGGCCCCTCCTCTCCATCGCTCGGGCCTGACCTCCGGCCTACGCCCAGGCCGGCGTCGGCATCCCGCGCACCTCCGAGGTGCAGACCGGTGCGGGCACCCGGCATCTCCTCGATGAGCGACCTCCAGGTCGGCGACCTGGTCTTTCTTCAACGACCTGCACCACGTCGGCCTCTACGCCGGCAACGGCCAGGTCCTGCACGCGCCGCGCACCGGCACGGCCGTGCCCATGAGTCGATGAACACCATCGGCGGCCTGTTCATGCTCGGCGTGCGGGCCCGAACCGCCGCCTCCCGTAAACCCCTCTGTCGCCCTCGCCGTGTCGCCCGTTCGCGAATCACGGTCGGCCTTCTGACCTCCGCCCCGCCGGCGACCTGCGTCAGCGGTGGGCGTCGTGCTGCGCGCGCCTCCGAGGTCGTTGGCCGGTGCCCCGCCACGGGGTTACTGTCTGCCGCGTTCCCGTCCGCCAGCGAGCAGGAGGTGCGGCTTCCCGTGGGGTTCCATCGCCGCCTTGCACCAACCGGGCTCCACCGCGGCGCCACCGCCGCCGTCGGCCTGCTTTCCGTCGCCGCCGCGCCTCGCGCGCCGGCACCGGCCACGGCCACCCCGCACGACGACCGGCGGGCGGAGGTGGACCGGCTCTACACGGAGGCGGAGCAGGCGACCGAGGCCTACAACAAGGCCGACGCGCGCACCGACGCCCTGCGCGAGGAGGTCAGCACCGCGGCGGACCCGATCGCCCGGCAGCAGGAGCGGATCAACACCATGCGGGACGCGCTCGGTTCGCTGGCCGGCGCCCAGTACCGCTCCGGCGGCATCGACCCGTCGCTGGCGCTGCTGCTCTCCGCCGACCCGACGACTACCTGGACAAGGCCTCCGTGCTCGACCGGATCACCAGCCACCAGGCCGGTGAACTCCAGGAACTCCAGGGCGCCATGCGCGACCTCGCCCAGGACCGTGCCGAGGCCGGCCGGAAGCTCACCGAGCTGGAGAAGGGCCGCAAGGCCGTCGCCGCCCACAAGAAGACCGTGGAGCGTGCGCTCGCGAAGGCCCGCGAGCTGCTCAACCCCCTTCCGGACGGCGAACGCGCCGCCTACGACCGCGCTCCCGCCCGGCCGTACCGACCTGTCCGCCCCCGGCGACGCCGGTCCCGTCTCCGGCCGTGCGGCGGCCGCCGTCGCCGCCGCCCGCTCCGCCCTCGGCAAGCCCTACGTCTGGGGCGCCAACGGGCCCACCGGCTCCGACTGCTCCGGCCTGACCCAGTGGTCGTACGCGCAGGCCGGGGTCGGGCTGCCGCGCACCTCGCAGGCGCAGTCCGGCGCCGGGCAGCGGGTGTCCCTGGCCCAGGCCCGGCCCGGCGACCTGGTCGCCTACCGCGACGACGCCAGCCACATCGGCATGTACGTCGGCAACGGCCAGGGTGATCCACGCGCCCCTACCCCCGGCGCCCCCGTGCGCTACGACCCGGTCGGCATGATGCCGGTCTCCTCGGTCACCCGGGTCTGACCTTCGCGGCCCCTCCGGTCCCTCCGCCCGCTGCCCCCTTCGGCCGGACGCCCGTACGATCGGGAGGTGGCTGGTCGAAGGCGGGTGTCGGGTTCCTCGGTGGTGGCGCTGTGCCTGCTGCTCGTCTCCCTCGTGGCCTGTGGCGGCCGCGCCGCCGCCGACCCCGTCCCGGCCGAGGTGCAGCGGGTACTGGACCGGCGTGCGGAAGCCGTCCTCGACCACGACCGGGCCGCCTACACGCGCACGGGCACCGGAGCCGGCTTCGACAACCTGGGCGAGGTGCCGCTGGCCGCCTGGTCGTACCGCGTGACCGGCGTGGACCGCACCGGCGACACCGCCACCGCCGACGTCGAGCTGCGCTACCGCATCGAGGGCCACGACCGGGGCCCCGTCACCACCGGCCGCACCGTGCGGCTGAGCCGGACGGGCGGACGGGCGGTGGACCGTCGACTCGACCGGCCCGCGAAGCGGTCCGGCCAGCAGCCGGGACCAGGGCGCGGTCGAGGTCGTCCAAGGGCATGCACAGCCTCGTGCTCGGCGTCGGACAGTCCACCGGGGCGCTGCGCCGCTACGGGACCTTCGCCGACCGGGCGGTGCCGGCCGGGCCGGACGCCTGGGACGGCGATCTGGGCCCGCCGGGTCGTCGTACTCGTCCGAAGTCGCCGGAGGATGGCGGCCTGCTCGGCGCCCGCCTCCTCCTCCTACCGGGGCATCGCGGCGGTCACCGGCGAGACGGGCGGCCGGGAGCAGGCACCGGCGGACCGGATCATCGTCAATCCCGACGCGTACGGGCCCTCGGCGACCTGGGCAAACAGGTCGCTCACCCACGAGACCACCCACGTCGCCACCCGCGCCGACACCTCACCGCCGCCACCCCCGCTGTGGCTGTCCGAGGGCTACGCGGACTGGGTCGGCTACCGCGACGGCGACCGCGCCCCCGCCGAGGCCGCCCCCGAGATGGCCGGCGCGGTCGCCGAGGGCCGGGTGCCCGCGAGTCTCCCGACCGACGAGGACTTCGGCTTCACCGCCGACGCGGACGAACTGGCCCGCGCCTACGAGGGCGGCTGGCTGGCCTGCCGCATGATCGCCGACCAGTGGGGCGAGGACCGCCTGGACGCCTTCCACCGCGCCGTGGGCGGGCACGAGAAGCGCGCGGGCGCGGTCGAGGACGCGATGAACGAGGTGCTCGCGGACGACGCCGGAGGAGTTCACGGCACGGTGGCGGGAGTATCTGCGGGCGGAGTTCGACTGAGGTCGCCTCGCTCCCGTCGCCTCACGGGTCCGCGTGGACGCCGTCCGCTCAGGAGGAGGCCGGTGCCTTTGTCGGTGCGGGCGGCGCGGGGCGGCGGCGTCGGCACGGGCGTCCCCGCGCGGTGCCGTGTCGCGCCACAGGGCGCGGGCCGCGAGGAGCGCCGCGGCGACCAGCAGTCCGTTGCGGACGACGAGCAGCGCGATGCCGAGCGGGTCGCTCGCGACGACCTGCGCGAACCAGACCGGGAACTCCAGCACCGTCACCAGGCTCGCCGCCAGCACCAGGGCGACCGGCACTCGCATGCGGCTCGCGCGGAAGCACCGGCAGACCGCGCGCGACGCCGATCAGCCACACCATGTACTGCGGACTGATCACCCGGCTGGTGACCGTGAACATCAGCACCGCCACGAAGGCCGCGTCCGCCGCCGTGTGCGCCGCGAAGCGCGAGGCCGCCAGCCGCCACAGCAGCAGCCAGCCGAAGGCCAGGGCGGTCAGCGCCAGGGCGACCGTGCTCACGCCCCACGTACGGGCCGAGGAACTCGACCGAGCCGTAGTTGAGCAGCACCTCGCCGTCCCAGCCGAAGTGCCGGGCGACGTGGAAGACCAGCGCGCCCAGCGACTCCACCTCCGTGCCCCGGTCCCGCTGGAACGTCAGGAACGCGAACGCCCCCGGCATCGTCACCGCGAACAGCGCCGCCAGTCCGGCCCCGCTCAGCGCCGCCGAGGCCCACGGCGCCCGCCCGCGCATCCCGAGGAGCACCAGCGCGGGCCACACCTTCAGCAGCGCCCCGAGCGCCGCCAGGGCCCCCGCCACGCGCGGGTGCCGGCCGGCGGCGAGCAGCGCCGCCACCGCGACGGCGGTGACCAGTCACGTCGTAGCGGGCGTACACCGTCGGACCGAGCAGCGGAACGCCCGCCACCCACACCCACGCCCCGCGCGTGCGGCGCCCGGGACCGCGCCCCGCGCGCCACAGCAGCGCGAGGACGGCCAGGTCCGCCGCACAGGCCAGGACGAAGAAGGCCGTCGCGTACTCCAGGAAGGGCAGCAGCGCGGGGAGAGGATGGCGAAGGCCGCCGCGGGCGGGTACTGCCAGGTGACGTCGTCCAGCGGAAACGGTTCCGGTACGCAGGACGTCGTGCCAGTCCCCGCAGATCGTACGGACCGTCGCTGGTGACGTCCGGACCGGGAACACCAGCACCTTCAGCACGAACAGCAGCAGCACCCAGCCGCGTGGCGCCCCAGGCCGTCAGCAGCCGCGCCGCCTGACCGCCTCGCGTCCGTCGTCTCCAGCGTGCTCCCTGCCCGTCCGCGTGCCGTGCTTTCGCGGCCATGATGACCGGACACCTGTGCGTGTGCCACCGGGGGCGGCCGGCCCGCGGCCCGCGCGGCGGGTTCGGTAGGGTCGGCGGCGTGCGCAAGACCTTGATCGTGACGAACGACTTCCCGCCCCGCCCGGGCGGCATCCAGGCCTTCCTGCACAACATGGCGCTACGGCTGGACCCCGAGCGGCTGGTCGTCTACGCCTCCACCTGGAAGCGCGCGGCCGCGAGGGCACCGAGGCCACCGCCGCCTTCGACGCCGAGCAGCCCTTCACCGTCGTACGCGACCGCACGACGATGTTGCTCCCGACGCCGGGCGCGACCCGTACGGCCGTCCAGCTGCTGCGCGAGCACGGGTGCACGTCGGTGTGGTTCGGGGCGGCGGCGCCCCTCGGGCTGATGGCGCCCGGCGCTCCGAAGGCGGGGGCCCAGCGGCTCGTCGCCACCACCCACGGCCACGAGGCCGGGTGGGCCCCAGCTGCCCGCCGCCCGGCAACTGCTGCGCCGGATCGGGGAGTCCACGGACACGATCACCTACCTCGGCTTGAGTACACGCGCTCGCGGATCGCGGGCGCGCTCACCCCGGACGCCGCCGCGCGGATGGTCAGCTGCCGCCCGGCGTCGACGAGAAGACCTTCCACCCCGGGCAGCGGCGGCAGAGGAGGTGCGGGCCCGGCTGGGACTGACCGAGCGGCCGGTCGTGGTCTGCGTCTCGCGGCTGGTGCCGCGCAAGGGCCAGGACACCCTGATCCGGGCGATGCCCCGCATCCTGGCCGCCGAGCCCGACGCCGTACTGCTGATCGTCGGCGGCGGCCCCTACGAGAAGGAGCTGCGCCGCCTCGCCCACGACACCGGCGTCGCCGCCTCCGTCCACTTCACCGGCGCCGTCCCCTGGTCCGAGCTGCCCGCGCACTACGGCGCCGGGGACGTACTTCGCCATGCCGTGCCGGACCCGCCGGGGGCGGCCTCGACGTCGAGGGCCTCGGCATCGTCTACCTGGAGGCCTCCGCGACCGGCCTGCCCGTGGTCGCGGGCGACTCGGGCGGCGCGCCGGACGCGGTACTCGACGGCGAGACGGGGTGGGTGGTGCGCGGGTGACTCCGCCCGGGAGCAGACCGCCGACCGCGTCGTCACCCTCCTCGGCGACGCGGAGCTGCGCCGCAGGACGGGCGACACGCGGCCGCTCCTGGGTCGAGGAGAAGTGGCGCTGGGACCTGCTGGCGGAGAACTTGAGAACACTCCTGCAGGGGCAGCGCCGCCAAGGGGCGCGAGGAACTGCGCGACAAGCCCCAATGTGCCTCGACACCGCCCCGGCGACAAGGGGCACCCCCACCTAGGCGCCCCCGCCCGATCTACTTCGCGTAGATCGCCTCGACTCGTCCACGTAATCCTGGCCACAACACTCCGCTTCAGCTTCAGCGAAGGCGTCAAGTGCCAGGAATCCTCCGTGAACTGGGCCTCCAGCACCCGGAACTTCCGCACCGACTCCGCCTTGGACACCGCCGAGTTGCCGTCGTCGATCGCCGACTGGATCGTGGCGAGCAGATCCGGATCCTCCCGCAGCGACGCCGCCGTCGAACCGGCCGGCTTGCCGTTGTCCGCGCACCACCGGCCGAGGAACTCCTCGTCGATGGTGACCAGCGCGCCCACGAACGGCCGCCCGTCGCCGACCACCATGCACTCCGCGACCAGCGCGTGCGCGCGGATGCGGTCCTCTGACGGCCGGAGCGACGCCCTTGCCGCCGGCGGTGACGATGATCTCCTTCCTTGCGCCCGGTGATCGAGAGGTAGCCGTCCCTCGTCGAGGGTGCCGATGTCGCCGGTGTGGAACCAGCCGTCGGCCAGCGCCTCGGCGGTCGCGCCCGGGTTGTTCCAGTACTCCTTGAACAGGTGCTCGCCGTGCAGCAGCACCTCCCCGTCGTCCGCGATGCGCACCACGGAGCCGGGCAGCGGCTGGCCGACCGTGCCGATCTTCTGCCGGTCCCAGGGGTTGAAGGCGGTGGCCGCGCAGGACTCGGTCAGGCCGTAGCCCTCCAGCACCGTGAAGCCGATGCCGCGGAAGAAGTGGCCGAGGCGTTCACCGAGCGGGGCGCCGCCGGAGATTGGCGTACTCGCCGCGTCCGCCGAGGACCGTGCGGAGCTTGCTGTAGACGAGCTTGTCGAAGACCTTGTGCTTGATCTTCAGGCCGACGGACGGGCCGGAGGGGGTGTCCAGGGCCTTGCTGTAGGCGATCGCCGTGTCGGCGGCCTTGTCGAAGATCTTGCCCTTGCCGTCGGCCTGCGCCTTGGCGCGCGCCGAGTTGTAGAGCCTTCTCGAAGACGCGCGGCACACCGAGGATCAGCGTGGGCCGGGAACGCGGCCAGCTCGTCGGTGAGGTTCTTGATGTCGGGGACGCAGCCCAGCTTGATCGGCGCGATCATCGGCGCGACCTGGACCAGGCGGCCGGAAGACGTGGGCGAGCGGGAGGGAAGAGGAGGACGGAGCACTCGCCCGTGCGGAAGGGGGACGCAGGCGCTCGACGACGTTGCCGCACTCGGCGAAGAAGCTGCGGTGGGTGAGCACGCAGCCCTTGGGGCGGCCGGTGGTGCCGGAGGTGTAGACGATGGTCGCGGGGTCGTCGGCCTTCGCGATCGAGCCGCGCTCCTCGACGGCCCGGTCAGTGACGTCCTGGCCCAGGCGCCCCAGCTCCTCCACGGCCCCGAGTCGATCTGCCAGACGGCTTGAGGGCGGGCAGCTGCTCGCGCACCGACTCGACGGTGGCGGCGTGCCCGGCCGACTCCACGACGCACGCCGTGGCACCCGAGTCGCTGAGGATCCACTGCACCTGCTCGGACGAGCTGGTCTCGTACACCGGCACGGTGATCGCGCCCGCGCACCAGATCGCGAAGTCCAGCAGGGTCCACACCTGTACCGCGTACGGGACATCAGGCCGACCCGGTCGCCCGGCTGGACCCCGGAGGCGATGAGGCCCTTGGCGGCGGTCTGCACCTCGGCGAGGAAGTCGCGGGCGGTCACGTCCTGCCACGCGCCGGCCACCTTGCGGGAGATGACGGCGACGTCCGGGTGCTGCGCGGCGTTTCTGCGGACGATGTCGGTCAGATTTCCGTCCGCAGGGACCTCGTACCAAAGCCGGAAGGCTGAACTCGCGCAAGACTGCTGCTCCTCATAAGGCGCCGGCGCCACGACGTTGTGCGATGCGACGGTGCGGTCCAGCTGCCGGGCAAGTGCTCGGAGATCACACGATGATACATGTTGGATCACATGCCGATTCACATGCTGAAAACCAGAGCACGACTGGACTGCCCGGACGTTACCCGTCGGTATGCCTTCTCCGACAGGGGGTCCCCGCGAGATGTTCGCTGCGTCACACGGATGGGGTTTCCTTTGCGCACAGTAGTCGACGGATCAACCGACCAGCCAGTAACCGCAGGTCCGATCGCCACTGTTCACGAGAGCCACGCGCTGCTCACGCTTGATCGCCATGGCACCCACACCGCCCGGTAACACGAGGACACGCGTCCATGTGGTCAGCGACGTCCATGGCAACGCCCGCGACCTGGCCAGGGCCGGCGAGGGCGCCGACGCCCTGATCTGCCTCGGCGACCTGGTCCTCTTCCTCGCTACGCCGACCACACGCGCGGCATCTTCCCCGACCTGTTCGGCGCCGCGAACGCCGACCGCATCGTCGAGCTGCGCACCGCCCGCCGCTTCGCCGAGGCGCGGGAGTTCGGGGCGCGGCTCTGGGCCGGCGTCGGCGGGGACCGGCGCGAGCTGATCGAGGGGGGCGGTGCGAAAGCAGTACGCCGAGCTGTTCGCCGCCTTCCCCACCCCGACGTACGCCACCTACGGCAACGTCGACATGCCGCCCCGTGGCGTGAGTACGCCGGCCCCGGCACCACCGTGCTCGACGGCGAACGGGTGGAGATCGGCGGCCGCGTCTTCGGCTTCGTCGGCGGCGGCCTGCGCACCCCGATGCGCACGCCGTACGAGATCAGTGACGAGGGAGTACGCCGCGAAGATCGAGGCCGTCGGCGGGTGGACGTGCTGTGCACGCACATCCCGCCGGGAGGTGCCGGAGCTGGTCTACGACACGGTGGCGCGGCGCTTCGAACGGGGCAGCCGCGCGCTGCTGGACGCGATCCGCCGCACCCGTCCCCGCTACGCCCTGTTCGGCCACGTCCACCAGCCGCTGGTGCGGCGGATGCGGATCGGGGCGACCGAGTGCGTGAACGTCGGGCACTTCGCGTCGACGGGGCGGCCGTGGGCGCTGGGTGGTGAGCCGGGGTGGTCTCCCGGCGGCCGGACCTGCGCAGGTAGGTGGTGACATTCGCGCCGCCCGTGCGCGATAGCCTTCACGCGGCACACACGTGAGCGCCACGGGCACACGACGACCCGGCGCACGACGACCCTCAGTACCGGCCCGCATCTGGAGGAGCCACAGCGATGGCGGAACACACCAGCTCGAGCATCACGATCGAGGCGGCACCGGCCGATGTCATGGCGGTGATCGCCGACTTCGCCTCGCTACCCGGACTGGACCGGTGAGGGTGAAGGAGGCGCAGGTCCTCGCGACCGACGCGAGGGGCGGTGCCGAGCAGGTCCGACTCGTCATGGACGCCGGGGCGATCAAGGACGACCAGACGCTGGGCTACACCTGGACCGGCGAGCACGAGGTGTCCTGGACGCTGGTGAAGTCCCAGATGCTGCGCTCCCTGGACGGCTCCTACCTGCTCCGCCCGGCCGGCACGGGCACGGAGGTCACCTACCGGCTCACGGTCGACGTCAAGATCCCGATGCTGGGCGCTGATCAAGCGCAAGGCGGAAAAGGTCATCATCGACCGAGCCCTGGCGGGCCTGAAGAAGCGAGGTGGAGTCGGGACCGAAGTAGCCGCAGCCGCGGGCAGTCGTGCCGCAGGGCGGCACGGGTGGGCGCAGCGGCACCCCGCAGCGCCGGGTTGCGCCATGCCGTGCGGTGCCCAGGACCCCGGGCTGCGCACCCCCGGCAAGCACCCGCACCCGGTGCCACCGAGGCACCGGTACCGTTCACCCCCATGCGCACCATCTTGATCACGGGCCCCGGCGGCAGCGGCCGTACCACCGTCGCCGCCGCCACCGCGCTCGCCGCCGCCAGGCAGGGCACCCGCACCCTGCTCCTCGGCGCCGACCGCGACGACACCCTCGGCGCCGTGCTCGGGATGCCCACGGGCGGCCCCGCACCGATCACCGTCGAACCCCGCCTCACCGCCTGGCGGCCCGACGCCGCGAAGGGGTTCCGGGACGACCTCACCGCCCTCCAGGAACGCGCCGCCTCCGCGCTCGACCTGCTCGGCGCCGGCCGCCTCGACCCCGAGGAACTCACCCCCCTGCCCGGCGCCGACGAACTCGCCCTGCTGCGTGCCCTGCGCGACGCCGCCCTCGCCGAGGGCACCGATCACCACGAACTCCTCGTCGTCGACCTCCCGCCCGCGCCGCGCCCCTCGCGCTGCTCGCCCTGCCCGAGGAACTGCGCCGCTACCTGCGCCGTCTCCTCCCGCCCGAGCGGCAGGCGGCCCGCGCCCTGCGCCCCGTCCTCGGCCGGCTCGCCGGCGTCCCCATGCCCGCCGAGGCGCTGTACGAGGCGGCCGCCCGCTGGGACCTGGAACTCGCCGCCGCCGAGGCTCGTCGTCGCCGACCGGAACACCGTCGTACGGCTGGTCGCCGAGCCGGGGCCCGGCCGGTGCCGAAGCCGTCCGCTCCACCACCCTCGGCCTCGCCCTGCGGGGCCTGCGCACCGACCTACTGGTCGCCAACCGCGTCCTACCCGAGGACACCCCGGCGGACAGCTGGCTCATCGGCCCCCTCACCCAGCAGCGCAAGACGCTGGAGGAGTGGCAGGGCGCGTACGACGTCCGCACCGTCGCCCACCTCGGACGGGACCCGCGCGGCGGGGGACGACCTCGCGGCGCTCGACGCGCCGGGCGTCAACCGGGACGTCCCCCGGTCGAGTGGCCCGTCACCGACCGGCTGGCCGACGACGGCGTGCTGGTCTGGCACATCCCGCTGCCCGGCGCCACCCGCGACGAACTCGACCTGGTCCGCCGCGGTGACGAACTGGTCGTCACCGCCGGGCCGTTCCGCCGGATCGTCCCGCTGCCGTCCGCGCTGCGCCGCTGCACGGTCGACGGGGCCAGCCCTGCGGGACGGCACGCTCGCCGTCCGGTTCGCGCCGGACCCGAGGCTGTGGCCGCGGAGCCGCTGAACGCGCCGCACCCGTTCGGGTAACGTCGTAAGGACGAACCGTAGTCAGGAGTCCGTCATGAGCGAAGAGCTCCCCCGTCCGAGGCCCCCCGCCCCGACGAGGCCGACGCGGTCGACGAGGCCGGCCGAACGCGACCGGCCGACGCCGACGCCTGGGCGACGGCGTGCGCCGAGGACCTGGAGGCGGAGAAGGCCCGCCGCCGGGCCGAGTACGGGCCGCCGCCCGGCTCGGCCGCCGAGGAGCTGCGCCGCCTCGTCGACACCGTCGCGGACAAGCTGTCCGGCCTCCAGTCCCCGCTGCTCGGCCAGGTCGCCGGACCGGCCGCCCAGCAGGTGGTCCGGCAGGTCGTCCAGCAGGCCAAGGCAGCCGTCGAACCGGTCATCGAGCGCAACCCGGACGTCTTCGACCACCTCGCGGCCGCCGGCGGCGAACTCCTCGCCGCCTACCGCTCCGCCGTCCAGAACCAGGAGCGCCGCTGGACCGCCGGGACCTCCGGGGACGACCTCCGCGACCTGGACGAACCGCGTGACGACGGAAGCGACACCGGACGCGACGACGGCGACGAGGGCACCGGCCCGGGCCAGCGCATCGACTTGACCGACACCGCCCTCGGGTACGGTTGGCCATAGCGAGGGGGCTCGACCGAACTGAGGGATTCATGGGACTCACCATCGGCGTCGACATCGGCGGCACGAAGATCGCGGCCGGCGTGGTCGACGAGGAAGGCAACATCCTCTCGACCCACAAGGTGTGCCGACCCCCACCACGCCCGAGGCCATCGTGGACGCCATCGCCTCCGCGCGGTGGAAGGCGCACGCGTGGGGCACGAGATCGTCGGTGTCGGCATCGGCGCCGCCGGTTACGTCAACCGGCAGCGCTCCACGGTCTACTTCGCGCCCAACATCGACTGGCGCCAGGAGCCGCTCAAGGAGAAGGTCGAGGCCCGCGTCGGCCTCCCGGTCGTCGTGGAGAACGACGCCAACGCCGCGGCCTGGGGCGGTACAAGTTCGGTGGCGGCAAGGGCCACCGCAACGTCATCTGCATCACCCTCGGCACCGGCCTCGGCGGCGGCATCATCATCGGCAACAAGCTGCGCCGCGCCACTTCGGCGTGGCCGCCGAGTTCGGCCACATCCGCATGGTGCCGGACGGCCTGCTGTGCGGCTGCGGCTCCCAGGGCTGCTGGGAGCAGTACGCCTCCGGCCGCGCCCTCGTGCGCTACGCCGAGCAGCGCGCCAACGCCACCCCCGAGCGCGCCGAGGTGCTGCTCGCGCTCGGCGACAGCACCCCCCCGACGGCATCGAGGGCAAAGCACATCTCGGTCGCCGCCCGCCAGGGCTGCCCGGTCGCCGTCGACTCCTACCGCGAGCTGGCCCGCTGGGCCGGCGCCGGCCTCGCCGACCTGGCCTCCCTCTTCGACCCGTCCGCCTTCATCGTCGGCGGCGGCCTCTCCGACGAGGGCGACCTGGTGCTCGACCCGATCCGCAAGTCGTACAAGCGGTGGCTGGTCGGCGGCAACTGGCGCCCGGTAGCCGACGTGGTCGCCGCCCAGCTCGGCAACAAGGCCGGCCTGGTGGGCGCGGCGGACCTGGCAAGGGAACCCGACCCGATCATGTGACGAGCACTTTCTGGTGCCGGACACCGCGCCAACAGCAGGGGCGCGGGGCGGAGCCCATCGGGCTCCCCCCCGCGCGGGCGCGACGAGCCACGACGAACCGGCAGTCGCCCACGGTCCCCCGCGCCCCGAGCTGTTGGGCGTACATTGATCCACATGGAGCCGCTCCCCCAACTCCCGCACCGAACCCGACGGTTCCGCCGTCATCCGGGTCCTCAGCTACAGCATCCGCTCGATGCGCGACGACACCGACGCCCTCGCCCGCGTCATCAAGGCCTGCGCCCCCGACCTCGTCCTCCCTCCAGGAAGCCCCCCGCTTCTTCCGCTGGCGCAAGAAGCTCACCCGCCTGGCCCGCGCCGCCGGCCTCGTGCTCCTCTCCGGCGGCGCCCCCGCCGCCGGCCCCGCTGCTGTGCTCCCTGCGGGCCACCGTCGAGCGCACCGAGGACGTACTGCTCCCGCTCACTCCAGGCCGGCACCGCCGCGGCCTCGCCACCGCCGTGGTCCGCCTCGGCGGGGCCCGTCTCGGCGTCCTGAGCTGCCACCTGTCACTGGAGGCGGGCGAGCGGTACGAACAGGCCGGCCTGCTCCTCGACCGGCTCGCCGGCCTGGGCGTGACGCACGCCGTGGCGGGCGGCGACCTGAACGAGCGCCCCGGCGGCCGCACCTTCCGGCGGCTCGGCGACGGCCTGCGGGACTGCTGGACGGCCGAGCCCTGGGGCAGTGAGTACACCTTCTCCGCCACCGGCCCCGACCGGCGCATCGACGCGGTCTTCGTCACGGAGGGCATCGAGGTACTGGGCTGCGGCGTACCGCTGGGGCTCCCCGGCGTGGCCGAGGACGATCTGAGGGCGGCCACGGACCACCTTCCGGTCCTGACCGCCCTCCGCGTACCCGCCGCGTCCGCGAGCTGACAAGCCGCGTGCGCGATCCTGCGGGTCGAAACCCCTACACCACCGCGCCCCGCCCCGGATCGTCGTCGTCCTCGTCGTCCGTCCGCATCCGCATGACCAGCGTGGCGAAGCCGCCGAGGAAACCGCCGATGCTGAGGGTCTTGCAGCCACCAGGTCATGTCCCAGCCGAGCACCACCGCCAGCAGGAGCAGCACCGGACCGCCGAGCACGCCCAGCCAGGCGAACTTCGCGGTGGGGTCGCCCTCGGGAAGCGGGGGCGGCTCGGGCGGTACGAAGTGACCCTCCTCGTCCTCGCCGAGACCGTCGTCCTTGCCCGGATCGTCGTCCGAGGGCTCGGCCAGGGAGTGGTCGCGCGGGCCGACGCCCGGGGCGAACGCCACGGGAGCCGCCCAGGGGCCGGGCGGAGGCCGGGCGGTCCGCCGCTGGGGCGGTCCGGCTCGGGCTTGTCGTCGTTGGTCTCCGGCTCCAGCAGCGCCAGGTCCTCCACCGACTTGAACGGCTTCGCGCCCGGCGGGTCCGGCGGCTCGTCCCCGTACCCGGCGACGATCGCGGCCCAGGCGGCGTCCTCGTCGATGGGGCACCCCTTGCTCCCTCGGGCGCCGCGCGGTCCGCCGCGCGCTCCGTCCCTCGCGGTGCTCCCGCTCCCGCTCCAGGTCCCGATCCTCGCGCTCCTCGCGGTCCTCGCGGTCGGAGTCGTGCTCAGCCACCTGCGGCCGTCCCTTCCTTGCCGAGACCGGGCTCCGGCTCCCCGACGGAACCGGGCGCGAGCCGGCACCGATGAACGCGACGCTCTCCGCGAAGATCCGGTCCGCATCGTGGTCCAACGTCGCCACGTGGTAGCTCTGTTCCAGCAGGATCTCCGTGACGTCCGTCGACGACACCCGGCCGAGGATGCGGGCCGAGTCGGCCGGCGGCACCACATGGTCCTGCGGACTGCGCAGCAACAGCAGCGGCTGGGTCACCTGCGGCAGATCGCCGTCCGGTCAGACGGAAGAACGTACGCAGCGAGTGCGCCGCGTGCAGCGGCACCTTGTCGTACCCCAGCTCCGAGCTGAGCGGCTTGGCGATGTCGCTGGCGATGCCCTTCGTCGCGGGCAGCAGATGGCGCAGGACGGGAAGGGCGTGCTGGGCCACGCCGTGCATCCGGTTCGCCGGGTTGACGACCACGACGCCCGGAGACCGCGTCCCCGTGCTTGGCGGCGAGCCGCAGGGACCAGCGCGCCGCCCATGGACAGGCCGGCCACGAAGACGCTCGCGCAACGCTCGCGCAGGGCACGCAGCTCGCGGTCCACCTCCGCGTACCAGTCCTGCCAGCCCGTGACCTGCATGTCCTGCCAGCGCGTGCCGTGCCCGGGCAGCAGCGGCAGCGCGACGGTCAGACCACGCGCGGCGAGGTACTGGGCCCAGGGGCGCAGTGACTGCGGGGAACCGGTGAAGCCGTGGCAGAGGAGCACGCCGACCTCACCGCCCTCGTGGCGGAACGGCTCGGCTCCGGGCAGGACCGGCACGTCTCGGTCTCCTGTCGTCAGGGGGCCGGCACAGCCGGCACGGCGGGTGCGGTACATGCGAGTGCGGTATGTGCGGGTGCCGTACACGCGGGTGCGGTACTCGCGGGTACTTCACCGTACGCGACCGCACTGACACCGACCAGGGCCGTCGGGGGCCATTGACGGTGCCCCCGGGATAGGGTCTGACCCACAGACACAGGAGGCACTCGCTTGTTGTACGGCGCGATGAAGGTCACCGTCGGGGGCTCGCTGAAGCTCGCCTTCCGGCCCTGGGTGGAAGGCCTGGAGCACATCCCGGCCGACGGCCCCGCCATTCTGGCGAGCAACCACCTGTCGTTCTCCGACTCGTTCTTCCTGCCGGCCGTCCTCGACCGCAAGGTGACCTTCATCGCCAAGGCCGAGTATTCCAACACCCCCGGGGTCAAGGGCAGGCTGACCCGCCGCCTTCTTCAAGGGGTCGGCCAGCTGCCCGTGGACCGCCCGGGGCACGCGGCGCGGGCGAGGCCGCCATCAAGAGCGGCATAGAGGTACTGGAGCGGGGCGAGCTGTTCGGCATCTACCCCGAGGGCACCCGCTCCCCGGACGGCCGCCTCTACCGGGGCAAGCCGGGCGGCCTCGCACGCGTGGCACTCGCCACCGGCGCACCCGTCGTCCCGGTCGCCATGATCGACACCGAGAAGATCCAGCCGCCCGGCCAGGTGATGCCGAAGCTGATGCGGCCCGGCATCCGTATCGGCAAAGCCCCTGGACTTCACCCGGTACCAGGGCATGGAGCACGACCGTTTCGTACTCCGCGCGGTGACCGACGAGGTCATGTACGAGATCATGAAGCTTTCCGGCCAGGAGTACGTCGACATGTACGCGACCGCCATGAAGCGGCAGATCGCGGAGGCGGCGAAGGCAGAGAAGGAGGCGGGCAAGGCCGCGAAGGCCGCGCTCGCCCAGGCGGAGAAGGAACAGACCGCCAAGGAGAAGGCGGCGGCCGAGCAGGAGCGGTCCGCCGACGACCGGTAGCGGCCGGGGGACGGGCAGCGGACCGTACGGGCCGGGGACGGGGGGACATGGCCAGGCGCGGAGAGTCATGAGGATGTCGGTCGAGCAGCCGCTGTGGCGCGCGCTCGCCGGCTACCGCGTGCTCACGATGCTGTACGCGATCGGCTTCTTCACCACCGCCTACTCCGGCTTCGCCCGCCCCTGGCTCGCCGTCGCCTACTACGCCGTCCTCTTCGTCTGGACCCTGGCGACCCTTCCCAAGGTCGCGGGCGCGGCGAGCTGCACCAAGCGGTTCCTCGCCGCCGACCTCACCATCGCGCTGACCGGCATCCTGCTCACGCCGTTCGCCGACGCCCACGAACGGGTCATGGACGGCGGCCCGACCCTGCCGTCGATATGGACCGCCGGTTCCGTCCTGGCCTTCGCCATCAAGGGCGGCTGGCGCTGGGCGGCCGTCGCCTCCACCCTCGTCGCCGTCGCCAACCTGGTCGAACGCGGCAGCCCCGCCCGCGACACCGTCCACAACGTCATCCTCGTCTGGGTCGCCTCCATCGCCATCGGCTAGCGTCGTCGAGGTCGCCCGAGCCTCCGAGCGCACTCTCGCCCGCGCCCTGGAGATCGAGGCGGCGACCAGGGAACGGGAGCGGCTCGCCCGGGACATCCACGACAGCGTGCTCCAGGTGCTGGCGATGGTGCAGCGGGCGCGGCGCCGTCATCGGCGGCGAGGCGGCCGAGCTGGGCCGGATGGCCGGAGAGCAGGAGGTGGCGCTGCGTACGTTGGTCTCGGGCGGTCTGGTGCCCGTCTCCCGGGTGTCGGAGGACGCCGCCGAGGGCGCCCTCGTACGCGCGGTGGAGGAACCGGAGCGGGACGATCCCGACGGGCCCGTCGATCTGCGCGCCCTGCTCGCCCCGTACGCCGGTTCCCTCGTGAACCTCGCCGAGCCGGGCGCGCCGGTCCTGCCTGCCCCCCTCGCGGCCCGGGAGATCGCGGCCGCCGTGGGCGCCGCCCTGGACAACGTCCGCAAGCACGTCGGTGAGGACGCGCGCGCGTGGATCCTGGTCGAGGACGAACCGGACGAGGTGATCGTCACCGTCCGCGACGAGGGGCCCGGCATCCCGGAGGGGCGGCTCGCCGAGGCCGAGGGCGAGGGACGCCTCGGCGTGGCCCTGTCGATCCGGGGCCGGCTGCGCGAACTCGGCGGCACGGCCGAGCTGGTCTCGGTGCCCGGCCAGGGCACCGAGGTCGAACTGAAGGCACCCAAGGCAGCTCAGGAAACCAGCACCACCGCGCGGGGGAAGGCGGCAGACCGATGACCGAGCGACAGGAACCGATCAAGGTCATGGTGGTCGACGACCACCCGATGTGGCGCGACGCCGTCGCCCGGGACCTGGCCGAGTCCGGCTTCGACGTGGTCGCCACCGCCGGCGACGGCGACCAGGCGGTGCGCCGTGCCCGGGCCGCCGCGCCCGACGTCCTCGTGCTCGACCTCAACCTGCCCGGCAAGCCCGGCGTCCAGGTCTGCAAGGAGGTCGTCGGCGCCGACCCGAAGCTGCGCGTCCTCGTGCTCTCCGCGAGCGGGGAGCACGCCGACGTGCTGGAGGCGGTGAAGTCCGGCGCGACCGGATACCTGCTGAAGTCGGCCTCCACCGAGGAGTTGCAGGACGCCGTGCGCCGCACGGCCCTCGGCGACCCGGTCTTCACCCCGGGACTGGCCGGACTGGTCCTCGGCGAGTACCGCCGCCTCGCCTCCGAACCGGCCCCGGCCGCGGAGACCGGCGAGCCCGGGGCGCCCCGGCTCACCGACCGTGAGACCGAGGTGCTGCGCCTGGTCGCCAAGGGCCTGAGTTACAAGCAGATCGCCGAGCGCCTCGTCATCTCCCACCGCACCGTGCAGAACCACGTCCAGAACACCCTGGGCAAGCTCCAGCTGCACAACCGGGTGGAGCTGGTGCGGTACGCGATAGAACGCGGTCTGGACGACGCCTGACCCCTCGCGGGACAGTGGCCCCAACCACCCACCGTGGCAAAGGGGTTACGTGATGAAGGTCGGAGTACTGACCGGAGGCGGCGACTGCCCCGGGCTCAACGCCGTCATCCGGGCCGTCGTCCGCAAGGGCGTGCAGGAGTACGGCTACGACTTCGTCGGCTTCCGGGACGGCTGGCGCGGTCCGCTGGAGGGCGACACCGTCCGCCTCGACATCCCGGCCGTCCGCGGCATCCTGCCCCGCGGCGGTACCGTCCTCGGCTCCTCGCGCACCAATCCGCTCCAGCACGAGCACGGCATCCGGCGCATCAAGGAGAACCTCGCCAAGCTCGACGTCGAGGCGCTCATCACCATCGGCGGCGAGGACACCCTGGGCGTCGCCACCCGCCTCGCGGACGAGTACGGCGTGCCGTGCGTCGGCGTGCCGAAGACGATCGACAACGACCTGTCCGCCACCGACTACACCTTCGGCTTCGACTCGGCCGTCGGCATCGCCACCGAGGCCATCGACCGGCTGCACACCACCGCCGAGTCCCACATGCGCGTGCTGGTCGTGGAGGTCATGGGCCGGCACGCCGGCTGGATCGCGCTCCACTCCAGCCTGGCCGGCGGCGCCAACGTCATCCTCATCCCCGAGCAGCGCTTCGACACCGAGCAGGTCTGCGCCTGGGTGACCTCGCGGTTCCGGGCCTCGTACGCCCCGATCGTCGTCGTCGCCGAGGGGGCGATGCCGCGCGACGGAGACATGGTGCTCAAGGACCAGTCGCTGGACTCCTACGGGCACGTCCGGCTGTCCGGGGTGGGCGAGTGGCTGGCGAACGAGATCGAGAAACGCACCGGCAACGAGGCCCGGACCACCGTCCTCGGCCACGTCCAGCGCGGTGGCACCCCCAGCGCCTTCGACCGCTGGCTCGCCACCCGCTTCGGTCTGCACGCCGTCGACTGCGTCCGCGACGGCGACTTCGGCAAGATGGTCGCCCTGCGCGGCACCGACATCGTCCGCGTCCCGATCGCCGACGCCACGGCCAGGCTGAAGACGGTCGACCCGAAACTGTACGAGGAGGTCGGTGTCTTCTTCGGCTGACCGCTGACCGCTGACCGCTGACCGCTGACCGCTGACCGCTGACCGGCGGCTCCGGGCGCGGCGCCGTATATTCGGCCCGGAGCCCAGCAGCAGCCCGGAGCCCAGCAGAACGGGAGCGGTCATGGAGATCCTGGCCTTCGGCGTCCAGGCCGACGAGAAGTCCCTGATCGAGCGGGCCTTCCACGGCCACGACGAGATCCGCTGCCTCGACGTCTTCCTCAACGAGGACACCGCCCCCATCGCGGCCGGCCACGAGATCGTCTCCACGTCCGTCAACGCCGATCTCGGCGCGGGCGTCCTGGAGATCCTCGCGGCCGGCGGCACCCGGATGGTGGCCCAACGCTCCACCGGCTTCAACAACATCGACCTCGACACGGCGGGACGGCTCGGCATGACCGTCGCCCGGGTGTCGTACTACTCCCCGTACTCGGTCGCCGAGTTCGCCTGGACCCTCGCCATGGCCGTCAACCGCCGTATCGTGCGGGCCTCCACCCGCACCCGGGACTTCGACTTCCGCCTGCACGGGCTCATGGGCCGGGACATGCACGGCCGCACCGCCGGCGTCCTCGGCACCGGCAAGATCGGTGAGGCCTTCGCCCGGATCGCCCACGGCTTCGGCATGCGGCTGCTCGGCTGGGACGTCGCCGAGAACCCCGCCTGCATGGAGCTGGGCATGCGCTACGTCCCCAAGGACGAGCTGCTCGCCCGGTCCGACCTGGTCACCCTGCACCTCCCGTTGATGGCGGAGACCCGGCACCTGATCGACGGGGCCGCCCTGAAGTCGATGCGGACGACGCCGTCCTGGTCAACTCCAGCCGCGGCGGCCTGATCGACACCGCCGCGCTCGTCGGCGAGCTGCGCGCGGGCCGCTTCACCGGCGTGGGCCTGGACGTGTACGAGGCGGAGGCGGGCCTGTTCTTCCTCGACAAGTCGCTGGAGGCCATCGCCGACGACACCCTGGCCCGCCTCGTCACCTTCCCGAACGTCCTGGTCACCTCGCACCAGGCGTACTACACCGAGGACGCCGTCGGCCAGATCGTCGACGCCACGGTGCAGAACGTCCTCGACTACCGGGAGGGCCGCCGCTCGGAGAACGTGCTCGTACCGCGCAGCTGACCGGCCAGCTCCCGCACGATCGCGGCGCCGTTCAGCGTCAGCACCGACTCCGGGTGGAACTGCACCCCGGCGAAGCCCGGCCCGCGCAGGGCGTGCACCTCGCCGTTGTCGGCGCGGCTGACCTCCACCCCGTGTGCGGCCAGCTCCGCTGCGGTCTCGTCGTCGCAGCGCGCGGTGAAGCTGTTGTAGAAGCCGACGGTCTCGCGCCGCCCGAACAGGTCGATCTCCGTCTGCGCCCCTGGTACGGCACCTCCTTGCGCACGGTGTCCAGCCCCAGCTCCGCCGCGATCAGCTCGTGCCCGAGGCAGACGCCGAGGACACCGTGCCGGTTCTCCCGGATCACTTCGGCGGTCAGGGCGCGCAGGAAGCGCATCTTGGGATCGGCGGGGTCGGCCGGATTACCCGGGCCGGGCCCCCAGCACCACCAGGCCCTCGTGCCCGCGCACCGCCTCGCCCAGCCCCGGCTCGTCGTAGCGCCGCACACTCACGGTGAGCCCCGACGAACGCAGCAGGTGCGCGAGCATCGCCGTGAAGGTGTCCTCCGCGTCGACGACCAGGGCATGCCCCTCCAGCGCGTCCGACGGCTCCTGCATCCGCAGCCAGAACGGCGCCAGCGAGGCGCGGCGCCCGTCCAGCGCCGCCCGCACGCGCGGGTCGTCGGCCAGCTTCGGCCGTCCGGCCTCCGCGCGCGGCCGGGCCGGACGTACGCCCAGCGCCGCCAGCACCCCGGCCGCCTTGGCGTGGGTCTCCGCGACCTCGCCCGCCGGGTCCGAGCCCCGCACCAGCGTGGCGCCGACCGGAACCCGCAGCCGTCCTGCGGCGTCGATGTCGGCGGTACGGATGAGGATGGGGGAGTCGAGGGTCTGGGCGCCGCCGGAATCCCGCCCGAGCAGCGCCAGCGCGCCCGCGTAGTAGCCGCGCCCGCCGACCTCGTGCCGCTGGATGACCCGGCAGGCGTTCTGCACCGGCGACCCGGTGACCGTCGCCGCGAACATCGTCTCCTTCAGCACTTCCCGCGCGTCCAGTGAGGAGCGGCCGCGCAGTTCGTACTCGGTGTGCGCGAGGTGCGCCATCTCCTTCAGCCGGGGCCCGACGACCACGCCGCCCATGTCGCCGACGGTGCACATCATCTTGAGCTCCTCGTCGACCACCATCGACAGCTCCTCGATCTCCTTGCCGTCGGCGAGGAAGCGGAGCAGGTGCTCGGGGGTCGGGCCCTCGGCGGGGTAGCGGTACGTCCCGCTGATCGGGTTCATGACGACCGTGCCGCCGGACATCCGCACGTGCACCTCGGGGCTGGCCCCGACCAGCGTCCGGTCCCCGGTGTGCACCACGAACGTCCAGTACGCGCCCCGCTCGCCCTCCAGCAGCCGCCGGAACAGTGCGAGCGCGTCGGCCCGCCCGAACCCCGGGACCCGCCCCTCGTACGTCCGCCGGATCACGAAGTTGGCGCCCTCGCCGCCCCCCGATCTCCTCGTCCAGCACGCGCCCGACGATCTCCGCGTACTCCTCGTCGTCGACGTCGAAGCCACCGCCCTCGACGCGGACGTCGCGCGCGGGGAGGGCGGCGAGGGCGTCGGCGAGCGGGATGTCGTGCCGCTCCTCGGGGATCAGCACCAGCAGCGGTGTGCCGTCGTCGCGGACGTCGAAGCCCCCGCTCGCGGATCTGCCGGAAGGGGACGAGTGCCAGCCCTTCGTCGGGCAGGCCGGCGAGTCTGTCGTGCTCCGTCACCGGGCCGAGCAGCAGTTCCACGGTGTCGTGATCACGGCCCGGGGTGCGGCGGCGGAGCAGGGCGAACGGGCGGGGGTCGGCCAGGAGGCCGTCGAGCGGTGTCATGATCGGTGTCCCTCTCGGTCTCTCGTCGAGACTCTCGGTGGGAGGAACGGCCCGGTCGCGAAAACACCGAAGGCCGCCCCTCGGGCGGCCTTCGCGAAGTCTTTCGTCACGCGCAGTCAGTGGGCCGCCGGATGAGCGGTCCACCACCAGTTCTGGGTCGAATGCGCGAACATGCGGCTGACCTTAGCGCATCCGCCGCGGCGCCGCGGCACGTTCCGTATCCCGGGACGTGCCGCGGCGCCGAGCGGCGTCAGACGATCATGTTGTACGTGTTCCAGCCGCCGCCGATCCTGCTCCGGTCGGTGAAGGGCGCGGAGGCCCTGCCGGTGCCGCGGTAGAGCCAGAGCACGCCGTCCTTGTCGCGGGCGACCAGGTCCGGCACTCCGTCGCGGTTCAGGTCGCTCGGGCCGTTCAGCACGTCGTAGACGTACCAGCCGCCGCCGACCCGGGTCCGGCCCTCGAAGGGCGCCGTGGCGCTGCCGGTGCCCTCGTAGAGCCACAGGACGCCGCTCTTGTCGCGGGCGACCACGTCCGGCTTGCCGTCACCCGTGATGTCGCCGGTGTCGGCCAGCGCGTTGTAGACGTACCAGCCGCCGCCGATCCTGCTCCGGCTCTCGAAGGGTGCGGAGGCGCTGCCGGTGCCCTCGTAGAGCCACAGGACGCCGCTCTTGTCGCGGGCGACCAGGTCGGGCCTGCCGTCACCGGTGAGGTCCCGGGCGCCGGTGACGGTGTCGTAGACGGACCAGCCGCCGCCGACCCGGGTGCGCTTCTCGAACGGCTCCGTCAGGTCGCCGCTGCCCTTGTAGTACCAGAGCACCCCGCTCTTGTCGCGGGCCACCGCGTCACCGGTGCCGTCCGCGCGCAGCGCCGTCAGCGTGGTCACCGCGTTGTAGGCGTCCCAGCCGCCGCCGATGCGGAAGCGCCCGAAGAACGGGGGAGGACGCGCCGCCGGTGCCCTGGTACTGCCACAGCACGCCCGACGAGTCCCGGCCGAGGATGTCGTAGCGGTTCGTGCCCGGGTCCGGCGCGGTGCCCTTGACCACCTGGACGTCCGAGGCGCGGACCCAGGCCAGCCGGTGGTTGTAGCGGATCGGGAGGAAGACCGTGTCGCCCACGACCACCGTGCGGGAGCCCTCGCCCGAGCCGTCGATGTTGCCGCTGTTGTAGTACGAGCCGTTGACGGCCGACCCGGCCAGCGTGTACTTCTGCCCGGAGAGGACGCCGTACTTGGTCAGCGACGCGGTGTTCTCGTCCTGGACGTCCACTCCGGTGCCCGTGTAGGCGCTGTCCTCCGGATACGTGCGCCCGTACACCGGGATCGTGCCGGCGCCCGCCTTGGGCGTGATGACGTCGGGGGTGCCGACGGCGGTGGCGAACTGGCCGCCCCGGTTGTAGAACCAGGCCTTCTTGCCGCCGTACCAGATGGCGGTCCAGTCCTGCCGGGCCTCGGCGACGACGTACTCGCCGCCCGCCACGACCTTGTTGGCCCAGTTCCAGCCCTCGGTCCAGGTCTGGCTGCCCAGGTAGGGGTCGGTGAGGGTGGCCGAGCCGGTGGTCGGCGAGGAGTACAGATACGTGAAGTTCGCGGGCTGCTTGGCGACCGCGGACCCGCCGTTGGTGAGCTTCGGCTGGTTCGCCGTGGTGAACGGCGGCACGACCCGGATCACCTGACCGGCCTGGTACGGGCCGCCGGGGCCCTCGGCGCCGGTCGGGGCGCCCAGCAGCTCCATGTAGTGGTTCCAGTCCCAGAAGGGGCCCGGGTCCCAGTGCTGGGCCTTGACCTTGGCGTCCAGGACGCCCGGCACCTCGTCGTGGCCGATGATGTGCTCACGGTCCAGCGGGATGTCGTACTTCCCGGCCAGGTGCTTCACCAGGGCCGCCGAGGACTCGTACTGCGGCTCGGTGTACCAGCTGCCGTCCTTGATCGCGTAGCCCTCGTGCTCGATACCGATCGAGTGCATGTTGAGGGACTTGTTGCCCGCGTGCCACGCCTCGTTCTTGTTCTCGACCATCTGGGTGACCAGGCCGTCGGAGGCGCGGATCAGGTAGTGCGCGCTGGCGTAGGTGCGGGAGTTCTGGAAGACGCCCAGGGCGCTCTCGTAGCTGCCCTCGGTGTCGTGCAGCAGGATGGAGTTGATCTCGTGGCCGGCCTCGGGGCGGCTCGCGATGCTGTAGTTGCCCCAGTCCGCCAGGTCGCTGCTGTTCTGCTTGAACGCGGCGGGGCGGAAGTCGCAGTTCAGGCCGGCCGGGCAGTCGGGGGTCGCGGCGGCCTCGGCGGTGTAGGCGGCCGCGAGGTCGAAGTCGGTGCCCCGGTCGGGCTCCACCGCCGGGTCGGCCGGCAGGGTGAGGTACTGGCCGTCCACGGTGAGGCGCCGCTCACCGGTCTTGATCGACTCGAACACGCGCTTCGCGAACAGCTCCGCGCCCTTGTGGTCGGTCGCCTGGCTGGCGCGGGCCACGGCCGGATACCAGGCGCCGGGGTCCTCCGGCAGCGAGCCGGTGGCGTCCTCCTGGTACTTGGCGAGGAGCGCGGCGCCCGCCCGGATGCTCTCGGCGGGGTCGCCGCGCACCTCCTCGGACGACGCGTCGATCAGCTCGGCCGCCTCGTCCAGGGTGTGCAGCCGCGGGTCGCTCGTGTCGACGGGCTTCTCGCGCAGGCTCGCGAGGGCTTTCTCGGCGTCGAAGTTCTTCTCGATGGCCGGGTCGCCGCTGCGGTTCATGTGCTCGAGCTGGTGCTCGCGCTCGTCGGCGTCGCCGTCACCGAGGTCCTTGGGGTCGACGTCCGTGAGCCCCATCACGTTGTAGGCGCCGGTGGTGCTCGGCAGCCCGTCGTGGTCCTCCCAGCGCGTCTGCCGGTACGAGACCGCCATCAGCACGCTCTGCGGAACGTCGAACTCCTCCGCGGCCCGCTCGAACTCGGCCTGCAGCCGGACGTCCGGGGCGGCGGCCGCCTTGGCGCCGTCCGAGCCGAGCAGGTTCGGCGAGGCCAGGGCCAGGGTGCCGGCCGTGGTGGCGGCGGCCACGACCGAGGCGACACCGTAGACGAGCAGTCTCTTCTTCTTGCGGTCTCTGCGATGATCCGCGCTCAAGTCCCACCCCTGGTATGCGCTCGGTATGTATGTGAGATGTCTGTGGTTCAAACTTCAAAGGCGCGTGAGGTTACCAACCCCCGGCCCGCCGCCCGCACCGGGGTGCCGTCTCACCTGTCGAGCCGTACGAAAACCGCGTGACAGGACCCCGTAGGGTTGAGGGGTGACCGTGAACGCTAAGACCGGCCCGAGCGCCGGCAACACCTGGCGAGACCTGCCCGCGGCGCAGCAGCCCGAGTACCCCGACACCGAGGCTCTGCGCGCAGTGATCGCGGACCTCGAGTCGTATCCGCCGCTCGTCTTCGCGGGCGAGTGCGACCAGCTGCGCGCCCGGATGGCGGCCGTCGCCAAGGGAGAGGCGTTCCTCCTCCAGGGCGGCGACTGCGCCGAGGCCTTCGACGCCGTGTCCGCGGACCACATCCGCAACAAGCTGAAGACGCTGCTCCAGATGGGCGCCGTCCTCACGTACGCCGCCTCCGTGCCCGTGGTGAAGGTCGGCCGCATCGCCGGCCAGTACTCCAAGCCGCGCTCGAAACCGACCGAGACCCGCGACGGCGTGACGCTGCCGACCTACCGCGGAGACTCCGTCAACGGCTTCGACTTCACCGAAGCGGCCCGGATCCCGGACCCCGAGCGGCTCAAGCGCATGTACCACGCGTCGGCGTCCACGCTGAACCTGGTGCGCGCCTTCACCACCGGCGGCTACGCCGACCTGCGCCAGGTGCACGCCTGGAACCAGGACTTCGTGAAGTCCTCGCCCTCCGGCCAGCGCTACGAGCAGCTCGCCCGGGAGATCGACCAGGCGCTGAACTTCATGCACGCCTGCGGCACGGACCCGGAGGAGTTCAAGACCGTCGAGTTCTTCTCCTCGCACGAGGCGCTGCTGCTCGACTACGAGTCGGCGCTCACCCGCGTCGACTCGCGCACCGGGCAGCTGTACGACGTCTCCGGGCACATGGTGTGGATCGGTGAGCGCACCCGGCAGTTGGACCACGCGCACATCGAGTTCGCCTCGCGGATCCGCAACCCGATCGGCATCAAGCTCGGCCCGACGACGACGGCCGAGGAGGCGCTGCAGTACATCGACCGGCTGGACCCGGAGCGTGAGCCCGGCCGGCTGACCTTCATCGTCCGCATGGGCGCGGACAAGATCCGCGACAAGCTCCCCGAGCTGGTGGAGAAGGTCACCGCGTCCGGCGCGACCGTCGCCTGGATCACCGACCCGATGCACGGCAACACCTACGAGGCGGCCTCCGGCCACAAGACCCGCCGCTTCGACGACGTGCTCGACGAGGTCAAGGGCTTCTTCGAGGTCCACAAGTCGCTCGGCACCCACCCGGGCGGCATCCACGTGGAGCTGACCGGCGACGACGTCACCGAGTGCGTGGGCGGCGGCGACGAGATCTTCGTCGACGACCTGCACCAGCGCTACGAGACGGCCTGCGACCCGCGGCTCAACCGCAGCCAGTCGCTCGACCTGGCGTTCCTGGTGGCGGAGATGTACCGGGACCAGTGACGGTCGGCCCCCGCTGGGTCGGTGAATGGGGCGCGGGTCACACACGATCCGCGCCCCCTCCACTTTTGCCGACCTCGCGTGATGGGTAAGGTTAGGTTTGCCTCACCGATCAGTCGGGCCCTCCGGTCGTCGGTACGGCACGACCTTGTACCCCGCTCGGGAGGTGAACCGCGTGTTCGTCTGCAGCTGCTTCGGTGTCACCGAGGAACAGGTGAAGGGCCACGCGGAAGCCGGCGCCTGCACGCCCCGGCAGATCGCCTCCGCCTGCAAGGCCGGCACCGACTGCGGCGGCTGCGTACGGCGCATCCAGGCGCTGCTCGGCCGCGGCGCCTGCCCCCGCCGGCAACTGGCCGACCAGGGTGAACCGGTCCTCGTGGAGCTCCCGGAAGCGGCCTAGCCGCAGCGAGCGGTCCGGCCGCGGCGAGCGGTCCGACTACAGCGAGCCGGGGCCGGACGAGTCCGGCTGGACCTGCTCGATGACCGTCGACAGGTAGAGGGGACTCGCCCAGCTTCTCGATCAGCTCCAGCTGGGTGTCCAGGTAGTCGATGTGGTGCTCCTCGTCGGCGAGGATCGCCTCGAAGACGTTGGCCGACGTGATGTCGTTCTTGGCCCGCATCACCTCGATGCCGCGGCGCAGCCGGTCGATCGCCTCGACCTCGATCTCCCCGGTCGGCCTGGAACATCTCGGTCACGCTCTGGCCGACCCGCACGTGGAAGAGCCGCTGGTAGTTCGGCAGGCCGTCCAGGAGCAGGATGCGGTCGGTGAGCACCTCCGCGTGGCGCATCTCGTCGAAGGACTCCGCGCGCGTGTACTTCGCGAGCTTGGTCCAGCCCTTGTGGTCCTGCAGCTTCGCGTGCAGGAAGTACTGGTTGATCGCCGTGAGCTCGGCGGTCAGCTGCTCGATTGAGGAACTCGATGACCTCGGGGTCGCCCTGCATCGCTTGACGCTCCTTCGAACGGGAACTGGCGTGTTGCGCCGCATGATTGCACCGGCATCGAAGATCGTCCAGTAAGTCTCGACTTAGTAAGTAGGTGCAGGCTTAGTCGTGATTGTTGATGCTTGTGCGTGTTTGCCCGAATGTAAGTGGGGCGGGTCAGGGGCATCGGTCCGGGTCTGTCAGGATGGAGGCATGGGTCAGCCGGCGGGACACGAATCGGGAGAAGGCGGTCCGGAAGGAGCGTCGCGGTTCGAGCTCCCACCGGGACAGCGACTGCAGCGCGGCTGGCCGGTCACGCACTACGGACCGGTCCCCAAGTTCCGTCCCGAGCGCTGGGAGTTCCGGGTCTTCGGCACCACCGCCGACGGCGAGAAGCACGGCTGGACCCACGACGAGTTCACCGCCCTGCCGTACACCACGGTCGTCGCCGACCTGCACTGCGTCACGAAGTTCAGCATGCTCGGCTCCGAGTGGGGCGGCGTTCCGGCCGCCACGATCCTGGACCTCGCCCCGCCCGCGCCGGCCGTCACCCATGTGATGGTGTGGGCGGAGTACGGCTTCAGCTCGAACCTCCGGCTGTCCGACTTCGCCGCCGGGCGCACCCTCTTCGCCACCCACAAGGACGGCGAGCTGCTCACCGCCGAGCACGGCTTCCCGCTCCGGCTGGTCGTCCCGCACCTGTACGCCTGGAAGGGGCCCGAAGTGGGTCCGCGGCATCGAGTACATGACCGCCGACCGCCGCGGTTTCTGGGAGGAACGCGGCTACCACAACATCGGCGACCCGTGGCAGGAGCAGCGATACTCCCACCAGGAGGAGCCGGGGACGGCCCCGAGCTCTGACCTCCCGTACGGCCCCCGAGGGTCAGCCGTCGCGCAGCTTCTTCAGCCGCTCCACGTCCGCCGCGTGCCCCTCCTTGCCGCCCGGTGTCTCGATGACCAGTGGCACGCCCTCGGTCGCGGGGTGGGTCATCAGCGCCCGGAACGGGTCCTCGCCGATGTGACCGGCGCCGATGTTCTCGTGCCGGTCCTTGTGGGCCCCGGCCACGTCCTTGGAGTCGTTGGCGTGGATCAGCTTGAGCCGGCCCTCGCCGACCGTGTCCACCAGCAGGTCGAGGGTCTGGTGCATGCCGGACGGGCCGGTCAGGTCGTGCCCCGCCGCGAAGATGTGGCAGGTGTCCAGGCACACGCCGAGCTTCGGGTGGGCGTCCAGCGCCTCGAAGTACGGTCCGAAGTCCCAGGTGCGCGAGCACAGGGAGGCGCCCTGGCCGGCGGTCGACTCCAGCAGCAGGTACGGGTCGTCGTCGTGGGTGAGCTCGTCGAGCAGCGGCAGCAGGTACTCCCGTACCTGCTTCAGCGCCACCGACCGCTCACGGCCGCCGGTCGCGCTGCCGGTGTGCACGACCACGCCGAGCGCGCCGATCGCCCGCCCGCGCCGCAGCGAGTGCCGCAGCGACTCCACCGACCGCTCCACCGTCGCCTCGGTGTGCGAACCGAAGTTGATCAGGTACGGGGCGTGCACGTACGCGGGGAGCGACCCGGCCGCGCAGGCCTCCCGGAACGCCTCGTCCTGCTTGGGGTTGCCGGCCGGCGTGGCCCAGCCGCGCGGATTGGCGACGAAGACCTGCACGGCCTCCGCCTTCAGCTCACGGGCGTAGGACAGGCCCACGGAGTGCAGGCCGCCGGCCACCGGGACGTGACCGCCGACGGGGTTGCGCGGCATACGGGAGGGAGAAGATGCGGTGCTCATGACCGGACCAAGGATGCCAGGACGTGTGGGCGGACCCCGGATCAGGGTACGACTGCACCAGCGCGCCGGCGCTGCCGAGCCAGGGGAGGGTGCACATGGGGGACGTCGTCAGCTTCGCGCTGCCGAACGGCGGCCGGGTCCTGGTCGAACCCGTCGACGAGGACGTGTACGGCCTCCAGGAGATCTCGGTCAACGGAAGCACGGTGGTCCGGCGTGCCCAGGAAGGGCTCGGCGAGGCCCTCGACGGCATCCGGCGCACGGCCGCCGAGGCGCACGCGCGCATGACGTCCGTCGACGTCGCCCCGCCAACGGCTGGAACCCCGCCCGCCCCGGCCGGCGGGCCGCCTCGTCAGCGGATCGTGATGGTGACGGTCGACCCCTTGGGAGCCGTGTCCCCGCCGTCGACCGACTGGCCCTTCACCGTGTCGCCGAACAGCCCGAGCAGACCGCGGTCCTCGTCCACCTGGAAGCCGGCGTCCTTCAGCGTCCGCTTGGCGTCGTCCACGCTGTCCCCGACCACGTCCGGGACCTCGATCATCTCGGGGCCCTTGGACACCGTGAGCGTCACCGTGTCGCCCTCGGCGGCACGGCTGCCCCGGTCCGGCGTCTGCCGGGCGACCTGACCCCTGTCGTACTCGGAGTTCACCTGCTCCTCGGCGACCTTCACCTTCAGGCCGGCCTCCGTCAGCTCGGCCCGCGCGTCGGCCAGGTTGTTGCCGGTGACGTCCGGGACGTCGATGGGGCTGCCCTTGCTGACGACCAGGGCGACCGCCGAGCCCGAGCGCACCGTGGTGCCCGTCTTCGGCTTCGTGGAGATCACGAAGCCCTTGGGGACCTCGTCGCTGAACGCCCGGGTCACCATGCCCGGCTCCAGCCCCTCGTCCTTCAGCAGGGTCCGGGCCCGGTCCAGCTTGTAGCCCTGGACGTCCGGCAGCTTCACGGTGTCGGGGCCGTCGGAGATCGTGAACGACACGGAGTCGTTCTTCCGGATGCGGGTGCCCACCCCCGGGTCGGTGCTGATGACCTTGCCGCGCTCCACGGTGTCGCTGTAGGCGTGCCGGACCGTGCCGGCGTCCAGCCCGGAGTCCGCCAGCCGGTCCCGGGCCTGCGCCTCGGTCTTGGACAGCAGCGGCGGCACCTTGGTGAACTGGCCGGAGTTGATGTACCAGACGCCCGTGCCGAGACCGAGTACCAGCAGTACGGCCACGACGATCGTCAGTGGGCCGCGCCGCAGCTCCGGCCGGCGGCGCCGGGGCGGCGCCGGCGGGGGGAGCCGCCAGCCGGCTGGTGCGGTTGACCCCGTCCGCGGGGAACCCGGCGTCACCGTGGCCGCCGGCTTCGGCCTCGTCCTCGTTGACGGGCAGCGGCCGGGGCATCGTCAGCGCGCGCGGGATCACGCTCGTGCGGTCCTCGGCGTTGTCGTGCTCCGCGGCGAGCGCCTGCGGCGGCACCGCGTCCAGCTGGTCCGCGCTCAGCGCCCCGCGCGCCTGGCGGGCCTGCGAGAGCAGCGCCACTGCGTCGTGCGGCCGGATCTCCGGGTTGCGCGCGGTCGCCGAGGCGACCAGCTCGTCCAGCTCGTACGCCATCCCCGGCACGGCGGCCGACGGCGGCGGCACGTCCTCGTGCAGGTGCTTGTAGAGCACCTGAGCGGGGGAGTCCCCGTCGTGCGGCTTGCCGCCGGTCAGCATCTCGTACAGGACGACGCCGCAGGCGTACACGTCGACCCTCGGGTCGGCGGCGCCGTGCTCGATCTGCTCGGGCGCCAGGTAGGAGACGGTGCCGAGAACGGACCCGGTGGTGCTGGTGACCGTGTCCACGGCCCGGACCAGGCCGAAGTCGGCGACCTTGACCCGGCCGTCGTCACCTATCAGGACGTTCTCCGGCTTCATGTCCCGGTGCACGAAACCGGCCCGGTGCGCGGCCCCGAGCGCGGCCAGTACCGGCTCCAGGATGTCCAGCGCGGCCCGCGGCCGCAGCGCGCCCGCGCTCGCGCAGCACGTCACGCAGGGTGCAGCCGGCGATGTACTCCATGGCCAGGTAGACGTACGCCCCCCTCGGCCCCCTGGTCGAACACCTGCACGACATTGGGGTGGTCGAGCCGGGCCACCGACTTCGCCTCGCGGATGAACCGCTCCACGAAGGTGGCGTCGGTCGCTAGCGTCGGGTGCATCACCTTCAGCGCGAGCACGCGGTCCAGGCGGGTGTCCACGGCCCGGTAGACCGTGGCCATCCCGCCCACCGCGATCCGCGCCTCGACGCGGTACCGGCCGTCGAGCACCTGCCCGACGAGAGGGTCCTGAAGGGTCGTGTCCACGCAGGTGAGTCTACGAGCCACCACGGACACCTGGCGTCGCCGTCGGATGTCCGTGGTGCTACTGCAGCGGAGCTGCTGACGCTTCCCACGCACGGTTGGCCGCCGACGGCGAAGGACCCCACGGGCGAGTCCCACCTCTTGCCCGACTGGAAAACGGGTGGTGCGCGGGTGGGAGACGAAACGGCAGGACAACCCAGGGCTACTGGAAAGCGGGCCGCTCCGGATCCAGCACAGCCAAGCCCTCCGCGGAGAAGACGCCTCGGCGAACCGCCGCCGCGGAATCCGCCCCGCCCGCCGCGCCAGTCGCCCAGCCTCCACCGCGGAACACATGGCGGCAGCCATCAGCACCGGCTCCTGCGCCCGCGTCACCGCCGAGGCGAGCATCACACCCGCACACCCCAGCTCCATCGCCAGCGCCACGTCCGACGCCGTACCGGCCCCCGCGTCCAGGATCACCGGCACACGCGCGTGCTCCACGATCAGCTCGAAGTTGTGCGGGTTGCGGATGCCCAGCCCCGACCCGATCGGCGAACCGAGCGGCATGATCGCGGCGCACCCGACGTCCTCCAGTTTCCGCGCCAGGACCGGGTCGTCGTTCGTGTACGGCAGCACCGTGAACCCGTCGTCGACCAGCGTCTCCGCCGCGTCCAGCAGTTCGATCGGGTCCGGCAGCAGGGTGCGCTCGTCGGCGATGACCTCCAGCTTCACGAGGTCGGTGCCGAGGGCCTCGCGCGCGAGGCGGGCGGTGAGGACCGCCTCCCCGGCGGTGAAGCAGCCGGCCGTGTTCGGCAGCACCCGGATGCCGAGCTTCTCCAGCACCGACAGCACGGACCCGTGCACCGAGGCGTTCACGCGCCGCATCGCGACGGTCGTCAGCTCGGTCCCGGAGGCCACGAGCGCGCGCTCCAGCACGTCGAGGCTGGGTGCCCCGCCGGTGCCCATGATCAGGCGGGACCCGTAGGACGTGCCGCCGAGGACGAAGGGATCGTCGGCCATGGTCAGCCTCCTTGGACGGCGGTGAGGACTTCGACGCGGTCGCCGTCGGCCAGCGCGGTGGCGGGCCACTGCGCGCGCGGGACGACGGTTTCGTTCAGGGCGGCGGCCACACCGGACGGCGCCGCGGTGAGCGTGCCCACCAGGGCGTCCAGGGCCGTGCCGGGAGCCACCTGGCGTGGCTCGCCGTTGACGGAGATGTTCATGCGGGCTGCTCCGAGAGTCGCTGGAGGTGCGGGAGCGGCGCCGAAGCGCCGGGGGGTGAAGGGGCGGGCCTCGGCCGGCAGCTCCCCGGTGGTCAGGGCGTGTGCCATGGCGTCGCCGGTGACCGGGGTGAGCAGGACGCCGTTGCGGAAGTGCCCGGTGGCCAGCAGCAGGCCCGCCAGCCCGGTCGGGCCGAGCAGCGGGGCGTTGTCCGGGGACCCGGGGCGCAGACCCGCC
Organism: Streptomyces thinghirensis; assembly: GCA_021502835.1. The sequence continues at coordinate 233,204 of JAKFGP010000033.1, forward strand.
CGGGTCTCCGCCAGCGGCAGCTCGGTGATGCCGGGGACCAGCTCGTGGGCGTCGCGCAGCAACTCGTAGACGCCGCCCGCGGTCACCGTCGTGTCCCAGCCCAGCTCCTCGCTGGTGGCGCCGACGACCAGCTCGCCGCTCTCCCGGGGCACCAGGTAGAGGGGGTTGCCGCGCACCACGGCACGCACCGTCCGGTTCAGCAGCGGCCCGTGCGTCCGCGGCATCGTCAGCCGCAGCACCTGCCCCTTCACGGGCCGCACCGGCGGCAGCACGTCCTCCGGGACGCCGGTGAACCGTCCGCTCAGGCTGCCCCCGGCCAGCACCACCTGCCCGGCCTCCAGCGCGGTGCCGTCGGCCGTGACGACACCCGTCGCCCGCTCGCCTCCGCGCCCGACGGTGAGCCGGTCGGCCCACACCCGGTGGAAGGCGACGCCCGCGCGCTCGCAGGCGGCCACCAGCGCGCCGGCGAGGCGCCGGGGGTCGATCTGATGGTCGCCGTCCACCCGCAGGCCCCCGCGCACACCCGGCGCGAGCATCGGCTCCAGGCGCCGGCACTCGCGCCCCGACAGCCACTCGGAGTCCAGGCCCGAGCGCTGCTGGAGCGCGTGCAGTTCTCGCAGGTGGGCCCGGTCGTCGGCGTCCAGCGCGACGGCGAGGGTGCCGCACCGGCGGTAACCGAGGTCGTGGCCGGTGAGGTCGGCCAGCTCGGCCGCGAACTCCGGGTAGCGGCGGGCCGAGGCGAGGTTCAGCGCGAGCAGCGTCTGCTCGCCGTAGTGCAGCTCCGTCACGGCGGCCAGCATCCCGGCGGCCACCTGGGCGGCCCCACCGCCCGGCTCGGGGTCCACGAGGGCCGTGGCGAGCCCGCGCTGCGCGGACCGCCAGGCGGTGACCAGGCCGATGATCCCGCCGCCGACGACGAGGACGTCCGGTGTACGCGACGACGCGGCCCTCGCGGCAACTCCGGACACGGAAGCAGAAGTCGGTGGTGACGACATGGGCGTCCAGCCCCTCCCTTCGCCGGCATGACCCGGATCAGGTTCGTACGGTCGGAGGCCGCCAGCCTCCCTCTCAGCCCGGTGCGTCCGGGCTCCCGCGAGTGCCTTACGTTGGCCACCCTAGCCCGCAGCGCATCGCACTTGTAGGGAGCCTCCGCCCGTGGCGCGTTCACTCGACGGTCTCGTTCTCGCCCCCGTCGCCGACCAGGCGCCCGGCCAGGTGGGTACGCGCACCCGGTTCACCTACCACGAGCAGGACGGCGCCGTATGGGCCGAGTACGCGGGCGGTGACATCGTCCGCGGACGTCTGGTGGGCACCAGGGAGGGCGACCGCCTCGACTTCCGGTACGTGCAGCTCAAGACCGACGGAAGCACGTCGTCGGGACACTGCGTGTCGACCGTCGCCGAGCTGCCGGACGGGCGGGTGCGCCTGGACGAGACCTGGGAGTGGGAGTCGCGGCGGGGCAGCGGGACGAGCGTTGTGGAGCAGGTCACCGCGCACGAGCACTGACTGACGAATCGTCGGTGTCTAAGGTGATCAGGTGAGCGAGCAGACGCAGGAGCAGACCCGGGAACGGGGGAGCGGACGCGGAGCGCCGCGTGGTCGTGGTGGGCGCCGGCATGGCGGGCGTGCAGACGCGGTCGCTCTGCGGGGAGCAGGGCTTCACCGGCACCGTGACCCTGATCGGCGCGGAGCCGCACCAGCCCTACGACCGTCCCCCGCTGTCCAAGGCCGTCCTGCTCGGTACGGCCGAGGGCTCCGCCTTCGACGTCGACTTCGAGGCCCTCGGTATCACGCTGCGGCTCGGCTGCGAGGCCCTGGGCGTCCGCCCCCGCGCGCACGTCCTGGACACCTCCGACGGACCCGTGCCGTACGACCTCCTCGTCCTCGCGACCGGCGCCGAACCGATCCGGCTGCCCGGCGCGGAGGGTGTGCCCGGAGTGCACCTGCTGCGCACCCTGGACGACGCCGAACGACTGCGGCCGGTGCTCGCCCGGCAGCACGACATCGTGGTCGTCGGCGCGGGCTGGATCGGCGCCGAGTTCGCCACCGCCGCGCGCGAGGCGGGCTGCGCGGTGACCGTCGTGGAGGCCGCCGACCGGCCCCTCGCCGGCGCGCTGCCCGCCGAGGTCGCCGCGCCGATGACCGGCTGGTACGCCGACTCGGGCGCCGTACTGCGCACCCACGCGCGCGTGGAGCGCGTCGAGACGGGCGGACCCGGGGAACCCGGCGAACCCGGGGAGCCCGGCCACGTCGTCGTCCTCGACGACGGCTCGCGGCTGCCCGCCGGCGCGGTCGTCGTCGGCATCGGAGCCCGGCCCGCCACCGCCTGGCTCGCCGGCTCCGGGATCGACCTCGGCGCGCACGGCGACGTCCTGGCCGACGACCGCCTGCGCACCTCCGTCCCGGACGTCTACGCGGTCGGCGACTGCGCGTCCTTCCCCGTCCGGCCGCTACGGCGAGCGGCTGCTGGTGCACCACTGGGACAACGCCCTCCAGGGCCCGCGCACGGTCGCCGCCAACATCATCGGCGCCGCCGTCGGCGAGGCCCCGGTGGCCTACGACCCGGTGCCGTACTTCTGGTCCGAGCAGTTCGGCCGCTTCGTCCAGTACGCCGGTCATCACACGGCCGCCGACACCGCCCTGTGGCGCGGCGACCCCTCGGGACCCGCCTGGACGGTCTGCTGGCTGCGCGAGGACCGCCTGGTCGCCCTGCTGGCGGTGGGCCGCCCCCGGGACCTGGCCCAGGGCAAACGCGTGATCCAGGCGGGCACGACGATGGACCCGCGGCTGCTGGCCGACCCGGCGAGGCCGCTCAAGGCGGCGACGGCGTAGCCCTCCGCCCGGGTGCGGCGGCCCGGGTCGGACGGGTCTGGTTTCCGACTGTCAGTGCCAGATGGCAGGCTTGAGACGTGACCGAGATTGACGCAAAGATCGATGCTCTCGTGCCTGCCTGGCTCACCGTCCCCGACATCGCCGAGATGCTCGGCGTCGAGGTGACCCGCGTACGCCAGCTGATCAAGGAAGGCCAGCTCATCGCCGTACGGCGCGGTGAGAACCGCGCGCTGCACATCCCGGCCTTCATCGACGAGGACAAGGTCGTCAAGGGCCTGGTCGGGACCCTGACGCTGCTGCGGGACGACGGCTTCACGGCCGAGGAGATGCTGGAGTGGCTCTTCACGCCCGACGAGACCCTGCCCGGCACGCCCGCCCAGGCGCTGAGCGAGAATCGCGGCACGGAGGTGAAGCGCCGCGCCCAGGCGCTCGCCGTCTGACCTGACAGACCCCGCCCGGGACCCCGCCCGGCGTACGGGCCGCGACCCACGGCCCCGGCGGCCACGACGGTCCGCGGTCCCGTACGCCTTGGCGGCGACCCGCTGCCGCCGTGTTCCTCGGGGGCCGAGGGGTAGCCTGCGGCCCCGGGAACGGCGGCCTCCGGTTCCGGGGGGCCGGGAGCGGCGGCCTCCCGCTCCGGCGGGCCGCGAGGCGACCGTGGCGAGGCACGCTCCGTATCCTCGGGACACAAGCCAAGGCCGCGCGGTGCGCCGCGGGCCCACGCCACCGACCTGGGGGACATCCGCATGCCCGACACCGCCGCGACCGCCCGCGCCCGGCTCGCCGACGCCCGGCTCTACCTGTGCACGGACGCCCGCCGCAGCCAGGGCGACCTGCCCGAGTTCCTCGACGCGGTGCTGGCGGGGGGCGTCGACATCGTGCAGCTGCGCGACAAGGGCATGGAGGCGGGGGAGGAGCTGGAGCACCTCGAGGTCTTCGCCGACGCCTGCGCCCGGCACGGCAAGCTCCTCGCGGTCAACGACCGGGCGGATGTCGCCCACGCCGCCCGCGCCGACGTGCTGCACCTCGGGCAGGGCGACCTCCCGGTGCCCGCCGCCCGCGCGATCCTCGGCGACGACGTCCTCGTCGGCCGCTCCACGCACGCCGAGTCCGAGGCCGCCGCTGCCGCCGTGCAGGACGGCGTGGACTACTTCTGCACCGGCCCGTGCTGGCCGACCCCCCACCAAGCCCGGCCGTCACGCACCCGGCCTCGACCTGGTCCGGCGCACGGCCGCACTCGGCACGGACCGCCCCTGGTTCGCCATCGGCGGCATCGACCTCGGCAACCTCGACGAGGTGCTGGAGGCCGGTGCCCGGCGCGTCGTGGTCGTCCGGGCGATCACCGCGGCGGACGACCCGGGTGCCGCCGCTGCCGAGTTCACGAAGCGACTGCGGCAGGCGTAGGCGGGTGCCGGGGGCATGTGTCCAAGGGGTGGACAACAACTCGACAATGCGGACAAATATCCCGCATCCGGTTGGGTGACCGCCGCCCCCTGGCTAACCTGCCCGTATGGCCCTCGGAACCGCATCCACCAGGACTGATCGCGCACGCACCGTGCGCGACATGCTCGCGTCCGGCAAGACGACGTACTCGTTCGAGTTCTCCGCGCCGAAGACGGCCAAGGGCGAGAAGAACCTGTGGAGCGCGCTGCGGCGGGTGGAGGCGGTCGCCCCGACTTCGTCTCCGTGACCTACGGCGCCGGCGGTTCCACGCGCGCGGGGACGGTCAAGGAGACCCAGCAGATCGTCGCCGACACGACACTGACCCCGGTGGCCCACCTCACAGCCGTCGACCACTCCGTCGCCGAGCTGCGCAACATCATCGGCCAGTACGCCGACGCCGGGATCCGCAACATGCTGGCCGTGCGCGGCGACCCGCCCGGCGACCCGACGGCCGACTGGATCGCACACCCCGAGGGTCTGACCTACGCCGCCGAACTGGTCCGCCTCATCAAGGAGTCGGGCGACTTCTGCGTCGGCGTCGCGGCCTTCCCGAGATGCACCCGCGCTCCGCCGACTGGGACACGGACGTGCGGCACTTCGTCGACAAGTGCCGGGCCGGCGCCGACTACGCGATCACGCAGATGTTCTTCCAGCCCGGTCCTACCTGCGTCTGCGCGACCGGGTCGCCGCGGCCGGCTGCGACACCCCGGTCATCCCCGAGGTCATGCCGGTGACCAGTGTGAAGATGCTGGAGAGGTTGCCAAAGCTCAGCAACGCCTCGTTCCCGGCCGAGCTGAAAGAGCGGATCCTCACAGCAAAGGACGATCCGACCGCTGTACGCTCCATTGGCATCGAGTTCGCCACGGAGTTCTGCGCGCGGCTGCTGGCCGAGGGCGTCCCCGGACTGCACTTCATCACGCTCAACAACTCCACGGCGACCCTGGAGATCTACGAGAACCTGGGCCTGCACCACCCACACCCCGGGCCTAGACCGGCCGCACATATTTACGACACACTGCGTAACGGCCACTGGGAGAGGGGCGTACATGGGCTGGACGGTCCTCTACATCGCGTTCGGCGTTGTCGCGCTGTGGCTGCTCGGTGGGAGGTGCTGCTGCAGTACAAGGCGCGGCTGCGCTGGCGGCTGCTCGCCTTCGGCGGCTTCGTCGGCGTCGTGGCCGGTGTGCTCATGTCGAACGTGATCGTCATCGGGCTGGGCGCGGCCGCGTTCGCCGTCGGCCAGACCTACGTCACGCTGTCGTTCCGCCGCGGCTTCGAGGCCGGGTGGGCGGTCAACGCCCCGGCGAGCCTCGTCGGCAGGCGCGGCCGTCCCGAACGGGGCCGCCGGGAACCGACGTTGGAGGTCTCGGACTCGAGGCGGCCGAGGGCGGCCGGGGCGACCACGACGCCTACGACGACCGCGCGCAGGGCCACGCGTCCGGTCGGGACGCTCTGTCCTACGGCGGCGACGCATACGGCCGTGACGACTACGACCGCGACGACGTCTTCACCCCGGCCCGCCCCGCCGACCCCACGGCCGCGGAGACCACCGCCGTCTACGAGCCGCAGCCCATGCCGGACGACACCGGCTCGTACGGCGTGTACGCCGACGCCGGCTATGCCCAGGACCAGCAGGCACCGGCCGCGGCCACGCAGGGCGCCGACCAGTCCTACGCCTACGACTACTCGGGCTACGGGCAGCAGGGTACGGCTACGACAGCGGCGGCCAGCAGCAGTACGCCGCCTACTCCGACCCGTACATCGGCACCCACACCTACGGCGGGGCGTCGTACGACACCGGCTCCTACGACACGAGCGGCGGACAGCAGTACGGCCAGCAGGGCTACGCGCAGGACCAGTACGCCACCGGCACGCCCGGTGGATACGGCGGCGAGACCCCGGCCGGCGGGGTGTGGGTGCCGCAGCAGCGCAGCACCGACGACCCCTACGGCGGCGAACTCCCGCCCGAGCAGACGTATCCGTACCAGGGCAACGGCCAGACGCAGGGCCAGGGTCAGGGCTACGACGAGCAGTACCGCTTCTGACGCTGCCTCAGTGGCTCGGTGGCCGGTCGGCCCCCGACGCTCACTGGGAGCCCCGGAACTCCGGTCCCTCCACGATCAGTCCGGCGACCAGCGCGCCCGACATTCCCGCGTGCGGCAGCCCGCCGCCGGGGTGAGACCAGCCGCCGACCGTGAACAGCCCGCCCACGCGCGTGCCGTTCGCCGGGTGCAGCAGCCGTCCGCCTGCCCCCGCCAGCGCGGGCACCGGAACCGCGCCGCCCGCGACCCCGGTATCCGACGCGACATCGGCCGGGGTGCGCACCTCGTGCCACAGGAGACGGTCGCGCAGACCCGGTACCGCACGCTCCGCGGCTTCGACGAGGCGCCCGGCGTGGTCCTCGGTGTCCCCTTCGCCGCCGCGCGGGCACCACCGAGGTCAGGGTGACCGCCTCGTGGTCCGCGTCCGGGACCAGCGCCGGGTCCTCGGGACGCAGGACCGTGACGGTCGGGCGCGCGGGCAGGCCGGGTGCCGGACCGAAGAGCGCCTCCAGCTCGGCCTCGCGGTCCGGCGCGTGCACCACCGTCCGGTGCGCGGTGCCCTCCGGACGGCCGCCCCGCAGCGCCAGCAGCACCGTCAGCCGGCTCGCTCCACCGTGCTGCGGCGGCACCTCGCCGTCGCCCCGCACCGCCGACCCGCCGCAGAGGCGGTCCAGCACACCGGGTGCCACACCGGCGACCACGAACTCCGCCTCGGCCACCGAGCCTTCGGCCAGCTGCAGCCCGCCACCCGGCCGTCCTTCTCGGCGATCCCCGTGACCTCGGCGCCGAAGTGGAACTCGACTCGGCGGGCCAGGCACCGTTCGTACACCGCCCGCGCCAGCTCCCGCAGACCGCCGCCGCGCACGTACCACACACCGAAGGCGTACTCCATGTACGGCAGGACGGCGGTGTTCGCCGGGGCGGTCCGGGGATCCAGGCCGTACGCGAGCGCGTGGCTCTCCAGGAGGGCGGCGAGCCGGGCGTCCCGCAGCTCCCAGGCGCCGACCTCGGCGAGCGTGCCGGCCCGGCGGGTGCGCAGGAGCCGCTTGTGCGGGACCGCGGGATAGGGCTCGCGTTCGGCGAGCACCTTCCAGTTCGGCCACAGCGGCTCCTCGAGGAGCGGGCGGCGCGTCCGGTCCCAGGTCTCCCGGGCCCGCACCAGGAAGTCGCCCCAGCGCCGCGCGGCGGTCGAGCCGAGTGCCTCGTCCAGGGCGGCGACGACGCCCGCCCGCGAGGCGTTCGGCAGCGACACCCGCCTCCCGTCCGCGAACACGTGCCGTGACGACGGGTCGACCTGTACCAGCTCGACACAGGACTCCAGCGGCTCCTTGCCGGTCTTCACGAACAGATCGCGCCAGACCGCGGGCAGCGGCAGCAGACCGGGTCCGGTGTCGAAGGAGAAGCCGTCCCGCTCGACGCGGCGCAGGGCTCCGCCGTACGTACCGGTCCGTTCGTACACCGCCACCCGGTGGCCCGCGACGGCCAGCCGGGCGGCGGCCGCCATCGCGCCCATCCCGGCGCCGATCACCGCAATCCGTGCCATGCCAGGGACTTTATCCGCCGCCGCCGACCAACCGGTCCCAGGGGCCGCCGGGCCGTGCACCTGCGGGAACGGCCGGTGCCCGGGGCCGGTCTGAGTACGGCGACGGGCGCGCGGTGCGCGGCCGGCACGCGCCGCCGTGAGCCGCGATGCGCACGGCTGGGTACCCGTACCTAGCCGCCCAGATGAGTACGCGCGCGGATGGGACTCCGCCCACGTGAACGAGAGAGTGGAGGCACGGAGAGGGGCACGGCTCCGGAACCGGCGACACGTGGGCGCCGGAACGGAGCCGGGCCCGCGATCACGCTCCTTCCGCCGGCCGCGGTCGGCGGGGCGAGGCACGGGGGAACCCGGGGGAACGACCGAGAACGGGGGTTCCAACGGGGGGGACGTACAGGGGAGCAGGAGAAGCGCCGGTTCGACGGTGGCCCGCGGGGGGACGCGGCCACCACGGACCGGCGCTCTTCGTGTTCGGCCGGCGGCACGCCCGGGTCTCAGGGGCGGCCGCTCACGCGTCCCTGAAGCAGCCGCGACAGGGCCGAGTGCACGTCGTCGAGGGCGTTCCGGCTGGAACGACTTCCAGTCCAGCGCGGCCACCAGAACCATGCCGACCAGCGCGGCGGCGGTCAGCCGGCACGTCGATCTCCTCGCTGAACTCACCGCTCCGCACGCCCTCGCGCGCAGCACGCCCTCCACGACCGCGACCGCCTCCTGCCGGACCACCAGCAGCGTGGACTGCCAGGCCCGGTTGGTACGCCACAGCTCGGCCACGTACAGCTGAGTGAAGGCCGGGTAGCGGTCGATGAAGACGAGCCCCGCGCGGATCATCGCGTCCAGGGCGTCGACCCGGCCGCGGCCCTCCCGCGCCGTCCGCTCCGACGCCTCCCGCAGCGACGCGGTGAGGAGCCCCGACACCATGGCGCAGCAGCTCTTCGAAGAGGACGGACTTGCTGGCGAAGTTGTAGTAGACCGTGCCCTTCGCGACCCCGGCGCGTTCGGCGATCTCGTCCACGGTGGTGGCGGAGAAGCCCTGCTCGGCGATGAGGGTGACGGCCGCCTCGTAGAGCTTCTGCCGGGTGGCCTCGCGGCGGCTGCTGCCCTGCGGTGGCGCTGCCGCTTTCCATGCCCCGATTGTCACAGCACTCTTCCTGGGGGTGTCACCGCAGGGTGCACGGCTCCGCTCCGGGTGCGGCCGGCCGGACGCGGTGCGCCGACCGGTCAGGGCAAGCAGCCGAACCGAACCTACGAGCGAAGCAAAAGTCCAGGTCAGAACGGATTGTCAGTGGCATACCTCACTATGGGCACATACGGCGCCTCGTAGCAGAGCGTGCCGTCACGGAGACGACAGGAGGATCGTCATGGCCCACTCGTCCGCAGCCGCCGCCCGGCGGCGCCGCGCAGCTCGGCCCTGCACCCTCACTGACCGGCCCGGCGAGCGACGTACACCCCGTGCTCCGCCGGACAACCGCCCCGCCCGCAGCCCTCGACCTGCTCGCCCAGGCCCGGGCCGGACTGGAGGAGGCCACCGTCCTCGAGACACCGAACGAGCGCTACGCGACGGCCCATCTGGCCGCCCTGCGCACCGCCGCCGCCCCGGTGCTCGCCGCGCGAGGCCGCCCCGAGACCACCCCGCGCGCCCGGGCCCGTATCCGCAGCGCCTGGGAAGTGCTCCCCGAGATCGCGCCCGAGCTCTCCGACTGGAGCGCGCTGTTCGCCTCGGGCGCCCGGCGCCGGGCACGGGCCGAGGCGGGCATCGAGGGCGCGGCCAACCGCCGGGACGCCGACGACCTGATACGCGACGTGGCGATGTTCCTGCGCCTCGTGGAGCGGATGCTGATCCTCCAGCCGGTCCCCTGCCCCCAGCCCCGCCCCCGACACGGACCACCCGGCCCCGGACCACGCCGCCCCCGGCGACGCCGCGCCGGGCCGCTCCGACGCCGGGCGCTCCGACGCCGGCGGTCCCGATTCCGGCGGCCCCGATTCCGGGCGCCCCGGTCCCGGCCGTCTCGGTTCCGGGCGCTCCGATGCCGGCCGTCCCCGATTCCGGCCGCCATGGCGTCGACCGTCCGGACTTCGACCGACCGGGCGGGGAGCGGTCGGTCGGGGGACCGCATGGGCCGCGAGCTGCCGGACGCGGGCTGAGCGCGCCGACCTGCCCCGGCCCACCGGGCGCCGCCTTCGGGCGGGGGTGCGCGGTGCGCGTTCGGGCGGGGGTGCGTGGTCCGCCTCCGGGTGGGGCGCGCAGGTGCATTTGCGAGCGGGGTGCGTGGTGCGCCTCCGGGCGGAGGTGCGGGTCGTGCGTCTCCGGGGCCGGGCGCGTGGTGCAGCCAGCGGGCAGGGCCCCGCGGGGCACGTGCGGGGACGGTGGCACGGGGTGACCGGTCGGCGTACCGGAGGCAATAGGGTGGGAGGCGCCTAGGCCTGCCCCTTCCCGCACCGGGCCGGGGGCGGCAGCCCGTTCGCTCCGCCCGTGCCCGAGGCGGTGCTCGCGCCGAGGAGTCAACTGCCGTGTCGGACCCGATGCGCCCGCCCGTCCTCCCAACCCCGCCCGCAAACGGCGTCGCCGCGCTCCGAGCCCTCGCGTTCCCGAGCCGCCCTTCGTACCGCCGTGGTCTGGGACGTCCTCCAGGACGCCCTCGACCGCCGGGTCAAGGCCACGGGCCGCCAGGCACTGGACGTCCTGGACACCGGGGGCGGCAGCGCAACTTCGCGGTGCCCGTGGCCGGCCTCGGCCACCGCGTCACCGTCGTCGACCCGAGCCCCAACGCCCTGTTCGCCCTGGAACGCCGCGCCGCCGGGCCGACGTCGCCGACCGGGTGCGGGGCGTCCAGGGAGACGCCCACGGCCTCTTCGACGTGGTCGAGCGCGGCGGCTACGACGTGGTGCTGTGCCACGGCGTCCTGGAGCTACGTGGACGACCCCGCGGAGGGCATCCGCAACGTGGTGGCCGCCCTGCGCGCCGAGGGCGTCCTCAGCCTGCTCGCCGCGGGGCTCGGCGGGGCCGTGCTCGCGCGCGCCCTCGCCCGGCCACTTCACGGAGGCCAGGCAGGCCCTCGACGACCCGGACGGCCGCTGGGGCACGGGTGACCCCGTGCGCGGCGGTTCACCGCCGAACAGCTCACCGGACTGGTCGAGGGCCGCTGGGGCTGCGGATCGGTGCCGTGCACGGCGTGCGGGTCTTCGCCGACCTCGTTCCGGGAGTACTGGTGGACACGGAGCCCGGCGCCATGGAGGCGCTGCTGAAGCTGGAGGCCGCGGCGGCCGAACTCGCCGCGTTCCACTCCCGTGGCCACAGCTTCACGTGCTCGGTGAGACACGAGGGCCCAAGAGGCTTGAGTCACCTGGTGGGGTAAGGCCCTGATCAGGGACGCGACTGCAGATGGAGTACGCCACAGGCCCCCCGAACGGGGGCCAGTCGCCGGTATGATCGAGGGAGACCGCCCGGCATGACGGGTCGGCCGCTGGGGAATGTGAACTTAGCGAGCCGGCACGGCCATGCACGGAGACCGGTTGGCCGATTCACGTAGAGGGGCGGGTTTCACGGGGGCGATTCCCTGCCTATCCTGAAGGGACCCCCCGGGTCGCCCCGGCGACTGCACGATGAGGGAGGACTCCGTGCCGCTCTCGGAGCACGAGCAGCGCATGCTCGAGCAGATGGAGCGAGCGCTGTACGCCGAAGATCCCAAGTTCGCGACAGCGCTCGGGGAAGCGGGCTGCGTACGTACACCCGGCGACGGGTCTACCAGGCGGTCGCGGGCTTCCTCGTAGGTATTGCGCTCCTCATGGCCGGTATGGTCGCCCAGCAGGTCTGGCTCAGTGTGGTGGGCTTCCTCGTCATGCTGGGCTGCGCGGTCCTCGCCGTGACCGGCTGGCGCAGCGGCGCCGAAGCCAAGCGAGCAGCCGGCCGCCGCCGCCGGACCGCAGGGGCGCCGTCAGCAGCGGCGGCAAGCGCTCCATGATGGACCGCATCGACGAGCGCTGGCAACGGCGCAGGGACGAGCAGCAGGGCGGCCAGTAGCGCCCGAGCCGCCACTCACCAGGACATCATGCGTGAGGGTGACCACCGACCGGTGGTCACCCTCATGCGTACCCATGCACGCTCGGGGCGTGGCCCGACCCACTCGGAGCCCATGAGTTCATGAGCCCATGAGCCCGCAGTGCTCCGGACCTCGGGTCCCGAAGCACGGCCGACCGGCCCAGGCGCGTTCCCTGCCCAGGCCGTGCCCCGCGCCGTCGTTTCAGCCCTGCTGTCCCGACGGCTTCCGCAGCGTCGGTCGGGCCGCCGCTGCCCGCTGTTTCAGGGCAGCCCACCGGGCCGCACAGCGTCCAGGCCACCCGTACGGTCGAACGCGGGGCGAGCAGCGCGCGCAGCCAGCGTGCCGCGGCCGACGGTGGCCCGTAGACCGGCGCTCGCCAGATGGACGTCCTCGGTGAGACCGGCAGTCAGGCGGGGCCGTGGCGCGTAGAGAACCTGCTCCACCGCGTCCGCCACCCGATGCACCGCCGCGGCGGCCGTCGGGTCGAGCTGCCCCAGCCGGACGATCCGGGCCGCCGCCTTGCGCGGGGTCTGCGACTCCTCCGGCATGATCCCGAAGTCCCATGCCGTATCCGTCAGCTCCTGCCAGACCGCCAGAGTGTGCGGACCCGCGTCCGCCTCCGTGCGGCCGTGCGCCCCAGCCGTACCGACCGGGTACGCAGCCGCCACAGCAACGGCGCCAACGGAACAGCAGCACCGCGAGCCCCACCCGCGGCCCAGGCCAGCACCGCGTACCACTTCGGCCCGTTTCCGCCGGTGACCGGCACGGCCGCCGCGGACTCGCTGGCGCAGGCGCCCAGCTTCTTGTCCTGGGCCGTGCAGCTCTCGCTCGCCGAGGGCGCCGCCGACGGCTCCGTCTCCGCGTTCCGGGACGGCAGCGCGGGGTCCGGCACCGAACTGCCCGGCGTCTCCGTCAGGGTGTACGACGGGGTCGAGCCACGGGTCGGCGTCGGCTCGAAGCGGGTCCAGCCCACGCCCTCGAAGTACACCTCGGGCCAGGCGTGCGCGTCCCGCAGCCCCACCGAGACCGAGCCGTCGGCCTGCGGGGAGCCCGGCGCGAAGCCGACCGCCACCCTGGCCGGAATGCCCAGCGAGCGGGCCATCGCCGCCATGGCGAAGGAGAAGTGGACGCAGAAGCCCTGCTTGTCCTCCAGGAAGCGGGCGATCGCCTGCGATCCGCTGCCGACCTTGACCTGGGTGTCGTACTCGAAACCGCCGTTGATCGCGAAGTACTCCTGGAGCTTGACCGCCTGCTCGTAGGGGTTCGCCGCACCGGCGGTCACCTCGCGGGCGACCCGGGAGACCACATCGGGCAGCGAGTCCGGCAGCTCGGTGTACTCCCGCTTCAGCGCCGCCGGACGGCTGCGGCGCGGCGGCGAGCTGGTCCGCCGTCGGCTGCACGTTCAGGCTCCGCACCTCGTACGTGAGCCCGCGTGTGTTCTGCCCGTGGTCGCCGACCAGTGTCATGCCGACGGGTTCGTAGCGCCAGTTGCCCGCGATCCGCACGCCGCTCGGTGGGTACGGCATCGGCAGCCAGTCCTGGGCGTACCAGTCCGCGGCCGCGATGGTGGTGCGGGTCTGCGTGCGCTTGGTTTCGGGGCCGAGGCCGATCGGCGTGGGGAACGTGCCGTCCGGCACGGCGGTGATGTTCCGCTTGGACGGCTTCCAGGTGGTGCCGTCGAAGTCGTCCAGGGACACGATGCGCAGGTACAGGTTCGATATGTCGTCGGAGTCGGTCTCGACGGAGAGGACCTGCCGGTTCTCGTCGACGTTGAGACTGTCGCGCAGCGAGACCAGCGGGTTCACAGCGGAGATGGTGCCGCCGCCCCCGGTCCCGGAGCCGACGCCCGTCCTGGCGCTGTCCAGCAGCCCGCCGTTCATCGCGGGCAGGGCGAGCGGCACCACCAGGGCGACGCCCAGCGCGAACGCGCCGATGCGCCGCCCGGTGCGGACGGGAGCGACCACGCCGTCCTGCTCCCCGCCCGGGGTGCGTGGCGCGCCGCCGAAGACCCGGCCCCGCATGCGAGAGCCGGTCACGCCCCTCGGCCAGGGAGCAGCATCAGATAGCCGGCCGCCGCGACCAGGAACCACAGCCAGTCGGTGCCGCCCTCGGACAGCCCGGCGGCCACCGAGTACAGCGCGAGCAGCGCAGCCCGGCCGGGGCGGCGCTGCGGAAGGTCACCGCGAGGTGTCCACCAGCAGCCCGATGACCAGGACGCCGCCGATCAGCATCAGCCGGATGCCGTCGGACTCCAGCGGCGCGGGGATCGCGTACCGCGCGATGTCGTCGCCGCCCTGTTGCAGCAGGTCGGCGAAGCGCTGGAAGGCCTGCGGGCCGGGAATCAACCCGGCGAGGGCGTGCTGCCGGGCGAAGACCAGGGTCAGGAGCACCAGCGTGACCACGGCCTGCGCGGCGATGGTCAGCGGCCGGGCCAGCGGCACCCGGCGCGCCGCCGCGCCCACCGCGGACTGGACCGCCAGCAGCAACGCGGCCTGCAGGATCCACGTGGCCGGGTCGACCAGGGGCAGCAGCGCGCACGCCGCCATCAGCGTCGCCGCCCACGCACACAGCGCCAGCCGCGCCCGCCGCTCATCGCGTGCTCTCCCGGCCCGTGACCGTCGCGGTGCGGGTGTGCGCGTGGTCCGCCTGTCGGGTGTACTCGTGGTCCGTCTGCCGCGCGGGTCGTCGGGGCCTGGCCGCCTGCCCGTGCACCGCGCCGGCCGCGCCTTCCGCTCATCGCGTGCCCTCCCCGCCGCTCGCCGCCGCGAGGCCGGTGCGTTCGTGGTCCGTCGGGCGCCACATCTCCTCCAGGGTGGTGCCCGCGGCACGCTCACGGCGGTCCAGCCCGCCTCGCGCAGCATCCGCAGCCGTTCCTCGCTCCTGTCCAACGGACCGGGCACGTCCGCCGGTTCCCGTGCCCAGGTCTCGCTGTCCAGGACGAAGGCGACGGCACCGCCGCTGCGCTGCCGCATCTTGGCGGCCACCGTGGCCTGCTCTTCGTCCAGGTCGCCGAAGAACGCCACCAGCAGCCCCTCGTTCCCGCCGCGCAGCACGTCGTACGCCCGGGACAGGCCCGTGCCGTCGGAGTGGTCGATCACCGCAGGGTGTCCATCATCAGCCCGGCCGCGTCGGCCGTGCCCTGGCTCGCGCCCGCGAAGCCGTCGGAGCCCTCGCCGGGCACCGAGTCGCCGCTGTCGGTGAGCAGCCGGACGGAGAAGCCCGCTCCAGCATGTGCACCAGCACGGACGCGGCGCCCGACACCGCCCATTCGAAGGCCGAGTCGGGGCCGGCGCCCTCGTAGGCCACGACCCGGGTGTCCAGCAGCACCGTGCACCGGGCGCGCTGCGGCTGCTCCTCGCGGCGCACCATCAGCTCGCCGTAGCGCGCGGTGGAGCGCCAGTGCACGCGGCGCAGGTCGTCGCCGTAGCGGTAACCGCGCGGGATCACGTCGTCGTCGCCCGCCAGCGCGAGAGGCGCTGCCGCCCCTCGCCGTACCCTCGTGCCTCGCCGCTCAGCCGCACCGGCGGCAGCGCTTCCACGCGCGGGATCACGGTCAGGGTGTCGTACGTCGAGAAGGAGCGGGTCAGCTCGCACAGCCCGAGGGGGTCGGTCAGGCGCAGTTGGAGGGAGCCCAGCGGATAGCGGCCGCGCAGGTCGGAGCGGACCCGGTAGGACACCTCGCGGCGGCCGCCCGGCTCCACTCGGTCGAGTACGAAGCGGAGCCGCGGTCCAGCACGTAGGGCACCCGGTCCTGGAGCATCAGCAGACCGGTGGGGAGCCGCGAGACGTTGTCGATGCGCAGATGCACCCGGGCCTCGCTGCCGCGGGTACCCGCCCGGGGGGAGAGCCGGCGGCTGCCCGCCACTCGGTAGCGCGTGCGGTAGAGCAGGGTCGCGCAGACCAGCGGCAGCACGCTCAGCAGCAGTCCGACGCGGAGCAGGTCGCTCTGCCCGAGAACGTAGGCGCAGACCGCGGCGGCGATGCCGGCGGCCAGGAAGGACCGTCCGCGGGTGGTCAGACCGGTCAGGGCGGTGCGGAAGCCGCCGCCCTCGCCCCGGTCGTCGTCCGACCGGTCCGTCCCCCCGGCGTCCATCACAGCCTCCACGGCGGTTGCTGGCCGTACGCGGACGCGCCGCGGCCCACGCCGAAGCCCGCCTGCTGCTGGGGTGCCGCGGGCACCGGTGTGCGCTGCAGGATCTCCTGGACGACCTGCTCGGCGGTGCGGCGGTTGAGGCTGGGCCTGGGCGGTGGGCAGCAGGCGGTGGGCCAGGACGGCGACCGCGAGGGCCTGTACGTCGTCCGGCAGCGCGTACTCCCGGCCGCTCAGGGCGGCGGACGCCTTCGCCGCGCGCAGCAGATGCAGCGTGGCGCGCGGCGAGGCGCCGAGTCTGAGGTCGGGGTGGGTGCGCGTGGCGGCGACCAGGTCCATGCGTACCGCCGGACCGGGTCGGCGACGTGGACGCCCCGGACCGCCTCGATCAGCTTCGGGATCTCGTGCGCGTGCGCCACCGGCTGCAGGTCGTCCGGTGGGTTCACCCCGCCGTGCACGTCGAGCATCTGCAGCTCGGCGTCCAGGCTGGGATAGCCGATGGAGACCCGCGCCATGAGGCGGTCGCGCTGGGCCTCCGGCAGCGGGTAGGTGCCCTCCATCTCGACCGGGTTCTGCGTCGCCACCACCATGAAGGGGCTGGGCAGCTCGTAGGTCTGGCCGTCGATGGTGACCTGGCGGCTCCTCCATCGACTCGAGCAGCGCGGACTGCGTCTTCAGGGAGGCGCGGTTGATCTCATCGCCGATCACCACCTGCGCGAAGATCGCGCCGGGCTTGAACTCGAAGTCCCGGCGCTGCTGGTCCCAGATGGACACCCCGGTGATGTCCGGGGGCAGCAGGTCCGGCGTGAACTGGATCCGGCGCACGGAGCAGTCGATGGACCGGGCCAGCGCCTCGGCCAGCATGGTCTTTCCGACCCCCGGGACGTCCTCGATCAGCAGATGGCCCTCGGCGAGCAGCACGGTCAGCGAAGAGCCGTACGACCTCGGGTTTCCCCTCGATCACGCTCTCCACCGAACCGCGTACCCGCTCGACCACAGCGGTCAGATCATCCCCCACGCTCGAATACGCTCGCGCGGGGGCGCCCCATGGCTCGCCTGATCGTCATAGGTCGTCACCCGGCCCTCCTCGGCCTTTCCCCCGCTCCCTGAGAAGCGGGGGTACCCCAAACTTGCCGGGACGGCCACACACCGCGGACCGGCCCACCCCGAATCACGGACACCGTGCGGAAAAAGTTCCGCACGACACCACTTCCCGCATTCTTGCTGCCGTTACCGATTCGTGTCACTCGCCTGTGGACAACTGGCCGCGATATGTCGGGCCTTACGGCCTTTGCGGTGCTTGCGCGATGGGATCACCAGGGCGCGATCGTCGAGGGCGGGCGGCCGGATCAGGCGGGGTCGACCTCGCGGAGCGGGCCCGTCCTCACGTCGAAGACGAAACCACGTACGTCCTCGGTGTGCAGCAGGAACGGCGAGGTACGCACGCGCTCGATCGACTGCCGCACATCCTGGTCGACGTCGCGGAAGGACTCGACCGCCCACGCGGGACGCTGGCCGACCTCCAGCTCCAGGTCGTGCCGGAACTCCTCGGTGGAGTCTCCATGCCGCACCCGGTGTGGTGGATGAGGACCACGCTGCGGGTGCCGAGCGCCCGCTGGCTGATGGTGAGTGAGCGGATCACGTCGTCGGTGACGACACCGCCCGCGTTGCGGATGGTGTGGCAGTCGCCGAGCTCCAGGCCGAGCGCGGCGTGCAGGTCGAGACGCGCGTCCATGCAGGCCACGACGGCGACCCGCTGGACCGGCCGGGCATCCATCCCGGGGTCGGTGAATGCGGCGGCGTAGCGCCCGTTCGCCTCGACGAGCCGGTCGGTGACGGTGCCGTCGCCGACTATGGCGGATTCGGAGCCAGTGGGAACCGATGCAGAAGTCGTCATATCCATGACGTTACTGGCCGTCCCCTTCCGTGGCCCGCTGTGAGGCCGGGACAAAGAACGTCATCAAGGCTTGTTGTGGAGCCAACCCACAGGGGGACGCGGGCGCGTCCGTACGAGTGAAAAGGGGCGCCGCACCGGTTTGCGGACGCCGCCGTCCGCGACGCGCAGGCCGGTTGATTGACCGGGCGACAGGGTGGACTAAAGTGACGCGAAGCGGGAGGCGAGGCTCTCCCTGCTGGACTGAAATCCCCGGAGACCTGGGCGACGTCCCGCCAGATCTCCCCACGTGCGCGGCGCGTACGTACAGCTCGGCCTCCTCCCGCTCCCGGCCGGCCGACGCTTCCGGCGCCGGCGGGCCTCCCTTCACGAGCGGGCGGGAGGGGACCCGGCGGTGCGTGACGCCGCGCCGGACCTGAGGAGCCGCCCCGCCGGGCCAGAGTCGACACGTCCCGGTGATGCTCCAGCGGTGCCTGGACCTGCTGGCGCCCGCCCTCGAGGAACCGGGCGCCGTGGTCGTCGACTGCACGCTCGGACTCGGCGGACACAGCGGGGCGCTCCTCGAACGCTTCCCCGAGGCCCGGCTCGTCGCCCTTGACCGGGACAAGGAGGCCCTACGCCTGTCCGGCGAGCGGCTCGCCCGTACGGGGAGCGCGCCACCCTGGTGCACGCCGTCTACGACGAGCTGCCCGACGTACTCGACCGGCTCGGCGTCCCGCGCGTCCAGGGCGTGCTGTTCGACCTCGGCGTCTCCTCCATGCAGCTCGACGAGGCGGACCGCGGCTTCGCCTACGCCCAGGACGCCCCGCTCGACATGCGCATGGACCAGGCGACCGGCATGAGCGCCGCGGAGGTCCTCAGCACCTACCCGCCGGGCGAACTCGTCCGCATCCTGCGGGCCTACGGCGAGGAGAAGCAGGCCAAGCGGATCGTCTCCGCGGTCGTGCGCGAGCGCGAGGAAAGAACCGTTCAGCAACAGCGCGCGCCTCGTGGAGCTGATCCGGGCCGCGCTGCCGCAGACCGCCAAGCGCACCGGCGGCAGCCCGGCCAAGCGCACCTTCCAGGCGCTGCGCATCGAGGTCAACGGCGAGCTGTCCGTCCTGGAGCGGAGCGATCCCGGCCGCCGTCGAGACCCTCGGCGTGGGCGGCCGGATCGCCGTGCTGTCGTACCACTCGCTGGAGGACCGGCTGGTCAAACAGGTGTTCGCGGCCGGCGCCGCCAACACCGCGCCGCCCGGACTGCCGGTGGTCCCCGAACGCTACGCGCCACGGCTCAAGCTGCTCACGCGCGGTGCCGAACTTCCCACCGAGGAGGAGATCGCCGGAAACCGGCGGGCGGCACCGGCACGGCTGCGCGGGGCCCAGCGCATCAGGGAGTCCATCGGGTGAACCGAGCGAGGCAGGCCAGGCACGGGTGCGGACGGTCCACCCGGGCCGACGGGAGGGCGAGTGAGTAGGAAACCCGAACTGAAGGGGAGGGCGGCCGGCTCGCCCAGCTGCTCCCGCCGGGCGGCGCACGCGGCCAGGCGGCCAGGGCGCCCTTCGTCCTCCTCGTGGTGGTCCTCCTGGGTGGCGGCCTCATCGGGCTCCTGGTGCTGAA
This sequence comes from Streptomyces thinghirensis, assembly GCA_021502835.1. The sequence goes on from JAKFGP010000033.1 coordinate 252,682, forward strand.
CTCCGCCCTGAGCGAGGGCTCCTTCCAGCTGGACGACCTGGAAACAGAGGACGAAGGAGCTCACCGACGAGGAGCAGGCGCTCCAGCGGGACATCGACGCCTACTCCGCTCCCCGGGCCCTCCAGCGCCGAGCCCGCGAGCTGGGCATAGTGCCCGGCGGCGATCCCGCCTTCCTCGCCCCCGACGGCTCCGTGAAGAGGCTCGCCCAGCCCCGCGCCCACGGCCGCCTCCGCCCCACCTGGTCCTCGCCCCCGAGGCGGCTGACCGCACCCACCGGCAGCATCACCGCCGCAGGTACCGAGCCGCCCGACCCGGCCCCCACTCCCAGCACCGCGGCCACCACGGCCGCGACCCCGCGCCGACGGCGACGACCACCCCGACCCCGACTCCCGGCAGGTGACGGAAGTGTCCGACAAGGGAACCGCCGCGCCGCCGCGATGCCCGGACCCGCCAGGCCCGTCCGCCCCGGCGGCCGGCGGCAGGCTAGCCCCGGCGCCCAGCCCGCCCGCCGGCCGGGGCCCGCGCCCCGCCCGGCCGCGGCCCGCGCCATCCGGCTGGGCGGCCCCGCCCGCGCCTGCGCCCTGATCGGCCTCGCCCTGACCCTGGTGATGTCCGCCTTCGTTGTACAAGCTCCTCCGGGGTGCAGGCCGTCGACGCCGGCGCGTACGCCGCCAAGGCCGAGCAGAACCGCTACGTCGTCCACACGCTGCCCGCCGAGCGCGGCGGGATCACCGACCGCAACGGCGTCGCCCTCGCGAGCACCGTGGACGCCTACGACATCACCGCCGACCCCACGATGTTCACCCGCGAGCAGCTGAAGGTCGGCGACAGTCCCGAGCAGGCGGCGGCTCTCCTCGCGCCCAGCATCGGCGAGGGGCCAGGAGGACCTGGTCGACGTGCTCCGCCCGAAGAACAAGGAGCTGCGCTTCGTCCGCCTCGCCCGCCGGCAGACTCCGCAGGTCTGGAACGAGATCAAGGACCTGAAGGCCGCGCTGACCAAGAAGGCGGAGACGGACAAGTCCGTGGTCAACGTCCTCACGGGCATCTTCGCCGACCCCAGCAGCAAGCGCGTGTACGCGGGCGGCGACCTCGCCGCCGGCATCCTCGGCTAGGTCGGCGCGGACGGCAAGGGCGGCGGCGGCCTGGAGCGGAAGCTGAACGAGACCCTGGCCGGCAAGGACGGCAAGATCCGCTACGCGCAGTCCGGCGGCCGCCAGGTACCCACCGCCGGTTCCACCGAGACGCCCGCCGTCCCCGGCAGCGACGTGGAACTCATCATCGACCGCGACATCCAGTGGGCCGCCCAGCACGCCATCAGCCGGCAGGTGGAGAAGTCCAAGGCGGACGGCGGCTACGTCATCGTCCAGGACACGGCCACCGGCGAGATCCTCGCCATGGCCAACTCGCCCGACTTCGACCCGGGCGACCTCGCCACCGCCGACCCGGACGCGCTGGGCAACGCGACCCTCCAGGACGCCTTCGAAGCCAGCTCCACCGCCAAGGTGATGTCGATAGCGGCCGTGCTGGAGGAGAAAGCCGCCTCTCCGATGACCCGCCTCCGCCATCCCGAACCGGCTCAAGCGCGGCGACCGGCTCTCAAGGACGACATCGACCACCCCACCTGGTACCTCACGCTCAACGGCGTGCTCGCGGAATCCAGCAGCATCGGCACCATCATGGCCACCGGCGAACTCGGCAGGACCCAGCGGAGGCCAACAAGGTGCTCCACTCCTACCTGCGCAAGTTCGGCCTCGGCGGCTACAGCGGGCTCCGGCTTTATAGCGAGACCAAGGGCATCCTCGCGCCGCCCGACCAGTGGTCGACCTCGCAACCAATTACCACGATTCCTTTCGGCCAGGGCGTCTCCGTGAACGCCTTGCAGGCGTACTCGATGTTCTCGACCATCGCCAACAGCGGCGTCCGCGTCGAGCCCACGCTCGTGCGCGGTCCCATGAAGGACGACGGGCGCTTCATCCCGGCTCCCGAGCCCAAGAAGACCTCGCGTGATCAGCGGGAGGACGGCGAAGACCCTCTCGCAGATGCTGGAGTCCGTCGTCGACGACGAGGAGGGCACCGGCACCAAGGCCCGCATCCCCGGCTACCGGGTCGCGGGCAAGACGGGCACGGCCAACCGGGTGGATCCGGCCACCGGCATGTACAAGGGGTACACCACGTCATTCGCCGGGTTCGCCCCGCCGACAAGCCCCGCGTCACCGTCGACCCCGCCATCCAGAACGCCACCGAGGGCAGTTACTTCGGCGGCCAGATCTGCGGCCCATCTACAAGCAGGTCATGGAGTTCGCCCTGAAGACCCTTCAGGTCCCGCCGACCAGGGCCGACCCCGCAGGCCTCCCGGTGACCTTCAAACCCTGACGAGGACCGAGCAGACCCCGATTTGTAGCGAGCCAGTACCGAGCCAGCGCCGATTCAGTACCAGGCCACCAGGAACCACCCGTGACAACGATCAACCCCGATCCCGGGAACCAGAGCGGTCCGTCAACCTCACTTCGCCCCGGAAGCGGGTACGCCCGGTACGCTCACCGCAAATGCCACACGCTGATCGATCCCAAACACTCTGGCAGGGCCACCCGTAGCCTACCCAGGACCGCCCAGGCCGGTGCGGATCTCCGCCACACCCCTCGCGGAACTCGCCGACCAGCTGGGTGTCACCGCCCCGGACAGCACCGCCAGAGTCACGGGCATCACCCATGACTCGCGCGCCGTCCGCCCCGGTGACCTGTACGCCGCCCTCCCCCGGGGCCGTCTCCACGGCGCCGACTTCGCCACCCAGGCCGCCGGCCTCGGCGCCGCCGCCGTGCTGACCGACCCGGCCGGCGCGGCGCGCGTCGCCGCCACCGGACTGCCGGCGCTCGTCGTCGACGACCAAAGCGCGCGGATGGGTGAACTGGCGGCCACGATCTACGGCCACCCCGGCCGCGATCTCCTCCAGATCAGCATCACCGGCACCTCCGGCAAGACCACCACCGCCTACCTCGTCGAGGGCGGCCTGCGCACGGCGAAGTCCACCGGGCTCATCGGCACGGTGGAGATGCGCATCGGCGACGAGCGGATCAAGTCCGAGCGCACCACGCCCTAGGCCAGCCACCGACCTCCAGGCGCTGTCGCGGTGATGCGCGAGCGCGGCACCGACGCGGTCGCCTGGAGGTCTCCGGCCACGCCCTGGTGCTCGGCCGGGTCGACACCTGTGTCTTCGACATCGCGGTCTTCACCAACCTCCAGCCCGGAGCACATGGAGTTCCACTCCGGCATGGAGGACTACTTCCAGGCGAAGGCGCAGCTCTTCACCACGCCGGAACGCAACAGGTTGGGCGTGGTCAACGTCGACGACGAATACGGGCGCCACCTCGCAAGGCGAGGCCCCTGTCCCGGTCGTCACCTACTCCGCCGAGGGCCACCCCGACGCCGACTGGCGCGCCGACGAGGTCGAGGTCGGCCCGCTGGGCTCGACGTTCACCGTGCTCGGGCCGAGCGGCGAGCGGATCGCCGCCAAGTCGCCGCTGGCCGGCCCGTTCAACGTGGCGAACACCCTCGCCGCGATCGTCGCCCTCGCCGCCGCCGGCCTCGACCCGCAGACGGCCGCCGACGACATCCTTATGATGCCGGGGGTGCCGGGCCGCCTGGAGCGCGTGGACGAGGCCAACCCTACTTCGCGGTGGTCGACTACGCCCACAAGACCGACGCCCGGTCGAGTCCGTTCTCGGGGCGCTCCGCAAGGTCACCGAGGGCAAGCCCCGGCTCGGCTGCGGCGGCGACCAGGACACCACAAGCGGAGCCGATGGGCGCCGCCGTGGCCCGGGTCGCCGACACCGCCGTACTGACCTCCGACAACCCCCGCTCCGAGGAATCCCTCGCGATCCTCGCCACCATGCTCCAGGGCGCGGCGTCCGTGCCCGCGCACAGCGCGGCGAGGTCAGGTCTCTTCGAGGACCGGGCCGCCGCGGTCGCCGCCGCCGACTTCGCCCGGGCCGAGCCCGGCGACACCCGTGCTGGTGGCGGGCAAGGGCCACGAGCAGGGCCAGGACATGCCGGTCGTTCGTACCTTCGACGACCGCCAGGTGCTTCGCGAAGCCATCCAGAAGACCCAGGGATGAAATCCCGATGATCGGCCTGATCCAGGGGACGAACGTATGATCGCCTCTCTCTCGCCGAGATCGCAGAAGTCGTCGGCGGGCGGATAAAGACATACCGGACGCGTCCGTGCAGTCACCGGGCCGGTCGTCCGGGACTCGCGGGAAGCGGGCCCGGCAGCCTCTTCGTCGCCTTCGTGGGCGCGCGGGTGAACGGCCACGACTTCGCGCCGGCGGTCGTCGAGGCGGGCGCGGTGGCCGTGCTCGGCTCCCGCCCCCTCGGCGTGCCCGCGATCGTCGTGGACGACGTCCAGGCCGCCCTCGGCGCCCTCGCCCGCCACGTCGTACGGCGCCTCGGCACCACTCTCGTGGCCCGCCCGCGTCCGCCGGCAAGACCAGCAACAGGGACCTCATCGCCCAGAGTGCTGCGCCGCAAGGCGCCCACGGTCTGGACGCCGGGTTCCATGAACAACGAGGTCGGGCTGCCGCTCACCGCGCTCACCGCCACCGAGGAGACCAGGTTCCTCGTCCTGGAGATGGGCGCCGCTGGCATCGGCCACATCCGGTACCTCTGCGAGCTGACCCCGCCGAAGATCGGCCTCGTCCTCAACGTCGGCTCCGCGCACATCGGCGAGTTCGGCGGCCGGGAGCAGATCGCCCAGGCCAAGGGCGAACTCGTCGAGGCGTTGCCGCCGGCCGAGGAGGGCGGCGCCGCGATCCCCAACGCGGACGACCCCCCCCGTACGGGCCGACGGCATCCCGAACGAAGGCGAAGGTGATCCTTTTCGGAGAGTCCGACGAAGCGGACGTTCGCGGTGAGAACGTGCGACTCACGGACAGCGGACAGCCCTCGTTCAGGCTTCAACACCCTCCGGTGCTAACGATGTGACCATGCGCCTGTACGGTGAGCACCACGTGTCGAACGCGCTCGCCGCGGCCGCCGTCGCCCACGAGTTGGGCATGTCCGCAAACGAGATCGCCACCGCGCTCTCCGAGGCGGGCTCCCTCTCCCGCTGGCGGATGGAGGTCACCGAGCGCCCGGACGGCGTGACGGTCGTCAACGACGCCTACAACGCGAACCCCGAGTCCATGAAAGCCGCGCAGGTGCGCTGGTCGCCATGGGTAAAGCCGCACAGGCGAGGGGGGCCGTACATGGGCGGTGCTCGGCGAGATGGCCGAGCTCGGGGGACGAGGGCGCTCGCCGAGCACGACGCGGTCGGGCGGCTCGCCGTCCGGCTCAACGTCAGCAAGCTCGTCGCGGTCGGGGGCAGGGAAGCCCGATGGCTGCAACTGGGCGCATATAACGAGGGTTCGTGGGGTGAGGAGTCGGTGCACGTGTCCGACGCACAGGCGGCGGTCGAACTGTTGCGCAGCGAGTTGCGCCCGGGGGACGTCGTGCTCGTGAAGGCGTCCCGTTCGGTGGGGCTGGAGAGCGTCGCGACGGCGCTGCTCGAGACCGGCGCCGAGGTGAGGTTGCCGCCCGATGATGAAGCAGATCTGTTCGCGGGAGTCATTGGCCTCTTCCTGACGCTGGTCGGCACCCCGCTGCGATCAAGCTGCTGGCCCGCAAGGGCTACGGCCAGTACATCCGCGACGACGGCCCGCGCGAGCACGCCAGCAAGCGCGGTCGCCGACCATGGGCGGCATCGCCTTATCTTCGCGACGGTCGCCGCCTCATTCCTGGCCAAGGTGATCACCAGCTACCTGGACCCGAAAGCGGAGCGGGGCCGACCTTCTCGGGCCTGCTGGTGCTCGGCCTGATGGTGGGCATGGGCCTGGTCGGCTTCCTCGACGACTACATCAAGATCGTCAAGAGGCGTTCGCTGGGCCTGCGGGCCAAGGCGAAGATGGCCGGCCAGCTCATCGTCGGCATCGGCTTCGCGGTGCTCTCACTCCAGTTCGCGGACAACCGCGGCAACACCGCGGCCTCCACCAAGCTGTCGTTCATCACCGACTTCGGCTGGTCGATCGGCCCGGTGCAGTTCGTCATCTGGGCGCTGTTCATGATCCTCGCGATGTCGAACGGCGTGAACCTGACCGACGGTCTGGACGGTCTGGCCACCGGCGCCTCCGTCCTGGTCTTCGGCGCCTACACCTTCATCGGCGTCTGGCAGTTCCAGGAGTCCTGCGCCAACGCGCTGACCCTGACCAACCCGGGCGCCTGCTACGAGGTGAAGACCCCCTCGACCTCGCGGTGGTCGCCTCCGCCCTGATGGGCGCGTGTCTCGGCTTCCTGTGGTGGAACACCTCGCCGGCCAAGATCTTCATGGGCGACACCGGTTCGCTCGCGCTCGGCGGTGTGCTGGCGGGTCTGGCGATCTGCTCGCGCACCGAGCTGCTGTTGGCCATCCTCGGCGGCCTGTTCGTCCTGATCACCATGTCAGTGATCATCCAGGTCGGCTCCTTCCGCCTCCTACCGGAAAGCGCGTCTTCCGGATGGCGCCACTCCAGCACCACTTCGAACTCAAAGGCTGGTCCGAGGTCCTTGTCGTGGTCCGTTTCTGGATCATCCAGGGCATCTGTGTGATCGTCGGACTGGGCCTCTTCTACGCGGGATGGGCGGCGGACAAGTGACCTTCTCCTCGGTGCCTTTCGACTTCCAGGGCAAGCACGTCACCGTCGCCGGCCTCGGCGTCTCCGGCGTCCCGGCCGCCAAGGTCCTGCACGGCCTCGGCGCGCGCGTGACCGTCGTCAACGACGGCGACGACGAGCGCGCGCGGGCGCAGGCGGCCGAGCTGGAGGCGCTCGGCGTCCCCGTGCGCCTCGGCGACGGGGACACGCTGCCCGACGGCACCGAGCTGATCGTCACCGCGCCCGGCTGGAAGCCCACCAAGCCGCTGTTCACGGCCGCCGGGGAGGCCGGCGTCCCCGTCTGGGGCGACGTAGAACTGGCCTGGCGCCTGCGCGGCCGGGACGGCCGGAAAGCCGCACCCTGGCTCGCGGTCACCGGCACCAACGGCAAGACCACCACCGTCCAGATGCTCGCGTCGATCCTGAAGGCGGCCGGCCTGCGCACCGCCGCCGTCGGCAACATCGGCGTCTCCCTGCTGGACGCGGTCACCGGCGAGACGGAGTACGACGTCCTGGCCGTGGAGCTGTCCAGCTACCAGCTCCACTGGGCACCCTCCCTGCGCGCCCACTCGGCCACCGTCCTCAACCTCGCCCCCGACCACCTCGACTGGCACGGCTCCATGGAGGCGTACGCCGCCGACAAGGGCCGCGTCTACGAGGGCAATCAGGTCGCCTGCGTCCACAAGCGTCGCCGACAAGGCGACCGAGGACCTGGTCCGCGAGGCCGACGTCGAGGAGGGCTGCCGGGCGATCGGCTTCACCCTCGGCACTCCGGCGCCGGGTCAACTCGGCGTCGTGGAGGGCATCCTGGTCGACCGCGCCTTCGTCGAGGACCGGCAGAAGAACGCCAGGAACTCGCCGAGGTCTCCGACGTCAACCCGCCGGCGCCGCACAACATCGCCAACGCCCTTGCCGCCGCCGCCCTCGGCCGTGCCTTCGGCGTCCCCGCCGCGGCCGTGCGCGACGGGCTGCAGGCTTTCACGCCCGACGCCCACCGCATCGCGCATGTGGCCGACGTCGAAGGTGTGGCGTACGTGGACGACTCCAAGGCCACCAACACCCACGCCACCGAGGCATCCTTGGCGGCGTACGAGTCGATCGTCTGGATCGCCGGCGGGCTAGCCAAGGGCGCGACCTTCGACGAGCTGGTCACGGGAGCGGCGAAGCGCCTGCGCGGTGCCGTCCTCATCAGGCGCCGACCGCGCCCTGATCCGCGAAGCCCTGGCGCGACACGCCCCCGAAGTACCCGTGGTCGACCTCGACCGGACCGACACTGGTGCGATGCTCCAGGCCGTCCGGGAGGCCCAGCGACTCGCCCGGCCCGGCGACACGGTGCTGCTGGCCCCGGCCTGTGCCTCCATGGATATGTTCACCAACTACAACAAGCGCGGTGACGCGTTCGCGGAGGCCGTTCGCGAACTCGGCGCCTGACCCGGCCGCCTCCTGCGCCGGGCGACCTCGGGAGGACGCGTGGGACGGTCCATGCCGACGTACAGCGGAGGCAGCGATGCCTGGTAATCCCCAGAGCCGTACCGGACGTCCGCCCGTGCAGCGGGCCGCCGAACGACCCCGGCGCCGAGGCCGCCGCACGAGAATTCCGTGCTCCGCCTGTACCTGCGTCTGCGCCGCGCCTGGGACCGGCCGCTGACCGCGTACTACCTGATCTTCGGCGGCGGCGCGCTGATCACCGTGCTCGGCCTGGTGATGGTCTACTCGGCCTCCCAGATCACCGCGCTCCAGCTCTCGCTGCCCGGCTCGTACTTCTTCCGCAAGCAGGCCCTCGCGGCGCTGATCGGCGCCGGACTGCTCGTGGCCGCCATGAAGATGCCGGTGAAGCTGCACCGGGCGCTGGCCTACCCGATCCTCGCCGGTGCCGTCTTCCTGATGATCCTGGTGCAGGTGCCTGGGATAGGGATGGCGGTCAACGGCAACCAGAACTGGATCGCGCTGGGCGGCTCCTTCCAGATCCAGCCCAGCGAGTTCGGCAAGCTGGCCCTGGTGCTGTGGGGCGCGGACCTGCTGGCCCGCAAGCAGGACAAGAGACTGCTGACCCAGTGGAAGCACATGCTGGTGCCCTTTGGTGCCGGCCGCCTTCATGCTGCTCGGGCTCATCATGCTCGGCGGCGACATGGGTACGGCGATCATCCTGACGGCGATCCTGTTCGGCCTGCTGTGGCTGGCGGGCGCGCCCACGCGGCTGTTCGCCGGTGTGCTGTCGATCGCCGTGCTGCTCGGTTTCATCCTCATCAAGACCAGCCCCAACCGCATGGCCAGGCTGAACTGCATCGGCGCCACCGACCCGGGCCCCGGCGACTCCTGCTGGCAGGCGGTGCACGGCATCTACGCCCTGGCCTCGGGCGGACTGTTCGGTTCCGGGCTCGGTGCGAGTGTGGAGAAATGGGGCCAACTCCCGAAGCGCACACCGACTTCATCTTCGCCGTCACCGGTGAGGAACTGGGCCTGGCGGGGACGCTGTCGGTGCTCGCCCTCTTCGCGGCTCCTAGGCTATGCGGGTATCCGCGTGGCCGGACGCACGGAGGACCTTCGTGAGGTATGCCGCGGGAGGCGTGACCACCTGGATCACGGCCCAGGCCGTGATCAACATCGGTGCGGTCCTCGGGCTGCTGCCGATCGCCGGTGTTCCCCTCCCGCTGTTCTCCTACGGGGGTTCCGCCCTGTTGCCGACCATGTTCGCCATCGGACTGCTCATCGCCTTCGCCCGCGACGAGCCCGGTGCGCGGGCGGCGCTCGCGCTGCGGCAACCTCGCTTCGCGAGAAATCAGGGGACCGGGGAGCACCGGGTCCAAGCGGACCCCACGGAGTTGGAACACGATGCGACGGCGCGCCTCGGCGGCGCGTTCGTCCGGAGAGCGGTAATTTCGGTGCATGTCGTACTCGCCGGCGGAGGAACCGCGGGCCACATCGAGCCCGCGCTCGCCCTCGCGGACGCCCTGCGCAGGCGGGATCCGACCGTGGGGATCACGGCCCTGGGCACGGAACGCGGCCTCGAGACCCGCCTCGTACCCGAGCGCGGGTACGAACTGGCGCTGATCCCGGCCGTACCGCTGCCGCGCAAGCCCACCCCCGAGCTGATCACCGTCCCGGGCCGGCTGCGCGGCACCATCAAGGCGGCCGAGCAGATCCTGGAGCGCACCGAGGCGGACGCCGTGGCCGGCTTCGGCGGCTACGTCGCGTTGCCCGCCTGCCTCGCGGCCGAGCGGCTCGGCGTGCCGATCGTCGTCCACGAGGCCAACGCCCGGCCCGGCCTGGCCAACAAGATCGGCTCGCGGTACGCCGCGCAGGTCGCCGTCTCGACACCCGACAGCAAGCTGCGCAACTCCCGCTACATCGGCATCCCGCTGCGCCGCTCCATCGCCACGCTGGACCGGGCCGCCGCCCGCCCCGAGGCCCGCGCGATGTTCGGGCTCGACCCCAACCTGCCCACGCTGCTGGTCACCGGTGGCTCTGCAGGGCGCTCCGCCGCCTCAACCAGGTGGTCCAGCAGGTCGCGCCCTGGCTCCAGCAGGCGAGCATCCAGATCCTGCACGCGGTCGGGCCCAAGAACGAACTGCCGCAGGTGCACAGATGCCGGGGATGCCCCCGTACATCCCGGTAAGTTACCTGGACCGGATGGACCTCGCGTACGCCGCGGCCGACATGATGCTCTGCCGCGCGGGCGCGATGACCGTCGCCGAACTCTCCGCCGTCGGGCTCCCGGCCGCTTACGTCCCGCTGCCCATCGGCAACGGCGAACAGCGGCTCAACGCGCAGCCGGTGGTCAAGGCCGGCGGCGGACTGCTGGTCGACGACGCGGAACCGACGCCCGAGTGGCTGCAGCACAACGTCCTCCCCGTGCTCGCCGACCCGCACCGGCTGTACGAGATGTCCGGCGCCGCCGCCGAGTTCGGCCGCCGGGACGCCGACGACCTCCTCGTCGGCATGGTGTACGAGGCGATCGCCGCCCGTGCGCACCGCTAGTCAGGGATGACGGGAGGCAGGGGGCGTGGCCGGACCGAGCACCGCCGAGCGCGGTGAACGCCAGCAGGAGTCGTCCGGCCCGCCCCGTGCGCGCCGGTTCGGCCCGCCCCGTCTTCGTACGATCATCATCCTGATCGTCGCTCTCGTGCTCGTGGCGGGCGGGACCGTCTAGCTCCTCTACGGCTCGAACTGGACGCGGGTGGAACGCGTGTCGGTCTCCGGTACTCGCGTACTGACGCCCGCTCAGGTGCAGCGAGGCGGCCGACGTGCCCGTCGGGGACCCGCTGATATCCGTGGACACCGAGGCAGTCGAGGCGCGGCTGCGCCGGAAATTGTCCCGTATCGACGAAGTCGGTGTGGAACGCTCCTGGCCGCACGGAATCGACCTGAAGGTGACGGAGCGCACTCCGGTTCTGACTGTGCAAAAGGGCCGAAAGTTCGTCGAAGTGGACGATGAAGGCGTCCGTTTCGCCACGGTTTCCCGGGCCCCGAAAGGCGTTCCCGAGCTGGAATTGAAGCCTGCCCGGTCGGCTCCGCCGCGGCGAGCCTGCGCCGCTTCGACGAGGACCGCCTGGTGCGGGAGGCGGTGCGGGTGGCCGGCCGCCTCCCGGCCGCGGTCGCCCGGGACACACGGGCCGTCAAGGTCCGTTCCTCTGACGACATCTCACTGGAGTTGAGCGGCGACCGGACCGTGGCGTGGGGGAGCGGTGAGCAGGGGGGTGCGGAGAGCGCGAGCGCTCACCGCGCTGATGAAAGCGGCGCCCGATGCGCGGCACTTCGACGTGAGCGTCCCCGCCGCCCCCGCGTCATCGAGGAGTTGACGGGTATATTGGCAGGCCAGCACCCTGGTTGGGCAGCGCTACGGCTGATCACATAGGGTGAAAAGAAAAACGGGAGGTTCGGCGTGTTCGTTGAACGTGCGCCACTTGTCGACTTAGTGTCCTGTTCAGAAGACTTCAAGGAACAGACACACTGGTAACCCTAAACTTCACCGTTGGGGTTCGGGTCGGCGCTACGGACCGTCCCATTCGGCATCAGTCGCCGGGTCGCGGGGCACAGTGCCCCGGCGATTCGACGGCACGTAACTCGAGGCGAGAGGCCTTCGACGTGGCAGCACCGCAGAACTACCTCGCAGTCATCAAAGTCATCGGTGTCGGCGGCGGTGGTGTCAATGCCATCAACCGGATGATCGAGGTCGGTCTCAAGGGCGTCGAGTTCATCGCCATCAACACCGACGCGCAAGCTCTGTTGATGAGCGACGCCGACGTCAAGCTCGACGTCGGCCGCGAACTCACCCGCGGACTCGGCGCCGGAGCCAACCCGGCCGTCGGCCGCAAGGCCGCCGAGGACCACCGCGAGGAGATCGAGGAGGTCCTCAAGGGGGCCGACATGGTCTTCGTGACAGCCGGAGGCGGCGGCACCGGCGCCGGCGGCGCGCCCGTCGTGGCCAACATCGCCCGCTCGCTCGGCGCCCTCACCATCGGCGTGGTCACCCGCCCGTTCACCTTCGAGGGACGGCGCCGGGCCAACCAGGCCGAGGACGGCATCGCCGAGCTCCCGAAAAGGTCGACACCCTCATCGTCATCCCCAACGACCGGCTGCTGTCCATTTCGGACCGCCAGGTCAGCGTGCTCGACGCGTTCAAGTCCGCCGACCAGGTCCTGCTCTCCGGTGTCCAGGGCATCACCGACCTCATCACCACGCCCGGCCTGATCAACCTCGACTTCGCCGACGTGAAGTCGGTCATGTCGAGGCCGGTTCGGCCCTCATGGGCATCGGCTCGGCCCGCGGCGACGACCGCCGGTGGCCGCCGCCGAGATGGCGATCTCCTCGCCGCTGCTGGAGGCGTCCATCGACGGCGCCCGGGGCGTGCTGCTCTCCATCTCCGGCGGCTCCGATCTCGGCCTGTTCGAGATCAACGAGGCCGCCCAGCTGGTCGGCGAGGCCGCCCACCCGAGGCCAACATCATCTTCGGCGCGGTCATCGACGACGCCCTGGGCGACGAGGTCCGGGTCACCGTGATCGCGGCCGGCTTCGACGGGGGCCAGCCGCCGTCAAGCAGCGCGACAACGTCCTCGGCTCCTCCACCTCGGGCAAGCGCGAGGAGCCCACCCCGGCACGGCAGACCGAGAGCCGTCCGTCCTTCGGCTCGCTCGGCAGCGTCAAGCCGAAGGAGGAACCAGAGCCAGCGCCCGCGCAGGAGCCGGTCAGCGACCTGCCGCCGGTCTCCCCGCCGCCGGTCCCGCCGTCGAGGACCTACTCGGACAGCGCGGCCGAGGAACTGGACGTGCCGGACTTCCTGAAGTGATAGGACAGCGCGACGCCGTGAACGGCGCGCACTTCGGCTTCACCGACAGGTGGGGCGGAGTGAGCGCCGTTCCGTACGAGGAGCTCAACCTCGGCGGCGCGGTCGGCGACGACCCCGGCGCCGTGACGGCTAACCGGGAGGTGGCGGCCAAGTCGCTGGGCGTCGACCCGGCCCGGGTGGTCTGGATGAACCAGGTGCACGGGGCCGACGTCGCCGAGGTCGACGGACCCTGGGGGAGACCGCCCGGCCCCGCGGGTCGACGCGGTCGTCACCGCCGAACGCGGCCTCGCCCTCGCCGTCCTCACCGCCGACTGCGTGCCCGTCCTGCTCGCCGACCCCGTCGCCGGCGTCGCCGCCGCGGCTCACGCGGGCCGGCCCGGCCTGGTCGCCGGGGTCGTCCCCGCCGCCGTACAGGCCATGACCGCACTCGGCGCGGACCCCGCCCGGATCATCGCCCGCACCGGACCCGCCGTGTGCGGCCGGTGATTATGAGATGCCCGAGGAGATGCGCGCCGAGGTGGCCGCCGTCGAACCGGCGGCGTACGCGGTGACGAGCTGGGGCACACCGGCGGTCGACGTGGGCGCCGGAGTGCACGCGCAGCTCGAACGCCTCGGGGTGCGCGACCGGGCGCAGTCGCCGGTGTGCACCCGGGAGTCGAAGGACCACTTCTCGTACCGACGCGACCGCACCACCGGGCGGCTCGCGGGCTATGTCTGGCTGGACTGATGGGGCATGACGGACCGTGGCAGGAACTCGCCGAGAACCTGGCGAAAGTGGAAGAGGCATCGCCGCGGCGTGCGAGGCCGCAGGCCGCCGCCGCGACGAGGTGACCCTCATCGTGGTCACCAAGACCTACCCGGCGGACGATGTGCAGATTCTCGAACTCGGTGTGCGTCACGTCGCAGAGAACCGCGACCGGGACGCGGCACCCAAGGCCGCCCATGCTCGGATCTGCCGCTTTCGTGGCATTTCGTCGGGCAGTTGCAGACCAACAAGGTGCGGTCCGTGGTCGGTTACGCGCATGTCGTGCAGTCGGTCGACCGGGCCAGGCTCGTCACGGCCCTGTCGAAGGAGGCCGTGCGGGCCGGGCGCGAGGTGGGCTGCCCTCCTCCAGGTCGCGCTCGACGCAGGGGAGAACGCGCGTGACCGCGTGGCGCCTCGCCCGCGGAATCGAGAGTTGGCCGACCTGGTCGCCCGGTCGAGGGGCTGCGGCTCGACGGACTGATGACCGTGGCCCCGCTCACCGGCGAGTACGCGGGACGCCAAGAGGCGGCGTTCGAGCACCTCATGGATTTGTCGACCTACGTGCGCCGAGCCCATCCGGCTGCGAACATGGTCTCCGCAGGGATGAGTGCGGACCTCGAACAGGCCGTGGCCGCCGGGCGACACATGTGCGCGTCGGTACTGCGGTACTCGGAGTCCGACCCAGGCTCGGGTAACGTCGCCAAGAAGTCGGACCACAGCAGAAAATATGGTCATTACCGCCGAAGGCGGACTGCAATGACCTCGTGGATCGCAGGCAATTGGCAGTCGTCGGCCGATCCACCACAGAGCGGAGGACTCAGAGCATGGCCGGCGCGATGCGCAAGATGGCGGTCTACCTCGGCCTCCTGGAGGACGATGGGTACGACGGCCGGGGGTTCGACCCCATGACGACTTCGAACCGGAACTGGACCCGGAGCCCGAGCGGGACCACCGGCGGCACGAACCGGCGCACCAGTCGCATGGTTCGCATCAGCCTCTAAGGGACGAAGAGGTACGAGTCGTACAACCGCCCGCCCGCGCGAGCCGGTGCCCCGGGACGCTTCGCCCGCGGCGGAATCGGGTCGCCCGGCGCGGTATCGCGCCCGTGGCATCCATCACACAAGAACGCGCAAGCCTGGAAAGAGCGCACCGGTCATCATGCCCAAGGTCGTGTCCGAACGAGAGCCCTACCGGATCACCACGCTTCACCCCCGGACCTACAGCGAGGCCCGTACCATCGGGGAACACTTCCGTGAGGGTACGCCGGTGATCATGAATCTCACTGAGATGGATGACACAGATGCGAAGCGACTTGTCGACTTTGCAGCCGGTTTGGTGTTTGGTCTTCACGGCAGTATCGAGCGGGTGACGCAGAAGGTGTTCCTGCTGTCTCCTGCTAACGTCGATGTCACGGCGGAGGACAAGGCCCGCATCGCAGAGGGCGGGTTCTTCAACCAGAGCTGAGACGCACCACCGGTACAGAGCAAGAACGCGGATCCGACAACGGGTCCGGAGATGGTCAGGGAGAGGGAAGCACAGGTCATGAGCGTGGTCCTGGATGTCGTCTACACCGCGCTGATGTGCTTCCTCATCGTGCTCATCTTCCGGTTGGTCATGGACTACGTCTTCCAGTTCGCCCGCTCGTGGCAACCCGGCAAGGCGATGGTGGTCGTTCTGGAGGCCACCTACACTGTCACCGATCCACCGTTGAAGCTTCTGCGGCGGTTCATTCCGCCGCTGCGTCTCGGGGGCGTGGCGCTCGACCTGTCCTTCTTCGTACTGATGATCATCGTCCACATCCTGATCTCGATCGTGAGCCGGCTGTGATCGATGTGAGAGATTCGGGCTTGCCGAATGCCGACGACAACGTTGAGGTGAAGAGATGCCGTTGACCCCCGAGGACGTGCGGAACAAGCAGTTCACGACCGTCCGCCTCCGAGAAGGCTATGACGAGGACGAGGTCGATGCCTTCCTCGACGAGGTCGAAGCCGAACTGACCCGACTGCTCCGCGAGAACGAGGACCTGCGCGCCAAACTGGCCGCGGCGACGCGCGCGGCTGCGCAGAATCGGCAGAACATGCGCAAAGCCCCCGGAACCGCCGCAGGACCAGCAGCAACAACAGCAGCAGCACCAGCAGCAGCAGCACCAGCAGCAGCACCCTCAGCAGGGGGCATGCCGCAGCAGGGCATGCGAGGTCCCGGCGCTCCGGTGCCCGCCGGCATATCGGGCCCGCCGCAGCAGCAGAGTGGGTGGCCCCATGGGTGGCCCGCCCCAGCTGCCCAGCGGTGCTCCGCAGCTGCCCGCCGGTCCCGGCGGGCAGGGTGGCCCGCAGGGTCCCGGCCCGATGGGTCAGGTCCCGGGCCGATGGGCTAGGGTGGCCACGGCCCGATGCAGGCCAGATGGGCTCTGGTCCGATGGGTGGCCCCATGGGCGGCCCGCAGGGTCCCAGTGGCCCCGGCATCCCCGATCAGGGCGGCCCCGGCGGCGACAGCGCCGCCCGTGTCCTCTCGCTGGCCCAGCAGACCGCCGACCAGGCGATCGCCGAGGCTCGTTCCGAGGCCAACAAGATCGTCGGCGAGGCGCGTTCGCGTGCCGAGGGTCTGGAGCGGGACGCCCGTGCCAAGGCCGACGCCCTGGAGCGGGACGCGCAGGAGAAGCACCGCGTCGCGATGGGCTCCCTGGGTCCGCCCGCGCCACGCTGGAGCGCAAGGTCGAGGACCTGCGCGGCTTCGAGCGCGAGTACCGGACGCGGCTGAAGTCGTACCGAGTCGCAGCTGCGTCAAGCTGGAGACCCAGGCGGACGACTCGCTCGCCCCGCGGCGTACGCCCGCCACGGCGCCCCTGCCGCCGCCCCCGGCGCCCTCGATGGCTCCGGCCGGCGCGAGTGCGCCGTCGTACGGCGGCAACCAGTCGATGGGCAGCGGACCGAGCCGGAACGGTCCGTCCTACGGCGGTCAGCAGCAGATGTCGCCGGCGATGACCCAGCCGATGGCTCCGGTCCGGCCGCAGGGGCCGTCGCCGATGGGACAGGCGCCCTCGCCGATGCGCGGGTTCCTGATCGACGAGGACGACAACTGACGAACGGTAGTACGGCGTAGCCGTCGGCAAACGTTCAGGGCGGGCCCCGGGTTTCTGACCCGGGGCCCGCCCTTTGTCGTGCGCGGTGTCGGGTGCGGGGCGTCGGTGGCCGGGGTGGGGGTGCGCGGCCCGTCTCCGGCGGGGTGCAGCCCGCAACTGCGGTGGATGACGAGAGGCCCGGTCTCCTCCAGGAGACCGGGCCCTCGCGGTCAGCTACTGCTTGCGCAGGCGGAACGTCAGGGACAAAAAGCCCTCGTCCGTGAACGGCTCCCCGTCCGCGTCGTCCGCCTCACCCTGCGCGAAGTCCGTCGCCAGGACCTCGTCGGCGATCAGACCGCTGTGCTCGGTCAGGGCGGCGACCGTGGCCTCGTCCGTGGCCGTCCACCGCAGCGCGATCCGGTCGGCGACGTCGAGGCCGCTGTTCTGCGGGCCTCCTGGATCAGGCGGATCGCGTCCCGGGCGAGACCGGCCCGGCGCAAATTCCTCCGTGATCTCCAAGGTCCAGCGCCACCGTCGCGCCCGAGTCCGGAGGCGACCGACCAGCCCTCGCGCGGCGTCTCCGTGATGATCACCTCGTCGGGGGCGAGGGCGACCGTCTCGCCGTCGACCTCCACCGACGCAGTGCCCTCGCGCAGGGCGAGGGAGAGCGCCGCGGCGTCCGTGTTCGCGACGGCCTTCGCCACGTCCTGGACGCGCTTGCCGAACCGCTTGCCCAGCGCACGGAAGTTGGCCTTCGCCGTCGTGTCGACCAGGCTGCCGCCGACCTCGCTCAGCGACGCGAGCGACTCGACGTTCAGCTCCTCGGTGATCTGCGAGTGCAGCTCGGGGAGAGGGTGTCGAAGCCCGACACGGCGATCAGCGCGCGGCTGAGCGGCTGGCGGGTCTTGACGCCCGACTCCGCGCGTGTGGCACGGCCCAGTTCGACCAGCGGCGGACCAGCACCATCTGCTTCGACAGCTCCGGGTCGATCGCCGACAGGTCAGCCTCCGGCCACGAGGAGAGGTGCACCGACTCGGGGGCGCCAGGGTGACCGGCACGACCAGGTCCTGCCAGACCCGCTCGGTGATGAACGGGGTCAGCGGGGCCATGAGCTTGGTGACCGTCTCGACGACCTCGTGCAGCGTGCGCAGTGCCGCCTTGTCGCCCTGCCAGAAGCGGCGGCGGGAGCGGCGTACGTACCAGTTGGACAGGTCGTCGACGAACGCGGACAGCAGCTTGCGCGGCGCGCTGGGTGTCGTAGGCGTCCAGGGCCTGCGTGACCTGGTCGGTGAGCGCATGCAGCTCGGAGAGCAGCCAGCGGTCCAGGACCGGGCGGTCGGCGGGCGCCGGGTCGGCCTCGCTCGGGGACCAGCCCGTGGTGCGGGCGTACAGGGCCTGGAAGGCGACCGTGTTCCAGTAGGTGAGGAGCGTCTTGCGGACGACCTCCTGGATGGTGCCGTGACCGACCCGCCGGGCCGCCCACGGGGAGCCGCCGGCCGCCATGAACCAGCGGACCGCGTCCGCGCCGTGCCGGTCCATGAGCGGGACCGGGTCCAGGGTGTTGCCCAGGTGCTTGGACATCTTGCGGCCGTCCTCGGCGAGGATGCGGCCGAGGCAGACGACGTTCGTAACTCGACTTGTCGAAGACCAGGTGCCGACCGCCATCAGCGTGTAGAACCAGCCGCGGGTCTGGTCGATGGCCTCGCAGATGAACTGCGCCGGGTACCGGCTCTCGAACAACTCCTTGTTCTTGTGCGGGTAGCCCCACTGCGCGAACGGCATCGAGCCCGAGTCGTACCAGGCGTCGATGACCTCCGGAACGCGCGTGGCGGTCTTGCCGCACCCGTCCTGCGGGCACGCGAAGGTGACCTCGTCGATGTACGGGCGGTGCGGGTCCAGCGCGGACTGGTCGGTGCCGGTCGCTCGGTCAGTTCGGCGCAGGGAGCCCGCCACCGTGAGGTGGTCGTCCTCGCTAGCGCCAGATGGGCAGCGGGGTGCCCCCAGTAGCGGTTGCGGGAGAGCGCCCAGTCGATGTTGTTGTTCAGCCAGTCGCCGTACCGGCCGTGCTTGACCGAGTCCGGGAACCAGTTGGTCTTCTCGTTCTCCTGGAGGAGACGGTCCTTGACGGCCGTGGTGCGGATGTACCAGGACGGCTGCGCGTAGTACAGCAGCGCGGTGTGGCAGCGCCAGCAGTGCGGGTAGCTGTGCTCGTACGGGATGTGCTTGAAGAGCAGGCCCCTGGTGTCCAGGTCCTCCGTCAGCTGCTCGTCGGCCTTCTTGAAGAAGACACCGCCGACCAGCGGGAGGCCCTCCTCGAAGGTGCCGTCCGGACGGACCGGGTTGACCACGGGCAGGCCGTAGGCGCGGCAGACCTTGAGGTCGTCCTCACCGAAGGCGGGGGACTGGTGGACGAGGCCGGTGCCGTCCTCGGTGGTGACGTAGTCGGCGTTCACCACGTAGTGCGCGGGCTCGGGGAACTCCACCAGCTCGAAGGGGCGCTGGTACGTCCAGCGCTCCATCTCGGCGCCGGTGAAGGTCTGGCCGGTGGTCTCCCAGCCCTCGCCGAGGGCCTTGCCGACCAGCGGCTCGGCGACGACGAGCTTCTCCGTACCTTCCGGGCCCTTCGTGGCGACGACGTAGGTGACCTCGGGGTGGGCGGCGACCGCCGTGTTGGACACCAGGGTCCAGGGCGTGGTCGTCCAGATCAGGAGCGGGCCTCGCCGGCCAGCGGGCCGGAGGTCAGCGGAAGCGCACGAAGACGGACGGGTCGACGACCGTCTCGTAGCCCTGCGCCAGCTCGTGGTCGGACAGGCCGGTGCCGCAGCGGGGGCACCAGGGGGCGACGCGGTGGTCCTGGACCAGCAGGCCCTTGTCGAAGATCTCCTTCAGCGACCACCAGACGGACTCGATGTACTCGGGGTCCATCGTGCGGTACGGGTCCTGGAGGTCGGCCCAGTAACCCATGCGGGTCGTGAGCTCCTCGAAGGCGTCGGTGTGGCGGGTCACCGATTCGCGGCACTTGGCGTTGAACTCGGCGATGCCGTACGCCTCGATGTCCTGCTTGCCGGAGAAGCCCAGCTCCTTCTCCACCGCCAGCTCGACCGGCAGGCCGTGGCAGTCCCAGCCGGCCTTGCGGCCCACGTGGTATCCGCGCATGGTGCGGAAACGGGGGAAGACGTCCTTGAAGACGCGGGCCTCGATGTGGTGGGCGCCCGGCATGCCGTTCGCGGTGGGCGGGCCCTCGTAGAACACCCACTCGGGGCGGCCCTCGGACTGCTCCAGGCTCTTGGCGAAGATCTTCTGCTCGCGCCAGAAGTCGAGCACCGCGTGTTCGAGCGCGGGCAGGTCGACCTGGGCGGGCACCTGGCGGTACTGCGGCTGCGTATTCAACGAGCTTCCTCCGGCGGACGTGCTGCCTTCCGTCGGAGGGACGAGAGCCGTGCTCCGCGGTACCACCCTCCTTGGCTCCCCGGTGCGTCGTGTGCGCCGATGAGCCCCCTCATTGGGGTCGCGAGCCGGTTCTACTCGCCGTGACCTCTCCGTCACGGCTTTCTTCCGGCGGCTCCGGGGTGATCTTCACGTCGCGCTCGCCCCCGGGCTCACACCGTCCCCGGGTCGCTCTGGGCCGCTTACGCCGCTACTCGTCCCCATCCACGCTTTCGCTGCGCCCAGTGTACGGCGCCGAGCGGACAGCGGCCGACCGGGGACTTGGCGCCGGGTGGTGCGGGGGTGCCGTACGGCCTCCCTCGCGGTCCGGCGTGACCCGAATGCCGCGGCCGGGCATTCGGCTCCCGGCGGGCCCGGCAGGGGCCCGCCCGGCGGATTACCGGGCGGGGAGCTGGGCACAACGCATGCATGCTCGCCGCGCGGCGCACGGTGGGCGGGCGAATCGGGCGGCGTGCCCCGTTGCCGCGGGGCCCAAGTCGATTTATCGTCCCAGCACGATTGCGCGCAAGATCACAATATGTGAAGGGGCCGCGCCATGGTGGCGAAGAAGACCGCCGTAGAGCAGTCGGAGGCGACTGAGAAGAAGTCCGCTGCCAAGAAGACGACGGCCGCGAAGAAGAGCACCGAAGACAAGAGCACCACCGCGAAGAAGGCCGCGCCAAGAAGTCCGCGGCGAAGAAGACCGCGGCTCGAAGGGCACAGCCAAGAAGACCGCCGCGAAGAAGACCGCCGCGAGGAAGACCGCGGCCAAGAAGAGCACGGCGAAGAAGAGCACGGCCAAGAAAGGGGGCGCGGCCGAGGCCGCGGAGCAGACGGGAGCCACGACGGTGGTTGCGAAGAAGACTCCTGGCACGGCCACGGCGGCCAGACCGCCGTTCCCAAACCCGCGGCGCGCCGGACCCCGGCGACCTCGCGGTACGCCCCGGCGAGGAACCCTGGACCCCGCAAGAGGTCGAGGAGGCGCGCGAGGGAGCTGCAGTCCGAGGCCGACCGGCTGCGCACCGAGATCGACTCCTCGGGGCGGTCGCTGCAGGGCATGATGCGGGACTCCGGGGACGGCGCCGGCGACGACGAGGCGGACACCGGCAACAAGAACATCACACGCGAGCACGAACTGGCGCTGGCCGCCACCGCGCGTGAGGTGCTCACCCAGACCGAGCGCGCCCTGGAACGCCTGGACGCGGGCACCTACGGCCTGTGCGAGAACTGCGGCAACCCCATCGGCAAGGCGCGCATGCAGGCCTTCCCGAGGGCCACGCTGTGCGTCGAGTGCAAGCAGAAGCAGGAACGACGGTACTGATCAGCCGCCGGGACGGAAGGCGTGCCGTACCCTCGTCCTCAGTCAGGTACCTAGGCTGAGGGACTCACGTGGCAGAGGCGGAGCGCATCATCGGTACGCCGGACACCCCGGACGCGGCGGGGGACGGGCAGGAGCGGCCCGACGCCGAGCAGGAGCAGCCCCCGGGGCGCCCCCGGGGCAAGCGGCGTATCGCCGTGCTGTTCGCGGTGGCCGCGTTCGCGTACGCCCTCGACCTGGTCAGCAAGATGATCGTGGTCGCCAAGCTGGAGCACCAGGAGCCCATCGAGATCGTCGGGGACTGGCTGCGGTTCGTGGCGATCCGCAACGCGGGCGCGGCCTTCGGCTTCGGCGAGCCCTTCACCGTGATCTTCACGGTGATCGCGGTAACCGTCATCGTCGTGATCGCCCGCCTCGCGCGCAAGCTCCACAGCCTGCCGTGGGCGATCGCGCTCGGCATGCTGCTCGGCGGCGCCCTCGGCAACCTCACCGACCGGATCTTCCGTGCGCCCGGTGTCTTGGAGGGCGCGGTCGTGGACTTCATCGCGCCCAAGCACTTCGCCGTCTTCAACCTCGCCGACTCGGCGATCATCTGCAGGCGGCATCCTGATCGTCATCCTCTCCTTCCGGGGTCTCGACCCGGACGGGAGCGTCCCACAAGGACTGACCGTCCACGGTGGCCGACCGTCCACAATGGCCGGACCGTCCACGGGGACCGGGCGCGCGATCGGGAGTGTCCGGCCCGTCCGGCATGCTCGACGGGTGAGCACAGATTCCCGAGATCCGTACCCTGCCCGTGCCGGACGGCCTGGAGGGCGAGCGCGTCGACGCCGCCATCTCCCGCATGTTCGGCTTCTCCCGTACCAAGGCCGCGGAGCTCGCCGCGGCGGGCAAGGTGCAGGTCGACGGATCGGTGGTCGGCAAGTCCGAGCGCGTCCACGGCGGCGCCTGGCCAGAGGTCGAGATGCCGCAGGCGCCCGCGCCCGTGCAGATCGTCGCCGAGCCCGTCGAGGGCATGGAGATCGTGCACGACGACGACGACGTGGTCGTGATCGTCAAGCCGGTCGGCGTCGCCGCCCACCCCTCGCCCGGCTGGAGCGGACCGACGGTCATCGGCGGACTGGCCGCCGCCGGGTACCGCGTCTCCACGCCCGGCGCCGCCGAGCGGCAGGGCATCGTGCACCGCCTCGACGTGGGCACGTCGGCCTGATGGCGGTGGCGAAGTCGAGGCGGGCGTACACCTCGCTCAAGCGCCAGTTCAAGGAGCGCACGGTCGACAAGCGCTACCACACGCTCGTGCAGGGCCACCCCGACCCGACCAGCGGCACCATCGACGCCCCCATCGGCCGCCACCCCCAGTCCGACTACAAGTGGGCCGTCACCGCCGAGGGCAAGCCCTCCGTGACGCACTACGACCTCATCGAGCCTTCCGCGCCGCCTCCCTGCTCGACGTGAAGCTGGGAAGCCGGCCGCGCCCACCAGATCCGCGTCCACATGGCCGCCCACCGGCACCCTGCGTCGGCGACCTGACCTCCGGCTCCGATTCCACGCTCGCCAAGCGGCTGCGCCTGCGCCGCCAGTGGCTGCACGCCGTACGGCTCGGCTTCGAGCACCCCGGCGACCCAGGCAGTGGGTCGAGTACGCCAGCAAATCGCCCGACGACATCCAGCAGGCCCTGGACCTGGTCCGCGAGGAGACCTACGGATGAGTGCCCCGGACCGGGCGCTGTCCTACGTGGTGCGGGTGGCCGAGGCTCCCGGTGACCAGGAGGCGTGCTTCGCGGTGCGCAAGGACGTCTTCGTGGTCGAGCGGAAGGTCCCCGAGGACATCGAGTGCAACGCCTACGACGAAAAGACGCCGACGCCGTCGTCCTGGCGGTCCGGGCGGACGGCGTACCGCTGGGCACCGGCCGGCTGCTGCACGGCGAAGGCCGCGGCGGCGAAGAACGGCGACAGCGGCCGGCCGTCGGCTCCCTGGGCAGGCTCGCGGTGACCGCGCAGGCCGCGGAGTGGGCGTCGAGGCCGCGCTGGTACCGGGCCGTCGAGGACGCCCGCGCGCGCGGACTCCCGCGGTGGACCTGCGCACGCGCAGACCCACGCCCTGGGTTTCTACGAGCGACTGGGGTACGAGGCATACGGACCCGAGTTCCCCGACGCCGGGATCCCCACCGCGCGATGCGCCGCGCCCTGTGACCGGGGCGCCGAACGCGCTGGTGGGGCCGGTGGCGTGGCGGGCTTGAGGCCCGCCGTCTGAACGCCGAGACCCCACCGGAAGCGCTGACCGTGGATCAGTTGGCCCTGTTGTTCATACTGCTGCTCGGGGCCCTGCTGAACGTCCCGGTCGGTGCCCGGCTCGGGCTGCCGGCACCGGTGCTGATGACGGTCCTCGGCAAAACCGATCTGGCGCTGCTCGAGTTTGTGCCCAGCGTCGACTCCCCGGGCTCATCCTGC
Organism: Streptomyces thinghirensis; assembly: GCA_021502835.1. Next base: position 276,624 of record JAKFGP010000033.1, read on the forward strand.
CCGCACTGCTGCCGCCGCTGCTTTACGCGGCCGTGCGGCAGCCACGTCCTGGCGGCAGTTCGCGGCCAACAAGCGCCCGGTGATCTTCCTGCTGGCGGTCGCGCTGGTCTTCGTCACCGTGACCTGCGTGGCCGCGGCGGTGAAGCGCGGTCGTGCCGGGACTGCCGATCGTCGCCGCCTTCGCCCTGGGCGCGTTGAGTGGCACCGCCCGACCCGGTCGCGGCGACCGCCGTCGCCGAGCGGCTGGCGCAACAGCGCCGCCTGGTCTCCATCCTGGAGGGGCGAGGGGCTGTTCAACGACAATCACGGCCATCGTCCTGTACCACGTGGCCATCGCCGCGGCCGTCGGCGGCACTTTCTCGCCGTGGCGGGCCGGGCTCGACCTGGTGCTGTCCGCCGTCGTCGCCGTCGCGGTCGGCCTCGCCTGGGCTGGGCCGCCAACAAGCTGCTGAGACCTCCTGGGGGACGCCACCCTGCAGATCGGCCTGACGCTGCTGGTGCCTTACGGCTCCTACGTCCTGGCCGAGGAACTGCTGCTCCGGGTGCTCGCGGTGCTCACCACCGCGATGTTCCTCGCCGAGTACGCCTTCGACGCCGACGACGTGATGACCCGGCTCGCCGGGCACACCGGGCGGGACGTCGTCGACACGCTCGTCACCGGCGTCGCCTTCGGACTCGTCGGCTCTGGAACTGCAACGCGATCCGCACGGCCACCGGACGCTGGACCGAACTGCTCGGCTGGGGCGCGGCGATCGCCGGCGTGGTGATCCTGGTGCGGCTGGTGTAGCTGCTGCCGGCCACCTGGCTGACCAAACGGGCTGCACGCCAGACGCGACCACGACGAGGAGGGGACCGCATGTCCCTGCGGGAGGCCGTCGTCATGTGGTGGTCGGGGATGCAGGGCGTCGCCTCGGTCGCGCTGGCGCTCGCGATACCGCTGAAGACGGACGACGGATCCGCCTTCCACGCCGCGCTCGTTCATCTTCGTCGCGTTCGGCGTGATCATAGTACAGCTGCTGCTGCAGGCGCCTGACGCTGCCGTGGCTGGTGGGCCGGCTCGGGGTGCGGGCGGACACCGCGCGGGGGAAGGAGTACGAGAAGGAGCTGGCCGTACGGGCGGCGAAGGCGGCGAAGCAGCGGCTCGGGGAGATCGAGTCGGTCGAGGAACTCCCGGAGGAGCTGTCCGAGCAGATGCTGCGGCAGGCCTTCGACATCGGTATGCGGACCAGTCCCGACGTCGGCGGCGAGGAGCGGCGCGAGGCGCAGGAGCAGCAGGCCCGGCGGCACAAGGCAGATCCGTCGCGACGGGGCAGAGATGATGAGCGCCGCGCGCCACGAGGTGCTGGCCGCGCGCAGCGAACCCGGTGTACCACGGAGATCGTGGACCGGGTGCTGCGCCAGCCTGGACGTGCGCAGCCTGCGCTGAGGCCGGCCGCACGTCCTCGCGGTCACAGGCTCTTCGACGGCTGTTCGCGAAGCGGCGAGGCGCTCCGTCGGGGAGGCGGCAGGGGCGCTGCAAGCCGTCGCGGGACAGGCGCAGCGCCGCACGATCGTCGTGTTCACCGCGCGGCAGGGCGTACAGGTGCTCGTCGGCCAGCCAGCGGATCATTCCCTCCCGGGCGATGACCCCGGACCGTCCAGATGTCGTCCGCGTCCTTCGCCGTTACCAGGGCCCGCACCTGCATGGTGTTGAGGGTGGTGTCGGTGACGGTCAGGTTGTAGTCGCGGCCGTGCCAGGCCGAGCACTCGCGCAGGATGTCGCGCAGCCGCTCGCTCTTCGGCTGCAGCAGGGCCGAGTAGTCGAGATGCCAGAAGACGGTGCCGGTCATCTGCGGAGTGCCGCGCGACCAGTTCTCGAACGGCTTGGACGTGAAGTACGACACCGGCATGGTGATCCGGCGCTCGTCCCAGGTGCGCACGGTCAGGAAGGTGAGCGTGATCTCCTCGACGGTGCCCCACTCCCCGTCCACCACGACCATGTCGCCCATGCCGCCGCCTGCCGCCGAAGGCGATCTGGAACCCGGCGAACATGTTGCTGAGCGTGGACTGGGCGGCCACACCGGCGACGATGCCGAGGATGCCGGCCGAGGCCAGCAACCAGGCGCCCACCGCCTGCATCGCGGGGAACATCAGCAGCATCGACGACACGGCGACCACGCCGACGACCGCCGAGACCACCCGCATGATCAGCGACACCTGCGTGCGCACCCGCCGTACCCGGGCCGGGTTCCGCTCGGCGTGGGCGTGGGCGTGGCACCCGGGGGTACGAGGTCTCGACGATCACCGCAGGCGATCCGGATCACCATCCAGGCCGCGAAGCCGATCAGTACCAGCGTCAGCGTTCTCCCGACCCCCTCCCGGTGGTCGGGGAACACCTGGGCCTCGACGTACGACCACCTCGGCGGCGCCGAGCACAGGAGGAGCGGGTAGGGGATGCGGGCACGGCGCGGCAACCCCCACAGGGGCGACTCGGGTGCCGTCCGTCGGCCGCCCCGCGCAGCAGCAGGTCGGTGGCCCAGCCGGTGACCAGGGTCAGCAGGACGGAGCCGCCGACCACGATCGGGGGGCGGTATGGAGGTCTCCATCCTCGAACGCCAACCGCACCCGCTGCGCTGCGAACCTGTGACTTCCGTCCCGTCCCGGGTATCGCCGCGCACCGCGTTGTCACACCCGGCCAGCACCATGGCCTCGCGAACATCGTGCTCTTCACTCGACCCTTGGCCCGAGGCCCGCGGTGCGGCGGGCCGCCGCCCGGCCTGCGCGAAGCCGGGCACCAGGTGTCGACCCCGAACGCGGCGAGGGCCGGACGTTCGGCCGCGGTCGAGGAGGGCATAGCCCGCAGGAGGAGATCGGCAAGGAGGAGCTGCTGAAGAGCCAGGCCGTGCTGGCAGCCGCCTTATTCCGAGCGGGGACTGGTGTACGCCGGGCTCTCGCTCGGCGCCTCCATCGCCCAGACCCTCGCCCTCGGCGACCACCGTTCCCGCGGGCTGCTCCTCCTGCACGGCGCCTCCGGACATCGCGGCCAGCGCCTCGGTGGACGACCTGCGGTGCAGCTGCACGTCGCCGAGCCGGACGCCTTCGAGACGGACGACTGGCTCAGCGCCTGACATCTCCAGATGGGCCGGATCGGCGCCGACGTCGAGGTCTACAGAATACGCCGGGGCCGGCCATTTCTACACCGACCCCGACCTGCCTGACCACGACGAGGAGGCCGCCGAGGCCACCCTGGCGGGCGGCGCTCGGCTTCCTCGACTCGCTCCAGGAGGCGGATGCTCCCGGCGAGGTGGATCAGACCGGCGCGTAGACGCGCTCGACCCGCTGTGTGCCGCTGCGCGCGTGCGGTGCGAACGGGCCCACTTCGACGTGGCGTCCGGGTCGGTGCGGTCGGAGACGACGTAGTAGTCCATCCCGTCCGGTCGCGGTGATGTCCAGCACGCCGTAGCCGTGCCGGTCGGTGTCGACCCGGTGGACGGTGCCGGTTCGCGGCCCGGATGACCGGCGCCGCGATCGCCGAGACCACGTCCCTCGGGGACCTTCACGATGTCGTCGAGGTTGTCGGAGGTCACCGAGGTGACGACGAACTCCGTGGCGGCGGAGGCGGACAGCGGGTACGTGGCGGCGTTGTGCGGCACGTCGTTGGCCCACGCCATGTGGATGTCGCCGGTCAGGAACACCGTGTTGCGGATGGCGTTCGCGCGCAGGTGCGCCAGCAGTTCCCGGCGGTCGTCGGTGTACCCGTCCCACTGGTCGGTGTTGAGGCGAGGCCCTCCTTGGGCAGTCCGAGCAGGCTCGGCGAACGGCCTCAGCAACTCGGCGGGGATCGAGCCGACGGCGAACGGCGAGATCATCACCGAGTTGCCGATCAGCCGCCAGGTGGTGTCGGAGGAGGTCAGCCCGCCTTGAGCCAGTCGAGCTGGGCGCGGCCGGGTGAGGGTGCGCTCCGGGTCGTCGACCTCGCCGTTGCCGAGTGCCACCTGCTGCGAGCGGAAGGGAACGCAGGTCCAGCAGCGACAGGTCGGCCCAGCTTGCCGAAGCGCAGCCTGCGGTAGGTGGTGCCGGCGATCGCGGGACGCACCGGCATCCACTCGAAGTAGGCCCGCTTGGCGGCGGCCTGACGATGCCGCCCAGGTGCCCTCGGCGCCCTCGGTGTGGTTCTCGGCGCCGCCCGACGAGGTGTCGTTGACGATCTCGTGGTCGTCCCAGATCACCACGACCGGCGCCGCGGCGTGCAGCGCCTGGAGGTCGAGGTCATTCTTGTACCGGCCGTGCCGGGACGCGGTAGTCGGCGAGCGTGGAGGATCTCGTGGGCGGGCGCGTGCGGCCAGCCGACGGTGTCTGGCGGGTGCCGGTGCTCGCCGGGTGCCGTACTCGTAGATGTAGTCGCCCAGATGCAGCCAGGCGTCCAGGTCGCCGCGGGCCGCGGAGATGCCGGTACGACGAGAAGTGGCCGGCCTCCCAGTTGGCGCAGGAGACCACGCCGAAGCGCAGACCGGTGACGGCGGCGTCGGCAGCGGGGGCGGTGCGGGGTGCGGGGCGGCGGGGGAGGTCGAGTGGGACGCGGCATCTTCGCGACCCGCGGCGACTTCACCGCCTGGCCCATCTGGGCGACTACATCTACGAGTACGGCACCGGCGAGTACCGGCACCCGCGGACACCGTTCGGCCGGCCGCCGCGCCCGCCCACGAGATCCTCACGCTCGCCGACTACCGCGTCCGGCACGGCCGGTCGCAAGGACCGACCCCGACCTCCAGGCGCTGCACGCCGCGGCTTCGGTCGTGGCGATCTGGGACGACCACGAGATCGCCAACGACACCTGGTCCGGGCGGCGCCGAGAACCACACCGAGGACGCCGAGGGCACCTGGGCGGCACCGTCAGGCCGCCGCCAAGCAGACCTACTTCGAGTGGATGTCGGTGCGTCCCGCGATCGCCGGCACCACCTACCGCAGGCTGCGCTTCGGCAAGCTCGGCCGACCTGTCGCTGCTGGACCTGCGTTCCTTCCGCTCGCAGCAGGTGGCACTCGGCAACGGCGAGGTCGACGACCCGGAGCGCACCCTCACCGGCCGCGCCCAGCTCGACTGGCTCAAGGCGGGCTGACCTCCTCCGACACCACCTGGCGGCTGATCGGCAACTCGGTGATGATCTCGCCGTTCGCCGTCGAGCTCGATCCCCGCCGAGTTGCTGCGGGCGCTCGCCGAGTCTGCTCGGACTGCCCAAGGAGGGCCTCGCCCTCAACACCGACCAGTGGGACGGGTACACCGACGACCGCCGGGAACTGCTGGCGCACCTGCGCGCGAACGCCATCCGCAACACGGTGTTCCTGACCGGCGACATCCACATGGCGTGGGCCAACGACGTGCCGCACAACGCCGCCGCGGCCACCCGCTGTCCGCCTCCGCCGCCACGGGGTTCGTCGTCACCTCGGTGACCTCCGACAACCTCGACGACATCGTGAAGGTCCCCGAGGGGCCCGGTCTCGGCGATCGCGGCGCCGGTCATCCGGGCCGCGAACGACTGCAGCGTCCACTCGGTCGACACCGACCGGCACGGCTACGGCGTGCTGGACATCACCGCGGACCGGACGAGATGGACTACTACGTCATCTCCGACCGCACCGACCCGGACGCCACGTCGAAGTGGGCCCGTTCGTTACGCACCGCTCTGCGCCGCACAGCGGGTCGAGCGCGTCTACGCGCGGTCTGATCCACCTCGCCGGGAGCATCCGCCTCCTGGAGCGAGTCAAAGAAGCCGAGCGCCACCCGCCACGGTGGCCTCGGCGGCCTCCTCGTCGTGGTCAGGCAGGTCGGGGTCGGTGTAGAGATGGCCGGACCCGGCGTATCTCTTAGACCTCGACGTCGGCGCCGATCCGGCCACTCTGGAGTACCAGCGCTGCAGTCGTCCGTCTCGAAGGCGTCCGGCTCGGCGACGTGCAGCTGGACCGGCTCGTCCACCGCGGCTTGGCCGCGATTTCCGGAGGTGCCGTGCAGGGGGAGCAGACCGCGGGAACGGTCGTCGCCGAGGGCGAGGGTCCTGGCGATGGAGGCGCCGAGCGAGAACCCGGCGTACACCAGTCCCCGCTCGGAATGAGGGCGGCTGCCAGCACAGCCCCCTTCTCCCCAGCTCCTCCTTGCCGATCTCCTCCTGGTGGGCCATGCCCTCCTCGACCGTCGTCGAACGTCCGGCCCTCGAAGAGGTCCGGGGTCAATCCCTGGTGCCCGGCTTCGCGCAGCCGGTCGGCGGCCTGCCGCCGCGAGCCTCGGGCCAAGGGTCGGTGAAGAGCACGATGTTCATGAGGCCATGGTGCCAGCCGGGTGTGACAACGCGGTGCGCGGCGATACCCGGGACAGGACGGAAGTCCACAGGTTCGCAGCACGGCGAGGTGCGGTTACGTTCGAGGATGGAAAGCGCCACTCCGCCCCCTGATCGTGGTCGGCGGCTCCGTCCTGCTGACCCTGGTCATCGGCTGGGCCACCGACCTGCTGCTGCGCAAGGCCGTGAGGCGGCACCCCGAAACATTCCTGTGGGGGCTGCTACACCAAGCGCGCATCCCCTACCAGCTCCTCCTGTGCTCGGCACTGCTGAGAGGGTCATTACGTCGAGCCCCAACTTTCCCCCGACTCCCTGAGGAGGGGTCAGCCAGACGCTGACGCTGGTACTGATCGGCTCGGCGGCCTGGATGGTGATCCGGATCGCCCGCGGCGATCGTCGAGATCTCGTACTCCCGCTACGCCCCCGCCCGCGCCGAGCGGAACCCGGTCCGGGTACGGCGGGTGCGCACGCAAGTGTCGCTGATCATGCGGGTGGTCTCGGCGGTCGTCGGCGTGGTCGCCGTGTCATCGATGCTGCTGACGTTCCCCGCGATGCAGGCGGCGGGCGCCTCGCTGCTGGCCTCGGCCGGCATCCTCGGCATCGTCGCCGGTGTGGCCGCCCAGTCCACGCTCAGCAACATGTTCGCCGGGTTCCAGATCACCTTCGGCGACATGGTGCGCATGGGCGACACAGTCGTGGTGGACAAGAAGTGGGGCACCGTCGAGGAGATCACGCTCACCTTCCTGACCGTGCGCACCTGGGACGAGCGCCGGATCACCATGCCGGTGTCGTACTTCACGTGCAAGCCGTTCGAGAACTGGTCCGCGCGGCACTCTCAGATGACCGCTTTCGTCTTCTGGCATCTCGACCACTCGGCCCCGCTGAAGCCGATGCGCGAGCAGCTGCGCGACATCCTGCGCGAGTGCCCGGCCTGGGACGGCCGCGACTACAACCTGACCGTCACCGACACCACCCCCAACACCATGCAGGTGCGGGCCCTGGTAACGGCGAAGGACGCGGACGACATCTGGACGGTCCGGGTCATGATCCGCGAGGGAATGATCCGCTGGCTCGCCGACGAGCACCCGTACGCCCTGCCGCGGGTGAACACGACGGACGCGGGCGCTGCGCCCGTCCCGCGACGGCTTGCAGCGCCCCCGCCGCTCCCCCGGACGGAGCGCCCCGCCGCTTCCGGAACAGCCGTCGAAGAGCCTGTAGACCGCGAGGACGTGCGCGGCCGGCCTCAGCGCAGGCTGCGCACGTCCAGCTGGCGCAGCACCCGGTCCACGATCTCCGGGGTGGCACCGGGTTCGCTGCGCGCGGCCAGCACCCCGTGGCGCGCGGCGCTCATCATCTCGCCCTGATGCGACGGATCCGCTTCAGCCGCCGGGCCCGCTGCTCCTGCGCCTCGCGCCGCCCTCGCCGCCGACGTCGGGACTGATCCGCATACCGATGTCGAAGGCCCGCCGCAGCATCTGCTCGGACAGCTCCTCCGGGAGTTCCTCGACCGACTCGATCTCCCTGAGCCGCTGCTTCGCCGCCTTCGCCGCCCGTACGGCCGGCTCCTTCTCGTACTCTTTCTCCCGCTCGGTGTCCGCCCGCACCCCGGGCCGGCCCACCAGCCACGGCAGCGTCAGGCTCCCGCAGCAGCAGCGCGTGACCATGATCACGCCGAACGCGACGAAGATGATCTCTCGCGGTGCGGAAGGCGATCCGTCGTCCGTCTTCAGCGGGATCTCGAGCGCCAGCGCGACCGGAGGCGACGCCCCGCATCCCCGCCCACCACATGACGACGGTTTCCGCGGGGACATGCGGGGATGTCCTCGTCGTGGTCGCGTCTCATGCAGCCGTTTGGTCAGGCCAGGTGGCCGGCAGCAGCCACACCAGCCGCACCAGGATCACCACGCCGGCGATCGCCGCGGCCCAGCCGAGCAGTTCGGTCCAGCGTCCGGAGGCCGTGCGGATCGCGTTGTGCAGTTCAGGCCGACCAGGTCCGAAGGCGACGCCGGTGACGAGCGTGTCGACGACGTCCCACACGTGTGCCCGGCGAGCCGGGTCATCACGTCGTCGGCGTCGAAGGCGTACTCGGCGAGGAACATCGCGGTGGTGAGCACCGCGAGCACCCAGAAGCTGCAGTTCCTCGGCCGGGACGTAGGAGCCGGTAGGGCACCAGCAGCGTCAGGCCGATCTGCAGGGTGGCGTCCCCCAGAGGCTCATCAGCTTGTTGGTGGCCCAGCCCAGCGCGAGGACGACCGCGACGGCGACGGCGGACAGCACCAGTCGTCGCGGACCGCCACGGCGAGCAGTGCCGCCGACGGCCCGGCGATGGCCACGTGGTACAGGACGATAGGCCGTTGACGTCGTTGAACAGCCCTCGCCCCTCCAGGATGGAGACCAGGCGGCGCGGCAGCCCCAGTGTCGGCGACGGCGGTCGCCGCGACCGGGTCGGGCAGACCTACGCGCCCAGGGCGAAGGCGGCGGCGATCGGCAGTCCCGGCACGACCGCGCTCCGCCACCGCGCCACGCAGGTCAGCGGTGACGAAGACCAGCGCGACCGCCAGCAAAGATCAGGGCGCTCGGTGGCCGCGAACTGCCGCCAGGACGTGCGCCGCACGGCCGCGTAAAGCAGCGGCGACAGCAGTGCGGGCAGGATGAGCTCGGGTGGGATGTCGACGTTGGGACGCACGCGAGCAGCGCCAGGACGATGCCGAGGACCGTCATCAGCACCGGTGCCGGCAGCTCGAGCCGAGCGATCGGGACGCTCAGCAGGGCCCCGAGCAGCAGTATGAACAACAGGGCCACCGATCACGATCAGCGCTCGGTGGGGTCTCGGCGTTCAAACGGCGGGCCTCAAGCCTGCCACGCCACCGGCCCCACCAGCGCGTTCGGCGCCTCGGTCACAGGGCGCGGCGCATCGCGCGTGTGATCCCGGCGCCCGGGGAACTCGGGTCCGTATGCCTCGTACCCCAGTCGCTCGTAGCAGCCCAGGGCGTGGGTCTGCGCGTGCAGGTCCACCGCGTGAGTCCGCGCGCGCAGGCGTCCTCGACGGCCCGCACCAGCGCGGCCCCGACGCCCACTCCGCGGCCTGCGCGGTCGCCGCGAGCCTGCCCAGGGAGCCGACGGCCGGGTCGCCGTCGCCGTTCTTCACCGCTGCGGCCCTCGCCGTGCAGCAGCCGGCCGGTGCCCAGCGGTACGCCGTCCGCCCGGACCGCCGGGGCGTGCACGGCGTCGGCGTCGTAGGCGTCGTACTCGATGTCCTCGGGGACCTTCTGCTCGACCACGGAAACGTCCTTGCGCACCGCGAAGCACGCCTCCCGGTCACCGGGAGCCTCGCTACCCGCACCACCAGGACAGCGCCCGGTCCGGGGCACTCATCCGTAGGTCTCCTCGCGGACGAGGTCCAGGGCCTGCTGGAGGTCCTCGGGGTACTCGCTGGCGTACTCGACCCACTGCCCGTCGCCGGGGTGCTCGAAGCCGAGCCGTACGGCGTGCAGCCACTGGCGGGTCCGGCGCAGCCGCCGGCGAGCGTGGGATCGGCGCCGTAGGTCAGGTCGCCGACGCAGGGTGCCGGTGGGCGGCCATGTGGACGCGGATCTGGTGGGTGCGGCGGGTTCCAGCTTCACGTCGAGCAGGAGGCGGCGCGGAAGGCCTCGATGAGGTCGTAGTGCGTCACGGAGGGCTTGCCCTCGGCGGTGACGGCCCACTTGTAGTCGTGCTGGGGGTGGCGGCCGATGGGGGCGTCGATGGTGCCGCTGGTCGGGTCGGGGTGGCCCTGCACGAGCGTGTGGTAGCGCTTGTCGACCGTGCGCTCCTCGAACTGGCGCTTGAGCGAGGTGTACGCCCGCTCCGACTTCGCCACCGCCATCAGGCCGGACGTGCCCACGTCGAGGCGGTGCACGATGCCCTGCCGCTCGGCGGCGCCGGACGTGGAGACGCGGTACTTGGCGGCGGCCAGTCCGCCGATGACCGTCGGTCCGCTCCAGCCGGGCGAGGGGTGGGCGGCGACGCCGACCGGCTTGACGATCACGACCACGTCGTCGTCGTCGTGCACGATCTCCATGCCCTCGACGGGCTCGGCGACGATCTGCACGGGCGCGGGCGCCTGCGGCATCTCGACCTCGAGCCAGGCGCCGCCGTGGACGCGCTCGGACTTGCCGACCACCGATCCGTCGACCTGCACCTTGCCCGCCGCCGCGCGCTCCGCGGCCTTGGTACGGGAGAAGCCGAACATGCGGGAGATGGCGGCGTCGACGCGCTCGCCCTCCAGGCCGTCCGGCACGGGCAGGGTACGGATCTCGGGAATCGTGCTCACCCGTCGAGTATGCCGGACGGGCCGGACACTCCCGACCGCGCGCCCGGTCCCCGTGGACGGTCCGGCCATTGTGGACGGTCGGCCACCGTGGACGGTCAGTCCTTGTGGACGGTCCCGTCCGGGTCGAGACCCCGGAAGGAGAGGATGACGATCAGGATGCCGCCGCAGACGATCGCCGAGTCGGCGAGGTTGAAGACGGCGAAGTGCTTGGGCGCGATGAAGTCCACGACCGCGCCCTCGAAGACACCGGGCGCACGGAAGATCCGGTCGGTGAGGTTGCCGAGGGCGCCGCCGAGCAGCATGCCGAGCGCGATCGCCCACGGCAGGCTGTGGAGCTTGCGCGCGAGGCGGGCGATCACGACGATGACGGCCGCCGCGATCACCGTGAAGATCACGGTGAAGGCCTCGCCGAAGCCGAAGGCCGCGCCCGCGTTGCGGATCGCCACGAACCGCAGCCAGTCCCCGACGATCTCGATGGGCTCCTGGTGCTCCAGCTTGGCGACCACGATCATCTTGCTGACCAGGTCGAGGGCGTACGCGAACGCGGCCACCGCGAACAGCACGGCGATACGCCGCTTGCCCCGGGGGCGCTCCGGGGCTGCTCCTGCTCGGCGTCGGGCCGCTCCTGCCCGTCCCCCGCCGCGTCCGGGGTGTCCGGCGTACCGATGATGCGCTCCGCCTCTGCCACGTGAGTCCCTCAGCCTAGGTACCTGACTGAGGACGAGGGTACGGCACGCCTTCCGTCCCGGCTTGGCTGATCAGTACCGTCGTTCCAGTCTGCTTGCACTCGACGCACAGCGTGGCCCTCGGGAAGCCTGCATGCGCGCCTTGCCGATGGGGTTGCCGCAGTTCTCGCACAGGCCGTAGGTGCCCGCGTCCAGGCGTTCCAGGGCGCGCTCGGTCTGGGTGAGCACCTCACGCGCGGTGGCGGCCAGCGCCAGTTCGTGCTCGCGTGTGATGTTCTTGCTGCCGGTGTCCGCCTCGTCGTCGCCGGCGCCGTCCCCTGAGTCCCGCATCTGCTTTGAGCGACCGCTCCGAGGAGTCGATCTCGGTGCGCAGCCGGTCGGCCTCGGACTGCAGCTCCCCGCGCGCCTCCTCGACCTCTTGCTGGGTCCAGGGTTCCTCGCCGGGGCGTACCGCGAGGTCGCCGGGGTCTTGTTGCGCTGCGGGCCTTGGGAACGGCGGTCTTGGCCGCCGTGGCCGTGCCAGGAGTCTTCTTCGCAACCACCGTCGTGGCTCCGTCTGCTCCGCGGCCTCGGCCGCGCCCACTTTCTTGGCCGTGCTCTTCTTCGCCGTGCTCTTCTTGGCCGCGTCTTCCTCGCGGCGGTCTTCTTCGTGGCGGTCTTCTTGGCTGTGCCCTTCTGAGCCGCGGTCTTCTTCGCCGCGGACTTCTTGGCCGCGGCTTCTTCGCGGTGGTGCTCTTGTGTTCGGTGCTCTTCTTCGCGGCCGTCGTCTTCTTGGCAGCGGACTTCTTCTCAGTCGCCTCCGACTGCTCTACGGCGGTCTTCTTCGCCACCATGGCCGCGGCCCCTTCACATATTGTAGATCTTGCGCGCGAATCGTGCTGGGACGATAAATCGACTTGGGCCCCGCGGCAACGGGGCACGCCGCCCGATTCGCCCGCCCACCGTGCACCGCGCGGCGAGCATGCATGCGTTGAGCCCAGCTCCCCGCCCGGTAATCCGCCGGGCGGGCCCCTGCCGGGCCCGCCGAGCCGAATGCCCGGCCGCGGCATTCGGGTCACGCCGGACCGCGAGGAGGCCGTACGCACCCCCGCACCACCCGGCGCCAGGCCCGGTCGGCCGCTGTCCGCTCGGCGCCGTACACTGGGCGCAGCGAAAAGCGTGGATGGGGACGAGTAGCGGCGTAAGCGGCCCAGAGCGACCCGGGGACGGTGTGAGCCCGGGGGCGAGCGCGACGTGAAGATCACCCCGGAGCCGCCGGAAGAAAGCCGTGACGGAGAGGTCACGGCGAGTAGAACCGGCTCGCGACCCCAATGAGGGGGCTCATCGGCGCACACGACGCACCGGGGAGCCAAGGAGGGTGGTACCGCGGAGCACGGCTCTCGTCCCTCCGACGGAAGGCAGCACGTCCGCCGGAGGAAGCTCGTTGAATACGCAGCCGCAGTACCGCCAGGTGCCCGCCCAGGTCGACCTGCCCGCGCTCGAACACGCGGTGCTCGACTTCTGGCGCGAGCAGGAAGATCTTCGCCAAGAGCCTGGAGCAGTCCGAGGGCCGCCCCGAGTGGGTGTTCTACGAGGGCCCGCCCACCGCGAACGGCATGCCGGGCGCCCACCACATCGAGGCCCGCGTCTTCAAGGACGTCTTCCCCGTTTCCGCACCATGCGCGGATACCACGTGGGCCGCAAGGCCGGCTGGGACTGCCACGGCCTGCCGGTCGAGCTGGCGGTGGAGAAGGAGCTGGGCTTCTCCGGCAAGCAGGACATCGAGGCGTACGGCATCGCCGAGTTCAACGCCAAGTGCCGCGAATCGGTGACCCGCCACACCGACGCCTTCGAGGAGCTCACGACCCGCATGGGTTACTGGGCCGACCTCCAGGACCCGTACCGCACGATGGACCCCGAGTACATCGAGTCCGTCTGGTGGTCGCTGAAGGAGATCTTCGACAAGGGCCTGCTGGTCCAGGACCACCGCGTCGCCCCTGGTGCCCCCGCTGCGGCACCGGCCTGTCCGACCACGAGCTGGCGCAGGGCTACGAGACGGTCGTCGACCCGTCCGTCTTCGTGCGCTTCCCGCTGACCTCCGGCCCGCTGGCCGGCGAGGCCGCGCTTCTGATCTGGACGACCACGCCCTGGACCCTGGTGTCCAACACGGCGGTCGCCGCCCACCCCGAGGTCACCGACGTCGTCGCCACGAAGGGCCCGGAAGGTACGGAGAAGCTCGTCGTCGCTTAGCCGCTGGTCGGCAAGGCCCTCGGCGAGGGCTGGGAGACCACCGGCCAGACCTTCACCGGCGCCGAGATGGAGCGCTGGACGTACCAGCGCCCCTTCGAGCTGGTGGAGTTCCCCGAGCCCCGCACTACGTGGTGAACGCCGACTACGTCACCACCGAGGACGGCACCGGCCTCGTCCACCAGTCCCCCGCCTTCGGTGAGGACGACCTCAAGGTCTGTCGCGCCTACGGCCTGCCCGTGGTCAACCCGGTCCGTCCGGACGGCACCTTCGAGGAGGGCCTCCCGCTGGTCGGCGGTGTCTTCTTCAAGAAGGCCGACGAGCAGCTGACGGAGGACCTGGACACCCGGGGCCTGCTCTTCAAGCACATCCCGTACGAGCACAGCTACCCGCACTGCTGGCGCTGCCACACCGCGCTGCTGTACTACGCGCAGCCGTCCTGGTACATCCGCACCACGGCCGTCAAGGACCGTCTCCTCCAGGAGAACGAGAAGACCAACTGGTTCCCGGACTCGGTCAAGCACGGCCGGTACGGCGACTGGCTGAACAACAACATCGACTGGGCGCTCTCCGCAACCGCTACTGGGGCACCCCGCTGCCCATCTGGCGCTGCGAGGACGACCACCACGGTGGCGGCCCCCGCGCCGAACTGACCGAGCTGACCGGCACCGACCAGTCCGCGCTGGACCCGCACCGCCCGTACATCGACGAGGTCACCTTCGCGTGCCCGCAGGACGGGTGCGGCAAGACCGCCACGCGCGTTCCGGAGGTCATCGACGCCTGGTACGACTCGGCTCGATGCCGTTCGCGCAGTGGGGCTACCCGCACAAGAACAAGGAGTTGTTCGAGAGCCGGTACCCGGCGCAGTTCATCTGCGAGGCCATCGACCAGACCCGCGGCTGGTTCTACACGCTGATGGCGGTCGGCACCCTGGTCTTCGACAAGTCGAGTTATGAGAACGTCGTCTGCCTCGGCTACATCCTCGCCGAGGACGGCCGCAAGATGTCCAGCACCTGGGCAACACCCTGGACCCGGTCCCGCTCATGGACCGGCACGGCGCGGACGCGGTCCGCTGGTTCATGGCGGCCGGCGGCTCCCCGTGGGCGGCCCGGCGGGTCGGTCACGGCACCATCCAGGAGGTCGTCCGCAAGACGCTCCTCACCTACTGGAACACGGTCGCCTTCCAGGCCCTGTACGCCCGCACCACGGGTGGTCCCCGAGCGAGGCCGACCCGGCGCCCGCCGACCGCCCGGTCCTGGACCGCTGGCTGCTCTCCGAGCTGCATGCGCTCACCGACCAGGTCACGCAGGCCCTGGACGCCTACGACACCCAGCGCGCCGGCAAGCTGCTGTCCGCTTGTCGACGACCTGTCCAACTGGTACGTACGCCGCTCCCGCCGCCGCTTCTGGCAGGGCGACAAGGCGGCACTGCGCACGCTGCACGAGGTCGTCGAGACGGTCACCAAGCTCATGGCCCCGCTGACCCCGTTCATCACCGAGCGGGTCTGGCAGGACCTGGTCGTGCCGGTCACCCTGGCGCCCCCGAGTCGGTGCACCTCTCCTCGTGGCCGGAGGCTGACCTGTCGGCGATCGACCCGGAGCTGTCGAAGCAGATGGTGCTGGTCCGCCGCCTGGTCGAACTGGGCCGTGCCACACGCGCGGAGTCGGGCGTCAAGACCCGCCAGCCGCTCAGCCGCGCGCTGATCGCCGTGTCGGGCTTCGACACCCTCTCCCCGAGCTGCACTCGCAGATCACCGAGGAGCTGAACGTCGAGTCGCTCGCGTCGCTGAGCGAGGTCGGCGGCAGCCTGGTCGACACGACGGCGAAGGCCAACTCCGTGCGCTGGGCAAGCGGTTCGGCAAGCGCGTCCAGGACGTGGCGAAGGCCGTCGCGAACACGGACGCCGCGGCGCTCTCCTCGCCCTGCGCGAGGGCACTGCGTCGGTGGAGGTCGACGGCGAGACGGTCGCCCTCGCCCCCCGACGAGGTGATCATCACGGAGACGCCGCGCGAGGGCCGGTCGGTCGCCTCCGACTCGGGCGCGACGGTGGCGCTGGACCTGGAGATCACGGAGGAGTTGCGCCGGGCCGGTCTCGCCCGGGACGCGATCCGCCTGATCCAGGAGGCCCGCAAGAGCAGCGGCCTCGACGTCGCCGACCGGATCGCGCTGCGGTGGACGGCCACGGACGAGGCCACGGTCGCCGCCCTGACCGAGCACAGCGGTCTGATCGCCGACGAGGTCCTGGCGACGGACTTCGCGCAGGGCGAGGCGGACGACGCGTACGGGGAGCCGTTCACGGACGAGGGCCTGTCCCTGACGTTCCGCCTGCGCAAGCAGTAGGACCGCGAGAGGCCCGGTCTCCTGGAGGAGACCGGGCCTCTCGTCATCCACCGCAGTTGCGGGCTGCACCCCGCCGGAGACGGGCCGCGCACCCCACCCCGGCCACCGACGCCCCGCACCCGACACCGCGCACGACAGCGGGCGGGCCCCGGGTCAGAAACCCGGGGCCCGCCCTGAACGCTGCCGACGGCTACGCCGTACTACCGTTCGTCAGTTGTCGTCCTCGTCGATCAGGAACCCGCGCATCGGCGAGGGCGCCTGTCCCATCGGCGACGGCCCCTGCGGCCGGACCGGAGCCATCGGCTGGGTCATCGCCGGCGACATCTGCTGCTGACCGCCGTAGGACGGACCGTTCTGGCTCGGTCCGCTGCCCATCGACTGGTTGCCGCCGTACGACGGCGCACTCGCGCCGGCCGGAGCCATCGAGGGCGCCGGGGACGGCGGCAGGGAGGCCGTGGCGGGCGTACGCGGCGGGGCGAGCGAGTCGTCCGCCTGGGTCTCCAGCCGACGCAGCTGCGACTCCAGGTACGACTTCAGCCGCGTCCGGTACTCGCGCTCGAAGCCGCGCAGGTCCTCGACCTTGCGCTCCAGCGTGGCGCGGGCGGACTCCAGGGAGCCCATCGCGACGCGGTGCTTCTCCTGCGCGTCCCGCTCCAGGGCGTCGGCCTTGGCACGGGCGTCCCGCTCCAGACCCTCGGCACGCGAACGCGCCTCGCCGACGATCTTGTTGGCCTCGGAACGAGCCTCGGCGATCGCCTGGTCGGCGGTCTGCTGGGCCAGCGAGAGGACACGGGCGGCGCTGTCGCCGCCGGGGCCGCCCTGACCGGGCATGCCGGGGCCACCGGGACCCTGCGGGCCGCCCATGGGGCCACCCATCGGACCGGGGCCCATCTGGCCCTGCATCGGGCCGTGGCCACCCTGGCCCATCGGCCCGGGACCCTGACCCATCGGGCCGGGACCCTGCGGGCCACCCTGCCCGCCGGGACCGGCGGGCAGCTGCGGAGCACCGCTGGGCAGCTGGGGCGGGCCACCCATGGGGCCACCCATCTGCTGCTGCGGCGGGCCCGATATGCCGGCGGGCACCGGAGCGCCGGGACCTCGCATGCCCTGCTCGGCATACCCCCTGCTGAGGGTGCTGCTGCTGGGTGCTGCTGCTGGTGCTGCTGCTGTTGTTGCTGCTGGTCCTGCGGCGGTTCCGGGGGCTTGCGCATGTTCTGCTGATTCTGCGCAGCCGCGCGCGTCGCCGCGGCCAGTTTGGCGCGCAGGTCCTCGTTCTCGCGGAGCAGTCGGGTCAGTTCGGCTTCGACCTCGTCGAGGAAGGCATCGACCTCGTCCTCGTCATAGCCTTCTCGGAGGCGGACGGTCGTGAACTGCTTGTTCCGCACGTCCTCGGGGGTCAACGGCATCTCTTCACCTCAACGTTGTCGTCGGCATTCGGCAAGCCCGTATCTCTCATCGATCACAGCCGGCTCACGATCGAGATCAGGATGTAGACGATGATCATCAGTACGAAGAAGGACAGGTCGAGCGCCACGCCCCCGAGACGCAGCGGCGGAATGAACCGCCGCAGAAGCTTCAACGGTGGATCGGTGACAGTGTAGGTGGCCTCCAGAACGACCACCATCGCCTTGCCGGGTTGCCACGAGCGGGCGAACTGGAAGACGTAGTCCATGACCAACCGGAAGATGAGCACGATGAGGAAGCACATCAGCGCGATGTAGACGACATCCAGGACCACGCTCATGACCTGTGCTTCCCTCTCCCCTGACCATCTCTCGGACCCGTTGTCGGATCCGCGTTCTTGCTCTGTACCGGTGGTGCGTCTCAGCTCTGGTTGAAGAACCCGCCCTCTGCGATGCGGGCCTTGTCCTCCGCCGTGACATCGACGTTAGCAGGGAGACAGCAGGAACACCTTCTGCGTCACCCGCTCGATACTGCCGTGAAGACCAAACACCAAACCGGCTGCAAAGTCGACAAGTCGCTTCGCATCTGTGTCATCCATCTCAGTGAGATTCATGATCACCGGCGTACCCTCACGGAAGTGTTCCCCGATGGTACGGGCCTCGTTGTAGGTCCGGGGGTGAAGCGTGGTGATCCGGTAGGGCTCTCGTTCGGACACGACCTTGGGCATGATGACCGGTGCGCTCTTTCCAGGCTTGCGCGTTCTTGTGTGATGGATGCCACGGGCGCGATACGCGCCGGGCGACCCGATTCCGCCGCGAGCGAAGCGGCCCGGGGCACCGGCTCGCGCGGCGCGGGCGGTTGTACGACTCGTACCTCTTCGTCCCTTAGAGGCTGATGTGAACCATGCGACTGGTGCGCCGGTTCGTGCCGCCGGTGGTCCCGCTCGGGCTCCGGGTCCAGTTCCGGTTCGAAGTCGTCATCGGGGTCGAACCCCCGGCCGTCGTACCCATCGTCCTCCACGAGGCCGAGGTAGACCGCCATCTTGCGCATCGCGCCGGCCATGCTCTGAGTCCTCCGCTCTGTGGTGGATCGGCTGACGACTGCCAATTGCCTGCGATCCACGAGGTCGTTACGTCCGCCTTTCGGCGGTAATGACCATATTTTCTGCTGTGGTCCGACTTCTTGGCGACGTTACCCGAGCCTGGGTCGGACTCCGAGTACCGCAGTACCGACGCGCACATGTCGCTCCGGCGGCCACGGCCTGTTCGAGGTCCGCACTCATCCCTGCGGAGACCATGTTCGCAGCCGGATGGGCTCGGCGCACGTAGGTCGACAAATCCATGAGGTGCTCGAACGCCGCCTCTCGGCGTCCCGCGTACTCGCCGGTGAGCGGGGCGACGGTCATCAGTCCGTCGAGCCGCAGCCCTTCGGACCGGGCGACCAGGTCGGCCAACTCTTCGATTCCGCGGGCGAGACGCCACCGCGGTCACCGCGCGCGTTCTCCCCCGCGTCGAGCGCGACCTGGAGGAGGCAGCCCACCTCGCGCCCGGCCCGCACGGCCCTCCTTCGACAGGGCCGTGACGAGCCTGGCCCGGTCGACCGACTGCACGACATGCGCGTAACCGACCACGGACCGCACCTTGTTGGTCTGCAACTGCCCGACGAAATGCCACGAAAGCGGCAGATCCGAGCATGCGGCGGCCTTGGGTGCCGCGTCCTGGTCGCGGTTCTCTGCGACGTGACGCACACCGAGTTCGGAGAGAATTCGCACATCGTCCGCCGGGTAGGTCTTGGTGACCACGATGAGGGTCACCTCGTCGCGGCGGCGGCCTGCGGCCTCGCACGCCGCGGCGATGCGCTCTTCCACTTTCGCCAGGTTCTCGGCGAGTTCCTGCTTACGGTCCGTCATGCCCCATCAGTCCAGCCAGACATAGCCCGCGAGCCGCCCGGTGGTGCGGTCGCGTCGGTACGAGAAGTGGTCCTTCGACTCCCGGGTGCACACCGGCGACTGCGCCCGGTCGCGCACCCCGAGGCGTTCGAGCTGCGCGTGCACTCCGGCGCCCACGTCGACCGCCGGTGTGCCCCAGCTCGTCACCGCGTACGCCGCCGGTTCGACGGCGGCCACCTCGGCGCGCATCTCCTCGGGCATCTCATAACACCGGCCGCACACGGCGGGTCCGGTGCGGGCGATGATCCGGGCGGGGTCCGCGCCGAGTGCGGTCATGGCCCGTACGGCGGCGGGGACGACCCCGGCGACCAGGCCGGGCCGGCCCGCGTGAGCCGCGGCGGCGACGCCGGCGACGGGGTCGGCGAGCAGGACGGGCACGCAGTCGGCGGTGAGGACGGCGAGGGCGAGGCCGCGTTCGGCGGTGACGACCGCGTCGACCCGCGGGGCCGGGCGGTCTCCCCAGGGTCCGTCGACCTCGGCGACGTCGGCCCCGTGCACCTGGTTCATCCAGACCACCCGGGCCGGGTCGACGCCCAGCGACTTGGCCGCCACCTCCCGGTTGGCCGTCACGGCGCCGGGGTCGTCGCCGACCGCGCCGCCGAGGTTGAGCTCCTCGTACGGAACGGCGCTCACTCCGCCCCCACCTGTCGGTGAAGCCGAAGTGCGCGCCGTTCACGGTGTCGCGCTGTCCTATCACTTCAGGAAGTCCGGCACGTCCAGTTCCTCGGCCGCGCTGTCCGAGTAGGTCCTCGACGGCGGGACCGGCGGCGGGGGAGACCGGCGGCAGGTCGCTGACCGGCTCCTGCGCGGGCGCCGGCTCCGGTTCCTCCTTCGGCTTGACGCTGCCGAGCGAGCCGAAGGACGGACGGCTCTCGGTCTGCCGTGCCGGGGTGGGCTCCTCGCGCTTGCCCGAGGTGGAGGAGCCGAGGACGTTGTCGCGCTGCTTGGACGGCGGCTGGCCCCCGTCGAAGCCGGCCGCGATCACGGTGACCCGGACCTCGTCGCCCAGGGCGTCGTCGATGACCGCGCCGAAGATGATGTTGGCCTCGGGGTGGGCGGCCTCGCTGACCAGCTGGGCGGCCTCGTTGATCTCGAACAGGCCGAGATCGGAGCCGCCGGAGATGGAGAGCAGCACGCCCCGGGCGCCGTCGATGGACGCCTCCAGCAGCGGCGAGGAGATCGCCATCTCGGCGGCGGCCACCGCGCGGTCGTCGCCGCGGGCCGAGCCGATGCCCATGAGGGCCGAACCGGCCTCGGACATGACCGACTTCACGTCGGCGAAGTCGAGGTTGATCAGGCCGGGCGTGGTGATGAGGTCGGTGATGCCCTGGACACCGGGAGCAGGACCTGGTCGGCGGACTTGAACGCGTCGAGCACGCTGACCTGGCGGTCCGAAATGGACAGCAGCCGGTCGTTGGGGATGACGATGAGGGTGTCGACCTCTTCGCGGAGCTCGGCGATGCCGTCCTCGGCCTGGTTGGCCCGGCGCCGTCCCTCGAAGGTGAACGGGCGGGTGACCACGCCGATGGTGAGGGCGCCGAGCAGCGGGCGATGTTGGCCACGACGGGCGCGCCGCCGGTGCCGGTGCCGCCGCCTTCTCCGGCTGTCACGAAGACCATGTCGGCCCCCTTGAGGACCTCCTCGATCTCCTCGCGGTGGTCCTCGGCGGCCTTGCGGCCGACGGCCGGGTTGGCTCCGGCGCCGAGTCCGCGGGTGAGTTCGCGGCCGACGTCGAGCTTGACGTCGGCGTCGCTCATCAACAGAGCTTGCGCTGTCGGTGTTGATGGCGATGAACTCGACGCCCTTGAGACCGACCTCGATCATCCGGTTGATGGCATTGACACCACCGCCGCCGACACCGATGACATTGATGACTGCGAGGTAGTTCTGCGGTGCTGCCACGTCGAAGGCCTCTCGCCTCGAGTTACGTGTCGTCGAATCGCCGGGGCACTGTGCCCCGCGACCCGGCGACTGATGCCGAATGGGACGGTCCGTAGCGCCGACCCGAACCCTAACGGTGAAGTTTAGGGTTACCAGTGTGTCTGTTCCTTGAAGTCTTCTGAACAGGACACTAAGTCGACAAGTGGCGCACGTTCAACGAACACGCCGAACCTCCCGTTTTTCTTTTCACCCTATGTGATCAGCCGTAGCGCTGCCCAACCAGGGTGCTGGCCTGCACATATACCCGTCAACTCCTCGATGACGCGGGGGCGGTGGGGACGCTCACGTCGAAGTGCCGCGCATCGGGCGCCGCTTTCATCAGCGCGGTGAGCGCTCGCGCTTTCCGCACCCCCTGCTCACCGCTCCCCCACGCCACGGTCCGGTCGCCGCTCAACTCCAGTGAGATGTCGTCATAGGAACGGACCTTGACGGCCCGTGTGTCCCGGGCGACCGCGGCCGGGAGGCGGCCGGCCACCCGCACCGCCTCCCGCACCAGGCGGTCCTCGTCGAAGCGGCGCAGGCTCGCCGCGGCGGAGCCGGACCGGGCAGGCTTCAATTCCAGCTCGGGAACGCCTTTCGGGGCCCGGGAAACCGTGGCGAAACGGACGCCTTCATCGTCCACTTCGACGAACTTTCGGCCCTTTTGCACAGTCAGAACCGGAGTGCGCTCCGTCACCTTCAGGTCGATTCCGTGCGGCCAGGAGCGTTCCACACCGACTTCGTCGATACGGGACAATTTCCGGCGCAGCCGCGCCTCGACCGCCTCGGTGTCCACGGAGATCAGCGGGTCCCCGACGGGCACGTCGGCCGCCTCGCGCACCTGAGCGGGCGTCAGTACGCGAGTACCGGAGACCGACACGCGTTCCACCCGCGTCCAGTTCGAGCCGTAGAGGAGCCAGACGGTCCCGCCCGCCACGAGCACGAGAGCGACGATCAGGATGATGATCGTACGAAGACGGGGCGGGCCGAACCGGCGCGCACGGGGCAGGCCGGACGACTCCTGCTGGCGTTCACCGCGCTCGGCGGTGCTCGGTCCGGCCACGCTCCCTGCCTTCCGTCATCCCTGACTAGCGGTGCGCACGGGCGGCGATCGCCTCGTACACCATGCCGACGAGGAGGTCGTCGGCGTCCCGGCGGCCGAACTCGGCGGCGGCGCGGGACATCTCGTACAGCCGGTGCGGGTCGGCGAGCACGGGAGGACGTTGTGCTGCAGCCACTCGGGCGTCAGTTCCGCGTCGTCGACCAGCAGTCCGCCGCCGGCCTTGACCACCGGCTGCGCGTTGAGCCGCTGTTCGCCGTTGCCGATGGGCAGCGGGACGTAGGCGGCCGGGAGCCCGACGGCGGAGAGTTCGGCGACGGTCATCGCGCCCGCGCGGCAGAGCATCATGTCGGCCGCGGCGTACGCGAGGTCCATCCGGTCCAGGTAACTTACCGGGATGTACGGGGGCATCCCCGGCATCTGGTGCACCTGCGGCAGTTCGTTCTTGGGCCCGACCGCGTGCAGGATCTGGATGCCTGCCTGCTGGAGCCAGGGCGCGACCTGCTGGACCACCTCGTTGAGGCGGCGGGCGCCCTGCGAGCCACCGGTGACCAGCAGCGTGGGCAGGTTGGGGTCGAGCCCGAACATCGCGCGGGCCTCGGGGCGGGCGGCGGCCCGGTCCAGCGTGGCGATGGAGCGGCGCAGCGGGATGCCGATGTAGCGGGAGTTGCGCAGCTTGCTGTCGGGTGTCGAGACGGCGACCTGCGCGGCGTACCGCGAGCCGATCTTGTTGGCCAGGCCGGGCCGGGCGTTGGCCTCGTGGACGACGATCGGCACGCCGAGCCGCTTGGCCGCGAGGTAGGCGGGCAGCGCGACGTAGCCGCCGAAGCCGGCCACGGCGTCCGCCTTGGTGCGCTCCAGGATCTGCTCGGCCGCCTTGATGGTGCCGCGCAGCCGGCCCGGGACGGTGATCAGCTCGGGGGTGGGCTTGCGCGGCAGCGGTACGGCCGGGATCAGCGCCAGTTCGTACCCGCGCTCGGGTACGAGGCGGGTCTCGAGGCCGCGTTCCGTGCCCAGGGCCGTGATCCCCACGGTCGGATCCTGCCTGCGCAGGGCGTCCGCGAGGGCGAGCGCGGGCTCGATGTGGCCCGCGGTTCCTCCGCCGGCGAGTACGACATGCACCGAAATTCACCGCTCTCCGGACGAACGCGCCGCCGAGGCGCGCCGTCGCATCGTGTTCCAACTCCGTGGGCTCCGCTTGGACCCGGTGCCCCCGGTCCCCCGCTTTCTACCAAAGCGAGGTTGCCGCAGCGCGAGCGCCGCCCCGCGCACCGGGCTCGTCGCGGGCGAAGGCGATGAGCAGTCCGATGGCGAACATGGTCGGCAACAGGGCGGGAACCCCCGTAGGAGAACAGCGGGAGGGGAACACCGGCGATCGGCAGCAGCCCGAGGACCGCACCGATGTTGATCACGGCCTGGGCCGTGATCCAGGTGGTCACGCCTCCCGCGGCATACCTCACGAAGGGGTCCTCCGTGCGTCCGGCCACGCGGATACCCGCATAGCCTAGAGCCGCGAAGAGGGCGAGCACCGACAGCGTCCCCGCCAGGCCCAGTTCCTCACCGGTGACGGCGAAGATGAAGTCGGTGTGCGCTTCCGGGAGTTGGCCCCATTTCTCCACACTCGCACCGAGCCCGGAACCGAACAGTCCGCCCGAGGCCAGGGCGTAGATGCCGTGCACCGCCTGCCAGCAGGAGTCGCCGGGGCCCGGGTCGGTGGCGCCGATGCAGTTCAGCCTGGCCATGCGGTTGGGGCTGGTCTTGATGAGGATGAAACCGAGCAGCACGGCGATCGACAGCACACCGGCGAACAGCCGCGGTGGGCGCGCCCGCCAGCCACAGCAGGCCGAACAGGATCGCCGTCAGGATGATCGCCGTACCCATGTCGCCGCCGAGCATGATGAGCCCGAGCAGCATGAAGGCGGCCGGCACCAGGGGCACCAGCATGTGCTTCCACTGGGTCAGCAGTCTCTTGTCCTGCTTGCGGGCCAGCAGGTCCGCGCCCCACAGCACCAGGGCCAGCTTGCCGAACTCGCTGGGCTGGATCTGGAAGGAGCCGCCCAGCGCGATCCAGTTCTGGTTGCCGTTGACCGCCATCCCTATCCCAGGCACCTGCACCAGGATCATCAGGAAGACGGCACCGGCGAGGATCGGGTAGGCCAGCGCCCGGTGCAGCTTCACCGGCATCTTCATGGCGGCCACGAGCAGTCCGGCGCCGATCAGCGCCGCGAGGGCCTGCTTGCGGAAGAAGTACGAGCCGGGCAGCGAGAGCTGGAGCGCGGTGATCTGGGAGGCCGAGTAGACCATCACCAGGCCGAGCACGGTGATCAGCGCGCTGCCGCCGAAGATCAGGTAGTACGCGGTCAGCGGCCGGTCCCAGGCGCGGCGCAGACGCAGGTACAGGCGGAGCACGGGGTTCCCGTGCGGCGGCCTCGGCGCCGGGGTCGTTCGGCGGCCCGCTGCACGGGCGGACGTCCGGTACGGCTCTGGGGACTACCGGGCATCGCTGCCTCCGCTGTACGTCGGCATGGACCGTCCCACGCGTCCTCCCGAGGTCGCCCGGCGCAGGAGGCGGCCGGGTCAGGCGCCGAGTTCGCGAACGGCCTCCGCGAACGCGTCACCGCGCTTGTTGTAGTTGGTGAACATATCCATGGAGGCACAGGCCGGGGCCAGCAGCACCGTGTCGCCGGGCCGGGCGAGTCGCTGGGCCTCCCGGACGGCCTGGAGCATCGCACCAGTGTCGGTCCGGTCGAGGTCGACCACGGGTACTTCGGGGGCGTATCGCGCCAGGGCTTCGCGGATCAGGGCGCGGTCGGCGCCGATGAGGACGGCACCGCGCAGGCGCTTCGCCGCTCCCGTGACCAGCTCGTCGAAGGTCGCGCCCTTGGTAGCCCGCCGGCGATCCAGACGATCGACTCGTACGCCGCCAAGGATACCTCGGTGGCGTGGGTGTTGGTGGCCCTGGAGTCGTCCACGTACGCCACACCTTCGACGTCGGCCACATGCGCGATGCGGTGGGCGTCGGGCGTGAAGGCCCGCAGCCCGTCGCGTACGGCCGCGGCGGGGATGCCGAAGGCACGGCCGAGGGCGGCGGCGGCAAGGGCGTTGGCGATGTTGTGCGGCGCCGGCGGGTTGACGTCGGAGACCTCGGCGAGTTCCTGGCGTTCTTCTGCCGGTCCTCGACGAAGGCGCGGTCGACCAGGATGCCCTCCACGACGCCGAGTTGACCCGGCGCCGGAGTGCCGAGGGTGAAGCCGATCGCCCGGCAGCCCTCCTCGACGTCGGCCTCGCGGACCAGGTCCTCGGTCGCCTTGTCGGCGACGTTGTGGACGCAGGCGACCGGATTGCCCTCGTAGACGCGGCCCTTGTCGGCGGCGTACGCCTCCATGGAGCCGTGCCAGTCGAGGTGGTCGGGGGCGAGGTTGAGGACGGTGGCCGAGTGGGCGCGCAGGGAGGGTGCCCAGTGGAGCTGGTAGCTGGACAGCTCCACGGCCAGGACGTCGTACTCCGTCTCGCCGGTGACCGCGTCCAGCAGGGAGACGCCGATGTTGCCGACGGCGGCGGTGCGCAGGCCGGCCGCCTTCAGGATCGACGCGAGCATCTGGACGGTGGTGGTCTTGCCGTTGGTGCCGGTGACCGCGAGCCAGGGTGCGGCTTTCCGGCCGTCCCGGCCGCGCAGGCGCCAGGCCAGTTCTACGTCGCCCCAGACGGGGACGCCGGCCTCCCCGGCGGCCGTGAACAGCGGCTTGGTGGGCTTCCAGCCGGGCGCGGTGACGATCAGCTCGGTGCCGTCGGGCAGCGTGTCCTCGTCGCCGAGGCGCACGGTGACGCCGAGCGCCTCCAGCTCGGCCGCCTGCGCCCGCGCGCGCTCGTCGTCGCCGTCGTTGACGACGGTCACGCGCGCGCCGAGGCCGTGCAGGACCTTGGCGGCCGGGACGCCGGAGACGCCGAGGCCGGCGACGGTGACGTGCTCGCCCTGGAAGTCGAAAGGCACCGAGGAGAAGGTCACTTGTCCGCTGCCCATCCCGCGTAGAAGAGGCCCAGTCCGACGATCACACAGATGCCCTGGATGATCCAGAAACGGACCACGACAAGGACCTCGGACCAGCCTTTGAGTTCGAAGTGGTGCTGGAGTGGCGCCATCCGGAAGACGCGCCCGGTGAGGCGGAAGGAGCCGACCTGGATGACCACCGACATGGTGATCAGGACGAACAGGCCGCCGAGGATGGCCATCAGCAGCTCGGTGCGCGAGCAGATCGCCAGACCCGCCAGCACACCGCCGAGCGCGAGCGAACCGGTGTCGCCCATGAAGATCTTGGCCGGCGAGGTGTTCCACCACAGGAAGCCGAGACACGCGCCCATCAGGGCGGAGGCGACCACCGCGAGGTCGAGGGGTCTTCACCTCGTAGCAGGCGCCCGGGTTGGTCAGGGTCAGCGCGTTGGCGCAGGACTCCTGGAACTGCCAGACGCCGATGAAGGTGTAGGCGCCGAAGACCAGGACGGAGGCGCCGGTGGTCAGACCGTCCAGACCGTCGGTCAGGTTCACGCCGTTCGACATCGCGAGGATCATGAACAGCGCCCAGATGACGAACAGTACCGGGCCGATCGACCAGCCGAAGTCGGTGATGAACGACAGCTTGGTGGAGGCCGGGGTGTTGCCGCCGTTGTCCGCGAACTGGAGTGAGAGCACCGCGAAGCCGATGCCGACGATGAGCTGGCCGGCCATCTTCGCCTTGGCCCGCAGGCCCAGCGAACGCCTCTTGACGATCTTGATGTAGTCGTCGAGGAAGCCGACCAGGCCCATGCCCACCATCAGGCCGAGCACCAGCAGTCCGAGAAGGTCGGCCCCGCGTCCGCTTTCGGGTCCAGGTAGCTGGTGATCACCTTGGCCAGGAAGTAGGCGGCGACCGTCGCGAAGATGAAGGCGATGCCGCCCATGGTCGGCGTACCGCGCTTGCTGGCGTGCTCGCGCGGGCCGTCGTCGCGGATGTACTGGCCGTAGCCCTTGCGGGCCAGCAGCTTGATCAGCAGCGGGGTGCCGACCAGCGTCAGGAAGAGGCCAATGACTCCCGCGAACAGGATCTGCTTCATCATCGGGCGGCAACCTCACCCTCGGCGCCGGTCTCGAGCAGCGCCGTCGCGACGCTCTCCAGCTCCCACCGAACGGGACGCCTTCACGAGCACGACGTCCCCCGGGCGCAACTCGCTGCGCAACAGTTCGACCGCCGCCTGTGCGTCGGACACGTGCACCGACTCCTCACCCCACGAACCCTCGTTATATGCGCCCAGTTGCAGCCATCGGGCTTCCCTGCCCCCGACCGCGACGAGCTTGCTGACGTTGAGCCGGACGGCGAGCCGCCCGACCGCGTCGTGCTCGGCGAGCGCCTCGTCCCCCGAGCTCGGCCATCTTGCCGAGCACCGCCCACGCATGGCCCCCCTTCCCTGTGCGGCTTTTACCCACGGCGACCAGCGCACGCAGCGCGGCCTTCATGGACTCGGGGTTCGCGTTGTAGGCGTCGTTGACGACCGTCACGCCGTCCGGGCGCTCGGTGACCTCCATCCGCCAGCGGGAGAGGGAGCCCGCCTCGGAGAGCGCGGTGGCGATCTCGTCTGCGGACATGCCCAACTCCGTGGGCGACGGCGGCCGCGGCGAGCGCGTTCGACACGTGGTGCTCACCGTACAGGCGCATGGTCACATCGCTTGCACCGGAGGTGTGTGAAGCCTGAACGAGGGCTGTCCGCTGTCCGTGAGTCGCACGTTCTCACCGCGAACGTCCGCTTCGTCGGACTTCCGAAAAGGATCACCTTCGCCTTCGTTCGGGGCCATGGCCCGTACGAGGGGGTCGTCCGCGTTGAGGATCGCGGCGCCGCCCTCCTCGGCCGGCGGCAACGCCTCGACGAGTTCGCCCTTCGCCTGGGCGATCTGCTCCCGGCCGCCGAACTCGCCGATGTGCGCGGAGCCGACGTTGAGGACGAGGCCGATCTTCGGCGGGGTCAGCTCGCAGAGGTACCGGATGTGGCCGATGCCGCCGGCGCCCATCTCCAGGACGAGGAACCTGGTCTCCTCGGTGGCGGTGAGCGCGGTGAGCGGCAGCCCGACCTCGTTGTTCATGGAACCCGGCGTGAAGATCGTGGGCGCCTTGCGGCGCAGCACCTGGGCGATGAGGTCCTTGGTGCTGGTCTTGCCGGCGGACCCGGTGAGGGCCACGAGAGTGGTGCCGAGGCGCCGTACGACGTGGCGGGCGAGGGCGCCGAGGGCGGCCTGGACGTCGTCCACGACGATCGTGGGCACGCCGAGGGGGCGGGAGCCGAGCACGGCCACCGCGCCCGCCTCGGACGACCGCCGGCGCGAAGTCGTGGCCGTCCACCCGCTCGCCCACGAAGGCGACGAAGAGGCTGCCGGGCCCCGCTTCCCGCGAGTCCCGGACGACCGGCCCGGTGACCTGCACGGACGCGTCCGGTATGTCGTGCATCCGCCCGCCGACGACTTCTGCGATCTCGGCGAGAGAGAGGGTGATCCAAGTTCGTCCCCTGGATCAGCTGGATCATCGGGATTTCATCCCTGGGTCTTCTGGATGGCTTCGCGAAGCACCTGGCGGTCGTCGAAGGGACGAACCACCCCGGCGATGTCCTGGCCCTGCTCGTGGTCCCTTGCCCGCCACCAGCACAGGTGTCGCCGGGCTCGGCCCGGGCGACGGCGGCGGCGATCGCGGCGGCCCGGTCCTCGAAGACCTGACCTCGCCGCGCTCGTGCGCGGGCACGGACGCCGCGCCCTGGAGCATGGTGGCGAGGATCGCGAGGGGGTCCTCGGAGCGGGGGTTGTCGGAGGTCAGTACGGCGGTGTCGGCGAACCGGGCCACGGCGGCGCCCATCGGCTCCCGCTTGGTGGTGTCCCGGTCGCCGCCGCAGCCGAGCACGGCGTGCAGTTTGCCCTCGGTGACCTTGCGGAGCGCCCTGAGAACGGACTCGACCGCGTCGGTCTTGTGGGCGTAGTCGACCACCGCGAAGTAGGGCTGGCCCTCGTCCACGCGCTCCAGGCGGCCCGGCACCCTTGGCACCGCGGCGACGCCGTCGGCGGCCGTCTGCGGGTCGAGGCCGGCGGCGGCGAGGGCGACGATCGCGGCGAGGGTGTTCGCCACGTTGAACGGGCCGGCCAGCGGCGACTTGGCGGCGATCCGCTCGCCCTTCGGCCCGAGCACGGTGAACGTCGAGTCCAGCGGGCCGACCTCGACCTCGTCGGCGCGCCAGTCGGCGTCGGGGTGGCCCTCGGCGGAGTAGGTGACGACCGGGACAGTGGCCTCGTTCGCGAGGCGGCGCCCGTACTCGTCGTCGACGTTGACCACGCCGAACCTGCTGCGTTCCGGCGTGAAGAGCTGTGCCTTCGCCTGGAAGTAGTCCTCCATGCCGGAGTGGAACTCCATGTGCTCCGGGCTGAGGTTGGTGAAGACCGCGATGTCGAAGACACAGGCGTCGACCCGGCCGAGCACCAGGGCGTGGCTGGAGACCTCCATGGCGACCGCGTCGGTGCCGCGCTCGCGCATCACCGCGAACAGCGCCTGGAGGTCGGTGGCCTCGGGCGTGGTGCGCTCGGACTTGATCCGCTCGTCGCCGATGCGCATCTCGACCGTGCCGATGAGCCCGGTGGACTTCGCCGTGCGCAGGCCGCCCTCGACGAGGTAGGCGGTGGTGGTCTTGCCGGAGGTGCCGGTGATGCCGATCTGGAGGAGATCGCGGCCGGGGTGGCCGTAGATCGTGGCCGCCAGTTCACCCATCCGCGCGCGCGGGTCGTCGACGACGAGCGCCGGCAGTCCGGTGGCGGCGACGCGCCCGCGCCGGCCGGGTCGGTCAGCACGGCGGCGGCGCCGAGGCCGGCGGCCTGGGTGGCGAAGTCGGCGCCGTGGAGACGGGCTCCGGGGAGGGCGGCGTACAGGTCACCGGGGCGGACGGCGCGCGAGTCATGGGTGATGCCCGTGACTCCGGCGGTGCTGTCCGGGGGCGGTGACACCCAGCTGGTCGGCGAGTTCCGCGAGGGGTGTGGCGGAGATCCGCACCGGCCTGGGCGGTCCCGGGTAGGTCACGGGTGGCCCTTCTGGGTGGTTTGGGACTGATCAGCGTGTGGCACGGCGGTGAGCGTACCGGGCGTACCGCTTCCGGGCGAAGTGAGGTTGACGGACCGCTCTGGTTCCCGGGATCGGGGGTGATCGTTGTCACGGGTGGTTCCTGGTGGCTCGGTACTGAATCGGCGCTGGCTCGGTACTGGCTCGCTGCTGGTCGGGGTCTGCTCGGTCCTCGTCAGGGTTTGAAGGTCACCGGGAGGTTCGCGGGGTCGGCCCCGGTCGGCGGGACCTGAAGGGTCTTCAGGGCGAACTCCATGACCTGCTTGTAGATGGGGCCGCAGATCTGGCCGCCGAAGTAACTGCCCTCGGTGGCGTTCTGGATGGCGCAATAGACGGTGACGCGGGGCTTGTCGGCGGGGGCGAACCCGGCGAACGACGTGGTGTACCCCTTGTACATGCCGGTGGCCGGATCCACCCGGTTGGCCGTGCCCGTCTTGCCCGCGACCCGGTAGCCGGGGATGCGGGCCTTGGTGCCGGTGCCCTCCTCGTCGTCGACGACGGACTCCCAGCATCTGCGAGAGGGTCTTCGCCGTCTTCTCTCTGATCACGCGAGGTCTTCTTGGGCTCGGGAGCCGGGGTGAAGCGCCCGTCGTCCTCTTGGTGCCGCGCACGAGCGTGGGCTCGACGCGGACGCCGCCGTTGGCGATGGTCGAGTACACGGAGGCTGCTTGCAAGGCGTTCACGGAGACGCCCTGGCCGAAAGGAATCGTGTAACTGCTGCGAGGTCGACCACTGGTCGGGCGGCGCGAGGATGCCCTTGGTCTCGCCGGGAAGCCGAGCCCGCTGTAGCCGCCGAGGCCGAACTTGCGCAGGTAGGAGTGGAGCACCTTGTTGGCCTCTCCTGGGTCTGCCGAGTTCGCCGGTGGCCATGATGGTGCCGATGTTGCTGGACTTGGCGAGCACGCCGTTGAGCGTGAGGTACCAGGTGGGGTGGTCGATGTCGTCCTTGAAGAGCCGGTCGCCGCGCTTGAGCCGGTTCGGGATGGTAGGTGGGTCATCGGAGTGGCGGCTTTCTCCTCCAGCACGGCCGCCATCGACATCACCTTGGCGGTGGAGCCGGGTTCGAAGGCGTCCTGGAGGGCCGCGTTGCCCAGCGCGTCCGGGTCGGCGTGGGCGAGGTCGCCCGGGTCGAAGCCGGGCGAGTTGGCTATGGCGAGGATCTCGCCGGTGGCCGTGTCCTGGACGATGACGTAGCCGCCGTCCGCCTTGGACTTCTCCACCTGCCGGCTGATGGCGTGCTGGGCGGCCCACTGGATGTCGCGGTCGATGGTGAGTTCCACGTCGCTGCCGGGGACGGCGGGCGTCTCGGTGGAACCGGCGGTGGGTACCTGGCGGCCGCCGGACTGCGCGTAGCGGATCTTGCCGTCCTTGCCGGCCAGGGTCTCGTTCAGCTTCCGCTCCAGGCCGCCGCCGCCCTTGCCGTCCGCGCCGACCCAGCCGAGGATGCCGGCGGCGAGGTCGCCGCCCGGGTACACGCGCTTGCTGCTGGGGTCGGCAAAGACGCCCGCGAGGACGTTGACCACGGACTTGTCCGTCTCCGCCTTCTTGGTCAGCGCGGTCTTCAGGTCCTTGATCTGGTTCCAGACCTGCGGAGTCTGCCGGCGGGCGAGGCGGACGTAGCGCAGCTCCCTGTTCTTCGGGCGGAGCACGTCGACCAGGTCCTCCTGGTCCTCGCCGATGATGGGCGCGAGGAGCGCCGCCGCCTGCTCGGGACCGTCGCCGACCTTCAGCTGCTCGCGGGTGAACATCGTGGGGTCGGCGGTGATGTCGTAGGCGTCCACGGTGCTCGCGAGGGCGACGCCGTTGCGGTCGGTGATCGCGCCGCGCTCGGCGGGCAGCGTGTGTAGACGTAGCGGTTCTGCTCGGCCTTGGCGGCGTACGTGCCGGCGTCGACGGCCTGCACCTGGAGGAGCCAGTACGACGAAGGCGGACATCACCAGGGTCAGGGCGAGGCCGATCAGGGCGCAGGCGCGGGCGGGGGCTGCCCAGCCGGATGGCGCGGGCCGCGGCCGGGCGGGGCGGGCCCGGCCGGCGGGCGGGCCGGGCGCCGGGGCCGGGCTGCCGCCGGCCGCCGGGGCGGACGGGCCTGGCGGGGTCCGGGCACCGCGGCGGCGCGGCGGTTCCCTGTCGGACACTTCCGTCACCTGCCGGGAGTCGGGGTCGGGGTGGTCGTCGCCGTCGGCGCGGGGTCGCAGCCGTGGTGGCCGCGGTGCTGGGGTGTGGGGCCGGGTCGGGCGGCTCGGTACCGGCGGCGGAGGCGCCGCCGGTGCGTGCGGTCAGCGCCTCGGGGGCGAGGACCAGCGGGGCGGAGGCGGCCGTGGGCGCGGGGCTGGGCGAGCCCTTCACGGAGCCGTCGGGGGCGAGGAAGGCGGGATCGCCGCCGGGCACCATGCCCAGCTCGCGGGCTCGGCGCTGGAGGGCCCGGGGAGCGGAGTAGGCGTCGATGTCCCGCTGGAGCGCCTGCTCCTCGTCGGTGAGCTCCTTCGTCCTCTGTTTCAGGTCGTCCAGCTGGAAGGAGCCCCTCGCTCAGGGCGGAGTTCAGCACCAGGAGCCCGATGAGGCCGCCACCCAGGAGGACCACCACGAGGAGGACGAAGGGCGCCCTGGCCGCCTGGCCGCGTGCGCCGCCCGGCGGGAGCAGCTGGGCGAGCCGGGCCGCCCTCCCCTTCAGTTCGGGTTTCCTACTCACTCGCCCTCCCCTCGGCCCGGGTGGACCGTCCGCACCCGTGCCTGGCCTGCCCTCGCTCGGTTCACCCGATGGACTCCCTGATGCGCTGGGCCCCGCGCAGCCGTGCCGGTGCCGCCCGCCGGTTTCCGGCGATCTCCTCCTCGGTGGGGAAGTTCGGCACCGCGCGTGAGCAGCTTGAGCCGTGGCGCGTAGCGTTCGGGGACCACCGGCAGTCCGGGCGGCGCGGTGTTGGCGGCGCCGGCCGCGAACACCTGTTTGACCAGCCGGTCCTCCAGCGAGTGGTACGACAGCACGGCGATCCGGCCGCCCACGCCGAGGGTCTCGACGGCGGCCGGGATCGCCCGCTCCAGGACGGACAGCTCGCCGTTGACCTCGATGCGCAGCGCCTGGAAGGTGCGCTTGGCCGGGTTGCCGCCGGTGCGCTTGGCGGCCTGCGGCAGCGCGGCCCGGATCAGCTCCACGAGGCGCGCGCTGTTGCTGAACGGCTCCTTCTCGCGCTCGCGCACGACCGCGGAGACGATCCGCTTGGCCTGCTTCTCCTCGCCGTAGGCCCGCAGGATGCGGACGAGTTCGCCCGGCGGGTAGGTGTTGAGGACCTCCGCGGCGCTCATGCCGGTCGTCTGGTCCATGCGCATGTCGACGGGCGTCCTGGGCGTAGGCGAAGCCGCGGTCCGCCCTCGTCGAGCTGCATGGAGGAGACGCCGAGGTCGAACAGCACGCCCTGGACGCGCGGGACGCCGAGCCGGTCGAGTACGTCGGGCAGCTCGTCGTAGACGGCGTGCACCAGGGTGGCGCGCTCCCTCGTACGGGCGAGCCGCTCGCCGGACAGGCGCAGGGCCTCCTTGTCCCGGTCAAGGGCGACGAGCCGGGCCTCGGGGAAGTTCCGAGGAGCGCCTCGCTGTGTCCGCCGAGTCCGAGCGTGCAGTCGACGACCACGGCGCCCGGTTCCTCGAGGGCGGGCGCCAGCAGGTCCAGGCACCGCTGGAGCATCACCGGGACGTGTCGACTCTGGCTCGGGTGGGGCGGCCTCTCAGGTCCGGCGCGGCGTCACGCACCGCCGGGTCCCCTCCCGCTCGCTCGTGAAGGGAGGCCTGCCGGCGCCGGAAGCGTCGGCCGGCCGGGAGCGGGAGGAGGCCGAGCCGTACGTACGCGCCGCGCACGTGGGGAGATCTGGCGGGACGTCGCCCAGGTCTCCGGGGATTTCAGTCCAGCAGGGAGAGCCTCGCCTCCCGCTTCGCGTCACTTTAGTCCACCCTGTCGCCCGGTCAATCAACCGGCCTGCGCGTCGCGGACGGCGGCGTCCGCAAACCGGTGCGGCGCCCCTTTTCACTCGTACGGACGCGCCCGCGTCCCCCTGTGGGTTGGCTCCACAACAAGCCTTGATGACGTTCTTTGTCCCGCTTCACAGCGGGCCACGGAAGGGGACGGCCAGTAACGTCATGGATATGACGACTTCTGCATCGGTTCCCACTGGCTCCGAATCCGCCATAGTCGGCGACGGCACCGTCACCGACCGGCTCGTCGAGGCGAACGGGCGCTACGCCGCCGCATTCACCGACCCCGGGATGGATGCCTGGCCGGTCCAGCGGGTCGCCGTCGTGGCCTGCATGGACGCGCGTCTCAACCTGCACGCCGCGCTCGGCCTGGAGCTCGGCGACTGCCACACCATCCGCAACGCGGGCGGTGTCGTCACCGACGACGTGATCCGCTCACTCACCATCAGCCAGCGGGCGCTCGGCACCCGCAGCGTGGTCCTCATCCACCACACCGGGTGCGGCATGGAGACTCACCGAGGAGTTCCGGCACGACCTGGAGCTGGAGGTCGGCCAGCGTCCCGCGTGGGCGGTCGAGTCCTTCCGCGACGTCGACCAGGATGTGCGGCAGTCGATCGAGCGCGTGCGTACCTCGCCGTTCCTGCTGCACACCGAGGACGTACGTGGTTTCGTCTTCGACGGAGGACGGGCCTGCTCCGCGAGGTCGACCCCGCCTGATCCGGCCGCCCGCCTCGACGATCGCGCCCTGGTGATCCCATCGCGCAAGCACCGCAAAGGCCGTAAGGCCCGACATATCGCGGCCAGTTGTCCACAGGCGAGTGACACGAATCGGTAACGGCAGCAAGAATGCGGGAAGTGGTGTCGTGCGGAACTTTTTCCGCACGGTGTCCGTGATTCGGGGGTGGGCCGGTCCGCGGTGTGTGGCCGTCCCGGCAAGTTTAGGTACCCCCGCTTCTCAGGAGCGGGGGAAAGGCCGAGGGGGGGCCGGGTGACGACCTATGACGATCAGGCGAGCCGTGGGGCGCCCCCCGCGCGAGCGTATTCGAGCGTGGGGGATGATCCGACCGCTGTGGTCGAGCGGGTACGCGGTTCGGTGGAGAGCGTGATCGAGGGGAACCCGAGTCGTACGGCTCTCGCTGACCGTGCTGCTCGCCGAGGGCCATCTGCTGATCGAGGACGTCCCGGGGGTCGGAAAGACCATGCTGGCCAAGGCGCTGGCCCGGTCCATCGACTGCTCCGTGCGCCGGATCCAGTTCACGCCGGACCTGCTGCCCTCGGACATCACCGGGGTGTCCATCTGGGACCAGCAGCGCCGGGACTTCGAGTTCAAGCCCGGCGCGATCTTCGCGCAGGTGGTGATCGGCGACGAGATCAACCGCGCCTCCCCGAAGACGCAGTCCGCGCTGCTCGAGTCGATGGAGGAGCGCCAGGTCACCATCGACGGCCAGACCTACGAGCTGCCCAGCCCCTTCATGGTGGTGGCGACGCAGAACCCGGTCGAGATGGAGGGCACCTACCCGCTGCCGGAGGCCCAGCGCGACCGCTTCATGGCGCGGGTCTCCATCGGCTATCCCAGCCCGGACGCCGAGCTGCAGATGCTCGACGTGCACGGCGGGGTGAACCCACTGGACGACCTGCAGCCGGTGGCGCACGCGCACGAGATCCTGAAGCTGATCGAGGCGGTCCGGGGCGTCCACGTCGCCGACCCGGTCCGGCGGTACGCCGTGGACCTGGTCGCCGCCACGCGCACCCACCCCGACCTCCAGACTCGGCGCCTCGCCGCGCGCCACGCTGCATCTGCTGCGCGCGGCGAAGGCGTCCGCCGCCCTGAGCGGCCGGGAGTACGCGCTGCCGGACGACGTACAGGCCCTCGCGGTCGCCGTCCTGGCCCACCGCCTGCTGCCCACCGCCCAGGCCCAGCTCAACCGCCGCACCGCCGAGCAGGTCGTCCAGGAGATCCTGCAGCGCACACCCGGTGCCGCGGCACCCCAGCAGCAGGCGGGCTTCGGCGTGGGCCGCGGCGCGTCCGCGTACGGCCAGCAACCGCCGCGGAGGCTGTGATGGACGCCGGGGGGACGGACCGGTCGGACGACGACCGGGGCGAGGGCGGCGGTTTCCGCACCGCCCTGACCGGTCCGACCATCCCGCGGACGGTCCTTCCTGGCCGCCGGCATCGCCGCCGCGGTCTGCGCCTACGTTCTCGGGCAGAGCGACCTGCTCCGCGTCGGACTGCTGCTGAGCGTGCTGCCGCTGGTCTGCGCGACCCTGCTCTACCGCACGCGCTACCGAGTGGCGGGCAGCCGCCGGCTCTCCCCGGGCGGGTACCCTCGGGCGGCGAGGCCCGGGTGCATCTGCGCATCGACAACGTCTCGCGGCTCCCCACCGGTCTGCTGATGCTCCAGGACCGGGTGCCCTACTCGGACCGCGCCCCCGCTTCGTACTCGACCGAGTGGAGCCGGGCGGCCGCCGCAGGTGTCCTACCGGGTCCGCTCCGACCTGCGCGGCCGCTATCCGCTGGGCTCCCTCCAACTGCGCCTGACCGACCCCTTCGGGCTGTGCGAGGTGACCCGCTCCTTCTCGACGTACGACACCCTGACCGTGATCCCGCGCGTGGAAGCGCTGCCGCCGGTGCGGCTGAGCGGCGAGGCACGAGGGTACGGCGAGGGGCGGCAGCGCTTCTCGCGCTGGCGGGCGACGACGACGTGATCCCGCGCGGTTACCGCTACGGCGACGACCTGCGCCGCGTGCACTGGCGCTCCACCGCGCGCTACGGCGAGCTGATGGTGCGCCGCGAGGGAGCAGCCGCAGCGCGCCCGGTGCACGGTGCTGGTGGACACCCGGGTCGTGGCCTACGAGGGCGCCGGCCCCGACTCGGCCTTCGAATGGGCGGTGTCGGGCGCCGCGTCCGTGCTGGTGCACATGCTGGAGCGGGGCTTCTCCGTCCGGCTGCTCACCGACAGCGGCGACTCGGTGCCCGGCGAGGGCTCCGACGGCTTCGCGGGCGCGAGCCAGGGCACGGCCGACGCGGCCGGGCTGATGACAGACACCCTCGCGGTGATCGACCACTCCGACGGCACGGGCCTGTCCCGGGCGTACGACGTGCTGCGCGGCGGGAACGAGGGGCTGCTGGTGGCGTTCTTCGGCGACCTGGACGAAGAGCAGGCCACGGTGGCCGCCAAGATGCGGCAGCGCAGCGGCGGTGCCGTCGCCTTCGTCCTGGACAGCGAGACCTGGGCACGGGAACCGGCGGACGTGCCCGGTCCGTTGGACAGGAGCGAGGAATGGCTGCGGATGCTGCGCGAGGCGGGCTGGACCGCCGTGAGCGTGCCGGCGGGGCACCACCCTGGAGGAGATGTGGCGCCTGACGGACCACGAACGCACCGGCCTCGCGGCGGCGAGCGGCGGGGAGGGCACGCGATGAGCGGGAAGGCGCGGCCGGCGCGGTGCACGGGGCAGGCGGCCAGGCCCCGACGACCCGCGCCGCAGACGGACCACGAGCACACCCGACAGGCGGACCACGCGCACACCCGCACCGCGACGGTCATGGGCCGGGAGAGCACGCGATGAGCGGGCGGGCGCGGCTGGCGCTGTGTGCGTGGGCGGCGACGCTGATGGCGGCGTGCGCGCTGCTGCCCCTGGTCGACCCGGCCACGTGGATCCTGCAGGCCGCGTTGCTGCTGGCGGTCCAGTCCGCGGTGGGCGCGGCGGCGCGCCGGTGCCGCTGGCCCCGGCCGCCGACCATCGCTGCGCAGGCCGTGGTCACGCTGGTGCTCCCGACCCTGGTCTTCGCCCGGCAGCACGCCCTCGCCGGGCTGATTCCCGGCCCGCAGGCCTTCCAGCGCTTCGCCGACCTGCTGCAACAGGGCGGCGACGACATCGCGCGGTACGCGATCCCCGCGCCGCTGGAGTCCGACGGCATCCGGCTGATGCTGATCGGCGGCGTCTGGTCATCGGGCTGCTGGTGGACACCTCGCGGTGACCTTCCGCAGCGCCGCCCCGGCCGGGCTGCCGCTGCTCGCTGCTGTACTCGGTGGCCGCCGGGCTGTCCGAGGGCGGCACCGACTGGCTGTGGTTCCTGGTCGCGGCGGCCGGCTATCTGATGCTGCTCCTGGCCGAGGGGCGTGACCGGCTCTCGCAGTGGGCCGACTTGGGCGGCGCGCCACGCACCCCGGGCGGGGAGCAGGACGGCGTGGTCGCTCCCGTCCGCACCGGGCGGCGCATCGGCGCGTTCGCGCTGGCGTCGCCCCGGTGGTGCCGCTCGCCCTGCCCGCGATGAACTGCGGGCTGCTGGACAGCGCCAGGACGGGCGTCGGCTCCGGGACCGGGGCGGCGGCACCATCTCCGCTGTGAACCCGCTGGTCTCGCTGCGCGACAGTCTCAACGTCGACGAGAACTGGCAGGTCCTCTCCGTCGAGACCGACTCCGACGACATATCGAACCGTACCTGCGCATCGGGTCCCTGGACGACTTCGACGGCACCACCTGGAAGCCGTCCAAGCGGAACATCACCGCCGTGCCGGACGGCACCCCCCACGCCGATCGGCCTCGGCCCCGAAACCAAGCGCACGCAGACCCGCACCACCATCGCGGCCGCGGACTGGTACGCCCAGGACTGGCCGCCGATGCCGTGCCCACCGAGCGGCGTGCGGATCGCGGGCAATCTCGCGCTACGAACCCGTCGGCATGACACTGGTCGGCGACCACGGCAGAACACATGCGGGCTCACGTACGAGGTGCGGAGCCTGAACGTGCAGCCGACGGCGGACCAGCTCGCCGCCGCGCCGCAGCCGTCCGGCGGCGCTGAAGCGGGAGTACACCGAGCTGCCGGACTCGCTGCCCGATGTGGTCTCCCCGGGTCGCCCGCGAGGTGACCGCCGGTGCGGCGAACCCCTACGAGCAGGCGGTCAAGCTCCAGGAGTACTTCGCGATCAACGGCGGTTTCGAGTACGACACCCAGGTCAAGGTCGGCAGCGGATCGCAGGCGATCGCCCGCTTCCTGGAGGACAAGCAGGGCTTCTGCGTCCACTTTCTTCGCCATGGCGGCGATGGCCTGGTCTCGCTGGGCATTCCGGCCAGGGGTGGCGGTCGGCTTCGCGCCTGGCTCCCCTCAGGCCGACGGCTCTGTTTCGGTGGGGCTGTGGGACGCGCACGCCTGGCCCTGAGGTGTACTTCGAGGGCGTGGGCTGGACCCGCTTCGAGCCGACGCCGACCTGTGGCTCGACCCTGTCGCACACCCCGGACGGAGACGCCGGGCAGTTCGGTGCCGGACTCCGCGCTGCCGTCCCGGAACGCGGAGACGGAGCCGTCGGCGGCGCCCTCGGCGAGCGAGAGCTGCACGGCCCAGGACAAGAAGCTGGGCGCCTGCGCCAGCGAGTCCGCGGTGGCCGTGCCGGTCACCGGCAAAACGGCCGAAGTGGTACGCGCGGTGCTGGCCTGGGCCGCGGGTGGGGCTCGCGGTGCTGCTGTTCCTGCTGGCGCCGTTGCTGTGGCGGCTAGCAATACGTAACTGAACGAAGTACAT
>JAKFGP010000034.1 GCA_021502835.1 Streptomyces thinghirensis
GACCTGGGGGCTTCTCGTATGCTCGGACGCGGGCGCTGTGGGGCGCCGTGGAGCCGCGGTGCGCTGTGAGGAAGGTCTCAGGACTCGCGGTGCCACAGGGCCGGCACGTTGGGCGGCTCCCAGCCCGCCATCGAGGTGTGCGCCTGGAGGCAGCGGCGGGAGCCGCCGCCGTCGTACCCCGTCGCCGGCGGCGTAGGGAGAGCGGCCGGCCGCCCAGGTGCACGCCCGGCGGGTCGGTGGGCGGATCGGTCGGCGTGGTGGGGCCGGGGCCCGGATCGCCGTCCACGTTCAGGACGAAATCGAAGCCCCCTCACTGCCGCCGCCGGCGCCGCGGACGTTCATCAGCAGCGCGGGGTCGAAGAGGGCGTCCGTGCTGTTGCGGGGCTCGCCGGGGGAAGTACAGCTGGGTGGTCAGTACGTGGGTCCCGGGTGCCTGCGCCTTGACGTGGATGTGCCGGGTACGGCCCGGATAGAGGCCGGGGACGACGTCCGCAGCGAGAACGCGCCCGTGGCGTCGGTGAACTGGTGGCCGCGAAGGCGTATCCGGCCATGTCGTAGGCGCCGGCGTTGTCGGCCTGCCAGAAGTCGAGGAGCACGCCGGGCAGCGGGACGCAGTTGCGGCCGAAGACGTAGCCGCTGACGGTCAGCCGGGTGCCGGCGGTGCCGGGGGCCACCAGGTTGGTGCGCGGCGGGGAGTTCGGCTTGAGGTACGGGCCCTCCATCTGGTCGGGGGTCGGGTCGTCGCCGTCGTCGCAGAAGGGGGTCGGCGGCAGGCTCGCCGGTGGCGGAACGGGCGGCGTCCCGGGCGAGCGCGATGGAGCCGGTGGCGAGCAGCGGGACGGCGGCGCCGGCGGCGACGGCCGCCCTGAGCAGCGTCTTGCGGCTGATGCCGCGGTCGGTGGTGGTGCCGGGGCCGGGGCCGGTGTGCGGTCCGGACCCGCCGGGTTCGTCGGGGGCGGTGGGGGCGTCGGAGGTCATGGCGTTCCTCGGTCTCCTCGGTGGGGTGGTCCCTGGGAGCTGGACGGGACGTGCGACATCCGGGACGTCGGGGGACAGGGAGCTCGCCCGCCGCGCGGGGCAGGCTGCTGTCGTTGCTTCGGCGGGCGCGCTCCGTGGTGATCGCTGGAAACCGTATGCGGGCCGGTGGGGGCCCGGGCACCTCTGTTCCGCCCCCTGCCCGGCGTTATGCGGGCCGCGGAACGGGGCGGGCGGGGCCCGTGTACGGGCGGATCGCCCAGGGGTACGGTCGTGGCGCGTCGGCGCCCGGGAGGGGCGGCGCGGACATGGGTACGGCACCGGTGCGGCACGGGTACGGCGCGGGTGCGCGTACGGGTACGAGTACGGGG
Source organism: Streptomyces thinghirensis (assembly GCA_021502835.1). Next base: position 1,347 of record JAKFGP010000034.1, read on the forward strand.
AGGGCGGTCGCGATGACCGAGGCGACGGCGGGGACGACGGCGGAGGCGACGACGGGGGCGCGTGCGGGACGGGGAGCGGGCGCGGTCGAGGGCCCGGAGGGGGCGTGCGGGTGCCGGTCGTGCCGGGGTTCGCGCGGTGGCCCGTCGGCGGCTCGCCGAAGGCCGAGGGCAAGGCGCTGCGCACGCGCGTTCCGCGGTCCGCGCACGCCGACCTCACCTGGACGCCTCCCGCCCGGACGCGGTCAGGCGCGGTCGAGGAGTCCAACCGGGCGCCGGATCCCCGGGCTCACCCCGATCCGGGTGGGGCGGATGGCCGCCACACCGTTCGCCTTCCTGCGCGGGTCGGCGGGGCTGATGGCGTACGACCTGGCGCGTACGCCGACGACGGGGATCGGCGCCCAGATCTGCGGCGACGCGCACGCCGCCAACTTCGGTCTCTACGGTGACGCCCGCGGCGGCCTGGTCATCGACCTGAACGACTTCGACGAGACCGTCCACGGCCCCCTGGGAGTGGGACCTCAAGCGGCTCGCCGCGTCGATCGTCCTGGCGGGCCGGGAGGCCGGCGCCGACGAGGACACCTGCCGCGAGGCGGCCCACGACACCGCGGGCGCCTACCGGCGCACCATGCGGCTGCTGGCGAAGCTCCCCGCGCTGGACGCCTGGAACGCCATCGCGGACGAGGAACTCGTCTCCCACACCGACGCCCACGACCTGCTCGGCACGCTGGAGCGGGTGGCCGAGAAGGCGCGGGCCAACACCAGCGGGCGCTTCGCCGCCAGGTCGACCGAGGCCACCGAGGACGGCGGACGGCGCTTCGCCGACGCCCCGCCGGTGCTGCGCCGGGTGACGGACCCCGAGGCGGCGGCGGTCGCGGGCCGCCCTGGAGCGGTACCTGGCCACGCTCTCCAGGACCGGCTCCCGCTGCGGCCCGGTACGCGGTGCACGACGTCGCCTTCCGGGTCGTCGGCACCGGCAGTGTGGGCACACGGTCGTACGTGCTGCTCCTGGACCACCGGGGCGAGCCCTCGTGCTCCAGGTGAAGGAGGCCAGGCCCTCCGCGCTCCTGCCCCACCTGGCGGCCGTCGGCTTCGACGCCCCCGAGGCCGCGCACGAGGGGCGCCGGGTGGTCATGGGGCAGAAGCGGATGCAGGTGGTCAGCGACATGCTGCTGGGCTGGACGGAGGTCGACGGGCGGCCGTTCCAGGTACGCAGTTCCGCAACCGCAAGGGCAGCGTCGACGCCACGGCCCTGGCCGCCGACCAGATGGACGACTACGGCCGCATGACCGGCGCCCTGCTGGCCCGCGCCCACGCGCACAGCGCCGACCCGCGCTCATCGCCGGCTACTGCGGCAAGAACGACGAGCTGGACGAGGCGGTGGCCGCCTTCGCCGTGGCCTACGCCGACCGCACGGAGGCGGACCACGCGGAGCTGGTGGACGCGGTGCGGGCCGGGCGGGTCGCGGCGGAACTGGGGGTGTGACGCTTCCGCCGCCTGCGTCGGAGACGTCGGAGGCGGCGGAGCGTGGCCGCCTCGAATGGCGTACGCCGTGCGTGGGCGGGGGCGTACGCCGTGCGTGGGCGGGCGGGGCGCGCGTCGAGTGCGGCGGGCCGGGCGGCGCCGGGCGGGGTGTGGCCTACGCTGGTCGGGTGACGACCCCGGAAGCTGAGCAGGGTGGTGGCGGCGCCGGTGCGAGCCGGCGGCGACCCCAGGACGGTGCCGCGTCAGGAACGGCTGGTCGGCGTACGGGCCGCCAAGCAGGCACTCATCGAGTACGAGATCGCGCTGGAGACCTTCCGCGTGGAGGTCGAGAACTTCGCGTCTGCACGAACAGCGGCTCGGCCTCGGTGTACGCGCGGCTCGAGGAGCTGGAGGCGCAGATCCTGGAGGCCAGGGCGGCCGGCACCGGCGACGCCGAGACCGCCGCCGGGCCGACGAGGCACGGGCCCGGCTGATGCCGATCCCCGGGGTCGAGGAGTTGTTGAACGGCTGGATGGACGGGGACGGTCTGTTCCCGGAGGCCACGGCGATGCTGACGGACCAGGCGGTACGCCCGCCGCAGCGGGTGCGGCCCGGCGAGGAGGCCCGCAAGCTCTACCGCGAGCTGGTCCGCAAGGCCCACCCCGACCTGGCGCAGGAGGACGAGGCGGGCCCGGCGCGAGGAGTTCATCACCCGGGTCAACGCCGCCTACGCCCGTGGCGACGCCAGGCGCAGCGCTGCGAGCTGGCGGAGGTGGGCCGCCGGTCCGGCGCCCGAGCGGCGCCCGAGCCGGGGCGAGAGCTGTACGTCCGCCTCGAATGGTCGACCGGCGCAAGGAGATGCTCACGCTGCTCGCCAAGGAGCTGGAGGAGAGCGCGATCGGGGCCATGCTCCGGCTGCGCCCCGGACGACCCCGACCGGCTGCTGGAGGAGATCGCCGAGCAGTTGGCGACCCAGGTGCGGGAGCGGAGGCCGAACTGGCGGCGGTGCTCGGGCGGGACTGAGCCGGGCGGGGGCTCGGGTAGCGTCTGGGGCATGAGTTTTGGAGCTGGTGTGCCCACGGTCGAGGTCACGGACCTCAAGGACGGCGACTTCCTGCTGGACGTCCGCGAGGACGACGAGTGGCAGGCCGGTCACGCCGCCGGGGCGCTGCACATTCCCATCAGCGAGTTCGTGGCCCGGCACGGTGAGCTGACCGAGGTCCGCGCCGCAGGACGCCCGGGTCCACGTGATCTGCCGCTCCGGTGGACGCTCGCTAGGTCACCATGTATCTGGCCCAGCAGGGCATCGACGCCGTGAACGTCGACGGCGGCATGCAGGTGTGGGCGCGGCCGGCCGGCCGGTGGTGGACGGGAAGGGCGAGCCGGGGGCACGTTCTCTAGGCCGCTCGGGTCATCTCCGGGTCGTCCCTCCGGGTTGCCCCCGGGGGCGTCCCTCCGGATCGCCGTCGGATCCGTCTCCGTGTCACCGCGGGCGCCGTCGCGCGGTGACGATGTGGTGACGGCCACTGCGCGGTCGGTCCGCCGGGGGCTGTGCGGGCGGACAGTCCTGAAGTACCGCTCCCGTTCGGACGCTGCCGAGCAGCCGCACGAGTGGCGCGGGTGACCCCTGCGGCGGAGCGGGCGGTACGACGGATCGGGACCGGAACGGGGCGTAATGGACGCGTACGACACAGGCTCGGACGCCTCGCGGGGCGGGACGAGCAGGAGGGGACGGGACGCACCGGACCAGCCGGATCAGCCGGATCAGCCGGATCGGTCGGATCGGTCGGATCGGTCGGACGGGACCAGGACCGGGTCCGAGGCAGCCGGCACAGGAGACGGCCCCCGTACGGTCACCGCGGAGCCCCGCCAGGTGATCGTGGCGCCCCGTGCCGGTGTCTCCGCGCTCTCCCCGCGCTATCAGGTCGAGTGCCGTGGTCGCCCTCGCGGTCGTCGCCGTCGCCGTCTGCGCCCACCTCGGCCTGGTGTTCCTGCACGTGGCCCCGTCGAACACCCTCACCAAGCAGCACGGCGAGGCGGTGGACGAGTGGGTCTTCCCGGAGTTCGAACAGAACTGGAAGCTCTTCGCGCCCAACCCGCTCCAGCAGAACGTCTCCGTCCAGGTCCGGGCAGAGGTGAGCACGGCGGACGGCGCGATACGCACGACCGGCTGGTACGACCTGTCCGCCGAGGACGGCCGGGGCATCGACGGCAATCCGCTGCCGAGCCACACCCAGCAGAACGAGCTCCGCCGGGCCTGGGACTTCTTCGTCGCCACCCACGACTCCGACGACCGCCCGGTGGGCCTGCGGGGCACGCTGTCCGAGGACTATCTGCGCCGCATCGCCGTCCTGCGGCTTGACCGGAACGATGCCGCCGGGCCGGGCGGTGTCGTCGAGCGCGTCCAGTACCGTTCCCGGACCACCAACGTGGAGCCGCCCTCGTGGAGCGGGGAGAAGGTCTCCGACCGGCCGGCTTACCGTGAGCTGCCCTGGTGGCCGGTGACCGCCGGTGAGAAGGAGGGGGACGCCGCGTGAACGGCATCGCCCTCTCGGTCTCCCGGGGCATCGCCCGCGTCACCGGCGCCGCGCTCGGCCCGGTACCAGACCGCCGTGATCCGCATCGGCTTCAGCGCCACCTGGCTGCTCTTCCGCTGCGCGAACTGCCCCACCGCCACGAGCTGTACGGTCCCGGGAGCCCCTCAGCCACGACCTCGCCGAGCAGCTGATCGCGGACAACGGCGCCTTCACGGTGCTGATGTGGTCCGACGGGCGGGTCTGGTTCGAGATCGTCTACGCGGTGGCCGTCCCGGGCAGTGTGCTGCTCCTGCTGGGCTGGCGGACCCGGACCATGTCCGTGATCTTCATGGTCGGTGTGCTCTCGCTGCAGAACCGCAGCGTCTTCATGGGGGACGGCGGCGACAACGTCCTGCACCTGATGAGCATCTACCTGGTGCTCACGCGCTGCGGCCAGGTGTGGTCGCTGGACGCGCGCCGGGCGCGGCGTGCGGGCGGGGCACGCGCGCGTGGGGAGCGTGTCGTGGACCGGGCCGGGCCGGCGCTGTGGTCGGTGTTCGGTTTCGTGCTGCTCACCATGACGCTGGCGGGCGCGCTGGATGGCGACTGGTTCGTTCCGGCGCTGCTGTGGGCGGTGTGGGCCGCGCAGGGCCTGTGGTGGGCCGTGGGGCGCTGGGCCGGTGGCGGTGAGCCGCGGATCCTGCTCGACGTGATCGCCGACATCGTGCACAACGGCGCGCTGGTCGTGATCATGGCCGAGGCCTGTCTGATCTACGCGACCGCGGGCTGGTACAAGATCCAGGGCTCGCGCTGGCAGGACGGCACGGCGGTCTACTACCCGCTCAACCTGGACTACTTTCTCGCCCTGGCCCGCGCTCTCCGAGGCGCTGGCCGCCAACGGCACGATGGTCATGCTCATCACCTACGGCACGGTCGCCGTGCAGGTCGCGTTCCCGTTCACGCTGTTCAACCGGCGGGTCAAGAACGTGCTGCTGGCCGCCATGATGGCCGAGCACGCGGTGATCGCCGTGGTGCTGGGGCTGCCGTTCTTCTCGCTGGCGATGATCGCCGCGGACGCGGTCTTCCTGCCGACCTCCTTCCTGCGCCGGCTGGGCGGCTGGGCGGTACGCGCGTGCCGGGCTGCTGGGCCGACTGCCGGGCCGGCTGTCGACCCGGCTGACGGCCGGGCGTGGCTACGGCGGTGGTGTGGGCGGTGGTGACGGCCGTACGGCGGCGGTGCCCGGCCCCTGCTCCCGGGAGGCCGTGGAGAGCAACAAGGACCCCGGCCACACGCACGTAGGCTTCCGGACATGACCGACCCCGACCTCGGACCCGTCGGCCGTCTGGCGCCGGCACGCCGGACCGTGTGCTGCTCGACGGGTTCCACGCCCTCAAGCACGCGCTGCGTTTCGGCGCCGAGGTCCCGGTGGCCGTCACCGCCGACCGCGCGGGCGCCCTGGCCCTCGCCGAGGAGCTGGCGCCCGACGTGCGACGAGGACGCTCGCTGGCGGAGGTGCCGCAGGAGACGTACGCCTCTCGTGCCGCGCCCGCATCCCACCGCCGTGGCCGCCCTGGCCGTGCCGGCCCGCGTGCGGCCAACCTGCGGGGCGCTGGCGCACAGGCTCCGCCGTACGCCCGTCACGTGGCCCTCGACCAGCCGCGCAACCTCGGCAACGCGGGGCGGTGATCCGCTGGCCGCCGGTTTCGGGGCGACCGGTGTGGTCACCACGGGGCACACTCGACCCGTGGCACCCCCACGGTGGTGCGCGGTGGGGCGGGGCTGCACTTCGCGACCGCGGTGGAACGGCTGGAGGTCGCGGAGCTGCTCGCCGGGCCGGTGTTCGCGCTGGACCCGGAGGGCGAGGATATCCGCGGCTGAAGCTGCCGGATGACGCTGCTCGCGTTCGGCCCGGAGCGCAGCGGGCTGTCGCGGAGCTGCGCGCGCGTGCCGACCATCTGGTGGTGCTGCCGATGCGCCCCCAGGTCTCCAGCTACAACCTCGCGACCAGTGTGGCCATGACGCTGTACCACTGGAGCGCCGGCGGGGCGCACCGCACGTGCCCCAGCAGGCTGTTCTAGGGGGTGTCGTCTCCGGATCAGGCCGACTCCAGGCAACGGTGCCTTGCGACTGACCCGAGCGGGGTTAGATGCGCGTGCCAGGCACCGCGACCCCGGCAAGATCCAAACGACACCCCTAGGCCTCGACGGCGGACCTCCACCACCCGGAAGCGGTTGGCCACGAACGCCCCGTCGCACAGGGCGGCGTTGGCCGCCGGGTTGCCGCCCGAGCCGTGGAAGTCGGAGAAGGCGGCCGTCTGGACGTACACCCCGCCGGTGAGGTTCAGGGACAGCTGGGCCGCCTCCTCCAGGCAGGCCTCCTGCACGGACTGCTCGACCTCCGCGTCGGTCGTGTATGCGCCCACCGTCATCGCGCCCTTCTCCCGGATCGCTGAGCCGCAGCAGCTCCACGGCGTGCTGTGCGGAGTCGACGGCGACGGCGAAGGAGACGGGACCGAAGCACTCGCTGGTGTAGGCGGCCTCGTCGTCGGGCTTGGCGCCGTCCAGCTTGACGATCACCGGGGTGCGCACGACCGCGTTCGGGAAGTCCGGGTTGGTCACCTCGCGGGAGGCCAGGGCGACCTCGCCGAGGCCGGCGGCGGGCCTCCAGGCGGGCCTTGACGTCCGGGTTGACGATCGCGCCGAGCAGGGCGTTCGTGCGCGGGCGTCGTCGCCGAGGAGTTCGTCGACGGCCGCGCCAGGTCCGCGGTCACCTCGTCGTAGGTCCGGGACCCTGGTCGGTGCGGATGCCGTCGCGGGGGATCAGCAGGTTCTGCGGGGTGGTGCACATCTGGCCGCTGAGGGGAGAGGGAGAAGGCCAGGTTGGCGAGCATCCCCTTGTAGTCGTCGGTGGAGTCGACGATCACCGTGTTGACGCCGGCCTTCTCGGTGAAGACCTGGGCCTGGCGGGCGTTGGCCTCCAGCCAGTCGCCGAAGGAGGTGGAGCCGGTGTAGTCGATGATCCGGATCCGGGGCGGGTCGCCAGGGTCTTGGCGATGCCCTCGCCGGGGCGCTCGGCGGCCAGCGCGACCAGGTTCGGGTCGAAACCGGCCTCGGTGAGGACGTCGCGGGCCACCTGCACGGTGAGCGCGAGCGGCAGCACCGCGCGCGGGTGGGGCTTGACCAGGACCGCGTTGCCGGTGGCGAGGGAGGCGAACAGGCCCGGGTAGCCGTTCCAGGTCGGGAAGGCCGTTGCAGCCGATGACGAGGCCGGATACCGCGGACCGGCGTGAACCGCTTCTGGTCAGCGCGAGCGGGTCGCGCTTGCCCCGTGGCTTGGTCCACCTCGCCGTGTCGGGGGGTGCGGACCTGCTCCACGTACGTAGGCCACGGCCTCCATGCCGGCGTGGGTCCCGCGCGTGCGGGCCGCCCGCCTGGAAGGCCATCATGAAGGCCTGCCCGGAGGTGTGCATGCACCGCCTGGCGAACTCCATCGTCCGGTCGGCGATCCGCCGGAGGATCTCCAGGCGACCATCGCGCGCAGCTTCCGCGCCCGCGTCCCGCCACGCCTTCTGGCCGGCCTTATATGCGGGCAGCAGCAGCGTCGAGGTCCGCGTGCGGGTACTCCACGCCCAGCCGACGCCGTACGGCCGGAGCACCTCGCCGCCGACCCAGTCGTCGGTGCCGGGCTGGCCGAGGTCGAGAGGCGGTGCCGAGCAGGGCGTTGAAGGCGGCCTTGCCCGGCGCCATGTCCAGGCTGCCGTTCTCCCCGGTAGGCCTTGGGGTGCTCGGGGCGGGGGACCAGTACGCGCGCGTGCGGATCGGGTTCCAGGCGCCAGGTCCAGGGTCGGCCGGTGCTGGGCGATCAGCTGGTGTGCGGTGAGTTCGGCGGCCATGCGGGGACCAACTCTCTCTCTCACGAACTCGCCGTCGACCTCCGCGTCGACGCTTCGTCGAGTCCGTGGGACCTGGGGGAAACCTGGGCAGAAACAGGCGGACACGGCTAGAGTAACCGAACGATCGGCCGGGGACAAGGGGGACCGCCGCATCTGTGGAAAACCCCGTGCGGGAGGATCGCGCACATGACAGCACTCGACCTCAGCAGCCCCGTGGCCGTCGTCGGCACCGGCTACGCACGGGCCAGGGCATCGCGTGGCGCTGGTCGCGGGCCATCCCGTACGACTGTACAGCACGCCGTCCCGGCAGGCCTCGGGAAGCGGCCGACGCGATCGGCGCACCCGGCTCGACCGGCTCGTCGAGAAGGAACGGCTCACGGCGCCGAGCGGGACGCCGCCCGTGCCCGGCTCGGGCCCGCCGAGACCTTCGCCGCCCTCGCCGACTGCGCGCTGGTCGTCGAGGCGGTCCTGGAACGGCCTGGACGATCAAGCAGGAGCTGTTCCGGCGCTGGAGGACGTCGTCGGCGACGACTGCCTGCTCGCCACCAACACCCTCCTCCCTGTCCGTCACCGCCATCGGCGGCGCGCTCCGCGTCCCCGGCCGCTTCGTCGGCCTGCACTTCTTCAACCCCGCGCCGCTGCTGCCGCTGGTGGAGGTGGTCTCCGGGTTCGCCACCGACCCCGCGTCGGCCACCCGCGCGTACGAGACGGCCCGCGCCTGGGAAGACCCCGGTCGCCGCGCCGACACCCCCGGTTTCGTCGTCAACCGCGTCGCCCGGCCCTTCTACGCCGAGGCCCTCGCGGTCCACGAGCTGCGGGCCGCCGGCCCCGGCCACCGTCGACGCCGTGCTGCGCGAGTCCGGCGGCTTCCGGATGGGTGCCTCGGAGCTGACCGACCTGATCGGGCAGGACGTCAACGAGTCCGTCACGCACTCCGTGTGGCAGGCGTTCTTCCAGGACGCGCGGTTCACACCGTCGCTGGCCCAGCGCCGCCTGGTCGAGTCCGGCCGACTCGGCCGCAAGAGCGGGCAGGGCTGGTACGACTACCGGGACGGCGCCGAGCGGCCCGAGAGCCGCACACCGCCGACCCCGCCGACCGGCCCGCGTACGTCGTCGCCGAGGGGGACCCCGGACCGGCCGGCGAGCTGCCCGCGCCGATCCGCGAGGCGGGCATCGAGGTGCGCGAGGAGGGCGGGGGCGGCGGGGCGCTCGTGCCGGCGGCGGCCGGCTCCTCACCGGCGGGCGGACCGCGGTCGAGCTCGGCGACGTCGTCCACTTCGACCTCGCCCTCGACTACCGGCGGACCTCCCGCGTCGCCCTCGCGCCCTCAGAGACCACCACCTCGCCCCGCACGCTCGCCGAGGCCACCGGCCTGTTCCAGGCGCTCGGGAAGAAGGTCAGCGTCGTCGGCGACGTGCCCGGCATGATCGTGGCGCGGACGGTCGCGCGGATCGTCGACCTGGCGTACGACGCGGTCGCCCGGGGCGTGGCCTCGGCGGAGGACGTCGACACCGCGATGCGCCTGGGCGTGAACTACCCGCTCGGGCCCGTTGAATGGGGCCGCCGACTGGGACTCCGCTGGGTGTACGAGCTGCTGGGCGAGCTGCACGAACGCGAGCCCTCCGGGCGCCACGCCCCGTCCCCTCGCGCTCCGCCGTCACACGCACGCCTCCCGGACGCGGGAGGGCACCCCTCATGCGAGCACCGCCAAGCGCGACACGTACACGCCCGAGACACTGCTCTCCGTCGCCGTGCAGGTCTTCATCGAGCGCGGCTACGACGGCACCTCCATGGAGCACCTCTCCAAGGCGGCCGGCATCTCCAAGTCGTCGATCTACCACCACGTCACAGGCAAGGAGGAGCTGTTGCGCCGGGCCGTGAGCCGGGCCCTGGACGAGCTCTTCGGGATCCTCGACGAGGAGCACGCGCGCGTGGGATCCGCCGCCGAGCGGCTGGAGGTACGTCGTGCGGCGCATGGTCGAGGTGCTCATGGCCGAACTGCCGTACGTCACGCGCTAGCTGCTGCGGGTGCGCGGCAACACCGGCACCGAGCGGTGGGCGCTGGAGCGGCGGCGCGAGTTCGACCACCGGGTCGCCGACCTGCTGAAGGCCGCGGCGGCCGAGGGGGACGTGCGCGCGGACGTGGAGGTGCGGCTCGCGACGCGCCTCGTCTTCGGCATGATCAACTCGATCGTGGAGTGGTACCGGCCCGACGGTCCCCACGGCAGCGGCGGGCCGGGGGCGGCGCGGGTGAGAGCGAAGTGGTCGACGCGGTGGCGCGGCTGGTCTTCGGGGGCCTGCGCAAGGCGTCCTGAGCGGCCACTCGGCCCCGGCCCGGCGGTCAGCTCTGCGGTTCCAGGTCCTCGGTCTCGAACACCAGCAGGGTGCGTGTGCTGAGCACCTCCGGGATGGCCTGGAGGCGGGTGAGCACCAGCTCGCGCAGGGCCCGGTTGTCCGGGGTGTGCACCAGCAGCAGGACGTCGAAGTCGCCGCCCACCAGGGCGATGTGCGAGGCCCCGGGAGCTGCCGGAGCTGCGCGCGGACCGTGCGCCAGGAGTTCTGCACGATCTTCAGGGTGATGTACGCCGAGGTGCCGTGCCCCGCGCGTTCGTGGTCGACGCGGGCGCCGAAGCCGCGGATGACGCCGTCCTCGACGAGCCGGTTGATGCGCGCATAGGCGTTCGCGCGCGAGACGTGCACCCGCTCGGCGACCGAGCGTATCGAGGCGCGGCCGTCCGCCTGGAGCATGCGCAGGATGTCCTGATCGATGGCGTCCAGCGGGCGCGGGGGCGGCGGGGTGCCGGCGTCGTCCGGGCCGCCGGCTTCCTCCGGGCGTTCGGCCATTTGTTCAGATGCCACGTGCCCCCCGCCTTCCTCCCATGGACGTACTCGCGTCCATCTCAGGCTGTGGAGAACCGTTTGTCCACAGCCTGGGGCCGCCTGTAGCCAAAATGTGCCGGCGACCGAACAATCGGTAGGTGAGGCCCGTCACACCCGTGGCGAGCCGACAGCCCGCTCCCACGAGGAGGTGCCGTCATGACGGTCATGGAGCAGCGGGGCGCTTACCGGCCCACACCGCCGCCCGCCTGGCAGCCCGTACCGACCCCCCGCGCCGCTGCTGCCCGACGCGGAGCCGTACCGCGTCCTCGGCACTAAGGCCGCCGAGCAGGCCGATCCCGAGCTGCTGCGCACGCTGTACGCCCGGCTGGTCGCCGGCCGGCGCCACAACGCGCAGGCCACGGCGCTGACCAAGCAGGGCCGGCTGGCCGTCTACCCCTCCAGCACCGGTCGGAGGCCTGCGAGGTCGCCGCCGCGCTGGCCCTTCAGGAGCGGGACTGGCTCTTCCCAGCTACCGCGACACGCTCGCCGTCGTCGCCGCGGGGTCGATCCCGTCGAGGCCCTCACCCTGCTGCGCGGTGACTGGCACACCGGTTACGACCCCTACGAGCACCGGGTCGCGCCCCTGTCCACGCCGCTGGCCACCCAGCTCCCGCACGCCGTCGGTCTCGCGCACGCCGCCCGGCTCAAGGGCGACGACGTGGTCGCGCTCGCCATGGTCGGCGACGGCGGCACCAGTGAGGGCGACCTCCACGAGGCGCTGAACTTCGCGGCCGTCTGGCGGGCACCGGTCGTCTTCCTCGTGCAGAACAACGGCTTCGCGATCTCCGTCCCGCTCGCCAAGCAGACCGCTGCCCCGTCGCTGGCCCACAAGGCAGTCGGCTACGGCATCCCCGGCCGCCTGGTCGACGGCAACGACGCCGCAGCCGTGCACGAGGTCCTGTCCGACGCCGTGCGCCAGCGCGCGCGGGCGGCGGACCCACGCTGGTGGAGGCGGTGACGTACCGCGTCGAGGCGCACACCAACGCCGACGACGCGACGCGCTACCGGGGCGACGCCGAGGTCGAGGCCTGGCGCCGGCACGACCCGGATCGAGCTGCTCCAGCGGGAGCTGACCGAGCGCGGCCTGCTCGACGAGGAGGGCGTCCGGGCCGCCCGCGAGGACGCCGAGACCATGGCCGCCGACCTGCGCGCCCGCATGAACCAGGACCCGGAACTCGACCCCATGGACCTGTTCGACCACGTCTACCGCCGAGCCAACGCCGCAGCTGCGCGAGCAGCGTGACCTGCTGCGGGCGGAGCCGGCGGCGGCGGCCGAGGCGGAGACCGGGGCCGCGTCCGGGGCGCCCGAAGGGGGACACCGATGACCACCGTCGCCGTCAAGCCGGCCACCATGGCGCAGGCCCTCACGCGCGCGCTGCGCGACGCCATGGCCGCCGACCCGAGCGTGCACGTCCTGGGCGAGGACGTGGGCACCCTCGGCGGCGTCTTCCGGGTCACCGACGGACTCGCCGCGGAGTTCGGCGAGGACCGCTGCACGGACACCCCGCTCGCCGAGGCCGGCATCCTCGGCACGGCCGTGGGCATGGCGATGTACGGACTGCGCCCGGTCGTGGAGATGCAGTTCGACGCCTTCGCCTACCCGGCGTTCGAGCAGGTCGTCAGCCACGTCACCAAAATGCGCAACCGCACCCGCGCGCAGGATGCCCCTGCCGCTGACCATCCGCGTCCCCTACGGCGGCGGCATCGGCGGCGTCGAGCACCACAGCGACTCGTCCGAGGCGTACTACATGGCGACTCCGGGGCTCCATGTCGTCACGCCCGCGACCGTCGCCGACGCCTACGGGCTGCTGCGCCGGTCCATCGCCTCCGACGATCCGGTGGTCTTCCTCGAACCCAAGCGTCTGTACTGGTCGAAGGACGCCTGGAACCCCGAGGAGCCGGCACCCGTTGAGCCGGTGGGCCGCGCGGTGGTGCGGCGCTCGGGCAGGAGCGCCACACTCATCACGTACGGACCGTCGCTGGTCGCCTGCATGGAGGCGGCCGAGGCGGCCCGGGCCGAGGGCTGGGACCTCGAAGTCGTCGATCTGCGCTCCCTGGTGCCGTTCGACGACGAGACGGTGTGCGCTTCGGTGCGGCGGACGGGACGCGCGGTCGTCGTCCACGAGTCGGGTTCCTTCGGGGGCCCGGGCGGGAGATCGCGGCCCGGGTCACGGAGCGCTGCTTCCACCATCTGGAGGCGCCGGTGCTGTGTGGCCGGGTTCGACATCCCGTATCCGCCGCCGATGCTGGAGCGTCACCACCTGCCCGGTGTGGACCGGATCCTGGACGCCGTGGGGCGCCTGCAGTGGGAGGCCGAAAGCTGATGGCACACGCTTCTGATGGGCGCAGCCTGGAGTTCAAGCTCCCCGACCTCGGTGAGGGGCTCACCGAGGCGGAGATCGTGCGCTGGATGGTCGAGGTCGGCGACGTCGTGGACGTCGACCAGCCGGTCGTCGAGGTCGAGACGGCCAAGGCGATGGTCGAGGTGCCCTGCCCCTACGGGGGCGTGGTCACCGCCCGCTTCGGCGAGGAGGGCTCGGAGCTGCCCGTCGGAGCGCCGCTGCTGACGGTGGCGGTGGGCGAGGATGCCGCCGGCCTCCCGGCGCGGGACTCGCGCACCGGCGGCGAGGCGGTGGATCCTGCGCGGGCCGAGGGACCGGTGCGGGCCGAGGGACCGGCGCGGGCCGAGGAGTCGGCGCGGGCCGAGGAGTCGGAGGCCGGGCAGGCCAAGGCTGGCCAGACGAAGGCCGGGGGGCTCGGGCAACGTCCTCGTCGGATACGGCACCTCCGAGGCGCCCGCGCGCCGGCGCCGGGTACGGCCGGACCGGCAGACGGCCACCGCGGCGGCGACCGGGCGGGTGAACGGCCGGGCCCGTACCGCGGACCCGGTGGACGGCCCCGTCCCCCGTCATCTCCCCGCTGGTCCGCAGGCTGGCCCGGCAGAACGACCTGGACCTGCGCGAGCTGACCGGCTCCGGCCCGGAGGGGCTGATCCTGCGGGCGGACGTGGAGTACGCGCTGCGTGCCGCCGCCGCGCACGGCGGCCGTACGGCGGTCCGGGAGGGACAGGCCGACACCACCGAGGCGCCGGCATCCGTGTCCTCCACCGCGCGTTCCGGCGGTGTCCGCGTCCCCCTCAAGGGCGTCCGGCCGCGCCGTCGCCGACAAGCTCTCCCGCAGCCGGCGCGAGATCCCGGACGCGACCTGCTGGGTGGACGCCGACGCGACCGGAGCTGATGCGGGCGCGCACGGCGATGAACGCGGCGGGCGGGCCGAAGATCTCCTCGTCGCGCTGCTGGGGGGCGGATCTGCACGGCCGCCCTGGCCCGCTTCCCGAGCTGAACTCCACGGTCGACACGGGAGGCCCGCGAGGTCGTCCGGTTCGACCACGTCCACCTCGGCTTCGCGGCGCAGACCGACCGGGGGCTGGTCGTGCCGGTCGTCCGGGACGCGCACGCGCGGGACGCCGAGGCGCTCACCGCCGAGTTCGCCCGGCTGACCGAGGCGGCCCGGGCCGGCCGGCTGACGCCCGGTGAACTGACCGGCGGCACCTTCACGCTGAACAACTACGGCGTCTTCGGCGTCGACGGCTCCACGCCGATCATCAACCACCCCGAGGCGGCCATGCTCGGCGTCGGCCGCATCGTCCCCAAACCGTGGGTGCACGACGGCGAGTTGGCGGTGCGTCAGGTCGTCCAGCTGTCGCTCACCTTCGACCACCGGGTGTGCGACGGCGGTACGGCTGGCGGTTTCCTGCGGTACGTGGCGGACTGCGTCGAACAGCCGGCGGTGCTGCTGCGGACCCTGTGACGGGGGTCCGACGACGACGCCGGTGGGCACATCCCGATCGTGCGGGCTCCCCCGCGTTCCCTGTGATCGCCCGGCAACGCATACTCGGGGGGTGACCGCGTACGAGCCCTCCGGTGATCCCGGCGCCGGCACCGGCCCCGCGCCGGGTCCGGCCCCGTCGGTACGACGCCGTCGTGCTCGCCGGCGGGGCCGCGCGGCGCTCGGCGGCGCCGACAAACCTGGTCTCCGCGTGGGCGGTCGCGCGCTGCTGGACCGGGTGCTCGCCGCCTGCGCCGGAGCGCGGACGACCGTCGTGGTCGCCGACCCGCGCCCACCGCGCGCCCGGTGACCTGGGCGCGCGAGGACCCGCCCGGCGGCGGACCGCTCGCCGCCCTCGCCGCCGGCCTGCGGCACACCACTGCCGAGCACGTCGTGGTGGTCTCCGCCGACCTGCCCTTCCTCGCCGGGCCCACCGTCGGACGGCTGCTGTCGGCCCTCGCCGCGAGCGACGCCGACGGCGCGCTGCTGACCGACGCCGACGGCCGCGACCAGCCCCTCGTCGCCGCCTACCGTGCGTCCGCGCTGCGCCGCGAACTGGCCGCGCTCGCCCGGGACCGTGCGGACCGTGCGGACCTCACCGGGCTGCCTCTGCGCCGGCTGACCGGCGCGCTCCGCCTCACTCGTGTCCCCGACGCCGTCGCCTCCTTCGACTGCGACACCTGGGACGACATCGCCACCGCAAGGGCACGCATCAGGAGCATGGTCACGTGTTGGACGAATGGATTACCGCAGCCAAGGACGAGTTGGGCATCGACCTCGACGTCGACACCGGCGTTCTGCTCGACCTCGCCCGGGACGCCGCCCACGGGGTGGCCAGGCCGGCGGCCCCGCTGACCACCTTCCTCGTCGGCTACGCGGCCGGGCGGGCCCAAGGAGGCCCCGAAGCCGTCGCCGAGGCCGCCCGCAAGGCCGCCGCCCTCGCCCAGCGCTGGGCCGAGGAGGCCGCCGAAGCCCAGTCCGCCCCCGCGGCGGGCAAGCCCGACGTGGCTCCGGACGCCACCCCGGACACCCGCCCGGACGCGCGATGACCTCCCACGGCACCCGGACCGACGAGGAAGCCGAAGACCTCGACGTCGAGGAGGCGCTCGCCCTCGTGAAGGAGAACCCCGGCCCGTCCGGCCCGTCCCACGGCGACCACGACCACGCGGCGACGCCCGCGCCCGCCACGCACCACGGCGACCACAGTCACCACGGGGCCCACGGAGCCCACGGGCCGCACGACGCCCCGCACGAGCAGGCCGACTCCCACCACCGCGCGACGCCCTGGCCCGAAGCCCGGGCGACCGCCGAGCGCGCCGCCCGGGCCGCCGTCCGTGCCGCCCGCCGCGCCCCGCTCGCCGCGCCCCTCGACGCGGCCCTGGGCCTCACCCTGGCCGCGCCACCACCGCCCTGACCGATCTGCCCTCCTTCGACACCTCCGCGATGGACGGCTGGGCCGTCGCCGGCCCGGGCCCCTGGACGGTGCGCGACGAGGGCGTCCTGGCCGGACACGCGGAACCCGCGCCCCTCACCGACGGCGAGGCCGCCCGTATCGCCACCGGCGCCCGCGTCCCCCTGGACAGCACCGCCGTACTGCGCACCGAGCACGGTCGCACCGACGGCAGAAACCGGCTGCAGGCGACCCGGGACGTCGTCCACGGCCAGGACATCCGCCCGCGCGGTCAGGAGTGCCGCAGCGGCGACCAGTTGCTGCCCGTCGGCACCCTGGTGACGCCGGCCGTGCTGGGCCTCGCGGCAGCCGCCGGCTACGACAGCGTCACCGCGTCCCCCGCCCACGCGTCGACGTCCTCGTCCTCGGCGACGAACTGCTCACCGAGGGCCGGCCGCACGACGGCCTCATCCGGGACGCGCTCGGCCCGATGCTGCTGCCCTGGCTGCGGGCCCTGGGCGCCGAGGTCCGCGCGGTCCGCCGGATCGGCGACGATGCCGAGGCCCTGCACCGCGCCGTCACCACCTCCGACGCCGACCTGGTCCTCACGACCGGCGGTACCGCCGCGGGCCCCGTCGACCATGTCCACCCGGTCCTGAGCCGCATCGGCGCCGAACTCCTGGTGGACGGCGTCAAGGTGCGCCCGGGCCACCCCATGCTGCTGGCCCGGCTCAAGGACGACCAGCACCTCGTCGGCCTGCCCGGCAACCCCTCGCCGCCGTCTCCGGACTGCTCCACGCTCGCCGAACCGCTGCTGCGCACCCTTCGCCGCCCGCCCGGCGCCCGAGCCGTACACGCTGCCGCTGCGGGACGCGGTGCACGGGCACCCGTACGACACCCGGCTCGTCCCGGTCGTGCTGCGCGGCGAGGGTGCCGTGCCGTTGCACTACAACGGTCCGGCCATGCTGCGCGGCATCGCGGCCGCCGACGCCCCTGGCCGTCGTACCCCCGGGCGGGGCTCGTCCGGGCCAGGAGGCCGAGCTGCTCGACCTGCCCTGGGCCACCGGCGGAATCGGAGTGTGTTTCACGTGAAACTTCCGGGCCAGGGACGCGATCGCCCGCCAGGCGGACGAACACCTCGTGACCCATCGGGTGAAACTCCCGAGGAAGCTGGTGGAGCACCCGATCCGCCAGGTCGGCAAACGCCTGTCCCTGGCCCTGGTGGTCCTCCTGGCGACGGCGTTCATCGTCTATGCCGACGCCGATGGCTACAACGACAACTCCGACGGCTCCGTCGACCTCCTCGACGCCTTCTACTACGCCACCGTCACCCTCTCCACCACCGGGTACGGCGACATCACGCCCGTCAGCGACGCGGCCCGGCTGACCAACATCTTCGTCATCACACCGCTGCGCGTGATGTTCCTGATCATCCTGGTCGGCACCACGTTGGAAGCCCTCACCGAGCGCACGCGGGATGAGTGGCGCCTGAACCGCTGGAGGTCCACCTTGCGCAGATCACACCGTCGTCGTCGGCTTCGGTACCAAGGGACGGTCGGCGATCCAGACCGTCTGTGCGACCGGGCTGCGCAAGGAGCAGGTCGTCGTGGTCGATCCCAGCGGAAGGCCATCGAGGCCGCGACGGCCCACGGCTACGCGGGCGTGGTCGGTGACGCGACGCGCAGCGACGTGCTGAACCGCGCCGAGGTGTACCGGGCGAAGCAGATCATCATCGCCACCCAGCGCGACGACACGGCCGTACTGGTGACGCTGACGGCCCGGCAGCTCAACCGCGGGGCGAAGATCGTGGTCGCGGTCCGTGAGGAGGAGAACGCGCCGCTGCTCAAGCAGTCCGGCGCCGACGCCGTGATCACCAGCGCCAGCGCCGCGGGCCGCCTGCTCGGGCTCTCCGTGCTCAGCCCCGCCGCCGGCATGGTCATGGAGGACCTCATCGCCAGGGCAGCGGCCTCGACCTCATCGAGCGGCCGGTCATAAAGGCCGAGGTGGGCAGGAACCCGCGCGAGACGGACGACCTGGTGGTCAGCGTCGTGCGCGGGCACCGGGTGCTCGGCTACGACGATCCGGCTGTCGGCGGACTGGAGCTGACGGACCGCCTGATCACGATCGTGCGGGCGACGCCGGCCACCCATGTGGCCCCCGACGCCCGCCCGCTGCCCCGCGACTGACCGGGGCGCCGATCCCGTACCGCGGAGGCTACTTGCGGTTGTAGAGCCGCATCGTGACCGGGCCGAAGACCAGGAGGAGCAGACCCGCCCAGCCCAGCGTCCAGGCGATCTCGACGCCGGGCCAGCCGCCCGCCATCAGACCGCGCACCGCGGACGCCAGATGCGTGATCGGGCTGTTGTTGACGAACACCTGCAGCCAGCCCGGCATCGTCTTCGGGTCGACGAAGACGTTGGACAGGAAGGTGAGCGGGAAGATCACCATCATGCTGACGCTCATCACCGACTTCTCGGTGCGCAGCATCAGCCCGAACATCGTCCAGATCCACGAGAAGGCGAACGAGAACAGCAGCAGCAGCGCGATCCCGGCGACCACACCGCCGAACCCGCCGTCCGGCCGGTAGCCGAGCAGCAGACCCACGGCGAGCATCACGACGGACGCGATGGTGTAGCGCAGCGCGTCGCCCAGCAGATAGCCGACCATCGCCGAGGGTCGCCAGATCGGCAGCGAGCGGAAGCGGTCGAAGACGCCCTTCTCGATGTCGACGTTCACCGAGATCCCGGTGTACATCGTGATCATCACGACCGACATCACGAGGATGCCCGGGAGCACGAACTGGATGTAGTCGCTCGGCGAACCCGCCAGCGCACCGCCGAAGAGGTACGTGAACATCAACAGGTTCATGATCGGGAAGGCGGTGACGTCGAAGAGCTGCTCCGGCACGTGCTTGATCTTGAGGATCGCGCGCCAACCGAACGTGAGGGACGTGGACAGGGCGCTGGGCCGGGGCGGCCGCTCCTTGGCGACCAGCAGGGCCGCCAGCGACTCGGTGCTGACCGCGGAGAGTTCCTTGCTCTCGGTGCTCGTGGCCGTGCTCATGCCGCCACCTCGTCCTTCGTGTCAGGGCCGGTGCCGGTGCCGTTGCCGGTGCTCTGGCCGGTGTCGTGCCCGGTCAGCGCCAGGAAGACCTCGTCGAGGCTGGGCTGTCCCAGGGAGAAGTTGTCTACGGTGATGCCGGCCCTGGTCAGCTCGCCCAGCGCCTTGGCGGCCTGGTCGGCGGCCGTGTCGCTCGCCGCCACCCCCAGGCGCGCGGTCAGCGCCACCGGGTCGGGCTCCAGCTGCACCTCGGCGACCAGCAGGTCCCGCAGCAGCCGCTCGGCCTCGGGCCGCTGGTCGGCGTCCCGCAGCCGCAGATGGACGGAACCGGCGCCGACGGACGCCTTCAGCTCCCCTTGGTGCCCTCGGCGATCACTTTGCCCTTGTCGATGACCGCGATCCGGGACGCCAGCTGGTCGGCCTCGTCCAGGTACTGCGTGGTCAGCAGCACGGTCGTGCCCTGGGCGACGACCGCGCGCACGATGTCCCACACCTGGTTGCGGCTGCGCGGGTCGAGGCCGGTCGTCGGCTCGTCGAGGAAGAGGAGATCGGGGGTGTTGAGGATGGACGCGGCGATGTCGATGCGCCGCCGCATGCCGCCGGAGTAGTGCTTGACCTGCTTCGCCGCCGCCTCCGTCAGCCCGAAGGCCTCCAGCAGCTGGGCGCCCCGCTCCCGCGCGGCGGTCTTGCCGTGCCCGAGGAGCCGGCCCAGCAGGATCAGGTTCTCGGTGCCGGTGAGGTCCTCGTCCACGGACGCGTACTGCCCGGTGAGGCTCACCCGGCTGCGCACCTCGTCCGCCTCGCGCACGATGTCGTGGCCGAAGACGTGGGTTCATAAAAAAAAAAAAAAAAAAAACCCCCTGTCCGCCGTCGGGTCGCAGGAGGGTGGCGAGCATCTTCACCGTGGTGGTCTTGCCGGCGCCGTTCGGGCCGAGGACGCCGTAGACCGTGCCGGCGGGTACCGCGAGGTCCACCCCGTCCACGGCCCGGGTCTCGCCGAACGTCTTCACCAGTCCCGCGGTCTCGATCGCCAGTCCGGACGTGTGCGTGCTCATTGGTGGTGGTCCTTCCGCGTTCTTGGGCTACGCGTTCTTGGGCTACGCATGGGAAGACCTTTACCGTCGCGCAAACTCATCGGTCGTGCACAGGGATTTTCCGGCGGACGGTCCCAAAGTCGGAGGGCGCCGCGACCGGGAGACGGAGAGCCCTCCGACCGGGGGCCCAGGTGGAGGGGCCCGGGCAGGGGTGGAGGAGTAGCGTCGCCCTCATGCATGCGATCACGATTCCCGAACCCGGAGAGCCCCGAGGCGCTGGTCTGGGCCGAGGTCCCCGACCCGGTGCCCGGCGAGGGCGAGGTCCTGGTCGAGGTGGCGGCCAGCGCCGTCAACCGCGCCGACATCATGCAGCGCCAGGGCTCCTACGACCCCCGCCCGGCGCCTCCCCCCTACCCCGGCCTGGAGTGCTCCGGGGCGCGTCGCCGCACTTCGGGACGGGCGTGTCCGGCTGGTCCGTGGGCGACGAGGTGTGCGCGCTGCTCGGAGGCGGCGGCTACGCCGAGAAGGTCGCCGTTCCGGCCGGTCAGCTGCTGCCGGTTCCGGAGGGCATCGACGTCAGGCGGGCGGCGGCGCTGCCGAGGTGGTCTGCACCGTCTGGTCGAACGTCTTCATGGTCGCCCACCTGCGCCCCGGCGAGACGCTGCTCGTGCACGGCGGTTCCAGCGGCATCGGCACCATGGCGATCCAGCTCGCCAGGGCCGTCGGCGCGAAGGTCGCCGTGACGGCGGGCACCAGGGAGAAACTGGAGCGCTGCGCCGAACTGGGCGCCGACATCCTGATCAACTACCGCGAGCAGGACTTCGTCGCCGAGGTGAAGGAGGCGACGGGCGGCGCGGGCGCCGACGTCATCCTCGACAACATGGGCGCCAAGTACCTGGACCGCAACGTCCGGGCCCTCGCCGTCAACGGCCGGCTCGCGATCATCGGCATGCAGGGCGGCCGGAAGGGCGAGCTGGACATCGGCACGCTCCTGGCCAAGCGCGCCGCCGTCAGCGCGACCTCGCTGCGTGCCCCGGCCGCTGGAGGAGAAGGCGGCCATCGTGGCGGCCGTACGCGAGCACGTCTGGCCGTTGCTCGGCGGCGGCAGTGGTGCTCGCGTTCGCCCGATCGTCGACCGCGAACCCCGATGAGCGAGGCCCCCGCCGCCCACCGGGTCGTGGAGGAGAGCGGCCACATCGGCAAGGTGCTGCTGATCGCCCCGTAGCGGGTGTGCGTCAGCCGCGCCGCAGGCGGAGGCCGACGAAGGCCAGGGCCAGACCGAGGCCGATGAGGACCAGCCCGCTGCCCAGGGGCAGGGCTCGCACCACGGGCTCGGTGGCGTCGTCGGCGTGCGTGCCGGCCTGCGCTGCGGCACGGGACGGGGACGCCGAGGGCACCAGGGCGGCCTCCCCGGGGGCCACGGCGGTCTCCGGATCGTCGGGCGGGTCCTCGTCGCCGTCACCGTCCGCCCGGTGGCGGGCGTTCTCGTCCGCGCCGGCCTCTTCCGGCTCGCGCTCCTCGGGCCGCCCGGGCCGCTGCCGCCCCTCGCCAGGCCGGCTCCCCGCCCGGGAGGGCTCCGGGTCGGCCGCCGATGCGCCCGACGCGGAGGCGGGGGGAGGAGCCGTCGCGGAGCCGCGCGCCGCGCTGCCCGCCGGGCCGGGTTCCCTGCCGGACGGGGAGGCGGTGGCCGCATCCGAGCCGTCGGGACCGTCGTGACCGTCGTCGCGCTGCGGGCGCTGGGGGCGCTCGTGACCGTTGTGCCCGTCGTGACCGCCGGGCCCCTCCGGCTCGGCCGCCCCCGGAACCGAAGCGGGAGCCGACCCGGAAGGAGACGGGGACACGGCGGCCACCCCGACGACGGGGGCGCCCGCCCCGGCCACCCCGACGACGGGGGCGCCCGCCCCGGCCACCCCGAACCCGGCGCTGTGCGCCACCCCACCCCGTACGGCGACACCAGCGCGCTCACCCCCAGGACCCCAGCCAGTCCCGTCGCTCGAAGTGTGCGCAGCCATGGGTCACGTCGGTGACCCCCTCCCGGTGGTAACCAGTCGCAGAAAATCGACGGAACAAGCCTCATCCGCCCGCCATACCGGCATTCCGGACGCCGCCGAACGCGTAACGCACGCTTCCGGGGCACCGCCCCGTCGCGGCGCACGGGGTGCGAGAGAATGGCGCCATGGAGATGCCGAGGAACGACAGGTCGCCGGAGAACCCCCAGATCCTGGTCGTCGGCCAGGACGGGAATGGCGCTCAGCGGCGGTGGCGGCGGGGACGACGGAGTCCCGCGAGATCCCGGTGACCGAGCAGGTGGAACAGCCTGCCAAGGTCATGCGGATCGGCAGCATGATCAAGCAACTGCTGGAGGAGGTGCGCGTCGCGCCCTGGACGAGGCGAGCCGGGCCCGGCTCAAGGAGATCCACGCCAGCTCGGTGAAGGAGCTGGAGGACGGCCTGGCCCCGAGCTGGTCGAGGAGCTGGAGCGGCTCTCCCTGCCCTTCACGGACGACGTCACCCCGACCGACGCCGAACTGCGGATCGCGCAGGCGCAGCTGGTCGGCTGGCTGGAGGGGCCTGTTCCACGGCATCCAGACCACGCTGTTCGCCCAGCAGATGGCCGCACGGGCCCAGCTGGAGCAGATGCGCCGCGCGCTGCCGCCGGGCGTCGGCCAGGACGGCGAGGAGCCGCCCCACCCCGGCGGCCGTTCGGGTGGCCCCCTACCTGTAGGCCGCCGCCACCGCAGGGACGACGACCCACCGACACCGCGAAGGGCCCGGCAGCACCTGCTGCCGGGCCCTTCGCCGTATGCCGGGCCCTGCGCCACGCGGGTCACGCGATCAGGACGGCGGGTTGCCCGTCGAGACCTTGAGCTGGATCTCCGGCATGTCCTCGGGGTCGACGTCCGTACCGGGCGCGGGGAACTGGTCGCGGACCGAGCCCTCACCGTAGGTGTTCTCGTCGACCTCCACGACCTTCATCCGCCAGCCCGCGGCGTTGAAGCGCTCCTTGACCGAGCCGATGTACTTGAACGAGAAGTCCGGCACCTTGATCTTGTCGGGGTCGTTGTACGACTCCTCCGGCTCGGTGCACTCGTCCTTCTCGATCGTCTTCGTCTTGTCCGGCCCGCGGTAGCCCGCCGCCTTCGACGCCGACGCGCTGGCGCTGGTCTCTCCGCCGCCCTTGGGGTCGTCTCCGCCGCCGTTGTTCATCGTCAGCGCGCCGACCAGGCCGCCGACGGCCACGAGGGCCACCACGATCGAGCCGATGATCACCGGCTTGTTGCTCTCGCGACCGCCCGGGAGCCGGACGCCGGCGCCGACGGCGTGAGGTTGGTACGGCGGCGGGGTCGACGGGCCCTGCGGGAAGTACGCGGCCGGCGTCGGGTAGCCGCCCTGCTGCGGGCAGCCGTACGCGGGCGAGTGCGGGGCGGGAGCGGGGGTGCCGTACGCAGGTTCGGGCCCGGGGCCGGTGTCGGCTGGTACGGCGTCCTGGACGGGGCCGGTGGGCACCGGTCCCGCTCTGGTCGACCGGCGGGAACACCGCGGAGCCGACGCCTCGCGCCGCTCGACGCGTGCGCGCCGGGCACGATGCTCGGCGGGGCCGCCTCGAAGGAGGCCGCCACGCGCAGGCACTCGTCCCGCATCGCCTCGGCGCTGGGGGAAACGCTCGTTGGGGTTCTTCTTCAGCGCGCGGGCCACCAGCGCGTCCACGGCCGGCGGCAGGGCGCGGTTGACGGAAGAAGCGAGCCCCCGGCTCCTCCTGCACGATGCGCGTACGCGATGGCCAGCGGCGAGTCCGCGTCGAACGGCAGGCGCCCGGTGACCAGTTGGAAGAGCATGATGCCGACCGAGTACAGGGTCGGAGCGGGCGTCCACACCGCGGCCGAGGGCCTGTTCCGGCGAGAGGTACTGCGGGGTGCCGACGACCATGCCGGTCTGCGTCATCGAGGTCACGCCGGACTGCATGGCGCGGGCGATGCCGAAGTCCATCACCTTGACCACGCCGCGCTTGGTCATCATCACGTTGCCCGGCTTGATGTCCCGGTGGACCAGGCCCATCTCGTGGCTGATCTCCAGGGCGGCCAGCACGTCCGCGGTGATCTTCAGCGCCTTGTCGGCGGGCATCGCGCCCTGCTGCCGGACGTCCTCGTCGAGCACCGAGCCGAGCGGCCGGCCCTCGACGTACTCCATGACGATGTACGGAGTCGTCATGCCGCCAAGATCGTCCTCGCCGGTGTCGAAGACGGAGACGATGTTGGTGTGCGTGAGCTTGGCCACTGCCTGGGCCTCGCGGCGGAAGCGCTCGCGGAAGGCCTGCTCCCGGCCCAGTTCGGTGTGCAGCGTCTTGATCGCGACCTGGCGGTCCAGCACGGAGTCGTACGCCAGGTGCACGGAGGCCATGCCGCCCTCGCCGAGCAAGTAGCGCAGCTGGTAGCGGCCGCCGGCGAGCGCCCGCCCCGCGTACCGGCCCTGTCCGGCGTCCTGGCTCATGTCTCTGCGTCCCCCATAGGCGCCGCGACGCCGGTGGCAGCGGCACGCGCGCTCGCGTTTGTGATCGTGATCGAAAGTGCGATTCCCGGCCAAGTCTGCCCCAGGGCACTGACACGTCAAGCGCGGTGCCCGTTCCGTGACCGTACGCGAAAGAAGCGTCGCGGAAGCGTTACAGCCGACGTACCGCCGGTACACAGAATTTGCACGACAGTACGGAATCAGGGTTTCATGACCGGTCCGTCTCGATGCCGGTCGCGGCGTCCATCTCGGACCGGAGGCCCCGCGAAGGCTGTAGCGTGGCCGACGGAGACCGTAACAACACCGCGCGCACCGCGGGCAGAAACGACGGCGAGGGACTGATGGCACAGCAGCGCGCCCAGGGCCCGTCCGACCCCGAGGCGACTGGCGGCGGTATGTCTCGACGCGCCGGAGAGCTTGGGGCAACGGCGGCCTGGTCGGCGACGGCCGGTACCGGCTGACCCGCAGGCTCGGGCGGGGCGGCATGGCCGAGGTGTTCGCCGCCGAGGACGTGCATCTCGGCCGCACCGTGGCGGTCAAGCTGCTGCGCGCCGACCTCGCCGAGGACCCGAGTCTCCGGCGCGCTTCACGCGCGAGGCCCAGTCGGTGGCCGGCCTCAACCACCACGCGATCGTCGCCGTGTACGACCTCCGGCGAGGACTTCGTCGGCGGTCAGTCCGTGCCGTACATCGTGATGGAGATCGTCGAGGGCCGCACCATCCGCGACCTCCTCCTCAACGCCGAGGCCCCCGGCCCCGAGCAGGCGCTGATCATCGTCTCCGGTGTCCTGGAGGCGCTCGCCTACTCCCACCAGCACGGCATCGTGCACCGCGACATCAAGCCCGCCAACGTCATCATCACGGACAACGGCGCGGTGAAGGTGATGGACTTCGGCATCGCCCGCGCCCTGCACGGCGCCCAGTCGACGATGACGCAGACCGGCATGGTCATGGGCACCCCGCAGTACCTCTCCCCGGAGCAGGCCCTCGGCAAGGCCGTCGACCACCGCTCCGACCTGTACGCGACGGGCTGCCTGCTCTACGAACTCCTCGCGCTGCGCCCGCCGTTCACCGGCGAGACCCCGCTGTCGGTGGTCTACCAGCACGTCCAGGACATCCCGACGCCGCCCTCCGAGGTCTCCGACGCGACTCCGCCGGAGCTGGACGGCCTGGTGATGCGCTCGCTCGCCAAGGAGCCCGACGACCGGTTCCAGACCGCCGAGGAAATGCGCGGCCTGGTCCCAGTACGGGCTGCAGATGCTGTACGAGCAGGGCGGCCCACACCGGCACCTGGAACACCGGCCCGGTCGCCGCGCACGACGGCCGGCACACCCCGTCGGCCGGCCTCGGCCTCGCGGGCACCTCGGTGCTGCCGCACCCCGACCACGGCGCGTCGGGCACCCAGCAGATCCCCCCAGCCGATCCTGCCGAACGGCGGCTACGGCGGGGGCGACGACGGCGGCTTCGAGGGCCGCGGCAACAAGGGCAGCGGCCGCGGCAAGTTGTGGATACTGGCCGTCCTCGCGGTGATCGCCATCGCGGCGGGCGTCGCGCTGGCCCTGAACAACGGCGACGGCGGCAAGGGCGGCCCCGACACGGACAAGAGCCCGTCGGCGTCCACCTCGCAGAGCTCCGACGAGGAGTCGCCCAGCTCGTCGCCCAGCGACGAGGAGACGCAGGAGACCACCGACCCGGGCACGGAGCAGGGCAACGGCGGCGGAGGCACGGGCGACGGGAACTACACGCCGTCGTACACGCCGTCGTACACGCCGTCGGAGAGCGTGACGGAGGAGCCGACCGGCGACCCGACCGGCGACCCGACGGGTGACCCGACGACGCCCACGGGCGACCCGACGGGTGATCCGACCGGTGACCCGACGGGCGGCACCGACGGCGGCGCCACCGGTGACCCGACGGGCGGCACCGGCGGCGGCGAGACCGGCGCCCCGGGCGGCGAAAGGCGATGGCTGACCCGAACCGCTCTCCACGCGCGCGTGCGGCCCGGAAACGGGCTGCACGCGCGCGTCGTGTTTCCGGGGCGTCACAGAGACCCGGCGGCGCCGTCCGTGAAGTGCACGGAGCCGAACTGCGGCTCGATCCGCAGGTAGACCGGCTCGAAGGGCTCGCCGTCCACCTCGCGCGGCGCGGGGCCGAAGCGGTCGATCTCGTCGGCGCTCGGTTCGTGGACGTCGCACCGGCCCACGACCTGCACGGTCCACAGGCTCTCGCCGGGACCGGCGGAGTTCAGGTTGTCGGCGCCGTACGCGACGACGCTCCCGGCGCACACCTGGTGGTACCCGCAGCTCCTGGGCATGCGCAGCAGGACCCGGCCGTCGGCCACGATGTGCCGTGCGAAGGCGAGGAAGGGCAGGCACGCAGGCTGGTGGCCGCACGGCCGTGGGCGGTGCGGCCGAGCAGGCCGACGGCGAGCTGTTCGTCGGAGGGCATGGCCTTACCGTGCGGGAGCGGGAGGCGACGGGAACAGAGTCGCCCGCCCCGGCATGAGGGGACGTAAGTCCCGAATAAGCCCGGCCCGCGTTTCTCAGCGGTTCTCGGCCTGCAGCCGGGCCACGAACGCGGCCGCCTGGGAACGCCGCTGCATGCCGAGTTTGGCCAGCAGACTCGACACGTAATTCTTGATCGTTTTCTCGGCCAGGTGCAGCTGCCCGCCGATCGCGCGATTGGTCAGCCCCTCGCCGATCAGTTCCAGGATGCGCCGCTCCTGCTCGGTGAGCCGGGCGAGCCGGTCGTCGGTCCGGGTGCCGCCGTCGCGCAGCCGCTCCAGTACGCGCGCCGTGGCCGCCGGATCGAGCAGGACTTCCCCCGTGCCACCTCCCGTACGGCGCTCAGCAGCTCGGCGCCGCGGATGTCCCTTGAGGACGTAGCCGGAGGCGCCCGCCATGATCGCGTCGAAGAGGGCCTCGTCGTCGGCGAAGGAGGTCAGCATGAGGCACTGGACGGTCTCGTCGCGGGAGCGGATCTCGCGGCACACCTCCACGCCGCTGCCGTCCGGCAGCCGGACGTCCAGCACCGCCACGTCCGGACGGGTGGCCGCCACCCGGGCCGGGGCCTCCCGCCGCCGTGCCGGCCTCGCCGACCACCTCGATATCGGCCTCGCCCGCGAGCAGATCGTGCACCCCCGGCGGACGACCTCGTGGTCGTCGAGGAGGAATACCCGGATTTTTCCGTCTTCGCGCACGGGCTCAGTCTCACACACCAACTCTTCCCGTGCCCGGGGTGGCCGGGATAACGTGCCGTTGTTCCGGCCCCCTGCGAGGCTGTGACCAGTAAAACTTCCGTACTTCGCCGATTTACTTGGAAATCCGAGTAAAAACGCAGGTCAGGTGGGGTTTCACAGAAATGTGGAGCACTGGGTAACGTGCTGTTCGCAGGGCGCTCGCCGGGGCACCTGTCACGCCTGTTCCCGATCGGGCCGCACCCACCCTTGTGCGACCGCCGGGCCGCAGGTGAGCCGCACTGGCTTCCGGCGAACCCGGGGGCCGGACCGACGGAGGAGCACACGTGACCGAGAGCACTGCCGCGCGCAAGCCGCGACGCAGCGCCGGAGCAAGGCGACCGGTACCACCGGCACCAAGGCCGGCGCCACGGGCGCCAAGGCCGGCACCACCGGCACCAAGCGCACTACCCGCACCGCTGCCGCCCAGAAGGGCTCCGAGACGGAGCTGGTGCAGCTGCTGACACCCGAAGGCGAACGCGTCGAGACCGCCGGGAACTCGGCCTACGCCGAGTACGCCGCGTTCGTCGCCGACATCACCCCCGACGAGCTGCGCGGCCTGTACCGCGACATGGTGCTCACCCGGCGCTTCGACGCCGAGGCCACCGCCCTGCAGCGCCAGGGCGAGCTGGGCCTGTGGGCCTCGCTGCTCGGCCAGGAGGTAGCCCAGATCGGCTCCGGCCGGGCCACCCGCGAGGGACGACTACGTCTTCCCGACCTACCGCGAGCACGGCGTCGCCTGGTGCGCGGGGTGGACCCGACCAACCTGCTCGGCATGTTCCGCGGCGTGAACAACGGCGGCTGGGACTCCAACAGCAACAACTTCCACCTCTACACCATCGTCATCGGCTCCCAGGCGCTGCACGCCACGGGCTACGCGATGGGCATCACCAAGGACGGCGCGGACTCCGCCGTGATCGCCTACTTCGGCGACGGCGCCTCCAGCCAGGGCGACGTCAGCGAGGCGTTCAACTTCGCCGCCGTCTACAACGCCCCCGTGGTGTTCTTCTGCCAGAACAACCAGTGGGCGATCTCCGAGTCCAACGAGAAGCAGACCCGCGTGCCGCTCTACCAGCGCGCCCAGGGCTTCGGCTTCCCCGGCGTCCGCGTCGACGGCAACGACGCGCTGGCCTGCCTCGCGGTCACCCGGTGGGCGCTGGAGCGGGCGCGGCGCGGTGAGGGCCCGGCGCTGATCGAGGCGTACACGTACCGCATGGGCGCGCACACCACCTCGGACGACCCCTCCCGCTACCGGCACGACGACGAGCGCGCCGCCTGGGAGGCGAAGGACCCGATCCTGCGCCTTCGCCGCTTCCTGGAGTCCGCAAACCACGCGGACGAGGGATTCTTCGCGGAACTGGAGGCGGAGAGCGAGACGTTGGGCAAACGAGTGCGCGAAGTGGTCCGTGCCATGCCGGACCCCGGACCGGTTCGCCATCTTCGAGAACGTGTACGCGGACGGGCACGCGCTCGTCGACGAGGAGCGAGCCCAGTTCGCCGCCTACCAGGCGTCGTTCGCAGAGGCCGAGGGGGTCTGACATGGCGACGGAAAAGATGGCACTGGCCAAGGCGATCAACGAATCGCTGCGCCGCGCGCTGGACTCCGACCCCAAGGTCCTGATCATGGGCGAGGACGTCGGCAAGCTCGGCGGCGTCTTCCGGGTCACCGACGGCCTCAAAGGACTTCGGCGAGGACCGGGTCATCGACACCCCGCTGGCCGAGTCCGGCATCGTCGGCACCGCCATCGGCCTGGCCCTGCGCGGGTACCGGCCGGTAGTGGAGATCCAGTTCGACGGCTTCGTCTTCCCGGCCTACGACCAGATCGTCACCCAGCTGGCGAAGATGCACGCCCGCTCGCTGGGCAAGGTCAAGATGCCGGTCGTCATCCGCATCCCCTACGGCGGCGGCATCGGCGCGGTCGAGCACCACTCCGAGTCCCCCCGAGGCGCTGTTGCGCGCACGTGGCGGGCCTGAAGGTGGTCTCCCCGTCGAATTCGGCGGACGCGTACTGGATGATGCAGCAGGCCATCCAGAGCGACGACCCGGTGATCTACTTCGAGCCCGGGCGGCGCTACTGGGACAAGGGCGAGGTCGACAGCGAGGCCATCCCGGGCCCGTTGCACACCGCGCGTGTGGTGCGCGAGGGCAGCGACCTCACGCTCGCCGCGTACGGCCCGATGGTGGTGAAGCTCTGCCCAGGAGGTCGCCGACGCGGCGTCCGAGGAGGGCCGTTCCCTGGAGGTCGTCGACCTGCGCTCGATCTCCGGTCGACTTCGACACGATCCAGGCGTCGGTGGAGAAGACCCGCCGCCTGGTCGTGGTCCACGAGGCGCCGGTGTTCCTGGGCTCGGGCGCGGAGATCGCGGCCCGCATCACGGAGCGCTGCTTCTACCACCTGGAGGCCCCGGTGCTGAGGGTCGGCGGCTACCACGCCCCGCACCCGCCGGCCCGCCTGGAGGAGGAGTACCTGCCCATCTGGACCGGGTGCTGGATGCCGTCGACCGCTCGCTGGCGTACTGAGGAGAGGGTCGTGACGACAATGACCGAAGGGTCCGTACGCGAGTTCAAGATGCCCGACGTGGGCGAGGGACTCACCGAGGCCGAGATCCTCAAGTGGTACGTCCAGCCCGGTGACACGGTCACCGACGGCCAGGTGGTGTGCTGAGGTCGAGACGGCGAAGGCCGCAGTCGAGCTGCCCATCCCCTACGACGGAGTGGTCCGCGAGCTGCACTTCCCCGAGGGCACCACGGTCGACGTGGGCACGTCGATCATCGCGGTGGCCGTCGGCGGCGCGGCGGCGGCGCCCGCGCCGGAGCCGGCGCAGGCCCCGGTCGAGGGCACGGCGACCGAGTCGGCCGCGACCGAGGCCGAGGAGAAGAAGCCGGAGGGTCGCCAGCCGGTCCTGGTCGGCTACGGGGTGTCCACCTCCTCGACCCGCCGCCGCCCCGCAAGGCCGCGGAGGCCCCGGCCCAGGAGGCCTCGTCCGCCTCCGCCGCGATCCAGGCCGAGATGAACGGCCACGGATCCGCACCGGCCGTCACCCGAGGGCGCCCGCTCGCCAAGCCCCCGGTGCGCAAGCTGGCCAAGGACCTCGGCGTCGACCTGGCCACGGTCGCGCCGACCGGCCCGGACGGCATCATCACGCGCGAGGACGTGCACGCGGCGGTGGCCCCGGCACAGGCCCCGGAGCCCGAGGCGGCACCGGCGGCGCCTGCCAGCGGCCACCCCGGCGGCCCCTCCCGGCGACCGCGGTGTCGTACGACACGGCGCGCGAGACCCGTATCCCGGTCGAGGGCGTCCGCAAGGCGACGGCGGCGGCGATGGTCGGATCGGCGTTCACGGCGCCGCACGTCACCGAGTTCGTGACGGTCGACGTGACGCGCACGATGAAGCTGGTCGAGGAGCTGAAGCAGGACAAGGAGTTCCACGGGCCTGCGGGTGAACCCGCCCTGCTGATCGCCGAGGCCCTGCTGGTCGCCATCAAGCGCAACCCGGACGTCAACGCCTCCTGGGACGAGGCGGCGCAGGAGATCGTGGTCAAGCACTACGTCAACCTGGGCATCGCCGCGGCGACCCCGCGCGGCCTGATCGTCCCGAACATACATGACGCCCACGCCAAGACGCTGCCGCAGCTGGCGGGGTCCCCTGGGCGAGCTGGTGTCGACGGCCCGGGAGGGCAAGACCTCCCCCGGCCGCGATGCAGGCGGGCACGGTGACCATCACCAACGTCGGCGTCTTCGGCGTCGACACCGGCACGCCGATCCTCAACCCCGGCGAGTCCGCGATCCTCGCGGTCGGCGCGATCAAGCTCCAGCCGTGGGTGCACAAGGGCAAGGTGAAGCCGCGTCAGGTGACCACCCTGGCGCTGAGCTTCGACCACCGCCTGGTCGACGGCGAGCTGGGCTCCAAGGTCCTCGCCGACGTGGCGGCGATTCTGGAGCAGCCGAAGCGGTTGATCAGCTGGGCGTGAAGCCACGAATCGACTAGGTTCATGTGGGGAGGGGCGCCGCAAGTTCGAGTTGCGACGCCCCTCTTGTCGTGCCCGGCTCAGTTCCGGTGCAGCACGTACACCGGAGCCCCGTTCTCGGCCCCGCCCCGCGAGCGGATGCAGGCGTGGGTGCGCAGCAGCCGCAGGCACTCGTTGACCCGCCGCTACGGAGAGCCCAGTACGGGCGGCGATCGATTCCAGCGGCTCCCGCAGCTCACCCTTCTCGACGAGCACCGGTGCGATGACCAGGGCCACCGTCCACACGTCCTCCGTCACGGCCAACCGCTCCCCGCCAGTCGGCCAGTACGGACTCCGTGGTGGGTGCCGGGGGCGAGGCGCCGAGGGTTCCCCCTTGGTGGAGGACCAGGGTGTCGAACCGGTCCGCGATGCGCTCCAAGGCGTGCACCATGGCCTGTTGCACGGCGAGGGTGGCCTGTTGGGCGGCGAGGGTGGCCTGCTGCGTGGACAGCATCTCCTTCTGCAACGCGATCGACGTACGTTGGCCCTCGGCCAGCTCCTCGTCCAGCCGCAGATTGTGCGCCTCCAGCCGGACGATCGCCTCGGCCACCTGGTCCGGCATGGCGTAGGCGATGGGCGCGCCGGGCGTGGCGGGCTGCACTTCGGCCTCGTCCAGAGAGTACGAACCCTCGCGCTGCACGGTCTCGATGACTTCGGCGACCCACTGCTTGGAAGGGGGCGCAGGCGGGTTTGGTGCAGGCGTTGACGAGGAGGATGAGACCTTGGAGAGAGATGACATTCAAGTCTCGACGCCACCTCTACCTGCGGGAATGCTGAGACCGTAAGCTCCACTTACGGTCTCGAGAGTTTCTCGGTGCTCGTCGGAAAGATGATCTGAGAGCGCCTGCCGAGGTTGGTGTGGCCGAGTTCCTTGCAGACGTCCACAGCCGGGAACCAGTGGCTTCCGTCGGGCATGGTCAGCCTCCGCACTCGCGCGCCGGTGGCCGCGTACACGAAATCGTTGACGTCGATCGCCTCGTGCCGCTCGGCGGAGTTCCGCCGCTTGCTGGGTTCGTTCATGAGAACCACCTCCGTCGCGGAACGTAGGGCCGGGCCGAGGGCATATGCCAGCGGTCTCCGGGACGTTCACGACTGCGAGCGAAAATGATCGAGAACCGCTGTGTCGGCCGGCGGGTCGGGTGTGTGGCGAAGGGGCCCACCGGCACAGGTGAGCCCCTTCGGACGGACTTCGTGCGTGTCAGACCCTGCCGAAGCCGTAGTTCATGAGCTTCGTCGCGTCCTTGGCGCGCTGGGACGAGGACGAGGAGGTCAGGACCGTGCCGATGACGGTCTTGCCCTTTCGGGTCGCGGCGAAGACCAGGCAGTACTTGGCCTCCGGGCCCGACCCGGTCTTGACGCCGATGGCGCCGCTGTAGCTGCCGAGCAGCGTGTTGGTGTTGGTCCAGGGCGCCATCGTGCGGGTGCCGCCCTTCTTGGTGACCGTCTTCGCCGTGTACTTCTTCGTCTTGACGATGGTGCGGAAGGTGGAGCTCTTCATCGCACTGCTCGCGAGCTTCGTCAGATCGCGCGGCGTGGAGTAGTTCTTGCCGTTGCCGATGCCGTCGAACGAGTCGAAGTGCGTGTTCTTCAGGCCGAGGCTCTTGGCGGTGGAGTTCATCTTGCCGATGAACGACTTCACCCGGGCCGCCCGGGTCTTGCCCGAGCCGAACTTGTCGGCCAGCGCGTACGCGGCGTCGCAGCCGGACGGCAGCATCAGCCCGTACAGCAGTTGGCGGACCGTCATCCTTGTCGCGCCGACGATCAGTCGGGCGGAGGAGGCGTTCTTCGACACGATGTAGTCGCTGTACGCCATCTGGATCGTGACCTTGGCGTCGAGGTTCAGCTTCGGCTGCGAGAGCACGACCTTGGCGGGTCATGATCTTGGTCGTGGAGCCGGTGGAACGCCGGGTGTCCGCGGCCTTGGTGTAGAGCGACTTGCCGTTCGCGTTGTTCATCACGAAGCCGCCCTTGGCGACGATCGAGGGCGCGGCGGCGGCCCGCGCGGGCGCGGCCTGCGCGGATGACGCGGCCTGTGCGGGCGCGGCCTGCGCGGGTGCGGTGGAGAGGGCTCCGGTCGCGAGTACGGCGCCGCTGGTCAGGGCGACGGCGATGGCTTTGCGGAGCCGGATGCCGTGAATGGTGTTTATCACGTCGAATACCCCGATTGTGGTGAATTCCCCTGGAGCGCGGCCGAGTTGTGGTCGGTAAGGCTTCGGCCGCGTCTGTGCGACACGTGAATAGCACGGATGGTTGTGCGGTGGTCGGGGTGGGGTGCGGGGTCCTCCTGATGGGTGGCCGTGGGTCCGCATGCCGGACGGGCCCCGTCTTGCGTCCCTGTTGTATCTATCCTGTCGGCATGACCACGGCAGTGAAGCAACCACCGGCGGCGGACCGCGTCTACACCCACGTCAAGCAGGGCGTCCTGGAGCGCCGCTACGAGGGCGGGACCCTGCTCACCGAGGGCGAGCTCGCCGAGGCCGTGGGCGTCTCCCCGCACGCCGGTGCGCGAGGCGCTGCTCCGGCTGGAGGTCGAGGGTCTGATCCGGCTCTACCCGAAGAAGGGCGCGCTGGTCCTGCCCGTCTCCGCGCAGGAGATCGCGGACGTGGTGGAGACCCGGCTGCTGGTCGAGGAACACGCGGCCAGGAAGGCCGTACCCGCACCGCACGGCCTCGTCGAACGGCTGGAGGAACTGCTCGCCCGGCAGAAGGAGCAGGCCGCCGCCGGCGACCTCACCGCCGCCTCCGTCACCGACCGCTGCTTCCACGCCGAGATCGTCCGCAGCGGCGGCAACGAGATCCTCTCCCGCCTCTACGACCAGCTCCGCGACCGCCAGCTGCGTATGGGCGTCGCCGTCATGCACTCCCACCCCGACCGGATCGCCAAGACCTCGCCGAGCACGAGGAGATCCTCGACGCGCTGCGCGCCGGGGACGCGGAGGCGGCCGTCGGAGTGGTCCACCGGCACGGGGCTGGTTCTCGCACCTGGCCCGGGGGAGGCCCGATGAGTTCGGCCACGTCGGCCGGGAAGACCCTGCCCGGTGATCCGCCGGGCGGACGGCGTGCGATCGCCGTGTGGAGCATCGGCGTCGCCGTCTACTTCGTCGCCGTCATCTTCCGTACGTCCCTGGGGGTGGCCGGCCTCGACGCCGCCGACCGCTTCCATGTGAACGCCTCCGCCCTGTCCACCTTCTCCATCCTCCAGCTGCTGGTCTACGCCGGCATGCAGATACCCGTCGGCCTGCTGGTCGACCGGCTCGGCACGAAGAAGGTGCTGGGCATCGGCGTCGTGCTCTTCACGGTCGGGCAGCCGGGCCCGCCTTCTCCCCGTCGTACGGCATGGCGCTCGCCTCGCGGGCGCTGCTCGGCTGCGGGGACGCGATGACGTTCATCAGCGTGCTGCGGCTGGGCACCCGCTGGTTCCCGGCCCGGCGCGGGCCGATGGTCGCCCAGCTCGCCGGACTGGTCGGCATGGCGGGCAACCTGGTCTCCACCCTGGTCCTCGCCCGGCTGCTGCACGGCATCGGCTGGACGGCGGCGTTCGCGGGCAGTGCGCTGGCGGGCGTGGTCGTCTTCGTCCTGCTGCTGCTCTTCCTGAAGGACCACCCCGAGGGGCACGAGCCGGAGCCGCTGCCGCACCAGGGGCCGCGTACGTACGGCGGCAGATCGCCACGTCCTGGCGGGAGCCGGGGACACGGCTCGGGCTGTGGGTGCACTTCACCACCCAGTTCCCGGCGATGGTGTTCCTGCTGCTGTGGGGGATGCCGTTCCTGGTCGAGGCGCAGGGGCTGTCCCGGGCCACGGCCGGCGGGGCTGCTCACGCTCGTCGTGCTGTCCAACATGACGGTCGGCCTGGTGTACGGCCAGATCATCGCCCGGCACCACGCGGTCACGGCCTGCCGCTGGCGCTCGGCACGGTGGGCGCGACGGCGCTCCTGTGGGCGGCGACGCTCGCCTACCCGGCCGACCACGCGCCGATGTGGCTCCTCGTCGTGCTGTGCACGGTGCTGGGCGCCTGCGGGCCGGCGTCGATGATCGGCTTCGACTTCGCGCGGCCGGCGAATCCGCCGGAGCGGCAGGGGACGGCGTCCGGGATCACGAACATGGGCGGTTTCGTGGCGTCGATGACCACGTTGTTCGCGGTGGGGTGCTGCTGGACGCGACCGGGGACGACTACACCGTCGCGTTCTCGTCCGTGTTCGTGCTTCAGGCGGTCGGGGTGTCGCAGATTCTCCCGGTTGCGGAAGCGGGCGGCGCGCAGGGAGCGGGAGCGGTTGGTCGCGAGCCGGGTGGAGACGGTGCACGTGCCTGGTAGGGGGCGGGGCGGGGGTGGGTGCGCAGCCCGGCGCTGATGGGGTGTTTCCACTCTCTCTCTTCGCTCGAGCGGGGAGGCTGCCCTCACCGCCCACCCGTGCCGCCCCTGGGGTACCTCCCAGGCTGTTCAGGCACTGGGGGAGGTACGACCGCCCGCGGCCGGGGCTGGCTGCGTCACCGTGGAAATTCCGCAGATCGCCGCCGTCAGGTCCTGGCTCGCCCTCCGTTTTGATGCGGTCCGCCGCGCTTCCGGGGTCCACGCGGCCGCAGGCCAGGCGGACGGTAGGTCTCCCCAGTCGAGGGTGAGGGTGGCGGCGGGGCCGAGGGCGGGGCCGTTTCCAGGTGTGCGCGGCCCTGGATGTCGACGCGGATGGTGCGCAGGAACTCGACCGGGCCGTGGACGTCGAAGACGACGGCGGAGCTGCGGGGGGCGTCCGCGCGCTCGGCGACGACCCCCGGCAGTTCGTCGAGCAGCACGCTCACGCGCGACGTGCGCGCCGGGGAGTCGAGGTTGCTCGGGCGGCAGAGGGCCGTGCGCAGGTCCGTGTTCGTGCGCCCAGACGTCGAAGGCGTGCCGGCGCATCGCGTCCTCGAGGGTCAGCTCGGTGCCGAGCGGGCCGCGCACCTTCGTGCCG
Organism: Streptomyces thinghirensis; assembly: GCA_021502835.1. The sequence goes on from JAKFGP010000034.1 coordinate 38,102, forward strand.
GGGTCGCGCGACTCGTTCCGCAGCTGACGGTTGCGCCGGATGATCATGTACTCCAGCTCGACGTCATCTCCGGTGCCGTGTGGTGGCGGCGGACGTCGACCTGCATCTCCATGTAGCGCTGGTGGTCATTGGTGACGTGGAAGAGGTCACGCGGGAGCGTGGGATGGGCGCGGGTCGCCCAGCATCTCGAGTCCAGCCCCAGCACGTGGGAGACGATGTCGCGCACCGACCAGCCCGGGCAGGGGTGCGGCGGTTCCACTCTGCCTCCACAAGCGGCTGTACCAGCTCGGATATCGCCTCGATGGAGTGAGTCCAGGCGTCGGCGTAGGGCTGGAGGGTGGGATGCAGACTCACGGAACGGGACCCCCGGCGGTCGGTACACGGGCGGGTTGTGGCGGCGGTGCCAGTGGGAGGTGGCTGCGGTCGGCGTCGGCTTGGGACTCCCCGGCTCTCGGCTGCCTTCGATCCGGGAGGACCCCCAGTTACGCTGCTGTGCGGCACCCCCGGCAGTGCTTTCGTGTGACGATCGTAGGCCCGTGTGGACGGCTCGAATGCCAGGACGGTGGTAGTGTGCGCGCCTCTTTGCTCCAAATCGCTGTGAATGAGGACGAGTCGGCGGAAGTACGCCGTGCTGCGAGCGGCGGCGCTCGTACGGGATCAGGCGGGCGCCGACCTCGTCGTGCTGCCGGAACTGTGGACCACGGGTGCCTTCGCCTTCGAGGAGTTCGGTTCGCAGGCCGAGCCGCTCGAAGGTCCGACGTACGAGGCGATGGCGAAGGCGGCGAGCGACGCGGGCGTGTGGCTGCACGCGGGGTCGGTCCCCGAGCGTGGCTCCGACGGACAGCTGTACAACACCTCTCTCGTCATCTCCCCCTCCGGTGACCTGGCCGCCTCCTACCGCAAGATCCACCGGTTCGGCTTCGACAAGGGCGAGGCCGTGCTGATGGGCGCGGGGCGCGAGCCGGTGACGGTCCGTCTGCCGGAGACGACGCTCGGCGTGGCGACCTGCTACGACCTCCGCTTCCCCGAACTCTTCCGCTCACTCGTCGACGCGGGGGCCGAGACCCTCATCGTCCCGGCGGGCTGGCCTGAGCGCCGCCGGTCCCACTGGACGCTCCTGGCGCAGGCCCGGGCGGTGGAGAACCAGGCGTTCGTCCTCGCGCGTGGAACGGCCGGGACGCACGCCGGAGTTCCCGCAGGCCGGTCACTCGATCGTGGTGGATCCGTGGGGCGAGGTGCTGGCGGAGGCCGGCGCGGACGAGGAGGTCCTCACGGTGGAGTTCGACCCGGCGAAGGTGGCGCGGACCGGGGAACAGTTCCCGGCGCTGAAGGACCGGGTGCTGGGGCTCTCGGCTGCCGCGGCGCTAGCGAGGGCGCCCCGGACACACGGCGTGCGGCCCGGCTCCCGGCCCTAGACTCCCGCGCATGGCACCAACCGGTACCCCAGCCATCCGCCGTGTCCGGGTGGATCCCGCCGGCACCCACTTCGCGTCGGCGTTCGAGCTCCCGACCGCCGGACCGCCCCGGCTGACGCCCGAGCAATGGGCCCGCGCCAGCTTCGAGGACATCCCCGGCGGTGCTGCGGGAGCTGATCCGGACGGGTTGGGCCGGCGTGCTCGGTCTGCGGCTGGGGCCGCGGTCCTCGGCGCGGCACGTGGTGGGGTGGCGCATGCTGGAGTCCGGGCCGGACCGGCTCGACCTGGAGGCCCGCGCCCCGTCGCTGACCGTCCGCAACGTGCTGACCCTCGACCACTCACGGCTGCTCTGGGCGACGTACGTGCGCTGATGAGCGCCGGGCCGGCCGGGCGCTGTGGTCCCTGGCCGCACCGGTGCACCACCTGGCCGTGCCCCTGCTCCTCGGCCGCGCCGTCCGCCGCGCGGGGTGAGGGAGCAGCCGGGGCCCGCCTGCCACGCGTCACGCGTCACTCGTCCTCCCGCTCCTTCTCCGCCAGGTGGATCACGCACACCGTCAGCGCGATCAGCAGCGCCGGGTCCGCGTCGTCCCGGACGACGTCCACGCCGTAGGTGTCCCGGAGGGTCAGCCACCGGCGCGAGACGACGGCCAGCAGCTCACCGTCGTACTCGATGGCGAACTCCCGGTCGAGGATCTTGCCGCTGACGTCCAGTTCGGTACCGTCGGCCAGCGAGACCCGGTAGTGGTTGCGCAGCAGGGAGAGACGTTTCCGCTTGATCCGGGCCAGTGGCTCGTCGCCCCGCTCGATCACCATCGTGTCGCGCAGGGCGAACATCTTCTGGTGGATGTCGATGAGCACGCGCCCCTGGACGTCCTTCAGTTCCCAGGTGTCCCGCAGCCGCATCGCCTTGCCGTCGACGAGGTACACCTTGTTGCCGTCGTCGTCCTCGATCCAGTAGTCGTCGCCGAAGCCGAGGAGCCGGTCGTACACGAGGAATCTCATGGCGTGATCGTTCCCCGGCGCCCGCTCCGAAACGCCGTCGGTAGGCCGACGGGCTGAGCCCGGTCTCGCGCCGCAGCAGTGCCCGCAGGTTCGCGGCGGTCCCCAGCCCGCTGCGGGCCGCCACCACGTCCAGCCGCTCCTCACCGCGCTCGATCAGGCGCCGTGCGAGGGTCACGCGCTCGGCCGTCAGCCAGGCGAGCGGCGTCGTCCCCAGCTGCGCCCGGAACCGCCGGTGCAGGGTCGCCGGTGACATCGCCGCGCGCTCCGCGAGGTCCGTCACCGTCAGCGGCTCGTCGAGGCGCTCCTGAGCCCACTCCAGCAGGGGCACCAGCGACGCGTCGGGGACGTGGGGCACCGGGCGCTCCACGAACTGCCGCTGTCCGCCGTCCCGGTGCGTGGCGAACACCAGCCGCCGGGAGACGGCGTTGGCGATCTCGGCGCCGTGGTCCTTGCGCCAGATGTGCAGACCGAGGTCGAGTGCCGCCGCGCTGCCCGCGGCGGTGAGCACGTCGCCCTCGTCCACGAACAGCACGTCCGGCTCCAGCAACACCCGCGGATGCAGCCGGCGGAAGGGAGTCGGCCCACAACCAGTGGGTGGCGGCCCGCCGGCCGTCCAGCAGCCCCGCCTCGGCGAGCGCGAAGGTGCCGGTGCACAGGCTCATGACGCGGGCGCCACGCGCGTGCGCGCGCCGGATGGCGTCCAGGACGGCCGGGCCGCGCGGTACGACGTTGTCCGGTCGGCCGGGTACGACGACCGTGTCGGCCCCGTCCGCGCGCCTCCAGGCCGGGTACGTCGGTGAGCGTGAAGAACCCGTGGTTCATCCGGATCCCCCGGCGTCGGCCCGCACAGCGTCACCTCGTACAGCGGTCCGGGCAGCCCCAGCTCGGGGCGCGGCAGCCCAAACAACTCGGTGGCGCAGCCGACCTCGAACGGGTTGGTGCCCTCGTCGACGATCACGGCGACGCGGTGGGGTCGATAGCGCTGAGAGGATCCCTTGCGGCATGTGCGATTTCTAGCACTCGTCCGGCGTACGCGGCACCCCGCACGATGACGTCATGACACAGGAACCCGTCTCCCTCGCCTCCGCCCTCGCGTCCTTCACCGAGCAGTGGAGCCCTCGCATCGTCACCGCCGTCAACGACTACGACGTCCGTATCGCCAAGGTCGAGGGCGAGCACGTCTGGCACGTGCACGACCACACCGACGAGTTCTTCCTGGTCCTCGACGGTGAACTCCACATCGCCCTGCGCGAACCCGGCGGCGAGCGCACGGTCGTCCTGCCCAGGGGGTCGGTCTTCACCGTCCGCGGGGCACGGAACACAAGCCCTACGCCCCCGCCCCCCACGGCGATCCTGCTCCTCGAACCGACGGGGACCCTGACCGTGGGCGACCGGCACGACGAGGTGCCCGACCACGTGGACGCGACGACGGGGCACGCCTTGACGTGATGTCGGCGGGGCTCAGGAGCCGTAGCCGTTGTTGTACCCGTCCCGCGTGTGGTGGTGGGGCCGGTCCTCGACGACCGGGGTCGTCGGCGGCATCACGACGCGACGGCGCCGGGCGATGCTGCTGAACGTCGCTACACCGATCAGGCCGACGATCATGAAGATGACACCGACCAGGTCGAGGTTGACGCCCTGCATGTCCCAGTCGGTCGCGAACGTGAGGATGGCTCCCACGGCGATGAGGATGATGCACCCGCCGAGGCCCATGAGTGTTGCCTCCTTGTAGATCCGGTCGGTTCCGGGTTTCCGGTCGATCCGGTTCCGTGTAGGGTACCCCCCGGCCGGAACACACATGCGGGGCAGGGGTGTTCCGGCCGGGGAACGCTCCGGGGCTCAGCCCTCCAGGAACGCCACCAGCGCGTTCGCCAGCAGGTGCGGGTCGTCGGCGCCGCACAACTCCCGGGCGCTGTGCATCGAGAGGATGGCCGCGCCGATGTCGACGGTGCTGATGCCGTGCCGGGCCGCGGTGATGGGGCCGATGGTCGTGCCGCACGGCATGGAGTTGTTGGAGACGAACGTCTGGAAGGGGACGTTCGCCTTCTCGCAGGCGGCGGCGAACACGGCGCGGCCCGAACCGTCCGTGGCGTAGCGGTTGTTGACGTTGACCTTGAGGATGGGGCCGCCGTTGACGCGCGGCTGGTGCGTCGGGTCGTGCCGCTCCGCGTAGTTGGGGTGCACGGCGTGGCCGGTGTCGGAGGACAGGCAGACCGTGCCGGCGAAGGCGCGCGCCCGGTCCTCGTAACTGCCGCCCCGCGCGAACACCGAGCGCTCCAGCACGCTGCCGAGGAGCGGGCCGTCGGCGCCGGTGTCCGACTGGGAGCCGGTCTCCTCGTGGTCGAAGGCGGCGAGGACCGGGATGTACGGCAGGTCCGCGCCGGAGGTCGCGACCGCGGCCAGGGCGGCCACGCCGGCGTGCACGGACAGGAGGTTGTCCATGCGGGGGCCGGCCACCAGGTCCTTGTCGCGGCCCAGGTAGGCCGGGGGCTCTACCGAGTGGGTCATCAGGTCCCAGCCGGTGACCTCGCCGCGGGCGAGACCCGCCTCCTCCTCCAGGAAGGCGATCAGGTCGCCGTCGCGGACGGTGTCGCCCAGGCCCCAGACGGGCTGGAGGTGGCGCTGCTTGTCGAGCTTGAGGCCCTCCGCGGACACGTTGCGGTCCATGTGGATGGCGAGTTGCGGAACGCGGAGCAGCGGGCGGGCGATGTTGACCAGGCGGGTCGAGCCGTCGCGCAGCGTGAGCCGGCCGGCCAGGCCCAGGTCGCGGTCGAGCCAGGAGTTCATCAGGGGGCCGCCGTAGATCTCCACGGCGACCTGGCGCCAGCCGTGCGCCCCGGTGTCCGGGCGGGGCTTCACGCGCAGGTTGGGGAGTCGGTGTGCGCGCCGACGATGCGGAAGGGGGTGTGCGGGGCCGCGCCTTCGGGGACGTACCAGGCCACGATCGCGCCGCCGCGCAGCACGTACTTGCCGCCGGAGGTCCCCTCCCAGGCGTCCGTCTCCGCGACCTGCCGGAAACCGGCCTTCTCGAGCCGCTCGGCGGCGGTTGCCACCGCGTGGTACGGCGTGGGGCCGGCCGCGAGGAAGGACATGAGGTCGTCGGTGTGGCCGCGGTCGAAGCGGGAGGGTGCGCTCATGGGGTTCACCTTAACGACGTGCGAGGGCCCGCTTCCCGTGGAGCGGGAGCGGACCCCTCGTCAGGCTGTGTGGAATTGGTGGAGGGGGGCGGACGGGTCCTAGAAGGCCGCCTCGTCCAGCTCCATCAGGTCCAGCTCGACACCCTGGGCGACCTTGCGGGCCATGGTGACGCCGGGCAGGACGTTGGCCGCGAAGAACTTCGCCGCCGCGATCTTGCCGGTGTAGAACGCCTTGTCCTTGGCGGACGCGGTCGGCAGCTTCTCGGCGGCGATGGCGGCGCCCTTGAGGAGCAGGTAGCCGACGATCACGTCACCGGAGGCGAGGAGGAGGCGGGTGGTGTTGAGACCCACCTTGTAGATGTTCTTGACGTCCTGCTCGGTGGCGGCGAGGTCGGTGAGCATCAGGCCGACGATGGCCTCCAGCTCGACGGCGGCCTTGGCCAGGTGCTCGCGGGCGCCGGACAGCTCCTCGCCGCCGGTGCCGAGGGCGAGGAACTTCTGATGTCCTCGGCGAGCGAGTTCAGCGCGGCGCCCTGGTTGCGGACGATCTTCCGGAAGAAGTAGTCCTGGCCCTGGATCGCCGTGGTGCCCTCGTACAGGGTGTCGATCTTGGCGTCGCGGATGTACTGCTCGATCGGGTACTCCTGGAGGAACCCGGAGCCGCCGAAGGTCTGGAGCGACTGGGCGAGCTGCTCGTAGGCCTTCTCCGAGCCGTAGCCCTTCACGATCGGCAGGAGCAGGTCGTTGAGTGCGTGCTCGGTGGCGGCGTCCTCGCCGTTCGCCTCCTTGACCTGGATCTCGTCCTGGACGGAGGCGGTGTACATCACCAGGGCGCGCATGCCCTCGGCGTACGCCTTCTGCGTCATGAGGAGCGGCGGACGTCCGGGTGGTGCGTGATGGTGACCTTGGGCGCCGACTTGTCCATGAAGTTGGCCAGGTCGGGGCCCTGGACGCGCTCCTTGGCGTACTCCAGGGCGTTGAGGTAGCCCGTGGAGAGGGTGGAGATCGCCTTCGTGCCGACCATCATGCGGGCGAACTCGATGATGCGGAACATCTGGCGGATGCCGTCGTGCTTGTCGCCGATCAGCCAGCCCTTGGCGGGGTGGCGGTCGCCGAAGGTCATCTCGCAGGTATTGGAGGCCTTCAGGCCCATCTTGTGCTCGACGTTGGTGGCGTAGACGCCGTTGCGCTCGCCCAGCTCGCCGGTCTCGAAGTCGAACTCGTACTTCGGGACGAGGAAGAGGGACAGGCCCTTGGTGCCGGGGCCGGCGCCCTCCGGGCGGGCGAGGACGTAGTGGAGGATGTTCTCCGACATGTCGTGCTCGCCGGACGTGATGAAGCGCTTGACGCCCTCGATGTGCCAGGAGCCGTCCTCCTGCTGGACCGCCTTGGTGCGGCCGGCGCCGACGTCCGAGCCGGCGTCCGGCTCGGTGAGGACCATGGTGGAGCCCCACTGCTTCTCGACGGCGAAGGACGCGATGTGCTTCTGCGCCTCGTTGCCCTCCTCGAAGAGGATGCCCGCGAAGGCGGGGCCGGAGGAGTACATCCACACGGCCGGGTTGGCGCCGAGGATCAGCTCCGCGTAGGCCCAGATCAGGGAGCGCGGCGAGGTGGTGCCGCCGATCTCCTCGGGCAGGCCCAGGCGCCAGTACTCGGAGTCCATGAAGGCCTGGTAGCTCTTCTTGAAGGACGCCGGGACCGGCGCGGTGTTGGTCTCCGGGTCGAAGACCGGCGGGTTGCGGTCGGCGTCGGCGAAGGACTCGGCCAGCTCGTTCTCCGAGAGGCGGGTCAGCTCCTCCAGGACGCTCTTGGCGGTGTCCGTGTCCATCTCCGCAGACGGGCCGGTGCCGTACACCTTGTCACGGCCGAGCACCTCGAAGAGGTTGAACTCGATGTCCCGGAGATTCGGCTTGTAGTGCCCCATGGCGACGGCTCCGTTGGAGAGATCGGCGAGGCACTGAATCCTCGCATCTGTACACATACCGACTGCGCGTACCAAGCAGTAGCTACGATGATGCTACCCGTCGGTAATAAGAAGCAACCCCGAGCCGGTCATCTGTGACCCGTCACTCGCTACTCTTTGCGGCATGTACGGCTACGACCAGACCGCGGGCCAACAGCAGCAGCAGTACGCCCCGCCGCAGCAGCCGATGTCCGGCGGATACGGGCAGCAGCCGCCGCTGTACCCCGAGCCGTCCCCGCCCTCGCTCGCGGACGCGGTGCGCGCCTTCACCACCGGCCAGATGTCCGCCGAGGACTTCCAGCAGATCTTCGCGACCTCGAAGGTCTACTGCCCGCGCGGTGACAACCCCGGCTTCCTCGCGCTGCACAACACCCAGCAGCCGGTGATCCCCATGTTCACCGGGCTCAAGGAGCTGCGCCGGTACGCGGGCAAGGAGTCCAAGTACTTCGTGATCACCGGCGCGGAGGTGATCGACCTCCTGCCGACCGGCTACGGCTTCGTACTGGACATGGAGGGCGAGCACCGGATGGTCTTCGACGCGAAAGCCGTCGAACAGATGGTCGATTTCGCCATGCGTCGGATGTACGGCTGACCGTTGCCGCCACCGCGAGCCCGAGGGAATGCCCTCCGGCTTTCTGGTTTGAGGTGGCAAGAAGTTCAACGCTCAACTAAAGTGGGCGTACCCGAGGAGGTACCGACATGCCTGCAGTGACCGTCGAGAACCCGTTGACGCTGCCCCGCGTATCCGCACCCGCCGACGCCGTCGCACGTCCCGTGCTCACCGTCACGACCGCGCCCGGCGGTTTCGAGGGCGAGGGCTTCCCGGTTCGCCGCGTTCGCCGGGATCAACTACCGCCATCTCGACCCGTTCATCATGATGGACCAGATGGGTGAGGTGGAGTACGCGCCCGGCGAGCCCAAAGGCACGCCCTGGCACCCGCACCGCGGCTTCGAGACCGTCACCTACATCATCGACGGGGTCTTCGACCACCAGGACTCCAACGGTGGCGGCGGCCATCACCAACGGCGACACCCAGTGGATGACGGCGGGCTCCGGTCTGCTGCACATCGAGGCGCCGCCGGAAGCAGCTGGTCATGTCGGGCGGGCTCTTCCACGGGCTCCAGCTGTGGGTGAACCTCCCGGCCAGGGACAAGATGATGGCCCCCAGGTACCGGGACATCCGCAGCGGCTCCGTCCAGCTGCTCACCTCCCCGGACGGCGGCGCGCTGATGCGCCGTCATCGCCGGTGAGCTGGACGGCCACGAGGGCCCCGGCATCACGCACACGCCGATCACGATGGTCCACGCGACGCTCGCGCCCGGCGCCGAGGTCACCCTGCCCTGGCGGGAGGACTTCAACGGCCTGGCGTACGTGCTGGCCGGCCGCGGGTCGGTGGGCGCCGAGCGGCGGCCGGTCCACCTGGGGCAGACGGCCGTCTTCGGGGGCCGGCGGCTCGCTGACCGTCCGCGCGGACGAGAAGCAGGACTCGCACACCCCCGACCTGGAGGTCGTGCTGCTCGGCGGGCAGCCGATCCGGGAGCCGATGGCGCACTACGGGCCGTTCGTCACGAACACCCGTGAGGAACTCCAGCAGGCCTTCGACGACTTCCAGAAGGGCCGCCTGGGCACGGTCCCGGCGGTGCACGGGATGACCGAGGGCGGCCTGTAGGCCGTCCAGGACCAAGCGCGCGAGAGCCACGACCGGCACCGGTCGTGGCTCTCGCGCGCGTGGCGGGGCGGCGGCTACCCGGCCGACGTGCGGGGCGCTCCCCCGCCGCGATCAGGACGGCGGCGGTCTCGGGGTGCGGCCCGTCGTTCGCCCAGTCCAGGGGGAGCGGCCGGTGCCGTGATCCTCCCGGAGCGCCGGATCGGCTCCGTGCGCCAGCCTGGCACTGCTGGTCGGAGCGGGGCTGAGCGCGGCGGTGAGGGCCGTCGGGCCGTGGTTCCGGAGGGCGTCGTGGTGGCTCGTACCGCGGTGGTCACCGTCGCGGTCGTCTTCGTACGGCGAAGGCCGAGGTACTGGAGGAGTACTTCACCGTCGTGGCGGACGAGGAGGTCCGCGGTCGGCGCCTGATCGTGTACGAACGGCGGTCCCGGGCTGACGAGGTGTCACGCTGACGTCCTGTCACCTGGGCGGGCCGTCCGCGCAGGACAGCCCGCCCGGTGCGTGATCGGCTGGGGGCGTGCAGCTGCTTCCCGGTCCGGTCCGTCGGTTCGCCGCCTGGTGCGCCGTCATCCTGCTCGCCAGCGGTGTCGTCTACGTCGCGATCCGGCTCTGCGTCGGAGTTCCGCACCGCGGTGACGCCGGCGCTGCTCGCGCTGCTGGGCACCGCCCTGCTCAGGCCGCTGCACCGGTGGCTGGTGAAGGCGCACGTGCAGCGGTACGCTGGCCGCGGGGCTCACCTGTGTCGCCGTCGTCGCCGTGGTCGGCGGGGCCGTGTACATCGTGGTGTCCGCGCTCATCGAGACCGGCGACCAGATCATCGCCTCGCTCCGGGACGCGGCCAAGGACATCGCCGACCACTTCGGGGCGGCCGGGACCTCGCTGGAGGACATGGCGTCCAACGCGCGTGAGCTGCTGGGCAAGTTCGGCGGCACGGCAGCCTCGGGGGTGGTCACCGGGATCAGCGTCGTCGGCGAGATGCTCGCCATGGCCGTGCTCGCCCTGCTGCTCGTCTTCTTCTTCCTGCGCGACCCGACCGGGCCGTCGGCGACGGTGCGGGCCATCGCCCCGCCCGGCGGCGCCGACATGGTCGAGGCGATGTCCCGGCGGGCCTTCGGTGCCGTCGAGGGCTTCATGCGGGGCACCACCCTCATCGCGCTCATCGACGCGGTCTGCATCACCGTCGGGCTGCTCGTCCTGCGCGTCCCCGGTGCCGTCGGGCTCGGCGCGCTGGTCTTCGTCGGCGCCTACATCCCCTACCTCGGCGCGTTCATCTCCGGAGCCGTCGCCGTGCTGGTCGCGCTCGCCGACCGGGGGTTCGTCATCGCGCTGTGGGCCCTCGGGGTGGTCCTGGCCGTGCAGGTGCTGGAGGGACACGTGCTCCAGCCGGTGATCCAGAGCCGGACCGTGCAGATGCACCCGGCGATCGTGCTGCTGGCGCTCACCGCGGGGGCGTCGGTGGCGGGCATCCTGGGGATGCTCCTGGCCGTCCCCTCACCGCGGCGGCGTTCGGGGTCGTCCACGAACTCCGGGCGCGTTACGCGGCATCGGGGTCGCCGGCGGGCCGCGGCCGTCTTCGGGGCCGCCATCCGGCCCCGCGGACTCGTAGACCTCGTACCAGATGCTCTTGCCCTCGCCGCGCGGGGCGACACTCCACGCGTCCGCGAGCAGCTCGATCAGCATCAGACCGCGTCCGGAGGACGCCATCTCCCCCGGCCGGCGCTTGTGCGGCAGGTCGTCACCGCTGTCGGTGACCTCCACCCGGATCAGCCGCTCGCCCGGCTCGCCGACGACCTCGGCGACCAGCAGGGCGTCGGCGTCGGTGTGCACCAGGACGTTGGTGAGCATCTCGGAGAGCAGGAGCACCGCGGCGTCCCGCTGCTCCTCGTTCGGCCAGTCGTGCAGCAGGTCGCGCAGATGCTGCCGGGCGGTGGCGATCCGCGCGGGCTCGGCCTGCGCGACCGTCAGCATGGTGCGGCGCACCGAGGGCCTGGCCACGGTGCTGTCGCCGCAGCCGCGCCCCTCGCCCTGCCGGCACAGCAGCAACAGGGCGATGTCGTCCTCCCGCCGGTCGGCCAGCGGGCCGGTGGTGTGGTGCGAGGAGGGCCCGTGCACGGCCTGGACCAGTGCGTCGGCCAGCTCCTCCAGGCCCCCGTCGTGCTCCTCCAGGATCACGCGGAGGCGGTGCCAGCCGGTCTGCAGATCGTGGCCGCCGGTCTCCACCAGGCCGTCCGTGCACAGCATCAGGGTGTCCCCCGGGTTCCAGGGCGAGCCGCGTGGTCGGGTAGTCGGAGTCCGGGTCGATGCCGAGGGGCAGTCCGCCCGCCGTGGCGAGGATCAGCGCCGTCCCGTCCGCCATGCGCACGACCGGGTCCAGATGCCCGGCGCGGGCGCTCTCCACCGTGCCGGTCGCGGGGTCGACCTCGGCGTAGTAGCAGGTCGCGAAGCGCATGTCCCCGGGGTCGTCGCCGGACTGGGCGAGACCGTGGAAGAAGTGGGAGGCGCGGGAGAGCACCGCGTCGGGACGGTGGCCCTCGGCGGCGTAGGCGCGCAGGGCGATGCGCAGCTGGCCCATCAGTCCGGCCGCGCGTACGTCGTGTCCCTGGACGTCGCCGATGACCAGGGCGAAGCGTCCCCCGGGCAACTCGATCATGTCGTACCAGTCGCCGCCGACCTGGAGGCCGCCGCCGGTGGGGACGTAGCGGGCGGCGACGCTCATGCCAGGGATCTCCGGGCCCAGCACGGGCAGCATGGTGCGCTGCAGCCCGTCGGTCAGCTCCCGCTGGGTCTCGGCGGCGCCGGCCCGGGTCAGGGCCTGCGCCAGCATCCTCGCCACGGTGGTCAGCACCGACCGTTCGTCCGGTGTGAACGCGACCGGGTAGGCGAAGGCCGCCATCCAGGCGCCCATCGGGCGGCCCGCCACGGTCAGCGGCAGGAAGGCCCAGGAACGGCGGCCGAAGCGCTCGACGAGCGGCCAGGTGAGGGGGTAGCGGGACCGGTACCGCTCGGGGAGGAGAGATAGACGGCGCGACCGGTGCGGACCGCCTCGGCGGCCGGGTAGTCCGTGTCCAGCGGCATGTTCACGAACGGGTTCATGTCGTTCTGCGGCTGTCCGTGGTGGCCGATGACCGTCAGGCGGTCGCCGGAGACCCCGAAGACCGCGAGCCCGTCCGGGGAGAATCCCGGCATCGACAACCCCGCCGCGACCCGCAGCACCTCCTCGGTGGACCGTGCCTCGGCCAGTGCCCGGCCCGCGTCCAGGAGGAACGCCTCCCGGGAGCGGCGCCAGTCACCGGTGACCGCGCTGCGCCCGGCGGGTGTGCCCGGCGTAGGCTCGGCGACCTCCTGGAGGGTGCCGGTCAGCTCGTAGGCCTTGCGTACGGGGTCGAAGGACGGCTTGGAGCGGCTGCGGACGATCCGGACGATGTGGCCCAGCTCGTCCATGATCCGGATCCGGACCTCGGCGAGGGTGCCCTCGACGACGGCGAGCTGGACCACCCCGGTGATCTCGTTCCAGTCCACCGGATGCAGCCGGGCCCGCACCTGGGCCTCGGTGAGGCTCGCCCGTTCCGCGGCAGCCCGAGCAGGCGGGCCGCCTCCGCGTCGACCGTGACCTCTCCCGTGGCGGTGTCCCAGTGCCACAGACCGGTCGCGAGAGCGGCAAGGACGTCCCCCACCTCGGGCAGGGGCTCACCAGTGCGCATTCATCCACTGTAGGAAGAGGTGATCGGAGACTGCCACCGGTCGCCCCCAGGCCCGCGCCGCGTCAATAGGGAGGAGGACAGCTGTGCCCGGCCGGTACGCTGGGGGTTGTTTCACGCTGGGGTTGTTTCAGCGAAACGCGGAACACCATCCCCGATCCACGAAGGCTGGATGAACGACGATGCATCGGTACAGGTCCCACACCTGCGGCGAGCCCGCTCCTCTGACGTCGGCACCGACGTCCGACTGAGTGGTGGCTGCACAATCGGCGCGACCTGGGCGGCATCCTCTTCATCGATCTGCGCGATCACTACGGCATCACGCAGCTCGTCGCCCGTCCGGGCACCGAGGCCTACGAGGCGCTGGACAAACTGACCAAGGAGTCGACCGTTCGTGTCGACGGCAAGGTCGTCTCCCGGGGCGCCGACAACATCAACCCCGACCTGCCCACCGGTGAGGTCGAGGTCGAGGTGGGCGAGGTCGAGCTGCTCGGCGCCGCCCAGCCGCTGCCCTTCACCATCAACACCGAGGACGGGGTCAACGAGGAGCGGCGCCTGGAGTACCGCTTCCTGGACCTGCGCCGCGAGCGCATGCACCGCAACATCATGATGCGCACGGCGGTCATCTCGGCGATCCGTCACAAGATGGTGGCCCTCGGCTTCAACGAGATGGCGACGCCCATCCTCACCGCCACCTCCCCGAGGGCGCCCGCGACTTCGTCGTGCCCTCCCGTCTGCACGCGGGCCGCTTCTACGCCCTGCCGCAGGCGCCGCAGCAGTTCAAGCAGCTGCTGATGATCTCCGGCTTCGACCGGTACTTCCAGATCGCGCCCTGCTTCCGCGACGAGGACGCCCGCGCCGACCGCTCGCCGGGCGAGTTCTACCAGCTCGACGTCGAGATGAGCTTCGTCGAGCAGGAGGACGTCTTCCAGCCGGTCGAGCGGCTGATGACGGAGCTGTTCACCGAGTTCGGCGGCGGCCGCGAGGTCACCTCTCCCTTCCCGCGGATCCCGTTCCGCGAGGCGATGCTGAAGTACGGCTCCGACAAGCCGGACCTGCGCGCCAAGCTGGAGCTCGTCGACATCACCGACATCTTCGCGGGCTCGGAGTTCAAGGCCTTCGCCGGCAAGCACGTCCGCGCACTGCCGGTGCCGGACGTCTCGGGCCAGCCCCGCAAGTTCTTCGACCAGCTCGGCGACTACGCCGTCTCGCAGGGTGCCAAGGGCTGGCCTGGGTGCGCGTCGGCGAGGACGGCACGCTGACCGGTCCGATCGCGAAGTTCCTCACCGAGGAGAACGTCGCCGAGCTGACCAAGCGGCTCTCCCTGGCCCCCGGCCACGCGGTGTTCTTCGGCGCGGGCGAGTTCGACGAGGTCTCCAAGATCATGGGCGCGGTGCGGGTCGAGGCCGCCAAGCGCGCCGGGCACTTCGAGGAGAACGTCTTCCGGTTCTGCTGGATCGTCGACTTCCCGATGTACGAGAAGGACGAGGAGACGGGGAAGATCGACTTCTCCCACAACCCGTTCTCCATGCCGCAGGGCGGCATGGACGCCCTGGAGAACCAGGACCCGCTGGACATCCTGGCCTGGCAGTACGACATCGTCTGCAACGGCGTCGAGCTGTCCTCCGGCGCGATCCGGAACCACGAGCCGGACATCATGCTCAAGGCCTCGCGATCGCCGGCTACGACGCCGAGACCGTCGAGCGCGAGTTCGCCGGCATGCTGCGCGCGCTCCGCTTCGGCGCCCCGCCGCACGGTGGCATTGCCCCGGGCGTCGACCGCATCGTCATGCTGCTCGCCGACGAGCCCAACATCCGCGAGACGATCGCCTTCCTGCTCAACGGCAACGCCCAGGACCTGATGATGGGCGCGCCGACCGAGCTGGACGAGACCCGGCTGAGGGAGCTGCACCTGACGGTGCGCAAGCCGCAGCCGAAGTAGGCGGTACGTACACAGGGGCCCGGCATCGTCACCGATGCCGGGCCCCTGTGTGTTCCGTGACGGACCTACCGGGCCACGAACTGGGTCAGGATCGCCTGGACCTCGTAGATGTCGACGCCCTTGGTGAAGGTCTTCTGGATGGGGGCCGGGGAGCCGGAGAGCCAGATCTTCAGCTCGGCGTCGAGGTCGAAGGTGCCGGCCGTCTCGACCGCGAAGTGCGTGATGCTGCGGTACGGGATCGAGTGGTACTCCGTCTTCTTGCCGGTGATGCCCTGCTTGTCGACCAGGATCAGCCGCCGGTCGGTGAACAGGATGGTGTCGCGGATCAGCAGATACGCCGCGTGGATCTGCTCGCCGTGGCCGAGCAGGCGCGCGTACTCCTGCTGCGCCTGGGCCGGGTCGATGCTGTGTGCGTTGCCGAACAGTGCCATGGCTGGTCCCCCCACGTGAGCTGGCTGCTCGTCCGATCCTCGCAAAGCGCGGGGCCCGGGAGAAGGTCTGCCCCTCCTGGGCCCCGTGCTGTAGCGAGCGCGTTACGCGGTCGGCTTCTCCTCGAGACGGGGGAAGAGCACCGCGCCCTTGGTGACCGTCGAACCGGCCGGCAGCCGGCCCCCAGTCGCCCGCCTCCTGGACCTCTGGCCCGCGAGGCCGCCGAGGGACGCCTCGGCGCCGAGCGAGTCCCAGAGCTTCTGGGAAGTGTCCGGCATGATCGGGTTCAGGAGGACCGCCACCGCGCGGAGGGACTCCGCGGCCGTGTAGAGGATCGTCGCGAGGCGCGCCTTGCCCTCGTCGGACGTGTCCTTGGCGACCTTCCAGGGCTCCTGCTCGGTGATGTAGCCGTTGACCTGCTTCACGAAGTCGAAGACGGCCAGGATGCCGCCCTGGAAGTCCAGCTCCTCGCCGATCTTCCGGTCGGCCTCCGTGACGGCCTTGGCCAGGCCGTCGTGGATCGCCTTCTCCGCGTCCCCGTCGGCCTCGGAGGCCGGCAGCTCGCCGCCGAAGTACTTGCCGACTATGGCCGCGACGCGGAGGCGAGGTTGCCGTAGTCGTTGGCCAGCTCGCTGGTGTAGCGGGCGGAGAAGTCCTCCCAGGAGAACGAGCCGTCCTGGCCGAACGCGATCGCGCGCAGGAAGTACCAGCGGTACGCGTCCACGCCGAAGTGCGAGGTGAGGTCCTGCGGCTTGATGCCGGTCAGGTTGGACTTGCTCATCTTCTCGCCGCCGACCATCAACCAGCCGTTCGCGGCGATCTTCCCGGGCAGCGGGAGGCCCTGGGCCATCAGCATCGCCGGCCAGATGATCGCGTGGAAGCGGAGGATGTCCTTGCCCGACCAGGTGCACGTCGGCGGGGAACGTCGACTCGAACTTCTCCGGGTTCTCGTTGTAGCCGACCGCCGTGGCGTAGTTCAGCAGGGCGTCGATCCACACGTAGATGACGTGCTTGTCGTCCCAGGGGACCGGCACGCCCCAGTCGAAGGTCGAGCGGGAGATGGAGAGGTCCTGCAGGCCCTGGCGGACGAAGTTCACGACCTCGTTGCGCGCGGACTCGGGCTGGATGAAGCCCGGGTTGGCCTCGTAGTGGGCGAGCAGCTTCTCGCTGTACTCGCTCAGCTTGAAGAAGTAGTTCTCCTCGCTGAGGATCTCCACCGGCTTCTTGTGGATCGGGCACAGCTTCTGGCCCGCGTACTCGCCCCTCGCCGTCGAGCAGCTCACCGGGGAGCTTTGCACCCCTCGCAGCCCACGCAGTACGGGCCCTCGTAGCCGCCCTTGTAGATCTCGTCCTTGTCGTACAGGTCCTGCACGAACTCCTGGACGCGGTCGGTGTGCCGCTTCTGCGTGGTGCGGATGAAGTCGTCGTTCGCGATGTCGAGGTGCTCCCACAGGGCTTCCAGGCCTCGGTGACGAGCTTGTCGGCCCAGGCCTGCGGGGTGACCCCGTTCGCCTCGGCCGTGCGCATGATCTTCTGACCGTGCTCGTCCGTGCCGGTGAGGTACCACACCTTTCGCCCCCGCTGGCGGTGCCAGCGGGTGAGCACGTCGCCTGCGACGGTCGTATGGGCGTGGCCCAGGTGAGGAGCGTCGTTGACGTAGTAGATGGGGGGTCGAGACGTAGAACGCCTTCGCCCCCTGCTTCTCGTTTCCAGTGGCCGCCATGGTCGAAATCCTACTGGTCGGATGGAGATCGACTCACACGCGTTTCGGGGGCGGACAGGGGCGGTCCCCCTGTCCGCCCCCCGTCGGGCGGTTCCGGTGCCCGGTGACCTACGGGCGCCAGGTGGCCAGTACGCCCTCGTAGAGCTCCTTGTCGGTGAGTTCCTTGGGGGTCTCGCCGGCGAGGAAGTGGACGCGTTGCCCGTCTTGAGCTTGCGGAGGTAGTCGAAGGCCGACGTTCTCCGGGTCACCGAAGGCGACGAAGGAGAAGTGGACGTTCGGGTGGTCGGCCGCCGCCTTGGTGGAGGGATTGGGTGGCCGGGGTCTTGGCGTCGGGGGCGCCGTCGGTCTGGAAGACCACCAGGGCGGGGGTGCCGGGGGCTCTTCCTTGGCGTGGTGGGCGAGGACGGCTTCCACGGCGGCGTGGTAGCTGGTGCGGCCCATGCGGCCGAGCGCCGCGTGCAGCTCGTCGATCTTGTTCTCGTGGTCGGTGAGGGTCAGCTCGCCGGTGCCGTCCACCTCCGTGGAGAAGAACGACGTGGACCGTCGCCTCGGGGTCCAGGTGCGCGGCGAGCGCGAGGGTCTGCTCGGCGAGGGCCTGGGCGGAACCGTCCTTGTAGTACGGGCGCATGGAGGCGGAGCGGTCGAGTACGAGGGACGCTGGCGCGGGTGCCGGTGAGGTCGTGCTTCTTGAGGGCGGTGCCGGCGGCCTTGTAGGCGGTGGCGAGGCCGGGGGCGCGGGAGCGGAGGTGGGCGGCGGGGGTCGCCGGTTTTGCGGGCTCGGTGGGTGTGGGTGCGGGTGCGGGTGCCTGCGGCGCGGGGGTCGGCTCGGCCTCGGCTTTGCCTTCGGCCCCTGTGTTCCCACCCGCACCGCCCGTGCTGGTTTCGTCGTCGGGTGCGGGTGGCCCCTGTGGGGTCTGCTCGCCGTCGGCGGCCGCGGGTTCCGGCTCCGGTTCCGGTTCCGCCTTCGCCTCCGGTTCAGCCTTCGCCTCCGGCTCGTCCTCCGGCATGGGCTCGGGCTCCGTCTTCGCCTCCGTCTTCGCCTCCGGCTCGGGGGTGGCCGGGGGCTGGCCGGCCGTGAGCTCGTCCGGGGAATCCGTCGGCTTCGGGACCGTGATGTTGGCGAAGGCGGCCTTGACGAGTTCGTGCTCGTCGGAGGAGGTCGAGGTCTCCGTGCGGGGCTCGGGGACCTGGGTCGCCGGCTTCGGGGTGGGGTCGGTGGCCTCGCCTGGTCCGGGAGCTCGGTCGGCTCCGGGGGCGCGGTGGGCTGGGACGGGGAGCTTCGGCTCCGGCGCGGTGGCCGGCGGTGCCGTCTCCTGCGTCACACCCTCCGCCTGGGCGGCCCGTTCTTTGCGTGACCGGCCGAACACGTTCCGCAGAGAGGTGAGAATGCCCATGTGCGCAACCCTTCGCGTGAGTTGATGCCCGTCAATCCCTGGCCAGGACGGACACGTAAGGTTAGCGGCCCTGGATTGTGATCTTGTGCAGGGTCTGCCATGAAACCCCTGGCGCGTCAAGGTGGGATCGAGCCGCCGCGGCAATTCCTCCCCGCTTCCGGGGGTTCACCTGCCGTTCACCGCGGCGCCCGTCTCCCGCACGTGTGTGCGCCTACGGTCGCGCTGATACCAAGGGCGTCCAGGGATTCTCAAGGGAGAACACAGTGCGCAAGCTGCTGCCGTTGATCGGAACACCGTCCGGTTCGTGCATCCCGGCGGCCGGTCCGCCATGACCTGCCGTTTCCGGTGTGGTGACGCCTGCTTCCACGAGGTGCCCAACACCAGCTCCAACGAGTACGTCGGCGACGTGATCGCCGGTGCGCTCAGCCGCCGTTCCATGATTGCGTGTCGCGGCCGTCGCCGCCGCCGCCGGCGGGGTGCCGGGCCGTGGGTGTGGCCGGGGCGCCGTCGGCGCAGGCCGCGCCGGTGGCCGGGGAGGGGACACGGGGGCGGGCACGGGAAACCGTCGAAATCGCGGGCGCGCGCGGGCTGCGGTTCACGCCCGTCGCGCCCAACACCGACGACGTCGTCACCGTCCCGGAGGGTTACCGGCAGGACGTCTGATCCGTTGGGGTGAACCCATTTCTGCGCGGGGCGCCCGCCTTCGACCCGGGAGAAGCAGACCGCCGAGGCGCAGGCGGGGCAGTTCGGGTACAACAACGACTTCCTCGCGCTGCTGCCGCTGCGCGGTGAGCACGGCCGGCAGGTCCTCGTCGCCAACCACGAGTACACCGACGAGGTGCTCATGTTCCGCGGCTACGACCCCGACAACCCGACCCGTGAGCAGGTCGAGATCGCCTGGGCCGCGCACGGTCTGTCCGCCGTGGTGGTGGAGGAGGAGCGCGGGAGCGGGAAGCTGACGCCCGTCACGCGGCACCGCCTGAACCGGCGGGTCACCGCGACCACCGAGTTCCGGCTGACCGGCCCGGCCGCCGGTTCCGACCTGGTGAAGACCTCCGCCGACCGGTCCGGCCGGAAGGTGCTCGGCACCCTCAACAACTGCTCCGGCGGCACCACTCCGTGGGGCACGACGCTGCACGGCGAGGAGAACTTCAACCAGTACTTCGCCAACAGCAGCCGGGCTACGGACAAGCGGTAATGGGATCGGCACCGGCGCCACCGAGCGCAAGTGGGAGCGGTTCGACAAGCGCTTCGACGTCGCCCGGGAGCCGAACGAGGTGCACCGCTTCGGGTACGTCGTCGAACTGGACCCGTACGACCCGGAGTCCACCCCGCGCAAGCACACGCTGCTCGGCCGCTTCAAGCACGAGGCGGCGACCGTGCGGCTGACCCACGACGGGCGCCCGGTCGTCTACACCGGCGACGACGAGCGGTTCGACTACTTCTACAAGTTCGTCGGCAGCAAGCGGATGCGGCACGGCAACAGCCGCTGGGCGCGCGAGCACAACCTGTCGCTGCTCGACGAGGGCACCTCTACGTCGCCAAGCTCAGCGGCGACTCCCCGGCGATCGAGATCGACGGCACGGGCAAGCTGCCGCGCGACGGCGAGTTCGACGGCAGTGGCCGCTGGATCCCCCTGGTCACCGCCACCGAGGACGGCGCCGTCTCGCACGTCGACGGCATGAGCGCCGAGGAGGTCTGCGTCTTCACACGGCTCGCCGGTGACAAGGTCGGCGCGACGAAGATGGACCGGCCCGAGGACATCGAGCCCTCGCCGACGACCGGCAAGGTGTACGTCGCGCTCACCAACAACTCCAACCGCGGCAAGGCCGGTTACGCCGGCCCCGACGAGGCCAACCCGCGCAACAGCAACAAGCACGGCCACGTTCTGGAGCTGACCGAGCGCTGGAACCGGGCCGACGCCACCGCCTTCGCCTGGTCGCTGTTCCTCGTCGCCGGTGACCCGGAGGACCCGGCGACGTACTTCGCGGGCTTCCCGAAGGACCGGGTCAGCCCGATCTCCTGCCCCGACAACGTCGCCTTCGACGACCACGGCAACCTGTGGCTGTCCACCGACGGCAACGCGCTCGGCACCCACGACGGCCTCTTCGGCGTCGCGACCAAGGGCGACCGGCGCGGTGAGCTGAAGCAGTTCCTGACCGTGCCGAACGGCGCGGAGACCTGCGGCCCGCTCATCCAGGACCGGCGCGTGCTGGTCGCCGTGCAGCACCCGGGCGAGATCGACGGCGCCTCCGTGGAGGAGCCGGCCAGCACCTGGCCGACGGGCCCGGACGCTCGTGCGTCCGGCGGTCGTCGCCGTGTGGCGCGCGGACGGCCGCGACATCGGCGTCTCGAGCGCCCGCCGCGTCGTCCGGGGCCGGTGTCAGCCGGCCCTCGTGCAGCGTGAGGTCGACGACCAGTGCGCGGTGGTCGGTGTCGGCCAGGTCCAGGAACCGGGCGCGGTGTGCGGTGAAGTCCCTCCGACACCAGGACGTGGTCGATCTGCACGCCGAACGCCGGGGCGGTCCGGGCCGGCCAGGTGGCCGTCCGGTCGGCCCCGGCCAGCCGGGCCGCGTCGCGCAGCCCCGTGTCGAGGATGCGGCGGAAGGCGGCGTGGTCTGGGAGGCGTTGAAGTCGCCGGCGAGGATGCTGGGGGGCCCCGCTGCCCTCGGCATCGGCGGCGGCGTCGCGCAGTGCGCCAGCTCCTCGCGCCACAGGCCGACCTGGTCCGGCAGCGGCGGCATCGGGTGGGCGAGCTGGAGCCGTACGGGGTTGCCGCGCACGTCGGCGACGGCGCCGGGCATGCCCATGGTGCCGGGGACGCCGGGGTGGCCTTCAGCGGGAACGCGCTCAGGATGACGGACCCCTCGGAGCCGCCGCCCTCGACGGCCCGCCGGTGGGGGTAGTCGGCGGCGAGGTCGCGCCGCAGCGCCGCGTCGCACGTGTACTCGCACTCCTGTACGAACACGATGTCGGGCTTCGCGCCGCACGGCGGAGACCAGCTCGCCGGTGCCCTGCCCGAACTCGACGTTCGAGGTCAGCACCCGCAGCTCGGCGACGGGCAGCCCGACGGGGTTCGCCCGTCCTGCCGTACGGCTCGATGAACCACGCCAGCAGCCCGAGCAGCGCCACCCCCACACCGCGCCGGTCCACCACCGGGCGAGCAGCGTCAGCAGCAGCCCGGCGCCCGTCGGCACGAGCAGCCAGGGCAGGAAGGCGAGCAGCTGCGGTACGGGTGTGACGCCGTCGCTGTCGGCGAGGCGGCAGCCGACGACCACGCTCACCACGGCGAACAGCAGTCCCGCGCACCAGGCCCCGAACCGCCGTCCGGCGCGGCGGGCGGCCGGGCCGCTCCCGCGAGTCCGTCCACTGGCCGGTCGCCGTGTCGGTGTCCGTGTTCAAGTCCCGGCCCTTCGCTCGCGGGTGCGGTGGCTTCCTGTGCGATGCTCCGAATCCTCCGTCTAAGACGGACGCCGGGGGCCGAAAGTTGCGCACCGGGTGCTCTAGGGGGTGTCGTTTGGATCCTGCCGGGGTCGCGGGGTCTGGCACGCGCATCTGCGGCGTTGTGTCGGTTGCCAGGGCTCCGCCCCGTCGCCCTCCTCCGCCTTGCAGCTGCACGCACCAGACCCCCGCTCGGGCCCGGTTGCAAGGCACCGTGTCTCGGAGCCGGCCTGATCCAAACGACACCCCCTACACCTCCACGTGGAATTCCCGTACCACCTCGATGCGCCCCACGATGTGCCGGTTGAACTCCTCCAGCTCCTCCGCCGGAACCCACAGCTCCAGGATGGTCTCGCCGCCGGCCCGGCGTACCGGGGTAGCGCTCCAGGAAGTCGGCGTCGACCTCGAACCGCGTGACGTAGCCCGAGCCGGACGCGGGGACGTTCCAGTCGCGGGCGATGCGGACGGCGTAGTCCTCGTTGAGCACGGGGTAGAAGATCGGCTGCTCGGGCAGGCGGGGCGGCCAGGCGGTCCAGTCGGAGGCCTCGACCAGCGCCAGCTCCTCGGGGCCGGTGGGGGCGCCACAGGGTCGTCGTCTTGGACATGGTCGGTGACCCTAGCCTTCAGGTCGGAAGCCCGGCCAAGGTATTACCCGCCGCCGGGCGCCCGCGGATCCAGCCGGTGACGGGTTCCCGACCGGGCGGTTCAGAGCCGGGCCCGGGTCCGCCGGGGCGGTGCCGGGTCGGCGGTGGCCCCGCGGGTGCCCGGCGCCGGCGCAGCAGATGTCCGTACCGGCCCGTGAGCCAGGAGGCCAGGGCGACCGTGAGGCCCAGGGCGACCAGGAGCCAGGAGGCCGTGCGCAGGGTGTCGGTGGAGGGCGTCGTAGACGGCGCCCGCGGCGGTCCGTCCACCGCGCCGTCCACCGCGCCGGGGAGTTCGGCGACGGTGAACCGGCGGCCGACCACGACGGCGAGGGCGAGCAGCGCCCCACCGAGGGCGGTGCCGATCCCGGCGGCCGTGACCGCGCGCCGGCGGCAGGCGGCGACGGCGATGCCGGTGACCGCGAAGACGACGGCCGCGAGCGGCAGCCACAAGGCGGCGACGTCGAGCACGTGGTAGCCCTTCCTGAGCCGGTCCACCTCGTGGGCCGGGAGCACGGTGACCGCGGTGTGCCGGACCGGGATGCGCCGCGCGAACGGCACGTTGTCGTCGGTGAGCCGGTCCTTGACGCGGGCGGTGACGGGGGCCAGGTCGACGGTGACCGCGCGTCCGCGCGACCGTTCGTCCCGCAGGGCACGCAGTACGGCGTCGTGGACGGTGCGGTTGGCCGCGTCCCAGCCCTCGCGGAAGGCCTCGGTCCGGGTGAAGGACCGTGCCGCGTCCCGCACGAAGAGCCGCACGGTGCCGCTCACGGGGCCGGCCGCGACCTGGTCCACGACCCCGTCGCCCACCGTGTCGCCCACAGCGTCGGCGACCGCGTCCCTGCACGTCCGGATCGTCGGCGAGCGGCGACATGGCGGCGACGTACCGCCGGTGTCGGCCGGCCCGAGCACCGCCCAGCCCGCCAGCGTGCCGCACGGCGCGAGCAGGCAGGCGAGGGCGATCAGGACGGCCGACAGGGCGTTCCGGTGACGTGGGGCACCCTTCCAGGCAAGGCCCCGGCAGCGGCTCGGGCGAGCGGCGTGACTGCATATGGCCCTCCACGACGAGCCGAACGGGCGCCCCGCCCGGGTCGGAGGGGCCGCGGACGAGTGGCCGCCAGTCCCGGCGCTCCGGCCTCCCGGACGTGCGGTCCGTCAGGTGACCTGGTGACCCTTCGCGTCCTCGTGGGTGTAGTAGCGGTAGAACAACGTGGCGAACACCGCCGCCGCGAGCAGCAGGGACACGACGACGCAGGTGAACATGGCCACGCCGCTCTGCGCGTACAGGAACCCCAGCGCACTGCCCGCGAACGCGGCCCACAGGACCGCGTGGCCTTCGCGCGGCAGCCGCCGGGCCACCGCACGGACCACGGCGAAGACACGACGAACGCGAGCACGGTCATGAAGCCGAACAGCAGGTTCCAGCCGGTGATGGGGTTGCCGTGGCGGTTGATGGACGCGGCCCAGTAGCCGTAGACCAGCCCGATCGTGACGGGCACCGCCCACTTCGCCACCTTGCGGGCCCGCTCGCCGAAGACATCGGGCGTCGTCGTACGGCCGCGCGTGCCCGTCCCGGGGACGTTCCGGTGGATGTTCCGCGTGCCGGTACCGCGTGAGCCATAGCGCACCTCCTCGCCTCGCCCCCCGTCTACCAGGGCACACCTGGGCGGCCGACCGGCAAGTCAGGATGCGGGCCGCGGGGCACGTGTTTCGCTGGGCCTCCGTGGAGTCGCGACCGCGAGCCGGTGCGCGGCCGGTGGCGGCTGCTCGGCCGACTCGTCCAGGCCGCCGGCCGGGGCGACGCCGTGTCCCGGCACGAACTGCTCAGTGTCCGCGGGCACAGCGCGGCCTGGCTCATCCCGCTGCTGCTGCTCGGCGGCATCGTCGCGGCCGACGTCACGACCGGCGCGTTCGAGATCATCTCCTGGACCGTGCTCGTGCTCGGCGTCGCCGCCGCGATCTGCGGGGTGCGGTTCACGGCCGTGTACGCGGTGGTCGCCGCCGTCGTCTACGTGTTCGCCGACACCGTCCGGCAGCACCGGGAGGAGACCGGACTGCCCGGCCTGGTCCTCGTCGCCCTCGGCGGAGCGATCTCCGTGGTGGCCGCCGCGCTCCGGGTCGGCGGCGAGCAGCGCATGCTGCACATGAAGGACATCGCCGAGACCACCCGCCGCACCGTGCTGCGTCCGCTCCCGGAGGGCTTCGGCGGCCTCGACCACGCCGCCGTCTACCTCTCCTCGGACACCGAGGCCCGCGTCGGCGGCGACTTCTACGACATCCAGCCCGGCCCGCACGGCACCCGCGTCCTCGTCGGCGACGTGCAGGGCAAGGGCCTGGGCGCGGTGGAGGCGGCAGCCGCGCTGCTCGGCACCTTCCGTGAGGTCGCCTACCACGAGCCGGACCTCGCGACGGTCGCCGAGCGTCTGGAGACCCGCATGCGGCGCCACCGCGCGCACACCGCGGCCCTCGGCCGGTCGGACGGCGACCGCCTCGCCACCGCCGTCCTGATCGGCTTCTCGAGGAGCTGCCCGACGCCGTGGACGCCGTCTTCTTCGGCCACGAACCCCGCTGGCGGCCGGCCCCGAGGGCGTGCGGCCCCTGGCGGACGCCGGCGGGCTGCCGCTGGGCATGGGCGACCTGACGTCCGGCCCGTCGGTGTCGGTGCGCCGGCTGGCCCTCGCCGCGGACGAGACGCTCCTCGTGGTCACCGACGGGGTGACCGAGGCCCGCGATGCTCAGGGGTGCTTCTACCGGCACGCCGAGAACGTCGTCCGCGCGGTCGCCGCCGATCCGTCGAACGCGGCGCCGCCGAAGCTGGTGGCGCTCGTCCGGGACGGCACGCTGCGGCACTGCCGGGGACGGCTGACCGACGACACCACGGTCTTCGCGGTACGGCGGACCGGCCGGCCGCTGGAGTGGCCCTAGACAGGGCTCAGGTGCCCCGCTTTGCAGCCGCAGCGGTTACGGTGCTGCCGTACGTGATCGACAGGGGGAGGGGACATGCCCGGAACCGTGCTGCTGCTCGCGGCGTCGCCCGTGGGCAGGGGGTGCCTGGTGGACGCCGCCTCCGTGCTTCCCGTGCTCGCGGCCGTGCCGCCCGCCGTGCTCTCCGGCACCGACACCGCGAACGTCGTCGAGCTCGCCGACCCGCTGGAGCCGCAGGCCGTCCTCACCCGGCTGCGCCGCCGCGGCGCGGCCCCCGGACCACTCACCGTCTACGTCGCCGGCCAGCTCAGCTGGACCGGCGCCAGCGCCTGCCGCACCTGGCGCTGGCCTGTACGACACCGGCGACCGTCCGCTACACCGCCCTGCCCTGGCACTGGATCCGCGAGGAGCTGCGGCTGCGCCCGGAGCGGCGCGACGACGCTGCTGCTCGACCTGCACGCCGACCAGGAGACCTGGCAGTGGCTGCGGGCCAGCCCGCTGGACTGCGGGCGCAACAACGCCGTTTACGGTCGCATCGCGCCGCCGCCCGCCAGACGGACGGTGGCGGCACCGTCGCACATGCGGGCCGTCGCGACGATCCTGCGCAGCGGGCACCGGCCGCCACCTGACCAGCTCCATCAGCAGGCGCTGACCCGCGCCGCGCGCCGATGCCGCGGGCAGTGGCGCGGCGGCCGGCGCGGACCCGGTGCTGACCGCGCCGGGGCCGGAGGCGGGCGACCCGCACGCCGTCATCGCCGCCGCCGTGCAGTCCGGGCGGCACGCGGACGCCGACGCTCGCCGCCCGGCACGAGCGGGCCGCCGCTCACGCCCACGGGCCCGCCTCCGAGGACGCGCTGCACTGGACGGAGGTCCGCGCCGACCTTGCGATGTTCGCGGGGACCCGGTGCAGGCAGCTGCCGGGCCTGGCTGACGGTGGCCGAGGCCCGGCTGGGCGCCGGCCAGCGGCCACAGGCGCCGGCGGTGGAGGCGGCCGTCGACCGGGCCCACCACCAGTGGGGGCAGGTCCGTGACGCCGGGCCGGCCCGGGAGCTGGGCGGGGCGCTCGCCGCGTTGCGGGGGCGGGTGCCCGGGCGGCGCGAGGGCGCGCTGGACCATGTGCGGCGGGAGCTGAGCCGGTTGCAGGTCCAGGGCTGACGCCCCCGGATCCCGCGGGCCGGGTGTGCGCGCCCGCGCGCGCGTCACGACAGCGGCGCATTTGACCCTCCCCTGTGCGCAACAGGGGTGTCATGATGGTGGAGGCAGGCTGAGGGGGACGGAGTGGTGACGCGCGGTATCCGCATCCGGCTGGACGGGACCGCGAGCGAGTGACATCGACGCCCTGCACAAATGGCTCGAACGGAGAAGCCGCTCGCCGATCTGGCACGGACCGACCAACTGCGCATCGACGAACGGAGCCGGACCGACGAGGCGGGCGCCCCGATGGGCGTCGGCATGGACATCGTCGTGGCGGTGATCGGGGGCGCCGCGGGCGCGATGTTCCAGTGAGTGGTGGACCAGGTCAGACGATCCGTGGAGGCCTGGCGGGCCAACCGCCGGGAGGTGGAGGACGGCGAGCCGCCCCAGGCGCGCGTCGAACCGGTGCGTCCCGACGACAGGTAGGCGGCCGGTGACCGGTTACGACCCGCGGGGAAGGCGAACCGGGCGCTGTTGGTCGGAGTGTCCGAGTACGACCACGACGGGAGCCGCCGGACGGTGTGCCCGGCGACCTTCCGGCGGTCAAGCACAACCTGAACCGGCTGGAGGAGGCGCTTCCGGCACGGCGGTGTGTTCGGTGAGCGGGAGATCACGGTGTACCGCTCTCCCGACCAGGCACCTTCGACCAGGAGCTGTGGAAGGCCGCCACTGAGGGCCGACGGCGTCCTGCTGCTGTACTTCGCCGGGCACGGGGCGATCCCGAACGCGGGCGACGAGCTGTTCCTGCAGATGCGCAAGGCACGCGTGGTCGCGGGCGGGCACGCGGTCTTCCCCGGCGCGGAGCAGTTCAGCGTCGCGCAGGCGATGCTCGCCGCCAGTCCGGCCCGGCGGATCGTGGTCGTCCTCGACTGCTGCTTCGCGGGCAACGCCGCCTGGATCCGCCTGGAACCCGCGACAAACGGCGGCTGCTGCTGTTGATGAGCGTGCAGGCCAACCACCGCATCGACGCGGGCGGTCCCGACACCCCGACGCCGTTCACCGCCGAACTCGCAAAGCTGCTGGAGGCGGACGGCGACGTGTCGTTCCGCGCGCTCGTGCACGACCTGCGGTCCCGGATGTCCGCGGCGGGCCACCGGACGGTGCGCGGTGATGTCTGGGAGCCGGAGAGTCGCGCCGAGCCAGGGGTGGACGTACTCCTCGCCGCCCGGCCGAAGGCCGCTCGTCCGCCCGTACCGTCGCCGCCACCGCCACCGCCGCCACCGCCGCCCGGGCCGCCCTCGTCGTCCGCCCTCTCCGGGCGGCTCTGGCCGCGCTGCTGGGCGGGGTGGGCGCAGCCGGGCGTGCGCTGGTCCGTCGCATCCCTCACTCCGGGACGCTCCGGTCGGTACGGGAGGCGGTGAGACGTTGGTGCGAGCGGTGGCGGCGGCCGGTCACCTGGGCGGCGGTGCTGCTGGTTCTGGCCGGCGCCGCGGGCATCGGCGTCCACCGGCTCGCCGGCCGGACTGGCGGCCCCTCCTCCTGCGCCCTGCCCCTGGAGCTGAGGGTGCTCACCGACCCCGACCCGGAGCCGACGGTCCGGGCCGCCGCCGACGCGTATCTGACGTCGGAGGCGAACACCACCGGCGACGGCTGCCGGCGCAGCGGCATCACCGTCTACAGCGTGGGTGTGCCGCCGACGCGGTCACCGCCCTGCGCAAGCGACCGGCGCCTGGCAGGAACTCCCGCGAGGCCGACACCAACCCGCTGCAGCGCGCGACGTCGGTCCGCAGCCCGACGTCTCGATACCTGGCTCCCCCGCCGACGCCGCCCGGTCGCCGCCGGCAGGACACCGACGCCGTGGCCGAACTCGGCCCCGACCAGGAGCCCTTCGCGTACCTCGGTCGGCTCGCCGTCCTGCAGGACATCGCCGCCGACGGACTCGACGACCGCACCGGCCCCCCGCTCACCCGGATGATCGACGACCTGCGCGCTCGGCACGCGGACGCCGCGGTGCGCCGTCCCGACCCGGAGTTCACCGACACCGGACTGCTGGCCACGATCGCCCTGTACGGCACCCCGGGCGCGGCCGGCGCCCGTGACTCCCGCCGTGCCGAGGACCGGGTCCGCCCAGTCCGGGCCGCCCGCCCGACCGCCGCCGAGCTGCTGTGCGCGCTGCCCGACGACGACGCCGTCGACAACCGCACCGCGGCCCTCGTCCCCGAGTTCCTCCTGAAGAGCGGCGTCGGCTGCGACAGCGCGCGCCGCACCCCGCGCATGGCCCAGTACCCGGGCGACGTACCGGGTCTGGAACCCCCTTCGTCCGCGTCCGCTGGCAGGGCGCCGACCGCGACGCGGCCGACCGCGACCGCGAGGCGGACGCCTTCCGGGGAGTGGCTCACCGGCGAGGGCGGCAGGGCGGCCTTCGCCCGGGACGGCTTCCGCTCGGCCACCGGCAACCGCGCCCTGCTGGACCCCACCGAGGTCGCCGAAGGGGTGCTGAGGGCGCCGTCGCCGCTGACCGAGTCCGCCGGACGGGACGCCATGGAGGCGTCCCTGGAGGGCTACCGGGGCGCGAACGGCCCCGGCCGCGTGCTGTTCCTGCTGGACGGCTCCGGTTCGATGGCCGGTCAGTGGGAGGGGCCCAGCGGTGGGCCCGGCCTGCTGAAACAGTCGTTGGGCGGGCTCGGCGGCCGGGACGAGTACGCCGTGGGCGTGTCGGACACCGGCGGGGACACCCACGAGACCGTGCTGTCCTTCGGCCCGCACAGCCGCAAGGACGCCGAGCGCGCCATCGACCGCGAGGCCGGGTCCGGGACGCCGAGGCCGATCCGGGCGGGGCGCTGCGGGCCGCGCTCGAAGCCATGGAGGTGCGGGACGCCGACGACGAGCGTCCCGGCCTGATCGTCTTCGTCACCGACGACGAGGACGCGGACCGGCTCGCCGACGACGGCTTCGGCAACCTGCCGGCCCTCGCGCGCGAGGGACGTGCCGATCGCGATGGTCTCCCTGAAGGGCGGCGGCTGCGACGAGGGGAAGCCGGACGCCCGGGTCTCCGAGGCGAGCGGCGGCCGCCGCCTGGACGCCGACGACGATCTCGGCGCCGCCCTGCACGACGAGGTCGCCCGCACCGGAACGGGGGAGGCGTGATGCGCGGAGTACCGCTCCGGCGACAGTCCCGGCGACGGACGGCGGTGCTGCTGGCCCCGCTGTTCCTGCTCGTGCCGACCGCATGCGGCGGTGGTGGCGGCGACGGAGACGGGCCCGCGGCGTCCCCCTCCGCCGACGTGCCCGGCGACATCGTGGTCGCCAGCGGCCGGGACGTCACCGGCAAGAACGGCATCCGCCAGCGGCTCATCGACGCCTGGAACACCGAGCAGGAGAAGGCCGGCACCGGCTACCGGGCCCGGCTCGTCGAACTCCCCGGCAACGCCGACGAACAGCGCAGCCAGTTGCTCGGCGCGCTCCAGTCCGGCAGCGCCGCCTACGACGTGGTCAACCTCGACGTCACCTGGGTCCCGGAGTTCGCGGCCGCGGACCTGATCAGCCCGTTGCCCGGGTCGCTGCTCGACGAGGACGTCATCGCGCCCGTCGCGAGCACCGCCCGCTGGGACGGCGAGGTGTACGCCGCTCCCTTCAACAGCGACGTCGGCCTGCTCTACTACCGGCGCGACCACCTGAGCCAGGCGGACGTCGAGCAGACCGACCTGACGGGCGGCCTGGACTGGCCGGAGCTGAAGAAGCTGATCAACGCCGTCGGCGACCACAAGCCCGACGGCTACGACAAGGTGGACGACCCAGCTCGCCGCGTACGAGGGGCGGACGGTCAACGCGGTGGAGGCGTTCGCGTCGGCGGTGCCGGCCCTCACGCTCACGGACGAGGACGGGACTACGACGCCACCGTCGAGGAGCTGACGGAGGGCATCACCGAGCTGCGCCGCCGTACCGAGGCCTCGTACGTGCTCCCGGACGCCTTCCGCTCGACGAGGCGGCGTCCCTCGGAGACTCCGCCGCCGGCCGCACCACCTTCCTGCGGCACTGGCCATACGTGTATCCCGCCCTGCACCAGTCGTTCCCCGACGACGACCGCCTGGGGGTGACCGCGTTGCCGGGGCGGGCCGTGCTCGGCGGCCAGAACCTCGCCGTGACCGCGGCGTCCCAGCGGAGGACCAAGGCGACCGACCTGATCCGGTACTGACCGGCAAGGAGAGCGAACGCTGCCTGCTGGACGCCGGTTTCGCGGCGACGCGCGCCTCCGCCTACACGGACGACGCCGTGACGTGCGCGGTGGGTGCCGCGACGCCCTCCGCGGCGCCCACCGGGGAGAGCGCCGACACCGTGCCCCGCGACGCGGCCGGCCGCCCGGAGTACGCCCGCGACATCCTGCTCCCCGCCCTCCGGGAGGCGGTGCACCGCCCCGCACCCCGCTGTACGGCGCCTTCACCCAGACCTTCACCACCGAGCTGGGCGCCCCCTTCGCCGACGACCCGCCGGGCGACGCGGAACTGGCACGGCGACTGGACGAGGCCCCCAGACGCGCCCTGCCGGACTGACCGTCCAGCGGCGCCGCACCGCACCGACGTCTCAGCGGCTCACGGTGACCAGTGAGTCCGTGACGGATGATCCGTCACCGATGAGTCCGTGACCGAGGTCGTGTCCCCGCCGGGGCGGGCGCCGACGGGTGTGCCGTGCCGTCGGCCCCGCGTTCGCGGCCAGCAGCAGGCAGGCCATGGCGGCGACGGCCGCGGCGAGGGCTCTGGCGTAACGTTCGGCGGTGCGTGCGTTCGGGCACGGTGTCCTCTGCGGGATCGTACGGGGTTGTGCCAAGCGCTGTTAAGCGCGCTTAATCCGCTGTTTAACCTAGAGCCGTCGGAGTCGAACGGCAAGAGCCACAGGGGAGTTGGCAGTGGGGGACCGTGACGACCGGGTGGCCATCGGCCGCCGGGTGCAGCGACTGCGGGCCGAGCGCGGGATGACCCAGCGCCAGCTCGCGGAACCGGCCTACACACCCGCCTACATCTCCACCCTGGAGCCGGCCGCGTCCGCCCCTCCGACGAGGCGCTGCGGCATCTCGCGGAACGGCTCGGCGTCGGCTACGAGGAGCTGGCCACCGGGCGCCCGGCCCGGCTCGCCACCGATCTACGGCTCAGGCTCACCGAGGCGCGGCGCACGCTGGCCACGGACGGCGCCGAACAGGCGGCCGGGCAGTACACCGAACTGCTCGCCGAGGCCGAGACCCACGAACTGCCCGAGGAACGGGCCGCCGCGCTGCTCGGACTCGGGGAGTGCGCCGTGGAGACTCCGGCGAACGACCTCCGGACGCCGCACTGAGCGGGCCGAACAGTGCCTCACCGACGCCGGCGCCCCGCTGCCCGCCCGCGTCCCGGCCCTGCGCGGACGCGCCCTCGCCCACTACCTCGCCGGTGAACTGCGCTACGCCGTCTACCTCCTGGAGACCACCCTCGACGAGCTGAACCGCGGCGGCCTGCCGACCCCGACGCGCTGCTCCTGCTCTACGCCAGCGCCATCGGCCCGTACATGGACATGGGCGCCCGCGCGCGCCGCCCAGGCCGCCGAACTCGCCCTCTCCCTCGCCCCCAGCGCCGGCGACCCGGCGCTGGTGGCCCGCATGCACCGCTCCGTCGCCCGCACCCTGCTCGCCGAGGGCCGCCTCGCCGAGGCCAGACGCCTCGATCGCCAAGGCGGCCGAGCTGTACGCACGCTGCAACTCCGCACCGAGCTGGCCAACTGCCCTGGATGCGCGGCTACGTCTGCGCCCAGAACGGCGAACTCCGGCGCGCCGAGGAGGAGATGCGCGGAGGCCCTCGGCATGCTCTCCGCCACCCGCGCCGCCCTCTACAGCAGCCAGGTCGCCGTCGAGCTGGCCGACGTACTGCACCGGCGCGGCAAGTCCGAGGAGGCGCGGAACTGCTGCACGGGGTACTGGACGACCTCTCCTCGAGCGCGGCGCCGTGCACTCGCGGGCGCGCACCGGCTGCTCGGCATCATCGCCGAGGACGGCCGGGACACCGAGGCCGCCGAGGAGCACTACGTCCGCGCCCTCAGCCTGCTGGAACGGGCGGGCGCCGCCGGAGACCTGGCCGACCTGTGCCGGCTCCTCGGCGACCTGCTGCGCCGCACCGGCCGGGTGGAGGCGGCCCTCGACGCCTACCGCACCGGCCTCGGACACCGCACGGCACCCGGCACGACGACCCTGGGCCCGGCGCCCGCACAGCCGCCGCTGTAGGGAATCCTGGGCTGTGCACAGTGGCGCCGGTCAGCATGGCGGCGGGGGGCAGGGACGAGCGGGGTGCGAGGAACGTGGACGACCGACGGACCGTGGCCGACGGTGTGCGGCTCGCCGTGCGCGCGCTGGTGTGCGCCGTGCTCGGCGGCGCCGCGCTGCTCACCGTCGCCACCGTGGTCTCGGTGCTGGGCCCGGTCCTGGCGCTCGACCTCTACACGCCCCCGGTGGCGGCCTGGTGGACGGTGTTCACCGCCGTCGTCGTCCAGGGCGTGCCCTTCCTGCTGCTCGGCACGGTCGTCTCGGCGGCGATCGGGGCGTTCGTGCCGGAGCGCGCCTTCAGCCGCCTCCTGCCCCGTAACCAGGTCCTCGCGGTGCCCGTCGCGGGGGCAGCGGGGGTGGTGCTGCCCGGCTGCGAGTGCGCGTCGGTGCCGGTGGCCGGGAGCCTGATGCGGCGCGGGGTCGCTCCCGGCGGCGGCCCTCGCGTTCCTCCTGTCGGCGCCCGCGATCAACCCCGTGGTGCTGGTGGCCACGTCGATCGCGTTCCCCGGACAGCCCGCCATGGTCGCCGCCCGCCTGCTCGCCTCGCTCACGGCCGCGGTGGTGATGGGCTGGCTGTGGGTCCGGTTCGGGAAGGACGAGTGGTTGCGCCTGCCGAAGAGCCCTACGGCGCCCGGAGCGTCGTCGTACGGCTGGACGGGCTTCGTCTCCGGTCTGCGCCACGACTTCCTGCACGCGGGCGGCTTCCTCGTCGTCGGCGCGGGCGCGGCCGCCGCCTTCAACGTCGCCGTGCCCCGCTCCGTCCTGGACGTCTTCACCGACTCCGCCTGGCTGTCCGTGCTGCTGCTCGCGGTCCTCGCGGTGGTGCTGTGCGTGTGCAGCGAGGCGGACGCGTTCGTCGCCGCCTCGCTGAGCGGGTTCTCGCCGACCGCGCGGCTGGCGTTCATGGTGGTGGGGCCGATGGTCGACCTGAAGCTGATCGCGCTGCAGACCGGGACGTTCGGCCGGGCTTTCGCGGTGCGGTTCGCGTCGGTGACCTGGGTGGTGGCCGTGGCGAGCAGCGTGCTGGTGGGGTGGTGGCTGCTGTGAGGCGGTACGGACCGGCGGTCCTGCTCGCGCTGACCGGCGCGGCGGTACTGCGCATCTCGCTCTTCGGCGACCTCTACCTGCGGTACGTGCAGCCGGGGCTGCGGCCGTACCTGATCGTGTCCGGGGCGGTGCTGGTGCTGCTCGCGGCGGCGACGGCCCTCGCCCGGCGCGGTCACGGAGGACGCGGACCAGAAGACGGACGGGGAGACCGACGCCCACGGCCACAGCCACGGCCCCGCCGGTCCCCGCGTCGCCTGGCTGCTCACCCTGCCCGCCCTCGCCCTGCTGCTGTTCCCGCCGCCCGCGCTCGGCTCCTACAGCGCGGGCCGCGAGGCGGCGCAGCGCGCGGCGCGGGGGTCGGCACCTTCCCGGCGCTGCCGTCCGGGGACCCGGTGGAGCTGACCCTCGCCGAGTTCGGCTCCCGCGCGCTCTACGACAGCGAGCGGTCGCTGACCGGCCGTACCGTCCGGCCTCACCGGCTTCGTCACCCACGGCGAGGACGGCACCTGGCACGTCACCCGGCCCTCGTCTCCCTGCTGCGCCGCCGACGCCACCACCGGCAAGGCCGAGATCCGCGGGCCGGCGCCCCGCCCGTCGACACGTGGGTCACGGTCACCGGCGGCTGGCACCCGGAGGGCGAACTCGGCTCGGACGCGGCCTGGCCGCCGGTCCTCGACGCGACGGACGTACGCCGGGTGGAGCAGCCCGCGAACCCGTACGAGAAGCGCTGAACCCCGTCCACGACCTGCGGCGCACCCCTGGTTTCCCCCGGTCGGGCACGGGTAGTCGAGCCTGCGGCCGCGTGACTGAAGGAGGCGGTGCGCGTGCGGCCCAGCGACGAATCCGGGTGGTCTTCGGACGGAGCACGCGCCGCCGAGGTGATCGCCGAACAAGTACGGGGCGCCCCGCCGGACGAGGTGCCGGGGACGACTGTGCCGCACGGCCGTACGGCTGCTGCCGGTGACCGGGGCGAGCGCGTCGCTGCGCGGCGGGGGTGCCGGTACGGCTGTGCGCCAGCGGGGACCGGGCGACGTACCTGGCCGAGCTCCAGGCCACGCTGGGTGACGGCCCCCTATTGAGCGCCGCCGAGTCGGGCGCCCCGGTGCTGGCCTGCGATCTGGCGGCCGTTGCCGACGCCGGCCGGTGGCCCGTCTTCGCCCAGCAGGCGACGGCCGTCGGCGTACGGGCGGTCTACGCGCTGCCGCTGGGCGGTGCCGCCGGTTGCCTGGGCACCCTCGACCTCTACCGGGACACCCCCGGCCCGCTGTCCGGCCCGCAGCTGAGCCTCCGGCGCGGCTCGTGGCGGGCGTCATGACGACGGCGCTGATGGCGCTGCCGCGCGGGGAGGAGACCTGGCTGGACCGGCTGGCCGGTGACCACGACGAGGTCTACCGGGCCGTCGGCATGATCATGGCCCAGCTGGGGGTCGGCGCCGACGAGGCCCTGGCCCGCCTGCGCGCCGACGCGTTCGTGTGCGGCCGCACCGCCCACGACGTGGCCCGCGACGTGCTCACCCACCGCCGGCGCTTCGACCGCGACCATTAGTCCTGTCGTCGAACTCCCGTCTGCCTCGCGACGCCATGCACGCACCCTCGCCGCACGGGCCCTGACCCGAGTACATCCAGTACGAGGATCAGGGCCCCGCGCGCCGAGAGCACGCACCTGACGCCGCGAGGCTCGCCCTCCGGGCGGACGACGGGAGTTCGACGACAGGACCTGGTGGGCGGTGCCCCAGGCCCCGGCCCGGTCCGTCCGTGCGCTAGACCTGTGCCTCGCCCCTGCCGCCGGGCCTCCGTCAGCCGTTCCGTCCCGACCTCGACGGCGGTCCGGGTGGCGGCTTCGGCCGGTTCGCCGGGGGCGCCGTTGGTGAGGCTGATCGTCGTCGTCGCCCACGCGGACGGCGACGAGGTCCACGGTGAGAACGGCAGCCTCGGCGTTCACCGTCACCCGCAGGCCCTGCCGGGCGTCCCCGCCTCCGGCGGTGCCAGGTCGGCGACCCGGACGTCCAGGGCGGCGCCGCGGGCGGCCCGGGCCGTGAACCGACCGCACGTGTCCGGCAGCGTCCCGAGCCAGGCCAGCGCCCTGTCGATGTCGGCCGCGCGGTACGAGGTGATCCGGTAGTGCAGCTGGGCCCCGCCGGCCGCGTCGTCCAGGGCGGCCGTGGCCCTGGGGGCGATGGTGTCGCCGAACAGCTCCTCGGTGTAGAGGACGTCCAGCAGCCGCCCGCAGTCGGGCCGCTCGGCGGTGGCCTTCAGTACCTGGTCCCGCCAGGTCGCGGCGCCGCGTGTCGGTTCCCACGTCTCCCCCAGGTCGGCCTCCGTGATCAGGGCCGCCCGCGCCTGCCCCGGGGTGAGCGCGGGCGGCACGGCGGGCGAGGCGAGCGTGGCCGGGGACTGCGTGGTCGCGGGCGGGGTGCCGACCGGCCCCTCCGCCGCCCGGCCGCCCGCGGAGCAGGCGGCCGCCGTCAGCGTCAGTGCCGCCGAGAGCGCGGAGACGAGCAGGGGGACGGGCGGCGGGGGCATGCTGCACAGGTGCCTCCTGGCGAGCCGGGGCGACCGGCGCCGTTCGGGATCCGGCCGGTCGCACCCTCCACGGCACCACCGCCCCCGCCCCGCCACCAGCGTGCGGGGCCGTCCGGGTGAGGCGCCCGGCGAAAAACGGCTCGCGGCGGCGTCCGCCCGCGGTACCGTCCCGTGCCATGAAGCGCGCGCGCCATTTCCTGATGACGACGCCGGGGAGGTCCTCGGCGCGCTGACTGCTGAGCAGGAGTCCGAAGCCCCGGGGCGAGCGCCCCGGGGCTTCTTCGCGTGGTGCTCGCCCTCCGTCCGGAGGAGACCACCGTGCACGACCAGGACCGAAACCCCGCCCAGGCATCCGCACCAGCGCCTCGCCCACGACCGCGACCACCGGCGGCTCGGCCGCGAACTCGGGTTGTTCGACACCGACCCCCTGATGGGCGCTGGCCTGCCGTACTGGCTGCCCGACGGGGCGATCGTCCGCCACACCCTGGAGGAGTACGTCCGCGAGGCGGAGCGCCGGGCCGGCTACCGGCACGTGTACTCGCCCGTCCTCGGCAAACGCGAGCTGTACGAGATCTCGGGCCACTGGGAGCACTACCGCGACGACATGTTCCCGCCGATGGAGCTGGGTGCCGAGGAGGTCGTGCTCCGCCCGAGCTCCGTGCCCCCACCACGCCCTGGTCTACCGCTCCCGTTCCCACAGCTACCGGGAACTGCCCCTGCGGATCGCCGAGCTGGGCGCCATGTACCGCTCCGAACCGTCCGGAGTGCTCGGCGGCCTGACCCGCGTGCGGGCCATCCACCTCAACGACGCGCACATCTTCTGCACCCCGGACCAGGCCGCCGCCGAGGCCCGTGCCGCCCTCGGCCTCATCCGCCGCGCCCACGCCGACCTGGGCATCCGGGCCGCCCGCTACCGCCTCTCGCTGCCCGGCCCGGGCGGCAAGTACGTAGCCGACCCGCAGCTGTGGCGGCGGGCCACCGCACTGCTGGAGGAGGCCCTGGAGGGGCTGCCGTACGAGGCGGTGGAGGGGGAGGCCGCCTTCTACGGACCGAAGATCGACGTGCTGGTCGCGGACGCCGCCGGGCGCGAGTCCACCCTCTCCACCGTCCAGATCGACTTCCACCAGCCTGAACGCTTCGGCCTGCGCTACACCGGCCCCGACGGCGCCGCTCACCGCCCGGTCATGGTGCACCGCAGCGTCATCGGCAGCGTGGAGCGGGTGGTCGCGCACCTGATCGAGGCGCACGGCGGGGCGTTCCCGGCGTGGCTGGCGCCGGTGCAGCTGGTGGTGCTGCCGGTCGGCGCGGAGCAGCGGGACCCGGCGTACGACCTGGTACGGCGCGCCGGTGATCTGGGGCTGCGCGCCGAGATCGCCGGGCCGGAGCGGGGAACCCTCGGCGCCCGCGTCCGGGCGGCGCGCAAGGTGCCGTACCAGGCGGTGATCGGCGCGCGGGAGGCGGCGGGCGGCGACCTGGCGGACGTACGGCTGCGGGACGGGCACCGGCCCGGGCGGGTGCCCGGCGCGGAGCTGCTGCGGCGGATCGACGGCCGGGTGCGGGCACGCGGCCCCGAGCTGTGGGAACCCGCGTGAGCCCGCGTAGGGTCACCGGGATCCGCCCCCACCGAGCCCGAGGAGCCCCCGCAGTGACGACCGCCTCCGACGACCGGCAGCCCATCCCGGTGATCATCGACTGCGACACCGGCATCGACGACGCGCTGGCCCTGCTGCTGGCGGTCCGCCACCCGGGGGCTCGACCTGCGCGCCGTCACCTGCGTGGCCGGGAACACCGACGTGGAGGGGGTCGTACGGAACACCCCGACCGTGCTGGAGCAGGCCGGCGCCCTGGACGTCCCCGTCGCCCGGGGTGCCGAGCGCCCGCTGATCGAGGGGGTGCGCACCGCCCGGCACGTGCACGGGCACGACGGCATGGGCGACCTCGGTCTGCCCGCGCCCACCCGCGCCCCCGTCGACGTCGACGCGGTGACCCTGCTGCGCCGGGAGATCCTCGCCTCCCCGCGGCCGGTCACCCTGGTCCCCACCGCGCCGGCGACCAACATCGCGCTGCTCTAGCGCACCCACCCGGAGGTCACCGCCAACATCGAGCGGATCGTGTTCATGGGCGGCGCGGTGGGCCACCGGGAACGCGACGCCGGTCGCCGAGTTCAACGTGTGGCACGACCCGGAGGCCGCCGCGATCCTGCTCACCGCCGGGGTGCCGATCACGATGTACGGGCTGGACGTGTTCCAGCGGGTGATCGTCCCGGGGCCGGACGTACGCCGTCTGCGGGCGAGCGCCGAGCCGGGACCCGGCTCGCCGGGGAGCTGCTCGCCCACCGCTGCCCCGCCACCGACGAGTCGGACCCCGGCGGCGGCCTCGGCGACGCGGGCGCGGTCTGCGCGGTGCTCGACCCGGAGGGCCTGACCACGCACCGGCTGCCCGTCGAGGTGTCCCTGGCACCGGGACCGGCCACGCCGGCCAGACCCTGGTCGACCGGCGGGTCCGCCCCGGGGAGTCCGAACTGCACGAGGGAACCCGCGAACAGCCGCTGGTGGATGTCGCTTTGGAGGTGGACGTGGCGCGGTACGTGAAGCTCTACCTGGGGGCGGTCGAGCGCACCGGCGGGTAGCGCACCGGCGGCGTCGCGGGCGCGCGGGTTCGCTTTTCGGGTGATGTGGACAGATCTATTCGTGTCGCCCGCACGCATCGCGAAGGAGACCGCGTGACCGTACGCAGCACCACCAGCACGCCCGACCTGTCGTCCAAGGACCCCAACTGGTGGCGGCAGGCCGTCATCTACCAGGTCTACCCCCGCAGCTTCGCCGACGCCGACGGCGACGGGCTCGGTGACCTGCGGGGCATCACCCAGCGCCTGACCCATCTGGCGACCCTGGGCGTCGACGCCCTGTGGCTCAGCCCGTTCTACCCGTCCGAGCTCGCCGACGGCGGCTACGACGTCGACGACTACCGCGACGTCGACCCGCGCCTGGGCACCCTGGACGACTTCGACGCGATGGCCGCCGAAGCCCACCGGCTGGGCCTGAAGGTGATCGTCGACCTGGTTCCCAACCACACCTCGCACCGCCACGCGTGGTTCCGGGAGGCCCTGGCGGCGGGCCCGGGTTCCGCGGCCCGCGACCGCTACGTCTTCCGGGACGGCCGCGGCGAGCGCGGGGAACTCCCGCCCACCGACTGGCAGTCCGTCTTCGGCGGCAGCGCCTGGAAGCGGGTGCCCGACGGACAGTGGTACCTCCACCTCTTCACACCCGAGCAGCCGGACCTGAACTGGGAGAACGAGCAGGTCCGCGCCGACTTCCGCACCACGCTGAAGTTCTCGGTGCGACCGCGGCGTCGACGGCTTCCGCGTCGACGTGGCGCACGCGCTGGTCAAGGACCTGACCGAGCCGCTGCGCGACCCTCGGCTCCCCGAGCTGAGCAGCGAGGCGGCGCTCGCGGACTTCGCCCCCGGCACCCACCCGTTCTACGACCGCGACGACGTCCACGAGGTCTACCGCGACTGGCGCAAGATCCTCGACGCCTACACCCCGCCCCGCATGGCGGTGGCCGAGGCGTGGGTGCCGGGCGCCCGGCGCGCGCTGTACGCCCGCCCGGACGAGCTGGGGCAGGCGTTCAACTTCGAGTACCTCCAGGGCGGCTGGGACGCGGCGGAGCTGCGCGAGATCATCACCGGCTCGCTGGCCGACGCGCACGCCGCCGGTGCCTCGGCGACCTGGGTGCTGTCCAACCACGACGTGGTCCGCCACGCCACCCGCCTGGTCCTGCCGCCGGACACCGACACCGACGCCTGGCTGCTGTCCGGCGGCCACGCGCCGGCCGTCGACGAGCGGGCGGGTCTGCGCCGGGCCCGCGCGGCGACGCTGCCTGATGCTGGCGCTGCCCGGCTCGGCGTACGTCTACCAGGGCGAGGAACTCGGCCTGCCCGAGGTGGCCGACCTGCCCACCGAGGTGCTCCAGGACCCGATCTGGGAGCAGACCGGGCACGTCCGCAAGGGCCGCGACGGATGCCGGGTGCCGCTGCCGTGGACGACGGGCGGGCCGTCGTACGGCTTCGGCGCGGGCGCCGCGTGGCTGCCGCAGCCGCCGGACTTCGCGTCGTACGCCGTCCAGGCCCAGGACGGCGTGGCGGGCTCGACCCTGGAGCTGTACCGCACGGCCCTGCGCCTGCGTCGCAAGCTGCTCGATGGCGAGTCGCTGACCTGGGCGGACGACGTCCCGGCCGGGGTCCTGCGGTTCGACCGCTCGGACAGGTGGCGCTGCGTCACCAATCTCTCCGGCACGACGGTCGACCTGCCGGCCGGCGAGGTGCTGCTGAGCAGCGCACCGCTGGACGACGGCCGCCTGGGCCCTGACACGACGGTGTGGCTGGCGCTGTAGCCGGTCCGCGGGGATGAGCGGGGCCGGCGGCGGTCAGACCACGATCGCCAGTTCGTGCGAGGTGGTGTCGAGCCGGCGGCCCCCGGCCTCCGTGCAGGTCTCGCCGGCAACGCCTCCGCCCGTGGCCTCGCCGGCGTCGGTGCCCGGGTCGCTCATGGGGGTCAGTAGCGCACCGCCCGGGCCACCGCCGCGCGCACGTCCCCGGACAGGTCGTGGCTGCTGCGGGCGGTGGCCCGGGCGGTCTTTCCGGCGGGGACGTCGGGGACGGTGACGACGGCCGTGTCGAGCAGGGTGCCGCCGGGGTCCGTGTAGTTCACCTGCACCGCGAAGGACTTCGTCGAGTCGGCGGTGTTGCGGACGGTGACCTCGACGGTGGTGCGTCCGTCGGCGTCGGTCCTCGGGTCGCCCAGCTTCACGTCGCCCTCGACGTCGGTGCCCCCGCGGATGTCCTCCAGCCGCCGTCCGGCCTCCGGCGTGGCCGACGCCACGGCGTCCGCGCCCTGGGAGGCCAGCGAGGAGGCGGCCGACGCGGCCCGGCTGGCCGCGGCGCTGCCGGCGTCCGACGGCGCGTCACCGTCGCCGCCGCCGTCGGAGCAGCCGGTCAGCACGGCGCCCGCCAGCACCGCCACGCCGACTGCCGTGCGCATCCGGTGACCGGCCATGTCGCCTCCAGGGACCTGTGGTGGGTACACGTCCCGCGAGAGCACGCGGGACCTCTCCAGTGAAGGTCCGCGAAGGCCGGCGCGCACACCGGCGTTCGGCCGAACGGGGGCCCCGTTCGGTCAGCGGGCTACCCGCTCGGGGGCGGGAGGAGCCCGTCGGGTGGCCGGGTCACACGTGTCCCGATCCGCCGCTGCCGAAGGAGCCGCTCGATCCCGGCAGCCAGCGGCGGCGGCTCTGGTCCTCGCCCCGGCGGCTGCCCGAGTGGTGGAGCTGGT
This sequence comes from Streptomyces thinghirensis, assembly GCA_021502835.1. The sequence continues at coordinate 79,797 of JAKFGP010000034.1, forward strand.
ACGGCATGAGCCGTGGGCTTCCGTCCGCGGCGAGCGGGATCTCGTCGGGTTCCCGCGCCTCCCGTTCCTCGTGGACGGCACCGGTCGCGGGGAGTTTGCCGTGCTCGTCGGCGTGCGGGCGTTCGGATTCGCGTTCCATGACCCCAAGCCCATGCGTACGGCCCAGATCAGCGCGCCGGCGATCACCAGCCCGCCGATGAAGGCGATCGTCAGGTTGAGCGCGTGGCGAGGACGCGGCCAGCAGTTCATACGTTGCCGTACTCATGTTCTGATTATGTACCCCCAAATGAGATAAAGCGCCAGGAATGTCCGGAGTGCCCTCTCGAAGGCTTCCAGGAGCGACCGCCGTGATTGAGAGCGGCCGGTGGCTGGTACCCGGCACACCGCGGCGGCGCCGCCCCCGGAGCCCGCCGCCCCCGCGCCGCCGGTGGAAGGAGCGCCCCATGACCGCGCCGTTGACGGCCGACGCCCATGACTTCGGCCTGGCCGGGGACGGCACCGCCGACGACCGGCCGGCCCTGCAGAAGCTGGTGGACGCGCTGGGCGACGCCACCGCCGCCGACGGACGCCCGCGCACCGTGCGCGTGCCCGCCGGGCGGTACGTGATCCGGGACCGGCCCGTGCTCTGGCGCAGCGGCGTCTCCCTGATCGGCGCCGGACGCGGGGCCACCTGCTTCGCGCTCGCCAACCCGGGCGCCCCGACGCAGCCGGTCCCGCTGGCCTGGTTCACCACCGCCCAGCACGGCGCCGGGCGGGACAACCACATCGCCGACGTCACCTTCGCCCACTTCGAGATCGACGGCTCCGGGGTGGAGACCGAGGAGTACGAGGTGCTGGCCAAGGGCTCGGCCTCCAGTACGTGCTGCGCGGGCGCTTCACCGACCTGTACATCCACGACACCGCCGCCACCGGCTTCGGGTGCGACTTCCTCCAGGACACCGTCGTCGAGGGCGTGCTGGCCGAACGGTGCGGACGGCAGGACCCCGGCGAGGAGATGGGCGGCGCGGGCATCGGGATCGGGGTCGGCGGCTGGGGGCCGGTCGAACGGCTGGCGGTGACCGACTGCACGGCCACCGGGAACGGCACCAACGGCATCTTCCTCGAACTCCAGCAGGACGACTGGGCCCCGCCCCGCGGCATCCGCGTCACCGCCTGCCACACCGAGGGCAACCGCTACGGCATCTCCGACTGGGGCGCCGACGGCCCTGCTGGTCACCGGCTGCACGATGCTCGGCAACCACGTCGCCGGGTTCGACGTGTCGGCGCAGGGCACCACCAGCGTCGGCGGCCGCGGCGGCATCGTCACCGGGTGCGTGATCGACGGCAACGCGGGCGACGGGATCGCGCTCGGCAACACCCCGGGCCCGTACGCCTTCCGCGGCAACCGCGTCAGCGCCAACGGGCGGTACGGCTACTGGCAGCACAACCTGGCGGGCGGCGACCAGGAGCCCGCCACGGACATCGTCCTGGAGTCCAACGACATCCACGACAACGCCCTGGACGGCATCCGCGTCGACGCCCGCTGCACGAGCCGGCGATCTTCGGCAACCGGATCCGGAACAACGGCCGCCGCGCCGCGCCGGAGGCCCGGGGGAGGCGGCGCGGGCGTCCACTGCGGGCCGCTGTCCCTGACCGACGAGAACGCCGACTGGCTGCCGGGCGGCCACCGCGGCAAGCGGCTGACGGTCGGCGCCTGGAACGCCGGGGCCGGGCCCCGGGACGCCGACGCCGAGGCCGGCGCCCGTGTCACCGCCGGGGCCGGCGCCGAAGTCACCGTCGTGGTCACCGACAACACCGCCACCGAACTCACCCTCGCCCCCGAGCGACCCGGCGCGCAGACGGCCTGGCCGGGCGGCACCCCCGGGCCCGGCGCCGCCTACCGCCTCCCGGACGCCCCCACCCCGCGCACCGGCCTCACCGCCGCCGCCGCCGTGACCCACCCGTACGTGCACGGCAACCGCGTCCGGGACGACGAGGCACCCGCGCACCCAGACGCACGCCCTGTGGATCGCGCACGAGGCCACCTGGACCGGCGGCCGGGTCTCCGGCAACGACTTCAGCGGCAACGCGTCGGCGGCGACCCGCTTCGACTCGGCGCCGAGCGGCGGTCGCTGGCGGGACAACGACGGCTGACGCGCCGCCTCACGGTGCCCGCAGCGCGTCCATCACCGCGATCCGGGCCGCCGTGCCGATCACCGCGTCCGCCGCCGGGAGCACGGCCGCGGTGTGGGCGGTACGGGTGAAGACGGCCACGGCGTAACGGCCGCCGTCGGGGTATTCGACGACGCCGATCTCGTTGCGCAGGGTCGGCAGGCTGCCGGTCTTGCCGGCCACGTGGACGTCGTCGAAGGGGGAACCCCGAGGCCAGGCGGTGCGGCCAGACCTGGAGGCCCACTGACGCGGCGCGCGGCGGCGCCGTACTCCGGGCGGGCAGGCCTCGTCCCGCCACAGGGCGGTGAGCAGGCGGGTCATGTCGCGGGGGGTGCTGCGGTTGGTGCGGGGCCGGGTCCAGGGCGCGGAGCCGGGTGATGACGTGCGGGTCGGTCAGCGCCCGGGCACCGGCCGGCCCGGCGTCCTCGCGCATGGTGCCGAGCATCTCCCCGAAGCCGTACACCGCCCGCGTGCGGGTGGAGGCCCAGCCGGTCCGTGGTGCGGTTGACGGCGTCCAGACCGACCCGGCGCAGCAGCAGGTCGGCGGCGGTGTTGTCGCTGACGGACATCATCAGGAACGCCGCGTCGCGCAGCGACAGCCGGACCGGATCCAGCATGGCCGCCAGCCCCGTGGGCCCCGGGGTGCGTCCGCCGGCGGGCACTCGACCTGCTCGGTGAGGTCCAGCACCCCGGCCGCCGCCAGCTCGTGCAACGTCACCAGCACACACACCTTGTGGACACTGGCCGTGCACACCGGCTGGTGCCCCGGTCTCGACCTGTGCGCCGGAGTCGATGTCGACGGCGTGCAGCCACCCGGTGACCCCGGCGTCGGCGAAGGCGGCCTGGAGGCGTCCGGTCACGATGTCGGTCACAGCCAGAACTCCGATGCCGGGCGAAGGTGCAGTGGCCGGGCGGGGGCCTCGAGCGGGCGCCCGCCGTGGTGCGCAGGGCGTGGGTGGCCGCGTCCGCGAGGGCGCCGACTGCGGCGTCGCCGCGCCCCTTGGGCCAGGCCACGGAGTGCCGCCAGGCCAGCGGCGGCCCCGGCCAGCGGACGCCAGACCAGGTCCCCGTCGGCGGGGCGCGGCGAGCTGGGTGTCGCGGGGGCCCAGGGCGACGGCCCCGGACGACAGCACCAGGCCGCGTACGAAGCTGGCGCCCTGGCCGTGGCGTACGGCGGCGGGCGTGTAGCCGCCCCGCGCGCAGGCGGTGAGCAGGTCGTCGTAGACCGCGGGGGCGCCGGCGCGCGGGAAGAGGACCAGGTCGTAGCCGGTGAGGGAGGCGAGCGGCACCTCGTCGAGCCGTGCCTGGGCGGCCCCGCGCGGCAGCAGCACGCCGAGGTCGCGGCGCAGGACCGGGCCCAGCTCCAGGCCGGTGACGTCGCGGGGGTGGTGGATGAGGCCGACGTCCAGCTCGTGCGCGGCGAAGGCGGCGAGCTGCTGGGCCGTGGACAGCCCGTGCAGCTCCAGTTCGAGGCCCGCGTGCCGGCGCCTGAAGTCCGCCAGGAGCGCGGGCGACGGTCTCACCGGAGATGTCGGGTGACAGGGCGGCGCGCAGCAGGCCGGTCTCGCCGTCCCGGATTCGGCGCGCGGCGGCCCGGAAGGACTCGGAGCGGGCGAGCAGCTCACGGGCCTCGGCGAGCAGCAGCGTGCCCGCCTCGGTGATGGCCACCTGGCGGCTGGTGCGCTCGAAGAGCCGGACGCCCAACTCCTTCTCCAGCCGCTGGATGCGCTGCGACAGGGGTGGCTGGGCCATGCCGAGGCGGGCGGCGGCTACGCCCGAAGTGTGACTCTTCTGCAACAGCCACAAAGCACTCCAGGTGCCGCACCCAGGTCCACGACCAGTAATCATATCGAGGATTGATCGATTCGACATCCATATCAATCTTGGACAGTGGGCCGGTGGGGGTTGCTGTCCTTCGGGGTATGCGCTCCTTCCGCGACCTCTCGATCGGCCCGCGCCGGTGGCCCGCCGCGCTCGCCCTGGCCCTCACCCTTCCCTGGCCGGCTGCGCCACCGGGTCAGGGGGCCGCGAGTCCGGGCGCCCGGACTCGGCGCCGTCGGCGAGCAGCACGTCCCGCGCCCGGCGCCACGGCATCCGCGGCACCGGAGGTGGTCCCCGGCCGGCTGCGGGCCGACGGCCACACCCGCCGGTACCTCCTGCACCGGCCCGCCGCCGACGGGCCGAGGCCCTCGTCATCGCCTTCACGGCGCGGCGCCGACGCCGCCGGATGCGCGAGAAGAGCCGGCTGGAGAAGGCCGCCGGGGCCCGCGGCATGCTGGTCGCCTACCCCGAGGGACTCGACAGCGGCTGGGGCGCGGGCAGGCAGGCGAGCGAGCGGCGCCCGGATCCCGACCTCGACGTGCGGTTCACCGAGGCGCTGATCAAGCACCTGGTGCGCACCGAGCGGGCCGACCCCGAGCGGGTCTACGTCGCCGGATTCTCAACGGCGGGCTCGATGGCGCTGCGCATGGCCGCCGAGCGTCCCGGCCTGCTGGCGGGAGCGGCCTCGGTCTCCGGGCAACTGCCCGCGGGCGCCGCCGCGGTCGAGCCCACGGGACCCGTCCCCGTCATGGTCGTCTACGGCGCCGACGACCCCGTACGCCCCTCGCGGAGGCTGGCCCTCGCCGCCGCCGGACCCCGAGGAGCCGATCCTCCCTAGCCTGTCGGCCCGGGACAGCGCGGAGGCGTTCGCGGCGGCGGGCGGCGCGGGCGAGCCGGTCACGGAGGAGGAGAAGGGCTACGACCGGACCGTCTGGCGCCTGAAGGAGGCGGCCCCCGAGGCCTCCGACGCCCCCGATGCCTCCGACCCGTCCGGCGACGGCCGGGAGGCCACCGTCCAGCTCCTGGTCGTCGAGGACGCCGGTCACACCTGGCCGGGTTCGTCGATCACCCCGCCCAAGGAGGTTCGGCCCCACCAGCAAGGCCCTGAACGCCACCGACACGATCCTCGACTTCTTCGCCACCGGCTGACCGACGACGCGGCCCGACCCACAGACCCGACCCACAGCCGAGCCACAGCCGACCCACAGACAGGAACCCTGATGCCGGACTCTCCCTACTTCACCCCTCCGCCGCCGCGCGGGCCGGGCAACGGTGTGCGGGCCGTCCCGCGGTGGGAGTCGTGCTCGCCATCGCCGCGGGCGGCTCGTACGCCGCCGGGTTCGGCCCTTCGCACGCGGCGACGACGGCCCCGACCCCGCCGCGATGAAGCAGGCGCGCGCGTTCCTCGCCGACTGGGCCGCGGGGCGCCTGCCGAGCGCGGCCGGCCGCACCACCAGACCCGGCACGGCACAGGAGGTGCTGCAGAGCTTCACCGCGGGCCTCGACATCGGCAAACGCGGCTGACGGCGGCGGGGAGGCGAAGGAGGCCGAGGACGGCACCCTCGGCGTCCCCGTCACCGCGAAGATGCCGATCACGGGCCTGGGCACCTGGACGTACGAGTCGCGACTGCCGCTGCGCGAACAGGACGACGGCGGCTGGAAGGTGGACTGGCGGCTGTCCCTGGTGCACCCGCGGCGCAGGCGACACGGAGAAGTTCCGGCTGGAGCGCGAGAGGAGACGACTCCGCCGAACGTCACCGACCGCGACGGGGCCTCCCTCTCGGGCGGCGAGTACCCGTCCCTGACTCCGCTCCTCGGACGGCTCGCCGACAGCACCGGTGGCGGACCGCAGCGGCGCGGTCGAGCTGATCGACCGGGCCACCGGCGAGGCCAGTGCGCACCCAGGCGGCCTTCGGGAAGGAACCGATTCGGCGACGGACGGCGAGCCCGTCCGCACCACCTGGACGCCACCTGGCAGTCCGCCGCCGAACAGGCCCTCACCGAGGCCGACGGCAAGGACGCCGCCCTCGTCGCCCTGCGCATCGACAACGGCGAGGTCCTCGCCCTCGCCAACTCCCCTCCACCGGCTGGCTTGCGCGCCTCGACTTCCCCTTGGCCACGCTGGAAGATGTCGCAACGGCGCCCTGCCGCTGGGCATGATCAGGCCGGCGTTGTCGTGGGCTGCTGGTACTGGGCCGTCGAGGAAGGGATTCCATGGCATCGAGACGCGTCCAGGCTGTAACACGTTTCCTGGAACTTCTGCAAGTTCAGTGGCACCGCGAATTAACATATTTTTCATGACAAAATGGACGAGGGGGCTGGGAAGAATCATGCACACCCTCATGAAGGTCGACATGGGTGGCATCGGCAATCTTGTGCTTTTGGCAGCTTCGTGCAGTACGGGCTGGGCATGGAGAAACATGACTCAATGATGGCTGGGGACAGGTCCAGGCCAACACATTGTGGTAACTTGTCGGCCAGCATTTCCACATAGGCTCTCACGGCATTCCCACAAACTCATCCAATGCCATAAGGGCTGCAGGAGCAGAACACCTGGCTTCCACTTCCCAGCAGAATCATCCCCCGCTTTGTGGCATGTCCACGTGCCATCTTTTAGCTGGCTTTTTGCCACCCCATCTTCAGCAACCTGTACCTGACTTGCAAAGTCAGCACAAAAAACCAGCTCCCCATAAGGTCTCCAGCATTAAGGCAACTTCTTCCTTCGCTTCTCAATATTGCCACCTTTGCTGTAAAAACATATGCTGTAGTGCTCAGAAGGCATCCACAACTTGGCACATTTCTTTGTGTAAGGTGTTCATCATGACCTTGTACTACTTTCCTGCCTTCCAGAGGACTTATCTGACCATCCAGACACTGCTGTGGGCATGAAATAACAGAAAACACACAAAACAATTTAACAAACTGCAACTTTGAGCCTATTTTTCAGTAAGCATCTTAGTCCTTGTGCTGAAACATGCAGATACCACATGAAAAAACTGCCTCTCCCAACAACAGCAGCCTATTTCTCTGCCAGGCTGTAAAACATAAATTCTGTCATTGAAAACTTAACAGCCAGCTTCTGCCAAAATATGCCACCATGGCATCAGCGCTCTCTCAGCTTTAATCAGAATCGGAAAATGCAAGTGTTGAAAGGCTTTCTTGTATGAGGCTGCTGGCTCTTTTTTGCAGCAATGCAGTACCTGCTCCTTTCAATTCTGGCATGCAACTTAGCTTCTGAAACGTGTGCAGGAGAAATTAACACACGCGCTCCTCGCTGCTTTATCAAAATAATTCCTTCAACACCTAAACGGCTGCCTTCAATTCACGTGTAGGCTGGCACTGTATGCTGTATTAACGAAAATCAATTAACATTCAACATCTCTTCAACATTTCAAGATAAAGAAAAACAATACCATTTTGATTTCTCTTCATGAAAAAAAGCACCGCAATGCGCTGCCACAACAAATCCTGCAAACTGCAAACTTGTAAACCAAGTAACATCATGCGAGCAGGAGTCAGGATGGTGAGGTGCGGGCCAGATGGACGCGCCAGGCGCCAGCGCCGCTGCGCTAAAGATTGATGGGCGCCACGACAGGCTGGTTGAAGCCGGGTGGCGGGCCGCCTCGCAGGTCGCTCTCGAGGACATGCCGGCGAGGTCCGCAGATCACCTTCGACCGGCAGCGGCAGCGCGCTGCCAGGCACGAGCAGGTCCGCCGTGCCCTGCGCTCCAGCGCCGCCAGCAGGTCGTGCGCGATGTGCTCGACGCGCGGGCGCGGTCGCGACGTTCCGTCCCGCCGTGAAGTGGCTGGCCGGCCACCAGTCGCCGCAGCCGGGTGTGCTGCGGCGGGTCGCTCTGGAGCATGTTGCGGCCGATGGCGTGCCCGCCGTCGGTGTGCCAGGTCGCGGAGTGCCGGATGTCGTTGCGCGGCCTTGCAGGTCGGTGAGCGCGGCCCGCGCCGCGTCGCGCGTCACGACCAGCCAGCTTTCCCCGCTGCCCGGCACGAACACCAGGGTGCACGGCGCCCCGGGCCGCAGGGCGGCCGCGAGTCCCCCGAGGTGGGCGCGGTCATGGGGCCTCCCGGCGCGAGGAAACGGTGAAACGGTGAAACGGGCGAAGGTCTAAACGAAACGGGGGCGCTCCCCACCCAAGGCTTCGACGATAGCATCTGGCATCGCTGGCTCGGGGAGCACTCCCGGTTCGACGACCCGGAGGGTGAGGGACGACCGTCGGCGACGCGACGGAGCGCCCGGCAGCGACGGCGACGCGCGGCGCAACCGGGAGCTTCTGCTGGAGGCGGCCCACGAGGTGTTCACCGAGGAGGGCCTGGAGGCGCCGCTGGACGTGATCGCGCGCCGGGCGGGCGTCGGCAACGCGACGCTCTACACCGCCATTTCCCCCACCGCGCCGCGTTCGTGGACGCCTCTTGGGCGACTCGCTGGCGGGCACGATGGACGCCGGGGAACGGGCCAGGAACGCCGCGGACGCGTGGGCGGGTCCCCGGCCGCCTATCTCGACTCGGTCTTCGAGACCCCTGGCCGCCACGACCGCGGCACCAGCGACCTCATGACGACGCACCTGCAGGGCGTCGACAGCCTGGAGTCCGTGCGCGAGCACAACCGCCGGACCGTGGACTCACTGCTGGCCCGCTGCCACGACGAGGGCACCGTCCGCGCCGACGTCACCACCGAGGACGTCCCTGTTCGCGCTCGCGGCACTGGGCCGTGCCGTCCGGCCTTAACCAGCCGCGACCGCGCCGGACGCCTGGCGCGCCCCCCTGGCCCTGCTCCTCGGCGGCCTGCGCACCCCGCGCCGCTCCCGCCGCCCCTGCCCGCCCGCGCTCACCGCCGCCGAACTCGGCGACGTCCTGCGGGAGATGGGCCCGCACCGCACGCGCGGTGGCGGCGCCGTGGCCGACGCGTGCGGGGAGGGTGGCTCAGCCCTGGGAGGCGTGCGCCTGGGCCGCCGTCCCCGGTGCCTCCCGCGGGCGGACCGCCCTCACCCCGGATGACGCGCTGGCGCCTCCAGGTCCTCCGGCGCCGTCCGCTCCTCCTCCTTCATCGCGCGGGCCTCGGCGTTGAGGATGCGGGCCGGCTGCCCGCCGAGCGGGTCAGCTCCGGGAGCCTCTTGGCGGCGAGAAACGGCAATGACGATGATGAGAATGATCGCGGAGCTCCGCTCAGTCCAAACACGGCGCGCCCCTGTGGACGTACGGTGCGGGCCCGCGCACGGGCCCGTATGGAATCTACGGCGAAGTCGGCGGCGGCCAGGGACAGGGCCGGGCCTGAGGCCCGGGGCGCCAGGGGTTGAACTCGTGCGGCGGCAGGTCCAGGGCGCAGCACGCCTCGCGGACCACGGCCCGCTCGTCCCCGCCGAAGTCCGCGTCCGCGCCGCCGATCACGATGCCGATCTGCACCACGGCCCAGGCCCCGGCGGGCTTCTTCTTCGCCTTCGCGATCTCCTGGAGGACGCCGACCTCGCCGCAGGAAGTCGGCGGTCAGCTTGTCCAGGTTGGCCTCAGCGGGCGGCGCGAGGTCGTCGGCGGGGAAGTTCTGCAGGCGACCTCGTTGGTCCCGGATCAGCTGGGCCACGCGCTGCCGCTCCGGACGGGTCGACGCTGCCGTCGATGCGGCGGCGACCAGCGCCTGCACATCGCCACGCTCCGCGTCGCGGAAGGCGCCGCTCTTGAGGTCGTTCTTCTTCGCCACGAGCTGCGTGCTGCATCTGACGCCGGACTCCGGAAGCGGTCCCGCCAGGGCTCGCCGGAAACTCCGTACGGGTCGGGAGGGTGAGTTTCTACACCCTTGTAGAAACTATCAGGCGTCCCCGACTCCCTCGAAGGTAGTCCCCGAGACCGACTCCCGAGCCTCTCCGGGCTCGCCCCTCGAAAAGTCCCCCACCTCGTCGACGACCTCGGCCGCCACCATCCCGTCGGCGACCCCACCGCGAGCCCGGCCGCGCCCGCCTGGGCGCGGCGGTGCCGGTGCCGGAACCGCCGGACAAGGGTCCCCGGACTCCGTGCCCGTACACGGCGGTGGGGCCGTAGGACGCCATGCTCGACCAGCTCCAGGACGGCGTCGACGAGGCGTTGAGTCCTGCAGCCCGGCCGGCCCCTCGTGGGGGACGGTGAAGCGGCTGGGGCGTCGTGGCCGTCGGAGAACAGGCGCGCGGCGACCGCCTCGGGACCACCTCAGGGCGCCGGACGACCAGGAAAGGTCCAGCTCGATCTCGTTGTTGGTACAGGTGGGCGTACGCGGGGGCGGGGTGAGTCGATCTCCTGGTAAAAGGGCAACGCTGCCCGGTGCCGCCGATGCGGCCGTACTCAGGTCGGCGGGCGAGTGGAAGCCGGGCTGCCCCAGCCTGGGACGCCCTCCCTGGGCGGAGCAGGGCGCCGCGGTCAGCGGGTCCAGGTCGCCCTGTCCCCGGGCGCCGGCGACCGCCAGCTCGGTCCGCACCCCGGCGTGCTGATGACTGCGCCCGGCTGGCTGGTGACCGGCGTGCTCCCCAGGGCAGCGGCACCGTGAACGGCACGCTGCGCCGCTCGCCCGCCACCCAGGCCGGAAATCCCCGCCGACGGTGTGCCGGCCGAAGACGACGACGCCCTCACCCTCCCCGTGTTCGCCCTGCTCGGCCTCGACGCGGGCACCAGTTCGTTAGCGCGACGTGCTCCACATCGTGGTCGACGGTGCCGCCGACGAGATGGACCTGGCCCGGCAGTGCGCCCCGGCCGGGCAGGCGCCCGCATCGAGGACCGTGTCCACCGTGGGCCCGCCCACGCCGAGGAACCGACAGCCGCTTGACACCATCGAGCGTCACTCCTTCACGTTCGTTCGCACGTTCGTCCGGGAACAACCAGGAACCGTCCGGCCGTCTCTACGCGAGTGAAGCATAGGGGTCCGAGGACATTGAGGAGGCCCCCGTAGCACCGCTCGTCGCGCCGCGAGGAGGGAAACCTCGGGCAGCCCGGCTGGTACCGGCACCGCCGACGTTAAGGAGTCCCGTTCCGTAATGGACCCTCCCAGTACCGGCCAATAGCCATGGCGGCCGCAGTCCCTTCCTGTGTGCGCATTACACCGTATGTAGTGAGGAAGCGGGTGGCACGGTGACCGAAGTCCCCTCCTGCACACGGCCTCCTCCTCCGCCCCCGAGCCTGCGCCTCTTCGTGGCGACCCAGTTCTCCCTCACCACCGTCGAGCGCGGTGACCTGGAGCGTGCCGCCGAGTCCGAGTGAGCGCGGCGCCGACGGCGCCACGCATTCCGCACGGTCCCTGGCGCCTCAAGCTCTCCGGCGCCCAGCTCGGCATCACCGTGACCTCGCTGGTCATCGGCGCTGCTGACCCGAGCCGTCCCCTCCTTTGTGCTGCTGCGCGGGCCCGCTGCGGGCGATCGGCCTGGGCGCTGCCGCGTCCACGGTGGCGACCGTGCTCGGCGTGGTCGTCTCCACGCGTCGTCCTGATGAGTCGTCGGTGAGCCTGGTCCGAAGAACTGGGCGGTCCCCCGCTGGCCGCGTCGCGAAGGTCGTCGCGGGGCCCGCAGCGCGGCTTCACCACCGCGTTCGGCCCCTTCATCCGGCACCTGAACGACACGGCGAACCGCTTCGTACGCCGCTTCGGCCCTGGAGCCAGGCCGAGGAGCTGGCAGTCCGCCCGCAGCGCCGAGGAACTGGTCGCCCTGGCCCAGCACTCGGCCGCCGAGGGCGCCCTGGAAGAGCGGACTCGGCCGAGCTGTTCGTGCGCACCCTGCACCTGAGCGGAGCTGACCGCGGAGAACGTCATGACCCCGCGCGTGGACGTCAAGGCCCCTGGAGGCCCACGCCACCGCCGCCGGCGCCGCCAACCTCTCGCACGCCACCGGCCTGTCCCGCTTCCCGGTCCTACCGGGAGAGCCGCAATGGACGAGGTACATCGGCACCGATGCACATCCGCGACGTCCTGGCCCCTGGGCTGGGCGGCGCTGCACCGTCACCCCGTCACCGAGCTGGCTACCGCGCCGCTCCTGGTGCCGGACAGCCTACCCGCCGACCGCCTCCTGGAGCGCATGCGCCAGACCCGCACCATGGCCGTCGTCATCGACGAGTACGGCGGTACGGCGGGCGTGGCGACCGTCGAGGACATCGTGGAGAGGTCGTCGGCGAGGTGCGCGACGAGCACGACCCCGGTCGAGATACCGGACCCTGCTGCCCGCCCCCGCCGAGACAGCGGACGGCCGCACGGCCTGGGAGGCCGAGCGGGCTCGCTCCGCACTGGACCGGCTCTCGCGCATCGACTGAAACCGCACCCGGACGGGCCGTACGAGACCCTGGCCGGCCTGGGTCGCCGCACCCGCCGCATCCCCGCCAAGGGTGACGTCATCGACCTGGACGGCTGGCGGCTCGGCGATCCTCGACGTCTCGACCACCACCGCGCCGACCGCCTGCGGGTCACCGCACCGCGCCGGCCCCGTCGGCCGACCGGCGGCGCCGGAGGTGGCCGATGACCGTCGTACAGCTCCTCATCGGCGCCCCTGACGCTGCTGACCCAACGCCGTTCTTCGTCGGCGCCGAGTTCGCCATGATCTCGGTACGCCGCAGCCAGATCGAACCGCGCGCGCGAAGACGGGCGACAAGCGCGCCGGATGACCCTGTGGGGCCTGGAACACATCTCCGCGATGATGGCCACGGCCCAGCTCGGCATCACCGTCTCTCCCTCGTCCTCGGCGCGGTCGCGGAACCGGCCATCGCGCATCTGATGGAGCCGGTGTTCGAGGCGGTCCACATGCCGCACGCGCTGGTCCGCGATCGCCTTCGCGATCGCCCTGGCCCTCGCCACCTATCTGCACATGCTGATCTGGCGAGATGATCCCGAAAGAACATCGCGCTGGCCGCCCCCGGCGACCACCGCGCTGGTCCTCGGCCCGCCGCTGGTCGCCCTCACCCGGGCGCTGGAAGCCGGTCATCTTCGGTATCAACGCCTTCGCCAACACGCTCCTCAAGCTGCTGCGGGTGGAGCCGAAGGACGAGGTCGAGGCCGTCTTCACCGACGACCAGCTGGCCCGGATGGTCGTCGACGCGAGCGAGGCCGGACTCCTCACCCCGGCCGACGGCGAGCGTCTGCGCGACGCTGGAACTGGGCACCCGCCCGGTCGGCGAGATCCTGGTCCCGGCCCAGAAGATGCGCACGGTCGACCACGGTCACCCGGCCGAGCTGGAGCGCATGGCCGCCGAGGCGGGCTACTCCGCTTCCCGGTCACCGGCCCCGGCGGCACGGTCCTCGGCTACCTGCACATCAAGGACACCCTGGGCCTCACCGACCGCGACCGTCCCTTCCCGCGCACGGCCCTGCACCGGGTCACCCGGGTCCGCATCGACACCCCGCTCGACGACACCCTCACCGCCCTGCGCACCGAGGACAGCCACCTGGCCGCCGTCACCGGCGAGACCGGCGCGGTCCTGGGCTTCGTGACGATGGAGGACGTCCTGACGGAACTGGTGGGCCCGACGACACCGGTGGCATGACCCCGGGAACCAGGAACTTTACCACTTTGACCACGACCGTCTCCCACAGCGACACCAACTACCGCTGTGGGAGGCGCGCATGGATGGTCGGCCTGTTCTGGATCACCGAGGACTGCGTGTACGCGTAGCGCGCCGAACCCACCGGTAGCGGCGCCCGGCGTACGGCTGACCGAGGGGACGGGGTCGAGGCCCTGGGGTCGGACCAGGGCGGCCGCTTCTGGTCCTGGGACCTGGTCAGCGGCATCGACGTGCGGGACGTGGCCGTGCGCTCCACGGCGCGACGGCTGGCCCTCGATGGCGTTCGACTCGCTGAGTCGTCCTGGTCACCGGCGACGGCGAACACCCCGCCAGCCTTCACGGTGCGGTGGAGACCGGAGCAACCTTGGCCCGATGCGGGGGCAGCCGCCCTGGCGCGCCGCCGGAGGCATCCACACCCCCCGACGAGTACGCCCTCTCCCGCACCCTCCTCACCCGCCTCACCGCCGGCGCCACCCCCGTCAGACCCTCCTCACCCTGGCGCCACGACGAGCCAGGACGTCGCCCCGACCCGGGACCAGCAACTGGCACTCCTGCGCCACTGGACGGCGACCCCGCCTGACCGCGGCGACGTCTGATTTCCACGGAAGGGCGCGTCCTCGC
>JAKFGP010000035.1 GCA_021502835.1 Streptomyces thinghirensis
CCGCGTGACGGCGCTTCATGGGGCCGTGCGTCGTTTGAGCGGCTCCCACCAGGAACGGTTGTCCCGGTACCAGGCGACGGTCCCGGCCAGCCCGCCGCGAAGTCGTGGCGGGGCGGCAGCCCAGTTCGTCGCGGCCCTTGCCCAGTCGACGCTGTAGCGCAGGTCGTGGCCCCTGCGGTCCTCGACCCGCACGACCCGGTCCTGCTTGGGCGCCGCAGGCGTCGAGAGCGAGGCCGGTGAGGTCGCGCCGTCGCCGGTGCCGCTCTCCGATGTTGTACACCCGCCGGCCCGGCCCCCGGTTCCACGAGGTCGACGCCCAGGCGCAGTGGTCACGACGCGGCCAGTCGCGGACGTTGCGGCCCGTCGCCGTAGAGCGGGACCCGTCGGCCGTCGGGAGAGGTGGGTGACGAAGAGCGGCACGAGCTTCGGGGAACTGGTGCGGGCCGGCTGTTGGAGCACCTTGTCACCGTACGTCCAGGCCGTGGGTGCGGTGGCAATGAGAGGCCAGCAGGTCGCCCGACGCCTCGAGGCGGAGTACGGGGGAGCTCGGCCGCAACGGGGTGCTCCTCGGTGGCCGAGCCGGGAGTCGACGGAGCCGTAGACCCGTCGGTGGAGAGCGCACTGGCGCAACCGACGCCGTGGCGCAGGGCCGCGTCCAGCAAGGCCCGGGGTGCCGGATCACGCCCGTGAGGACGAACTCGGCGGCGTCGGATCGAGCGGGTCCACGTGGGACTCGGCGGCGAAGTGCACCACCCAGCCGGCCTCACATCAGCTTGTCCACGAGTGTGGCGTCGCGGATGTCCCCGTGCACGAACCTGGAAGCCGGGGTGGCCGAGGTCGAGGTTGTCGAGGCTGCCCGCGCAGGTGAGGCCGTCCAGGACCGTGATCCGCGGTGGCTCGGGCGCGCCGGGGCGAGGAGCGTCCGGACGTACCGGGAGCCGATGAACTGGGCGGCGCCGGTGACCAGAAGGTTCATGGACGCAAGCTGCGCCTTGCCGGCGTCGGAGGGAACGACGGTACGGGACGCCCCCGACGTTACCGGCGTGCCCTTCGCGTGGTCCGCGACCGGCCTGACGCGCACCGCGCCGGCACCTGGCCGGCGCGCTGGGCGGCTTCCTCACCCCCGCGCCGGGCCCCGCCCCTGACGATGTTCGACTCTGGCCCTATTGCGGTGCGCGTGCGACGTTGCCGTCCTCGACCGCCGGTGGTCCAGGTGCGCATGGCGCCCTGCTCCCGCAGGCGGCGGGCTTTCGACCAGCCTGTCTCCAGGCGACGGACAACGGGTTTCTCGCTGGTGTCCGTGGTCACGATGCATCATCACCCTTCTGCGTCCGGTGCCGTAGCCGTCGCGGGTCCCCGGCCGTGACTCCGTGAACACCGGGCGCTGGCGCCCTACGGGTTGGAGCGGGCACGCTGATGTCGCCCAGCGCCGACTCCGGGTGCGCTCCGATGGCCAGGTCTCCGGGGAGACGATGCCGACGGGGCGTCCGTCGTCGACGACCGGGACACGTCGTACGCAGCGTGCTCGCGCATCAGCTCGACGGCGTGGTTCAGCTCGTCGTCGGACCGCACGGTCACCACGTCGTGCTGCACGCGCCGGCCACGGTGGTCTGCTCCGGGTCACCACCACCGCGACGGACCGGACCACCCAGGTCACGGTCGGGTGACCAGGCCGCGCAGTTCGTCGCCGTCCGTGACGAGGACGGCGCCGAGGTCCTGGTCGCGCATGATACGGAGCCACCGCGGTGACGAGGTCTGCGGCTCCACGGTCACCGGGGCGCCGGTCATGATGCTCGCGGACGTCCTGGGTCATGCTGTCGCGATCCCTCGTTCCCTCGCGCTCGTGGTCTTGGCCCGCCGGGTACCCGGCGAAGCAGCACCGGCACCTACTTCGGGGCGTGGCGCAGGGGGATCTCGCTCCAGACCTGCTTACCGCCGCTGACCGGCAGCGTCCCCCACGTCGCCGATGTCGAAAACGCGCTCGACTCGACGAGGAGGATGCCGCGTCCGCCCGTCGCCTCCCAGCCGATGCTGGTCGGCTTGACGGGCGTACGGGGCGAGGCGTCGGCGACCGCGACGCCGCAGCCGGGCGCCGATCAGAGAGGGGTGAGGTCGAGGCAGAACGCGCCGTCGGTTTGCACGAGGGCGTTGGTGACCAGCTCGGAGATGATCAGGAGACGCCGTCGATGGTCGTCGTCCGGCACCTGGCCACAGGGGCGCAGGGTGGCGGCGGGTGAAGCGGCGGGGCGTGCCGCACGGCCTCGAGCAGCCGCCACGCCGCCCAGCTCTCCCGCAGCGGGCGCAGGGCCGTGCCGTCGTAGCGCACCAGCAGCAGGAAGCCACGTCGCGCTCCAGCGGGCGTCGCCGAGCAGGGCGTCGGCGACGAGCCCGGGTGGGCGGGGCCGGAGGGGCGGCCGCCAGGGCGTGCGCGAACCGGTCCATGCCCTCGTCGATGTCGGCGTCGTGGGACTCCACCTGAGGCCGTCCGTGGCGTGAGGCCGATCAGCGTGCCGGGCTGCACCCGCAGCGGACCTCATCCGGGAAGTCGGCACCGTACCACCACGCTCAGCGGCGGAGCCGCCCCTCCACCTCCGCGATCTCCGCTGTCGTGCCCGTCGGAGTGGCGCAGTACCGGCGGCAGATGTCCGGCCCGGACGCACCAGGCGGAGCCCTCCTCCATGTCGAGGTCGGGCGTAGACGCAGGTGGCGGGAGATAAAGCCGCTCCATGTCCGCGGCGTCGGGTTGGCGTGGGAGACGACCACACGTCCGGCGGGATGGCCCTCGACGGCGGCGCGCAGGGCCGTGCGCATTCGGCCCATGAGGGGTGGCGGCGCCGGCGCTGTGGCCCTGGACGTCGCCGATGATGAGGCGACGTGGTGGTCGGGCAGCGGGATCACGTCGTACCAGTCGCCGCCCAGCTCCAGTCCGGCGGTGCTGGGCAGGTAGCGGGTTATCTGGGCACGCGCCGGGCAGCTTCGGCAGGCGGCGCGGGAGCAGCTGGCGCTGGCGGCGCCGACGAGTTCGTGCTCCGCGTCGAAGGCGCGGGCGCGCATCAGGGGCCCGTCCGGCGAGGCCGGCGGGAGGCGGTGAGCAGGGCGCGTTCGTCAGCCGAAGTCGTGCGGGGTGTCCCAGCCGATCAGACAGGCGCCGGGCTGGGCGACCGCCGGCGGGCAGCGGCAGGACGGCGAGACCGCCGGGGCCGACGTCGGCGAGGCGTTCCAGGTCGCCGGTGCCGGCGGGCCAGATCCGCCTCGCCCTCACGGAGCGCGGCGGCGAGGGTGGGTACGGCCCGTACGGGCGCGCTCGGCCACTCGGTGCGCCACCCAGCCGCCACAGCTCGGGCCGGACTCGGGCTCTGGCGGTCGAGGACGGTGACCGACGAGCCGGTCGTTCTCCAGCTCGCGTTAGCGCGATCCGGTCGGCGCGCGGCGCTGCCTGCGCAGCGCGGGCGATCCACGGCCTGGCCCCGACGTCCCCGACGGGTGCCGGCGGTGGCGAGCGCGGGCGGCCAGGCGCTTGGACGCGGGCCGCACGTCGGTCACGTCGGGGCGCAGGGTGGAGGCGTCGGCGACGGGCCACCGACGAGACGGGCCGGGTTGCCTCCGCCGCCAGCGCGCTCGTCCGTCGCTCAGGCGGAGCCACTTGCGGCCGGCCGGTCGGCTGGAGCGCCCGGAACTGGAGCTCGCGGTCACCGATGGTATGTGGTCGGCCTCCGCCCACCACGGCATCAGCGAGGGCAGGTCCTCAAGCACGGTCGAGGCCGAGCAGCGTCTCGACCTGTTCCGTCGAACTCGCCCGGGGCGAGTCCAGAACGAGGGCGCAGGATGTCGTCGCCGATCCTCGACCCGGCCGGTGTCGCCAGGGCCGGGGGTGAAGGCGCCCGGTTGCAGTTCCCCGCCTCGGCGCGACGCGGCGGGGCGGGGCAGGTCCGGCGTAGGCGATCGGTTCTGAGGCTGGGGCCCGGTCGTCGCCCGTCGAAGCCTTGCGGGCGTTCGGTCCGGGGCAGGAGGCGCACCGCCGTCCACGTGCACGGGCAGGGTGGCGAGGGAGAAGCCGCCTGCCAGGCGGCGCCGCGAACTCCGGCCGATCGGCTGAACTCCTCAAGTCCAGAGCCAGACCGGCTGCCGCCGCGGTGGGCGTCGGCGACCGGGGAGCCGCCGGACGCGGGGTAGCTGTCGCGCACGCCGTACAGGATCCATCGGCGCACCACCGCCGACTCGACCCGGGCAGAGCAGCTCCCGGTTCTCGCCCCAGGCGTAGAGGGCGGCGAAGGAGGCGCCCGCGAGGACCAGCGCCTGTTCGAGGACGCGGCGCAGCCGCTCGCCCGGGTCCGGGCCGGACGCTCGCCTTCAGGGCACCCTCGGCACGCAGCGTCCTCGATCCGCGTTCCGCAACGCCCTCACTGACCACGCCGCCATTGAGCGCTTATGGGACACCTGCGCAGCTGCGGGACGGGGAACCGGCGAGCGGACGCGATGGAAGGGCTCGCGGGCGCGGTGCGGGCCGGGCCCCGGCGCGGGGGTGAGACACCCCGCGCAGCACGCACCGAACGATGCCGATATGGCGCTCGCCGTGCGCGGCGGGCCCCGGGGAGGAGATTTGGAGCCGGGGCCCACGGGCGCCGCCGTGCGGGAGGTAGGTCGGCGTGTCCCCGCGACGATCGGTCGAGCATCACCCGTTGGCTCGTGGACGCGAGGCGTCCGGGCGGTCACCCGGTGCTGTCCCGCGCTGGCCGCGATGATGGGGACGGTCCATTCCGCCCACTCCGGGGCGGTGTACCTGCTCGGTGCCGATCCTCCGGTGCTGGAGATGGCGCCGTGGCGGGGCTTGCCGAGGGGCGTTCGCGGCGCCCGGATCGGTGACGCTGCACGCGCGGGTCCCGGCGGCGGCACCGCGGTGCGTGGGCGGCGGCTGATCTGGGTCGGCGACGAGCGGGAGATGGCGCGGCGGTATCCCCGGGTCGCGGTCGTCCTGCCCTATCCGTTCGCGCTGGTCGCGCTGCCGGTCGCTGACCGGGTCCACCGCGTACGCGCGGCTCTTCATCTGGCCCGGGCACGCGTACCCCGGCGCTGTCGGACCCGGGAACGCGACCATCTGACGGCGGCCTGCGAGCGCCTGGCGGTGCGGCTGGAGCGGGCGGCCGCGGCCAGAGTGTCCCCGCACACCCCGAGCCCGATCTGCTGGCCGCCCCGGTGGTCGGCGGCGCGCCGGGCACGCTCGGCTCGCCTGGAGGCGTGCTGGATGGTGGGGCGCCTGCCGTACGGGCTGTGCTCCCTCGACCTACGGGCGGGTCGGCTTCGCCAACCCGGCGGCGGCCGAGCTCCTGGACGTACCGGTCGCCGGACTGCTGGGCACGCAGTTGTGGACGTCGGTGCCGTGGCTCCAACGACCCGAACGTACGAGGACGCGGCACCGGGCCGCGCTGTTCAGCCAGCACACGCCCACGTCCTTCGTCGCGTTGCGTCCGCCCGGCGACTGGCTGTCGTTCCGGCTGTAGCCGCGACCCCGGACCGGGCTCAGCGTCCGCATCGCGCCGGGCCCGGGGCGTGTCGCGGCGGGGCCCCGCCGAGCCGGTACCGGACGAGGGCGCCCTCAGCCAGCGCTGGTGACCATCTCCCCAGGTGGTCAGTGACCGCGCGCTGTCCGAGGCGGTGGGTGTGCAGGACGTGGTGCAGCTGATCGCGGACGAGATCGCCCCCGACCGTGGGCGGCCAGGGCCTGCCGATGTCCTCGGCTCGCGGGCCGGCCGGCTTGACGTCCTGGGGCACCGCGGCTATCCGGACTTGGCGCACCGCGAACGCTTCGACGGTACGCCGCTCACCGAGCGGATCCCGGGCGCGCAGGTCCTCCGTACGGGGGGTGCCCGCGTTCTTCGAGTCCTGGGAGCAGCTGGAGCGTCTGGTACCCGGCGCGCGACGGGTACGCACGACGGCTTCGCGGCCTGGGCCTTCCCTCTGCGCTGATCGCCTCGGGGCGGCCGGTGGGCACCTGTGTGCTCGCTTCACGAGCGGCCGCACTCTTCACGACGGAGGAGCGGGCGATCCTGACCAGCCTGGCCGGGCTGGTGGCGCAGGCCCTGGACCGCGCCCCCGCTCTACGACGCGAAACACCGGCTGGCTCACGGGCTGCAGGAGGCGCTGCTGCCGCACTCGCTGCCCGCGCGCTGGCCGGTATCGAGGCCGCCGCCCCCTTATCTGCCGGCCACCCGGGGCATGGACATCGGCGGCGACTTTACGACCTGGTGCCGGCCCGGGGCACGGCGGCGGCGGTGATCGGGGACGTCCAGGGGCACAACGTGACGCGGCCGGGCTGATGGGGGCGGGTCCGCACCGCGTGTCCCGCGCGTACACGGCCGTCGGCCAGGCGCCCGAGGAGGTGGTGCGCAGCACCAACCCGGCTGCTGATCGGCCTCGGGACCGAGCTGTTCGTCAAGCGCTCTGTACCTGCGGCTCGACCCGGGGCGCGGGCGGGCGGTACTGGCCCGCGCGGGTCATCCGCCGCCGCTGTTGCGCCGCCCGGACGGGCAGGTCGGGGTGCTGGAAGTCCCCGGCGGCCCCCTGCTGGGCATCGACCCCCGGCCGAGTACCCCCGCACGGAGGTCGCCCTCGCCCCCGGCTCCTGCTCGCCCTCTACACCGACGGCCTGGTGGAGTCCCCCGACGTCGACTTCGAGGACGCCCTCGCCGACCTGGCCCACCGGCTGTCCGAGGCCGGGGATCTGCCGCTGGACGAACTCGCCGACCATCTGGTGCGGCACGAGGCGGGCGCGGAGGAACGCCCCGACGACATCGCACTGATGCTGCTGCGGGCACGCGACTGACGGCGGGCGCCTGGCCGGCGGACGTCGCGCCTCGCTGGCGGGGGCGGGGCTGGGGGGTGGGACGGGGGCCGGCATGTGGCCGGCTCGTGTTGCGCGGGCGCAGGGCACCGGTGCGGGCGCGGGCCCGCGGTGCTGACAGCGCGGCGGTCCGGTCCTCCCGCCGGAGGGGCCGGACCGCTCACCGCCGACCGGTTCTCGAGGGAGCCGGTCGGTGGTTCCCGAGCCTGTGCCGGAGGTGCGGGGCCTTCGAATCAGCCGGTCAGGCCGGAGCCGTCCCCGCTGCCGGTGCCCGTGCCGCCACCGGCGTTCCCGACACCGGCACCGTCACCTGCATTCCCGACACCGGCACCGTCACCTGCATCCCCGGCGCCGGCGTCCTCGCCGCCCGCCTCGTCACCGCCGCCGACGGCGTCGCCGCCCCCGGCCTCTTCCCCGCCTGCCTGGTCGCCGGCGCCGGCGTCCTCGCCGCCCGCCTGGTCACCCGCGCCGCCGGCCTCCCTCGCCCGGCGCCGCCCGCCGCGTCGCCGCCGAGGGTGGCGCCGACGGCCCTCCAGGGCCGTGGTGACCGGCTGGAAGAAGGTCTCGCCGCCGACGCGCAGTCGCCGCTGCCGCCGGAGGTGAGGCCGATCGCGAGGCCTGTCCTCGGTGAAGAGGGAGCCGCCGCTGTCGCCCGGTTCGGCGCAGACGTCGGTCTGTATCGAGGCCGGTGACGGTGCCGCCGTGGTAGTTGACGGTGGCGTCCAGGCCGAGGACCTGGCCGTCGGCCAGTCCGGTCGTACTGCCCATGCGGAAGACCTGCTGCCCGACCGTCGCCTCCGAGGCCTGGCTGATCTGGACGACTGGTCCCCGAGGTTGACCTCGCTCGGCGCCTCGGTGGCCGGGTCGTCGTACTTGACCAGCGCGAAGTCGCCCTCGCCGGGGAAGACCGCCTGGTCGACGGTGGCGATCGGCTGCCCGTCCTGCGCGTCGGACCATGGTCGTCCGCGACGCCGCAGTGACCGGCCAGTCAGGAAGGCGGGTGACCCGTCGCCCGCGGTGACGTTGAAGCCGAGGGAGCAGCGCGCGCCGCCGCCGAAGATGGCGTCACCGCCCGACACGAAGGTCTTGAAGGTGCCCTGGGACTTCTTGATGGTCGCCATGCCGGAACCAGAGGCCCTCGACCGTGGACTCCAGCCGGTCCCAGTCGGCGCCGGTGACGGTGCTGTCGGCGGTCACCAGGATCTTGTTGGTGCGCGGGTCGATCGCCCACGAGGTGCCCGGGATGGTCGCCTCGGACTTCCAAGGTCTGCGCGCCGGTCCGCAAGCTCGCCCATGCTGTTGTCGACCTCGCGGACGTCCGCGCCCGCCTTCTTCGCCTGCACGATGACCTGGTTGTTGTCGCCGGGTACGACGTTAGACGACGAGCTGCTGCTCGCCGGCGTCGTAGTACGACCCGGCGAAGGCGTCGCCGAGCAGGCCGGCGAGCTGCGAGGCGAGATCCGACGCGTCCCCCGCCTTCAGGGTCCTCGGCGCCGCCGCGGCGTCGTCCGAGGATCCGCCGTCCTGCGAGGCGTTGGCGTTCGGCAGCAGGATGGCGGCCGCGCCGAGCGCCATCACCACCGCCTGCCGCCATCGCGGCCCTGCGCTTCGGAATTCGCTTGCGACTCAACCTTCTCGACCTCCTGGGACGGGTCCGTGCCGCCGGTCCGGCGGCTGTTGGGGGGGCGTCTGGATGGCTGTTGGTACGCACGGGCCGGACCGGCCGTTCAATCCCGCCGGATCGCCACACTCCGCGTTCGCACGGGAACGCTCTGTTCCGATCACGGAGCGGAATCCATGCTTCAGCGAATCTGCACATCGAATGCTCAACCCGGTCATCCTCGTTGGGGATCTGCACAAATCCGAAGCGCTCCGCACGTCTTTGGGGCGGGTGTGCCGGATTCGCCTCCGTACGGGCAAGGGGGTCGCACGGGACGATGTCGCGGCGCATGTGAAGAAGTCGCCGCGAAGGCGTGCGCGCACCTGCACGGTTGAACGCCCGGGCGTTGCAAGTGCCCTGGTGGGACGGGGTGATTGATTGGAAGCGCGGACTGGCCGCGTGCTCGATCCATCGCACCGCGGGGCCGCGGAGGGCTCCGGGAGGGCGCCCGGCGCCGCGGTGTCGCGGCCGTCATCTGTCCCCAGAGGGGGCCGCTCCCCCCTCAGGAAATGGCTATACGAAGGGAAGTTCCATCATGAACTCCACCCCCAGGTTGAGACCGTCGAGATCTCGGACGCCGACCTCGACAACGTCTCCGGCGGCCTGAACGTCAACGCCGTCGGCACCGTCACCGGCCTGGTGGACGGCATCGCCCCGGTCTCCGGCCTGCTCACCACCGCCGTCGGCACCGTCGAGGGTGTCACCGGCCTGAACACGGCCCCGGTCACGGGCCTGGTCGCCGGTCTCTGATCGCGCCCATGTGTCCGCTTGAGTCCCGGAGCCCTCCAGGCTCCGGGACCTCGGCCGTTCTTCCGCGGGCTTCTCCTGCGCCGCTCCTCCTCTGCGGCTTCTTCTCCGCGAGCTTCTCCGGAAACTCTGGGATACGTCCGACGTGCAGTTCCGCCAACAGGCCCTCGCAAAACTCCAGTCACCGGAGGAACTCGACCTTCCGGTGCGTTTCGCCCGCCCGCAGGGCTGGCTGGTGCTCGCCGTGACCGTCGTCGCGATGGCCGCCGCGTCGGTGTGGGCGGTGAGCGGCCCGGTGACCTCCACGGTCGGCGCGCCGGCCATCCTCACGCACGGACAGGGCAGTTACCTCCTCCAGAGCCCGGTCTCCGGCCAGGTCACCGCCGTCCTCGCACGCCAGGGCGAGCGGCTCGCCGCCGACTCCCCGTGCTGAAGGTGCGTACGAGCGAGGGCGAGACCGTGGTCCGCACGGTCGGCGCCGGCCGGGTCAGCGCGCTCGCCGCCACCGTCGGGCAGATCATCCAGACCGGCGCGAACGTCGCCTCCGTGGAGAAGGTCGCCCACGCGGGCGACCCGCTCTACGCCACCGTCTACGTCCCCGCCGAGAAGGCCGCCGCCATCCCCGCGCACGCCTCCGTCGACCTGACCGTCCAGTCGGTGCCGACACAGCAGTACGGCGTACTGCACGGGGAGGTGAAGTCGGTCGACCGCTCGGTGCAGTCGGCGCAGACGATCTCCGCGTTCCTGGGCGACAGCCAGCTCGGCGAGCAGTTCACCAAGGAGGGCAGGCCGGTGGCCGTGACGGTCCGGCTGGACACCTCCAAGTCCACGAAGAGCGGCTACGAGTGGTCGTCCGCGGACGGACCGCCGTTCGGCCTGACCTCCATGACCATGGCCACCGGCTCCATCCGGCTGGCCGATCAGCGTCCCGTCGATTGGCTGCTGCCGTGAGCACCGCACTGGAGACCCGGGGCAGACGCCGCGCCGCCCCGCCCAAGCGCAGGGTGCCCAGGAGCCGGGCGAAGACCGTCCCGTACCCCCCACCGTCCTCCAGATGGAGTGCCGTGGAGTGCGGCGCCGCCTCGCTCGCCATGGTGCTCGGCCACTACGGCCGGCACGTCCCGCTGGAGGAGCTGCGCATCGCCTGCGGTGTCTCCCGGGACGGCTCGCGCGCCAGCAACCTGCTGAAGGCGGCGCGCGGCTACGGCTTCACCGCCGGGCATGCAGATGGACCTGGCCGCCCTCGCCGAGGTGACCGCACCGGCCATCCTGTTCTGGGAGTTCAACCATTTACGTCGTCTACGACGGCGTGGGGCGCCGCTTCGGCCGCCGCGGGGTCACATCAACGACCCCGGCGAGGGCCGCCGCTTCGTGTCCCTGGAGGACTTCGACGGGTCCTTCACCGGGGTCGTGCCGACCATGGAACCCGGCGACGACTTCACCCGGGGCGGTCGCAAACCGGGCGTGCTGGGCGCGATGCGCGCCCCGGCTGCGCGGCACCGCGGGCGCCGCTGCCCGCCGCCGTGCTGGCTGCAGAGCCTGCTGCTGGTGGCGGTCGGCGCGGCGGTGCCCGCGCTCAGCCGCACCTATATCGACATGTTCCTGATCGGCGGGCAGACCTCGCTGCTGGGCGTGCTGTTCGCGTCGATGGGCGCCTGCGTGCTGCTCACGATCGTGCTGACCTGGCTCCAGCAGGCCAACCTGCTGCACGGCCGCATCATCTCCTCCACCCTGTCCAGCGCCCGCTTCCTGCGCCATCTGCTGCGGCTGCCGGTGACGTTCTTCTCCCCAACGCAGCCCGGCCGACCTCGTACAACGCCTCCAGTCCAACGACGCCGTCGCTGAGACGCTGGCCCGCGACCTCGCCAGCGGCGGGTGTCGACGCCATCGTCGTGGTCCTGTACGCCGTGCTGCTGTCACACGTACGACCCCAGCTGACCTTCGTCGGCATCGGTGTGGCGCTGCTCAACATCCTCGCGATGCGCGTCGTCATCCGGCTGCGCGCGACCCGTACGGCGAAGCTGCGGGCGGACACGGCGCGGCTGACCAACACCGCGTACACCGGCCTCCAGCTGATCGAGACGATGAAGGCGACCGGTGGTGAGGACGGTTACCCCGCAAGTGGGCGGGGCAGCACGCCACCACCCTGGAGGAGCAGCAGCGGCTCGGGGTGCCGAGCGCCTGGCTGGGCGTGGTCGCGCCGACCCTCGCCACCCCTCAACAGCGGGCTGATCCTGTGGATCGGCGGCATGCGGGCGGTCGAGGGACACATCTCCATCGGCCTGCTGGTCGCCTTCCAGGCGCTGGTCGTCCGTTTCACGGCCCCGCTGACCCGCCTGAACGGCGTCGCCGGGCCGCATCCAGGACTTCGCCGCCGACGTGGCCCGGCTGAAGGACGTGGAGAACTTCCGCGCCGACCCGCTCTACGACCGCCCCGGCGGCATCGACTCCACCCCGCCGGCTGCACGGCCACGTGGAGTTGCAGAACGTCTCCTTCGGCTACAACCCGCTCGACAAGCCCCTGCTCACCGGCTTCGACCTCGACCGTCGGGCCGGGGCGGCAGGTGGCCCCTGGTCGGCGGCTCGGGCAGCGGCAAGTCCACCGTGTCCCGGCTGATCTCGGGGCTGTACGCCCCGTGGGACGGCGTGATCCCGCATCGACGGGCAGCGGCTGGAGGAGGCATTCCGCGCGCGGGGCGCTGGCGTCCTCCGTCTCCTTCGTCGACCAGGACGTGTTCCTCTTCGAGGGTTCCGTCCGCGACAACGCGTGGCGCTGTGGGATCCGTCGGTCCCGGACGACGCGGTGGTGGACGCCCTGCGGGACGCCGCGCTGTACGACGTGGTGATGCGCCGCCCGGGCGGCATCCGCAGCGGCGTCGAGCAGGACGGCCGGAACTTCTCCGGCGGGCAGCGCGCCAGCGCCTGGAGATCGCGAGGGCCCTGGTTCGCCGGCCCAGCATCCTCGTCCTCGACGGAAGTGACCAGCGCCCTGGACGCGGAGACCAAGCTGGTGGTCATGGACAGCCTGCGCCGGCGCGGCTGTGCCTGCGTGGTGATCGCGCACCGGCTCAGCACCGTGCGGGACAGCGACGAGATCGTCATACTCCAGCACGGCACCGTAGTGGAACGCGGACGGCACGAGGAACTGGTCGCGCACGGTGGCGCGTACGCGGCGCTGGTCAGGGGCGGTGAGATGACGACCGTGCACGAGGGACAGGGCGACCTCGTCCTCGGGCCGCTCGGCTCGCTGGGCACCCCGCGTCGACTGCGCCGGGTTCAACCGCCTGGACCTGGAGGGTCCGCAGGTGCTGTGGCTGGTGGCGTCCGGCGCGGTCGACCTGTTCGCGGTGGACGCCGGGGAACTAGGGCCACTGGCACCACCTGGGCCGCCTGGAGGCGGGTTCGGTGCTGCTCGGGCCGGTCGCCGGGCCGCAGCACGCTGGTCGCGCGTCCGCTGCCAGGACTGCGTGGTGCACCGCATCGCACTGCGCGAGCTGTACCAGCCGGCGAGCACCCAGACCTGGTCGTACGACGAGTACGGCACCCCCAGTACGTACCGCCGACGGCAGAGCCCGCTGGAGTACGCCCTCGCCCATGGGTGTGGGCCGCAGCCTGACCCGTCCTCTTCCCAGGCACCGATGGCCACGGGGCGGGCGCGGCGCCGCCGACGACGACGTGTTCTGGATGCAGGTGCCGCCGGGCGGCGGCGTGCAGTACGGAGGCGCTGTACGGCGACGAGGCGGCCGCCGACCTGCTGATGGACCGGCGCTGTGGCGAGGCGCTGGTCGATCAGCAGTACCCGCCTGCTGACCACGCTGGACCGCTGGATCGAGCGGCTGGAGCGCACCCTACGAGACCCGTACGGCGGCCGGCATCAAGGCCGAGTGAGGCGGTGCGCGCCCAGGCCGACCCGGACGCTGCTGGCGCCTCCATCGGCGAAGCGGTCGGGGCAGCGCACCGCGGCCGCCGACGCCGACTGCCACATATGCGGCCTGCAAGCTGGTCGCCCGCGCCGCCGGCATCCCGCTCGCCGAGCCCGCGCAGAACGGCACGGGGAGCGACCGGTCTCGACCCGGTGGAGCGGGTCGCCGTCGCCTCGCGCGTGCGCCACACCCGGACCGTGCGGCTGGACGGCCGCTGGTGGCGGGACGACGTCGGTCCGCTGATCCGGTCACCGCGCCCTGTCGGGAGCGCCGGTGGCCGCTGCTGTGGCGGCGCGGCGGCTATGTGGCCATCCACCCCGCGACCAGGCCGCGAGAGCGCCGGTCGAAGGCGAACGCCGAGGAGTTCGAGCCGCGCGCGGTGATGTTCTACCGGCCGCTGCCCGAGCACCGGCTCAGCCCGTTGCGGCTGCTGCGGTTCTGCATGCGGGGCACGCGCGGCGATCTTACCGGTCTGCTGCTGGCCGGACTGGTGACGGTGGGGCTCGGCGCGCTGGTGCCGATCGCGACCGGCAAGGTGCTCGGCGAGTTCGTGCCGAGGCGCAGACCGGGTTGATCGTGCAGGTCTGTCTCGCGGTGATGCTGAGCAGCGTCGTCGCGGGCGGCCTTCATGCTGATGCAGAACCTCTCCACCATCCTGCGGCTGGAAGGACGTGTGGAGGCGACCCTCCAGCCCGCGGTGTGGGACCGGCTGCTGCGGCTGCCGACGAAGTTCTTCACCGAGCGCTCCACCGGTGAGCTGGCCAGCGCGGCCATGGGCATCAGCGCGATCCGCAGACTGCTGGCGGGCGTCGGTCCGACGGTGGCCCAGTCGGTGACCGTCGGGGTGATGAACCTCGGCGCTGCTGCTCCAGGTACAGCGTGCCGATGGCGCTCGCGGCGATCGGCATGCTGGTCGTCGTCGCCGCCGTGTTCCTGGGGCTCGGGCTGTGGCAGGTGCGCTGGCAGCGGCGGCTGGTCAAGCTCACCAACAAACTGAACAACCAGGCGTTCCAGACCTTGCGCGGGCTGCCCAAACTGCGCGTCGCGGCGGCCGAGAACTACGCGTACGCGGCGTGGGCGGAGCAGTTCGCGCGCAGTCGTGAGCTCCAGCAGCAGGCGGGGCGCATCAAGAACCTGAACGCGGTGCTCGGCGCGGTGTACCTGCCGCTGTGCACGCTGCTGATGTTCATGCTGCTGGCGGGTCCGGCGCGCGGTTCGATGTCGGCGGCCGAGTTCCTCACCTTCAACGCGGCGGTGACGATGCTGCCTGACCTCGGTCACCCAGCTGACGGGCGCGTTCGTGTCGGAAGGTGGCCGCGCCTGCCGCTGTTCGAGGAGATCAGGCCGGTGCTGGACGCCACGCCCGAGGTGCGTACAGGGGAGCACCCGGCCGGGGCCGCTGTCCGGGGCGATCGAGGCGCGGCGGCTGTCGTTCCGGTACACCGACGACGGGCCGCTGGTCCTGGACGACGTGTCCTTCGGGATCCGGCCGGGTGAGTTCGTGGCGGTCGTCGGCCCCAGCGGCTGCGGCAAGTCGACCCTGCTGAGGCTGCTCATCGGCTTCGACCGGCCGCTGTCGGGCAGCGTCCCGTACGACGGGCAGGATCTCGCCGCGCTCGACCAGTCGGCGGTGCGCCGGCAGTGCGGGGTGGTGCTCCAGCACGCGCAGCCGTTCACCGGCTCGATCCTGGACGTCATCTGCGGCACCGAGCCGTACACGCCGGAGGAGGCGATGGCGGCGGCCGAGATGGCGGGACCGCGGAGGACATCAAGCGGATGCCGATGGGCCTGCACACGATCGTCTCGGGCAGCGGGGCGGTCTCCGGGGCCAGCCGGGGCGCGCGGCTGATGATCGCGCGAGGCGCTGATCCGCCGGCCGCGCGTCCCTCTTCTTCGACGAGGCGACCAGCGCCCTGGACAACGAGACGCAGCGCACGGTGATCGAGTCCACCAAGACCCTCAACGCCACCCGGATCGTCATCGCCCACCGTCTGTCCACGGTGCTGGACGCCGACCGCGTGATCGTGATAGGGACGCGCAGGTCGCCCAGCGGGGCCCGCCCGCCGAGCTGCTTCGCGGACACCGGCGGCCGGCTGCGCACGAGCTGGTGCGGCGACAGTTGGCCTGGACGGGGCCGTCCGGTTTCCGGCCGTACCGCCCCGGGGACCGTCTGACCGGCGCCAAAATGGGTACCTGCGCCTTCATGCGTATCAGCGTGGTGGATGTGGGGTCGAACACCGTCCGGCTCTGGTGGCGGGACGCGGAGCAGGCAAGAGTTCCGCTGCCGGTCCACACCGCGAAGTGGCGGCTGCGGCTGTCCGAGCAGGTCGGGGCCGGGCGGCCCAGTACCCGGGGAGGCCGTGGAGCGGCTCGCGGAGGCGGGTCGCCGGTCGCGGAGCCGGACGGCGGCCCCGCTGGGGAGCCGGCCGACCCGCTGGCCTTCGCGACCGCGCGAGGTACGCGCCGCGCCCAATCGACGCGAGGTGCTGCGCACCGTCCGGGCCCGGCTACGGGCATCGCCCTGTGCACCCTGCCGGGCGAGGTGGGGGGCGGAGCTGACGTTCCTCGGGGCCCGGCGCTGGATGGGCTGGCAGGGGGGCCGCTCGCCCTGCTCGATCATAGGCGGCGGCTCGCCTGGAGGTCGCCTTGGGCCGCGGCCGGCTGCCCGACTTCGTGGCCTCGCTGCCGCTTGGGGGCGGGCACGGCTGACCCACGAGTTCCTCGACGGCGGCGAGGACGCGCCGCGGCCGGAGCAGGTCCGGGCGCTGCGCCGCAAGGTCCGCCATCAGCTGCGGGACGTCGCGGCGCGGATCCGCTGGGAGGGGCCGCGTACCGCGGTGGCCACCTCGCGGACCTTCCAGCAGCTCCGACGGCTGTGCGGGGCCCTGCCTGGCCGGCTCGGCCCCTTCGTGGAGCGGCAGATGCGCTGCTCGGACCTGGGAGAGGCGATCGGCCGGCTGGCCGCGCTGAGCGCCGCCGAGCGGGCCCGGCTCCCCGGCATCTCCGCACCCCGGGCGGCGCAGGTCTGGCCGGGGCGGTGGTCGGGCACACGGCGATGAAGCTGACCGGGCTGGAGACGGTCACGCTCTGTCCCCTGGGCGATACGCGAGGGCGTTCTGCTGCGCCACATCGAGGACGGCCCGTCCTGGTGGGCGGAGGTCATCCGCCGCAACGAAGAGGCGCACATGCCGACCCCGGTGCCCCCCTGCGCGTCGCGAGCACGCCCGGCTGACCACGTGACCGGTCCTGCCTGGCCGGGAACGGCCGGGAACAGGCCGGGACAGGCCGTAAACGAACGAACAGTGCGAGGAAGAGGAGACCTTCTGTCCCAGAACGACGACCGCGACCACAAGCAGCCCGAGACGGCCATCGAGAGGTTCTGCGCGAGATCGAGGAGGCCAGGCCCGCGACGCGGAGTCTCGACGAGGGCCCGCGCCCGGGGCGAGGCGGGCGACGCCACCTCGCCCAACCCCGGGGCCCAGAAGGACGCCGAGGGCGGAGGACGCGCCACGGAGCGCGGTCGGGGGTGCCAGGGTGGTCTCCGGGTACTCGCGACTCCATGGAGTACGACCGCGAAGGACCACAGTTGCCGACGGCCGGGGCCCGCTCTCCGCGGCCGTCGGCGCGTACCTGCTCGGGACGGGCCGCTGCCCGGCCGGAGGACGTCGCCGCCGCGCAGGCGTACGGCGACGACCTCCAGCTCGCCCTGTACCAGTGTTACGAGTTGCATTACCGGGGGTTCGCCGGTGTCTCCCCCGGCCTCGAGTGGGACCCGGACCTGCTGCGCACCTGGGCCGCGCTGGAGCACCGCTTTCCTGTCCGCGCTGCGCGCCGACACCGAGGTCCACGACAGCGTGGAGGAAGCCGTCGGTGCGCTGCTCGTCGAACCGGTCGACGGAAGGGCGTCAGCCACTTCCTGCGGGACAAGGGCGAGTTGTGGCACCTGCGCGAGTACGCGGCCCAGCTCTCCTGTACCACCTGGAGGAGGCCGACCCGCACGCCTGGGTGCTGCCCCGGCTGTGGGGGCGCCCGAAGGCGGCGATGGCGGCGGTGGAGTTCGACGAGTACGGCGGTGGCCGGCCCGACCGGGTGCACGCCCGCCTCTTCGCCGACCTGATGCGGGACCTGGGCCTGGACACCGCGTACGGCCGCCATCTCGACGCGGCTTCCGCCGAGTGCCTGGCGACGGTGAACATGATGTCCCTGTTCGGTCTGCACCGTGCCCTGCGCGGCGCCCTGCGGGGCCATTTCGCGGCGGTCGAGATCACCTCGTCGCCCGGTTCCCGGCGGCTCGCCGAGGCGATGCGCCGCACCGGCGCCGGGCCCGCCGCCGAACACTCCTACGACGAGCACGTCGAGGCCGACGCGGTGCACGAGCAGATCGTGCGGCACGAGGTGATCGACGGCCTGCTGGAGCAGGAGCCGCACCTCGCGGCGGACGTCGCCTTCGGCATCGACGCCACCGGGTACGTCGAGGACCGCTTCGGCGCCCGGCTGCTCGCCGACTGGCGGGCCGGCCGGTCGTCCCTGCGCACAGGCGCTGCCCCACCCGCACCGCGAACCTTCCGAAACCTCCCATACTTCGTGACGGCCGGGGTACGTGGGTTCCCGTGAATTTCATGGTGCTACCGGGCGTCTATGTTCTTCCGGAGGACACCGCCCTGCTGGCCGGGGCGCTGTCCGACGAGCGTCGCCCCACCCGGCGCGGCCGTACTCGACGTGGGGACCGGCACGGGCGCCCTGGCCCTGGCGGCGGCACGGCGGGGCGCGCGGGTGACACGCGGTGGACGTGTCGTGGCACGCGGTGTGGGCGGCCCGGGTGAACGCCGCGCGGGCCGGACTGCGGATCCGCGTCCGGCACGGCTAGCCTCTTCACGCCCGTGCGCGGTGGGCCGTTCGACCTCGTGCTGGCCAATCCGCCTTCTACGTGCCGGCGCGCCGGGCGACGGCCGCCGGCCCGCCCGGGGTGCGGCGCGGGCCTGGGACGCGGCCTACGACGGGCGGCTGGTCCCCTGGACCGGATCTGCCGGGAGGTGCCCGCCCTCCTGCGTCCGGGCGGGTGTGCTCTGCTGCTGGTGCAGTCGGCGCTCAGCGACCCCGGGCGGACCGTCGGGCTGCTGCGTGAGGCGGGTCCTGAGGCCGCCGCGTGACCCGGCGGCAGCGGATCGCGTTCGGGCCTGGTGAGCGGCCCGGGAGCGCTGGCTGCACGGCAGCGCGGCTGCTGCTGTCCCTGTCCGACAACGAGGGAGGAGCTGGTGAGGTCGTCCGTGCCGAACTCGCGATCTGACGCCCCTCGCCCGTCCGGGCGCCGCGCGCCGGTCAAAGGTCCAGCGCCGAAGGGGGCCGATGCTGGTGGAAGGTCGGTGGAGGGGTGGAGCTGGGAGGACGGGACGACGGTGTCGTCCGACCGCTTCCGGGTCGCGCTGTGCACCTGTCGCCGTAGCCGGCGCTTCCCCTGGTGCGACACCAGCCACCGCGCCAGGTCGTCCGGACGGGTGACGGGCCGACGGCTGCGGGTTGACGGTTCTTGCTTGCGGGAGAGCGGCGGACGGCCCCCACTCCGTCCGCCGCTCCCGGTGCGGGACCGCTGGATCCGTCATGGCGGCGCTCGCACTCCCCAGTAGCGAGGCGCCGGTCACGCCGTACGGGCCGGGCGGTCCAGTTATCAGAACGTGAAGGCGACGCCTCGCGTTGCCCGCGTTCTTCACGCACTCGTTGGCGAAGGTGCGCTCGTAGGAGACGTGCCGGCCCCTGCCCAGACCCCGTCCCACGGTGACGACCACGGGGGCGTACTCCCGGGTGCTACAGCACACCGTCGTCCGCCGGCCAGGGCGTCGAAGTCGCCGCCCGCTCCGCGCAGTTCCGCGCAGGCCGATTCGGCGGCGGGGTGGGTTCCGGAGGCCTCCGGGGCACAGGTCAGGGTGACCCGCGCGTACCGGTGGGCGGTGGCAGCGCTTTCTCCGTGCCCCACGGTCAGCACGAGGGCCGAGGGGGCGTAGAGCGACGCGGGGGGCGATGGCCGGGGAGGCGAGGAGGCTCCCGGCGAGGGCCCGCAGACGGCGGTGGCCGTCAGGCTCAAGTCGTTGCCCAGCGCGCGGTGTTCCGCATTGTGTGCATCCTTCCGCTCGATATGAGGGTGTCGCCGGCCCAGCTCCGGTGACCGGTGCGGAACGGCGAGCGCGGAGTCTGCCGAGTCCGTCGCCGAAACTCATCTCGACCCCATGGGTTTCGGTAACCTTGCGTATTGAATCCCAGTGGCGTGAAGTCACGGGTTCGAACGTCTCCAAGTCGGAACGGGGCGGGTCTTGATCGGTTATTGAGACCTGAACTGGCCGAATGGCGTGATCCGCACCTTCGCCAATAGGCCTGAAACACCCCTGAAACAGGAGGCGGCGTTTCCCCTGACGGCCGACCTCGGCGTACTCACCGGTATGGGCTGACGGCGCGAGCTCGACGACGAGAGGCGGTACCTGGGGATGGCGAAGCACTGGGCGGACTTCCAGTACGAGATCTATCTCAACGGGATGACGGGTGCCGTGCCGTTGCTGCCCACGGACCTGACCCGGCTGGAAGAGCTCACCGAGCGACGCCCTCGGCCCCCGGCCCCGTCGGATACGTCGCGGGCAGCGCCGGGTGACGGCAGCACCGCGCCCGCGCCAACCGGGCGGCCCTCGACTGGCGCCGGATCGTCCCGCGCATGCTGGGCGGGACGTGCACGAACGGGATCTCTCGGTCGAGGTGCTGGGCACTCCCTGCCCGCTCCGCTGGCGCTGGCACCGGTCGGTGTCCTGTCGATCATGCATCCGGAGGCGGAGCCGGCCGCCGCCCGCGCCGCCGCCGCCTCAGGGCGTGCCGTGTCATCCTGTCCTCGGCGTCGAGCACGCCCATGGAGCAGGTCGCCGAGGCGATGGGCGACGCCGAGCGCTGGTTCCAGCTGTACTGGCCGAAGGACCGCGAGGCGGCCCGCAGTTTCCTGGACCGGGCAGAAGGCGGCCGGATACAGCGCGCTGTTCGTCACACTGGACACACCGCTGCTATCCTGGCGCCCGCGCCGATCTCGACCAGGCCTACCTGCCGCCCCTGCATCAGGGTGGGCACCGCCAACTACTTCTCGACCGCGGCGTTCCGGGCAGGCTGTGAAGCCCGTGCACGAGGACTCGAACGCGGCCGTGATGCACCTACCGTCCGGCATGTTCTCCGATCCCGCCAAGTCCTGGCCGGATCTGGCGTTCCTGCGGGAGAACTGGGACGGCCCGATCGTCCTCGGCGGCGTCCTGCACCCGGACGACGCTACGCGGCTCGCCGCCGACGCCGGGATGGACGGCGTGGTGGTTTCCAACCACGGCGGCCGTCAGGTGGCGGGATCGCCGTCGCGGCGGCCGATGCCCTGCCGCGCGTGGTGGAGGCGGTCGGCGACCGCCTGTCGCGTGCTGTTCG
The DNA here is from genome assembly GCA_021502835.1 of Streptomyces thinghirensis. The sequence goes on from JAKFGP010000035.1 coordinate 20,606, forward strand.
ACAGCGGGGTACGCACCGGTGACGACAGGCGTCTTCAAGGCGCTGGCGCTCGGCGCGCGAGCGGTGCTCCTCGGCCGCCCCTACGTCTAGGTCCTGGGCCTCGACGGACAGGCGGGCGTCAGAGCACGTGATCCGCTGCCTGCTCGCCGAACTCGACCTCACCCTGGCCCTGTCCGGGCACGCTTCTCCGGCCGCGCCTCGGCCCCGCCGACCTCGTCGAGGATCCCGCCTGACCCGCCGGGGAGACGTCCCGACCCGCCGGGGGGCGTCCCCGCGACCGACTCGCCCCGCCCGGCGGCCGTGGTGGCGGCGCGGGGTTCGCCGCCGTCATCGCGGAAGCGGCCCCGCGCCCCTTCGAGCCGCGTCCGACGCACCCGGACGCCGCCGGCCCGCCTCAGCCGCCCGGCAGTTCCACGCGCCGGACCGTCCGGGGCGCCGGTACCGGCGATCGACAGGAACCCTCCGCGGTCGGTACCGGGTCGGTCCGCCAGCGCTGGCCGTCGGAGCCGTCGTGGATCTTGACGACGATGTCGGCGTCCGGGGCACCCGTGGTGGCGGCGAGGGCCAGCTGCTCTGCCGGCGCGGCACCAGCTCTCCCTGCCCGGTCAGGTCGTAGCGCACGTCGTCGCCCCGCTCGGTGCCCTCGTCGGCGCAGGTACCGAGGAATGACGGCTCCGGCGTCCGCCTGCGAGTCAGACACAGCCCCGGGTCGGCGACGCTGCGCAGCAGCCCGTCGTCCTCGTAGGTCACTGCTGGGTCCACGCCTCGGAGCACCTCGCCAGCCGGGCACCCGCGCCGGCCTTCGAGCTCGCCCCGGACGTCGAGGCACAGGTCCGCGGCGACGTTGCGCAGCCGCGTCCGGGTCCGCCGCCGTGGGCAGCCCGGCCGCGCCGGGCGGTTTCGGGCCGCTGGTCCCGGACGTGTCACCGTCCTCGCCGACGGCGCTGGTGGAGGCGGCCGGATCGGCGGCCTCCGCCGTCGTACGACCACACACTGACCACGAGGCACGATCGCCAGCACTCCGGCCACGAGGCGGCGCCGAGCTGCCTGAGCACCGACCGGCCGGAACGCGACCGGCCCGCACTCGCGCACGGGCATCGGGGATCCGGGCCAGCAGCCCGGGGCGTCCCGCCGCGGTGCCGTGCGGCGCCCGCGGCGAGCGCGCGCCCAGCGTCGCGCGTGCCCGGACGGGAGTCGAGATAGCGCCGGGCACCCCAGCCGAGCACCGCTTCGGCGATCAGCGTACCCAACTCGCGCTCGAAGTGGCTGAGTTGTTCGGCCGCCCCCGTGCCGGCGGTGGCGGCAGTCCGCCAGGTGCTTCCGGACGTCCGGCAGCGGGGCGCGCCCCCGGCGGATCGGGACGTCGAGGAGACGGCTGTGGAAGCGGCAGTCCTGGGTCGGCGCGAGTTGCCGATGCGCGTGCAGACAACCCTCGCGGAATTTCTTCACGCGCTTGTTCGAGTGTGGCCGACGCGGTGTCGGTATCCATGCCGAGCAGACCGGCCGGGACGCTTATGGGCTCCCCTCGACCTCCGTGTGCACAGCAAACAACGGGCCGGTCCGAGAGGGGAAGCGAATGCGGGACGTGCGGCAAGCGTTCGGTTTTCCGAGTCAGGACTTCGCCGCCCCGCATACCACGTCCGCCCGCGGGTTTGAGCAACTGCGGAAGAACGCCGGATATCCCGTCGTCGGCGGGACCACTGCCGGACCGTGTCCCGTACGGCCACCAGCAGCGCCGCGGACGCAGGGCCGTGGCGGGCTCGCCCCTCGGCAGGCGCCGGTCCAGGACCCGGTGCCAGGCGGCGGCGGTGACTGGCGGTCACCTGGGCCGAGGTGGCGAGGCAGATGGTCGCGTAGTCGTGGGCGGGCTGCCAGTGGCGTGCCATCAGCAGCGCGGCGGTCCGGGACGCCTCACTCTCCCGGGCCGTCCCCAGCCGCGCGGCCAGCAACTCGTCCGGACTCCCGGGGTCCCCGCCGGAGGGCGGGTACGCGGGTCGAGGGGGTGGGGGTGGGCACTGAGATGTTTCCTTCCCACGCGCAGGTGACTCCAGAAGTTCCGATCGCCGAAAAGCGAACACCAGATTGGTGTATACCTTTGGGCGTGGTGTGGGGAGCGTGAATTCGCCACGGCGAAAACGGACCTGGTTCATCAAGACGCGTGCGAGACCCGGCCTTTACCCCCGCACGCGTGCTTCACTCTCCGCACAAACCACTCATGGTCCAACAAGGCGACCGGGCAACCTGCGTCTCCCTTTGAAAGAAGGTCGATTTCCGGGCGCAACTCACGCGGCCGGCACCTGCTTTCCTGGGCTTTCTTCCCACGCGCCCCGTGTGAAACACGTGCACGCGCCGGTGCGCCGCGCACGCCCCCGGCGCGCGCCCCGGCGTGGTGGTCTGGCCGGGCTTCAGATCTGCCAGGAACGCAGCCGGTCGGCCGCGCCCTGGCCAGGCATCGCCCCGCCGGACATCGGTCGAACCGTGCCGAGGATCGACCAGGGCGACCGTTAGGGCGGGTCAGGACCCGATGCTGCTGCGTGACCCCGCAGGCCACGCGGCGGTCGCGCAGGCGAAGCTGGGCGGTGGCCCAGGGCAGGGGCCAGAGCACGGCAACCCCTGATGTGTGCAGCAGGGCGAAGCGCGCCGCCGACTGGTCGGGGTCTACTTTGAGGCGGGCGGGTCGACGCGGTGCCGGGCGACGGCGGCGACTAACGCGGAGAAGTCGTCGATGGTGGGCCGCTCCGGCGGCACTTCCTCATGGCGCTGGAGCAGCCAGGGACGTCGATGTGCAGGACCGGCGCCATGGGTCAGGCGGCCCGCCCTCGCCCCTGACGGACGGTGGTTCGTCGTCGGGCAGGCGGCCGCGAACTCGATCGGTGATGGGCCGAGAAGAACTCGGCGTGGAACGCCTCCGCGCCGCCTGCAGCGCCTCGGTGCTGGGTATGTCGGCGGCGGCGGCCTCCCGCACGAGCGCCTTCATCGACGTACCGCGTTCCTTGGCGATCTGCCGAAGGTCCTCGAGCTCGCGGTCGCTGAACTCCACGTTCAGAGCTGGCATGCCTCCCACGGTACCGCGCGGGTACTGACCCGTAAACACGCGCAGGTCAGAGCAGCATCACGACGGTACCGCAGAGGAGGCGGGCGGGGCGGTGGTGCGGTCAGCTCTGGTCCGCCACGAAGGGAGGCCATGCGGGCCAGTGCGGCGTTCCAGTTGATGGTGTGCTCGTTGGTCGACCAGGACTGGATGTCGTCGATGAAGCAGAACTGGGCTACCCAGCCCTGGAGTTTGCTCTGTGCGTAGGGGTCCTGGATGTTCGAGGTCTGGCCTCGCCGGGCAGGGTGCCGTCGGGGCGGGGCCGGCAGCGCCGGGTCGAGCTGCTTGGCGTACCAGCGGCTGGCTGGTTGTGGGCGTTGACCTCGCCGTAGCCGGTGACGTACGACATGTTCAGCGCGATTGCGGCCCAGGATGTAGTCCATGCTCTGCGGGCGCCGTCACGGTACTTGGGGCCGCCGGTGATGTCGTAGGCGGTGGCGAGGACTGACCGCGTTGTTGAGGATCTGGTGGCTGGAGCCCCAGTCGTAGAGGTTGCCCCTCGGGGGGCGTAGGGCATGCCGTAGGGATGCGCCTTGAGCGTGGCCAGGTACCGGTCGGCGCCCTGGACGACCGGAGCGGCGTACCTTGTCCCGGCCGGGGAGCCGGGTTGGGCACGGTCGCCAGGTCCAGCCGGGCCGCCGCCGCGGTGCGGGCCCAGTCGAAGTGAGCCGGGCCGAAGATGTCGGCGGTGTGGACCGGCGGAGTCGAGCAGTACTCCTTGAAGTCCCGCTCCCCCGTCGTCAGGTACAGCTCGGCGGCGGCCCAATTAGAACTCGTCCTCGACCTGGCCGTCCGGCAGGTGTTGGCCCCGCCGCCGATGCCGTCGCTCTCGTCGGCGAGGCACGTCGGGTGGGCCAGCGCCGCCGCCCATGCCGTGCGGGCCGCGTCGAGCGCCTTCGCGGCGAACTCCCGGTCGTAGGGGCGGTAGAGGCGGGCCACCTGGGCCGCCGTCGCCGCCAGGTTGAGGGTGGCCGCGGTGGTCGGCGGGTGCAGTTCGCGCTTCTGCGGGTCGTCGCTGGGCAGCAGCGGCAGTCCGGTCCACGCTCGTCGTGGATCTTGTAGTGGGCCATGCCGGCCAGCGGCTGCCCGTCCGGCACCTGCATCTTCAGCAGGAAGTCCAGCTCCCAGCGGACCTCGTCGAGGATGTCCGGCACCTTGTTCCCGCTCTCCGGGATGTCGAGCGTGCCGTCGCCGAGCTTCGAGGGCTCACCGGTGCGGGCGTGCAGCGAGCGCTCGTAGGTGCTGAGCAGCTCCCAGGTGGAGATGCCGCCGTTGACGACGTACTTGCCGTGGTCGCCGGCGTCGTACCAGCCGCCGGAGACGTCGAGGGTGTAGTCGCAGACGCCGGGCTGGCAGGGCACGTCGGTGTCGCCCTGGTTGGGTGCCACGCCCACGTGTCCGGCCGGGCGGGCGTAGCCGGGGGCGCAGGTCGCCGCTGATCGGGGTGCCGCTGCACTGTGTGTAGTAGTACTTCGCCGGAGTCGGTGCGCAGCCGCTCGTAGGCGGCGGTGCCGATGTCGAACGGGCGGCTGGTCTCCCCGTCGGCGACCAGCGTGTAGCCCTCGCCGCGCTTCTTGTGGCGGCCGAAGTCGATCGAGTGGACGTTCTGGCCGGAGGAGGCGTCGACGCCGCGCGGCTTGCTCCAGCCGTGGGCGACGACCCGGCCGCCGTCGTCCTTGGGCTGCCAGGGCAGGCGCGAGGTCGCGTCGGTGACCAGCGTGGCGTTCTTCGGGCCGGACGGCAGGTAGCCGACCTGGTTGACCCGGACCCGCGGCCCCCGTGTCGGGCACGTGCGGCTCGGGCGCCACACCGCCCAGCAGGGACACGTCGTCGACGCAGAATCGCCAGGGGTCGGGGTGCCGCCGAGCTGGAAGCCGACCTGGCCCTGGGTGGTGTCGACGGGTGAGGTGAAGGTGTACGAGTAGGTGTTGCCGGAGACGCTCAGCTGCGGGCTGACCTCGTGGTAGGTGTCGTACGGGGGACACCGACAGGCCCATGATCGCCCGGACCACGTGGTCGGCGGGCGTGCCGGTCGCGGTGAAGGAGAGCCTGTACGACTCCCCCGCGACCAGGGGTGATGTCGTTCTGGCCGACGGCCGCGTCCCAGCGGTTGGCGGTGCCGCCGGGGGCGTCGGCGCACAGTCGGCCGTCGGACATGCCCGCGGTGACGTTGCTGCTCGTCCACCAGGATTCGGTGCCGTTGTCGAAGGTGCCGTTCTTGATCCTGCTCCGGTCTCCTCGGCTCCGGCCGGGGCGGCGGGCAACGCGGTGACGGCCGCCGCCAGCAGCGCGGTCAGGGAGACGAGCGCGGTTCTGCGTTTTCTCACGTCTGGGCTCCTCGGGGAGGTGCGGATGGCGCTCACGTAGAGGGAGGCGTCGAATGGGAGCGCTCCCAAAAGCGGTCGCAGCCACGCTTGTGGCAGACATGACATGCCGTCAACGGTCCGGACGGGACTGGTTCCCGTCCGGACCCCGCGCGGCCGGCTCAGACGACCGGGCGCCTCCAGGCGGCTGATGCGGATCGCGCCCTTCGGCTCACCGGGGTGGCGGCTGGTCAGCGTGAGGCGGACCCGGGAGCCGCGCACCGGCTCGAAGGTGATGAGGGGTGGGCACGTCGGACGCGGCGGCCCAGTCGGTCCGCGCCCCCCTCGGCCGCGTGCGCAGGCACGGCCGTCCCAGACGGCGACCTCGACCGTGGCGGGCAGGCTGTGGGTGGCGTCGACGGTGAAGGAGACCTCGATCCCCCCCGGTCGTAGGTGCGCCGCGAAGCCGGTGGTCGACCGAGACCCAGTCCTCGGCGCGGGCCCCGTCGAACGACGGGCAGCAGGGCGGTGGCCGCCTTGTGGAAGCCGTTGGACCAGCCGGTCGCCCGGGTCGCCGTCGAGCATGGCGGCGGGAAGCGTGTCGGGGCGGCCAGGGTGACTCGCGTCCGCGTGCGGGAGGTCCGGGGCGCCGGGTGCTCGGGCCGGAACTCCGCGGCCGGTGTGGTGGCGCGGGGACGCGGCGCGGCGGGCGCGCACGGTCGCCGTGTCCGTGCGCAGCCCGTCCGCGCGGGCGGTCACCCGTACCGTGCCCGGCCGGGTGCCGGACCGCACGATGGCGAGGGGCCTTGCCGTGGAAGGCGGTGCGGGTACTGGCCTGGTAGCGCTCCGGCGCTCTCCTGGCGGCCGTTGTCCAGTCCGGCGAGGGAGCCTCCCGCGACGTCGAAGGAGATGAGGTGTTCGGCGCCGGGGACCACCACGCCGCGCCGGTCGACCACCTCGGCGGTCACGAAGACCAGGGAGCGGCCGTCCGCGGCGACGCTGTCGCGGTCGGGGGTGGGCGTACGGCGTGCGGCGCCCCCGCGCGGTGCACAGGGACGTCGGTGGCGACCGCCCGGCCGGCCCGCCGGGCGACGGCGCTTCAGTTCGCCCGCCTCGAAGGGCACCTTCCAGGTCAGGTGGAGCTTGCCCGCGCTTTGCCGTTCGGGCTGAGTGTAACTGCCGGGGTAGGGCCGCCGGTGAAGGTCTTGTCGTCGCCGGTGGCCTCGGTGAAGTCTCCAGATAGGTACGGCCGTCGACGGTCTTCTTGGTGTCGAACGTACAGGTACCGAGGGATCTGCCGTTCAGGTACAGCTCGACGGTGTCGACGTTGGCGTACGCCCAGACCTCGACCGTGTCGCCCTCGCGGTGGTTCCAGGTCGTCGGCGGCAGGTGGACCATCGGCTCGTCCGTCCACTGGCTCCGGAACAGGTGGTACATGTCCTTCGGGGAAGCCGGCGGTGTCGACCGCGCCGAAGAAGGACGCCTTCACCGGGAAGACGTCGTACGGCGTCGGCTCGCCGATGTAGTCGATGCCGGACCACAGGAACTGGCCGGCGAACCACTTCCGGTCCCGGTCCTTCTTGTGGCCCGTACTCGCCGCTCATGGTCCAGGAGGCGAGGTTGTTGTCGTAGGATGAGGTGGCCCGCTTCCCGGGCGTCTGGTTCTCGCCGGTGTTGAGGTGTTCCGGTTCCTGGTAGGTGCCGCGCGTGGAGGTCTCGGACGACGACTCGGACTCGAAGAGGAAGAGGGTGCGGGTAGGCCGCGTGCAGGTCGTCCACCGACTTGGCGGTGTTGTAGTTGAGGCCGAGTCCGTCCAGCTTGGCCAGCATCAGGTCGGCCGCGGAGCCCTTGGCGGGCATCCGGCGGTACTTGTCGGAGCCGATGACCAGCGGGCGGGTGTCGTCGGCGGCCCGGATGGCGTCGATGACCCGGTCGGCCATGGCGAGTCCGGCGGTGGAGGTGAGTCGGGGACCTCGTTGCCGATGGACCACATCACCACGGCGGGCGAGTTGCGGGCCGCCAGCACCATCTCGGTGGCGTCCTTCTCGCACCACTCGTCGAAGAACCGGCCGTAGTCGTAGCGGTTCTTGCCGGTGCGCCAGCAGTCGAAGGCCTCCACCAGCATCACGATGCCCATCTCCTCGCAGACCTCGATCATCTCGGGGCGCGGGCGGGTTGTGCGAGGTGCGGAAGGCGTTGACGCCCATCGACCTCACGATGGTCATCTGGCGGCGGATCGCGTCGATGCTGACGGCGGCGCCGAGTGCGCCGAGGTCGTGGTGCAGGTCGACGCCCTTGATCTTGGCGTACCGGCCGTTGGGTGGAAGCCCTCCTCGGGGTCGACGTGGAAGGTGCGGACGCCGAACGGGGTGCGGTAGGTGTCGACGGTCGGCCGCCGACGCGCAGTTCGGTGTGCAGGGTGTAGCGGTGCGGGGTCGCGAAGTCCCGCATCCGCGGGCGGGTGACGGTGAGTTCGTGGACTTCGTTCGCCTCTTCGGCGACGCGGGCCGTGGAGGCGGCGCGGGCCACGGTGCGTCCGTCCGCGTCCTTGACCGCCGACCTGATCTCGACCTCGCGCGCAGTGCCCGACGCGTTCACGACGGACGTCTCCACTCGGACGACGGCGCGCTCCTCGCTCACCTGCGGTGTGGTGACGTACGTGCCCCAGCGCCGTACGTGCACCGGTTCGGTGACGACGAGGCGGACCTCGCGGTAGATGCCGCTGCCGGAGTACCAGCGGCTGCTCGGCAACCGGTTGCGCACCTGGACCGCGAGGACGTTCTCGGTGCGGCCGTCGGTGTGCACCAGGTCGGTGAGATCGAGGGCGAAGCCGGTGTAGCCGTAGGGGTGGCGGCCGGCCTCCCGGCCGTTGCAGTGGACGCGGGAGTCCATGTAGACGCCGTCGAACTCGACCGATATCCGCTTGCCCGGCGAGGGCGGGCGGCAGGGTGAACCCGAGGCGGTACCAGCCGAGGCCGCCGGGCGGAAGCCGGTGCCGCTGGTGGTGCCGTGCTCGGTGGTGGGCGTCTGTTCGATGCTCCAGTCGTGCGGGACGGCGACCTCGCGCCACGCCGAGTCGTCGTGGGCCGGGTCCGCGGCGCCGGTGGAGTCGTCGGCGGAACCGTCGAGGTCGACCAGCAGGAAGCGCCAGCCGTCGAGCAGGGGGGAATGGTGCCGCGGCCCGCGCCGCTCTCCGTGGCGTCCGCGGCCCACGCCGACGGGGCGCCCAGCACGCCCCCGGCCGCCGGGGCGGCGGCGGAGGCGATCAGAACCGATCTGCGCGTGACCGTCATGGCGGATCTCCCTCATCAAGCTCATCAGAACTCAGAAGTACTCACAACTGATCGGGAACAAACAGATTCTGACGTTGTGCCACGCGTGGCCGTCAAGACCACGGAAAGCTCTTTCTGTCCCGGGCGGCCCGGCCGTTCGGCGGCCTCCGCGTCCCCCGGGGCGATCGCGGGCCCGGTGGTTCGGGTCCGCGCGGGGCCCGGACGCACTAGGCTGGGACTCAGGTGACGCGCTGTTCACTGAGGGGTGTGCGCAATGGAGTGGCGACGATGAGTCCGGTCAACCCGTTCGACGATGCCGCCACGGCCCGCGCAGTCGTCGACGACTCCGGCACCCTGCTGGAGTGGAACGAGGGCGCCGGCCTGCTGCTGGGTCATCCCGCCGCCGAGGTCGTGGGGCGCCCCGCCGCCGGGTTGCTGGCCGACGGCGGCGACGGCACTCCCCCCGGGCCCGGCGACGAGCACTGGCACGGCACCCTGGCGCTGCGGCACCGCGACGGGCACACCGTGTCCGTGTGGGTGCTCGCCCACCGCAGACCGCCGCAGGACGGCGCACCTCGCACGTGGCTGGCCGTCGCCCCCTTGGAGCGTGGTCCCGACCCGGCGGACGACCCGCTGGTCAGAGCCGCTCTCACCCAGGCCCCCTGCGCCATGATGATCTTCGACGACCGGCTCCTGCTGCGCGGTGTCAACAACGCCATGGCGCAGCTCGTCGGGCTCCCGCCCGACCGCCTCCGCGGTCTGCGGGCCACCGACATGAGCGGCCGGCCGCAGAACGCGGAACTCAAACGTCACATGCGGCGGGTACTGGCCTCCGGCCACCGGTACGACATGCAGGCCCATCTCAGGGCCGTCGGCGAGAGCCGCGCCCACGCGTGGAACGCCCGTATCGCGCCGCTCACCGACGCCGGCGGCCAGGTCCTCGGCGTGTGTGTGAGCGTCCACGACCTCACGGAGCAGCACCTCGCCCGGGAACGGCTGCAGCTGGTCAACGAGGCCAGCGTGCGCATCGGCAGCACGCTCGACGTGACCCGTACGGCCCAGGAGCTGGCGGACGTGTGCGTGCCCGCGCTCGCCGACTTCGTGAGCGTCGACCTGCTGGACCCGCTCGAACACGGCGGTGAGCCCGCCACCGTGCTCGAGCCACCGGTCGGCCTGCGCAGGACGGCCTACCGGTCGGTCGCCCCGGGCGGCCCGGAGGCGGTGGCCGAACCGGGACAGCTGGACGTCTACCCGGCCGGCTCGCCCCAGGCCGAATCCCTGCTCTCGGGGCAGGCGATCGTCGCCGCGGACGCCTTCGGCGACCTCGAACGGTGGCTGGAATGGGACCCCGTCCGCCTGCGGCGGGTCAGGGAGTACGGCATCCACTCCACGATGTCCGTGCCGCTCCAGGCCCGCGGCACCACCCTCGGTGTCGCGGTCTTCACCCGGTTCCGGCAGCCCTACCCGTTCACCCACGACGACGTACTGCTGGCCGAGGAGGTTTCGGCCCGCGCCGCCGTCTGCATCGACAACGCCCGCCGTTACTCCCGTGAGCGCGAGGCCACGCTGACCCTGCAGCGCAGTCTGCTCCCGCGGTGGCTGCCGCCCACCGCCGCGGTGGAGGCGGCCTCCCGCTACCTCCCGGCGGCCCGTTCGGGGGTCGGCGGCGACTGGTTCGACGTCATCCCGCTGTCCGGGATGCGGGTCGCCATGGTCGTCGGGGACGTCGTCGGCCACGGCATCCAGGCCTCGGCCACCATGGGCCGGCTGCGCACCGCCGTCCGCACCCTCGCCGACATCGACCTGACGCCCGACGAACTGCTCACCCACCTCGACGACCTGGTCGTCCGGCTGTCCGAGGAGTCCGGCGACGACAGCGCGGGCGAGGTCGGCGCCACCTGCCTGTACGCGGTGTACGACCCGGTGTCGCGGCGTTGCTCCCTGGCCCGGGCCGGGCATCCGCCGCCCGTCCTCGTCCCGCCGGACGGCCCGCCCCAACAGGTCGAGCTGCCCTCGGGTCCCCGCTGGGCGTGGGCGGGCTGCCGTTCGAGTCCGCCGAGCTGGAGCTGCGCGAGGGCAGCGTGCTGTCGTTCTACACCGACGGGCTGGTCGAGAGCCGGGAGCGGGACGCCGACGCCGGCCAGGCGCTGCTGCGCGAGGCCCTGGCGGCCCCCGCCGTATCACTGGACGCGACGTGCGACCGGGTGCTGAACGCGCTGCTCCCCTCGGGCAGCGCCGCCGACGACGTGGCGCTGCTGATGGCCTGCACCCGGGGGGCTGCCCGCCGGCCAGGTCGCGACCTGGGACATTCCGGCCGACCCGTCGCTGGTGGCCCCCGTCCGCAAGCAGGTCGTCGAGCAGTTGTCCGCCTGGGCCCTGCTGGAGGCGTCCTTCACCGCCGAACTGGTCGTGAGCGAGCTGGTCACCAACGCCATCCGGTACGGCTCCCCGCCCATCCGGCTGCGACTGATCCACGACACGGCCACCCTGATCTGCGAGGTCTCCGACACCAGCCACACGGCGCCGCATCTGCGCCGGGCCAAGACCCTGGGACGAGGGCGGCCGCCGGGCTGCTGCTGGTGGCCCAGCTGACCCAGCGCTGGGGCAGCCGGCACACGACCGAGGGCAGAGACGATCTGGGCGGGACTGGGGCTGCTCGACGAGGAGTGAGCGCGGGCGTGAGGCGCAGGACGGCGCCGTAGGGAGTACGCCGGAGGACCGCGCCGGATGAGCGCACCCGTCTCCCGGGTGCGCCCGTCGTTTCCCGGCCCGCGCGGGGGACACTCAAGGCACAGGGCGGACGGTGCCGCCGCACAGGTGGCGGACCGTGCGCGAGACCGACGGGAGTGTGTAGAAGCGATGGCGAACACGTCCCAGCCCGGACACCGCACCGCTCTGCTGGCGAGCGCGGTCGCGCTCCTCGGCCTGGTGAGCGCCTGCGGCACGCGGAGCAGCACGTCGAGCGCCCCACAGCCCACCGAGGCCCCGCGCACGACCAGTCCGGACACCGGGTGCGTCCACCGCACCCGCGGTCACCACCGCCCCCAGCGACATCGCCGGATCGGCCTCGCCTCCGCCCGCACCGACGGCCGCTGCCACACCTCCGAGCTGCGCGCCGCCGCTCGGCCGCGTCGACCCCGGCGCCGGACAGCGGAACTTCCCGATCGTGCTGACCAACACCTCCGACCGCACCTGCACCTGTACGGGTATCCCGGCGCCGCCTTCGTCGACGCGTCCGGCGAGCAACTGGGCCCCGGACCCCCGAACGCTCGCCCTCCTCCCCCCGGACGGTCACGCTGAGCGCGGGGAAGAGCGCGTGGGCCGGGCTGTCGTTCTCCAGCCCGCAGATCAGCGGCGCCCGCACCGCCACCCCGGCGGCGCTGCTCGTCACCCCGCCGGACGAGCGGGACCCGATCAAGGTCGAGTGGAAGGCCGGCGAGGGTCCCGGTGGGCGGCGACGAGTCGTCGGTGTCCGTCACCGCCCTGGAGCCCGGGACGGGCCCTGACACGTCGAGCCGGGTATCAGTGACCGGCGATCGGGTGCGACGCGTAGGGCCGCTCCGCTCCTCGATCTCCTTCTCACCGAGCGTCAGCTCGACCGCCGCCACGGCGTCCTCCAGGTGCCCCGGCTTCGACGCGCCGATGATCGGCGCGGTCACCCGTATCCTGGTGCAGCAGCCAGGCGAGAGCCACCTGGGCGCGCGGCACACGCGGTCACCGGCGATGCGCGTGACGGCCTCGACCACGGCACGGTCGCCCTCCTGGTAGAGCGTGCTGCCGGAAGTTGTCGGTGGCGCTGCGCTCGGTGGCGGTGTCCCAGTCCCGGGTGAGCCGGCCGCGGGCGAGCGGGCTCCAGGGCAGCACGCCGACGCCCTGGTCCGCGCAGAGGGGCGGCATCTCGCGCTCCTCCTCGCGGTAGACGAGGTTGTAGTGGTTCTGCATGGACACGAACTTCGTCCAGCCGTGCCGCTCGGCGGTGTACTGCATCTTGGAGAACTGCCAGGCGTACATCCAACTGGCCCCGACGTAGCGAACCTTGCCCGCCTTCACCAGGTCGTGCAGTGCCTCCATCGTCTCCTCGACCGGCGTGTGCGGGTCGAAGCGGTGGATCTGGTAGAGGTCGACGTAGTCGGTGCCCAGGCGCTCCAGGCTGTGGTCGATCTCGGTCATGATCGCCTTGCGGGACAGTCCGGCGCCGTTGGGCCCGGGCCGCATCCGGCCGTTCTACCTTGGTCGCGAGGCACGATGTCGTCCCGGCGGGCGGGGTCGCGCAGCGCCTTGCCGACGATCTCCTCGCTGGTGCCGTCGGAGTAGACGTTGGCCGTGTCGAAGAAGGTGATGCCGGCCTCCAGTGCCTGCCGGATCAGCGGACGCGGAGTGCCTCCTCGTCGAGGGTCCACTCGTGCGTGCGCGGCCGGGATCGCCGTAGGTCATGCAGCCCAGGCAGATCCGCGACACGTCCAGGCCCGTCGAGCCGAGCTTCACGTACTGCATCGTTGCTGCTCCTGTCTTCGGGATCATCAGTACCAGGGGCGAGCGTACGTCTTCGTGCGGGCTCGAAGCCGGGGCGGGTCAGCGCTGTTCGAGCAGGTCGAGGGCCCGCTCCCAGGCGAACTCCGGGCGACCGCCGTCCTCCCCCGCCGCACCGGCGTACGGGTCGCCGAAGCGCACGCCCATCCCGCGCAGCCGGGTCAGGCTCTCCCCGGTACGCGGGGTGGGAGGCCAGCGCGTCGGCCACGCACGGCAGGACGGCGACGGGGACGTCCAGGCCGCAGGCCTCGCACAGGGTGGCGACGGCGAGGGTGTCGGCCGGGCCGGCGGCCCATTTGTTGACCGTGTTGAAGGTGGCGGGCGCGACCACGACGGCGTCCGGCGCCGGGAAGGGCCGCGGATCGCCGGGGCGGCGCCAGGCCGAGCGGATGGGGCGGCCGGTCTGTGCCTCGACGGCGGCGGTGTCGAAGAAGCCGTCCATGGCGACCGGGGTCGCGAAGACGCCGACCTCCCAGTCGCGCTCCTGCGCCTGGCGGTGATCAACTTTGCTGACGCCGGAGGCTACGCCGCGGGCGCAGACGACGACGTAGAGAAGGGCTTCACCCGGCTTCTCCGGACTGCTCGGCGCTCCGGACCTGTTCGCTCACCCGGGAACCCTACTGAACGGGCGCCGCGGGCCGTGGATGCGGCGGTCCGACTCCGTGATGGCCACGTCGTTGATGCTCGCCTCCCGCCGGGTCATCAGGCCGTGCTCGTCGAACTCCCAGAGTTCGTTGCCGTAGGAGCGCCACCACTGGGGCCGTCGGCGTCGCGGGACTCGTACTGCGAAAGCGGACGGCGATGCGGTTGCCGTCGAAGGCCCAGAGGTCCTTGCGCAGCGCGCGTACTCGAGTTCGCGCGCCCACTCGGCGGTCAGGAACTCGACGATGGCGGCACGGCCGGTGAGAAGGTGTCGCGGTTGCGCCAGACCGAGTCCTCGGAGTAGGCGAGCGCGACCTTGTGCGGGTCGCGGGTGTTCCACGCGTCCTCCGGCCGCCCGCACCTTGCGGGCGGCGGTCTCCCGGGTGAACGGCGGCAGGGGCGGGCGGTCGGTGGTCATGCTAGCCGAACCTCCGTGCGGAGAAGTGGAGAACGGGGAGTTCTCTGCGTGGTGGCTGCTACCGTATGAGAACGCTCGTTCTCTGGTCAAGGAGAACGCATCGAGGCACACGTCGGGGAAGAGGTCTCCATGGACAGCGAGGTCGCCCGGGAACGGGCTCTGGACGCGGCGGAGCGGCTCTTCTACGGGCGGGGCGTCCAGGCCGTCGGCATGGACGACGTCCGCGGCGACTCCGGTGTCTCCGCTCAGACGCCTCTACCAGCTGTTCCCGGCCAAGGAGCAGCTCGTGGTGGCCTACCTGGAGCGGCCGGGACGTGCGCTGGCGGGAGCGGCTGGCGGAACACGTCGACCGGTACGAGGAACCCGGCGCCCGGATTTTGGCCGTCTTCGACTGGCTCGGGCAGTGGTTCGCCGAACCGGACTTCCGCGGCTGCGCGTGGATCAACGCGTCACGGCGAACTGGGGGCCACCTCTGCTCCGGTGGCGGACCGGGTGCGGGCGCACAAGGGCGCTTTCCGGGAGTTCCTCGACGGCCTGGCGGCGGGCGCGGGACTGCCGGCCGCGGTGGGCGGGCAGCTGTTCCTGCTGGCCGAGGGCGCCATGGTGACGGCGGGCGTCACGGGCGGCACGGAACCGGCCCGGGGGCGGCACGTGAGGCGGCGCGGTTACTGCTGGGTGCCGCCGGGGCGGATACCCCGGCGGCGGACGCCGGCGGTGTCAGCCCACCGTCTGCGACACGGTGATGGCTCCGGACGGGGCAGGCCCGGGCCGTTTCGCGTACCAGTGCGCTGCCGCCGCCGTCCTCCCGGCCGGGCAGGACCGTGCTGTAGCCGTCGTCGTCCTGCGTGAACACGTCCGGTGCGGTCAGCGCGCACTGGCCCGCGCCGATGCAGGGTGTCCTTGTCGATGCCGATGTGCATGTCGCGAGCCTCCTACCAGGCCACGGGGAGTTCAACATCCCCTGGGATCGTTGTCGCCGGGTTTGAAGGGGATCTCCTCCGCGGGGCGGCCAGGCGCGGCGAGGGGCAGCCTCTCGAAGAGCGTTGCGGCAGGTGCGATCTCCAGCTCGCGCGGGCCAGGTTCTGGCCGAGGCACTAGTGGTCTGCCGAACCCGAAGGCGACGTGGTGGCGGGCCGGGCGGTGCCAGTCGAGGGCGTCCGGGTCCGGGGTAGACAGTCGTCGCCGGTTGATGACGGGGGTCGAGAAGACGACCCCGTCGCCGGCCCAGATCGGTCTGCCCGTCCCACCTCGATGTCCTCGGTGGCCAGCCGCAGCAGCCCGTCCGCGATGGACCAGGACGCGCATCAGTTCCTCGACCGCGCCGGGCGGCAGAGCGGGGTCCTCCGCAGCTCGGCCAGAGCGGCGCGGGGTTGCTTCAGCAGGGTGTAGGTGCCGAAGCGAGATCATGTTGGCGGTCGTCTCGTGGCCCGCGACCGGCAGGATGACCGCCAGCGCGACCAGCTGCTCGCGGTCGGCGGCGCCCTCGCTCAGCTGCTGCCGGACCAGGTCGTCCAGCGGGCCCTCGCCGGGTGTCCCGCTCTTGCGGTGGATCAGCTCGCCCAGGTACGCCTCCAGTCGGTCGCGGGCGTCCTGGGTGTCGGCGGGCCGGGGCCCGCGCAGCAGGCGACGGGACTGGTTCCTCGAAAAAGAAGTCGTGGTCGGCGTAAGGGGGACGCCGAGGCGGCGCGCAGATCACCATCGAGGGGGACGGGCAGCGCGAGAGTCCGTCACCAGTTCGGCGGGGCGGGCCCCTGCGCGATCATCGCGTCGAGCCGTTCGTCCACGATCCCTGGATCGCGGGCGCAGGGCGGTGGCGCGTTTGAGGGAACGAACTCGGGAGGACCATCCTGCGCTGGGTGCGGTGTTCGGGATCGTCGACACCGAGCAGGGCGATCCTACCCGGTCGCGTACGGCGGCGAGGCGCGCCGGGTGGCGGGGAAGCCGTCGCGGGTGCGGTCGGTGGACAGCCGCTGGTCGGCCAGCAGCCAGCCTGCGGGCGGCGGCGATGTCCGGTCACCAACCGAAGGCCGGACGGCCGTCGAAGAGGAGTGATCCGGGCCGGCGGCCGGGCGGCGCGCAGCGGGTCGTAGGCAGCAGGAGGGGTGGTAGGGACAAGGTCGGTCCACGGGAGGAAGGCGATGAGTTCCGTCGCGCCCCGCCGGTGCTGTGTGGTGTCCGGCGTGGTGTGCGTGTCCGTCATGTGGAAGACCTCGCAGACGAAGAGTGCCTCGTGCCGATCTTCATTAGATGCCCCGGGCACCTATACGGCGACGCCAAGTTCGGCCAGATCGGTGGCAGGAGCGCACTGGCCCGGGGATCGTCGGAGATCGGCGGGCTGGACGGGGTACGGATGGATCCTCCACCGGCCGGTGTTGCACCACGGTGTCAGTCAGCCGTACGACACGACGATGGGACGGAAGCCATGCCTCTTGAGGGCGAGTGAACGCCAGCCCGCGACGCAGTGGGTGCGCGAGCAGTGGAGCTCTACGAGAGCTCGGGCGGCACGAAGGGCCTGACCCTGTTGGACACGGGGAT
>JAKFGP010000036.1 GCA_021502835.1 Streptomyces thinghirensis
CGTGTACTTCGTTCGGCCTCGGACCCGGGTGTTTAACCCTTGTCCAGGGTTTGTGTAACCTTGTTTTCGCATTTATCGTGAAACGCTTTCGCGTTTTCGTGTTGCGCCACTTCCGCCCGGATGTTCATCAGGGTCTCCACTCGGCCGTTGCGTCGAGTCGATCTTGTCAGGCGGTGCCGCCGAGAGCGTTGTAGCCGTAGCAGAGGTCGGGTGGCGGGCGCCGAGAACTTGGTTGACCACTCGCGCACAGCGCGCGGTTGCCAGCTTGCGGATGAAGGTCCATGTCGTCGGTGCCGCCGCCGTTAACGTCAGCCCCGGAGGGCCTTGGCGAAGTCGGCGCCGAGAACGAGCGGCGCGGGGCTGTAGGACACGATCTCCTGGCCGTCGGCCGAACCGTCGGCGTCGACCATCACGATGATGTCGCCGGTGCACGCCTTGAAGCCGGTGATCAGCGCGTCCCCTTGCCCTTGCCGCGCGCTCGACGACCTTGACGTCCGAGCTGCACGGGCGGCCCGGACGGTGTCGTCGGTGGAGTTAGCGTCCACGAGGACGACCTCGTGGATCCAGTCGGAAGGGTTCTTGAAGACGTAGGGGAAGGCTCTCCGCCTCGTTCATGGCGGGCCGTATCTCAGCGCCGGCGCTATCGCCAGGTGCGAGGAGACGGGCCCGGTACTAATTCGGTGACGGATCGGATGTCCTGATCGGACGACGGATCGTTGCCCGTCGACGCCGGCTGCGCAGGACTGAGCTCATGAGTCTGTTCCCTCTCGTCCGGCGGACCGCCCGCCCCAGGGGCGGTCCACGGCTCTGTATCCGTTCGAAAGGGGGTTGACATCACCCAGCGGCGCGACGGCATGGAGGATCTCCGTGCGTGCCAGGTGAGCTGGCGAAGCCTGTCGACGCCGGAAAGAAACGGCAGCCGATTTGCGCGGCACGGCCCGGTCACCGATGCGGTCACCGGGCACGGCACCCCCTACGCGCGTCCCGCCCCGGTTGCCGCTGGCCTCGGCTCTTCCAGAGCCGCTTGCCGACGCACCGATGCGGGAGATGCGCATGACGGTATTGACGATTGAACCCGTATGGCGAAGACCTGGAACCAGGTCTCCACGTTTTTGTAGGTTTGCCGTCCATCCGTTCTTCTTGCGGGGCGTTTGCGCGCGGCGTTCCGGTCCCCCGGACCGTTCCGCTTTCGCCCCGAAGCCCAAGATGCCGGGGCCTAAATGTGACGCAGCGCAGCAGAGCGTCAAGGGCGCACTGGGTTCGCGCTGACTTTCGTCCGATATTGAATGACTGTCAAGCATTTCTTGGCATGGACACTTCCTGTCAACGGGCGCGTAGCCGCTTACCACGGTTGTGCAGCGGAAGATCCTGCTCGGGGTTCCATGAGACGTTCCCGACATTGTTTCCTGAGTTCACTCCTCCTGGCCGCCGGCGCCGCCTCCCTACGCGGGGGCCGCGACCGGCTCCAGGCGGCCCAACCCGCGCGCAGCTGTTGAGGAAAGCTACGCGGCGCTCTGCGACCTCCCACGCCTCCGGGGTCGGAGCAGGCAGCTACATCGGCTCAAGCGGCGACTGCAAGCGCAGCACGAAGGCCCATCCGTACCTGTGGGCCGCCGCCAACTCCCTCGTCGTTCGACTTCACCGCCTGTGCCGGCGCCCGAACGGGTGATGTTCTCGCCGGGCAGCTCGGCCGTTCAGCTCCGCCACCGGCCTGGTCTCGATCAGCGTCGGCGGCAACGGACGCCGGCTTCGCCGACGTCATGATGGCGTGTGTGCTCCAGTCCGACAGCGCCCTGCCTGTCGCGGATCGCCACCAAGCGAAGGCGTACGTCGACTCGACGCTCCCCGGCAACCTCGACAACGTCTACTCGGCCATCGCGGCAAGGCGCCCGTAGCGCGCCCACGTCGTCGTCATCGGCTACCCGCGCGCCTACCAGCTCGGCGGCACACTCCTGCATCGGCCTCTCCCGAGACAAAGCGGAAGGCGATCAACGACGCCTCCGACCACCTCACACCGCCATCGCCAAGCGCGCCGCCGACCACGGCTTCACCTTCGGCGACGGCCGTCCCCACCTTCACCCGGCCACGAGATCTGCTCCGGCAGCTCCTGGCTGCACAGCGTGAACTGGCTCAACATCGGCGAGTCGTACCACCCGACACGCGGCCGGCCAGTCCGGCGGCTACCCTGCCGGTCCTCAACGGCGCCCCCCACCGACCCGGAAAGCGGAAGGGAGAAAGGAGAAGTAGTCGAGGGGGGGGTGGCCCCGCCCGTCGAGTTCTCCACTCCGTCTCCGTCCCCGTCCCACAGGCCACGGAGAACGCCACCGAGTTCAGGACGTGGCCCTTCACCGGAGACCTACCCTCCACGCGGACGGCACTCTCGAACGTGCCGCTCTCGTCGTTCGTCGTCACGACGACCGTGTCCCTGTCGTGAGCGGTCAGCCTCCCGCGGGGAAGGACAACGTCTTCCACCCCGGGTCGGGAGACCGCCCCGTCCTCCGTCACCCAGCGGTAGCCGAGCCGCGCGGGCAGCCCGCCCCACCGTGAACGATCGCCGTGAAGGCGGGCGCCCGGTCGTGCGGCGGAGGACAGACCCCTCGAGTACTGGTGTGCGAGCCCGCCACGGGAGCACCTTCACCGACTGCGGTGCGGGACTGCTCTCCGTGCTGTGGCTGCCGGGTGGAGGCCGACGGGCTCGGCTCCTCACTCGACTCCGTCCGGCTCGGCGCCGCCGAACTCGCCCCAGGGGTCTCGGCTCCCGCCTCGAACCCTCCGTACCGCCGCCGTCCGAGAGCGGTTCAGCAGCGCGTACGTCGTCCGGCCAGCCGAGCGCGCGAGCACCACCAGCCCCAGGACCAGCACCGCCCGCGCGCGCCGGTCCC
Source organism: Streptomyces thinghirensis (assembly GCA_021502835.1). The sequence continues at coordinate 2,883 of JAKFGP010000036.1, forward strand.
GGCCCCCCGGCGAGGTGGGTGCGGGACGGGGCGACCCGTCGCAGCGGCCTGCCCCGCCCCGCCCCGCCCCGGCCCTGCGTCGGCATCGGCATCGGCGGGGTCGGCGGACCGGTTCCCGACGACCGCGACGGTCGGGGCGTACGCGCCGGCCGGCACCGCGCGCCGGCGGGCGGCGCCGCCGCCCCCGGCGCCCAGGACCCGCAGCTCCCGCTCGGCACGCTCGGCCGGGAGCCGTTCTGCCGGGTCTTTGCGCAGCAAGCCCTCGATGACGGGCGCGAGCGCACCGGCCCGGTGCGGCGGCGGCAACTCCTCGTCGACGATCGCCCGCAGGGTGCTCAGCGGGGTGTCCTGACGGAAGGGCGAGGCGCCCCTCGACCGCCGCGTAGAGCAGCACGCCCAGCGACCAGAGGTCGGACTCGGGACCGGGCGTGCGGCCCAGCGCCCGTTCCGGAGCGAGGAACTCGGGCGAACCGATGACCTCGCCGGTCATGGTCAGCGCCGAACTCCCTCGACCATGGCGATCCCGAAGTCGGTGAGCACCACCCGGCCGTCGTTCGACAGCAGCACGTTGGCCGGTTTCACGATCCGGTGCAGCACCCCCCGCCCCGTGCGCGGCCCGCAGCGCGGCCAGCACCTCGGCACCGATACGCGCGGCCGCGGCGGTTCCAGTGGGCCCTCGGCATCCAGCAGGTCGGCCAGCGACAGCCCGCGGACCAGCTCCATCACGATCCAGGGCCGACCGCCGTCGGTGGCCACGTCATACACCGTGACCACGTTGTGGTGGGCGACCCGGGCGGCGGCCCACGCCTCACGCTCCAGCCGCGCGTACATCCGGCGCACATCGGTCTCCCGGCAACCCGGCGGGCGCGCACCTCCTTGACGGCGACCTCACGGTGCAGCACCTCGTCGCGGGCGCGCCACACCGTGCCCATGCCGCCCTCGCCGAGAGGACAGGAGGCGGTAGCGGCCGTCGATCACGCGCTCACCGCCGGGTTCTCCGGACACCGGCGCCCCCTATCGAGGTCTCGCGCGGACATTCCCCGGGAACGGGCCCGGATCACTCCCACATGCATCCCAAAAGTAGCTCAGCCGAGGGCGGATGCGGCCCCCTGAACACCAATCCGGCCCCGAGGACCCACCACGAACGCCGACCCGAGGGGAGTGGCCCGGCGCACCAGCCCGGCCAGCGGGCCCGACGTCCACCGGGGACGCCGGTGCAGCAGGCGGCTCGCGCCGCCGCCGAGCCGCACGACCGCGACACCGGCCGCGGTGAGGGGTGAGGGCGAGCCCGACGCCGTACGCGAGCACGAGGAGGAGGCCGAACCAGGCCTGGCCGAGGGCGGCCGCGCCGACGAGCACCACCACGGCGGACGGACTGGGCACGAGCCCGCCGGCGAATCCGAGGAGGATCGTGCGCGGAGGGTGGGGGAGGTGGGGTGGGTGTGGGTGTGAGGGTCGTGGCTGTGGCTGTGGCTGTGGCTGTGACCGTGGTCGTGGCTGTGGTCGTGGTCGTGGTCGTCGCCGTGGTTGTGGTCGTGACGGTGACGGTGGTCTTGGTGGTGGTGGCTGTCGGCATGGGCGTGCGCGTGACCCCGGTTGCGCAGTGCGCGGCGCAGCAGGCTCGCGCCCGCCAGGGTCACCAGGACACCGCTGGCGATCCCGAGCCGAGCGACGACCGAGGGCGCGGCCGCCGAGCCCGCCGTGACCAGGAGCCCGGGGCGACCACGCCCAGGGTGTGCGTGACCGTCACCGAGGCGGCCATCGGCAGGACGTCCTTCAAGCCGGGCGCCGCCTCCCCGGGCGGCGGCCGTCGCGGCCATCAGCGTCTTGCCGTGGCCGGGCGCGAGCGCGTGCATCGCGCCCAGGGCGACCCGCGATGACGAGGGCGAGGCCGGCGAAGCCGAGCGTCAGGTCGTGCCGGGCGACCAGGGAGTCCAGGGCGAGGGTGAAGCGGTCGGCGCCGCGGGGCAGGACGGAGGCGGCGGGGGCGTCCTGCTGGTCCCGTTCCAGGGCGGGCCCGCCGGGCCGGACGCGCAAGGACGCGCTCGCGGTGTCGGCCGGGGAGGAGAGCAACTCCTCGGGGTAGCGGGTCAGTTCGCGCGAGACGGATGTCGTCGGCGTCCGACGCGGTGAGGGTCGTGCGGTCGCCGCGCGCGGTGATCTCGCGCCAGCCGGGACCGGACGAGGCACCGGCGGCCCGGAAACCGACGGTCGCCTCGGCGGCCTCGGGCAGCGGCGCGGTGAGCCGGCATTCCAGGCGCAGGGTGTCGAGCCCGGCCTGACCGGGCCGCACGCGCGCGTGGCTGCGCTGCGCGGTGAGGTCGACCGCACGGCCGCCGACGGTGAGCCCGCGCTGTCCCGGGCGGCCTTCGCACAGCGCTGCCGGGCCCACTCCGCGATGCCGAGCCGTTCGACATCGGGGCCGGCCTGGGTGGCCGGGATCTCCGCGAGGTCCTCGACGTGGTCGACGCGCAGTTCGCCGGGGGCGACGACCCGACCGTCGTAGCGGTTGACGGTGAAGTTGCCGAGCGGATGCGCGCTCGCGCCGGCCGGGGAGCAGGGCGAGGGCGCAGGCGCGGTGAGTACGGCGGCGCCGCGCGCCAGAGACGGCGGGGGTGGCGGGAGCGGTCGGGGCTCAACGGGCCGCCTCCAGGTCCTTGAGCGCTGTACGGGCCTCGCGCGCCGAGGGCGAGAAGCCCGGGTTCAGTTCCAGCGCCGCCGTCAGATGGCGGCGGGCGTCCCCGTCCCGCCCCACCGCATGCTCGATGACGCCCAGGTGGTGGAGGAACGCGGCGTTGCGGTAGCCCGTGGCCGTGGCCCGGCGGGCGTACGGCAACGCCTCCGCGTCGCGGCCGCTCACGTGCAGCGCCCAGGCGAGGGCGTCCGCGGTGTGCACGGTGTGGCGGCGGTCCCACTCGGCGCGGGCCGCGCGCAGGGCCGCGTCCTTGTCGCCGTGGTCGGCGGCGGCGAGGGACGGTGTCCAGGTCGACGTTGACGCCGCCGGACCGGGCGAGCGCCGTCCAGGCGTCGACGAGGGCGTACTGCTCGCGGGCCTTCGCCTTCTCGCCCCCACCTCGTACAACTCGCCGAGCGCGACGAGCGGGCCGGGCAGCAGGGAGCGCGCGACGACGGCCTCCAGATCCCGGACCGCACCGGCCCGGTCGCCGCTCGCGGCCTTGCCCGGGCGCGGCCCTCCAGGGCGGGCAGGTGGGTGTCGTCGGCGGCGAGCGCACGGGCGTAGTGGTCGAGGGCGGCCGGGTGGTCCCCTACTCCAGGCGAGCCGGCCCAGCTGGTGGCGACGTACGCCACGTCGGCGGGGGCGGAGGCACCCGCGAGGGCCTGCTCCAGCACCCGCCGCGCGGTGTCCACCTCGCCGCGCAGCTCCCGCACGTACGCGTATCGCGTGAAGACCGGGACGCCCGGCCGCCGCGTGTCGGCGGTGTCGGCGGCCCGTGCCGCGTCGTCGTAGCGGCCGAGTTCGACGAGGGCGTCGATACGGGAGCACAGGGCGCGTTCGTTGTAGGGGTTCGCCTTCAGAGCGCGGTCGGCGTACGCCAGCGCGTCCGTGAAGTCGTGCCGGGCGGCGGCGAGGGCGGCGCGGCCGGCGAGGGCCTGGTCGTTGCCGGGTTTCCGGTCCAGGGAGGCGCGTGAGGGCCTTCTCGGCCCGCGGGTAGCGGGAGGGGTCGCCGTCGGTGCGGGCCTGTTCGACGCAGGCCAGCCCGAGGGTGGCCGCAGCCACCGAAGTCCCGCGGCTGGGAACGGGCCGGGCCTGCAGGGCCGGGACACCCGCGTCCAGGCCGGCGCCGTTCAGCATCCCCGGCCCGCCCTGCGGCACACCGGCCGCTACGACATCCCGGCCTTCCCGCGCTCCGTCGACCGCGACGGCCCCGCGGTCAGCGCTACGGCCAGTAGCGCGGCACACCCGGCGGACCGCGAGTCCCGCCAGCGCCGCCCCGGTCGCGGCGAGCGCCGCATGGCGGCCAGGCGCCGACCGGCGCCGGTGACCTCGGCTTCGGCGTCTCCCGTCCGGGCGGGGGGGACGGGCACCTCGGCCGGTTCACTGTCCGGTTCGCTGTCCGGTTCGCTGTCGTTGCTGTGCGGGGCCATGCCTCTCCTCAAGCGATTCATGCGATCAAGCGGTGCGAGCGACGTACGGGAGACGGGAAGCGGGAGACGGGAGCGGGGAACGTGCGGCGGCGCAGGCCCGCCGTGGGGGGGGGGAAGGGGCGGACCGCGCCAGTCGGTGGGGCCGGTCAGTAGGCCCGGCCTCGCATGCGGCGCCACCACGCCAGGGCGCCGCCGATCAGCAGGATGCCGACGGCCCCGGCGCCCGCGGAGGCGGCGATGAGGTCGTGTCGTCGGAGCCGGCCGGCCGCAGCGCGTCGCCCAGCTGGTTGCGCACGTCGTTGCCCTCGCCGGTGCCGTCGGCGAGCGGGCCGCGGGAACCCTCCGTCGGGTTCGCCACGTACGGGAAGGCCTTCTCGAACTCCTTGTCGTTGGCGTCGACCGCGTCGCCCAGATCGTTCGCGGCACCGACCAGCTCGCCCTCGACCACCTGGAGCGCGGCGTCGATCACGTCGTCGGTCAGCCGCCGCCCGTTGGGGAAGCCCGCGTTGTCGCCGTCGAGAACGCCGAGGCGCTTCGGCTCGGCGGCCGGTGCGATCGAGGTGTTGAGGTGCAGTTGCTCCGAGGGCGTGACATGGGGCGGCTGGTTGAGATCCTTGACGCCCTTGAGGAACACGTCGACGAGGTCGTCGCGCGGCTCGGCGGGCGCCTCGATCTTGTAGATCGCCTCGATGAGCTTCGGCAGCTCGGGGTTGGTGACGTTCGGCAGGGACCGCGCGTCGTCGGCCGGCACGGACGCGTTGAACGTGTCCTTGTCCTTCAGCGGGTTGACGACCTCGTTCACCAGCGGGTTGCCGAGCCGCGAGACCTGGGTGAACTCCCCCTGCGCGTTCTTGCGTCGCGTCGTCAGACCAGATACCCACCACCGGCTGCTCGGCCGACTCCACGACCATGTCGGTGGGGACCTGGAGCGCGATCGAGTTGACGTTGTAGCCCTTGAGGGTGTCATTGCCGACCTCGGACGGGTTTCCGCCGTAGGGCAGGTCGAAGACGCGCAGGTCCAGGAAGAACCGGGTCGTCGGCCTGCCCGGCGAACGTCCGCGCCTGCCCGCCCGGCTCGTGGACCGCCTGGTCGCGCAGCGCTACCGTAGTCCGGCATCGACGCCTTGCCGACGTTCGACGGCGCCACCGGCACCTCGTGGGCGATCGTCGTCCGGGACGCCTCCTTCCTTCGTGGAGCTTGATCAGGTCGATGTCGTAGGTCTGGGTGATGTTGAGATCCGGGTCGTCGGACTGGTGACGGGGCCCGTGTTGTAGAGGAACGTCTTGTCGTTCTTCGTGTGCGTGGTGAACGTGTACCGGAACACCAGATCGCCCAGCGCGTCGCCGTTGTTGTCGACGTGGAGGTCGTACTGGGCGCCCTCCGCGAAGGTGAAGAGTGTCGGCCCGCCGGCCGGTTTCCTCGAACGGGATCCAGTTCGCGACGAGCGTCGTGGTGTCCGGCCGGTCCGGCCTCACGAAGGCGTACAGGTCCGTGTTATCGTACTGCGGGGTCCCCGATATCAGCGGGGCCTCCCGGTGACTGGAGGCGGACGCCGCCCCAGGTTCCAGCGCGGTCACGCCGGCGGCCCGCGAGACCTCCGGCGGCCAGCGCGCCGCAGACCAGCGTGGCCACGCCCCGGCGGCGCCCGCGCCACCGCTTCCGGAGATAGGTGTCATGCCGTCCGTCCTCTGTGCCGATGAGCCGACTTCCCTGACGCACCGGCATTCGGGCGCTCCCCGACCCGGATTGGTCGGCCCCGGAAAAGATCCCGGAAAGAGCCCGGAATCGGTTCCACCGCCAACCCGTGCCCGTCCGACCCGCGTTTTTCCGCCCACCGATCCGTAACTCCTACGGAGGGCGCGCACGCCGCGCGCGCCCGGTGGTGACGCGGACGGGCCGGGCGCGGCCCGCGGGGAGAGGGGGACCGGGTGGAGGCGGACGAGCTGCTGATGCTCGTGGCGGACGGTGACCAGAAGGCCTTGGAGGAGCTGTACGGGCTGGTCTCCGGACCCGGTCTTCGGACTCGTACGGCGCGTGGTGCGCGACCCCGCCCAGTCGGAGGAGGTGGCGCAGGAGGTGCTGCTCGGGCTCTGGCGGTCCGCCGCCCGGTTCGACCCGCGCCGGGGAAGCGCCCTCTCCTGGATCCTCACCGTCGCCCACCGCCGCGCCGTCGACCGGGTGCGCAGCGCCCGCGCGGCCGGCGAACGCGAGCAGCGCGAGGCCCGCCGCGCCCACCACCCCGCCTTCGACCAGGTCTCCGAGGAGGTCGAGGCGGGTCTCGAACGCGAGTGGGTGCGCCGCTGCCCTGGACCGCCTGACCGCACTGCAGCGCCAGTCGGTCACCCTCGCCCTACTACGACGGATACACCTACCGGGAGGTGGCCGAGCGCCTCTCCCTTCCGCTGGGCACGGTGAAGACACGGATGAGAGACGGACTCAACCGCCTGCGCGACTGCCTGGGAGGGTGCCGCATGAGCCTCTTCGGCCGGCTGCCGCGCGCGCTGGCATCCCCCACTCGCTCGCCGCCCCGTACGCCCTGGACGCCCTGGAAGGCGCCGAACGCTCCGCTTCGAACGCCACCTGGAGGGGGTGCGAGCGCTGCGCCGCCGAGGTGCGGGCGCTGTCCGAGGACGCCGTCCGGTTGGCCTGATCCACGGCCGCCCCGGCGCCGGCCGC
>JAKFGP010000037.1 GCA_021502835.1 Streptomyces thinghirensis
AAGGACTGAGCGAGCGCACGCGACGTCCGGGGCGCCCGGTGGACCACAACGGTCCGCCGGGCGCCCCGCCGTTGGTGCCGAGGGCGCGACGGACCGTGCGGTGGCTCAGCGTCGGCGCAGATCCGCGACGCGCGCCCGTTCCGCCCCGGCGTTCTGCTCACCCAGGGCCGTGGCCGAGCGCAGGCCCGCCGCCGCGCCCGGGACCTGACGGCGCGGCCCCGGAGCGGCACGTCCCGGCGCTGCTGACGCGCCGGGACGGCATCATTTCGAGAGCCCCCCGGGCCCCCTGGGCCGGTCGTCGTCGCACCCCCGACGCGCCGGTCACGGCGATCTGCACGCCCTGGTCGGCCAGGGCCTGGAGCTCGGTGGCGGCCCGGTCGTCGTGGGCGGGCGGCTCGTCCGTGACCAGGCGGGTGATGACGTCCGTGGGCACGGTCTGGAACATGGTGTCCGTGCCCAGCTTGGAGTGGTCGGCGAGGACCACGACCTCGGCGGCCGCCTGCACCAGCGCGCGGTCGACGGACGCCGACAGCATGTTGGACGTGGACAGGCCCCGCTCGGCCGTCAGCCCGCTTCCGGACAGGAAGGCCTTGGAGACCCGCAAGCCTTGCAGGGACTGCTCGGCACCCGACCCGACGAGGGCGTAGTTGGACCCCCGGAGGGTGCCACCGGTCATCACGACCTCGACCCGGTTGGCATGGGCGAGGGCCTGGGCCACCAGCAGCGAGTTGGTGACGACGGTCAGCCCGGGCACCCGCGCGAGCCGGCGTGCCAGCTCCTGCGTCGTGGTACCCGCCCCGACCACGATGGCCTCGCCTTCTTCGACGAAGCCCGCGGCGAGGTCGGCGATGGCCGTCTTCTCGGCGGTCGCGAGATGGGACTTCTGCGGAAAGCCGGACTCTCGCGTGAACCCGCCCGGCAATACCGCACCGCCGTGCCGGCGGTCGAGGAGTCCTTCTGCCTCCAGTGCGCGCACGTCCCGCCGTACGGTCACTTCGGAGGTCTGGACGACGCGGGCGAGCTCACGGAGCGACACGGCCCCGTTCGCTCGCACCATTTCGAGGATCAATTGGCGACGTTCTGCAGCGAACACGAAACTGACAGTAACCCCAACGACCGTCTGCTTTCAGCAGTATGCGCCGAATAACAGAAGTTGTTCGCACGCCAGAGGCGGAAGTGGTATACGGGCCTACCCGGGCCGCCTATGCCGCCCGCAAGCTCCGCAACTCCCTGTGACCAGCGGGGAGTCGAATCAAGCCGCGGCCTCAGCCCCTAGCCCTCTCCGCCGGCCTTCCGCGTGTGCAGCTGCCGCGCCACCTCCGCGATCGACCCCGAAAGGGGAGGGATACACGGTGAAGGCGTTCGCGATCTGTTCGACCGTCAGGTTGTTGTCGACCGCGATCGAGATGGGATGGATGAGCTCGGAGGCGCGCGGCGCCACGACCACACCACCCACGACGATCTCGGTACCCGGTCGGCAGAAGATCTTGACGAACCCGTCCCGGATGCCCTGCATCTTGGCGCGCGGGTTCCGCAGCAGCGGCAGCTTCACCACGCGGGCGTCGATCTTGCCGGCGTCGACGTCGGCCTGCGAGTACCCGACGGTGGCGATCTCGGGGTCGGTGAAGACGTTGGACGAGACGGTCTTCAGGTTCAGCGGGGTGACCGCGTCACCGAGGAAGTGGTACATGGCGATGCGCCCCTGCATGGCGGCGACCGAGGCGAGCGCGAAGATGCCGGTCACGTCACCGGCGGCGTACACACCGGGAGCGGAGGTCCGCGAGACCCGGTCGGTACGGATGTGCCCGGAGTCCTTGAGCTTGACCCCGGCCTCCTCCAGCCCCATCCCGTCGGTGTTGGGAATGGCGCCCACGGCCACCAGGCAGTGCGAGCCGGTGATGACGCGCCCGTCGGCGAGCGTCACCTCCACGCGGTCCCCGACACGCTTGGCGGACTGGGCCCGGGACCGCGACATGACGTTCGTGCCGCGGCGCCGGAAGACGTCCTCCAGCACGGCGGCGGCGTCCGGGTCCTCGCCGGGCAGCACCCGGTCCCGCGACGACACGAGCGTGACCCGCGACCCGAGGGCCTGGTAGGCACCGGCGAACTCGGCACCGGTCACACCCGACCCGACCACGATGAGCTCCTCGGGCAGCTCGTCGAGGTCGTACACCTGGGTCCAGTTCAGGATGCGCTCGCCGTCGGGCCGGGCGTCCGGGGAGTTCCCTCGGATGCCCACCGGTCGCGATCAGCACCGCGTCCGCGGTGAGCGTCTCCTCGCTTCCGTCGGCGGCGCGCACCACGACCTTCCGCGACCCGTCCAGCGCCTGCATGCCCTCCAGCCGCCCGCGCCCGCGCATGACCCGCGCACCGGCGCGCGTCACGGAGGCGGTGATGTCGTGCGACTGGGCGAGGGCCAGCCGCTTCACACGCCGGTTGACCTTGCCCAGATCCACGCCGACCACCCGGGCGGCCTGCTCCATGGGAGGGGTGTCGTCGGCGACGATGATCCCCAGTTCCTCGTACGACGAATCGAAGGTGGTCATCACCTCGGCCGTGGCGATGAGGGTCTTGGACGGCACGCAGTCGGTCAGCACCGATGCCCCGCCCAGACCGTCGCAGTCGACGACGGTCACCTCCGCGCCGAGTTGCGCGGCCACCAGCGCCGCTTCGTATCCGCCGGGTCCGCCGCCAATGATCACGATCCGAGTCACGTACTCCATTGTCCCGCACCCTTCAAGTGGGGCCGCCCGGGGGCACGTCTGTTACAAGAGCGACTCCCGGGAGCCCTGCCGTACCCTCTCCCCCATGTCGCTCTACGCCGCTTACGCCGGCAACCTCGACGCGCGGTTGATGACCCGCCGCGCCCCGCACTCGCCGCTGCGCGCCACCGGCTGGCTGAACGGGTGGCGGCTGACCTTCGGGGGCGAGCACATGGGCTGGGGAGGGCGCACTCGCGACCCTGGTCGAGGACCCGATCTCCCAGGTCTTCGTGGCCCTCTACGACATCGCGCCGATGGACGAGGACTCGATGGACCGCTGGGAGGGCGTGGGTCTGGACATATACCGTCGCACCCGCGTCCGCGTCCACACCCTGGAGGGCGAGGAGAACGCCTGGACGTACGTCCTGAACGCCTACGAGGGCGGTCTGCCCTCCGCCCGCTACCTGGGCGAGGTGGCGGACGCCGCGGAATCGGCCGGCGCGCCGCACGACTACGTCATGGAACTCCCGCAAGCGCCCCTGCTGAGTCACAGCCCTCGTCAAAAGCAACAAAACAACAATCGCAATCCCGTGAGCTCTGTCATCTACGCGCGTAGGCGTAAACCGGCTACCCTCTTCGGCGTGAACGCATCTCTTCTTCCGGACGACATCCAGGGCGACCCTTACGCCGCCGCCGACGCCGCCGCGGCCCGCCTGCGCGAACTCACCGGCGCCGAGACCCACGACGTCGCCCTCGTGATGGGCTCCGGCTGGGCACCGGCCGTGGACGCCCTGGGCGCCCCCGAGACCGATCTCCAGGTCACCGACCTGCCGGGCTTCCCCAAGCCCGCAGTGGAGGGACACGGCGGCAAGATCCGCTCGTACTCCATCGGCGACAAGCGAGCGCTGGTCTTCCTGGGCCGCACCCACTACTACGAGGGCCACGGCGTGGCCGCCGTCTCCCCACGGCGTCCGCACGGCCGTCGCCGCCGGTGCCAAGACGATCATCCTGACCAACGGCTGCGGCGGCCTGCGCGAGGGCATGCGCCCCGGCCAGCCCGTCCTGATCAGCGACCACATCAACCTCACCGCTACCTCCCCCATCGTCGGCGCCAACTTCGTCGACCTGACCGACCTCTACTCCCCCGCCTGCGCGCCCTGTGCAAGGAGGTCGACCCCACGCTGGAGGAGGGCGTCTACGCCCAGTTCCCCGGCCCGCACTACGAGACGCCGGCCGAGATCCGCATGGCCCGCGTCATCGGGGCCGACCTGGTGGGCATGTCGACGGTCCTGGAGGCGATCGCCGCCCGCGAAGCCGGCGCGGAGGTCCTGGGCATCTCCCTGGTGACCAACCTCGCGGCGGGCATGACGGGCGAGCCCCTCAACCACGAGGAGGTCCTCCAGGCGGGCCGCGACTCCGCCACGCGGATGGGTTCGCTGCTGACGCAGGTGCTCGGGCGGCTGTAAAACCGGCCCGTGGCGCGGCGCTCGCTCGGCACCCGGCGCGTGTGCGAGCGCGGGGTGGGTGACGCGGCCCGGCGCTACGGGGTGCCTCCCCCCACTCTCGTGCTTCGCTCGAGCGGGAGGTGCCCCACCGCCCACCCGTGCCGCCCTGGGGGTACCTCCCAGGCCGTTCAGGCACTGGGGGAGGCACGACTGCCCGCAGCTGGGCGGGGCGGCGGCGACTGCCCGCAGCTACGCGAGGCGGGGAAAACCGGTAGCCGCGTACGGCGAGAAGGGGACGTGTCGGGGGGTGTCCGCCCGCAGCGGTTGGCGCGTCAACACACGGCACTTCCGTGGCCGACCGATTCCGCGCCGTTCCGAGGACGGACACCCCCGGCGCGGCCCCGACCCACAACGAACAAACCGCGCTACGCGCACCCCCCACCGAACCCCGCACAGGCCGCCGCAGGCACCCGCAGGCACCCGCAGGCACCCCCCACCACCACACACGAGAGGCTGACCGACGTGCACGACGACGACCTCCTCGCACGGGCCAAGGCATGGCTGGCCGAGGACCCCGACGCGGACACCCGCGCCGAGCTCGCGGAAGCTCATCGACGCCGAGGACCACGCCGAACTCACCGCACGCTTCTCCGGCACCCTCCAGTTCGGCACCGCCGGCCTGCGCGGCGAACTCGGCGCCGGTCCCATGCGCATGAACCGCGCCGTCGTCATCCGCGCCGCCGCCGGCCTCGCCGGGTACCTGAAGAAGCAGAGCCACACCGACGGCCTCGTCGTCATCGGCTACGACGCCCGCCACAAGTCCGAGGACTTCGCCCGCGACACGGCCGCCGTCATGACCGGCGCCGGCCTGCGCGCGGCCGTCCTCCCCCGCCCCCTCCCCACCCCCGTCCTCGCCTTCGCCATACGGCACCTCGGCGCCGTCGCCGGCGTGGAGGTCACCGCCAGCCACAACCCGCCCCGCGACAACGGCTACAAGGTCTACCTCGGCGACGGCTCCCCAGATCGTGCCCCCGCCGACGCCGAGATCGCCGCGGAGATCGACGCCGTACGCTCCCTGGCCGACGTCCCCCGCCCGGAGACCGGCTGGCAGACCCTCGACGACTCCGTCCTCGACGCCTACCTCGCCCCGCACGGACGCGGTCCTCTCCGCCGATTCCCCCCGCACGGCCCGCACCGTCTACACGGCGATGCACGGCGTCGGCAAGGACACCCTCCTCGCGGCCTTCGCCCGCGCCGGCTTCCCGGAGCCCGCCCTCGTCGCCGAGCAGGCCGAGCCCGACCCGGACTTCCCCACCGTCGCCTTCCCCAACCCGGAAGAGCCCGGCGCGATGGACCTCGCCTTCGCGAAGGCCCGCGAGACCGACCCCGACCTGATCATCGCCAACGACCCGGACGCCGACCGCTGCGCCGTGGCGGTCCACGACGGCACCGACTGGCGCATGCTCCGCGGCGACGAGGTCGGCGCCCTCCTCGCCGCCCACCTGGTCACCCGCGGAGCGCACGGCACGTTCGCGGAGTCGATCGTCTCCTCCTCCCTCCTCGGCCGCATCGCCGAGAAGGCGAACCTCCCGTACGAGGAGACCCTCACCGGCTTCAAGTGGATCGCCCGCGTCGAGGGCCTGCGCTACGGCTACGAGGAGGCCCTCGGCTACTGCGTCGACCCGGAGGGCGTACGCGACAAGGACGGCATCACCGCGGCCCTCCTGATCACGGAACTCGCCTCCACCCTCAAGGCGACCGGCCGCACCCTCCTCGACCTCCTCGACGACCTCGCCGTGGAGCACGGCCTGCACGCCACCGACCAGCTCTCGGTCCGCGTCGAGGACCTCTCCCTCATCGCCGCCGCGATGCACCGCCTGCGCGAACAGCCTCCGACCCACCTCGCGGGCCTCGCCGTCACGAAGGCCGAGGACCTCACCCGGGGCACGGAGACGCTGCCGCCCACGGACGGTCTGCGCTACACCCTCGACGGCGCCCGGGTGATCGTCCGCCCGAGCGGTACGGAGCCCAAGCTGAAGTGCTATCTGGAGGTGGTCGTCCCGGTCACGGCGCACGCCGACCTCCCCGAGGCCCGCGCGAAGGCGACGGACCTGCTGACGGCACTCAAGCGGGACCTGTCGACGGCGGCGGACATCTGACCCGAGCCCGGGCAACCGAACACCCCGAAGACCCGAAGACCGAACGGGACCGAAGACCCGAAGACCGAACGGGACCGAAGACCCGAAGACCGAACGGGACCGAAGACCCGAACCCCGATGGGGTGCCCCCACCCGGGGGCACCCCATCGGGTGATTTCCCCCGCCCGTTGACCCGCCGTCCCCTCCCTGAGCCGCCCCCGGGCAACGGTGGACCGGAAAACGCACCGCCGGTACACGCACACGCCGCCGGTACACGCACCGCCGAGCCACCAGGGAGCCGCCGCCGTGTCCTCGACCGCCCCCAAGACCACCCCCAGCGGACACATCCCCGGCACCCGGCGCCCGCGGCCCCCGCGACCGCCACTCCACCCCCCGCGTAGCAACGCCCGCGCCCACGCCCAGCGCGTCCTGCGCGCCGCCCATCGCGCCGCACGCCGCGCCGCCCCCGCCCTCGGCGCCTACCTCGCCGTACGCCTCACGGGCCTGCTCGTGCTCGTGATCTGGGCCCCCCGCCGGCACCAGGACCTCTGGGTGAACCTCGCCGCGCAGTGGGACTCCGACTGGTACCTCGCGATCGCCGACCACGGCTACGACGACGAACTCGGCACCGCCCACAACTCCAACAACCTGGCGTTCTTCCCGCTCTACCCGGTCCTGGTGAAGGCGGTGGCGGTACTCACCCCGGGCACGCGCGCGTCCACGGGCCTCGGCCTCGCGGTCGTCGCCTCGCTCATCGCGGCGTGGGGCATCTTCGCGGTGGGCGACCACCTGCACGGCCGCCGCGCCGGCGTGCTCCTCACCACGCTGTGGGCGGCGTTCCCGGTCGGCGCGGTGCAGTGGATGGGCTACACGGAGTCGCTGTTCACGGCGTGCGCGGCATGGTCGCTGTACGCGGTGCTCACGGGTCGCTGGCTGTGTGCGGCGGCCTTCGCCACGCTCGCCGGCCTGACCCGCCCGACCGGCATCGCGGTGGCGGCGGCGGTCACCCTGACGGCGCTGCTGCACCTCGTCCGCCACCGCGCCCTCGTCCCGCGCGTCCTCGCGGCCGCGCTCCTCGCGCCGCTCGGCTGGTGCGCGTACCTCGGCTGGGTGGGTCTGCGCCTGGGCCGCTGGGACGGCTACTTCGCCGTACAGCGGCTCTGGTACAACGAGCTGGACGGCGGCCTGCGGACGCTGCACCAGATCCGGTGGCTGCTGTGGCGCGACCCCACCCCACAACTGTTCCTGGTGATGGTGACGCTCACGCTGATCGCGTCGGTGGTCCTCTTCGGCCTGTCGGTGTGGGACCGCCAGCCCGTCGCTCTGCTGGTCTTCACGGGCGTCATGCTGGCGATCGTCCTGGGCAGTGGCGGCGTGTACTTCTCCCGGGCCCGCTTCCTGCTCCCGGCCTTCCCCCTGCTCCTGCCGCTGGCCCTGCACCTGTCCCGCGCCTCCCGGCGCCACCGCGCACTGGTGCTGACGGCGGCGGTACTGGGCTCCACGTACTGCGGGGCGTACATGCTCCTGATCTGGTCGGCCGCGCCCTGACACACCCGGCGCCCGACCCGCCACACGGGCCGAACCGTCGGTCCCTCAGTCCCTCAGCCCTTCAGCCCTTCAGCGTCCCTCAGCCCATCCCCAGCAGCACCGCGAGCAGCACCGCCCCCGCCGCCACCGGCGCGACGATCTCGTAGGCCCAGCGCACCGTCACCTCGCCCTGCGACGTGTTGGCCGGCTTCCGCGCCTCCAGCGTCTCGCGCAGCTCGTCCATGACCTTGTCGGTCTCCGCCCGCACCGGCCCGTCCGCCGCCCCCGGCCCCGGCCCCCCACCGGCACCGGCCCGCGCACCGCCCCCGCCGAGGCCCCCGAGCACACCATCGCGCCCCCGGCCGCCCCCGGAGGCCCGCCGCGCCTCCTGCCGGGCTGCCTTCTTGCGGCCGCGCAGCGAGACGGGGATGGACCACAGCTGGTACTTGTCGCCGGACTCCGTGAAGACCTCGTTGGAGTAACCGGACCGGAACGAGGCGACCTGTCCCCAGGGCAGCACGACCACGCGGAGGGATTGCGCACCCGCAGCCGGTCGTCGTTCGCGAAGACGGCGGGCCGCACGGTGTACGCGGCGATGAGCGGCACCAGGAACAGCAGCGCGGCGAGCGCCATCCAGGGAGTGCGGCCCTCGCCCGCGACCAGGGCGTCGATGCCGAGCCACAGGGCGAGCGCGAGCAGCAGAACGCCGCCGGCGAGGCCGCGGGCGACCGGTAGATCCGGTCCTTGGACACGGGTACCGACGGCTGCGGCGAGGGTGACTGGGGCTCCGGGGTCGTCATGGTGCCGATTGTGCCCGACGGCCCCGAGAACGCTCATAGGCGGTGCCGGTCCGCAGAAGAGCGCACGGGACTGTACAGCGCGCTACGCGCGTAGATATGCTCGCCTGGTGACCATGCCCACCACTGCATCCGCTGTTCCCGCACACGGACTCGCCGACGTCACCGCGTCCGACAGCACGCTGCGCCGCTTCCTCCACGGGCTGCCCGGCGTCGACACGGTCGGCCTGGAGGCGCGCGCCGCCTCGCTCGGCACCCGTTCCATCAAGACCACCGCGAAGGCGTACGCCATCGACCTCGCCATCTCGATGGTCGACCTGACGACACTGGAAGGCGCGGACACCCCGGGCAAGGTCCGGGCGCTCGGCGCGAAGGCGGTCCGCCCCGACCCGACGGACCGCACGGCCCCGCCACGGCGGCCGTCTGCGTCTACCCCGACATGGTGCCCGCCGCCAAGGCGGCCGTCGCCGGCTCCGGCGTGAAGGTCGCCTCGGTCGCCACCGCGTTCCCGGCCGGCCGCGCCTCGCTCGCCGTGAAGCTGGCCGACGTGCGCGAGGCCGTGACGGCGGGGCGCGGACGAGGTCGACATGGTCATCGACCGCGGCGCGTTCCTCGCGGGGGAACTACATGAAGGTGTACGACGAGATCGTCGCCGTACGGGAAGCCTGCGGCACGTCCGCCCGCCTGAAGGTCCATCTTCGAGACCGGCGAGCTGTCGACGTACGACAACATCCGCCGCGCGAGCTGGCTCGGCATGCTGGCGGGCGCCGACTTCATCAAGACGTCCACCGGCAAGGTCGCGGTGAACGCCACGCCCGCCAACACCCTCCTCATGCTGGAGGCGGTCCGCGACTTCCGCGCGCAGACCGGCGTCCAGGTCGGCGTGAAGCCGGCCGGCGGCATCCGCACCACCAAGGACGCGATCAAGTTCCTCGTCCTGGTCAACGAGACCGCGGGCGGGGGACTGGCTGGACAACCACTGGTTCCGCTTCGGCGCCTCCTCGCTCCCTGGAACGACCTGCTGATGCAGCGTCAGAAGCTGGCCACGGGCCGTTGCAGCGGCCCCGACTACGTGACGGTGGACTGATCACCATGGCACCTGTTTTCGAGTACGCACCGGCGCCGGAGTCCCGCGCGGTCGTCGACATCGCTCCCTCCTACGGCCTGTTCATCGACGGCGAGTTCACCGAGGCCGCCGACGGCAGAGTCTTCAAGACGGTCTCCCCGTCCACCGAGGAGGTCCTCTCCGAGGTCGCCGAGGCGGGCGAGGCGGACGTCAATCGCGCCGTCGCGGCCGCCCGCAAGGCCTTCGAGAAGTGGTCGGCGCTCCCGGGCTCCGGAGCGCGCGAAGTACCTCTTCCGCATCGCCCGCATCATCCAGGAACGCAGCCGCGAGCTGGCCGTCCTCGAGACCCTCGACAACGGCAAGCCGATCAGGAGACCCGCGACGCGGACCTCCCCCTGGTCGCCGCGCACTTCTTCTACTACGCGGGCTGGGCCGACAAGCTCGACCACGCCGGCTACGGCGCGAACCCGAGGCCGCTGGGCGTCGCGGGCCAGGTCATCCCCTGGAACCCCCCTCCTGATGCTCGCGTGGAAGATCGCTCCGGCGCTCGCGACCGGCAACACGGTCGTCCTCAAGCCCCGCCGAGACGACCCCCTGTCCGCGCTGTTCTTCGCGGACATCTGCCGTCAGGCGGGCCTGCCCAGGGGCGTCGTCAACATCATCACCGGTGACGGCCGCGCCGGAGCCGCGCTGACCGCCCACCCCGACGTGAACAAGGTCGCCTTCACCGGCTCCACGGCCGTCGGCAAGCAGATCGCGCGCACGGTCGCGGGCACCCGCAAGAAGCTGACGCTCGAACTCCGGCGGCAAGGGCGCCAACATCGTCTTCGACGACGCGCCGATCGACCAGGCCGTCGAGGGCATCGTCAGCGGCATCTTCTTCAACCAGGGCCAGGTCTGCTGCGCGGGCTCCCGCCTGCTGGTCCAGGAGTCGATCCACGACGAGCTGCTGGACTCCCTCAAGCGCAGGCTCTCCACCCTCCGCCTGGGCGACCCGCTGGACAAGAACACCGACATCGGCGCGATCAACTCCGCCGAGCAGCTGGCCCGATCACCGCGCTGGCCGACCAGGGCGAGGCGGAGAGTGCCGAGCGCTGGTCCCCGGTCTGCGAACTGCCGTCGGCCGGTTACTGGTTCGCCCCGACGCTCTTCACGAACGTCACCCAGGCGCACACGGTGGCCCGCGACGAGATCTTCGGCCCGGTGCTGTCGGTACTGACCTTCCGTACGCCGGATGAGGCGGTCGCCAAGGCCAACAACACGCCGTACGGCCTCTCCGCGGGCATCTGACGGAGAAGGGTTCGCGCATCCTGGCGGTCGCGAACAAGCTCCGCGCGGGTGTGATCTGGTCCAACACGTTCAACAAGTTCGATCCGACGTCGCCGTTCGGCGGCTACAAGGAGTCGGGCTTCGGCCGCGAGGGCGGCCGCCACGGCCTGGAGGCGTACCTCGATGTCTGAGCGACTCAATGTGCTGAAGACCTACAAGCTGTACGTCGGCGGGAAGTTCCCGCGTTCCGAGAGCGGCCGGGTGTACGAGGTGACCGACGCAAAGGGCAAGTGGCTGGCGAACGCCCCGCTCTCCTCCCGCAAGGACGCCCGTGACGCGGTGGTCGCCGCGCCAAGGCGTTCGGCGGCTGGTCCGGCGCGACGGCGTACAACCGCGCCAGATCCTCTACCGGATCGCCGAGATGCTGGAGGGCCGCCGCGATCAGTACGTGGCGGAGGTCGCCGACGCCGAGGGCCTGTCGAAGTCGAAGGCGGCGGCGCAGGTCGACGCCGCGATCGACCGCTGGGTCTGGTACGCGGGGCTGGACCGACAAGATCGCCCAGGTGGTCGGCGGCGGCAACCCGGTCGCGGGCCCCCTTCTTCAACCTGTCCTCCCCGGAGCCGACCGGCGTCGTCGCCGTCCTGGCCCCGCAGGAGTCGTCGCTGCTCGGCCTGGTCTCGGTCGTCGCCCCGGTCATCGCGACCGGCAACACTGGCGGTCGTGGTGGCGTCGGAGAGGTCGCCCCTCCCCGCCCCTCTCCCTGGGCGAGGTCCTGGCCACCTCCGACCTCCCCCGGCGGCGTGGTGGAACATCCTCACCGGCCGTACGGCCGAGATCGCCACCCCCCTCGCCTCCCACCAGGACGTCAACGCGATCGACCTCACAGGGGGCCGACGAGGCGCTGGCGAAGGAGCTGGAGATCGCGGCGGCCGACAACCTCCAAGCGCGTCCTGCGTCCACAGCCTGTGGACGACGCCGACTGGTCGGCGACGCCGGGCACCGACCGCATGACGGCGTTCCTGGAGACGAAGACGGTCTGGCACCCGACGGGAGCGCTGGGCGCTTCCGGCTCGTCGTACTGAGCCGCCACCGGGTCCGGGGCGCACCCGCGCCGCACCCACGGGACGAGCCGCGCCTTCCCTCCGTCCGGGAAGGCGCGGCTCGGCGGTCGCCGGACCGTCAGCGCACCAGCCCGGTCACCTGCCCCACCACCGGCACGGCACCCAGGGACTGGGCCTGGGCCACCGGTCCGGTCAGGGCGGTGGACGCCAGCGGCTGGAAGTCGGCGACCTTCGTGCCGACGCCGTTGTCCAGCGGGTCGACGCCGGTGCCGGCCAGCGGGTTGGGCTTGAGGTCGGCGACCGGGCCGGTGACGTAGCCGACCATGCCGGTCACGGCCTGCAGGCCGGCCTGCGGGTCGATGTTGCCCATCGAGGGAGTGGGCCGAGTGTGCGCCAGGCCGGCGATCGTCTCGCCGCCGTCCGCGGAGGCCGTCCCCGCTCCTGCCGCCAGGGCGGCTCCGGTGGTCGCGAGGGCGACCAGGGCGCGCTGTGCGTGCGGGTGCGGGGGGACGCGTGTCGGGCCATCGCTGCTGCCACCTCTTGGTGTGCAGGTTGCCTACGGACTACCGTGCTAACAGTACGGATCGTGATCAGGTCACCGCGTACGGTGACCCGACGCGTGACGCGTGCGGCAAAGTCCTTCCGCGGTCGTACGGCGGCCGTTCGATGCCTCAGACTGGTGTCCCGTGAGCTCCCATCCGCCCATACCGACGCGAGTCGTGCTGCTCTGCGGCCCTTCCGGCTCCGGCAAGTCCCTCCTCGCCGCCCGCTCCGGTCTTCCGGTGCTGCGGCTCGACGACTCCTACAGGGGAGGGCACCGACCGACGCTGCCGCTGGTGCCTAGAGCTCCGACATCGACTGGGACCACCCCGGGTCGTGGGACGCGGACACGGCCGTCGCCGCCATCACGGAGCTGTGCCGCACCGGCCGTCATGCGTGTTGCCCCTCTACGACCTCGCGCTCAGCGCCCGGACCGGCGAGGAGACGATCGACATCGGGCGCACCCCGCTGTTCCTCGCGGAGGGCATCTTCGCCGCCGAGATCGTGGCGCGCTGCCGGGAACTGGGCGTGCTCGCCGACGCGCTGTGCCTGAGCCGGGGCCCGCTGACGACCTTCCGCCGCCGCTTCCTGCAGGATCTGCGAGAGGCCGCAAGTCCGTGCCGTTCCTGATGCGCCGCGGCTGGCGGCTGATGCGGCAGGAGCGGTCGGTCATCGCCCGTCAGACGGCCCTGGGCGCCCACGCCTGCGACCGGGACGAGGCGATGGGCCGCCTGGCCGCCGCCGCGGCGGGCAGGTGCGCCACGGTGCGTACGGCCGCGTAAAGCGCGTCCGCACACAGAGAAGCGGGATTGGACGGACCCCCGGCCCTCCAGTCCCGCTCTCCTTGTGCTCCCCCGTGTCCCCCGTGCTTCCCCCGTGTCCCCCGTTGTTCCCCCGTGGTGCTTCCCCGTGAGTAAGAGCCCGGCGTCCTCCCCCTGATACACCCCGGCTCCTACTTTTTTCGCTGGGCCCCTGGCCCGCCGTCCTTCAGGCGACCAACTCGCCGAAGGCGTCCCTCCCGGTCACGGCCGAAGCTGAGGACCTCGTCCTCGCGCAGCCGGCGGAGCGACCGCCAGATGCTGGACTTCACCGTGCCGACACTGATGTCGAGGATGTCCGCGATCTCCGGGTCCGTGCGGCCCTCTAGTAGCGCAGGACCAGCATGGTGCGCTGGAGTTCGGGCAGCCAGGCCAGCGCCTGCCACAGGACCGTGCGCAGTTCGGTGCCGCGCATCGCGTCCGTGTCGCCGGCCGTCTCCGGCAGTTCCTCGGTCGGGTACTCGTTGAGCTTGCGGCGCCGCCAGGCGCTGATGTGCAGGTTGGTCATGGTGCGGCGGAGGTATCCGCCGACCGCCGCCTTGTCACTGATCCGCTCCCACGCCCGGTACGTCGAGAACAGCGCGCTCTGCAGCAGGTCCTCGGCCTCGAAGCGGTCGCCGGTGAGGTGGTAGGCGGTGGCGTACAGGGAGGCGCGGCGCTCCCGGACGTAGGCGGTGAACTCCGCCTCCGACAGCGAGCGACGCTCCCCTCTGCCTCCCCGTACGCGGTTCCCCGTACGTCTCCCCTGGTGGGCGTCGACCACCGCCATGTAAGCGGTGTGCTGACCGCCCGGTGCCGCGAGCGCACCCCCGCCCGCTCACGGCACCGGACTTCTCGGAACCCCGGTGTGTGTGCACGTCGTGCAGACGCGTGACCACTGCGCTGGTGCTGGTGCCCTTCAGCGTGTTCATCTCGCGCCCCCGTCGTGGACTTCCGGTGTTGCCTGTGACGAGAAAGCTTGCGCGGCGACTTCATGGCCGTGTCCGCCGACTGTCACAGAGCTGTCACAGGGGTCCGTCACGGTCGCACCACCGTTCCTTCACAGGGTCCGGCGGCGTGGCGGGGGCCCCATCCGGACCCACAGGTCGAACCGCACACCCTCCATGGGCCAGAATGAGCCCGTGCCTTCCCTGTTGCTGATCGAGGACGACGACGCCATCCCGTACGGCCCTGGAGCTCTCCTGGCCCGCCAGGGCCACCGGGTGGCCACCGCTGCCAGCGGTGAGGACGGTCTGAAGCTGTTGCGCGAGCAGCGGCCGGACCTGATCGTGCTGGACGTGATGCTGCCCGGCATCGACGGTTTCGAGGTGTGCCGTCGCATCCGGCGCACCGACCAGCTGCCGATCATCCTGCTGACCGCGCGCAACGACGACATCGACGTGGTCGTCGGTCTCGAGTCGGGCGCCGACGACTACGTCGTCAAACCCGTCCAGGGCCGGGTGCTGGACGCCCGTATCCGGGCCGTGCTGCGGCGCGGGGAGCGGGAGTCGACCGACTCGGCGAGCTTCGGCGGCCTGGTCATCGACCGGTCGGCGATGACCGTGACGAAGAACGGCGAGGATCTCCAGCTCACGCCGACCGAGCTGCGGCTGCTGCTCGAACTGAGCCGGCGGCCGGGGCAGGCGCTGTCCCGGCAGCAGTTGCTGCGGCTGGTGTGGGAGCACGACTACCTCGGTGACTCCCGGCTGGTGGACGCCTGCGTGCAGCGGCTGCGCGCCAAGGTCGAGGACGTGCCGTCGTCCCCGACCCTGATCCGTACCGTGCGGGGTGTCGGCTACCGGCTGGATCCGCCTCAGTGACACAGGAACACCAGGGGGGTTCACGCGGCTGGGTCGCGGCTCGCAAGGGAGTCTGGTCCTGGCTGCGCTTCACCAGCCTGCGCCTGCGGCTGGTCCTCGTCTTCGGTCTCGTCGCGCTCACCGCCGCCGTGTCCGCGTCCGGCATCGCCTACTGGCTGAACCGGGAGGCGGTGCTCACCCGCGCCCAGGACGCGGTGCTGCGCGACTTCGAGCGGGAGATGCAGAACCGGGCGGGCGCGCTGCCCGAGCGCCCCACCCAGGACGAGTTGCAGCACACCGCGGGACAGATGGCCAACAGCAGCCAGCGGTTCAGCGTGCTGCTGGTCGCCGAGAACGCCGCCGGCGAGACCGTGTACGGCGGTTCCGGCGGCCTGGGCGGCTTCGCGCTCTCCGACGTGCCCGAGTCGCTGCGCACCGCGGTGAACAAGGAGCAGAAGGTCACCCCGGCCAACCAACACGCGTACCACCTGTACTGGCAGCGGATCACCGACGACGACACCCCCTACCTGGTGGCCGGGACGAAGGTGATCGGCGGCGGGGCCACCGGTTACATGCTCAAGTCGCTGGAACCGGAGGCCAAGGACCTGAACTCGCTCGCCTGGTCGCTGGGGATCGCCACCGCACTCGCCCTGCTCGGCTCCGCGCTGCTCGCGCAGGCGCTGGCGACGACCGTGCTGAAGCCGGTGCACCGGCTCGGGGTCGCGGCGCGGCGCCTCGGCGAGGGCAGGCTGGACACCCGGCTGCGGGTGTCCGGCACCGACGAACTGGCGGATCTGTCCCGGACGTTCAACAGCGCCGCCGAGGCGCTGGAGAAGCGGGTCGCGGACGATGGCGGGCCGGGGAGCAGGCCTCGCGGCGGTTCGTGGCGGACATGAGCCACGAGCTGCGCACGCCGCTGACGGCGATCACCGCCGTCACGGAGGTGCTGGAGGAGGAGCGCTGGAGTTCGAGGGCGGCGGCTTCGACCCGATGATCGAGCCCGCCGTGCGGCTGGTGGTCAGTGAGACGCGGCGGCTGAACGACCTGGTGGAGAACCTGATGGAGGTCACCCCGCTTCGACGCGGGCACCGCCCCGGCTGGTCCTGGACGACGTCGACGTCGCCGACCAGATCACCGCCTGCATCGACGCCCGCGCCTGGCTGGACGCCGTCGACCTGGACGCCGAGCGCGGCATCCACGCCCGTCTCGACCCGCGCCGCCTGGACGTGATCCTGGCCAACCTGATCGGCAACGCGCTCAAGCACGGCGGGTCGCCGGTGCGGGGTGTCGGTCGCGCGGGCGGACGACGAGGGTGGTCATCCGGGTGCGGGACCACGGGCCCGGCATCCCGAGGACGTCCTGCCGCACGTCTTCGACCGCTTCTACAAGGCGGGCGCCTCCCGGCCGCGCTCCGAGGGCAGCAGGCTCGGCTCTGTCCATCGCCCTGGAGAACGCGCACATCCACGGCGGTGGGATCACGCCGCCGAGAACTCCCCCGAGGGCGGTGCGGTGTTCACGCTGCGGCTGCCGCAGGACCCGCCGGCGGACGAGGACGCCGAGAGACGCCGAGGACGCCAGGGGTACCTCGGGTGACGGGAGCACGGGCGAGGACGCGGAAGGGACAGGTCTGATGACCGTACGCCGCCTGTCGGCACTGCTCGGGCTGGCCGTGCTGGCCACGCTGCTCGCCGAGGTGCGGCATCCGGGCCACGGAGGTGCCCACGGACTACGGTCCCGCTCCCTCGCGGGTGCATTTGCTCGCTCGCCGAGCCGGACGTGTCGACGCAGGCGGCGCCCGGCGTGCCGGTGCAGGTCTTCCCTTTGTGCGGGTCCACTCGCTGGTGGCCGTGGACCGGACGGTGCCGGGTGCCGAGACGGCGCGTGGACTCGGGCGGCGGGGTACTGGTGGCGCAGGGGCTGCTGAACGAGTTGGCGGCGCCGCCGTCGGCCGGCGAAGGAGGGCCGGGTACACCTGCGGACGTACGCCGCGGCGTCACCGTGACCGGCCCGCGCCCCGGCGACCCGGAGGACACCCTGCGGCTCGACGTCGCCCCCCGACGACCTCACGTCGTACGCCGCCGCCCGGGTCGTCTGCACCCACACTCTCCGACTCGGCCGCCCGGGCGGGGGTGACGCTTTCCGTCGTCCTGGCCGGCCCCGGCGACCGGCCCCGCACGCCCGCCGCGATGCCACGGACGGGTCGCGCCCGGCCGGGCAGCAACAGGCCGCGGCGGGCGAGGTCCTGGGCAACTGACGGCCCCGCGACCGGCGGGGGCGGGCGAGGCGCAGGCAGCACCGTGGGCCGTGTGGCCGCAAACTTCACCCTTGCGGAGGAGGCCGGAACCGAGTGCGGCGGCGGCCGCGATCTGAGGATAAATTACGGCGTCATGGGGTTCCTCGGCGGCGGCGCCATCTCCACATCCGATGGCGTGGGAAGTGTCCTCCTGGTCGCACATCTCGCGTTCGTCGCCTGGTACGCTGCGACCACTGGGACATCCCCCTGGCTGCCGCCCAACCTGCGACCGCTCGACGGGGTTCACGCCGACCTGGCGCTCGGCTTGTGCGGCGGCCGGGCCATCGGCGGGTCGCTCGCCTGCTGGGCGCCGCTGAGCGTGCTGCTATGATGGCGGGCGGCCGGCTGACCGTGCCGCTGGCCGCCCTGTTGCGCACCATGGCGGCGGCGGCCACTTGTCACTGGGCATCGAACACTCCAGACCAGGGTGCCAGCAGGTCGTCGACGTCGACTCGCTGCTCCTTAACGGCGGGCGTGGCCCTGGCACACCTCGCCCTCGTCCCGCGGGCCAGGACCCGGCCTCCGTCACGGGTCCGAGCAGGGGTACCAGGGAGACGCCCCCGGGATGAGCCCCCTCAGGGGTCCGGACCCGACGATTCCCAAGGGTCGGTATCGCCCCGTGTAGAGCGACACTTGTTCCGTTCGTCTCCGTAGCGTGGAAGGCAGAATGAAGGGGAAGCCGATCGGCAGCCCTACACGCTCACAAGGGCCGCGATCCCGCCTCGCCCGCCCAACGGCCACATGATCTGGCAGGTGTGCGCCGCGCTGGCCCGGCGCTTCGGCACCTCCACCACCACGATGCGGACGGTCTTCATTCGTTGCCTCCTGCACCTGCTGCCGGCCAGTTCACGCTCCTCGCCCTGTGGCTCCCTGCTGCCGTCCGAGGAGAGGCCGCCCGTACGGCCTGGTGACGGGCGTACGAGGCCGTGACGGCGGACGATGAACGTACACTCTCCTCTGGACACCGATGGGGCACCGGGACACCGGGTGCGCCCCATCGGCGCGTGGGAGGGGCGGGGAGGCGGAGAGGCGGGGCTCAGCCGCGATCGGGAGGCCGTTAACCGGCAGGCCCTGGGTGGGCAGGCCGCTTGGCGAGCATATTCCGCCGAGTAGACCGGCGACCGGCCTGGTCGGGCCCTCCGAGAGCGCTGCTGTTCGGCTACCTGCTCGACCACCGGCTGGGCGGCCCCGGTCAGACCCGCGCGGAGACGTGGCGGCCCTGCTCCAGAATGTTGCCCGCGCCGGGCACCACCTGGGAGACCGCCCGGTCTCCGCCGAAGCCGATGCGGGCGACCAGAGTCACCGTCTAGGCGGTGTCCGGCAGCTCCGGGACGCGGTGTGCCCTCGCCGCGCGGCGGCGAAGAAGGCGGCACCGAGGGCGGCGACGCCGAAGGGATCTTAGCGGCGAGACTGCTTCAGCAATGCGGTCACTCAAATGGGATGACGGGGATGTGCCAGGCGGTCCTGAACGTAAACACGCGACCCGCCTTCCGGCAGAAGCATCGAAACCTGCGGGACGGATTGTGAAAGCCCGTCCGCAGCTCCGTATTACCGTCGACTCCCGCTCAGCCCTCGATCTGCGAAGAACCGCTGGTGGAAGCCGTCTGCTGGATTTGCCATTCGGATTTCAGCTCCGCATATCCGGGCTTGATCACGTCGTGATCCGCTGGCCGGTCGTTCATACGAAGGAATGAACCACTGATTTCATCACGCATTGACGGAGAACCACTGCATGTCGTCCGAGCGTGTAACCGAGCGCGTCGACAAGGTGCTCGAATCCCGGCTCATGCCGGTGTGCGGCATCCAGCCGGTTGTCCGTTGTTGACGGGTGGTACGGAAGTGCAGTCGGCGCAGCAGTCCGATCGGGTGCTCGGCGTCAGGAGTCCGCCGCGCCGATCTGGAGGGGTTGGAGCTGGGACACAGCTCTCCAGGCGATGTCCGCGTGTCCCCGGACGTACGAGGCGAGCCGCCCGAGCTTGACCATGCCGTCCTCGTGAGGACCTGGATGTCGTCGATGATGCGCACACCGAGCCGAACCAGTCGGCGCCACATCACTGCAGGTTACCTGCCAGATGGACGGCAGCCCGAGAGGCCTCCCGGCGTGGATCCTGATCAGTCGGTTGTTCTCCCGCTTGAGGTACTCGAAGGCGTCCAGGTGCCGAGGTGGGCGGGTACCCGGCCTCGGCGCCCGCGATGTCGAAGCCGACGACGCCGAGGTCGCGGTGGCGGTTGGCCAGCTCGGCGATCTCCAGGGCGCGGGCGGCGTGCCGCATGGCGGTGAGCAGGCGCCGACGCGGATGCGGTGGCCGCCCGCCCGCCGCGCCGCTCGCCCTCCCGGAAGCCCTCGTTGACAGGCCTCGACGACCTCTTCGAGCTGAGCCCGCCCTCAGGTGCTGCTCGGGGGCGTACCGCACCTCGGCGTAGACGACGCCGTCCTCGGCGGGTCCTCGGCGCACTCGGCGGCGACCCGGACCAGGGCGTCGCGGGTCTGCATGAGCGCCGACGGTGTGCGGAAGGTCTCCGGGGTAACGCTCAGCGACCCGGAGTCGGCGGCCTGGTGGAACCAGGCGCCGAGCCGAGTCGGCGTCGGTCTCGGGGAGTGCCGAGTAGCCGGTCGCGCCGGGCGAGTTCGGCGACCGTGCCGGGACGCAGCCCGCCGTCGAGATGGTCGTCGCAGCAGAACCTTCGGCGCCCGGCGGATCTGGTCCGGCGTCAGGTCTTCGCGGTGGTCTTCTGCGGTGCTCTGCTCGTCATTCCGCACTCTAACTCCTACAGCGCGTAGAACGCAAGGGTAGAGCTACACGGACACGGAATGCGGACCGGATACGGGGAACGCGGTGTACGTGCTCGTCGGTATGTAACGGTGACTGCGATGACGGGTGGCGTACACGGTCTTCTGGAATGTTCTGCCATGGCACAGCAAGCGACGCCGGTCCGCCAGGCCCGGCTGGAAGCGAGCAGCTGCTCGGTCGCGGAGGGGACGGCGGTGAGCGGGTGGTGCTGCTGCTCCCCGGCGGCGACGAGGTGTCCAGCCGCAAGCCGTCTCCGCTGCTGGCGGCCGCGTCCATGCGCGCGTTGGGGCGCCGGCTCGCGCGCGCCTGCGGGACAAGGACGGGGGCCTATAGCCGCCACGTCGTGCACTACCGCTACCAGGGGTGGAACGGCGCCGAGGCGCACCTCGCCCGGGACGCCGACTGGGCCGCCGACGAGGCCGTGCGGCTCTACGGCGACGTACCCGTCTACCTGGTCGGCATCGACATGGGCGGGCGGGCCGCTGCGCGCCGCCGAGACACGGGCCGTCAACTCGGCACTGGCGATCGCCCCTTGGCTACCCGACGAGGACGTGGCCGCCCCACCCGGGAACCGATGGAAGCGGCTCGCCGGGCGCCAGGTTCTGATCGTGCATGGCACGAACGACGGAAGCGCAGCGACCCGGAGCCTATCGTTCGGCTGGCCTCCCGGGCGAAGAAGACGGCGAACCGGTGCGGTGTGCCGGTTCCGGAAGTGCACCTCCGACGGCCACGGCGCGGCACTACCGGGATGAAGTCGCCGCGCTCACCGAGGACTTCGTGATGGGCGTGCTGTTCGGGCACTCGTTCTCGCGGCCGGTGGAGGACGCGCTGGCCGCTCCCCGCCGCTGGGGCTGCGGATGCCGTTGGTGTGGGGTTCGAAGTCGCTACGGCGGTAGGGACGGGTGGCGGTGGGGCTCCGCGCCGACGGTGGGAGTCGGGGCCGGGTGGGCCGGGTCGGGACGGGGCGGGTAGGCCGGGTCAGGACGGGAGCCAGGTGGCCCCTCCTCGACGGCAGGGAACTTCTTGAACGCGGCCACCGGGGGCGTGTCCGTGCGCCCGCCAGCCAGGCCACGCCGATCTCGCGGGCCGCGCGCGGGCCGTGACCGTCAGCTCGACCACGCCGGGGCGGGGCACGGCGGGCGGCGGCGGCGAGGGCGACCCCGAGGCCCGCCGCGACCAGGCCGCGCAGCGTCCGCCTCACCTCCCCCTCGAAGGCCACCCTGGGCCGGAAACCGGCCTCCTTGCACAGGTCGTCGGTGATGCGGCGCAGGCCCGTAGCCGGGCTCCAGGGTCACGAAGGCCTCGTCGGCGGCCTCGGCGAGGCCGGATGCGCCTAGCGGCCGGCCGGGGTGGTCGGCCGGGACCGCCAGGCGCAGCTTCTGCTCATCGAGGCGGCGGGCGACGAGGTCGGGGGCGATCTGGGACCGGGGAGGTCAGGCAGAGGTCCAGCTCGCCCGCGCGCAGGCGCCTCCAGCATGGCCTCGCCGTAGTTCTGGACGGGGCTGAAGCGGACGCGGGGGTGGTCGGCGCGGAAGGCGTGCGGCAGGCCGGGGACGGTCTCGGCGCCCATGGTGTGCAGGAAGCCGAAGGCGACCTTGCCGGTGGCCGGGTCGGCGTCCGCGCGGACCTCGTCGGCGGCGCGCTCGACCTCGGCGAGGGCGCGTTCGACGGAGCCGAGGAAGGTGCGTCCGGCGACGGTCAGCGCGAGGGTGCGGCCGCGGCGCACGAACAGGTCGACGCCGAGGTCCGCTTCGAGGCGGACGAGGGCGCGGGAAGGGTCGACTGGGGGACGTTCATCTCCTGGGCGGCCCGGGTGACGTGCTCGGTGCGGGCGACGCCGGCGGAGTGCGCGAGGCGGGGCGCGAGCAGCGCGACGATGTCTTCTGTGTCACCGGAAGGTGACAGGCGGGCCTGTGAGCTTTGCTGATGCACCATGGGAACGATTATGGCCATTCCATGCATTGGACGGATGAGTGACGCTCTCCGTACCGTCGCAGCATGACTCCCGCCGATACCGGGGCGTCCACCACCGTGGGCGCCGCTGCATCCGTCTCCTCCTCCGACGCCCCCGACGCCCGCGACTCGCGTATGGCCCCCGGCGGGTCGGCTACCGCCGGATGGGCCTCGCCCTGTTCCTGGCGGGCGTCGCGACCTTCGCGCTCCTCTACTCCACCCAGGCCCTGCTGCCGCTCATCTCCGGCGACATGGGCGTCACCGCGAGCGACGCGAGCTGGACGGTGGCCGCCGCGACCGGCGGTCTCGCGGTGTTCGTGCTGCCGATGAGCGCGCTGTCGGGCGCTTCGGACGGCGTACAGTCACGGCGGCGTCGCTGGCGGTCGCGGTGACCGTCGGACTGCTGGTCCCCTTCGCCCCGTCTCTGCCGGCGCTGGTCGCGCTGCGCGCGGTGCAGGGCGCGGCGCTGGCCGGACTGCCGGCCTCGGCGACGGCGTACCTGGCGGAGGAGGTCACCCCGCGCGCTGGTCGCCGCGATCGGCCTGTTCGTGGCGGGCAGCAGCGTGGGCGGGATGAGCAGAGCCGGGTCATCACCGGCTGGGTGGCCCAGGAGTGGGGCTGGCGGATCGCCGTCGGCGTGGTCGGGGCCCTGGCGGTGGCGTGCGCGGTGGCCTTCCGGCTGCTGCTGCCGGCGCCGAAGCACTTCACGCCGGGCTCGCTGCGCCGCGCGTCCTGGCCCGCACGGTCCGCGACCACCTCGCCAACCCGCTGCTGCCGCCGCCTGTACGCGATCGGCGCGCTGTTCATGACGGTCTTCGGCGGCGTCTACACGGTGATCGGCTACCGCCTGGCGGAGCCCCGTTCTCGCTTCCGCAGGGCCTGATCGGCTCGATCTTCCTGGTCTACCTGGTGGGCTGGTCTCGGCGTCGACGGCGGGCCGGCTGGTGGGCCGCCTCGGCCGCCGCGGGGCGCTGTACCTGGGCGGCGGCACGACGGCGGCGGGCCTGCTGCTGTCCTCGCCCCCTCCCTGCCGCTGGTCCTGCTGGGCCTGGTGCTGATCACGGCGGGCTTCTTCGCCAGGCACGCGGTGGCGTCCTCGGCGGTCGGCAAGACGGCCACGCACGGCCGCGCCCAGGCCTCGGCGCTGTACCAGTCCGCCTACTACGTCGGCTCCAGCGCGGGCAGCACGGTCGGCGCGGTGGCCTTCACTCCGGCGGCTGGGCCGGCGCGGTCGGCGTCGGGCTGCTGGCGGTGGCCGGTGTCGTGGCGATCACGGTGCTCGGCTCCCTGGCGCGCGCCGGCAGGCCTGCAGAGCACGTCGGTGCAGGTCTTCGGCCTCACTCGCTGACCTGCGCCTTTCTTGACTGCACAGGCCGTTCTCGGAATCCTGCGGTAGCTTCCGAAGTGCAGCGCGAGGACGCGCACGAAGGACGCCACAGGGGTGGGTGGACGATGACCAACGGCACCGTGACGACGGAGCTGGACTCCGCTGGACAAGCACCGGGTCGAGCTGACGGGGTACTGCTACCGGATGCTCGGCTCCTCCTTCGAGGCCGAGGACGCGGTCCAGGACACCCTGGTCCGCGCCTGGCGGAGACTACGACAAGTTCGAGGGGCGCTCCAGCCTCCGTTCCTGGCTCTACCCGCATCGCGACCAACGTCTGCCTGGACGTGCTGACCGCGGGCAACAAGCGGGCCCGCCCGATGGACCTGACGGACTCCACGCCGCTCGCCCAGGCCGCCCTGTCCCCCCGCCCGGACCACACCTGGCTGGAGCCGATGCCGGGACGCCCGCGTACTGCCCTCGACCGCCGACCCGGCCGAGGCCGCGGTCGCCAAGGGAGTCCGTGCGGCTCGCCTTCATGGCCGCCCTGCAGCAGCTGCCGCCCAAGCAGCGGGCGGTGCTGATCCTTCGCGAGGTGCTGGCCTGGAAGGCGAGCGAGGTCGCCGAGCTGCTCGGCACGACGGTCGCGTCCGTCAACAGCGCCCTGCAGCGCGCCCGCGCGACCCTCGCCGAGCGGGCGGACCAAGGGGACGGCGCGGCGGTCTCCGACCCCCTGGACGAGGAGCAGCGGAAGCTCCTCGACCGCTACGTCGCGGCCTTCGAGGGCTACGACATGACGGCGCTGACGGCGCTGCTGCACGAGGACGCCGTCAGTGACGATGCCGCCGTTCGACCTGTGGCTGTCGGGTTCGGCGGACATCACCGGCTTGCATGACGACCCTCGGCGCCGCGTGCGCGAACTCGCGGCTGGTGCCGGTCGAGGCCAACGGGCTGCCGGCCTTCGCGCACTACAAGCCGGACGAGGAGGCGGGCGGCTTCGCGCCGTGGGCGGTCCAGGTGCTGGAGATCTCAGACGGCCGCATCACCGGGTTCCACTGCTTCCTGGACACCCAAGCGGTGGTTCCCGCTAGTTCGACCTGCCGCTCCGTCTTCGAAGCGGAGACCGACGAGGTCCAGTAGTCCGTGCAGGGCGGGGTCGGGGTCGCGCAGCCGGATCCGGCCCCCGGCCCCGCCGGGCGGTGAGCTCCAGGCGGGCCAGCAGGTCGACGACGGCGGAGCCCCGGCGGTCCCAGCCCGCCGACGTCACAAACGACCACCCCGGCCCGGGTGGTTTCCAGCAGCGCGCGCACCTCGTCGCATAGCCGGGGCGTCTCCCCTCGGGAGACAGGCCCCGGCAGCACGAGTACGGCGGGTGTCACGGCGTCCACGTGCGGTAGACCCGGCGCGGGCCGGGAACTCATCGGTGCCCGCGATCAGAGATCACATTGACGTGCGCACACCCTCCCCGGAGGGGTCTGCTGTATGCCCCACACACCCCCCTCCCGCCGTCGTGCCGTCCGATGTCCCGCTTCCGGCCGAGGGGACGTCGCCGTGCAGGGGGTACTGACCGGCTTCGCGGTGATCGCGGTCGTCATCGCCGTCGGCTATGTGCTGGGCCTGCGCGGCCACCTCGGCCCGCAGGGCCGCGAGGTCCCGACCAAGCTCGCCTTCCACGTGGCCTCCCCCGCCCTACTGTTCACCACGCTGGCGACGGCCGACCTGTCGGTGGTCTTCTCCAGCCGGCTGCTGGTCACGGCGCTGTCGACGGTGGCGGTGGCGGGGGTCTTCGTCGCGGTGGGTGTGTCGTACGGGGCTGGGGCGTGGGCCGTACGACGGTCGGCGCGCTGTGCTCCGGCTACGTGAACGCCGGCAACCTCGGCATCCCGATCGCCGTGTACGTGCTGGGCGACGCCTCGCTGGTGGCGCCGGTGCTGCTGTTCCAGCTGGTGCTGGTGACGCCGGTGGCGGTGACGATCCTCGACTTGTCGGGCGGGGGCGGGAAGGGCCCGCTGTGGCGGCGGCTGCTGACACCGATCCGCAACCCGATAGCGCTGGGCTCGCTCGCCGGGGTCGCGGTCGCCGCGAGCGGGCTGCGGGTACCGGGGCCGGTGATGGACCCGCTGACCCTGATCGGCAACATGTCCGTCCCGGCGGTTCTGCTGGCCTTCGGCATCGGCCTGTGCGGGTCCACGATGCCGCTGCGGGGGCGTGGAACGGCGGCCCGTGCTGCTCGCGGTGGCGCTGAAGACACTGGGCCAGCCCGCGGTGGCCTGGGCGCTGGCGTACGGCGTGTTCGGGCTGCGGGGCGCGCACCTGCTCGACGTGGTGGTGACGTCGGCGCTGCCCGCGGCGCAGAACCTGTACACGTACGCGTCGACCTACGGGGTGGGCGAGCGGCTGGCGCGGGACGCGATTCTGGTGTCGACGGTGGTTTTCGGTGCCGGTGTTGGTGGGGGTGGCGGCGGTTCTGGGGTGAGTCAGGAGGCGGGGAACTCGCCCGTGTCGAGGTTCAGGTCGAAGGGTGCGGGAAGTTCGAGAGGTTCGCCGAACTTGGCAGTGCTCAGAACTCGGTATACGTCAGCCTTCGGTTCACCGTAGAGCGTCGCCGTGGGGCCGCTGGGAGCCAGCGGTCCACCAGGAGATAGAGCGGGATGCCCGCAGTGGCATAGGCGGCGGGCTTGGTGATGCGGTCGTGACGGGCGTTGGACCGGGAAGTGACCTCGACGACGAGTTCTGCGACGGCGCCGGGGATGTGGCTGTCCTCTCCGCCCCACTCGTCATCGATCGGTGTCACCAGAAGGTCCGGGATGAGCATCCCCAGCCGGGAAGGCACAGCGATGGCCAAAGTCTGGAAAATCGCCCAGTCCTCGGGAATCGCTGAGTAGAGACGGCGCTGAATGCGATCCGCGATCACATTGTGGCGATACGCCGGAGTGGGTGACACGGTGATGATCCCCTCGATGATCTCCCACCTTGCTGCCCTCGGGCCACTCCATCTCCCTCCCAGAACCGGACGAGCTCGTCCCAGCTCTGCTCGGGATCATGGCTGACGGTGAGTGCGCTCATGGCGGTTCTCCCTATCGGTGCGTCACCGATCCCAGCATGCCGAACGGGACCGGCAGAGGTCTACCGGTCCCGTTCACCTGAATGGGGAAAGCGCAGGTCAGGCGATACGTTCCAGCACCACCGGCGAGGCGGAGAAGTCCGTGCCCGCCGGGGCGGCGTCGTAGGAGCCCTCCACAGCCGCGAGGGCGTACTCGAAGCGGTCCGGGGTGTCGGTGTGGAGGGTCGGGAGGGGCTGGCCCTCGGTGACCGTGTCGCCGGGCCTGGCGTGGAGTTCGACGCCCGCGGCCGCCTGCACCGGGTCCTCCTTGCGGGCGCGGCCCGCGCCCAGGCGCCAGGCGGCGACGCCGATGGCGTAGGCGTCGAAGGCGGGTCAGGACGCCGGAGGCGCCCGCCTTGATCACGTGCTGCTCCTTCGACGTGGGCAGGGCCGCGTCCGGGTCGCCGCCCTGGGCCGCGATCATGCGGCGCCAGACGTCCATCGCGGAGCCGTCGGCGAGGGCCTTCGCCGGGTCGGCGTCGGGCAGGCCCGCCGCGTCGAGCATCTCGCGGGCCAGGGCGAGGGTCAGCTCGACCACGTCCGGAGGGGCCGCCGCCGGCCAGGACCTCGACCGACTCGCGGACCTCCAGGGCGTTGCCGCGGTGCAGCCGAGGGCGTCGCCATGTCCGTGAGGAGCGCGACCGTCCTCACGCCGTGGTCGGTGCCGAGGCCGACCATCGTCGAGGCCAGCTCGCGGGCGTCCTCGATGGTCTTCATGAAGGCACCCGAGCCCACCTTCACGTCCAGGACCAGGAGCCCGGTGCCTCGGCGATCTTCTTGGACATGATGGAGGAGGCGATGAGCGGGATCGCCTCGACCGTGCCGGTGACGTCCCGGAGGGCGTACAGCTTCTTGTCGGCGGGGGCGAGGCCGTCGCCCGCCGCGCAGATCACCGCGCCGGTGCCCTCCGGGACGTTCAGCATCTCCTCGTTGGACGGGAGGGCGCGCCAGCCGGGATGGACTCCAGCTTGTCCAGGGTGCCGCCGGTGTGGCCGAGGCCCCGGCCCGGGGGAGCTGGGGACGGCCGCGCCGCAGGCCGCCACCAGGGGCGCCAGCGGCAGCGGTGATCTTTAGCCGACGCCGCCCGTGGAGTGCTTGTCGGCGGTCGGGCGGGACAGGGACGAGAAGTCCATGCGCTCGCCGGAGGCGGTATCATCGCGGCGGTCCAGCGGGCGATCTCGCCGCCAGTTCATGCCGTTGAGCAGGATCGCCATCGCGAGCGACGACATCTGCTGCGTCGGCCACCTCGCCGCGCGTGTAGGCGTCGATGACCCAGTCGATCTGCTCGGCACTGAGTTCGCCGCGGTCCCGCTTGGTGCGGATGACGGAGATGACGTCCATGGCCATGAAGGCTCGCTTTCTTACGTGGTGAGGTGGTCGGGGCCGAAGCGCCTGCGGGAGACATCTCCGAGAGGGGGACGATTCCCGCCGGGGTCTCCAGCAGCAGTTCCGGGCCGCCGAACTTCGTACAGCAGCTGCCGGCAGCTGCCGCCACGGCACGAGGACCTCGCCGTGGCCGTCGACGCAGACGAAGTGCGTCAGCCGGCCGCCGCCGGTGACCTGGAGCTGGAGACGAGCCCACACTCGGCGCACAGGCCGATGCCGTAGCTGGCGTTCTCCACGTTGCAGCCGGTGACGGTGCGGCCGTCGTCGACCAGGGCGGCCGCGCCGACGGCGTAGCCGGAGTACGGGGCGTAGGCCCGGGCCATCGCCTCGCGGGCCGCCGTGCGCAGCGCGCCCCAGTCGACGTCGGTCACTTGCCCTGTCCCTTCCGGTACGGCATGCCGTTGGCCCTCGGCATGCGCAGGCGTTGCGCGGACAGCGCGAGGACGACGAGCGTGACGACGTACGGCGTCGCGGAGACGACCTGGTTGGGGACGTCGTCGGTGGTGGCGTACCAGGCGAAGACCAGGGCGCCGACGACCACGGTGATCGCGGCCTTGACGTACTTCTTGCGGATCGCCAGCCAGATGGCACCGGCGACCAGCAGCAGCGCGCCGAGCAGCAGCAGGGCGTGCACGTTGGCGAGCCGCCGCGCAGGTTGAGGCTGTCGGTGTAGCCGAAGAGGCCGGCGCCGATGGCGAGGCCGCCCGGCATCCAGTTGCCGAAGATCATCGCCGCGAGGCCGATGTAGCGCGCCGCTGGTCTGGCCCTCCAGGTAGAGGGGTTGGCCACGATGGAGAGGAAGACGCCGCCGAGGCCGGCCAGGCCGCCGGAGATGATCACGGCCAGGTACTTGTACTTGTAGACGTTGACGCCGAGGGACTCGGCCGCGATCGAGTTCTCGCCGCAGGAGCGCAGGCGGAGGCCAAACGGGGTGCGCCACAGGATGTACCAGCTGGCGGGGATCAGGGCGACCGCGATCAGGGTGAGCCAGGAGACGTCGGTGACCAGGCCGCCGAGCAGGCCGGCGATGTCCGAGACGAAGAACCAGTGCTGGTCGTTGAGGCTCTCGAGGGCGCTGGAGAGCCCTGGCACCGTGAAGTGGCCCAGCGACTCGACCGGCGGGGACTGCTTGGCGGAGCCGCCCTGGTGGCCCTCGAAGGCGAGCGGGGCGAGGTAGCGGGTGGCGCCGAGGGCGAGGATGTTGATGGCCACGCCGGAGACGATGTGGTTGACGTTGAAGGTGATCGTCACGATGGCGTGCAGCAGGCCGCCGAGGGCGCCGCCGACGATGCCCATGAGGACGCCGGTCCACGGACCCCACTGGAAGCCGGCCCAGGCACCGAACCAGGTGCCGAGGATCAGCATGCCCTCGAGGCCGATGTTGACGACGCCCGCGCGCTCGGCCCACAGGCCGCCGAGACCGGCGAGGCCGATCGGCACGGCGAGCTGGAGCGCGGTGGACATCTGGCTGACGTTGGTGATGCCGTTGGCGCCGGTGATGGGGCGGACGATGGAGGTCAGTGCCAGGGCACCGGCGATGATCAGCAGCAGGACGGGCAGCGAGATCCGGCGGCCGGTTCGGCGCCGCGGGCTGCAGCGAGGGCTGGTTGACGTCGGTCGCAGAGGTCGGGGCGGTCATCGGCCAGCCACCTCCTTCTTGGTGTTGTCGGTGGCGCCGAGGACGTGACCGGCGGCCAGCTCCGCGCCGACGCGGCGCTGCTGGCGGCGCAGGCCCCACTCGCGGACGGCCTCGTAGGAGACGACGACGGAGAGGACGATCAGGCCCTGCATGATGACCGCGATCTCCTTGTCGTAGCCGTGGAAGTCCAGCTCGGGCGAGGCCTTGTCGAGCCAGGCCCACAGCAGAGCGGCGAAGGCGATGCCGACCGGGCTGTTGCGGCCGAGCAGGGCGATACCGATGCCGAGGAAGCCGATGCCGGTGGGGAAGTTGAGGCTGAAGGTGTGGGTGTCGCCGAGCAGGATGGGCAGGCCCGCGAGTCCGGCGAGGCCGCCGGAGATGAGCATCGCGGTGAGCACCATGCGCTTGGGGTTGACCCCGCTGGCCGCGGCGGCGGACTCGGAGGCGCCGGAGGCGCGCAGGTCGAAGCCGAAGCGGGTGCGGTTGAGGACGATCCAGTAGCCGATGCCGAGGAGGACGGCGAGGACGACCAGGCCGTAGATCTCGCCGGCCGCGCCCATGTCGATGCCGGGGACCCAGCCGGACTCGTGCATCTCGCCGGTGGTGTTGTTGTTGCCGATCTTGACGCCGAAGACGTCCGGCAGCCACAGGTAGCCGATGACGGAGGTGGCGATGGCGTTCAGCATGATCGTCGCGACGACCTCGCTGACGCCGCGGGTCACC
Source organism: Streptomyces thinghirensis (assembly GCA_021502835.1). Next base: position 30,356 of record JAKFGP010000037.1, read on the forward strand.
TTGAGGACACCGGCGATGCCGGACCAGAAGGCGCCGGTGAGCACGGCGGTCAGGAGGAGCAGCGGGATCTGGAGGGCGGCCGGGAGGTCGGCGTGGGCGCCGACGATCGCGGCCATCATGGCGGCCAGCTGGTACTGGCCGTCGACGCCGATGTTGAACAGGTTCATCCGGAAGCCGATGGCCACCGCCAGGGCCGCGATGTAGTACATCGACGCCTGGTTGATGATCAGGACCTGGATGTCGGAGAATCCGGCCTGTTCGAACATCAGGGCGAACGGTTCGACCGGGTTCTTGCCCGAGGCGATCAGGACGATCGCGCTCAGCACGAAGGCCACGGCGAGCGCGATGACCGGACCGGCCACCGCGAGGAGCACGCGCTCCCTGGTCGAACTTCTTCATCAGCGGGCCTCGTCTTCCGCACCCTGGCCGCCGTCGGCCGGGGTCTCTTCGTGTTCGAGGTGTCCGGAGGCGGCGCCGGTCATCGCCGAGCCCAGCTCCTCGGGGGTGATGGTGGCCGGGTCGGCGTCCGCGACCAGCCTGCCGTCGTAGATCACCCGGAGGGTGTCGGACGAGCCGATCAGCTCGTCCAGGTCGGCGGAGATAGCAGGACGGCGAGACCCTCACGGCGGGCCTCGCGGATGTGGTCCCAGATCGCGGCCTGCGCGCCGACGTCCACGCCCCGGGTGGGGTGGGCGGCGATAAGGAAGCGCGGCTTGTGGCTCATCTCCCGGCCGACGATCAGCTTCTGCTGGTTGCCGCCGGACAGGGACGCGGCGGTGACGTCGATGCCGGGGGTGCGGACGTCGTACGTCTCGACGATGCGGCGGGTGTCCTCCTGGGAGCCCTTCGGGTTCAGCCAGACGCCCTTGCTGTTGGGCTTCTCGGTGACGTGGCCGAGGACGCGGTTCTCCCAGAGGGAGGACTCCAGGAGCAGGCCGTGGCGGTGGCGGTCCTCGGGGATGTAGCCGACGCCCCTGCTCGCGGCGCTTGCGGGTGGGCAGCGCGGTGATGTCCTCGTCGAGGAAGCGGATGGTGCCGGAGTCGGCGTGCCGCAGGCCGATGAGCGCGTCGACCAGCTCGGTCTGGCCGTTGCCCTCGACACCGGCGATGCCCAGCACCTCGCCGGCGTGGATGGTGAAGGAGATGTCGTCCAGCAGGGCCTTGCCGCCGGGGGCCGCGAGGCTGCAGCGTGTCGACGGTGAGGACCGGACGGTCGGTGACCGTGGACTCGGCGGTCTCCGGGGTGGGCAGCTCGCTGCCGACCATCAGCTCGGCGAGCTGACGCGGGGTCGTCTCGGCGGGCACGGCGGTACCGACCGTCGTACCGCGGCGGATGACGGTGATCTCGTCGGCGACGGAGAGCACCTCGCCCAGCTTGTGCGAGATGAAGATGACCGACAGGCCCTCGGCCTTGAGTTCGCGCAGGTTGTCGAAAAGCGCGTCGACCTCCTGCGGGACCAGGACGGCGGTCGGCTCGTCCAGGATCAGCGTGCGGGCGCCGCGGTAGAGGGACCTTGAGGATCTCCACGCGCTGGCGGGCGGCGACGCCGAGCTCCTCGACCAGGACGTCGGGGCGCACGCCGAGGCCGTACCTCTCGGAGATCTCCTTGATCTTCCGGCGGGCCTTGGCGCCGATGCCGTACAGCTTCTCGCTGCCGAGCACCACGTTCTCGAGGACCGTGAGGTTGTCGGCGAGCATGAAGTGCTGGTGGACCATGCCGATGCCGCGGGCGATGGCGTCGGCGGGCGAGGAGAAGGCCACCCGCTCGCCGTCGATCGCGATGGTGCCCTCGTCCGGCTTCTGCATGCCGTAGAGGATCTTCATCAGCGTCGACTTGCCGGCGCCGTTCTCGCCGACGAGGGCGTGGACGGTGCCCTTGTGGACGGTCAGGTGGATGTCGTGGTTGGCCACGACACCCGGGAATCGCTTGGTGATCCCGGCGAGTTCGACGGCGGTCACCGATTCGTTGACCCGCCGCTCCGGCCGGAGGGCTGCTGGACGCGTTGATGGCGCACTCTCCTGGGGACGGGGGCCGTCTACGCGCGTAGCGCCCCCTACGGCATCTAAAAGCGGCGGCGGCACATCGACACGACGGGGTACGAGGAGGACTTGGAGGCGTCCTCCTCGTACCCCCGTCGAGCTGGTGCGACCACCGCGGTTACACGCTGTTCGAGGTGTTGCTCGGGTCAGCTGCTCTTGACCTTGATCTCGCCGCTGATGATCTTCTCCTTGGCCGTCTTGATGGCTGCCTGGAGCTCGGCGTCGTCCGCGAACTTCCGGGTTGGAGTCCGAAGGCCGACCTCACCGGACTTCAGATCGCCCCTGACGATACCGGTCTCCGGGCTTGCCGTCCTCGACCGACTTCGCGAGGTTGTACACCGCCTTGGCGACATCCTTCGTGGCCGAAGTCAGGATGTAATCCTTGTACTTCGCGAGGGCTTCCTGCTTGTACTGGTCGGAGTCGACGCCGATCGCCCACACCTTGTTGGCGGCGGCGGCGCTCGATGACGCCCTGACCGGAGAGACCGGCCGCCGCGTAGACGACGTCGGCCTTCTTCTCGATCTGGCCCTCGGCGGCGGTCTTGCCCTTGTCGGGGCTGGAGAAGCCGCCCTCCTCCGCGGTCTGCGTCAGGTACTGCGAGATCACCTTGATCTTCGGGTCGGTGTCCTTGACGCCCTGCTCGTAGCCGGCCTGGAACTTGTGGATCAGCGGGATGTCCACGCCACCCACGAAGCCGACCGTGTTGGTCTTGGTGCTCTTGGCGGCGGCGACACCGGCGAGGTAGGAGGCCTGCTCCTCGTTGAAGACCAGGTCGGCCACGTTCTTCGCCTCGATCGTGGCGTCGTCCACGATGCCGAAGGTGGTGTCCGGGTACTTCTCGGCGGCGCTTCTTCAGCGCGGCGGCGTACGCGTAGCCGACGCCGACGACCGGGTTGTAGCCCTGCTTGGCCAGGGAGACCAGGCGCTGCTCCTTATCGGCGTTGGTCTCGCCGTCGGTGGGCTCGATGTCGGCCGTCCCGTAGCCGAACTCCTTCTTCGCCTGCTCCAGACCCGCGTACGCGGCGTCGTTGAAGGACTGGTCGCCCTTGCCGCCGACGTCGTAGGCGATGGCGAGGCCCTTGTCCCCCTTGGACTCCGACGACCCGGAGGAGGTCGAGGTACCACCGCAGGCGGAGAGGGGCGAGGGCCAGGGAGGCGGTCGCTGCGCCTGCGACCGTGATCCGGGAAATCCGGCGCATGTCTGGTGCTCCTGTCGTACAAGCGCCGGGGACGGTTCGGGTACGGCGCTGGCTTCGCCGCAGATTAACGCGCGTAGACCTGCCTGAAAACCCCTTCTGTCCTTCTTGTTATCCGCCCGTGAGCTGGGGGTGTCGTTTGGATCAGGCCGGCTCCGAGGCACGCTGCCTCGTGGCCGACCCGAGCGGGGTCTGGTGCGTGCGGCTGCAAGGCGGAGGAGGGCGACAGGGCGGAGCCCTGGCAACCGACGACAACGCCGCAGATGCGCGTGCCAGCCCCCGCGACCCCCGGCATGATCCAAGCGACACCCCCTCGGCGCGGCGTGCGGGTGCCCGAGGCTTGCCGGACGCGGACGGAGGGTGGCGGAGGGTGACGCCGGGGCGGCCGGTCGCGGACACGCCGAAGCGGGCGGGCACCTCCGGGCGCCCGCCCGCTTCATCCGGTTCTGTGCGGTGCCGGTGGGGCTACTCCGTCTTGACCGTGATGGAGCCGGAGATGATGCCCTCCTTGGCCTTGGCCACCGCGTCCGTCAGGACCGGGACCTCGGCGTACTTCGGGTTGGCGTCGGACAGGCCCACACCGTCGGACTCGAGGTCGAAGGTCTGGGTGCCGGTCAGCGGCTTGCCGTCCTCGACCGACTCGGCCAGGGCGAACACCGCGCCGTCGATGTCCTTGGGGGCGGAGGTCAGGATGTGGTCCTTGTACGCCGCGAGGGCTTCCTGCTTGTACTGGTCGGAGTCGACGCCGATCGCCCAGACCTTCGCCTTCGCGGCGGCCTCGATCACGCCCTGGCCGGAGAGGCCGGCCGCCCGGTAGACGACGTCGGCCTTCTTCTCGATCTGGCCCTCGGCGGCGGCGCGCGGCCCTTGTCCGGGCTGGAGAAGCCACCCTCCTCCGCCGTCTGCGTCAGATACTGCGAGATGACCTTGACCTTGGGGTTCGTGTCCGTGACGCCCTGCTTGTAGCCGGCCTCGAACTTGTGGATCAGCTGGTACGTCCACGCCGCCCACGAAGCCGACCGTGTTGGTCTTGGTGGCCTTGGCCGCCGCGACGCCCGCGAGATAGGAGGCCTCGTTCTCGGCGAACACGAGGGACGCGACGTTCTTGCCCTCGACCACGGAGTCCACGATGCCGAAGGTGGTGTCCGGGTACTTCGAGGCGATGGCCTTCATCGCCGGGCCGTAGGCGAAGCCGACGCCGATGACCGGGTTGTACCCCTGCTTCGCGAGCGAGGCGAGGCGCTGCTCCTTGTCGGCGTCGGTCTCGCCCTCGGTGGGCTCGATGTCGGCCGTCTTGTAGCCGAACTCCTTCTGGGCCCGCTCCAGACCCGCGTACGCGGCGTCGTTGAAGGACTGGTCGCCCTTGCCGCCGATGTCGTAGGCGATGGCGAGGCCCTTGTCGTCCTTGCCCTCGTCGCCGCTGTCGCTCTCGCCGCTGGTGCCGCCGCAGGCCGGTGGCGGCGAGTGCGAGCGACGCGACCCCCACCGCGGCACGGGTCAGTCTCGATATCCGACGCATCTGAAGTTCCCATTCTCCAAAGCCCCGCAGCGGGCGCTCGGTTCGGCGTGCACAGTAACGCGCGTAGAAACTCCTGGGAACGGGGTTCCGCGGGGCCGTTACCCATTCGTGCCGCGGGGTGTTCGGGGCATGCCGCGCGGCCTCGTGCGCTTGTGCACCAGGCTGCCCCCGACCCGCCGCGGCCGCAACCGCGGCGGGGGCCGGGCCCGCCCCGCGCTAGACGGCCTCGATGAGCGCCGCCGCGGTGAACATCTCCACGCCGACGGTGATGGCGTGCTCATCCACGTCGAAGTCGCCCCTGGTGCAGGTCACGGACCGTGCGCTCGCCGGGCGGGCGGACGCCGAGGCGGGCCATGGCGCCGGGCACGTGCTCCAGGTACCAGGAGAAGTCCTCGCCGCCGAGGCTCTGCTCGGTGGTCTCCACGGAGTCCGTGCCGCGCCGGGCGACCATGGCGGCCTGGAGCAGTTCGGTGCTGGTGACCTCGTTGACGACCGGGGCACCCCGCGGACGTAGGTGATCTCGGACTTGGCCCGGTACAGGTTGGCGATCTCGTCGATGGCGCCGACCACGAGGTCGGGCGCCTGCCGCCAGGCGTCGAGGTCGAGGCAGCGCACGGTCCCGGCGAGTTCGGCGTGCTGCGGGATGACGTTCGGGGCGTGGCCGGACTCGATCCGCCCCCAGGTCGTGGCGAGGCCCGCTGCGGCTGTCCACGCGCCGGGCGACGAGCGAGGGCACGTCGGTGACCACGCGGGCGGCGGCGGTGACCAGGTCGGTGGTGAGGTGGGGGCGGGCGGTGTGGCCGCCGGGGCCGTTCAGGGCGATCTCCAGCCGGTCGCAGGCGGAGGGTGATGGGGCCGACCCGCAGGCCGATCCGTCCGGCGTCCACCCGGGGGTCGCCAGTGCACGGCCAGGATGCGGCGCACTCCGTCGAGCGCGCCGCCCTCGATGGCGTCGGCGGCGCCGCCGGGCAGCACCTCCTCCGCCGGCTGGAAGACCAGCCGCACGGGGCGGGGGCAGCAGGCCCCGCTCGTGGAGGGCGGCGAGCACGAGCCCGGTGCCCAGGACGACGGTGGTGTGCACGTCGTGGCCGCAGGCGTGGGCGCGGTCCGGCACGCGGGAGCGGTACGGGCAGTCGCCCTTGGTATCCGGGATGGGCAGCGCGTCGATGTCGGCCCGCAGGGCGAGCATGCGCGGCCCGCCGGCCCACTGTCCCGAGTCGGTGTTGGTGCCGATGTCGCAGACGAGCCCGGTTCCGACGGGAAGCACCCGCGGCTTGAGGCCGGCCCGCTCCAGCCGTTCCTTGATCGCGGCGGTGGTGCGGAACTCCTGGTTGCCCAGCTCGGGGTGCATGTGAGGTCGCGGCGGAAGGCTACGAGCTCTGCGCGGAGCGCCTCCGGCAAGGTACCGGGGAGCAGCGCTTCCCCTGACGGATCGGCCTCGGTCTCTCGGGACATCAGTTGCTTCACCCTTTGAAGGGTAGGACGCCGGGGCGGTCAACTGTCCCACGATCAACAAAGTTCAGCCCGTTAGGGGAAGAAAAGTTGGCCGCACGGCGCATGGCTCTCAACGGGGGTGGGTACACTCACCCGTCTTTGGCCTCGGCACCCGACTCCGTTTTCCTTGCTCCCCTCACGGATACCACGGTACGGCCGAGCCACGCCGGGGGCGTACACCCGACGTGTCCGGGACCACTACCCGGCGCCCGCGACCGCCGACAGCCGGTGCACGTCCCGTGCCGAGGCCGGTCACGCCGCTGAGGAAGCCCCGGGCGCGTGGTGAGGCGTGCTGGGTGAGCCAGGCGGGGTCGATGTCGCAGACGGCGACGCGGACCTCGGTGCCGGCCAGGGCCAGCGGGAGGGTGTGGACGACGGTGGACGGAAAGCTGAGGACGGTGCGGCCGATCGGGCCGCGCCGGGCGATCAGCTCCAGGGGCAGGTCGGGGCGGACGATCTCCAGGCCCGTCTCGACGGCCAGCCGGTGGAGCTTTCCGCGCTCTCGCGGCGGTGGGCGAAGTAGCGGGCCGCGCCGTGGGTCCTCGCCAGGCCCCGCACGGCCCCCACGTAGCGGTCGGCGTCCACGACGCCGGTCTCCACCAGGGACGTACCGACCATGTCGGCGCCCTTGGTGATGCGGGGCGGGCCGAAGCGGGAGCGGGTCCAGGCGAAGTCGTTCGCGGTGACGGTCACGCCGTCCGGGGTGTCCTCGATGGGCATGGAGGAGAAGACCGAGACCTGGCGGTCCGGGGTCGGCGTCAGGACGGTGCCGGGCGGACCTGGAGACGGGGCGAAGAGCAGGTCGCGGGGGCCGGGGCGGCTGCCCTTGCGGTGCCAGCGCACCAGGCGTTCCCCGTGGGCCAGCTGGGTGACGAACTCCATCGTGGCCGTGCCGTCGTCGACGACGACCAGGTCGTGGGCGCGGGTGATGGTGAGAAGCAGTTGTACGTAGCGGGAGAAGGGGTCGCCCATGACGACCCGGTCCGCGTGGCGCAGGGCGGTCGTCAGTCCGCCCACCGTGCGGAAGGGGCCGTGGCGCCGCCGCGCGCCTCCTCCCAGCGGATCTCGTGGCCCTCCTTGCGGGCCAGTTCCGCCATGCGGCGCAGCTGGCCGCGGGTCATCGGGTCCACGGGTGAGAGGACCACGAGGGTGAGCTCCGCGCCGGGTGCGCACGTGTGCGCCCACTCCAGCACGTTCAGCAGTTGTACCGGACTCTCGACGAAGGCGAGAGTGTGGGGGCCGGCATTCCCGGCGCGGGGGCTCATCTGCGTACGACCGTCCCGTGGTGAGGGCGTGGTGGGGGTGTCAGACGGTGACGGGCTCGCCCGCGGCGGCGGCGATCTCCGCCTCGGCGACGACACCGGGGACGCGGCGCAGCTTCTTCATCGGGCCGAGCTCCGAGTCGTAGACCTTCTTGACGCCGTCGCCGAGGGAGGCCTCGATGGTGCGGATGTCGCGGACCAGGCGGGTCAGGCCCTGCGGCTCGACGGAGGCGGCCTGGTCGGAGCCCCACATGGCGCGGTCGAGGGTGATGTGGCGCTCGACGAAGGTGGCGCCGAGGGCGACGGCGGCCAGGGTGGTCTGCAGGCCCGTCTCGTGGCCGGAGTAGCCGATCGGGACGTTCGGGAACTCCTGCTGGAGGGTGTTGATGACGCGGAGGTTCAGCTCCTCGGCCTGCGCCGGGTACGTCGACGTGGCGTGGCACATGAGGATGTTGTCCGAGCCGAGGACCTCGACCGCGTGGCGGATCTGCTTCGGGGTCGACATGCCGGTGGAGAGGATGACCGTGCGGCCCGTGGCGCGCAGGGCGCGCAGCAGCTCGTCGTCGGTCAGCGAGGCGGAGGCGACCTTGTGGGCGGGGAACGTCGAACTTCTCCAGGAGGCGACGGCCTCGGTGTCCCCACGGGGAGGCGAACCAGTCGATGTTCTTGGTCTTGCAGTAGTCATCGATCTGACGGTACTCGTCCTCGCCGAACTCCACGCGGTGGCGGTAGTCAATGTACGTCATCCGGCCCCAGGGGGTGTCGCGCTCGATGTCCCACTGGTCGCGCGGGGGTGCAGATCTCGGGGGTGCGCTTCTGGAACTTGACCGCGTCGCAGCCGGCCTCGGCGGCGGCGTCGATCAGCTTGAACGCGTTCTCCAGCTCACCGTTGTGGTTGATGCCGATCTCGCCGGTGATGTAGCACGGGGCGGCCGGGGCCGGCCTCGCGGGAACCGAAGGCGCGGATGCGGGAGTTGGTGCTCATGGCAGGGTTCCTTACTTGGACTGGGTGATCGTGGGGGATTCGAGGGAGTCGGGTACGTCGAGTGAGGTCGGGTACGTCGAGTGAGGGGCCGAGGATCCAGCTCGCGATCTCCCGGATGGCGCCGTCACCGCCGGGGACGGTGGTGACCGCGCGGGCCGCGCCGCGTACGGCGTCGTGGGCGCTCGCGACCGCCACGGGCCAGCCGACGAGGGCGAAGCACGGGAGGTCGTTGACGTCGTTGCCGACGTAGAGCACGCGTTCGGGCGCGATGCCCTGCTCCTCGCACCACTGCTTGAGTGCGAGGTCCTTGCGGTCGATGCCGTGCAGCACCGGGAGCTTGAGCTTCCGGGCGCGGGCGGCGACGACCGGGTTCACTTCCGTGGACAGGATCAGCATCGTCAGGCCGCTGCGGCGCAGGGCGGCGATGCCGAGTCCGTCGCCACGGTGGACGGAGACGAACTCCCGTCCGTCGGAGTCGATCAGCACCCGGTCGTCGGTCTGGGTGCCGTCGAAGTCGAGGACGACCGCGTCGATGTCGTGCGCGGTCGGAAGCGCGCCGGGCCGGGCGGCGTCGAAGACGGGCGCCAGGGCGCGGGCCCGGGCCAGGTCGTGCGGGTCGTCGATCTCCAGGACGCGGGCCGGGTCGGTGCGGACCAGTTCGGTGCGGCCGAAGAAGCGGTGCTGGTGCTTGCGGAAGCCGGGCGCGGCCATGGCGTAGGCGGCGCCGGTCTCCAGGAGGTCCTGGGGCCGGTCCTGGCGGCGGGGGCGGTAGGACTTGTCGTGGTTGACGCCGTAGCCGCCCTCTTCCCCCTCGCCCGCGTCGGCGCCGTCCCGCCATACGAAGCCGTGGAACGGTGCCACCGTGACGGCGGTGTCGGCGCCGCCCTCGGCGACCGCGCCGGCCACCCCGTCGATGTCCTCGCGGACGATGAAGGGGGCTGGTGCACTGCACGAGCAGCACCACGTCGACGGCCGCGCCGTGCAGGGCCTCGTGGGCGTCCATCGCGTGCAGTACGGCGGCCTCGGAGGTGGCCGTGTCCCCGGCGATGGCGGCGGGCCGCAGTACGACCTCGGCGCCGGCCTCGCGGGCCGCGGTGGCGATGGTCTGGTCGTCGGTGGAGACCACGACGTCCGTCACCAGCCGGGTGGCCCGGCACTCCGCGCACCGCGCGGGCCACCAGGGGCACGCCGCCGACGGGGGCGAGGTTCTTCGCGGGCACTCCCTTGGAGCCGCCACGCGCGGGGATCACCGCGAGCACCCGGCGCACCGAAGCGCCCTGGCCCGCTTGCGGGTTGGACATGGGTTCTGCTCCTTGCGCAGGGGACGCGGGGGTCTCGGGTATCGGTGCGCGGGTCTCGGGTGCCGGTGCGCTCACAGCTCCCCATCCGCCGGATGACCGGGGCCACCCGCTGGACGCCGTGCCGGTAGGCGCCGCGTGCCGCCCGGCGCACCACCTGCCGGACCGGGCCGGGTGCCTTGTCCGCGGCCGGCGCGCCGGGCAGCGGGGTGCCGTCGGGGCCGAGGTGGTGGCGGGCGAGGATGCCGGGCAGGTAGCCGGGGGCGGTGACCGGTGTGATAGTACGGGGCGAGCGGGGGGCAGCCCGCCGGGCCGGCCGAGCAGCTCCGTGATGCGCCCCCGGGCCTCGTCGAAGGCGGTCTCGTAGCCGCCGTCCACCGCCACCCCTGCCGGGCGACCCACTCGGGGTCGGGTACCGGGCGGTGTGACTCGTCGAGCTGGTCCCAGGAGGCGAGGCAGCCGGAGCCGACGAAGTGGTGGTTGCCGAGCGCCTCACGCACGCCCAGGTCGGACAGTACGACCGTGGGGATGCGGCGGTGCAGGGATTCCAGGGCCGCCGTGGAGCTGATGGTGACCAGCAGGTCGGTGCGGTCGAGGACCTCGCCCATGTGGCCATAGACCAGGCGGAAGTTGGGCGGCGGGTCGGCCCGCTGCACCAGCTTCTGATAGGGCAGCTCCTCGATGTGCGTGGTGTGCTCGCCGGGCTTGGAGCGCAGCTTGAGCAGCACCTCGCGCTCGGGGTGCCGGCGGGCGTGCCGGATCAGCCGTTCGAGGAGGTACGTACGGTCCCTGCGGTTGTCCGGTACGGAGGGCTGGGCGGCGAAGACGACCGTGTAGGGCCGGTCATCGCCGTTGTCGCCGTCCGGCTCGCCCGCGTAGGCGGCTCCGCCCAGGAAGGGCAGGGCGACCTCGGTCACCGCGGAGGCGTCGGCGCCGACCCCCTCGTACACGTCACGGAAACGGTCCGCGTCCTGGCGGGAGTTGGCGAGGACCAGGTCGGCGCCGTGGCGCAGCAGCAGGCCGTCGGCGAGCTTCTCGTAGACGACGCCGACGTAGCCGGTGACGAGCACGGGCCGGTCGGCGCGGTCCTCCCAGACCCGCCCCAGGCCGTGCAGCATCGCCTGGACGCCGCCGCCGACCAGGGCGAGGACGAGGACGTCGTAGGACTCCTCGCCCGTCGCGTCGCCCATGGCGCGCAGGAACTCGACGGCGGTCACCTCGCGGAGCGAGTCCGCGGTGACGCCGACTTCCCGCAGCTGGCGGGCGGTGGGGGTGGCTCGGCCGCGCAGGAGGTAGCCGTCGAGGTGGATGTCCGTGTTCTCGGGGGCCCCGGGGAGATACGGGTCGCGGTGAGCGCGCCCCATTTCCACCGGGTGTCGGAATCCGCCAGGACGGCGACTCGCAGGGCCTTCGTTGCACTTGCTGGCACGTCGTAGACGCTAGGAAGCCATTTCTAGGAACGGCCCAACCGGAATCCAACAAACGGTGAACAGCACATCGCCGAATGGGGGATTCGGGCCGCCCGGCGTCCGTAAAAATGTTCGCTTCACTAGCTTCGCCACGCCGCGTTCACCCAGTATCAAGGGCGCAGGTAAAGCCGAATGCCGGGCCGCCGCATAACGTCGTTCACGTGCCCAAGCTCTCCGTCATCGTGCCGTTCTACAACGTGCGGCAGTACACACCAGACACCCTGCGGAGTCTCAGCGCCAACGCGCGGGACGACTTCGAGTTCATCCTCGTCGACGACTGCTCGACCGACGGGACCGTGGATCTCCTCGCGCGCGCCGAGCGCGAGGCTGCCGGGGGCGGTGCTGGTCATACACGAGCGCAACGGTGGCCTGGCGACCGCCCGCAACACCGGCATCGACCGGGCGCGCGGCGAGTACGTCACCTTCCTGGACGGCGACGACTGGCTGGCGCCCGGCCACTGCGCCCGGCTGGTGGACGCCATCGAGCGGCTGGGAGTCGACTTCGCTACGCACCGACCACGTGCAGTGCACGGGACGCAACCGCACACTGCACCGGGTACCACACGGCCGCCGCAACGTGGCGCTGCGCCCGCGCGACGCGATCCTGCCCGCCCACCGGACCACCTCGGTCGACTACGCCTACGCGTGGGCGGGCGTCTACCACCGCCGGCTGGCCGAGCGCGGCCTGCTGCACTTCACCGACGGACTGCGCACGGCCGAGGACCGGCCGTGGATCTGGAAGCTACACCGGGAGGCGGAGTCCTTCGCGGTGACCGGGCTGCTCGGTGTCTTCTACCGGCGCGGGGGTGGCGTCCTCGCTCACCCAGATCGGTGACGTCCGCCAGCTCGACTTCATCCGCGCCTTCGACGAGGTGCTCGCCGGGGCGGCCGGGGACGCGGACGCCGCGCGGCTGGTGCCGAAGGCGGTGCGTACGTATTGCGCGATCATCTCCCACCATCTCGGTTCCATCGAGAGATTCGAGGCCGCCGTGGCCCGGATACTGAAGGCGAGGAGCGCGGCGGCGCTGCGGCGGATGCCGCAGGACGCGCTGGACGAGGTGCTCGGCTCGATGGACGTCGAGCGGGCCACGCGGCTGCGCCGACTGCGTCGGCGCGCGGCCGCGGGTCAGCTGGAAGCGGGGGGCGGCGGCGTGACCACACAGATCTTCCTGGCGTCGACGCTGTACGGCACGGCCACGCTCGCCGCGCCCTGGACACCGGCTGCTTCGAACCGGCCGACCGGCGGATCCTGCTGGTCTCCAACAACGCGGCGACGCCCGAGACGGCTCCGTCCGTGGACGGGATGCCCGGGTTCGAGCGGTTGCGGGGCCGGTTCGACGACGTGGTGTCGTGGAACGAGGCGATCTCCCCTTCCATCCCGGCGGCTGGTCCCGCGGCTGGAGGACGTACCCCTGTGGGAGCGGCACCTGCGGCTGGCCTGGGGGCTGGGCGACGACGACGTGGCGCTGGCCGTGGAGTCGATCCAGGTGCACCCGGCGCTCGGGGTGGCGCAGATCTTCACCGACGCGCCCCTGACCGTCTACGCGGACGGCCTGATGAGCTACGGGCCCACCCGCACGAAGCTCGCCCCGCTGGTCGGCACGCGCGTGGAGCGGCTGCTCCACCTGGACCTGGTGCCGGGGCTCGCGCCGCTGCTGCTGACGGAGTTCGGCGTGGAGCCGGAGATCGTGCCGTCCCCCGGCGTTCACCAAGGTGCTGGCCGAACTGGCGGACACCGGCGCCGGTCTGCCGGACGTGGAGCGGCCCGCGGTGCTGCTCGGCCAGTACCTGTCGGCGCTGGGCATCCTCTCCGCCGAGGAGGAGGAGAACCTGCACGTGCGGATGCTGACCGGCGCCGCGGGACTCGGGCACACGCGCGTGGTGTTCAAGGCGCACCCCACGGCTCCGGCCCGTTTCACCCGCGTCCTGGAGCAGGAGGCCGAGAAGCTCGGCGTCGACCTCACCGTGGTGGAGACACCGGTCCTCGCCGAGGTGCTGTTCCAGCGGACGCGTCCGGCGCTGGTCGTCGGCTGCTTCTCCACGGCCCTGCTCACCGCGTCCGCGCTGTACGGCCTGCCGGTCGCCCGCGTCGGCACCGAGACGTTGCTGGACCGGCTGACGCCGTACGAGAACAGCAACCGCGTCCCGGCCACCATCGTGGACGCGCTCCTTCCGGACCTGGCCGACGCCGCCGCCGTCGCGGAGGGGCGGCAGGGCGCGGACACCGGCGCGCTCGCCGCGCTGGTGCGGACCGTGGGGTTCGCGATGCAGCCGAAGGTGCTGCCGGAACTGCGGCCGGAGGCCAGAAGTACCTGCGCGAGCACCTGGACGCGCGCACCTGGCGGTATTTCCAGAAGCGCCGGCTCACCTCCCTGGGGCTGCCGGGCGGCATTCCGGCGCGGCTCGGGTTCCTGCCGCACAACTCCACGGCGCGGAAGGTGGTACGCCGGGCGCGGGCCATCCGGCGCTCGATGGGGCGGTGAGGCCGGGCGGTGGGCACCGGCCGCGCGCCGGAGGAGAGTGTTCACCCACCGTCCGCCGGAAAGCCACCCGCGACCCGTCGTGCTGGGGCACATTCGGCCTCCGATCGGAGAACGGTGGAACGCATGACGAAGCCCCCTGGCGGGATTGTTCAAGGCACGGCAGAAAGAGGGCCGCCAGGCCGGCGCTGTACGCCCGGGGCATGCGCCTGTGCGGTGAGCACCTCGCGGTGCAGGGCGCCGGGACCACTCCCCCGCAGGCCAGGCTCACCCAGGCCATCGGCGCCCTGGCGGCCTCCCTCGACAGCCCCGCGGCCGACCACTTCGACGCCCTGCTCCAGGTCGGCGAGCGCGCCCTGGAGGCCGGCGGGGGACAGCGGGCTCGGCCTGGCGCTGGGCGTCGCCGAGACGTCGGCCCGGATCCGGGAGCGGTCCAAGGGGGCGTGGCGGCTGCGCGGCCTGGCCCTGGACGGTCTCGGCCGCGGCGACGAGGCGCTGGAGTGCTACGAGCGGTACGTCACGCTGCTGCCGAACGGCGAGGCGGCGCCCGAGGTCGCCCGCAGGATGGACACCCTGCGGCGCCGGCGGGCCTGCCTCGACGCGGCCGTCTGCGCTCTTCCCCGAGGCCGGCTCCGCACTGCGCGACCTGCTCGGACAGCCCCATGCGACCACCGCGGCCGTCTCGCCGCGGTTCGCCGCGTACGTACGGGCACGGGTCGCCGAGCACGGCCTGGGGGACACCGGCGTACGGCGCCTCCTGGAGCTGTACGGCACGTACCGCCGGCTCGTCGAACGGGCCGGGATGCCGGACCCGTTGCTCGGCGGCGGCACCCCGATCGGCGTCGGCGGTCTGCGGGGCCTGGTCGCGGGGCGGACGGTGTGCCTGGTCGCGAACGCCGGAGACGTCGCCGGGGAGCACGCTGGGCGCCGAGATCGACCGCTACGACCTGGTGGTGCGCTGCGACGCGTTCCGGGTCCGGGCCGAGGGCACCGGCGAGCGCACCGACCTGCACGCCGTCTCGCTGCGGGGCGACACCCCGTGGGAGGGGCCCGCCTGGACGCGGCCGGCCGGTGTCCGGCTGGTGTTCGGCGACCCGGCCGCCGCCTGGCGCCGCGCCACCCGGGAACGGCTCGTTCCCGGCGCGCAGGACCACGTCGGGGACGCCTCCCTGCGCCGGCCCCTGGGCGACCCGGCGCTGCTGGGCGAGGACGGCTGGGGACGGCGACGACCACGGCCTTCACCGTTCTCAGGCTCCTGGACTTCCTGGACGCGAGCCCCCGCCTGGACCTCATCGGCTTCACCCTGCCCGGCCGGCTGCGGCCCAGGGAGGCCGAGTGGGTCATGGACCGCGCGACGCACGTCGACGACAGCAAGATGAGGATCGCCCTGCGATGACCCACTCCTCCGCCTCCTCCGCGGACGACCGGAGCACCGTCACCGGCAGACGCCGGATCGCCTTCGCCGTCCACACCGACGAGGACGGCCTGCCCGGCCTCCCCGCCCTGATACGCAGCCTGGCGCTGACCAACCCGGGCGTGTGCGAGGACTTCGTGGTCCTGCACCCCGGTCTCGCCGACGCCTCGTTCGACCGCTGCGCCGACTGCACCCCGCGCGTCGTCACACGCCGGGCCGAGGGCCGTGGGGACGTCTTCCGGCTGGCGGACTACGACACCGTCGTCGCGCTGGACCCCGCCATGGTCGTCCTGGGCGACATCGGTGAGCTGCTGCGGATGCGCCACGGGGTGGGCGCCGTGGCCCAGTTGGTGTGCGCCGGGGAGGCCGGGGAGCGGCGCGTCGTGCTGCCGGACGGTCTCCTCGTCATCCAGCGCGCCGACGTGGACGACGCCCTGGCGGCCCGGCTCTCCGGCGTCACCGAGGACCTCGGCCCGGTGCTCGGCGGCGTGCTGGCCCCGCTCGACGCGCGGTACGACTTCCTCGCCCGCCGCCTCCACGACGACCTGCCGGTGCCCGCGCACGTCGCGGTCCTGCGCTTCACCGGTCCGCTCGACGCGCCCGGGTACGGCTCGGCCGTCGAGGCGCGCCGCCGCTCGAGATGAGCGACGAGGAGTTCCGGGCCGCCTACTGCGCCCTGCCCGGACGCAAGCACCCCGACCTGCTGGCGCACTGCGCGCCGCCGCTGCTGGCGGCCCGTCCCTCCCTGGACCTCGCCCGCACGGTCGCCGACGTGTACACGCGGGCAGGGACGACACGACGAGGCCGTCGAGGTCCTCGCCCCGGTCGTCGCGGACCGGCTGGACGCGCCGCGCTGCCACGAGACGCTCGGCCTGTCCTTGATGGCCCTCTCGCGCTACGACGAGGCCGAGGGGCATCTGCTGCTCGCGGCGGCGTCCCCCGACGTCGCCCCGCGCGCCTTCGCGCAGCTCGCCCGCCTGTCCTGGCTGTGCGGGCGGGAGGAGGACGCGCACGCCTACGCCCGCGAGGGCCTGGACGCCGATCCCACCGACGCCGGCTGCCACAGCTGGTACGCGCGCACCCGCCCGGAGGTCCCGGAGCCGCGGCAGGCCGGGCGACGCCGCCGCGGACCAGCTGGCGCACGTGGCCCTGTTCGCCGAGGGCAACGAGAACGCGGGGGACAAGGTCCTGCCCGAGGCCGTGCGCATGTGCTTCGGCCCGGACACCGGCCCGCGCCGCTGGTACCCGCAGCCCGTGCACCGGCTGGTCGACGAGGCCGCGCTGGAGCAGCTGAACGCGCGGCGCGGGGTGATCGTGGGCGGCGGCGGGGCTCTTCCTCCCGGACACCTCCCCCAACGGCAACAGCCACTGGCAGTGGAACGTCCCGGACGACCTCCTGGCCCGCGTCACCGCGCCGCTGGCGGTGTTCGCGGTCGGCTACAACGTGTTCGACGGGCAGCTCTACCGCCGGGGCCGGTTCGCCGAGAGCCTGCGGGTCCTGGTCGAGCGGTCGGCGTTCTTCGGGCTGCGCAACCACGGCTCGATCGACCGGGTCCGCGAGCTGCTCCCCGCCGGGCTGCGCGACCGGGTGCGCTACCAGCCCTGCCCGACCACGGTGGCCCGGCACCTGGACCCCGGCCTGCTCGCTCCGCCGGAGCGGTCCGACACCGTCCTGGTCAACTGCGCGTACGACCGCGCGGGCCTGCGGTTCGGGCACGACTACGGCCACTTCCTCGCCCAGATGGCCACCGCGCTGCGCGGTCTGCGGGAGCGGGCGGACGTGCGGTACGCGGCCCACATGCCGGCCGACGAGAAGTTCGTGCACGACCTGCGCCGGGAGCACGGCCTCGCGCTGCCCGTCGAGCAGCTCTACGACCTGTCGAACGACGGGATCCGGGACCTGTACCGCCGTTCGCGGCTGGTGATCGGGATGCGCGGGCACGCCGGGATGATCCCGTTCGGCTGCGGGACCCCGATCCTCAGCCTGGTCTCCCACCCGAAGCTCGCCTACTTCCTGTCCGACATCGGGCGCCGGGAGTGGGGCCTGTCCGTGCACGACCGGGAGCTTGGCCCCCGGCTCGCGGAGCGGGCCTCGGCGATCCTCGACGACCACGCGGCGGCGGTGGCGGACGTGCACACCGCGCAGGAATTCCTGTGGAAGACCACTCGGTCGAACATCGAGGAACTGCGGAACACCTTCGGATCGGCCTGAGACGACCCGGAAGGCCGTGACACCAAGAATTCACCTCCCCCGCGAATGGAGTTCGCTTCTCCGCGCCTTCTTCGACACCGCCGAATCCGGGAGCGTAGCTAGCCTGTTCCAATCCCCGACCTTCGAGCGTGAGAGGCCCGTGTGCCGAAACTGTCCGTCGTCGTCCCCCATGCACAATGTGGAAGTCTTCGCCGAGAGCACTCTGAGAAGTCTCGCCAACAACGCGGACCCCGACTTCGAGTTCCTGCTCGTCGACGACTGCTCCACGGATTCCACCTCATGGGCGGTGGACCGCTGGGCGGAGGGACGTCCCGACGCCAGGGTGATCCGGCACGAGAAGAACATGGGCATCGCCCAGGCGCGCAACACCGGGATCGACGCGGCCCGCGGCGACTTCGTCACGTTCCTCGACGGCGACGACTGGTACGGGCCGGGGTATCTCACCGAACTGGTCTCCTGGATGGAGGAGTTGGGCTGCGACTTCGCCCGAACCGACCACGTCCAGGCCACCGGCACCGAGCGGGTGGTCCGGCGGCCCCCGGCCGCCGTGCGCAACACCGTGATGGATCCGCGCGACGGCATAAGCGCCGCCCCACATGGAGACGATGGTCGACTACCCCTTCGTCTGGGCGGGGATCTACCGCCGGCACCTCTTCGACGACGGCGGGATGCGCTTCGCGACCGAACTGCGCACGGCAGAGGACCGGCTGTGGATCTGGCGCCTGCACCTGAAGGCCGAGTCGTACGCGTCCGTCGGTCTGCACGGGGTGTTCTACCGGCGGGGCGTCGCCACCTCGCTCACCCAGATCAAGGACTCCCGGCAGCTGGACTTCATCCCGGCCTACGACATGCTCCTGGCGGACCTGCTGAAGGACCCGGAGGCCGAGCGCTTCCTCCCCAAGGCCGTACGGACGTACTGCGCCATGATCGCCTTCCACATCGGCAAGGTGAACGAGTACGAGGCCTCGGCGGCCCAGCGGCTGCGACGCGAAGCGCGGGACGCCCTGCACCGGATGCCCCAGCACGTGCTGGACGAGACCCTCCGGACCATCGACAGCACTCGGAGCAGGTTGCTCAGCCGCCTGCGTGACGGGCGGAAGGCTGCCTGACCATGCCCCACAAGACCCAGATCTTCCAGGTCTCCACCCTGTACGGAGCGGCCACCCTCGCCGCGGCGCTCGACGCGGGCCTGTTCCGGGCCGCGCGACGGGGTCCGGCGCATCCTGCTGGTCTCCAACAACGCCGCCATACCCGAGACCGCGCTGCGCCTCGACGAGATGCACGGCTACGAGCGAATATCCGGCCGGTTCGACTCCGTGGTCGGCTGGAACGAGGCGATCCGCCCGCACCACCCCAGCTCCTGGGGTCCGCGCGGGAACGACGTGCCGCTGTGGCAGAAGGCGTTCCGTCTCGCCTGGGGCATCGGCGAGCGGGACATGATCGAGCTCGCCGTCGAGTCGATCCAGGTCAACCGGCCCGCGCGCTGGCCGCGATCTTCTCCGAGAGCACCGTCCACGTGTACGCCGACGGCCTGATGAGCTACGGCCCGACCCGCGAGAAGCTGCCGCTGACCATCGCGCGCCGCGTTCGGCGGCTGCTCCACCTCGACCTGATACCGGGTCTGCGGCCGATGCTGCTATCTGAGTACGGCGTCCCGCCCGAGGTCGTCCCGGACGGGGCGTTCCGCGCGGTGCTCGACGAGATATCCCACGACGCGGCGGACGACCCGCGACTGGCGCCCGTGCTGCGGGAGCAGCCGACCGCCGTACTGCTCGGCCAGTATCTCGCGGCGATCAACATCCTGAGCGCGGAGGAGGAAGAGGACCTCCACGTCCGCATGCTCACCGGGGCCGCGCGCGCCGGGCACCGGTCCGTCGTCTTCAAGCCCCACCCGACCGCGCCCGCCGGCTACACGGCCGCGCTGAGCAAGGCGGCGGCGGACGCGGGCGTGCGGCTCACCGTGCTGGACGCGCCCCTGCTGGCCGAGACGCTGTACCACCACTGCGCGCCCGAACTCGTCGTCGGCTGCTTCTCCACGGCGATGGTGACCGCCTCCGCCTACTACGACGTGCCCATCGCCCGGGTGGGGACGGCGCTGGTGATGGAGCGGCTCAAGCCGTACCCGAACAGCAACCGCGTGCCGCTCGCCGTCGTCGACCACCTGGTGCCCGACCTGGAGCGCGGTCAGGCCCCCGCGCTCGTCGACACGGTCCCCGAGACGCTGTCACCGCTGGTCCGGGCGATCGGTTTCTGCATGCAGCCCAAGACCTACGCGGATCTGCGCGAGCCGACGGAGACCTGGCTGCGCGCCAACCTGGCCACCGGCCCCGGCTACTACTTCCCCGAGCTGCGGCTGACCGAGCTGGGCCTGCCCGGCAGCCGTCCGCAACTGCGCGCGAAGCTCCAGGTGCGGCGGGCCCGGCGCGTGGTGCGCAGGGCGGTGCGGCGCGGCGCCGGAAAGAAGTGACCCGGCGCCCCCGGACCGTGCCGGAGCCCCCTTCCGCCGAGTGGCCGAAGGGGGCTCCGGTGTTCCACGCGCCACCCGGCTCAGCCCAGCCAGCGGGCCAGCCGCAGTCGCGTCCACAGCAGGGCGGCGGCGAAGGACAGCACGACCGTGGCGACCGTCAGCCCCACGAGCCCGCCCACGGCGGCCGGCCAGCCCGCGTCCGCCGACACCATGTGCGGGGCGACGGCCTCCAGGAACAGCAGGTGGACCAGGTAGGCACCGAAGGAGGCCCCGGCGAGCCTGCCCAGCAGCGGGCGGAACCTCTCGGGCACCCTGATCCGGTCGAGGGCCATCAGCAGGGCCCCCGCCAGCAGCGCCACCACGACCGACCCGTAGGGACTCGGGAAGTGCACCCGGTGCTCGTAGACGGCCACCGCCCCCCCACGCGCACAGCCCGCCGGCCAGCCAGAGCAGGCGCCGCCCCCGGCCCGCGACCGCGAGCCCGGCAGCGACAGCAGTACGGCGCCGGCGACCGCGTACACGATCTGGTAGGCGCCGAACTGCCAGGCGAAGGGGGTACGCGGACGTCGAGAAGCCGCCCGAGGTCGCCCAGGAGGGTCGGGGCCAGCGCCAGGCCGAGAAGGCCGCGCCCGCGCCCCAGGGCCGCTTGCCCGCACGGACCAGGACGGCCACGGACAGCAGCAGGATCACCGGGACGTAGGCGTACAGGTACCAGAGGTGGAAGGCGGGCCGTACGGAGCCGAACACGGCGTCCCACGCGAGCCGGCGCGTGGGGTCGGTGTTGGCGTCCCGTGCCCAGTCCCACACCAGGTAGGCGGCGGTCCAGACGGCCATGGGCACGACGATGCGGGTCAGCCGCCTGCGGATCTGCCCCGTCGTCCCGGGGCGGCGCCCCGGTCAGCACGACCCAGCCTGCGATCGCGAAGAACAGCGGCACGGCGCACCGGCTCAGCGCGTCCCCGGCGAGCGCGACCCAGTACACGGGTCCGCCCCCGGGGGGTCGCGGTCCACGGCCTTCATGAGTTCGCCCGCCGCGTGGCAGACGATGACCCCGATCGAGGCCAGGACCCGGACGAGGTCGATGTCGTAGCGGTGCTCGCCCCGGGGGCGCGGGGCCGGTGTCCCCGCGTCGACGGGGGCGGGGTCGCGCACGGGCGCGGGGCGCGGCGGCGGTCATGGGCTCGGCGGCGATGGGTGGTCACTCCCGGGTTGGACGCGCGGACCCGCCGGTGTCCGGCAGGGCTCGGGGATCGATGCAGGCTATGAGAGCGCCACGAGCGGCTGGAACCCGTCCCGAATGAACTTCGGCCACGTGTGCGTGACCTTCCGGTGAACAAAGAGGGCGGTCGTCGTTCCGCCATGCGGCGTTCGGCAGAAGTTCCTTTCCCGGCCCGTTCGACAACTCCGCTTCCGGTCAGGGACCTCCCTAGTCTGGCCCCACCCACCCGACAGGCGTTCCACGTACCCGCACGTTCACCTCCGTGACGGATTGAGGTCGTTGACCCATGAACAGCCGCTCCCCTGCTCCGCAGTCCGGTCTCCCGGCGTCTGCTGCGTCCCGTCGCCGACCTCATCGACCAGCGCATCGACCGACGGGTCGAGCGGCAGGTCCGCTCGGCGGTCGATCCGGCCGTCCGGGAGGCCACCGCCCACCGGCTCACCCACGAACTGCTCCTCGGCTCCACCGGTCGCGGCCTCTCCCGCGTGGTGGCCGACGGCCCGCTGAAGCGCCTGTACGCCGAGGTCGCGGAGTTGTCCGGCGACCGTGACGCGGCGGTGCGCAACGTCGCCACCGCCTACCGGCTGCTCGTGGCGCTGGAATCGCTGGGCGTGGGCCGGGTCGCGGGCGGCACCATGAACATCTGCAGGCAAGCTCGGCACGATCCCGCTCCTCGATCCCCCGAACGACGAGATCCTGGAGATAGGCACGCTGTACGGCATGTTCTCCACCGGGCTGGTCCGGATGATGGAGCGCGACGGCCGCAGCCCGAGCCTGACCATCGTCGATCCCTTCGCCGGCGTGCAGCTCCAACCGGGCACCAACCCGCGCCCCGACCCGACGGGCACCCCGGTCGACGAGCACGCCGTGCGCACCACCTCGCCCTCGCCGGCCCGGCGGGCGCGGCGGCCCGTATCCAGCGCGGCTTCTCCGAGGACCCCGAGACCAGGGCGGCCGTCTCCCGACCGCGGCTACGGCGTGATCGTCGTCGACGGAGACCACTCGGCCAAGGGCGCGTGCGGCTGGACCTCCAGTGGGCCGAGGAGATCGCCGCGCCCGGCGCGATCGTCGTCCTGGACGACTACGGCGACCCCGGCTGGCCCGGCATCAAGGAGGCCCTGGACGACCACCTGAAGGACGGCACCCGCCTCACGTACCTCGGCAAGGCGGCCCACTCGGCGTACCTGCGGGCGACCTGAGCGCGCCAGGCACGGCTGCCGCACCGGTACGTCGAGGAGCCGCCGCCTCCGTGGCTGCCGGACGGTGCCGGCCCGGGTACGTTGAGCGATTCGTGCGATTTTCCGGCCACCGTATTGCGCGCGCTGACTCCTTTTCGTGCGTCGAGGAGGCATCCTCCCTCATGGCCACTGCGCAAGAGACGCACAAGTACCCCGGTGGGCTGAACGACGTCCCCGGCTGGTTCTGGCCGCTCGACCAGGTGCTGTTCTCCTGGTTCCTGGAGCGGCAGGAGCGGCGGGGCACCGGCGGCGACCTGCTCGAACTGGGCGCCTACCTGGGCAAGAGCGCGATCCTGCTGGGGGCACCATCTGCGGGACGGCGAGACGCTCACCGTCTGCGACCTGTTCGAGACCGAGCCGCCGGACGCGGCCAACCGGGCGGAGGCGGCGAAGTCGTACTCCACGCTCACCCGGCAGGCCTTCGAGCGGAACTACCTCTCCTTCCACGAGACCCTGCCTGCGATCATCCAGGCACCCAGCTCCGCGGTCACCGACGAGGTCGCGCCCGGCAGCTGCCGCTTCGCCCACATCGACGCCTCGCACCTGTACGAGCACGTCCAGGGCGACATTGGCGCGGCCCGGGACCTGCTGCTGCCGGACGGCATCGTCGTCCTCGACGACTTCCGCAGCGAGCACGCCCCGGGCGTGGCCGTCGCCGCCTGGGAGGCCGTGCTCAACCGCGGGCTGCGGCCCGTCTGCCTGAGCAGCCAGAAGCTGTACGGCACCTGGGGGCGACCCCGAGCCGGTCCAGGAGGAGCTGCTCGCCGCCCTGCGCGGGCGCGACGACGTCGCCGTGACCGTGGAGCAGGCGGCCGGTCACCGGCTGGTCCGGGCCCGCGCCAAGGGCAAGCGGATGCAGCCGCCCTCACTGCCGTCCTCGCGGCACCCGGCGCCCGCGGCGGCGCCGCGCCCGGATGCCGGACCGATGCCGGGGCAGCCCCAGCAGCCGCGTCCGGCGGGGGCGGCGCGGCGCGTACGACACGGCAGCCGACTCCGCGTGACCGCACCCCGCCGTCTCGCCCTGGACCTCCTGCCGCCGGTCGTCACCCGTGCGGTGCGCAGGTACCGGGCGACGCAGCGGGCGAAGGCGTCCGGCGCGGCTCAGCCGAGGCGGTAGACCGCCCGATCCCCGCGATCACCAGCGCCCGGCTCAGCGGGCGTCAGAAGGCGTCCAGGGCACGTACGTCCCCCAGACCTCCCGCAGCGCGTTGCACACCTCGCCCACCGTCGCCCGCGCCCGAAGGGCGTCGCTCCATCGGGTAGGGGACGTTGTCCTCGCCCTCGGCCGCCTTCTTCAGGGCGGCGAGCGCGTGCTGCCGCCTGCTGGTCGCGCTCCGCGCGGGAGCCTCGCGAGCGCGCTCGGCCTGCTGGGCCTCGATGGCCGGGTCGACGCGGAGGGGCTCGTACGGCTCCTCCGCGTCGAGCTGGAAACGGTTGACGCCGACCACGACCGCTTCGCCGGAGTCGGTCTCCTGGAGCGATGCGGTAGGCGCTGCTGCGCTCGATCTCGCTCTTCTGGAAGCCGTGCTCGATGGCGGTCCAGACCGCGCCGCCGAGGTCCTCGACCTTCCACATCAGTTTCCCCGGGCCGCCACGCTCGGCGATCGTCGGTATCTTCTCGACGACGTAGGAACGGCGAAGGGTCGACGGTCGCCGTCACGTCCGTCGTAGGCGAGCACCTGCTGCGTGCGCAGGGCCAGGCGCGCGGACTTGTCGGTCGGCAGCGCGATGGCCTCGTCGAAGGAGTTGGTGTGCGGGGTTGCGTGCCGCCGAGGACGGCACCCAGGCCCTGTACGGCGACGCGGACGAGGTTGACCTCGGGCTGCTGGGCGGTCGGCTGCACGCCTGCGGTCTGCGTGGTGACGGAGCATCAGGGACTTGGGGTTCTCGGCGCCGAACTCCTCGCGCATCACCCGCGCCCAGATCCGGCGCAGCCGGCGGCGCACGGCGACCTCCTCCAGGATCGTCGTACGGGCCACGAAGAAGAAGGAGAGGCGGGGCGCAGAAGTCGTCGGCGACGTCCATGCCGGCCGCGACCGCCGTGCGCACGTACTCGATGCCGTCCGCGAGGGTGAACGCGATCTCCTGCGCGGGCGGGGCACCGGCCTCGGCCATGTGGTAGCCGGAGATCGAGATGGTGTTCCACTTCGGGATCTCGGCCTTGCGAGTACTTGAAGATGTCCGCGATCAGCAGCCGCGGTGACGGCTTGGGCGGGAAGATGCACGTCCCGCGCGCGATGTACTCCTTCAGCACGTCGTTCGCTGGATCGTGCCGGTGATGAGCTGGTCGGCGCCGACACCCCTGCTCCTCGGCGACGAGGTTGGTAGAGCAGGAGCAGCAGGGAGGCGGGGGCGTTGATGGTCATCGACGTCGGAGACCTTGTCCAGCGGGATCCCGCCGAACAGCACCCGCATGTCGTCGATCCAGGTCGATCGCCGCGCCGACCTTGCCGACCTCACCGCTCGCGATCGGCGCGTCGAGGGTCGTGGCCCATCTGGGTGGGCGAAAGCGCCAGGTCGAAGGCGACCGACAGGCCCATCGTGCCGGTGGCGATCAGCTGCTTGTAGCGGGCGTTGGACTCTTCGCCATGCCGAAACCGGCGTGCTGGCGCATCGTCCACGGCCGGCCGGTGTACATCGACCGGTACACGCCCCGGGTGAAGGGGTACTTCCCGGGCTCGCCGAGCTTCTCGGCCGGGTCCCGAATCCGCCTGGGTGTCAGGCCCGCAGACCGGTTCGATGGGCAGTCCGGACTCAGACTCGCGCGCCATGGTTTGTTGCCTCCCGCTGAGCACATGTTCGAACTGCTCCGAACTACCCGTCAGATACTCGCCAGTACGGACCGACCCTCCGACGGACTGCCATCGGCGTGCGCGCCACCCAGTGCGGGGGCGCACGCGCTGGACGTGCGCGCTCACAACCACGGTGCGGTCCCGGTCACAAGCGATGCCGTGCCGTTCACGCCGCGTCATCGCTGAGGGGACGCGTCAGGGGACGTCCGTGCCGGGACGGTGAGACGGCGGGGGCCGTGATGCGTATGACGGGTATGGGCGAACGGGTAGGGCGGTCGCCGTCGCCCCGAAGGGCCGCGCTGGCGGCGGGCGGCTGCACCGTGCGGGGCACGAGCGCCGACGGCGCCGGACGCGCGCCGGTGCACGCTAGACGTGACCGGCACCCCGCCGAAGCGGCCGGCGAAGCCGGGGACCGAGGAAGCCCCGGACGCCGAAGAGCACGTCGGGCGGCAGGCCCCGCGCCGAAGTTCGCCGACCGCCCGTGCCGAGGCCTCCGGCGCTGTGGCTGCCGGGCGATACCGGCCGGGACGTCCGCGGGCTTTGCAGCCGCGGCTGCGCCAGGTCGGGTAATGGCTCGTCGACGGGCCGACCGGGACGGCTACGACGACCCGACCAGCGCGCGGTGAGCGGCTTCCGGGGCAAGCGCAGGCTGCCCAGGACGGGCCGGACCGACACCGTCACCTGGCAGCCTTTTTTTTTTTTCCCCCCCCCGGGGGGGGGGGGGGGGGATGACGGGAACCGGGCAAGTGGGAGCTGTACCTGATGGGCGGGCAGCCGGCCGCCGCGCCCGACCCGCGCTGTCCTGACCGGCCGGGTGCTGTGCGTCAGCAAGTCGAGGCCGGACGCTGCGCTGGATGATCGACGGACGCGCACCGTGTCGACGATGCCGGTGCGCTTCCGGCTCGCAGTACACGCCGACCCGGGAGGGGCGTGTTCCAGGTCCTGGAAGTCCCGCCACCACGTCTCGACGCTCTACGACTCGGCCATGCCCTACGCGATGTTCTTCGGCGGCGGCCGGAGCCGTGCACTACTCGGACGACTTCGCCGTGCGCGGTTACGCCCAGGCGCTCGCACGGCACCTGCGTCAACGTACGGGACGAGGCGGCGATCGCGGATCTGTACGCGCAGGTGAGGAACGGCGACAAGGTCGTCGTGTACCAGTGAGGCGGTGGCACCCCGCCGGGGGCGGTGAGATGGGGCGCGGGCGGGACCGGGGGACGTGTCCCGCCCGCGCCAGGGAATACACAAGCCGTAGGTACGGGGGGAACCCCGGCTCGGTGCGAAAGCCGATGACCAGTCGGCTCACTCATTACTACGCCACGGCGGCCGAAAGTGTCACACCCAGGGTGAGGAAATTCCTGCGACCCGGAAAAGTGCCGGTCAAGGGAGATCGGCGACGGTGGGCGACGTGTGCGGCAGGTACGTCGGCCGCTGCGCGGCAGGGGGCGCGTAGGCCGGGGGGGCGTGCGGGTCGTGGTGCTGCCCGGCGGGCGAGGGGGCTATGTGGTGGCCATCGTCGTCATCGTCCTTGCCGCCGCCGTCACCACCGCCCCCGTTCTTTCACGCCGCTGCCGCCGCCCTTGCCCTCTTCGCCGCCCTTGCCCGTCCTTGTCGCCCGAGTCCCTCCCGGTCTCCCGGTCCCGGTTCCTCTCTCCGGTCTCGTCGGAGTCCCAGCCTTCCGGCCACCGCGGGTCCTGGGCGCCGCTATCGGTCCCGGCGAGGAGGGTTCCTGCAGCACTTCACCCCGGGACGAACCCCCGGCCGCCTCCTTCAGCGCGCGCCGACGAGGCGCCGTCGAGTCCCTTGCCGGCGCGTACGTCGCGGCAGGACGCGGCGAGGCCCGGCCGCCCGCCGCCGGATGCCCGGCCGTCGGCGTCGGCGTCCTTGTCGGTGCCGGTGTCCTGGTCCGTATCGCCGTCCGCGTCGTCCCGCGCGCTGCCCCGGGCCGGCGCGCCGGGCGTGGGGCTGCCGGCACCGGCCCGCCCCGCACGCCGTCCAGTGGCGAGGGCGAGGCGAGCGGCCGGTCGGGGGACGCGGCGGCCGAGACGGTGGCGGCGGGGTCCGGCCGGGTGCCGTCGAACGGCGTCGGCAAGGCTCCGGTTCCCGCGGCCACCGCCGCCCCGCCGATCATGCCGACGGTCAGCGCGGCGGCCAGCCCGAGGCATGCAGTGGACGGTGCCGGCGGGGGCGCCGGACGCCATCACCGCGCGGGCCGATACGGACCAGTCCGGCATCGGAGGGCGGCGCGCGTGCCGTGCCCGAGGGCGGCCGACGTCCCCTGCGCGCGTCGGCCGCTCGGCGCGCACCTTGCGGAAGGCGGCCAGCGCGGCCGCCTCGCCGGGGAGTTCCCCGGCTGGTCGGCACGGGTGGGGCGGAGGGGCGCCCAGGGCCCCGGCCAGTCGTTCGGCACGGTCGCGGGCGGCGGGATCGACAGCCTCCAGTGACTCTCCGCGCAGCAAGATCTCCGCCGTTTCGCGGTCCAGCCACTGTCCTGCTCGTCGGCCATCACATGTCCTTCTGCGTCCGCGCACGCGTATGCGTCACACTCGCGGACGTCACCGCACGGCCGCGCGGTTCTCGCTGGGGCGGCAGGGCGTCGAGCCCTGCCCGTTCGGATCGCCGCCGACGGTTCGGCCCAGGCCGCTTCAGACCCGCCCGGTGCGCCGTGCGGACGGCACCGGGACGTTTGCCCAGCGTCTCGGCGGCGCTCTTTGGCGTCCAGGACACACACGCGCAGGACGACGGCCCCTCGGCCTGGTCCTGGGGCCGGGCGGCGTGAGGAGAGGGTGCTTTGTCGGTGGCCAGGGCCTCCATGGCCTGCCGCGGTGTCGACTCGGCGGGCTTGCCGGTCTTCCATCTCGTCGCGCGATCAACGGGGCGGCGACCGCGCGGCGGATGTGGTCCAGGGCGCGGTTGCGGGCGATACGGGCGGCCCAGCAGCGGAACCGGTCGGCGTCGCCTCCGAACCGTTCCAGGTCACAGGCGATCTGCAGCCAGGCCTCGGACGCCACGTCCTCGGCGTCCCGGATCGCCGACCAGTGTCGCACGTATCCCAGCAGCGCGGATGCACGGCGCGGTACCTGAACGTCCGAGCGCGATCTCGTCGCCCTGCCGCACCGTATGGTCGGCTCGTCGTCTGCCGGCCGCCGGAAGCGCTGCGCCGAGCCAGCGCCCATCGCGGACAGTGGTCCTCCGTCGACAATTATTACTGTGATGGTCGCGGTGGCCTACCGCGGCGCCATCTCAAGGCAGAATTTGCTGGTCCGGCGAATGGCACGTTACGTCTTGAAACCGTCGCTCGTCCATGTCCCCATCCCATTGCCGGCTGAATGCAACTAAGCCGTGACGCGGTGAGGTGTGACAGAAAACGCAGTCCCGGCGCTGTAGGGAGTACGGGCCGCCGCGCGTGTCCGTGCCGCGACGGCCAGGGCCTCTCCTGTGGGGGTGGCGGCCCCGGCCGTTGCCTTA
>JAKFGP010000038.1 GCA_021502835.1 Streptomyces thinghirensis
GAACGAAGTACACCGATGGCAGCAGTTCGGCGATCGGCCGATCCCACTGATTCTTGGGCCGAGGTACGCGGCGGTGTTGGAGAGCACCAGACGGTCGACACGGTCCGGAACATGGATCCCCAACCACTGCGCGACCATTCCCCCAGAGACAGACCCAACACGTGCACCCGCTGCAGGCCCAGGGCATCCAGCAGCTCCACCACGTCGCGCCCCAGCCGGTCCATGGAGTACGGGCCGCTCGGGACATCGGAGGCGCCGTGGCCGCGTGCGTCGCAGCGCAGCAGCCGGAAGTGTCTCGATTAGAGCTGGCACCTGGCCATCCCACATGTGGAGGTCGGTGCCGATGGAGTTCAAAAGCAGCAGCACGGGATTGTTCTCATCACCGTCGAAGCGGCAGGCGATGCGGACGCCGTCTCCGGTAGTGATGGCGGTACGGGTTCGAGCAGTCATGTCAGCTCCAGTGATCTAGCGGCTATGCGCTCAGCTTAGGAACACTGTCTGCAGAGATCTATTACAAAGATCAAACACACACTGTAGGTTCTCTGGATAATGTCGAACTTCACGCTCCATGAGTTGCAGTGCTTCAACGCCGTTGTGCGCGGCGGCGGCTTCCAGGCCGCCGCCGATCTATTGCACCGCTCGCACCCTTCTGTGTTCGCAGCGGTCGCCAAGCTGGAGCGCCAGTTGGGTCTGGACCTGCTGGATCGCTCCGGGCTATCGGGTTCAGCTGACCGAGGCTGGGCACGCCTTCCACTGCAAGGTGCGCGTCCTGCTGCATGACGCCGAGGAACTGCAGACCTACGCCGTGCAGTTGGCGATGGGCGAAGAGTCCGAGCTGCGCGTGGTGCTCGGGGACCTGTGTCCGCTTCCACCGGTGCTGGAGAATACTCAGCAGCTTCTTTGCTCAGCGCCTGCAGTGCACGACTGCACCTGCTATTCGAGACCGTCACCGGCCCCTGGGAGCGGCTGCTGGAGGACGAAGCCGATCCTCAATGTTGCACCGCGTCCCCAAGAGCGACGTACGGATGGAGTGGATCGACCTCGGCCGCGTCGCCCTGGTGCCCGTCGTGGCGCCCGGCTTCCTGCCCGCCCTCCCCTCCGGACACCGACATCACACCGCAGCGGATGCAGGCCCTCACCCAATGCGTGGTCCGGGACTCGTCGCGGCATCCGTCCGAACAAGGCCATTTCCTGGTCGAGGGCGCGCCCCAGACCCCTGTTCCGGACCATTTCATGAAGAAGGAGCCCATCGTGCACGGCACTGGCGTGGGGCACGTGCCGCGTTCATGATCGAGACCGAGCTGCCTATGGAAGCCTGCTTTCCATGCCGGACAGCACTTTCCCGGTGTGGTCGAGGAACTCTCAGGCAGCGCGACGGCGCGACTGTCCGCACCGGCCACTCGCCGACCAGCTGTGGGACTTCTTGGCCCGCCATGCACCGGTCCTGAAGCCGACGCTAGGCCGTTACCCAGAGCTGAAGAAGGCACCGGAACGTGACAGGTGACGTTGCCGGAGCTCGGCCGATGCGCTCTATGAACTAAAGAACAAGGCAGGTCCTCAAGCGCCCTCATGTTTGTTCAAAGGCTCTGAGAGGGACGATCTAGGGGCGTTGACCGTCCTGTGATCTGATCGAAGGTGGGCAGGCCCAAGTGGATCACCGTGGGCTTGAGTGCGGCTTCCGAGTTGGGTCAGCTTTTCCTCGGCGCCGGCCAGGCTGATTTCGAGGGCCCTCGACCTCTCCAAGCCAGCCTTCGCGCTGAGCTCTCGGCGATCCGGTCGAGTAGGTTGTCGCGGATCTCGATCAGGCGGTTCTGTTGGGATGGCTCGGGCCGGAGAAGCGAGCATCGGACGCAAGCGTTCGGGCGCTTCGGGGGCCAGGGCCCGCATCACGGTGTCGAGGAGGGCCCGGGCTTCGAGGGGGTCACCGCAGCAGTACCAGTGCACGTTGCCCCACTCGTAGTCGTGCCACAGATCCCGCTCGGGCTGGTGGACGTACTTCTTCCACAGGCCCACAGCCACGCTGACATCGCCTGGCCGCAGATAGTTGCGGGTGCGCTCGAGACAGGTGATCTCCGACAGGCACGCGAGGACAGGCCGTCGACCACCGGCCTCGCTCTCGTTGTCGGTCGGCTGCCGGGGATGCTGGCCCGGATCCGCCTTGGCCGTCTACGCGGCATGGACCTTTCGGTTCGTCGTCATGCGAGGCATGGTGCCACGATGCCGAACGGCGTCTCGAAGGAATTAGCCTCGAACTCCGTCGCCGAGAAGGAAGCGGGTGGCCGATGGATCGCCGATGAGGAACGCCGTGAGGCCGAACGCCGACGCGGCAGCCAGAGAGGCCCGCCCGCCCGTGCGGCTCCTGGAACTCGGCCTGAACGGGCACAGCCCGCCCCCTCCACACCCACATCGGAGACTGCTGGAACGCCGGAGAAGTATCTGGGACTGCTGCGCGGAAGCTGTGCCACAACCGCAGGTCATGAACATTGCCACGTGCCCATCTCTATAGCTCCACACGTCGTGAAGGGACTGCTGCATGATCGGGTGACATCGCGGGGTTTTGCAGCCAGGGCTGCGGGTTGGGTCATGATGGTCTGGTACTCGACGGGGGTTACTGACTCTCAGCTCGTCAGGGTGAGGCCGGATCGTCGAGGGTCAGGCCGGTTCCGGCTATGAAGCCGTCGAGGGTGGCGGGGCGGTACTGAAGGCGCTGAGTCGGTTGCGTACGAGGGCTTCGAGCCGGTCGAGGGCTACGACGGCGGAGGTTGGCCAGGCTGCGTTTGACGTGTGCCCTACCCCACTCGACGGGGTTGAGGTCGGGTGAGTAGGCGGGCAGCAGGAACACCGTCAGCCACTCGCGCTCGGCCATCCAGCCTCGCATGGCGTGGGAGCACGTGTGTATTCAGGCGGTCCCAGACCAGCACGATCGGTGCCTTGAGGAGCTGGTGGGCGCCGTCGACGAGTGCGATGAAGTCACGCTCGCCCATGCTGCGACGTTTGCCTTTGCCCGCTCGGTGGGTGCGCAGGCGGTGGCACAGCCGGGTGCGGGAACCGGGCTGCATCGCGATCAGCCCGGCTACCGACAGGCGTTCCGAGCGTCGCCGCCCGACCGTCACGACCGGGGTGCGGCCGCGCCGGCCCCAGGTGCGTCTCCGGGGCGGCCGGCGGTGAAGCCTGCCCTCGTCCTCGAAACAGATGTATCCCCCGTAGGCCGCCCGGGCTCTTTTACCTCCGCCCAAGTCGCCTCCTTCCAGACGGTTACGGCCTGCTCGTCGCGCTCGGCGACTCCGCCGTGCGGGGACCTGCGGAGTGAAGCCGAGCCGGTGCATCAGCCTCGTGGCACCCGAGACGCTGTACGAGACGTGGAACTTCCGGCCGATCAGCGTGGCCACCCGCGCCGCCGTCCACACCTGGTCCTCCCCCGGCCGGTGCGCGGCCGGACCCTGCTCGAGATACCCGGCGAGCTTCTCCAACGCAGCGCGGCGACAGACGGCAACGCGACCCGCTCGACCACGGGAGGCGCAGAACCTGAACACCGCCGTCCCGCCACAGCTGATGCCACTGGTAGGCCGATTTCAGGCTCACCGCAAGCGCCGTGCCACCTCCGGCGGCTTGATCTTCTGCTCGAACAACTCGGCCGCCTGCATCCGCACCGACTCCCGGCGCCGACGTCCCGCAGCGGTCAGCCCGCCCCCATCCCGCATACCTCACACACCACGGGATACAGCCCCCGCTTCGGCTCCATCCGGGCCTTCGTCAAGATTCACCCTGACGAGCTGAAGTCAGTAATCGCGCCAGGCGTCTCTGACGCCGGCGGCGGTGGTAGGTGCGCTCGATCCAGGTGACGATCGCGATCCGCAGTTCCTGGCGGGTGGCCCAGTACGGCGGTCGAGGACGTTCTTCTGCAGCAGCGCGAAGAAGCTCTCCATGGCCGCGTTGCCGCCGGCCGCACCGACCCGGCCTATGGAGCCGACCATGTCGTGGCGTGCGAGGACGGCGACGAACTTCCGTGAGTGGAACTGCGACCCGCGATCGGAACGAACAGTAGCATCCGGCGACCTGGCCGCGGCGGGCGATGGCGGATTCCAGGGCTCTCACCGCGAGACTGGACTGCATCCAAGGCGTCGATGGAATGGCCCACGATGCGTCCGAGTGCACGTCCTTCACCGCGCACAGATACAACCTTGCCCTCGCCGGTGGCATGCTCGGTGATGTCCGTCAGCCACAGCCGGTTCGGCCCGTCGGCGGTGAAGTCGCGCCGCACCCGGTCATCGTGGACCGGAGGGCCGGCCTTGGCGTTCTTGCCCCGGCCTCTGCGCTTGCCGAACGCGCTCCACCAGCCGTTGTCCCGGCAGATCCGCCCGGCGGTCCGTTCGGCCATCGGCTCATCAGCGGCATGGCCTCGTCGAGGAAGGAAGCGGTAGCCGAACTCGGGGTCGTCGCGGTGAGCGTCGAACAGGGCGTCGGCTCGGTATGCCTCCGGCGAGCTCGGTGTCGGTGACCGGCCGGGCCAGCCCACCGGTAGTAGGGCTGGCGGGCCAGCCCGAGCACCCGGCACGTCACCGCCACCGGCACCCGTTGAGGGGCAGCGGCGGCGGCCAGCTCGCTGACGAGCGGGTACATCATTTTGACGGCAGGTTCGCCTGCGACAGATACGCCGCAGCCCTTCTGAGCACCTCGTTCTCCTGCTCCAGCAGCCGAATCCGCTTCCGGGCCTCGCGCAGTTCGGCTGACCTCGCCCGACGCCGGGTGCGGGCCTGGCGCCCTCGTCGTTTTCGGCACGGCGCAGCCACTTCGACAGCGTGTGATCGGGTGGACGCCGAAGTCGGCGGCGATCTGTTCCAGCGTGACGCCGGGCTCGCGGTTGCGCGCGACCCGCACGACGTCCTCGCGGAACTCCTTCGGATACGGCTTGGGCACTGCAGCGCATCCTTCCAGGTCGCCGCTCAGCAAGCCAGGTCAGGTGTCACCCAACCCTGCAGCAGTCCCGCTGTCCGACGCGGTGGCTCACGAGGCCTATTTGCTGCACGCGACGGCACCCCGCAGCCCTGTACTGGTCAGGTGAAGCGAGCATGTCGCAGCCGGGGGGAGCGGTCGCCAGATCTCGGCGAAGCTCACGTCACTGACATCCACGCCGTCTGTCTGCGCGGGCGGCAGCGGTCGTCAGGTGATCGGTACGCATCGCAGCACCCTCAATACGCATGCCCGACAGGCGAGTTGTCCCCGACGCCTGAACACCTGGTGACTACGTAGCGTTAGCCCCTGGACGGACATAGCTCTGACTGAACCGGAGACTGAAATCCCTTGCGCGGCAACTGTCACCTGGACCGTACCTCACCAGGATTTCAGCGCCCAGGTCAGGCGATCAGCTACTGCAATCTTTCGTGCCGTCCGACACTGAGGGCGAGGTTCACGAGAACAATTGTGTCGAGGAGTCCGGCCGGGTCGATCTGGGTCGGCGCCGTGGTCTCCATGAATCTCTTTCGACTCCGAGCGCCGCGTCATCGAGGCTGCGGAACGGCTCGCTGCCGGCCTCGGGAGCGACCCGAACCACACCGTGGCCGCAGCGGCGATGGACACAGCCGGCAGGATCCATGAGGCGGTCAACGTCTACCACTTCACCGGCGGACCGTGCGCTGAGCTCGTCGTACTCGGTGCTGCCGCGGCGCGGAGCCGGCCCGCTCGTCACCATCGCGGCTGCGGGAGATCGGGGTCGCGGCCTGATCCCGCCGTGCGGCCGCTGCCGCCAAGCGCTTCTCGACCTCCATCCCGACATCTTCGTCGCCGTACCGACCGACGACGGGCCCGACACTGCGCCCGATACGGATGCTTCTGCCGGACACCTACTTCTACCCCGATGCGGGTGCGCGTCGAATTGTTCGGTTCAACAAGCGCTACTACGAAGACATCGCCACCGCGCGGAAGACCTCCACCGTCCGCTACGACGATCCGATCGCGCCGGGTCCCGCAGGTCTTCCTTTTCGAGGACGACGAAGCTCACCGCATGTTGAACGGCACCGTCACCGGCGTCGAACGCCACCGGCTCGATCGCCTCACCGCCGAACAGGCTCGGCTCGATGGCTTCACGAGCATCGACGAGCTTAAGAAGGGCCTCCAGGGCCACTATCCCGGCCCGCCCTCTGATGCCGAAGTCGAATTGGCGGCGTTTACGGTCGAAGCGCCTGATGCCGTGGAGTGATGCAGCGTGGACAACTCCATGCCTGATGGGATCGCAGTGCGGAGGCCCTGCGATCCATCAGGCGCCCATTTTTGCCCCATCTCTGCGACCTCGACCAACAGGCAGCAGAGTGCCGAATCCTGGATCCTCAGCACATCAGGAAGTCTGCACGTTCATCCGTACGCGGCCATGCACGTTCACGTGTACGCCGACAACCGGCTCGCCGCGCTCGCGGCAACGACCCCAGAGATGCTGCAGCGGACGCTGGCCGAGCCCGGATCAGGCCTCGCCCTCGTCAGACCGCTGCCCAATCAGAGGTATTGGATGGTTCATGGGGAATTCCAGGAGCCGGTTTGAGCGCTCAGTGAAGCCATTCGCCGGAAACGCGGCTTATGCGGCAATCGACAGAGCAGTAATGCGCCGGTTCCCTTCCAAGGGCTCCTGTCTCATTCAGAAACCTGACCGGTTCACACCGAGTTGAGAACGCACGCCCCGGTGCACCCAGCACTCCCCGCACACGCCCTGCTCAGTCCGGCCGCCGCCACGTACGCAGACACTCATGCAGCCCTCACGGCCCTACCCCAGCGCAGACAACCGAGAAACAAACGCTCACTAAGAGGTCGTTTTCATCTGACTTGCTCTCGTTTCGAGGCTGGTTTCCAGGCTGGC
>JAKFGP010000039.1 GCA_021502835.1 Streptomyces thinghirensis
CAGTTGGGCAACTTGGCCGCCCAGAGCCCCGCGACGACTCGACCACCAGTTGGGAATCGCGACTCGATCGCTCCGTAAGACAACGTCGGCGGGGGTCGTCTGCGGGACCGGATGCGACGACGAGCTGGCGGAGGGGGAACGTGCCCGAGATCTGGGCCGGACTGGACATCGGCAAGAAGCACCACCACGGTAGTGTCGATGCCGACGGCAAGCGGCTGCTGTCCCGCCGTGTGATGAACGACGAGAGCGAGCTGCTCCAGCTCATCGCCGACGTCCTGGAGATATCCCGCGACGTGCTGTGGGCCGTGGACATCAACACCGGCATCGCCGCCCTGGCCATCGGCCTCCTCCTGAACCACGGACAGTCCGTGGCCTACCTCACCGGCCGGACCATCCATCGGGCGTCCACTACCTACCGCGGCGAAGGCAAGACCGACGCTCGCGACGCCTTCATCATCGCCGACCAGACCCGCATCCTGCGACGTCAGCACGCTCCGCCCCGGCGACGACATCGCCCTCGACCTGCGACTCCTCACCGCCCGGCGCTTGGACGTCGTCCACGACCTGTACCCGCCAGATCAACCGCCTGCGCGCCCAGCTCCTGGAATTCTTCCCCGCCCCTCGAACGGGCCCTGGACCTGACGAAGAAGGGCCCCGTCATCCTGCTGACCGCCTACCAGACCCCGGCCGCGATCCGCCGCATGGGCGTCCGACGGCTGGAGACCTGGCTGCGCAACCGCAAGGTCCAGAGGGCTGGCGCGCTCGCGGCCGCGGCCGTGGAAGCAGCCCAGGCCCAGATGACCGCCATGCGCGGCGAGGCACCCGGCGCCGAGCTCGTCGGCCGCCTCGCCTGTTCGGTGGCACTACCCACAAACGACGGGGCAGCCGAACTCGACGCCCGGATCGAAGCCCGCTTCCGCCAGCACCGGGACGCCGAGATCATCCTCAGCATGCCCGGCATGGGTCCCACCACCGGCGCCGAGTTCATCGCCGCGACCGGCGGCGACCTCGCAGCTACCAGGTCCCGACCGTCTCGCCGGGTTCGCCGGACTGGCCCCAGTCCCCGGGGACTCCCGGAAAAGTCCAGCGGTAACCTGCGCCGGCCCCGCCGCTATCACCGCGGCCTCCAACAGCCGCCACTCTACCTCTCCACCCAGGTCGGCGTGTTCTTCTGCCCCGTCTCGAGGCGTACTACGACAGGAAGAGAAAAGAGGGCAAGGGACACAAGCAAGCTGTCATCGCCCTCGCACGCCGACGCGTCAACGTCCTCTGGGCCATGATCCGCGACCACACTCTCTTCCAGGCCCCCCAGTCGCTGGTGCCTAGGACGGCATCCTTGCGGTCACGGCACCGGCTCAGCCTGGCGGCGGTTGAAGCCGGTCCGCTCCTGTGGCCGCGGTATGCTGTCCGAGCGCCACGTAGTGAGACGAGGGTGTCCCGCGAGTTCGGCGCGGCCGGTGGCCCACAGCAGAGTGAGCCAGGGGATCCCCCACCGCCCGGAGCTTCCGGGAACAGGCGGGCGAGCACCCGCGAGCAGAGAGCGGAGGGTGGGGTCCAAGCAAGCCCGAAGCCTTCTGCCAGATCGTGCATGTGCACCAGCGTCTCTTGCAACGCCAATGCCGCGAAGCCTTCGGGGTCCGACACCCCGGCGGCGTGGTGGGCGCGGACCTGGGGCGGCGTCGTACGCACCATGGCGACCAACAGCGCGCCGCACGCCTCAAGCACCCTGCATCAGGCCGGCCGGACCCGCGTCCCGTTCTGCGTGGACGAAGACCATGGGTCCGTCCGGCCTCTTTCTGGCTCAACGCGAAGGGGCACATGGGTGTCCAGCGGCGGGTTCTGCGGCCCCAGTTGCACGGCGTGGTACAACAAGTCGTTGGCGAGATGCTCGACGGTCTCCCAGCAGTCCCACTCCAGCGAGCCGGCCTATCCCCCACCTCTCCGGGGGTGCGTCCGAAGGACGCTCACGGCTAAGCCGCACGGCAAACTCAACGTCGTCCGCAGTAATGGGAGACAGGACTGATCCGGCTTCGGCTGATCGAGACATGACAGCACCGTATCGCGGGGGAAGAGGGCAACCCCTTCCATCTGGTGGAACGCCTTGCCTGCCCGGGGAGAGGTCTCAACCAATGGGTGAGCGCCGAACCGAGCTTGACAGTCAGCATTGGGAAGTTGCCTTCAGCTTTCACGAGATCAGCGACTACTGGGACACGATGCCCGCGGTAGGTACTACGGGGACGGCCTCGGTGGTCAGCGGCAGCCGAGAGTCCACGTCTTTACGCATTTGTTGGCGACCCCGACAGCTGTGACCTCGTCACCTTCACGCGCGATAGCTGAGAGGCATCTGAGAAGGCTTCTGCCGGCTTGGTCGGCCTGACCACAGCCCCGACCATGGGCCCGACCACGACTGACGGAGGACGCGCGCCGGCACCGAGGAGGGCGACGGCGTGACTCCCGGCTGTGTATCGGCGGGCCGACTGTGCAGCCTGGGCGACTGCGTATCCGCGCTGTGCCTGGTCGCCGCGCTCGCCGACTGTGCAGGACCCCGCCGTCGTTGTGCAGGCGCCTGCACATTGAGCGCCGGCAGCTTTGTGCAGCCGCGAGTGTGCACACCGCCATGCACGCGACTGGCGCCCTTGGTCGGCCCGACCACGGGGCCGACCAAGGCTGGTCAGGGACATGGCGCGGTTTTGTGGCGGATGTCCGGAGACGGGTGGTCGCCCGTCTGGTCGGTGGGGGAGAGGCCGGCTTGGTCGGCCCGACCATGGGGCCGACCATGGCTGGTCGGGGGCATGCCGCCGTTTCGTGCCGGGTGGCCTGAGCCGTAGATGAGTGGCCGCCCGTCTGGTCGGCCCGACCACGGTCCACGGCAGGGTCTGCAGCCAGGGTAGGAAGCCACGTCGCGGCATGCCGACGGTGCAACAGCGGATCGACTGTGCAGCCTTCCGTGACTGTGCAGTCCGCTTTGCACAGTCGGCGCGCACGCCGACTGTGGACGACCCCGCCTTCGTTGTGCAGCCGCGTGCACACTGAGCGCCGAGCCCAGTGCGCAGTCGCGAGTGTGCACACCGTCTGCAATACGCGAAGGCTCTCCTTGGTCGGGCCGACCATGAGACCGACCACGGTTGTTCAGCACGCCTGTTGTCGGATCGTGACCTGTGGTCGGGGGTTGTGGTCGCCTGTCTGGTCGGGGCTGGCCGGTGGGCTGACCGTCATGGATCTTGTGTGTGTCGCCTCATCTGATGCACCGGGCCAGCTTGCTGTCCTGGTCCGGCTGCCGGGCCTCGGCGGCTGCGCGTACCCGGTAGCGCGGGGAGTCGCGGTGAGTCGCTTCGGGGCGGGGGATTCGCCGGGGCGCGATGGCCGCTGATCAGTTCACGCAGATCGCCAGCGGCCTGTTCCGAGACGGCCGGCTGTCCACCGGGCGAAGGGGATCTTCGGGTACGTCAGTACGCACCACCAGTGGCTGGCAGGTGACGCTCGCCGGCCTCGTCCGCGTGGGCCCCGATGGCCGGGACGCGGTACGCGCCGGCCTGAAGAGCTTCAGGAGCACGGCTACCTGGTCCGTGAGCGCCTGCGCCGCCCCGACGGCACCCTCGGCGAGAGCGTCTACTGCATCACCGACCACCCCGCCGTCCTGGACATGACGCTGGCCGCAGCCGACTCGGTGATCACGGTTCCGGAGGCCGATCGCACCGGAGGCTTCGGCGGGGGGATCCGACGGGGCGTGATGGCGGGTGATCAGTTCACCCCAGATCTCCAACGCGCTGTTCCGCGACGGCGGGCTGGGCTTCAAGGCGAAGGGGATCTTCGGATACATCAGCACCCACCGGAGCGGCTGGCAGGTCACTGTCGCCGATCTCGTGCGCTGCGGTAGTGAGGGGCGTCGACGCGGTGACCACCGGGCTCAAGCAACTGGAGCAGCACGGGTTCCTCCACCGCACCCGTGAGCGCAATTCAACGGGACGCTCGGTCAGGCCCTGTACGTCATCACCGACCTGCCCGCCTCGCAACACCCCAGGTCACATCCAGAGTCGGGTTTTCCAGGACTGGATGAACCTACGTTGGCTGATCCCGGCACTTAGAAGACCAACAGAAAGAAGACCAACAAGCAGAAGACCAGGCCCCCTCCGTCCCTGCGACCGCGCCACCAGTTCGCGGGACTCCTCGGGGAAGGGGCCAGCCGGACGCAGCAGCGTCCCCGGCCGACAGCACACCCGCGACTCCGCCGGCGCCCGGCGCCTCGCCGGCCACCCCGCCCGTGCCTGCAGCCGATGAGATGCATTCCGGAATCCAGCTACTGCTGGAGATCGGCGCCGCCCGTCCCGAGCTGCTGCTGACCGGGAAGGCGCTGACCGACCAGGGCCGGGTCGTGACCGTGATGCTCGAATCCGGCTGGACGCGCACCCAGCTGCGCCACGTCATCGCCGGCCGCCCCCCTGCCCGCCCCGGTGCGCACCAGCGTCGGCGCGATCATCGCCGCCCGCCTGCGTGCCGCCAGGCCTCACCCACCCCCGCCACCCTCACCCGCCCGCACCACCCCGGCGACGCCCTGGACGACGAACCGCCCGCCCACCGGGCGGCGCTCGAACGGCCGTCCACGGCGCCGCGCGCCGCACCGTCGCCGAAGCTCTCACCTACCGCGCGCTGGTGGAGTGCGCCGGCTGCGGCGTCCCCGGCACCGCCCCCGGCGAAGACCTCTGCCCGGCCTGCCTCAACTGGCCCCTGTGCTCCACCTGCCCCGGCCCACCCCACGCCGCGCCCACCCCCACAGCGACGGCCGCTGCACCACCTGCGCCACGCCCTTCACCAGCCCGACGGAAGGAAGTACGCCATGACCACCCCGACACCCCCGGCCAGCGGCTCCACAAACCCGTTGCGCCCGTTCCGGCAGCAGCCCGGGCGGTGGGAGAGGGCACAGGCCCGGCGCTGCGCGACGGCCATGTCTGCTGCGGCGGTGAGTATGCCAAGGGCTGCGAGCCCGTCCTGATCCGCGAGCGGACTGGGTGGGGGTGGATCGACTGGACGGTGCCGGTCGACGGGAGCCTGCCTGAGCAGCCTGACGGGATCGCCGTGTTCAGCCCGGTACGACCCGCGCGCAGCGCGCTTGGGCTGCGCTGGCTGCCCGACGGTCGGCATATCGGATCCGCCTCGGCCCACTGGCCGTACGGCCGGCCGCGGCCACTGTCTCGGTCCTCGCCCTGATCGCGGCGACCCCTCGCCATCCTGCGCAGCAGCGTTCCACTGAGCGTCATCCTGCCGGCGGCCGCCCTGGCCCCGCTGCTGTTGAGTACTTGCCCGACGTCCTCGATGCCCGCGCCGGCGGGGTTGCCCGCATCCTCGACGCCGGACCCGCCTGCCGCTACCTCCACCGCCTCGCCGCCCTGCGCGCCGCGCGCTCACCAACGCGGCCGCCCGCAGCAACAG
This sequence comes from Streptomyces thinghirensis, assembly GCA_021502835.1. Next base: position 5,428 of record JAKFGP010000039.1, read on the forward strand.
TACCAGGTGACAGCGAGCTGCGCAGGTCGGTCGCCACCTGCTGTTCGACACGGCAGACCCCTCCAGCGCCGGACACCGCTTTCGTCTCCGTCGTGCTCATCAGCCAGGAGCACCGATGCTGCAGCTCGTCGCCCAGACCGCCGAGATCCTCACGCCCACGGCCGAAGAAGCGCCATCTGTCACGCCCTGGCCGGTCGGACGGCCAGACGGCGGGGCTCTCCCAGACCCCGCCATCAGCCCTCTACCAACTCCACAGCGCCCGCTTCACCGATGAAGGAGGGAACCAACATGTCCGATCACGATTCGAGCAGTCCCCCGGTGGTATGTACCTGCTCTTCGCCCACGAGCCGTACTATCCCGGCCCCGGCGCCCGGGAGATCAACACCAGCGTGGTGGCTGCCGACTCCGCTGCTGCACCCGCACGTGCGCCAGGCCCGACGGGGTTCGCATCCACGACCTCCTACCACGGGACGCCAGCCAGGCGAGATCATCCCGCTGGCCACCCTCACCCACGAGCTGAACGGCGGCGCCGACTGTGAAGGACCGGCGACTGGGAGGGCGTCACCTCGACCTGCTGGAGCTCGCTCATCACAGGACGATGCGACGCCCTCCGTCTCGGCCTTCCGAACGGCGCGCGCCCCTCCTGTGCACGGGACCGCACGGCTGGTCCGCGTCTTTGACGGCGCGACAGCCGACGCTGTCGTCACTTACGGCTTCTGCGGGCGCGCCACGGTCCTCGACGAAGTCGGCGTGCTCTCGCCACTGTCCTCTGCCGAGCAACCCATCTGGCCAGGGGACAGCCTCCTGCCCGCCCTGGGCCGACCTCCACCGGAGGGCGACGCCCGGCGGCTACCGAAGCGGGGCACGTGATGAGGATCTTTGACATCGGCCAGGGCGGCTCGAGGCCTCACGGGCTCCGCATCTCAACTGAGTGAGGGCCGGAACGCCTTACAGGTGGCCAGCAGGAGTCGTCCGCTTGTTCACCGTGGCTGTCGGGCCGAGCAGCCGTGCCGCCTGCACATTCCCGAGCACTCCATCGCGTGCTGCGTGGTGCTAGTGGTGCTTCAGGCGGTGCGGTGCGCTTCTACGAAGGCCCGCAGGGCTTCCTGCGTGTGGGGAAGGCCGAGGTCCCGCAGCCGGTCTCAGCACGAGCGGATGAGCCAGGTGTGCCGGTGGTCGGCGAGATCGCGAAGATGCTGCTGCGCTACTGTTAGGTCGGTGTAGCGGGGTGCGGGGTGCGGCTGTGGAGCGGGAAGAGCTCCTCGATCGCCTTGCGGGTGCGGGACCCGTAAAGGTCCCAGCGGATGCGGGACAGGCACGCGTCGAGCGCCTCAGCGCACGGCGGCCGGGTCGAGCCGGGCGGCAGGGCGTAGGGTGCGTTCGGATGTGGCCCGAACAGGTCGCCCTCGCGGTAGTCGGTTACGCCATCGAACGGCTGCAGCAGCGGCGGTGAGTTCGGTGACAGCACGGCCGAGCAGGCCGGGGCCGACAGGGGATCCGTCGAGGATGGCGAGGCGGATGAGGGCGGTGGCCGCGCCCACCGCATCAGCGGATCTGTGGCATCCAGATGCAGGGTGATGTCCTCGGCCGTGAGGGAGGTCCGACGGGGCCTGCGCAGCAGCGCGGTGGCTGCGGTGACCGGGTCCTTATCGTGTGCAGGCAAGAGCAGGAGACGGGGCAGGGAGGTGGTGGAGAATTCGGGAAACCACGCCAGAGGTAGGCGATCCGGGTCCGCAGTCGTGCGTCATCGTCGTCGACAGGGCGAGAAGGCCGGGGAGTTCGGCCAGGACGGCGTCGCTCGTATGACTGGTAGACCACCGGGGAGTCAGTTGCCGGCGGCCACCCGGTCCGTTCGTCCTAGCAGTTGTGCGCGCTGGTCGGTATCCGTCGCGGCGGCCAGCTGCTCCTCGTACCACGGCAGGACGCCTCGGTCGACCTCCGCCGCGGCCGCCACCCATCCGGCCACGTTGATGCCGGTGGTCACGTCGTACTCGTCGTGCCAGCCACGGCCAGGCGGGTGAGCAGCCGCATCGTGTCTCGCGGGCGGCCGCAGGGGCTGCGAGGGCGATCCTCCCGAGGAACGGCACGGCGACCGGAGAGGCCGAATAGCGGCTGCCCTGATGAAAATGCTGCAGAACAGGCTGCTGAACGCTTCCTTGCGCACCTCGTCGTCGCTCCCGCACAGGGTGCGTATGAGCCCTGGAACGTCGTGCGCCGACTCCGTAGGCGTGGGACGGAGGCTGGCCCAGTCCACATCGTCCAGCCCCCGCCAGCAGCTTCTCGTACTCGTTGATCACCGAAGAAGGATCGCAGGAGGCACTGACACAGTACGCGGCACAGCAACAGATGGTCCCGCCCGAGCGGCACCAGTCCGCAACTTGCTGCAGGTGGGGTATCGCGGCTAGCAGGTCCTGGGAGGTCGTTTTCCCCGTTGTTTCATCCCGAATCTGATGGTTGGTCTGCGGTGTCGGGTCGCGCCAGGAGATGGTGTTCTCGCCGGTGAGGCGGCGGGCCATGAGGTCGGTCATGGCGATGTGGATGACGGCTTCGGAGCGGGTGGGCAAGGTTTCGTAGTCGCGGGCCAGGCGGCGGTGGAGCATGAGCCAGCCGTAGGTTCGTTCGACCGCCCACCGCTTCGGGATCGGGGTGAAGCCCCTGGTCCCGGGCTTGCGTCCGGTGATTTCCATGTCGATGCGGAGAGCGGCCGCGTGCTCGACGAGGTGCTGTCGGTAGCCGCCGTCCACCCACACCTCGGATCCCGGGGTGGTCGGCGGCGACCTGGTTCAGGAGGCGCGTGCCGGCGATGGAAGTCCTGCACGCTCGCTGCGGTGACTAGGCACCGCGAGGAGGAGTCCGAGGGTGTCGGTGACGATGCTCCGCTTCCTGCCGACGATCTTCTTTCCGGCGTCGATGCCCTGGCCGGTGGCGGGGACGCTGGTGGAGGTTTTGACGCTCTGGGCGTCGATCACGCAGGCCGACGGCTCAGCGTCACGCCCTTCCTTCTCCCGGACCAGCTGCCTGAGCAGGCCGTTGAGCTGGGTGAACACGCCCTCGTCGGCCCATTTGGCGAAGTAGCCGTAGACCGTGTTCCAGTGCGGAAAGTCGTGCGGGAGGTAGCGCCACTGAACCCCGGTCCGGTCCACGTACAAGATCGCGTCCATGATGTCGCGCAGGTCATGTTCCGGCGGCCGGCCGAAGTCCAGGGCCCTGCCCCGGCGCTCGAAGCGCCAGGCACAGCACCGGCTCGATCAACTCCCAGCGCGCATCGGACAGATCACTCGGGTACGGGCGTCGCGTCGGCATGCTCCGGACGTACCGCCGCGGACCGAGTGCGCCCAGGCGCACAGCGACGACAACGGAAGCACTCGGCTGCGAAGACTGGGCGTCCTGGGATGAGACAGGCACAAGCCACGTCACGCCCCACCTGCCACCCCCACCTGACCAGCAAGAACCACCCCGCATCTCCAGCAGCACGAGCACCACAACCTGCCAGCCTGGAAACCACTCGAAACGAGAGCAAGTCAGATGAAAACGACCTCTAAGACCGTGTCCTACATGGTCAGTTGGTCGTTGAACTGGTCATGGGGAGTGGGCGGTGGGGATGGATCGTGCCGGATGGCCTGTGGGAGATCGCCTGGCCGCTGTTGCCGCCGGCGCGAGGTGCGTCCGCAGGGGCGGCGGGGTTGCGAACATCGATGACGAGGCGGTGTTCGCCGCGATCATCTATGTGCTGGTCAGTGGCTGTGCCTGGCGGGCGTTGCCGCCGTGCTTTGGGGCGTCGAAGTCGACCGTGCACCGCCGGTTTCTCATCTGGTCCCGGGCCGGTGTGTGGGGACGACTGCACCAGAAGGTGCTCGAGCTCCTGGACGGCCAGAACCTCGTCGACCTGTCGCGCGCTGTCCTCGACTCCGCTCACGTCCGCGCTAAAAGGGGCGAACTTGCAGGTCCGAGCCCCGTGGATCGCGGTAAGCCCGGTTCCAAGATGCATGTCCTGTCCGACGCGAACGGACTGCCCCTACGTGTCGGAGTCTCCGCGGCCAACACCCACGACAGCCAGGCCCTGAAGCCGATGCTGTCCCACTTCCACATGGGACACGAATCCCACGCGACCGATTCCAAGCCTCAACGCCTTCATGCGGACAAGGCATACGACGTGCCTCACCTGCGGCGATGGCTCTGGGGCAAGCGCATCGGCGTCCGCATCGCCCGCAAGGGAGTCGAGTCCAGCGAGCGACTCGGTCGACGCAGGTGGGTCATCGAACGCACCATGTCCTGACTGTCCGGCTACCGCCGACTCAACCACCGCTACGAGCGGAAACCAGGCAACTACCTGGCCTTTCTCGGACTGGCCGCGGCCCTCTGCTGCTACAAACGGCTCCGCAAAATGACCATGTAGGACACGGTCTAAGCTGGTCGAGCGCGCCGGTTGCGCTTCAGCAGTCGCTGACCGCCGGGGGATCGAGGGCACGGGGATGTACAAAACGGCTACCGCGTGGCCCTGTCGAGGCGGGAGCGAGCCGGGGCTGGACGGTGATCGGCCCGGCAGCGCAGGGGCTGACAGCCTCTGCCGGGGGTATCGCCGGTCGTCCCGCGTCAGGATTCATCTCCTTGGCGCCCCCTCCCTGGAGACGGGGTTGTACCTGAGGCACTTGGTCACGGCGTCCGGCGGCAGCACGGAACCCATGGCGAGGCCGCCCTGGGTTTCATCGACCTTGACACCCTGGGCTCCCGTTCTGGTTCGGGCAGTCCGCGTACTTGTGCATGGACTCGAGCCAGCCGTCCGGCAGGTCGGGCGTCTGCCCGTTTCCGGCCTGCATCCCTCGGAGGGACCTTTCCTGCGGTGTCGGCCGGTCGTCGGGACTCTTGGAGTCGCCCGAACCGCTGGCGCAGGCGGTCAGGGCGAGGCGAGGCTAGAGCGGGCGCTGCCAGCAGCGCGCGTGTCTTCATCGGGTGTTCACCTGTTCCGTGAGCTTGCCCTTGCGCAGGCTGAGAATGCGGTCGGACTGGACAAGCCAGTTGCTGGGAGTGAGTGACGACGACCACGCACGCCCTGCTCATGAGCGAGTTCGCGGAAGGTGTCGATAATGCCCTGGGCCGTGTCCTCGTCGAGATTTCCGGTGGGTTCGTCGGCGAAGAGGATGTCGACGTCGCAGGCGAGGGCGCGGGCGATGGCGACGCGCTGCTGCTGGCCGCCGGAGAGCTGCAGCACGTTACGGGTGGCCGTCGCCTTGTCGAGACCGATCTGCTCCAGCAGGTGCAAGGCGCGGGCCTTGCGGCTTCCCGTCGCGGGTTTGGCACCGGTGATCTCCATCGCGCAGGTGACGTTCTGGAGGGCGGTCATGTAGGTAGGAGTTTGTACTGCTGGAAGATCGTGGCGGCGTGCCTGTTGCGGTAGCGGCCGAGACCCAACTTGGTAAGGTCCTGACCGTCGAAGCTGATCGTGCCGCGGGTGGGGGTGTCGAGGCCGCTGGCGAGGCTGAGCAGGGTGGTCTTGCCGCTGCCCGAGGGGCCAGGATGGTGTAGAAAGTGCCGCGTTCGAAGACGCTAGTCGATGCTCTTGAGGACCAGTGGTCCTGCGGCGCTGGCCGGAATAGGTGTGGCTGACGCCAGCGAGGTGCAGGACGGGCGGGGTGGCGGTGCTCATGGCGGGTCACTTGCCCTTCGTGAGGATGGTGCGGGGGGCCCGAGGCGCAGCACGGCGCTGGGGGGATCGTGGTGGCGAGCAGGCCGATGCCGAGGCCGATGCCGCCGACGGTGGCGAGGTCCGCCGGGTCGAGTGCCACGGTGATCTTGCCGATGGGGTCGGCATTCTCGACGGGCTTGTCGTTCGGGTCGATACCCTCGCCGAGGCCGGTGCTGCCGGGGGGCGGGGCCTGCCAGGGAGTCGATCTTGTGCTCGGCGGCGGTGGCTTCTTACGAGCAGCGCCTGGCCGGCGCTCTGGGTCAGGTTCGGGCGAACAGGGAACTCAGGCCGATGGCTACGGCGGCGACGACGACGATCTCCAGGGCCTGTTGGGCGATGAGTTTGCTCTTCTTCTCGCCCATGGCCAGCAGGACGCCGTACTCCTTGCGGCGCTGCTTGGACGGCGAGGTTGACCAGGAGGGCCAGGACGGCTGCGCCGGCGATGCCGCATGAGCCACATGGCGACGGTGGCGGTGGAGCTAATGCTCTTGAGCGGGCCTGTCATCTGCTGGACGGCCTTGTCGTTGGTGTCCAGTTTGAAGCCGTTGAGCGCCGAGCCGGCGATGTGCTTCGCCTCCTTCTTGAACGCCCCTGCACGTCGGCGTCCTGGAGGAGGAAGGTCGCCTGGCCGACCTGCAGTGATCCGTTGCCTTCGGAGTTGAGGGAGGACATGCTGCCCACCGTTCCGTACAGCATGTTGGCCGGGTTGATGCCGTATTCGGCGTCGGGTTCAGTGGTGGGGCGCGGGTCCGGTAGATGCCGGCCACGGTGGGAGTCGGCCGTGGTCTTTCCGTCGTTGCCGGTCAGGGTGATCTTGTCGCCGACCTTGAGGCCGGTTCTTCTTGGCCAGCCGCTCCTCGATCAGGAGTTGCTTCTTGTCCTTGTCGGCGGCCGTGAGGTGCTTACCGGACGGGAGGGTGAACTTGCCGCTGCGGAAGTCGGGCGGCAGCGCGGGATCGAGCACGCCCATGCCCAAGGTTCCACCGGGGCCCATGGGGTCGGCAGGGCCTCCCTCGACCAGTTTGTACTTGCCCTTGACGATGGCGCGGTCCCACATCCAGTAGGTGTATTTCTGCACCTGGGGCAGAGCTCCCGAGCATCGTCGACGGTCGCCGCGTCGATGCGCGGGGCCGCATGCCGCCGCCACTGCCCTGTTGGCTGATGTCCATGTCGAGGTTGACCTCAGCGCCCACGGAGCGCTTGGCGTTCTGCTCGGCCTGGGCCGTCGCGTCGTTGATCAGGACCCCGGCCAGCACCATCACGGAGATGATGGGGAAGGTGGCGAGGTGATCAGGGTGCGGCCTTTGCGGGCCCACAGGCTGAGCCCTGCGCGTTTGACGAAATTCATGGGGATGGCTCTCTCGGTCCGGGCCATGGGGTGGCTGTTCGGGCGTTGGTGACCGGTTGCGCGGTGGTGGGCCGACTAGTCGGTGTCAGCAAGGATGGAGCGGGGGTGCAGGCGCAGGATCCCGATGCCCGGGATGACGGTGGAGACCAGGGAGATCCCGAGCCCGATGCCGGCGACCTTGCCGACAGTGGCCGGCTCGACCCGCACCGTGGGCGGGAGCGATCCCGGCATCTTGTGCCCCGGCCGCCGCGACCGGTTTGTCGTTGTGGCCGCCCAGGAGCGCGTCACCCGCGGCCTGTCCGGCGAGCGAGGCCCGCCAGGGCAGCGAGCGCGACGGCGGGGCAGGGCCACGGCCGCCACCTCCACGGCGTGCTGAGCGATGAGCTTCCACTTCTTCTCGCCCATCGAAGCAGTACCCCGAGCTCGGCGCGCCGCTCGCCGGATCTGCAGCATCACGATGAGACCGAGGATCAGCGCACCGGCCACGGCGATCACCCAGACGATCAGTCCCGCGAACGTGCCGACCTGCTGTATGGGACGGACCTGGTCCCGGTACGCCTTGTCATTGACGCGGAAGTCGAGGCTGCCCTTGCCGAGGAGCCGCTCGGCCTCGGCGTGCAGCTGCTCGGCCTGCCCCGGTGATCCGATCTTGAACACCGTCTCGCTGACCGCCGCGGTACCGGTACCGAGCTCCTGCGCGATGCCCACCGGTACGCACAGTGCGTTGCCGGGCAGTTCATGCGGCGGCTTCCACGCCGTCGGATCCTGCGTCGGGTCCTGGAAGACACCGACGACCTCCAGGGGCCACCGTGCGCTTGCCGTCCACGGAGCGCACCCGGACGGTGTCGCCGACCTTGAGGTGGTTCTTGTCGGCCAGGGCGCTGCTCGATCACCGCGACGCTGCGGCCTGCGTCCTTCGGGGGTGATGCCGCGGCCCGCCGTGATTTTCGTCGAGCCGTACGAGAAGGCAGCAGCATGCCCGAGTCACGGACGCCGTTCACGGCCAAAGGACCCGGATCCTCTCTCCCGGCACTGGTGCCGCCCGGCCTCGGCATGCTCGACGTCAGCGGCGTGAAGCCACGCGCGCCGGCCCGCACCGGAAGCTCCGGGTTGTAGCGGTGCACCAGGCCGAAGGCGCCGAGCCGGTCAGCCAAGGCCGGGGTGAGGTCCTTCTTCTTGACGGTCACGTCCACGCCGATGGTGCGCTGCGCGTCGGCTTCCTGGCGGGCGGCGGCGGCCCTGCAGCAGGAAGCCGCCGAGGAGCAGGGTGCAGATGATGACGAAGATCGCCAGCAAGGCGGCGGTCTTTGGCTTTCTGGCACCAAGGCTCATCCCGGCGCGCTTGACGAAGTTCATGCCGAAGACACAAGCAGCCTGCCGTTTGCAGCAGGATAAGCGCGTTAAGCGGCATAAGGACCCGCCTGACCCTGATCTTGAGCGCCGAGGGTGCCGACTTCGACCCGGTCGCCCCACAGGCCGGCCCCGGTACAGCGCCGGCCGACTCGGGCACACCGCCCCGCGCCCTTATCCGGCTGCAATCGTGATCTTGGTTTCATGAAGGTATGAGAGTTCTGGTAGCCGAGGACCACCGTGTCCTCGCCCGCACTATCGCCGCCGGCCTGCGCCGACAGGCCATGGCTGTCGACATCGCCGCCACCGGCGATCAGGCCGAGCGGATGTGTCTGCTCACGGCCTACGACGTGCTCATCCTCGACCGCGACCTGCCGGTCATGACCGGCGACGAGGTGTGCAAAGCGGCTGCGGGAACTCCAGGACCCTCCGCGGATCCTGATGCTGACCGCCGCCGGCGAGCTCACGGACAAGATCCACGGCCTCACCGCGCTTGGCGCCGACGACTACCTGCCCAAGCCCTTCGACTTCACCGAGCTCGTCGCCCGCGTACGAGCCCTGAGCCGTCGCGCACCAAAGCCGCCGCCCACCGTGCTGCGCTTCGGGAGCATCACCCTGGACGAAACACGGCACAAAGTATCCGTGGCCGGCCGCCCGCTGGAACTCACACCGAAGGAATTCGCGGTCCTGCACCTGCTGCTTGCGGCCGGCGGCGCGCCGGTACCGCACGACGAACTCGTCCGCACCGTCTGGGACGAACACCTCGACCCACGCACCAGCGCGGTCCGCGCCACCGTCAGCAGATTGCGCGGCAAACTCGGCGACCCCGGCCTGATTGCCGCCGACAAGGGAGAGGATACCGGCTGTGCGAATGAAGCTCCGGGCACGGCTGAGCCGACTACCCTTCCGCGCTCGCCTGGCAGCGGCCATTTCCGGACTCTTCCTGCTCGCCGGCATCGCCCTGCTCGCCTTCGTGGTGCTGCTCGCACGCTACGGAACAGCCCAGCAGGTCCAGGGAATGTCGATCACGTACGGGGACACGCCGAGCACCGCTGCGACACCCTTCGAGCCCGTACGCCCGAGCCAGCCCGATCTCACGCATCCCGCCCCGGCCCCGAGCGACGTCGCCATGTTGCAGAAGATCGACCAGACCGTGCAGGCCGTCCAGGACACCGCGCTGCGCCAGATGGTGCTCTGGTCCGCCGTCGGACTGCTGATCACCGCGCTCCTTGCCGGGCTGCTCGGCTGGTGGCTCGCGGGTCGGGCACTGCGCCCCGTCGCCTTCATGACCGAAGCCGCCCGCCGCATCAGCGAACAGAACCTGCACCAGCGCCTGGCGCTCGCCGGCCCCGACGACGAACTCCACCGCCTCGCCGACACTTTCGACACCATGCTCGACCGGCTCGAGAAGTCCTTCGAGAGCCAACGCCGCTTCGTCGCCAACGCCTCCCACGAACTCAAAACACCCCTCGCCGCCCAGCGCACCACCCTCCAGGTCGGCCTCGCCGGCCCCTTCCCGGGAACCTCGCCGACGTCCGCGAGGACCTGCTCGCCACCAACCGCGAAGCCGAACAACTCATCAACTCGCTCCTGCTGCTCGCCCGCAGCGACCGCGGCCTGGAAGAGACCGAGAGCGTGGACCTGACGGTCACCGCCCGGCTCGTGACCGCCGAGCTCACCCCGCAGGCATCGGCCCACGGCGTCACATCGACCTCAGCGCCGACACCCCACTGGTCGTTCGCGGCGATCCTGTCCTGCTGCACCACCTGCTGACGAACCTGATCCACAACGCCGTCCAGTACAACCACCCCGGCGGCCACGTCCGCGTACGACTCGAAACCCTCACCGTGACGGTGACCAACACCGGCCCCCACGTGCCCGCCGAACGGATCCCCGACCTCTTCGAACCCTTCCGACGCCTCGACCAAGACCGCACCGCCACCACCGGCCACGGCCTGGGCCTGTCCATCGCCGCCTCCATCGCCCAGACCCACCACGCCACCCTGGCGGCCCGGCCCGGCCCAGAAGGCGGACTCGTACTCACCCTGTGCTTCCCCTGAGCACCGGCCTCTTAGACCGTGTCCTACATGGTCATTTTGCGGAGCCGTTTGTAGCAGCAGAGGGCCGCGGCCAGTCCGAGAAAGGCCAGGTAGTTGCCTGGTTTCCGCTCGTAGCGGTGGTTGAGTCGGCGGTAGCCGGACAGTCAGGACATGGTGCGTTCGATGACCCACCTGCGTCGACCGAGTCGCTCGCTGGACTCGACTCCCTTGCGGGCGATGCGGACGCCGATGCGCTTGCCCCCAGAGCCATCGCCGCAGGTGAGGGCACGTCGTATGCCTTGTCCGCATGAAGGCGTTGAGGCTTGGAATCGGTCGCGTGGGATTCGTGTCCCATATGGAAGTGGGACAGCATCGGCTTCAGGGCCTGGCTGTCGTGGGTGTTGGCCGCGGAGACTCCGACACGTAGGGGCAGTCCGTTCGCGTCGGACAGGACATGCATCTTGGAACCGGGCTTACCGCGATCCACGGGGCTCGGACCTGCAAGTTCGCCCCTTTTTAGCGCGGACGTGAGCGGAGTCGAGGACAGCGCGCGACAGGTCGACGAGGTTCTGGCCGTCCAGGAGCTCGAGCACCTTCTGGTGCAGTCGTCCCCACACACCGGCCCGGGACCAGATGAGAAACCGGCGGTGCACGGTCGACTTCGACGCCCCAAAGCACGGCGGCAACGCCCGCCAGGCACAGCCACTGACCAGCACATAGATGATCGCGGCGAACACCGCCTCGTCATCGATGTTCGCAACCCCGCCGCCCTGCGGACGCACCTCGCGCCGGCGGCAACAGCGGCCTGGCGATCTCCCCACAGGCCATCCGGCACGATCCATCCCCACCGCCCACTCCCCATGACCAGTTCAACGACCAACTGACCATGTAGGACACGGTCTAAGAACTCCAAGCAGCCGGTGGGGAACTTCATGGAGCCTCATCACACGCCGTGCGACACCGGCGGACTCGCACGGGCCGCTGTCCCGAATGCCTGCGAGGCCACTTCTTGGGCGCGCCTGACAGTGCTCACCGCCTTTGCCGGGCAGCATGAGGCCCGCGCCCCCGGCACCGGGGGGATAGCGCCCGTAGAGCGCCCCCACGACCCGGTCATACACGGTGAGGGGGAAACGCTGGTCGACGCCCCCGGACATCCGCCGGGGGTCGTCTTCACGTCATCGCTTCGACCTGGACCATGGTTCCTGCGGTCACGTTTGTGAGTGGCGCACGGAGCTGACTGCCAGTTTTTCAGAGAACGTCCCCGGCAGAGCTGCGGGCCTCGTGGCGATGGCCGGTGCCGCGAAGCCGTGAGGCTTCGCGGTGGAGAGGTGGCTGGCCACTCCGTACCGGCCATGGTGCGGCGTTCGGCCCGCGGGAGTTCGTCGGTCCCTTGGGGAAGGCCGGGCGAGCGATCGTAGGTTGCGGGCAGGAGCGCCTTGGTCACAGGTTGGTCCATGGTCGGGGTTTGCCGCCGGTCAGGGCGTCCACACCGCTTGGGCGGGTCCGTGGTGTTCGATGTCTTCGAGGATGGCCGCTCCAAGGCGTACTTCGCGGGCGAGGTGGGCGACGAGGGGTGCTGGGCGACCATGGCCTGGAGGTCGCTGATCCGGTTGTCGAGTCCGGTGCGGGAGGCGCCGGTGAGGATGAACAGGACGCGGGGGAAGACCGGGTACCAGCGCAGCCAGGCGGGTCCTGCGGTGTTCGTCCTTCGGCGGCCGACGGGTTGGGCCTCGTACTGGAGCAGCCGGGCGTATTCGATGAGTTTCACGGCCAGGCGTTCGCTGCTCATGGTGGTGCGGTCGACTTCGATGAAGGCGCGCAGTTTCTGCCGGTGGTCGGGGCCGGTGACGGTGTAGTACATGACCGCGTCGGCCGTGACCCGTTCTCCTTCGCCGATGGAGTGGGACACCTCCGGGGTCCAGTCCCACGGGCCGTGTTCGTGTCCGAGGCGGCGGGCGTCGGTGGCGAAGGCCAGGTGGGCGCGTACGACGGCGAGCGTGTGGCTGGTCTTCAGTGAGGCAGCGGTGGCCGAGGTGATGGGGTATGGCGGCCGAGTCCCGCAGGGGCGGGCAGGTCGCGGGTCAGGCGGGCTCCTTCGGGGGTCGGGTACCAGGCGTGGGTGCGTGAGCGGTTCGCGTCCGGCAGCACCGTGGAGTCGGCGAAGCCGTCGGAGCGCAGCTTGTTCAAGACCCTGGACATCAGCTGGCGTGTCCCTTTGGGACGCAGCATGCAGCGCAGCTGGCTGGTGGTGGCGATGCGGTGCTGGCCAGGGCGGCCAGCACCTGCAGACGCAGGGGTTCGGCCGGGAGTGGGGGGACAGGCTGGTGGGTGCAGTTTGCTGTGCCGGTCTGGTCATTCAGGTCCTTTCGACTGCGCGAGCCTGGGGCGGCTGTGCCGCCGATCAGCAGACCCTTCGTCCCCGACCAGAGCCCCGACCACGGGACCCCGACCATGGTCACGAACGCATAACGCCCCAGGCGGGGGCGGTGGTCGGGATGTTCGGCCCCGACCATGGGCCCGACCACGGCCCAGACCACGGGACGGCATGCCCGGGCGGTCAGGCCGACGGCTCCCCGGGCCCGGGCAAGGCGGCAGAATTCTTGAACGAGGGCAGGTTCCGACGCGCTTGGGCGATGGCCGGTCCGCAGCAGCCGTAGCTGCTGCGGGACGCGGTGGCGAGCCGCGTCATGCCGGCCATCGTGCGGCATCCGGCCCGCAAGGGACCAGCAATCCCGTAACCGGATGCCGCGTCTGTGGGGCGGTGGGCGGATGAGCGCTCACCGCTGGTTGTTACCTTCGGGTGCTGCGCTGGGCGGCCTGCTCGAGGATCCGCCGGCGCGTCCACCGTCGGCGCCCGCCGTTCTCCGAGAGCGCGTCGGGGTTTCCAGCAGGGGCAGGTTGCCCTGGGAGAGGCTGCTGGAGAAGGAGTTGACACTCTTGAATCCCAGCAGTGCGGCCGCCTGGGTGGCGCCCAGGAGCTCGTCCGGGTCCCCGTCGACGGGCACGTCGGGCAGGGTGGCGCCGTGCGCTTGGCGCCGGCGCGTTTGCCGCGGCCGGGCCGGGTGGCCATCCAGTCCAGCAGGGTCTGCACGCGCCACAGCTGCCGGCGGTAGGGGTTCGCTGAGGTCCCCCATCTCCTCGACGACGTCGGGCTCGGGGAAGTAGCCGGGGTGGTCGCGGACGTAGGTGTTGACCTGGTTGGGGGTTCTTGTAGCCCAGGAACCTCGGAGGCCTCGGCCGCGTTCAGCAGATCCTCCGGATTGCGGGAGGGCGGCGTGTGGCCACGGAGTCTGGCCTGGCTGCGGCTTGCGAACCACTCGGTGACCTCCCCGTGGTCCCACAGCCGGGCGCGTCCGCGCATGCCGGCGGTCTCGGGGAAGCCGTTCTCGGCACGCTGGCCGTAGAGCATGCTGATCCGCGCGGGAGACAGGCCCTGCTCGGCCGCGATCTCGGCAGCGTCGGCCAGGCGAGGCTCACGGCGCGAGGTCATGGCACAACCCTCCTGTCCCAGCAGGGCGAGCCGGTCCGACCCGCAACCCACATAATGGCAGAAGTGTTGTGTGGGGTCTAGTCCGTCGCCGACATCTTCACTCGCGGTCGGCCCCAGCCGGTCACTCTTCGGGGACCAGGCTCACACCGCGGCGGGCTGCGTCCTCGGCCAGCTGGGGTAGGCCATGGCGGCCGGAGTCATCTCCCCATTCGGACAGAGCCAGAAGCAGGACCAGTTCATCGCGGCCCTGGGACACCTGGCACGGCAGGCCGGCCGCGGTCACGGCCGCCACCAGGTCCCCGGCTGACGTCCCGGCGCAGCGGGCTGCCACGGTGCGGCGCAGGTCCTCGAAGCCCCGCTGGTACAGCTCACTGGCTTCGTGCGGGAGCAGCATCAGGTCGGCGTCGTGGCGGTCCGGGGCGGCCGCGGCCAGGTCGAGGAGGCGCTGCGTGGTCGTCATCATCAGCAGTATGCCCTTCAGGCGGGATCGTCGGGCGTGTCAGTGGGGAGCGGTGCAGCCGTCGCACAGGGCACGGCCGGCGCGGCGGGCCAGCTCCGGCTTCTTGCGCGGTTCGCGCCTCAGTGCCTGGCGGACCTGCGTCTGCAGGGCGGTGAAGTCCGGTCCGTCGTCCGGGCAGACGATGCCGGGGTCGGGGGCCTCGCAGTGTGCGGCGTGCCGGATCAGGTCGGTGATCCGCCAGTCCGGGCGGAAGCTGTCGCCACGCGTCTCGTTCGGCCTCGGCGTACAGGGCGGCCAGCCGCGGCCGCCGCCCGATGGTGAGCAGCAGGTCGCGGCGGGAGGCGAAGACGCACAGCGAGCAGGAGCAGCGGGAGGTGCCCAGCCAGTCGCCGGCGCCGGGTACGGAGTCGTAGGTCCAGCAGGAGGGTACCGGCGCATCGGCGTGCCACTCCTTGACCGCGTCGGTCGTCCAGTCCTTGACGGGCAGCCACTCGTCGAGGATCCGTGCGCTGTTGGCCTGCACGGTGCGGAAGGCCGGGCGCTTCTTGCGGTCGGCTCCCTCGTCGCTGCGCAGGCCCAGGACCTTCAGGATCCGTACGGGCCGGCCGAGCTCGCGGGTCAGGCGGCTGACCATCGGTGTCCAGGCGCTGGAGACGACGCCTTCCTTGGCGGCCTTGCGGCAGTACAGGCTGCCCGTGCGGGGAACCGCCCGTAGGCCGCGATCTCGGTGAGCAGGCTGTGCGGCATCCGTGTGCCGTCCGGGCCCGGCAGCGTGCGGGTGACCTCGACGTGCCGGTCGGCCGGCACTCCGAAAGCGGCGCTCTGCAGCGCGGCGAGCTCGGAAACCCCCGGGTAGCGGACGCCGTCGAGACGACCGGCGGCCACTCCAGCACTCCGAGGCTGGAGTGGTAGGAGATCACCCGGTCGTCGACGCCGGCGGCTCGGGCGGCGTCCATGAAGACGGCCATCATGACCGCGCTGTCCTTGCCGCCGGACAGCTGAGGTGCGAGGAGATCGTACGAGGTCAGGTCGGGTGAGGTGGGCGCAGCGGAACGCGAAGCCATGACAGAACTCCAGTGGGGGCGCAAGAACTGGGTGGTGGGACGGGTGGGGCGAGCCGGCGGGCGCCGGTGCGGAGAGCCGCTCCGGGCCGCCGTGTGCTCGGGGTCGGGGCATTTGGGGTAGGGCGGGAGCGAGGGGGACGCCGAGCTTGATGTCCCTCCCCGTTCGCGCCGGGTACGGCCGAGCCGGAAGACCCAACGGTGGGCACCGCGGTGGCGGACGTTGCGGGCGCCAATCGCCGCCAGGGCCTCGTGCAGCCACCGCGCCGGGTCGCACCCGGTCCGGGGCCGCGGCGCACCGAGCGCCAGGAGCTGAGCGGTGGCGTACTCATAGCCCTGCTCCTGGCGGCGGATCTTCTGCGCCGTCCGGTCGTGGAAGACGGTGCCGTCCGGCAGGAGCTTCACGGTGCGGGCGGTCGCACGGCCGGTGTACAGGGCGTTCGTCGCCGCATAGATCGTCCCGACGTGCCCGGGCATGACCAGGAGTCCGGAGGCGGTCCGCCGCGGCACCGGGTCGGCGAACGAGACGACACCGCGCACTCCCCTGGGCGAGCAGGGAGGTCGAAGCAGCGGGCGAGGAACCAGCTCGCGGTGTTGCCGGGGCACTCGTCCAGCAGGACGAAGCGGGAACACTCCACGGACTCGGTGAAGGGGCGCAGCTCCGGCAGTGGTTTGGTGAGAACGGCCGTGTTCACCAGGTACTCCGAACGCGGCGACGCCGTTGAGCCGGCGGCCGCCGTCGGCGGTGTCGTACGAGGCCGAACTGCACCTTCACCGCGGGATAGGAACGGGAGTAGTGGTGGGCGAGCACAAACGCCTTGCCGGGCTCTTCGTCGGGGATGACGTCCACGTCGTAGCGCCGGGCGTCAAAGCCCCGGTCCCGGACATGCCGCCAGGAGTGCTTCCCCGCGCGCCACCGCTGGCACCAGGGGGACGTGGTCGGCATCTCTGCGAGGTTCTCGAACGGAAGCGGCTCCTGCACCGGCATCACGGCGTCTCCCCGCGTGCCGGGTCCACCGCAGGAGAGGAGCTGGCGAAGAGGGAGAGCTGCCCGTCCGGATCCGGCGCGGCCGCCGTACCGGGCGCAGCCCGCCGGCCGTCGGGGCTGCGCTTCGCAGTCTTCGGTGGCCTGGCCAGCCTGCCCTCGTCGCTGTCGCCGTCGGCGTCGGCGGCGATGTGGGTGTGGGTGCAGGGGGCAGGTCCACCGGCAGGGGCGCTCGCTGGAGCGGTACCGGATCACGGCGACGACGAACCCGTCGCGGTCGGTCATGGTGCCGGCGTCGTCGTCGACGCGGGGGCCGTTGGTGCTGACGCACTGGTCGTGGTGGCCGGACCTGCAGGGGTGGCAGGTGCCGCGCTCGCACGAGCACCAGCGGTGGAATCCGTGAGGGTAGGCGGCATCGATGCGGCGCAGCGCTTTGGTCCAGGCGTTCGCGCGGACCCAGGCACCTTCCGCGTCGCTCATCGGGGAGGTAAGTGGGACGGGTATGGGGTCGAGGATGCCCATGATCGAGGCGCCCACGTAACGCAGCCAGGTGGTCATGTCGTCTCTCCAACCGGGGAGGTTCAGGTGAGGGGAGCTGGGCGGTGCAGCTCGAGGTCAGGGCGTGCCAGTGCGGCTCGAAGTTCTTGTCCTGTTTGTCGATCACGCGGGCGGGCGCGGTGGCGAACAGTTCCTCGGCCATCGGCCACGCCTGGCCGCGGGGGCGGAGCCAGGCGCGGGCGCGTCCGTACACCGGGTCGTGTTCGACGTCGACGCCGTGCCGCCCGGAGACGGAGACCAGCCGACGGGCCAGCTGCTGGGGGCGGCCGGTGTCGACGCGCTCGGTGGAGCGCATCACCGGGCGCCGCCCGCCGTCGGCCGACACCAGGAACAGCCGCCGCACGCGGTACAGCGCCCACGGCATGTCCAGCTCCCGCTCGAACGCCTGAAGGCACGCCCGGTCCCGCGGCCGCGCGCGGTCGAAGAACTCCAGCAGGCTCCTGCGGCCGTACAGCTTCGCGTTGGGGTTGAGGCTCATCGCCGTGTACTCCAGGCGCAGCACCTTCGCGGCGATGTCCGGGTGGGTGCGCATGCGCTCCAGGTGGGCGGGCAGGGCGCCCATGGAGACGGGGAAGCGGCAAGTTATTGAGAATTGAGACAGTGGTGCGACCTTTTCTGGAGGGTAGAGCCCGGCACTGGGCGGGAGGTGGTGCGCCGGGGCGTCGAGCGTTGTCAGAGCAGGGTGGTATCTGTGCCTCATGAACATTGATCAGGCGGACCCTGCTGAGTTGGCTGCACTTCGTGCGGCGTTCGATGTCGATGACGGAGGTGAGTCGGCTCTTGGCCGGGAGGCGGTCCGTGCCTTTGAGGCAGAACACGGGATCGTGCTGCCCGAGCCCTATCGGACCTTCGTCGCGGAGATAGCGGACGGTTCGTCGTCCGGGCCGCCGGAGTATGGGCTGCTGCCGGTGGCGGAGCTGCCGGACGACTGGGGTGATGACGAGGAGGAACGGGACCTGAGTAAGCCGTTTCCGCTGGCCGAGGCATGGATGTGGGAGGAGGACGAGGCTCCGGCCGATGATGCCGACGAGCTCCTTGAGCAGGTCTATAACCAAGGCTCGATCGTGCTCGGCACCGACGGATGCGCGATGAATTGGCATCTCATCGTCACTGGGCCTCACCGAGGTCACGTCTGGCTGATCAGCGACGTCGGTGCCGTCCCCCTTCGGGTCCCAGTTCGGGTTCACCACTGGGGGACCTGGCTTGCGGGGATGGGTCCGGCACTGGGCAGAGAACAAGCCTTGGTATGACGCTGCATGACCTTCTAGGAGGGCGGTTGATCGTTGTCCCTACCTGCCCTGATCGACTGCATGAGCTGGGTAAGAGGGACGAAGCCGTCGGCCGTTCCGAGTTCTCTCGGAGTCGGGCCGGCCGGAGTGGGGGTGTCGGTGAGTCGCTCGGCGAGTGAAGCGACTGCTCCCGGTCGCCTTCGAGGGCCTCGCGTTCGTCGTCGGTGAGGTCGAGTTGTTCGAGCATCTGATCGATGCCGTCTCTCACAGCCAGGAGCTGTCCTCGGCTGGACTTCTTGGGGACGTAGAACGGGCAGCGCGCGCAGGCCAGTCGGTGGGGGCACTTGGCCAAGAAGTCGTAGCTGCAGTAGCCCTCGCCCAGGTCGTAGTACTTCCAGGGCTGTTCTCCGCCGGCGGCGGCTCCGGTGAGGATGGATTCGCGGTCGATCAGGACCTGGATGGTGCGCACGTTGCGGGCGAAGTAGTCGGCGCCGCGCAGTGAGACGGCGGCCAGGATCAGGTCGCCGTCGACGACGTCGTCGGCCCGGGCCACGCGTGCGTGAACGGGATCGTGGAGTAACGGGGCATGGTCGGCGTCCTGGGGATAGCAGGTGACGACGGCTTCGAAGAATTCGACGTTCTCAGCCACGGGGGTGTCCTCTGGTTCTCGTCAGGGGTGGCATGGGTTTCCGGGCATGGAAGGCGGCTGGGCCTGGAGCAGGGAGAAGGGTCGCCATGAGGCCGGGCGGCGTACTGCTGGCCGGGCAGGCAGGGCGCGGCCGGCGGAAGGGGTGACTGCCGCTGGTGCGGCGGTGGGATCGCGCAGGGCGCGGCACCGGCCGGCGAACCGGTGCCGCACCGGGTGGCGGTTGGGGGGCGGTCAGCGGCCGACGTGAAGGGGAGTGCCGTCGGCTGCTGCGGGGGAAGGAGTGTCGCCGGACCAGCCTGATGACCTTCGCTCATCCCACCGGGCGGGCGGGTTGCCCGGTCGTCTCGTGGCAGGGCGGGAGGAGGACGGCGGTGCCGGGGAGGGTGGTGCGGTGACCGGCGCGGCGGCGGCCGGGCTGGGCAGGCTGGTCTCGGTGTAGGCGATGCGCTGGCGCAGGCTGATGCCGATGTCGTCGGCGCTCAGGTAGACGGCGTTGTCCCGGATCTCGGTGATCCGTCCCTGACCTGGATGCTGACCCCGTTGACGAGGGACTCGGCGGCGTTTCGGGCCAGGGTGCGCCAAGCGGTGCACACGTAGCGGATCGGAGTGCCGTCACGCCACTTCTGTGCGGCGGCGTCCCACCGGGCGGGTGTGTCGGTGAGGCGGAAGCGGCAGACGGCGATGCCGGATTCGGTGAAGCGGACTTCTACGTCTCCGGTGACGGTGGCCGCTGACGTGGGTGACGGAAGGGGTCATGTGAATCACCTCCCTGAAGACAAATAATAGTGGGTTGAACTGTGGGTCAACCCCCAGTCGCCGCTCGCCGCCCTCGGGCTTGCCTCGTCGGACCAGAGCGTCACCTCCTCGCAGCGCAGGTCCCACCGGCGCAGTACCCACGCCCGGCCGGCCCTCTGTGTCGTGTGGGCGATGGGGGCGGCGACGCCGAAGCGCCGCAGCCATGAGCTGAGGATGTCGGCGGTCTCGGCGCCCGGCCATTCGCCGGTGCGGGCCTGGAGGTCGTCCATCAGTGCGGCCAGATCGATGACGGCCGCGCCTTCGGGCGTGGCCGGGTCCGGTGTGATCAGCACGGCAGGCTCCTTCATGAGCGGTGGGCGGTGGGCGGTGGGCGGTGGGCGGTGTGCGGTGTGCGGGGAGAGGGACTGGTCACCCGTCCATGGGGGCGTTCCACAGGTCCATCAGCTGTTGTTGCCCGGGGGTGAGTGCGGCCGGGCGCAGCAGGCGTGTGCGCAGGACGGGCACGTCGACGCTGATGCCGGTGGGCACTTGGGGCCTGCCGGGCGGGTGGACGAGACGGTAGGTCCGCGTGTGGATCATCCAGGCCTCGTACCGGTCGGCGGGGCTGCCGCTGCGCGCGGTGTGGCCTTCGTCGGGGAGGGAGAGGGACACGGACAGGACGGGTCGGTGCACGGGCGTCCGGCTGGGTGGCCGGCCAGGACCGGGCGGCGGCGGTAGTGCGTCGCGGTGCCGTTGAGTATGGGGCAGTGCGCGGCGGTGTACGGCAGGCACTCGGGGTGCAGCGCCGGTTCGGGGGAGCAGCCCTGGACGACGTCGGCCGGACGGACGATCAGGTAGCACCGTTCGTCCAGGGGCTGGCCGCAGATCTGGCACAGGCGCCGCAGGAAGGCGGTGAGGGCCCGGTCGGCGTGCAGGCTGCCGAAGGCGGCATGGCCGCCGTGGACCAGGGACACCCACGGCACGACCAGGCCGCCTGCCCGAGGCCGGCGCGCACAGCGTTGGGGTATCGAGTGCATCTGTCTTTTCCTTCTGGTTCGGGGGCGGGGCGAGTGGGCGTCAGTTGCCGGGCGGTGGGGGAGGGCCGGTCAGGAGGTCGTCCCAGTTGGCGTAGTGGCAGCCGGTTGCCTCGTGCAGGCGAAGGTGCAGCCAGGACAGGTCCTGTCCGGTGCGGATGACGGCTTCGGCGCCGATGGCGGCGGCGCGTGGGTAGACCGTGTCGTCGTCTGTGCCGGTGAGTGCGAGGACCAGGCCGGGGCGCTGGGGCATGTGGCGCAGCGTGAACGCGGTGTAGCTGCGCTCGTCCAGGATCACGAGCGGGGCAAGCCGGTACTCCTCGGCGCTGAACAGCGGCGAAGGCATGCGTCGCAGGGGAACCGTGCAGGGCAGCAGGCCGACCGGGTCGGCTTCCGGGCTGTCGCTGATGACGAGCACCGGCGTTCGCGCCCGGTCCCCGGGCGCTGGCGCTGAGTTGGTCATGGGTGCGGAGCGTCGTTTTCGTCGTCGGGGAGGAACGCAGGGCCGGGCAGGCGGGGCGGGGCGAACCGCGTGGGCAGCCCCCGCCCGCCCGTGCCCACGGGTCAGAAGCGGGGGCGGTCAGTCGTGTGGCGTGTTCGCGGCGGGGTCGTCGGTTGCCGGGTGGGGCCATTGCCAGCTGCCGTGGTGGAGGTCTGTCCAGCGGCAGGCGCCGTCCGGGTTTCACTTGACGCGCACGGGGCCCCAGCCGCCGGTCGGGTCGGTGCGGCGGATCGCCGCCGGGCGGCCGAGGAGGTGGGTGCGCCGCAGGTTGCTGCCGTCGAGCTGGGGGGCCTGGCCGTGCTGGTCCAGGGCTTGGAGTACGTCGGCGAGCAGCGCCCAGAGCTGGTCGGGGTCCTGGAGCAGGTTGCGGATGCGGCGGTCGGAGGTGACGATCCGGCGGGCGGCTTCGTCGCCGCGGCGGTACCAGGTGCCGTTGCCCGGCGCCGCCCGCACGGCGGTGCTCAGTTCCTTCACGTCCGGGCTGGCCGGTTGTCCGGGATGGGTGAGGATGCGGAACGTCTCACCCATGGCCAGGTAGTAGGCGGCTTCGTGGGCCGGCTTCAGCGGGAGGTCGCCTGCGTTGGCGGGTGACGGCTCGGACAGGGGGCGCACTGCAGCTCATGTCGCTGGCGTCCGCTCGGGCGGCTGCGACGGCGCCGGGGGAGATGATCATGGTCGTCTCTGCTTTCTGGGGACGGTCGTGCGGAGAGGGAAGCGGCCCCGCTCTGAGGGCTGTTGGGACCGCCGGGCAGGACAGGATGGCGAGCGCTCTGCCCTGCCCGGCGAGCCAAGGGGGGCGGTCAGTCCTCGATGAGCTCCAGGCAGGAGAGCGGGACGCCGTTGCCGGGCAGCCGGTACCGCTTGGTGCCCTCGGGGATGCGGTGGCGGCTGCGGGGGTCGGTGCGCAGCAGCCGGGTGGAGTCCTCGTCCAGCAGGAAGCCCGCGCGCGTGCCGGTGCGGTTGCGTTCCTGGACGGTGCCGGTGAGCCTGCGCAGGCAGGCCGGGCGCAGCGAGTCGGTGATCCGGGCTCGGGAGCCCGCCGTGATGCCGTTGTAGGCGGCGGAGTCCAGTTCACGCAGCCGCGTCGCGCACGCTTCCTGCACGGCTGCGACGGCGGAGGTGTCGGGCAGCTGGCTGATGTAGGCGCGGACCTCGCTGATGCCGAGGGGCATGGCACTTCACCTTTCGGTCGAAGGGGAGGGGATGACCGGCCGGGCACCGGGCGCGGTGCCCGGCCGGAGCGTGGGGCGCCGGACGCTCCAGGCGTCGGCGTCGGCGTCGGCGTCGGCGTCGGCGTCGGCGTTGGCGGCGGGGCGGTGGCTGGCCACGGCCTGCTGTTCGACTTCGGAGAGCTGGTAGCTGCCGTTGTCGGCCTGGCCGAGAGATTCGAGCAGCAGCAGGTAGCGAGCCTGCGGCGGCGTGAGGTGCGACCACGTTCGGGGTTCGCGGATGTTGTACTCGCAGGCGGCGGCGACGTGCGCGAACAGGGCGTTCAAGATACGGGCCTTGGGGAGCTGCGCCGCCGTCTCCGTCAGGTCGGCTTTGTCGGGGTCCCCGAGTCCCAGGAAGCGCGCGACGGCCTCCGACTCGTGCTTGTCGACCCACGAGCTGTAGTAGTGGGGAAGGGTCAGCAGGACTTCCTGCGCGAAGACGTGGGCCGCGTCCGGCAGGGTCTTCATGCGGACCAGCCGGGTGACGAAGTCCTGGCGCGGCCCCGCAGCGGCCTTCCACGCCCGGTTGCAGGCGATGACCCTGCGGCGCTCCTCCGCAGCTTTCTCGTCCTGCTCCGTGCGGGCGGCTTCTTCTGCTTGGTCCGGACCTTGTGGCCGTGTTCGGCCGGGTCGGCGCAGTACCAGACGGGCTTGTGCTCGTCGTCCAGCCGGGCGCTGTGGCCCCGGGCAGCCGTGGTGGCTGTCCTCGGTCAGCGGGTTGCCGAGGCCGGTGGTGAGGTCCGTCAGGCTGGGCGGGGTCCTTGTGCCACGAGGACACCGGGGCCAGCAGGGGGACGCCTGCCGACTTCAGCTCCTGCTCGGCCTCGGCGCGGGCGTTGGCGTCGCTCTGCTCGGCGCGTAGCAGGGCCATCTCCTGGTCCCAGTGGCCGCGTCCGCCGCCGCCCTCCTCGTGGTCGCGCTGAAGGGCACGCAGCAGACGGTTCTCCGCACCGCACGTCTTCGATCTCGGCGAGCTGAGCGGTCTGCTCCAGATCCATGCTCCTCCGGCCGCTGCCCGGCGCAGCGTGGCGTCGTTGAGCTTCTGCGCCGCCTTGGCGTGCTTGGCGGCGTGGCGTCCCACCCCGAGAGCCTTGGCGGCCGAGCGCCGTCGACGTCGCCTGTGTCGATCAGGGAGAGTTCCTGCGCGCGCAGGGTGTCCCTTTCGCTCATGCTCGCGGTGGTCGTTCTCGACCAGGGACAGGAGCCGGGTCCAGCCGTCTCCGGCGACCAGATCCTCGCGCACGTACGCGTTGACCACGCGCACGGGACGGCCGTCCTGCTCGGCGAGGCATTGGCTGCTTGGGCTGCCTGGGCGCGCCGTCAGCCCTTGAAGACGCCGTAGGTGCCGCCGGGCAGCGGCTTCGCTGATGGCCCTCGACACCGAGTTCCTTGACGGATGTGACGAGCTTTTCGTCCGGGTCGGTCGTGCGCGTCGTGCACGTGTCGCGCACCAGGAGTGCTGGGTCGAGCTGGACGATCTGCGGTACGGCGTCCCGTGCGCGGCGGCGGCGTCGGTCGGTTGAGACGGCGGTGGCCATGTGGCTCTCCCTCTCCTTGCCTCGGCGGCGAATGAGCGGGTCCAATCCGCGTAACTCAAATAATAGTGACTATTTCTCTGATGGCTAGACACCATCTGACCTGCGCAGATGCCGGGTGCGGCCATTGCTGCACAGCTCGTCCAGCACCCCGGGGAGAGGCGGACCGGGTGGCCGGCGCCACCCTCGGTGCAGACACCAAGGTGTCCGCACGGACCGGCGGTCAGTGGCTGATGCGGGTGACCGCGCGGGTGGGGAGGTGGACGCGCAAGGACGTCCCCGTGGCCGGGCGGGTCAAGTACCGCGAGCCGGTTGAGCGCTGCAACCAGTTCCGGGTCGGCGAAGACCTCTTCGGCCAGCGCGGCTTCCCCCACGGGCACGGCGGTCACCGTGGTCCGGGCGGGCCGGAGATCAGGCATGTCCTCGGTGTCCGAGAAGGCGGCGACGAAAGGGCTCCAGCCCAGGTCATCCCGTCGGCCGCGCGCCGTTCCAGTGGTGGTGAAGTAGGCGGCCACCGCCGGGCGTCCGTCGCCGGGCTGCCCGGCGCAAGCCTCACCCGGCTCACCACACCTGCCGCCACGCCTCCTCCGTGGCCGCCAGTACCTCGATGACCAGCGTATCCAGCTCCCTGGGGGCGAGGTTCACGCAACGCCTCCCGGACCGGATGCTGAGTCGGGGCAGTCAACCCAGTTCGGCAAGTTCCAGGGGGTTCACGGGCGGTCCTTGGTCGAAGGCAGGGGGCCGGGCTGTGCCGGGCCCGTGCCGTGTAGGAGTGGAGGACGAGGTGGCCGAGCAGCGTGCAGCACACCGGCGGTGCGGTCCACGTCCTCGGGGCTGCGGCCGGTCGGGCGGTGTGTGGCGTCTCGATGTCGCTGTTCCAGGTGAACCCTGGCGGTGAGTGCCGCTCGGTACCGGGCGTGAGGTCTTCGGAGGCGCGGGGCGTTACCAGGCCGTGAGAGTGGTCGGGCGTGACCAGGAACACCGCCGCCTGCTGCGGACCGCCCGGAGGCGGGCGGCCCGCAGGTTGGTGTGGGCAGATCAGTGGGCGACGGTGACGGTGCAGTCCGCCTCCAGGACGGCGAGCGCGGCGCGGACGGCGGCGCGGGCCCCAGTCGGGGTTGAGGACGCCGAAGTCCAGGCGCACGGCGCTCGTCCAGGTGGTCGTCGGGCATCGGCAGTGCGTGTCCGCTGCGGTATGGCGACGGCGGTCGCGGCCGCGACGCGGCTGCGGTTGTAGGCGATGGCTTCCGGGGCGGTGGCGTCGGTACCGAACGCCCCCGGGCGGTGGGCGGCAGTGCCGGCGATACCTGCCGTGAAGCGGCGGGCGGGTTACGCAGACGGGGCCGGGCGCAGGGCGCGGCGCAGCGCTCGCAGCATGGCAACTCCTGAGAGAACGGGATGCGAAGGAAGAGTGCCGCCCGGTGGGCGGGGTGTCGCCGGGTGGCACTCCCGACGAGCGACACTATCTATATTAGTGTGTCATGGTGGCGTGAACCCACCCCGGACCTGCGGGAAAAGCTGCGCACCGGCCTTCCGGCCGGTGGAGGTCAGATCGCGACGGATCCGGCGCGGCCGTCTGGATCGCCTCCTCAACGCGTGCGTTCACCTCCGCCTTCCCGCGCTGGCCGCATAGACCACCTCGACGCTACCTAGCGCTTCCGCCCCCCGGAGGCTGTGGTTCTCCCACCACCTCCTGGCCCGCTCGCCGTCCTCACGTGTCCGCGCCGGACACTGCCGATGACGAAGAACGGGCACTTCATGAGGGGGACGGGGGTCACGCCGAGTTCCTGGGCTGGGGAAAATCGTGAGCATGAGGATCACCGCGTCGGGACGGCCGGCCACGTCGACTTGCGTGGGCTGGCCCCGGACGCCCCGACCGCCGCGCACAACCTGTCGACCTGGACGGGCGTCCAGGCCCCTCGGCCACGTGCTGATAACGCCAGACGGCTCAGGGTGCGGCGGTGCTCCTCGACCCGCGCCGGGGCGGGCGCCGGCCGCGCCTTCGGCGACCGCGCGGCGGGCGCATTCCCTCCGCCCGCTGTCGGGCGGTGATCCTCGGCCGCCTGCCGGCGTGCGGCCCTCGGCATGCACGCGGATGGCAGACGTCTGACGATCTCGCGCGCCACGTGCCCGGCGCTGCCTGCCGTGACCCCGATCGACGGCGCCTCACCTGGGATTCGTCCGGCAGTGCGGCGTAGACCCTCAGCCGCTCGGGGCGCCGGCGGTCTGGCTGGACCAGGCGCAGGGCGCGGCCGTCGTCGTCGACGATGAGCCGTGCCGTGTCCCGCAGCTCCGCGGGGAGCGGCGCTGTACGGCAGTGCGTGCCCAGTTCGCGCGCCACGTCGGCGGCGAACGCGTCGAACTGCTCCTGGGTGGTCAATTCCTGCGGCATGGCGGCCTCTGCGCTGATGGTGTCGTTCTGGGTGGCGTGACGCTCTCCGCCTCGGCGCGGGCGTCGGCGGCGGTGTATCCGGTGTCGCACCAGGCGTGGCAGAGCTGGCCGGGCGGTGCGCCGCAGGCTTCGCAGTGCTCGTCGTAGTCCTCGGGGCGGAACGGGGGCAGTGGCGGTGGGCTGCTCAGTGCCGGGGGCGTCCCTGATGTGCTCTTAAGCCACCGCACTCGGCGGGCGGACAGGACGGGGGTGGTGGTCATCAGCGCGGGGCAGCTGGCCTGCCAGATCTGCTCGGGAGCTGGAGGGAGATCTGGAAGTTGGTGGCAGGGTGGATCCGCCATGTGCGGCCGTGGGAGTCGGTGACGGTGTAGGTCAGGAACTGGGGGTAGTGGTACTGGCCGTTGTCGCTCCAGTGAGGCCGGCGGCTGAGGGCGCGGCGGATCTGGGCGCAGCGTCGGGGGGCAGGGTGAACGTGGCCACGGGGCAGGTCCTTCCTCGCCTCGGCGGTGGTCCACGTAGCAGGCTGGCGCCGATGCGGGCGCTGATGTTCGCGCGCGCCGGGGTGTCGCGGTAGTCGGCCACCCGTACGTATCCGCCGCGCCTGGGGTCGAGGCGGATGGGGTCGCCTTCCTCTTCCCATCCGCTGACCAGTTGGGCGGGAGGTCGGTCACGTCGTCGGCCTCGACCCGTACGGCCCAGGTGGTCCGCTCAGGTCGCCACGCCTGGCGCCACTCCCTGCAGGACGGGGAACAGGCGGTTGAAGGTGTCGGCCAGGCCAATGCGCGGGCCTGGTGGAGGGCGGATCGTGGCGAAGCGGGAAGGGGCGGGAGCGTTCTCCCAGGGTCATCAGACAGCGCACCGTCGGTCTGTCTCCCGTGTCGGGCGTCGCTTCTGGAAGCCAGTGGGGTGCGAGGAGGGGGGCGGGCGGGGGGAGGAGCGCGCCCCCCTCACACTGTATAATAGTGTTTTTTGGTGGTGAGTGTGAACCCACCCCTGATCTGCGGGAACTCACCAGCTCAGGGGGCCGCTGAGGCCTGCTGCCTCCGGGCCCGCTGGCGAATCTGCGCGTTCCACGGAGCATGCGGCCTCGCTCTCCGCGCGGCGGGCGTGGTCGTGTTCGCGACCGGCCGCGGTCAGGCGGTGGGGGCCAACCACTCCATGACGGAGATGTGGCGGGACAGGGAGCTGGGATAGTCGGCCAGCATCAATCAACAGCACCAGGCGCGGGGAGACCGCGAACCAGCGCGCAACGGTCCCACCATGGCGGCCACGCGGCGCGCCGGTCTCGGTGGGCGGCCCGGGCCTTCGCCTCGAAGCGCGCGGCGTCCGGTCCGGTGGTGGGTGACCGACTCAGTCCAGGAACCGCAGCAGGCCGGGGGTGTCGTGCTGCCGGGAGGCGGTGAGTGATGCCAGCCAGGTACTCTCGTGCTGCATGACCAGGTGCTCGGCGCAAGCACGCAGTGACGGCGGTGAAGTCGCGGCCGTCTTCGAAGTACGACTCGTGCCCGGCGGCGGTCTCCATCGAATTTTACACCGAAACCTGGGGCGGCCGGTGACGTCGGGGGTGACAGCGTCGAGGGCTCCCCCGGTAGCACGCTGTGGCCGCGGGCCAGGCGCGGGGCAGCGCGCCGGCCGGGGGCGGTGGTCTGGCGGTAGGCGTTGACGGGGCCGAGACAGGCGCGCACGGCGGTGAACCGGTCCCAGTGCTGGGGGTGGTGGGTGCCGGTGACGTACACGCTGCCGCGCATCGCGCCGCCCAGCTCGAACACGACGGCGTCGCTGCTCGGGGGGGCCGGCGGTGGCGAGCACGGTGGTGCCTGCGGAGGTCTCTTGATCAGGCTGTCACGGTTCATGGGCGGACACTCCTGGACTTGCGGGGGTTGGCTTCCCGGATGGCCCCGGCAGTGCCGGGCCGGTGGAAGGGGCAGGAACGCTGGCGTGCTGTCCGGCCTGACGCGCAGGCGTGGGACCCGTGCTGTCACCCTGCGGTGACGGCACGGGCGGACGTCCTGACCCTAGCTCTCCGCCAAAGTGCGAGAGCTCCTCGTCGAGGCAGAGGTGACCGTGTTCCGTGCCGGGCGGCACGACGGCCTCTGTGCGGCTCCGGTGAAGGCCTCCAGGACCCGCGCCGGGGCGGTGCAACAGCGCTCCGCCCTCCTCGGCTGTCGAAGGGCGATACACGATGTCCAGGCCGCGACTGCGGCACGGCCAGATCTGGACGTCACCGATCCCGGGGGGGACGTGGAGGCCGCGCGGTGAGGGCTTTCCGCGGGCGAACACCCCACACTCCACGGTGTCTTCGACTCCGGTGTAGAAGACGGCGCGCACGGCGTAGGGGTCGGCCGTGTCGTCGCATTCCTCACCCGGACGGGCAGGGAGGACTCACTCACAGAATCAGGCGCAGGTGCAGTTCACAGCTGACTGTGGTGTCCATAGCAACAGGGCCTTTCGCTCGGTGTTGCGGATTCGGGCTGGCCGGGAGCGGGCGGTGGGCGTGCGGCTGGCGCGGTGGCGGCGCCCGGTGGATGTCCTGGAGCGGGGACGCTGTGGGGAGGGGTCTGCGCTGCCGCCGTCGCTCGCGCTGAAGGGGGAAGGGGGCGAGCGACGGGCGGCGAGCGCCCGGGCCAGTGACCACCGGCCGGGCGGCGGCTGTGGGTTACGCCTGCGGCGGCTTTGTGGCGGCGGAGTTGTCCCGCTCGGTCAGGGAGACTTCCTTGCCGCACGGGCACTGGCCATGGCGGCGTGATACCAGGTGGAAGAACTTGGGCCGTTCTTGGTTGGCCGTGCGGAGGGTGCCGGCGCAGGGGCGGTGTTGGTGCAGTAGCCGTGGACGATGACAGGCGTGTCAGGCACGGGGCTCTCCTCGTTGTCGGCGTGCTGGGTGAGGACCGGGGCGGTGTAGACACTTGCGGTGTACGGCGTTGACGCCGGGGCACGGGATGACGGCGCGGCGCAGCCGGCGGTGTCCATGGGGTGCGGCCATCCGTCCCGCATGGATGTCCCGCCGCACGCGCGGGGCTGCGGTTCGCCGGCGGTGGTGGCCACCAGGACGGCGCGGCGGGACGGTGCTGCCCTCCAGCGCGAACGTCACCAGCGTCTGCACAGGGCTGGAACTCTCGTTTCGTCCAGCACGGCCAGCCGTGCGGGGGCGTTGCCGACGGAGACATCGGCGCGGGCGGGGGTCAAGGGCGTCGTCGGTTCGGTGGACCGCGGTCTGAGCGTGTGCTCACCCTCTCCAAGGGCCTTCAAACCGCTGCAAACGCATCGCGGGTGCAGCGCGCGGCGGTGGCGACGGCGGCGTCGTCGGGTCGCACCGCCAGTTCCGGACGTGCGTGCGCTGGCGCATCGCACTCCTTGATCGGTGATTGGCCGGGGCAGTGCTTTTGCCCCCCGCGCAGCGGGGTCCTCCGGGCTGCGCCCGGGCAGGGCGCGGCTCGCGCGGAAAGCCGGTGGTGCGGGGCTCTACTGCGCTGCGCTCCGGGGCGGCAGGGCGGGTGCGCTGCGCGCCTCCTTTCTCGGGTGGGGCGCTGCGCGCTGGGGTGCGGGGGCCCGTGCGAGGCCGGGCAGGGGAGGGGGGTCCCCGGCCCGCCGGGGTCTGGTCAACCGTGCGCGGCGGCTGCGGTGAGGGCGGGCACGGCCAGTGCCTCCAGGGTGGCGGCCTGGTCGGCGTCGGTGAGGGTCTGGGCGGTCGACGTGACGGCCTGCATGACGCTCCCCGGCGGTCATCTGTCCGCCCTGGACGAAGTGGGCAAGGATCATGTCCTTGGCCTCGGCTCCGATGCTGAGCGTCTTGGTCAGTGCTCGATCGTCTTCGTCGGCTCGGCCAGCCTCTAACCGGCGGCGTCCTCCAGCTCTCGGACAGCTTCGCCTCGACGTACTCCCGTGACAGGAACGTCCGTACGGCGTCGGTGGTCTTGGACGTGATCAGTTCCGAGCGTCTTGCGCTGGGTCTGCCCGGACCAGGAAATGACGCCTTCGTCCTGCTTGCCTCCCAGGTGGCCGCGGCGCGCATGACGTCCTTGCTCGCTGGTCAGGCCGTTGCGGCACGCACCTGGATGACCGCGCGGGGGTGATGGAGTACGCCCCCGCTCCGACCTCGCTGTTGGTGATGACGAAACCGGCGGAGATCTACCTGGCGGCTCGTCACCGCTGCGGCCGTCGAACGGGGGAGCGGTAGCCGCGCAGCAGCTCGCGGGCATGGACGGCGACCGCTTCGCTCTCCACGCGCACGTACATGCGCCGGTCGGTGAGGTCACAGCCGGTCACGCGGGTGGGGTGCCCGGACTGCTTCACCCCGTCCAGAGCGGCCAGCAGCAGGTCGAAGTTGTCCATGAGCTTGTAGCTGTCGGACAGCAGCGCACGGGCCACGCCTTCGGCCGGCCTGCCCGGCCCCCCCTCGCCGCGGAACGCGCGGAGCATGAAACGGCGCTCCGGCTCTGGCGAAGCCACGCGTTCACGTTCTCGTCCAGAAGCGGGACATTGCCGGTGCGCATGCGGCGCAGGTAGGCGAGCGGACTGCGGAGCTTTGTCGGCGATTCCCTCGTCGGCGACGGCGGTGGGCCGGTAGATGCCGTCGACCTCCGTCACCCCGTCCTCCGTGATCAGCGACTCCATCGCCCTCGACGTGCACGTTGCCTTCACGCAGGCGCAGGGCGGACGCGGAGCGATCACGTCCAGCTTGTGCCGCTGCTGGTCCTCCAAGATGCGGACCAGATCGGGAAGCCCGGCGTTGCGGCGCCGGTGGGGGCAACGTCCGTGGCGCGTTCGGCGAACTGCTGAGTCATGCGGTTTTCCTTCGCTGTGGTTTGCGGTTCGGGGGGCGGGGCCACCGCCCCCGAACAGCTTCAATAATAGTGACTTTGGAGCGAGTGTGAATCCGCCCCTGACCTGCCCTTTAGAGGGCGGTCAAACCACTCGAGCCAACGGTGTCCAGGCTCCCTCGCCGCACGTTGCTGACTACAGCACCGGCAACTGGCCGCGCAGCTTGCACAGGTCGTACCGCAGTGTGGGCAGCATGCTGACGGGTCACCGTGCGCGTGGAGTGGCACCTACCCAGTAGGATACCGTGAGACCGCGTCAGGCTGCCGTGGTAGCGCACGCTGCCAGATCGACGGCCCGGCGCTCTGCGGGTCCTGCCAACCACGGGCCAAAGAGATCCGCCGCGCGCTCTCCGTTCAACTGCGCGAACGCGTGAGCCACGGTGGCGTCGTCCACGGGGACCCCCGCCACGGCAACCCCGGTGCTTCCGGTACGAACCCCCATCGCCCAGCCAAGCTCGAAGAACGGCTGCACCAGTGCCAGCCACTCGCGCGACACAAGCGCTGCGTCCGGGTCCCCCGGCTTGGCGGTCAACGTCCGTAGGGCGTAACCGGCCTGCTCCTCCTCCGCTGCCGTGACCGGGACTCCAGTCTCCTCGGCCTGCTCCGCGATCCGCGTGCTCTCCATGACTTCCCCTTCCGTCTCGATGTTGCCGGGTGGAGGGGGCGCCCCGACGGGCGGGGCGCCCCCCGGGGCGGGCTACTTCAGGAAGCCGCGAGTGCGCAGGAACTCAGCCGTGATGTGGGCGATTCCGCGCGGCTTGTAGATCTGCGGGAAGCGGCGCATCTCGATTTCAGTCCGGCCCCTGCTCGTCCGGCTCGATCAGTTCATGGACGAGACGGTACGGGCCTTCGTCCGGACGGCATTTCCAGCACGACCAGGCCAACCTTGGTGTCGAAGCGAATTCCGGTGTAATTCGCGTCCAAGTTGTGCACGATGTTCGCACCCGCCCGCGCGCACGAAAGCGGCAGGAAGTTCGCGATGGTCCGGGCCTGAATGTTGCCAGGCCGTTCATGGGCGCGTTCTGTCCGCCGTGCAGCGGCGGACGGATTGTCGGTGATCTGGATTTCCACGTTTTCCCCTTCGTTGGTCTTCTGCGGTTCCCGGGGGTCGCCTCCCCCGGTACTGCAAATAATAGTGGCTCTTGGGTGTGAAGGGAAGCCCTGTTGACACCGTGTTGCGCCTGATGTTGCGTCAGGATGTTGCGCTAGAGGTTGCGTTCGGTGTTGCGGCACCTCCCGGCAAGCCCCTCGTAACGTCAGGTCAGAAGCCTGATGGTGCAGCGGTCGGGGTGCTGACATCCCCTCTGCTGCCACTGGTCCCCGCACGGTTGAAGGATGAGTGAGGCGGGCGGGCGCGGTGCGAGGCGGCGGCCTCGGGGATCGGACGGCCTGGAGCTAAGCTTGCGCGTCGGCCGGAGCCGCCGCGCTGGAAGTGGAGGGAATGGTGGCCCGTTCGGGCCCAGAACGGACGGGGAAAAGGCCACAAGAGGCAGCACGACTAATGAGTTCTCCCGTACTCAGGGGTTGCGCTCGACCGCAGGACCAACCGGCGGGAGAAGGGAATGCAGACCCGCACCCCCCTCGCTCCAGAAGGGGCGGGGGCAGGCTCTGGTTCCAGGG
>JAKFGP010000004.1 GCA_021502835.1 Streptomyces thinghirensis
CGCCGTCCGCAGGCCATGGGCAAGGACCGACTCCGCGCCCTCCTGGCCGGTCGGGCACGTATGACCGGTCGGCCAGGGCGCAGGCAGTGCCTTCGGCGCGGCTGTTTGTCACCTGCCCTGGGGGGCCTCCGCCCATGAGCACAAAGCCAGGTCGCCGCCGTATGGGCTGCCAGAACCCGGATGCTGTGGCTGCTCGACGCCCTGGAGCGTGATCCCAGGGCGGACGCGGCGATCGACAAGCTCACCCAAGGGCGTGCGCGGGCGCTTCCCGCTGGGCCGGGCCCGAGACGCGTTGCACGGCGGGTGGCTCGGCCATCCCGTGCACCCCTGAGCTGGTCCAGGTGCCGGTCGGCGGCTGGATGTCCGCCGCCGTGCTCGACCTGCGGGGCCGGCCGCACCCGGAGAGGCCGGCCTCCTGGTCCGGGGGTCGGGCTGGCGGCGGCCGGTCCGGCCGCGCTGGCGGGCGCGGCCGACTGGGCCGTGAGCTGCACCGGCGGCGGGGCCCGGGTGGGGCTGGTGCACGCCGTGGCCAACACGGCGGCCGTGGGACCGTACGGCGCCTCGCTCCTGTGCCGCCTCACCGGACGGGCGACAGCGGGCCCGCGCCTACGGCTTCCTCGGGCTGACGGCGGTCGGCCTGGGCGGCATGCTGGGCGGCCACCTCGCCTACCGGCAGGCTTCCAGGAGCCAGCCACGCCGAAGAGGTACCGCACGTCGTCAGCGAGAGGCTGGCACCGGGTCGGCACGGTGGACGAGGCTCCCCGCCGGCCGGCCCGTGCGGCGCGATGCCGTGGACGGCGGTGCCGGTCCTGGTGGTGCGCGAGACCGGCGGCACCTTCCACTTGCACTGGCCGACCGGTGCAGTCATCTGGCGGGCCCGCTGTCCGAGGGCACGGTCGCCGACAGGTGTGTCGAGATGTCCCTGGCACGGCAAAGCGTCTTCCCGGCCCTCGGACGGCTGGAACGTCCGGGGCCCCGCCACTGCGCCTCAGCCTGCCTTCGACACCCGTGCCGCCGAGGGACGCGTGGAGACTAGGTCAGCGGGGTGAGGGGGAGATGGCGGGACCAACGATCGAGCGGCCAGGGCGCAGGAGCGGACAGGAGAGAACTAGGTCATGGCATGGCATCTGGACGGCCGTCCCACGCGCGGCTTAGGCAAGGCGACTGCGGATGCACCGAACACAGCCTACTGGGCGGGAGAGGACCGCGAAGGCAGCGGCTACGCGGCGGCCATGACGGTTTCGGTGTCTAAGTACGGGGGTGGGGCGGCGGTGGGTCAGGGATGCGCGGTCGTCCGCTGCCGCACCGCCCGGCCTGGACGTGGCACTGACGGCGGTGGCGACGTTCCGGCTGGAGCCGGCTGCTGGAGCAAGGGCGTCGGTGATGAGTCCGCTGGAGGGCCCCCTTCACATACGTTCCAGGTCCCTGGCGGAACAGCCGAGTCGCACGAGGAGGCGGGCCTGAGGGCTGGGCGATACGTCGGCGAGCTGGGTGACGTGCCCGTTCTGCATGAAGCGTCTGGGCGGCCTTCGACCTCACCGCCGGGACAGCCGTTTCCGCCGCGCGCCACCCGTACCGCCAAGGGGGCTCTACCGCGCTGGCCGGCGCGGACGCCTCCTGCACCTGGCCGTACAGCGCGCTGGTGGCCAAGACGAACCGGCGACTGACCACCCCACACCGCGCCTGCCTACCGCCTCGCGGCCGCGCGGGCGCATGCGGGGCGGCCGCCGCCCCCGGGGCGGAGGTCCTACGTCGCATCGGCGGCCGGGGCGCATGGCCGCGTGCCGCTGCTCGGGACCGGGGCCTTACCGGGCGGCCCAGGGCGTTGGCGACCGCGCCGGGCGACTAAGGCGCGCACACGTCTTGCGCAGCAGGTCGACGGCGAGTTCGCGGCGGGGCCAGGTCCGGCGCGGGGTACTGACGCCGGCGGCGTTCTCCAGGATCTGGTCGGAGGTGACCCGGACGACGGGCGAACTTCCCTACGACCAGGGCCCGCGCAGCCCGGCCTGCGCCATCACCGACCGCAGGATCCCGAGGGAGGGCGCCCTGCCCCACGTGCATGGCCAGGTTCACCCGGCACCGGCCGGCGCACGGAGTGCTCTCCATGCCGGTCAGGCGTTCCAGTGTGCGGGCGGGGACGTGGAGTCGGGCCGGCCGGTCAGCCGCCGCTCCGCCTTCTCGCCCAGGCGCTATCGCCAGCATTCTGGTCGTACCGGCCAGCAGTCTCTGCCAAGCAGTGCGCGCTTCACCGCGCGGCGGCGAGTACCCAGCGCGCCCCGGCTCACCTGCTCCCCCGGCCTCCGACGAGGTGCGCTGCCCGGGTCCGCTCAGCGGGCCTAGGCACAGCGGGTACCGCTGACGGCGGCCGCGCAGACCAGCAGGCAATGCGCCCAGACACCAGGATGTCTGGCGCTGTCGCGTCGGAGCTGCAGGTACTGGGCTCGTACTCCCGGCCCAGCTCGTCGGCACGGTGGCGCAGGGTCGCCTAACATTTGGTGGGATAGGCGGAGACGGTGGGCGAGCATAGTGCTGGGTGAGATCCTCCGCCAGCAGCGGTGGTCAGCCAGGGGAGGCGCTGCAGAGCGCCTGGCGCCTCCCGGTGTGCGGCTTGCGGGTGTTCTGGGCCGGAGGAAGCCTTTCCGCTCCGCTGCGATGCTCCCAGGCGCGACAGCTCGACACCAACATCCCGCGGAGGTGCCCGTCCGTCTGCCCTGGTCGCCTTTGTGGCCGTCTTTCCTAGCGCGTCGCGTTGTTGTCCGGGGTGTTCTCCGCCTGGTCGAGGTCGGCGAGCGCGGGGTGGTGCAGGTCAAGGCGGGGACCTGGAGCGCACCCGGGGCGAGGTGACGGCCGTGGCGGGGCGGCGGGCAGGCGGCGGCCTAACACGGCGAGCGTCCGTAGCCCAGGGGGTCGTCGACCTTATCCGCTTGCGTGTGGGCGGCCCTCCAGACGTGGGGAGTGGGGCTGCGCGGACAGGCCCAGGAGGAAGGCTCCGATGGAGGATACGGTGTTGGTTTCGCGCTGTCGGCGGCCAGGTAATCGGCGTAGCGGCGGGGCATGCCCTCGGCGCCGAGCCAGTGCTGGACCAGGAACGTGGTGCGGGTGCCTACGAACAGCGCTCCATAAGTGCACTTTCTAGCCGTGTTAAAAGCGCGGTGTCCTGTCATCTTCGGCCACCAGAAGCTGAATCCGCGCGAACATCGCGAAACACGATCGTGCCGAACAGGACGTGGTGGAAGTGCGCCACGACGAAGTACGAGTCGGTGACGCCGCGAGTCCAGCGGTGGTGAGCCCAGGATCGCCGGTCAGGCCCCCGAAGAGGAACGTCACCAGGAAGCCGGCCGCCCACAGCATCGGCGGCTCGAAGGACAGGGACCCCCGCCACATCGTGCCGATCCAGTTGAAGAACTTCACCCCGGTGGGGACGGCGATGAGGAACCGTCAGGAAGGAGAAGAACGGCAGCAGTACGGCACCGGTGGCGAACATGTGGTGCGCCCATACGGTGGCCGACAGCCCGGCGATGGCGATGGGTGGCGCCCACCAGGCCCATGTAGCCGAAGATCGGCTTACGGGCGAAGACCGGGATGATCTCGGTGATCACCCCGAAAACGGCAGCGCGAGGATGTACACCTCGGGATGGCCGAAGAACTAGAACAGGTGCTGCCACAGGATCGCCCCCGCCGTTCTCCGGCGTCGAAGACGTAAGCACCGAAGTGCCGGTCCGCCTCCAGTACCAGCAGCGCCGCCGCCAGCACCGGGAACGCCAGGAGCACCGAGGACCGAGGTCAGCAGCACGTTCCAGCGAAGATCGGCATGCGGAAGATGGTCAGGCCGGGTGCGCGCATGCAGATGATCGTCGTGATGAAGTTGACCGCCCCCAGGATGGTGCGCGAACCCGGACAGCGCCAGCCCATGATCCACAGATCACCGCCGGGGTAGGGGGGCGCGGACCGGCCGCTGAGCGGGGCGTAGGCGGTCCAGCCGAAGTCCGGCGCGCCCTCCGGTTGTGAGGGAAGCCGCCCAGCACGATCAGGCCGCCGAAGAGGAACAGCCAGTACGCCAGCATGTTCAGCCTGGGAAGGCGACGTCCGGCGCACCGATCTGCAACGGCATGATCGGCGTTGGCGAATCCGGCGAAGGTCGGGGTGGCGAACAGCAGCAGCATGATCGTGCCGTGCATCGTGAACGCCTGGTTGTACTGCTCGTTGGAGAGCAGTTGCAGGCCCGGCCGCGCCAGCTCCGCCCGCACCACCATCGCCAGCGCCCCGGCGATCAGGAAGAACGCGAACGACGTGATGAGGTACAGGTGGCCGATGCGCTTGTGGTCGGTCGTGGTCGGCCAGGGACCACGACGTGGCTCCCTGCTGCGTCGTTCCGCCGCCGGGACGGGAGCCATCGGCTCGGTCTGGGTCGCCATCACAGTGCTCACTCGGCGGAGCGCCTGGTGGTTTGGCCGTTCGGGCGACGGTCCTGCCCTGCCGGCCGTGTGTTTCCTGGGCAGCGGGTGTCCAGCCTGCGTGGAAGGTAGTTCGCTCCGGTACAAGACCGCGCCTGCATCCAGCTGATCGCGGGCCGAATGGCCAGGTTCCAGTCGGACGGGTGACGACGGGGAGCGCCGGGCACCGGCCGCGGTGACCGTGGCCGTTTCGTCCGCGGGCCACGGAAACCCGGCGCCGGACGGTGGCCGCCGGGACACCGGGAAGCGGAGGCGTTCGACAGGAGGAAGCTGTGGTGGGCGGTTCTGGTCGCAGCCGCTGGGCGGCGGCCGTACGGCGGTCCCGGTCCGCTGCACTGGCCGACGGGCGGGCGGGCGACCGCTGGCTTCACCGTGACGGTCAACCGGCCGCCCACGGACGTGGGGTCCGGAGGGGGAAGCTGCCACCGCCCTGGACGAGCTGGCGGGAACGGATCGACGTGCCCGGATCCGCCCCGGCTCCGGGCGACGCGGCGCACGGCACTGGCGCGCGCGCGCCAAAGGGAGCCCGTGCCCGCCGCGTCGCGTCCGTGCCCGCGCGGCCGGGCCGGGCAGGACCTCGCGTCGTGGAGCTGCGGCGCGCGTTGCGCGACGCCAAGTCCCCTGCCGGAGGCGGGGGTGAGGTGCTGCGGCCCGACGCGCCACCCGCGACCCGCTCCACGCCGGGCGGAAAGCTGGTCGAACT
>JAKFGP010000040.1 GCA_021502835.1 Streptomyces thinghirensis
CCAGGTGTCGTTGCCGGCGAGGAGTGTGGCGAGATCGCCCTTGCCGTTGTGTTCGATGGCGGTGTCGAGCTGGTCGGTCATGAGGGTGTCGTAGACGGGTCGGTCGACGGAGCGCAGGACGCCGATGGGGGTATGGTGCAGGGTGTCCGGGTCGGCGAGGCGGGACAGGGCGAAGGCGGTGGTGGAGGGAGGTGGCGTGGGCGTCGTGGACGAGGATGTAGGCTGTTGATGGGAGCGGTGACGACCTCAGGTCTCCGGTCTGCGGGTCGCGTACGACGCCTTTGGGCGTCGGTGCCGAGGCGGATCGGTTGTCCGTGTTCGAGGCGGATGACCGCTTCCTGGGCCTGTTGTTTGTCTTTGAGGTGTCGAAGGCGCCGTCGTTGAAGATGTTGCGGTTCTGGTAGATCTCGATCAGGGCGGTGCCGGGGTGTTCGGCGGCCTGGCGCAGGACCTCGGTGAGGTGTTTGCGGTCCGGGTCGACGGTGCGGGCGACGAAGGAGGCTTCGGCGCCGAGGGCGGGGGAGACGGGGTTGAAGGGGTGCGTCCAGTGATCCCATCGGCGTCCGATTTGGTGATTTTGCCGGTCTCGGAGGTGGGGGAGTACTGGCCTTTGGTGAGGCCGTAGATGCGGTTGTTGAAGAGGAGGATCTTGAGGTTGACGTTGCGGCGCAGGGCGTGGATGAGGTGGTTGCCGCCGATGGAGAGGGGCGTCGCCGTCGCCGGTGACGACCCAGACGGACGGGTCGCGGCGGGAGGTGGCGAGTCCGGTGGCGATGGCGGGGGCGCGGCCGTGGATGGAGTGCATCCCGTAGGTGTTCATGTAGTACGGGAAGCGGGAGGAGCAGCCGATGCCGGAGACGAAGACGATGTTCTCCTTCGCCAGGTCCGAGCTGGGGCATGAAGCCCTGCACGGCGGCGAGGACGGCGTAGTCGCCGCAGCCGGGGCGCCAACGCACTTCCTGATCGGACTTGAGGTCCTTCATGGACTGCTTGCCCTCGGCCTTGGGGACGAGGACAGCACCTCGATCGTGCTCGTGCCGGTGCCCGTCAGCTTCTCTTCCGTGGACGTCTCAGGCATCGATGGCCTCCTTCAGGACGGTGGCGAGCTGTTCCGCTTTGAACGGCATGCCGTTGACCTGGTTGTACGACTGGGCGTCGACCAGGTACTTCACCCGGACGAGGGTGGCGAGCTGGCCGAGGTTCATCTCGGGGATCACCACCGTGTCGTAACTCTTCGGCACCGCGCCGAGGTTGTTCGGGAAGGGGTTGAGGTGGCGCAGGTGGGCCTGGGCGATCTCGCCGCCCTCCTTGCGGATCCGGCGCACGGCGGCGGGTGATCGGCCCGTAGGTGGATCCCCAGCCCAGGACCAGGGTCTTCGCTCCGTCCGGGTCGTCGACGTCCAGGTCGGGGACGTGGATGCCGTCGATCTTGGCCTGGCGGGTGCGGACCATGAAGTCGTGGTTGGCCGGGTCGTAGGAGATGTTCCCGGTGCCGTCCTGCTTTTCGATGCCGCCGATGCGGTGTTCCAGGCCGGGGGTGCCCGGGACGGCCCAGGGGCGGGCGAGGGGTGTGCGGGTCGCGTTTGTAGGGCCAGAACACTTCGGTGCCGTCGTCCAGGGTGTGGTTCGGGCCCTGCGCAAAGCGCACCGGGAGGTCGGGCAGCTCGTCCGGTTCCGGGATCCGCCACGGTTCGAGCCGTTGGCGAGGTAGCCGTCGGAGAGGAGGAAGACGGGGGTGCGGTAGGCCAGCGCGATCCGGGCGGCTTCCAGGGCGGCGTCGAAGCAGTCGGCCGGGGTGCGGGGGGCGATGACGGGGACGGGTGCCTCGCCGTTGCGCCCGTACATGGCCTCGAGCAGGTCGGCCTGTTCCGTCTTGGTCGGCAGGCCGGTGGAGGGGCCGCCGCGCTGGATGTCGACCACCAGAAGCGGCAGTTCCAGGGAGACCGCGAGCCCGATCGTCTCGGATTTGAGTGCCACGCCGGGCCCGGAGGTGGTGGTCACGGCCGGGGAGCCGCCGAACGCGGCTCGAGTGCGGCGCCGATGCCGGCGATCTCGTCCTCGGCCTGGAAGGTGCGCACGCCGAAGTTCTTGTGCCGGCTCAGCTCGTGGAGGATGTCGGAGGCGGGGGTGATGGGGTAGGAGCCGAGGAAGAGGGGCAGGTCGGCCTGGCGGGAGGCGGCGATCAGGCCGTAGGCCGGGGCCAGGTTCCCGGAGATGTTGCGGTAGGTGCCGGGCGGGAACGCGGTGGCGGCGGGGGCGACCTCGTAGGAGACGGCGAAGTCCTCGGTGGTCTCGCCGAAGTTCCAGCCGGCCCGGTAGGCGGCGATGTTCGCGGCGGCGATGTCGGGTTTCTTCGCGAACTTGGCCTTCAGGAACTTTTCGGTGCCCTCGGTGGGCCGGGTGGTACATCCAGCTCAGCAGCCCGAGCGCGAACATGTTCTTGCTGCGCTCGGCTTCCTTGCGGGTGAGGTCGAACTCCTCGAGGGCTTCCACGGTCAGCGTGGTCAGCGGCACCGGATGCAGGTGGTAGCCGTCGAGTGAGCCGTCTTCCAGGGGTGAGGTGGTGTAGCCGACTTTCTGCATGGCCCGTTTGGTGAACTCGTCGGTGTTGACGATGATCTCCGCGCCGCGGGGCAGGTCGTCGATGTTGGCTTTGAGGGCGGCTGGGTTCATGGCGACGAGGACGTTGGGGGCGTCGCCGGGGGTGAGGATGTCGTGGTCGGCGAAGTGCAGCTGGAAGGAGGAGACGCCTGGGAGGGTTCCGGCGGGTGCCCGGATCTCGGCGGGGAAGTTCGGCAGGGTGGAGAGGTCGTTGCCGAACGACGCGGTCTCCGAAGTGAAACGGTCACCGGTGAGCTGCATCCCGTCACCCGAGTCCCCCGCGAACCTGATGATCACCCGGTCCAACCGGCGGACGTCCTTCGCCCCGACCGGTTTGCTGCTCTCCTACGACGGTTCCGTCGGCCTGCTCCCGCTGGGCTGCTGACCTGGCTGGTCACTGAACTGGACCTCCCTCGAGGCGGCTGTCCGGGGACCGGTCTCCCACCGACCGTCCCGGGATCAACCCTACGTCCCAGTGTTGACTTCCGGTGGACATTCGCATGATGGACACGACCTCGGAGATGGCCCGTCGCCCCTGAACTCCACGTTTTCCCGCCCCCCGGCGTTAGTGACAATCGTGAAGACGCACCCTGCTCGTGCGTTGGTTTCTCATTCGTTCGGATGAGTACCCAGAGCCACCGGGCCGGCGGCCTGGGAACGACGGGTGGACCGCTGATCTCAGGAATTGAGATACGTCAGCACGGCGAGCACCCGCCGGTGATCACCGTCGCTCGGGGACAGCCCCAGCTTCATGAAGATGTTGCTGACGTGCTTCTCGACGGCCCCGTCGCTCACGACGAGCTGGCGGGCGATCGCGGAGTTCGTCCGGCCCTCGGCCATCAGCCCCAGAACCTCCCGCTCCCGCGGGTGGTCCCGCCAGCACGTCCTGCTTGCGGCTGCGCCCGAGCAACTGCGCGACGACCTCCGGGTC
This sequence comes from Streptomyces thinghirensis, assembly GCA_021502835.1. Next base: position 3,533 of record JAKFGP010000040.1, read on the forward strand.
CAGCGCCGTACCGCCCTCCGCCACGCACCACCGCGTCCACGAACTCCCGTACCTCGGCCACCCGGTCTGCGAGCAGATAACCGACGCCGCGACTGGAACCGGCCAGCAGCTCCGTGGCGTACCGCTCCTCCACGTACTGGGACAGCACCAGTACGCCGAGGCCCGGGTGAGCCTTGCGCAACTGCACCGAGGCGCGCGCACGCCCTCGTCGGTGTGCGTCGGCGGCATCCGTACGTCCGCCACCACGACGTCCGGCAGCTCGCCCTGCGCGTCCAGCTCGGTGATTGTCTTGATCAGTGCCTCGCCGTCGCCGACACCGGCCACGACCTCGTGCCCACGGTCGGTCAGCAACCAGGGTCAGCCCCTCTCGGAGCAACTACTGAATCCTCGGCGATGACCACCCGCACCCTGTCCTCCACGATCCTCGGCCCCCCACAGCCCGCCCACCCCGCGGCCGCGCGGCCCACGCCGCGTCCACGGGCCGTCCGTGCGACAGGTCCAGCATTCCAGCATCGGAGCCAGATGCGTTCGGGCAATGGGAAGAGAGCGGGAAGAGCCGGGACGAGCGGGGACACCAGTCCGGGTCCGGCCGCTCGGTGGCCGGTTTTTCGATCACGCCTCCAGCCCTCGAGGAAGGAGGCGGGAGCCGGAGGGAGATCAGGCTGTCGGTCGATGGTGCGACCGTCTCAGGGGTGGCTCCCGCGGCAGGCTCCCGCCGCGCTGGCTCCCCAGGGCTCCCCGCGGCGATTACCCGGCCACCGGCTCGTTCCGCCGGCAGCTCCGCCGTCACCCGCGTCGGTCCGCCGGCCGGCGGGTCCACCACGAGGATCCCGTCCACCGCGTCGAGCCGCTCCGCAAGTCCCGCCAGTCGACCCGGCCGACGCAGCCGCCCCGCCCACGCCGTTGTCCACGACCTGGAGCATCAGCCGGTTCTCCACCCGCCAGACCTCCACGGCGGCCGACGTGGCCCCGCGCGTGCTTGCTGATGTTCTGCAGCAGCTCCGACACCGTGAAGTACGCGATCCCCTCGATCGCCGACGCCGGCCGCTCCGCCAGGTCGACCTCCACCCGCACCGGCACGGTGCAGCGCGAGGCGACCGAGGAGAGCGCCGCGTCCAGACCGCGGTCGGTCAGGACCGCGGGATGGATGCCCCGGGCCAGGTCCCGCAGCTCCTGGAGCGCCGTCTTCACCTCGCCGTGCGCATCGGCCACCATGACCGCCGCCGCCCGCGGGTCCTCCCCGCAGCTTCTCCTTGGCCGAGGCCCAGATCCATGGCCAGGTTGACCAGGCGGGCCTGCGCCCCGTCGTGCAGGTCGCGCTCGATGCGCCGCAGGTCGGCGGCGGCAGTGTCGACCACGACCCCGCGGTCCGACTCCAGCTCCACCACCCGCGTCGCCAGCCGCGACGGTCCGAGCAGCCCGTGCACCATCAGCCGGTCCACCGTGGTCAGTGCCCGGACGATCCACGGCGTCGCCAGCGTGAACAGCAGCCCGACCAGCGCGGTCACGGTGATCTCGAAGGGGTTGTCCAGCAGATCCGGTGCGTCTCGTCGCCGTACAGCTGGAGCCCGTCCTGGCCGGCGTACATCGGGAACACCCAGAACCACAGCGGGTACAGTCAGCATCGCCCAGCCGACCGCCCAGACGTTCACGGCCACGACGAACGAGAACACCGACCACGGGAACTGCAGCACCGCGTACAGCAAACTCCGCCAGGAGGTGCCGCTCTTGAGCACGGCACCTATCCATCCCATCGCGCCCTGCTTCTTCAGCCGCAGCGGCTCCGGGTCGGACACCCGGAGACCCAGCAGGGCACGGGCCCGCGCCCGTTCCATCGCGCCGAAGCCGCGGCACCCGGCGAGTGCCGCCGCCAGCACCGGGACACCCAGGAACGTCACCAGCAGGCCCGCTCCCAGCGACGTCATCGTGACGGCGTACGTGAAGAACAGGATGCCGATCGGCAGGCTGAGCAGCACATAGCCGAACTCGCGCCAGCTGCGTGCCTCGAACGGTGCCCGCAGCCCCGCCGGCAGCCGGTGACGTCGTGCACCGGTGTCCCCGGGGAAGCCGGGCCCGCTTTCCAACCCGTAACCCTGTCCGTATTCCGTGGCCATCGGTGCCGTCCTTCTCCTCGTCGTACGGCTGTGCTGTCGTAACCCACCCCTCGTCGACCGCACATCCACGGGCCATGGAGCTCGTCGGCGTCTCAAGGGGGTTTTCCCCACCCCCCCCGGAGAGCCCTTTCGGACCGGGAGATGGCCCCCGACAGCTGCCTCGTCGTCTGTTACCTCGGGCCCGCGGCACTGAGGCGGAGTTGGCGTCCTCCCGGTCGCGCCACGGCAGCTCGGCCGTCACCGTCGTCGGGCCGCCCTCCGGGGAGTCGACGACGAAGAGACCGTCGACGGCGGTCAGCCGGTCGGCGAGGCCCTTCATCCCCGTACCACCGTCGAGGCGCGCGCCTCCGCGGCCGTTGTCCTCCACCTGTATGAGCAGTCGGTCGGACGACCGCCACACCTCCACGAGGCTGACCTCGCCGCGCTGTGCTTGCTGACGTTCTGGAGCAGCTCCGAGACGGTGAAGTAGGCGATGCCCTCGATGGCCGCCGCCGGGGCGCTCCGTCAGGTCGACGGTCACCTTGACCGGCACGGTGCAGCGGGAGGCGACCGAGGAGAGCGCCGCGTCCAGGCCGCGGTCGGTCAGCACGGCGGGATGGATGCGCGCGCCAGGTCCCGCAGCTCCCTGCAGGGCCAGCTTCACCTCGCCGTGCGCCTCGTCGACCATGGCCGCCGCCGCGTCGGGGTCCTCCAGGAGCTTCTCCTTGGCCAGACCCAGTCCCATGGCCAGGTTGACCAGGCGGGCCTGTGCCCGTCGTGCAGGTCGCGCTCGATGCGCCGCAGGTCGGCGGCGGCCGTGTCGACCACGACCCCCCGGTCCGACTCCAGCTCGGCGATCCGCCGCTCCAGCTCGTCGGACGGGGACAGCAGGCCGCGCACCATCGCCCGGTCCGCGTTGGCCAGACCCCGCGCGATGAAGGGCAGCACCGGCCACAGTACGAACAACGACGTCAGCGTGATGACGAAGGTGAGGATGCCCCAGGGGAGCCGTATGAAGTCGTACAGGACCGTGCGCCAGCCCACCGGATCCTTCAGCGCCATCCACAACTGTGGAAGAACCCGCCCTTGCCCCGCAAGGGCAGCGGGCTCGGCTCGTCCACCCGCACCCCGAGCAGTGCACGGGCCCGCGCCCGCTCCAACTTGCCCAACTGCCGCGCACCCAGCAGGCCGGCCGCCAGCAGCGGGAACCCGATCACCGTGACCGTCAACCCGGCGCCCACGCCCAGCATCGTCACGACGTAGACGAATCCGAGCAGCGCCGCCGGGAGATTCGCCAGCAGGTGGGCGATCTCCTTCCAGGTGTGCCGGTCGTAGGCGAAACGGGGCCGGCGGCAGGCGGTCTCCGGTCGCTGCGCCGGTAGCCCCGGCGGGATTCGATGTCGAGAGGCGTTCGGTCATACGCGTCAGCGTGCCGTGCGGCGCGGCGCCGCGCCATGAGGTGGACCGCCGGGATGCACTGAGGAAAACCCCACCCCCGCGTCCCAAGGTGTGACGGGCTGCTTACCGTCTCTTTATCAGGCCCTAGACTCCCGTACGCACAGATGCACAGATCGTCGAACAGCAGCGTTCAGGACAGGGAGCGAGGAACGCACGTGCCGGAACCGACCGTCGGACTCGCCGCGGACTATTTCCAGTCCTACTCGGTCGTCGGGCTGCTCGCCGTCGTGGGCGTGCTCTTCGTCGCCGTCGCATTCGGGGCCGGGCACCTGCTGCGGCCCGTGGTACCGACCCCCGAGAAGCTGCTGACGTACGAGTGCGGGGTGGACCCCGTCGGCGACGGCTGGGCCCACACCCAGGTCCGCTACTACGTCTACGCGTTCCTCTACGTCATCTTCGCGGTCGACTCGATCTTCCTCTTCCCCTGGGCGACGGTCTTCGCCGATCCTGGTTACGGCGCGACGACCCTCGTGGAGATGTTCATCTTCCTCGGATTCCTCGCCGTGGGTCTGTTGTACGCATACAGGAAGGGCGTCCTGTCGTGGACGTGAACCCCGCCGACCCGAACCCCGCCGATCCGAACCCCGCCGGACCCGTGCTGCTCCCGGAGCCCAAGCGGCTCGGCGCGCTCGCCCGTCTCGCGCCGGAGCCGATGAAGGTCGTCCTGAACTGGGGCCGCCGGTACTCCCTGTGGGTCTTCAACTTCGGCCTCGCCTGCTGCGCGATCGAGTTCATCGCCGCGTCGATGGCGCGCCACGACTTCATCCGGCTCGGCGTCATCCCGTTCGCGCCGGGCCCCCGCCAGGCCGACCTGATGGTGGTCTCGGGCACGGTCACCGACAAGATGGCGCCGGCCGTCAAGCGCCTGTACGAGCAGATGCCCGAGCCGAAGTACGTCATCTCCTTCGGTGCCTGCTCCAACTGCGGCGGCCCCTACTGGGACTCCTACTCCGTGACGAAGGGCGTCGACCAGATCATTCCCGTCGACGTCTACGTCCCCGGCTGCCCGCCGCGCCCCGAGGCGCTGCTCCAGGGGATCCCTGAAGCTCCAGGAGAAGATCGCGCGGGAGTCGCTGGGCGAGCGGTACGGCACGTCGCCCCGGCCGTCGACGGCCGCGCTGCAGAGCGGCCTGGTGCGGCCACCTGCCGCTGACGCGTCCTCGGCCCCCGGGTCGACCTCTACCTCGGCCCCGGGCGCTGCCTCGGCCCCCGGGTCGACCTCGGCCCCGGGCGCGGGCTCGGGCTCCGCCGCGGACCGGGCCTCGGGTTCGGGGAGGGCCGATGACCGCGGTCGGCTGGCTGCCCGCCGATGCCGAGGAACTCTTCGGCGCACAGGCCACGGCCGAGGAGTCGTACGACGTCCTGACCGTGGACGTGCCGTCGGCGTCCTGGATCTGCGCCCTGGAGACGGCGCGTGACCGGCTGGGCTGCACGTACTTCGACTGGCTGAGCGCGGTCGACGAACCGGGCACGGGTTTCCGCGTCGCGGCGCACGTCGTGGCCCTCGGCCCCGTACGCCGACTGCTGCTGCGTACGACGGTCCCGCACGAGACCCCGGTCCTGCCCACCGCCGTCGCGGTGTACGCGGGCGCGGCCTGGCACGAGCGCGAGACCCACGAGATGTTCGGCGTCGCCTTCGAGGACCACCCTGCGCTGGACCACCTGCTCCTGCCGGAGGGTTTCGAGGGACACCCCTGCGCAAGGACTTCGTCCTCGCGGCCCGCGTCGCGAAGGCCTGGCCCGGGGCCAAGGAGCCGGGCGAGTCCGATCACGGCGGTCCCCGGCGCCGCCAGATGCTGCCGCCGGGCGTCCCCGACCCCAACGAGTGGGGCCCGCTGAAGGGCCAGCTGCCTCCCGCTCCGGCCCGCCCGGCACGCGGGGCGGGGCGCGCGGCCGGGGAGCGTCCGGCCCGCGCGGCGGGTGACCGCCCGGCCCGTCGGACCCGCACGGCGGCGGAGGGCTCCGCCGGCCAGACGGCGCCTGGCACCGACGCCCCCGCCACTCCCCGCCGCTCCCGCACGGCGGCGGAGGGCTCCGCCAGCCAGACGGCGCCGGCCGCCGAACCCTCGGCCGCCCCGCCGGCCCGGCGTGCGCGCAGCGCGAGCGAGGGCTCCGCGTCCCAGCGGACGGGCGCTACGACGGACGAGCCCACGGCGGAGACGACGGCCGGTGAGGGCTCGGCGTCGCAGCGAGCAGGAACGGGCGGCACCGGGGGACCCCGGCGGGCCCGGGGGTGCGTCCGAGGGCTCGGCGAGCACGCGCTCCGCCTCCGACACCGGGACGCCGGACGAGACGGCCGCCGACTCCGCCACCCCTGTCGGCGACGACACCGCCACGTCCCCACGCACGGAGGAACCGGCCCCGCAGACAGCCCCCTCCACACCGCGCAGCCCGGATGCCCCGTGGCACCACGCCCGCCCTGCCTTCGACGAGGCCGAGCCCAAGTCGCGTGACGGGGCGGAACCCGGGGCGAGCGGGACCCCGGACGACAGGGCGGAAGAGAAGCCGTGCAGGAGCCGGGGCAGGCACTGGAGCCGGAACACGGACAGGACCCGGGACCCGGGCGAGGGGCAGGACCCGAACCCGGCAGGGACGGGAGCCGAACCCGAGCAGGACGCCCCCGACGACTCCGGCACCCCCAGGAACCACAACCGCCCGAACCCCAGGAGGCCCGCAGTGAACGACGCGCTCGACGTCACCCTGCGCCTCCTCGTCGTCTTCGTCGTCTTCCTCACCTTCCCCCTGATCGTCGGCCAGACCGAGCACAAGGTGATGGCTCACATGCAGGGCCGCCTCGGCCCGATGTACGCGGGTGGCTTCCACGGCTGGGCCCAGCTCGTCGCGGACGGCGTGAAGTTCGCGCAGAAGGAGGACGTGGTCCTCGCCGACGCGGACCGCCGCATCTTCCAGCTCGCTCCCGCCGTGGCCCTCCTGCCGTACCTCCTGGTTCTCCTGGCCATCCCCATCGGCCCGGGTGAGGGCGCGGTCGGCCAGGTCGTCGACGCGGGCATCTCTTCGTCCTCGCCGTCATGGGCGTGGGCGTCCTCGGCTCGCTCATGGCCGGCTGGGCCTCCGCCAACAAGTACTCCCTCCTCGGCGGCCTGCGGACCGCCGCCCAGCTCCTCGCGTACGAACTCCCGATGCTGCTCACTGGCGGCCTCGGTCGCGATGGCGGCCGGCACCGTCTCGCTCGTCGGCATCCTCGACGCCTTCGAGTGGTGGTGGCTGCCCTGGCAGATCGTCGGCGCGATCGTCTTCTTCGTCGCCGGGCTGGCCGAGCTGCAACGGCCCCCCTTCGACATGCCGGTCGCCGACTCGGAGATCATCTTCGGCGCCTATACCGAGTACACCGGCCTGCGCTTCGCCCTGTTCCTCCTCGCCGAGTACGCCGGGATCGTCGTCCTGTGCGGCCTGACCACCGTCCTCTTCCTGGGTGGCTGGCACGGCCCCTGGGGCGCCGACGGCCTCGGCTGGGTGTGGACCCTGCTGAAGACGGCCGTCCTCGCCTTCGTCGTGATCTGGCTGCGCGTGACCTACCCGCGCCTGCGCGAGGACCAGCTCCAGAGACTTTCCTGGACGCTCCTCGTCCCCCTGTCCCTCGCCCAGATCGCCCTCACCGGCATCGTCAAGGTGGTGATTCAGTAACCATGTCCCGCCTGTCGATTCCCGGCAGCGGCCTGGCCAAGGGTCTGGCCGTCACCCTGCGCACGATGACGAAGAAGACCGTCACCGAGCAGTACCCGGACGTCCAGCCCGAGCTCCCGCCCCGTACCCGCGGTGTGATCGGCCTGTTCGAGGAGAACTGCACGGTCTGCATGCTGTGCGCCCGCGAGTGCCCGGACTGGTGCATCTACATCGACTCCCACAAGGAGACGATCCCGGCGGCGACCCCCGGCGGACGCGACCGCAGCCGCAACGTCCTGGACCGCTTCGCCATCGACTTCTCCCTGTGCATGTACTGCGGTATCTGCATCGAGGTCTGTCCTTTCGACGCCCTGTTCTGGTCCCCGGAGTTCGAGTACTCCGAGACCGACATCCGTGACCTCACCCACGAACGCGACAAGCTCCGCGAGTGGATGTGGACGGTTCCGGCCCCGCCCGCCCTCGACCCCGGCGCGGAGGAACCGAAGGAACTCGCCGCCGCCCGCAAGACCGCCGACAAGCTGGCCGCTCAGCAGGAGACGGCCCAACAGGAGACGACTCGACAGCAGGCGGCCCGGGCGACCGAACCGCACGCCGACGAGCAGGCTCGCGCCGCCGAGCAGCCCACCCGCCCGATGGGCGACTCCAAGCAGCAGACGGACCAGCCCGGGCCGACGTCGGATCGGTCGAAGCCCCGGACCACGGGAGACCAGCCGGATCAGGAGGGCCGGGAATGACCCTCGCAACGACCGTCGGTCACCTTCACCTCGCCGCGGACTCCACGACCGGCGCCGCCGGATCCCACGGCTTCCTCTCCCCGACCGGCGTCGAGATCGCCTTTCTCCTCGTCGGCCTCGTCACCCTCGGCGCGGCCGTCGTCACCGTCACCACCCGGCAGCTCGTCCACGCCGCCCTGTGGCTGGTCGTGGCCCTCGGCGGCCTCGCCGTCGAGTACCTCCTGCTCACCGCCGAGTTCATCGCGTGGGTTCAGGTCCTCATCTACGTCGGTGCCGTCGTCGTCCTCATCCTGTTCGGCCTGATGCTCACCAGGGCGCCCATCGGCCGGTCCCCGGACGCGGACTCCGGCAATCGCTGGGCCGCCCTCACCGTGGCCGTGGCCGCCGCCGCGGCCCTGGTGTGGGTCGTCGTCGACGCCTTCCGTACCACCTGGATCGACCTGGACGGCCCGGCCGCCGGCTCCACAGCCGTGACCGGAGCGAGCCTCTTCCAGAACTGGGTCCTCCCCTTCGAGGCCCTCTCCGTCCTCCTCCTCGCCGCCCTGGTCGGCGCCATCGTCCTGTCCCGCAAGGCCAAGGCGGACCGCGCGGCCGGGTCGGGCCGCACAGCCGCCACCGGCCGTGCAGCCGACACGGGCCGTGCAGCCGAGGCCGGCCGTACGACCGAAACCGACCCGCCCGCAGACCCGAACGGTGCCGACAAGGGTGGTGTCCGCTGATGCACCTTGCCTATCCCGCCGTTCTCTCCGTCCTCCTGTTCTGCACGGGCCTGTACGGCGTCCTCGCCCGCCGCAACGCGATCCTGGTCCTGATGTCGGTCGAGCTGATGCTCAACGCCGTCAACCTCAACCTCGTCGCCTTCGACGTCTGGCTCAACAAGGCCGCCGAGGAGACCCTGCACTCCGGCCAGGCCCTGACCCTGTTCACGATCGCCATCGCGGCCGCCGAGATCGGCATCGGCCTGGCGATCGTGCTCGCCGTCCACCGCAACCGCGGCACCTCGGACATCGACAAGCTCCGAGACACCGCCGAGGGTCACGAGCCGGACGGCCCCGACACCGATGCCCCCGCGACCGGGACGGCCGCCGAGAAGGCTGAGGCCACCGCGTGACCACGACCACCCTCGCCGTACTCGTCCCCCTCCTCCCCTTCCTCCGGGGCAGCCGCCGGTCTCCTGCTCGGCCGTACCGCGCCCGGATTCGTCCGCCCGCTCGCCGTCCTGCCGACGCTGGCGGCCCTCGTCCTCGCCGTAGTGGTCGCGGCCCGCCAGGGCGGCGGGCGGGCCGTCGACGCCGTCACGGAACTGACGCCCACCGGTTCCGTCCCCATCGAACTCGCCCTGCACATCGACGGCTTCGCCGCCCTCGTCGCCGTACTGGTCGGCACCGTCGCCACCTGTGTGCAGATCTACTCGACGGGCTACCTGCGCGACGACCCGCGCTACCCCTCGTACGCCGCTCTCGTCTCCCTCTTCACCTCCGCCATGTTCCTCGTCGTCTACTCCGGCGACCTGATGGTGCTGCTGGTCGGCTGGGAGATCATGGGCATCTGCTCGTACTTCCTGGTCGGCCACTACTGGGAGACCCCGGAGGCCCGCGCCGCCTCCCTCAAGGCCTTCCTGGTGACCAAGCTCGGTGACGTGCCCTTCCTGATCGGCCTGCTGGCGCTGGCCACCGAGACCGGCTCCTTCCGCATCACCAAGATCCTCGGCGCGGTCGCGAACGGCTCGCTCGACCACCCGACGCTGATCGCCCTGCTGCTCCTGGCCGGTGTCGCGGGCAAGTCGGCGCAGTTCCCGCTGCACACCTGGCTCCCCGACGCGATGGCGGGCCCGACACCCGTCTCCGCGCTGATCCACGCCGCGACGATGGTCGCCGCCGGTGTCTACTTCGTCGCCCGGCTCCTTCCGCTCTTCCAGGCCTCGCACGCCGCGATGGTCGTCCTCGCCGTCATGGCGCGGTCACGATGGTCGGCTCGGCGCTCGCCGCGCTCGCCCAGGACGACATCAAGCGCGTCCTCGCCTACTCGACCATCGGGCAGCTCGGCTACATGACCGGTGCTCTCGCCGCCGGCGACCGCGGTGCCGCCGTCTTCCACCTCATCTCGCACGGCGCCTTCAAGGCGCTGCTGTTCCCTCGCCGCCGGCGTGATCATCCACGCGGCCGGCACCAACTCGCTGGCCGCCATGTCCCGGATGCGGGGCCTGCGCGACCGCGTACCGGACGCCTACTGGACGATGACCGTGGCGCTGCTGGCCCTCGCCGCGATCCCGCCCTTCAGTGGCTTCTTCTCCAAGGAGTCCGTCCTCGTCGCCGCGGAGCACGTCGTCACCGGTCACACCGAGCACGCGCCAGGTGCCGCGGGCTGGACCGTCCTCGTCGCCGGCCTGCTCACGGCCGTGCTCACCGCCGCGTACGCGACGCGTCTGTGGCTGCTGGCCTTCCGCGGGCGGGGCGCCGAGGCCCCCGACCACGGCAGGCAGCCGGTGGTCATGAACGCCGTGCTCTGGGCCCTGGCCATCCCCTCACTCGCCCTCGGTGGACTCGCCTTCCGTCTGCTGCCCGACTGGTTCGACGGACAGGACCTACTCAACCCTGACCACCTCCGTGCTCGGCACGGGTGTGGCCCTGGTCGGCGGCATCGTCACCTACGCCGCATGGCGCCACACCACGGCGCTCGCGGACCGCACCCCGCTGGGCGCCGTCGCGGCCCACCCGGAGGGCGACGCCGCCCTCGTGGAGGCCGAGGCCATCGCGAGCCACAAGCCCGCCTACGGAGACATCGCCTATGCCCCCGACCCGTCGGACCCCGGACGGCTCCTGCTGGGGCCGCTGCACCGGCACGCGGCCGTCGGTTTCCACCTGGACGCGGTGTACCGGACCCTCTTCGTCCGCCCGGTGCAGGCCGGCGCGAGCCTCGTCCGGTTCCTCGACCGCGAGGTCGTCGACACCTACGTGCGCGGGGCGGGCACCCTGCCCCGCTGGCTCGGGGCCGCCGTACGCCGGGCCCAGACCGGCAATGTGCAGACCTGTGTGAGCGCGCTGCTCGCCGGCACCGTCGTCCTCACGGTCGCCGCCGTCCTCGTCGCCACGGGAGCGTGAGCAGGCGTGATCGATATCAACGAGTCCGTGATGCAGTTCCTTCTGGCGTTGATCGTCGTCGGCCCGCTCCTGGGCGCCGCCGCCGCTCTCCTGCCGGCCCCGCCCGGACTGAGGGGAAGTCGCCCGACCAGGCGGTCCTCCGGCACGGTGTCACCGTCACCGGCGCCGTCCTCATCGCCGCGATCGTCCTCGTGCTCGGCTTCGACCACGACCATCCGTCGAAGATGCAGGCCAGCACGGACATCAGCTGGATCCCCGCACTCGGCGTGCGCATCCACCTCGGCATCGACGGCATCTCCTCCCCCTGCTGGTCCTGACCGCGCTGCTGACCTTCCTGTGCGCGCTCTACTCGTACTTCAAGCAGCAACATGAGCGGCTGACGCCGCGGGCCGCGGGCCCGAGCCCGAAGGCGTTCGTCGCGCTGCTGCTCGTCCTGGAGTCCGGCACGCTCGCGACCTTCGCGGTCCTCGACCTGATTCTGTTCTTCCTCGCCTTCGAGATGGTCCTCATCCCGATGTACTTCCTCATCGCCCGCTGGGGCGGCGAGGGACGGGGCCGGGGCCGCCTGGAAGTTCATCCTCTACACCCTCCTCGGCTCCGTCGTCATGCTGCTCGGCCTGCTCCTGATCGGAATCACGGCGGGCACATTCGACATGGTGGCACTCGCCACTGACAACGGCCGGTCACTGACCACGTCCGTGCAGGTCATCGCCGTTCTGGCGATCGGCATCGGGCTCGCGGTCAAGACCCCGATGTGGCCGCTGCACAGCTGGCTGCCCGACGCCCACACCGCCGCGCCGACCGTCGGCTCGGTCCTGCTGGCCGGCGTCCTGCTCAAGATGGGTACGTACGGATTCGTCCGGGATCCTCCTTCCGGCCGCACCGGACGGATTCCAGACCTTCGCGCCCTACCTCGCCGCCCTCGCGGTCGTCGGCATCATCTACGGCTCCCTGGCCTGCCTGGCCCTCGCCAAGCGGGGCGCGAAGGGCGACCTCAAGCGCCTCATCGCCTACTCCTCCGTCGGCCACATGGGCTTCGTCCTGCTCGGCATCTCGACCATGACCCCGACCGGCGTGAACGGCGCCCTGTTCGCCAACATCGCCCACGGCCTCATCACCGGCCTGCTCTTCTTCGTGGTCGGCGCGCTCAAGGACCGCACCGGCACCACCGACCTCGACACCCTCGCCGAGGAGACCGGGGCCGCCCTGTACGGCAAGGCGCCCCGCCTCGGCGGTCTGCTGGCCTTCGCCGCGGTCGCCTCGCTCGGTCTGCCGGGCCTGGCCGGATTCTGGGGCGAGATGCTCGCCCTGTTCGGCGCCTTCGACCCCCACGACGACCTCAGTCGCCCCGCCTTCCTCACCTTCATGGCCGTCGCCGCGTTCGGCACACTGCTGACAGCCGCGTACATGCTGATCGTGGTCCGCCGCGTCTGCATGGGCGCCGTAGCGCAGGAAGTCCCGAAGCTCGCCGACGTTCACACGTACGAGTTCGCCACCTGGACGCCGCTCGTCGCCCTCACCGTCGTGGCCGGACTCTGGCCCAAGGTCCTCCTCGGGCTGACCGACCCGGCCGTGCAGCAGCTCCTCTCAGGAGGCACCCGATGAGCTCCCCGGCCCAGGTCGTGGCGGCGCCACTGGCCCAGAACCTCGTCCAGTCCGTCGACTGGCTCGCCATCCGCACCGCCCACCATCGCGGCCGTCGCAGGCCTCGTCGTCCTCGTCACCGACCTCTTCGTCAAGGACGCCCGCAAGTCGCTGCTCGGCTGGATGTCGGTCGCCGGACTCGCCGCCGCCACGCTCATGCTGCTGCCCCTGGTGGACGGCGACCGCTCGACGTTCTGCCTGACCGGCGACGCCGACGTCTGCAGCTACACCGCCGGACACCTTCACCCTCGCCATCCAGTTCCTGGTCCTCGGCGGCGCCCTCGTGACCGCCCTGCTCTCGGTCACCGCCGTGAAGGACGCCGACCGCCGGACTCCCCGAGGGCGAGTTCTGGTTCCTGCTGCTCTCCTCCGCGGCCGGCGCCGCGCTCCTGCCCGCCTCCCGCGACCTCGCGACCCTCATCGTCGCCCTGGAGGTCGCCCTCGCTGCCCGCCTTCGCCCTCGTGGGCCTGCGCCAGGGCGACCGCCGGTCCTCCGAAGCGGCGCTGAAGTTCTTCCTGTCGTCGGTCACCGCGACCGCCGTCAGCCTCATGGGCATCAGCTTCGTCTACGCCTCCACCGGCACCCTCTACCTCACCCAGGTGGCCGAACGCATCCAGCACGTCGACGGGCAGCTCACCACGCTCGTCCAGACCGGCGTCGTCCTCACCCTCGTCGGCTTCGCCTTCAAGGCGGCCGCCGTGCCCTTCCACTTCTGGGTGCCCGACACCTACGTGGGCGCGCCCCTGCCGATCGCGGCCTACCTGTCCGTGATCGGCAAGGCGGTCGGCTTCTCCGGTCTGATCCTCGTCACCGTCATCGCCCTCCCGTCCTACGCCGACGTCTGGGGGCCCGCCCTCGCGGCGCTGGCCGCGCTCACCATGACGGTCGGCAACGTGGGGCCCTCCGCCAGCAGGCCACGCGCGCGTACAGCGCGGTACGCCTGCTCGCCTGGTCGTCCGTCGGTCAGGCGGGCTATCTCCTCGTCCCGATCGCCGCCGCCGCGTACTCCGACGACCCCGAGCGTTCCATCGGCTCCACCGTCGCCTACGCCCTCATGTACGCCGCGGTGAACCTCGGCGCCTTCGCGGTGGCCGCACTCGTGGGCCGCACGAGGTCCCTCAACCGCGTCGCCGACTACCCGCGGCCTGCACGCGTCCCACCCGCTGGCGGCCCTGCTCCTGGCGTTCTTCCTGCTCTGCCTCGCCGGACTGCCGCCCGGCATCATCGGCCTCTTCGCCAAGGTCACCGTCTTCTCCGCGGCCGTCGACGCGGGCCTCGGCTGGCTGGCCGTCGTCATGGCCGTCAACGTCGTCATCGCGCTGTTCTACTACCTCCAATGGACGGCCCCTGCTGTTCCGGGCGCCCGAGGGCGCGGCCGTGAAGCACCGCGTCCCCGCCCCCCTCACGGCCGCGATCACCGTCCCGCGGTCCTCGCCGTCGCCCTCCGGGAGCACCCCAGCTGATCCTGCGTTTCGCGGACACCGGGCTCTTCTGAGACACCGGGCTCTTCTGAGCGGCGGTCGCTTCGGGCACGGGCGCGTGCGGTACCCAACCTCCACGCGCGCGTGCCGCCCACCGCTGGCCGTCACCCGTACGGACGAAGCGTGCTGCCGTGGGCGCCAGGGAACTGGTGACCCTCGCCTGGCGTTGACCAGTACGGAAGGGTCCACTGGACGTGACGCCACGGCACCGGTGGCATCGGAGACCAGGAAGCGACCACAGCGAGCGACACCAGCAAGCAAAGGGTTCCCCTGCTGCACCACTTGGAGGGCGTACCGTGCACCGCCGGCACAACGGGCTCAGGACCGCAGTACTCCTCGGGGGACTGTCGGCGCTCATCATCGTCATCGGCAGCTTCTTCGGCCGAGCGGGGCTCGTCGTCGCCGTCCTCATCGCCCTGGGCACGAACGCGTACGCGTACTGGAACAGCGACAAGCTCGCCCTGCGCGCGATGCGTGCCCGCCCGGTCAGCGAGTTCGAGGCCCCGGCGCTGTACCGCATGGTCCGCGAGCTCTCCACCCAGGCCCGTCAGCCCATGCCCCGGCTGTACATCTCGCCGACGGAGGCACCGAACGCCTTCGCGACCGGCCGCAACCCGCGCAACGCGGCCGTGTGCTGCACCGAGGGCATCATGCGCCTGCTCGACGAGCGGGAACTGCGCGGCGTCATCGGACACGAACTAAGCCACGTCTACAACCGCGACATCCTGATCTCCTCCGTCGCCGGCGCCCTGGCCTCCGTGATCATGTTCCTGGTCAACTTCGCCTGGCTGATCCCCATCGGACGCTCCAACGACGATGACGGACCTGGTCTGCTGGGCATGCTCCTCATCATGATCCTCGGTCCGCTCGCGCCGCCACCGTCATCCAACTGGCGATCAGCCGCTCCAGGGAGTACGAGGCCGACGCCTCCGGCGCCCAGCTCACCGGGGACCCGATCGCCCTGGCCGGCGCCCTGCGCAAGCTCGAGATGGGCACGAAGCAGCTCCCGCTGCCCCCGGAGCCCCGGATCGAGACCGCCAGCCACATGATGATCGCGAACCCCTTCCGGCCGGGACAGGGGCTCTCGAAGATGTTCTCCACCCACCCCGCCGATGGCGGAGCGAATCGCCCGACTCGAAAAGATGGCAGGTCGTCAGCAGTGAAGACCATCCTCAACGTCATTTGGCTCGTGCTCAGCGGCTTCTGGCTGTTCCTCGGCTACCTGGTCGCGGGCGCGCTGCTCTGCATCACGATCATCGGAATCCCGTTCGGCATCGCGGCCTTCCGCATCGGTGTCTACGCTCTGTGGCCCTTCGGGTACACGGCAGTGGAGCGCCGCGACGCGAGGAGCACCCTCCTGCGTCGGCAACGTGCTCTGGCTGATCCTCGCCGGCTGGTGGCTTGCCATCGGCCACATCGTCACCGGCATCGCGCTGTGCGTCACGATCATCGGCATTCCGCTCGGCGTCGCCAACTTCAAGCTGATCCCGGTCTCGCTGCTCCCGATGGGGCGCGAGATCGTGCGGACGGACCAGCCGTTCACGGCCACCGGCTCCACGCAGCGGTCCGGCTGGTAGGAGCCCTGTTCACAGCCCAAGGGTTGTCCACAGGCCCGCTCGGTTGTCAGCGGCGACCTGCATCATGAACCCATGACCGAGATCGAGCAGTTGCTGGCACGGGTGGCCGACAAGGCACGCAACACCCGTCCGTGGGGCTGGGCTTCCCTGCCCGAGCCCGTCGACGAGGCGACGCCCGCCCGTGCCGAGGCCGCCCTGGGCTTCTCCCTGCCCCCACTGCTCGCCGAGCTCTACCTGCGGATGGGAGACGGTGGGTTCGGCCCCGAGTACGGCCTGTTGCCCCTGCTCGACAGCCCGCCTTCCGGCGAGCCCGCCGCTGTCTCCCAGTACCTCGCCAACCGCGAGGAAGGGCTGAAAGATCCCGACTGGCCCTGGCCCGAGGGGGTCCTGCCGATATCCCACTGGGGCTGCGCGATGTACGCGTGCGTGGACTGCCGCTCCCCGCAGGCCGCCGTCCTGCTCTTCGAGCCCGACCCCGGCAGCGCCGACCAAGGCCTGGTTCGTCGACGCCCCGAGCCTCACGGACTGGCTGCGCGCCTGGGTCGACGGCACGGGCTGGTACGAGGAGGCCAACGGTGGGCTCGAGCTGGCCGCGTGGACCGAAACCGCAGGTGTGATGGGTCGCACCCCTGCTGATCAGCGCAACCACCGGGCGTGATCGGAACGTCCTCCCACCCAGACGGCAAGAAGACGCGCGGAGGAACGAGCCCACAGCGTTGGGACAGCGCGGGCACAGCGAGAAGGGCAGGTTCACGGCATGACCGTTATCGGCTGGATCATCCTCGGACTGTTGGCCGGAGCCATCGCAAAGTTCCTGCTGCCGGGCCGCGACCCGGGAGGGCTCGTCGGCACCACCCTCATAGGCATCGCGGGGGCGTTCATCGGCGGCTGGATATCGGCCCGCTGGCTGGACCACCCGGTCAGCAAGGACTTCTACGACGGCGCCACGTGGGCGGCGGCGATAGGCGGTTCCCTGGTGCTCCTGGTCGCCTACCGGCTCCTGTTCGGCAACTCGCGCGACTGAAGGCGGTGGGACCGCGGCCGGTGGACGATCCGGCACATGAACGGCGGACGATGAGGGCGCGCACCGTTCGGTGCACACCCTCATCATCCGCGGGGACGTCCAACGCGTCGTCGCCTCGTCGCCTCGGTCGCGCCGTCGGCTCAGCAGGTCACCGGTAGTTCACGAACTGCAGAGCGAAGTCGAAGTCCTGGCCCTTCAGCAGGGCGATCACGGTCTGCAGGTCGTCCCGGCTCTTGGAGGTGACCCGCAGTTCCTCGCCCTGCACCTGGGCCTTCACGCCCTTGGGGCCCCTCGTCGCGGATGAGCTTGGCCACCTTCTTCGCGTTCTCCTGGGAAATACCCTCCTCGATCGACGCGAAGATCTTGTACTCCTTGCCGGAGAGCTGGGGCTCGCCCGCGTCCAGAGCCTTCAGCGAGATGCCGCGCTTGATCAGCTTGGACTGGAAGACGTCGAGGACAGCGTTCACCCGGTCCTCGGAGTTGGCCTCCATGAGGATCTTCTCCCCGGACCAGGAGATCGAGGCGCCCACGCCCTTGAAGTCATAGCGCTGCGAGATCTCCTTGGCGGCCTGGTTGAGGGCGTTGTCGACCTCCTGCCGCTCGACCTTCGGAGACGATGTCGAAACTGGAGTCGGCCATGTCCTGTGGCTCCTTGTATCTGGGTGCGTGTCGGGCCGCGTATCGGGTCCGTACCGGCGTACAACGGCGGCCGGCGAGCCCGCCGGGGGCCTCGGCCGCATCCGGACCAGCCTAGTCACCCGCCGCCCCCGAGCGGCGATCAATCGGGTGGCGAAGCACCCCTCCACATCAGGTATTGTTTACGTCGTTGCCACGGAGCACCGCCGAAAAGCGGTTCGACGGGCAGCGAACCCCGGCGGTGTGCCCGAGCGGCCAAAGGGAGCAGACTGTAAATCTGCCGGCTCAGCCTTCCCAGGTTCGAATCCTGGCGCCGCCACACGGGAACGAAAGACCCCGTGACCTGCCCGGAACAGCAGGTCACGGGGTCTTCGTCAGTGTCGGCCCCGAGAGAGGGGCTCTCGCTGCGGGTGCTGCCCGGGCAGACTGGTGACATGGTCTCGTCCTCCCGTCGCAGAACCTGTCCCGAGTGCCGTCGCGAGATCGCCGTCGTCGCGGGGCGGTACGCGCGTCACGACCCGCCCGGGACGCGGGAGAGCGGCGAGCTCGTCTCCTGCCCCGGGGTCGCGTCGCACGGCGCAGCTCGGTGCGGCGCAGCCGTCCCTGGACGGGTACGTCGTCCCCGACTTCCCCGGGCAGTTGCCGCTGTTCTGACCGTGCGTGCCGGGGCAGCCTCACGCGCCCCAGGCGCCCCGCGCCCTCGAGTTCCCGGCCACCGACTTCACCGCCACCGACACGGGCGTGGAACCGCTGATCAGCTCCAGGGTCAGGCCGTTTGTGGCCGGGGTGTCGACCAGCTCCGCCAGTACGGCGGCCACGTCGTCGCGCGGGACCGGGCCCCGGCCGGTGTGTGCCTCCAGGCGTACGAGGCCGGTACCGGCATCGTCCGTCAGCGCGCCCGGGCGCAGGATCGTCCAGTCCAACTCGTCCAGCGAGCGCACGTACGCGTCGGCCTCGCCCTTGGCGCGCTGGTAGACGTCGAAGATCTCGTCCCCCTGGTGGCTCGGGTCGGCGCCCATGGAGGACACGACGACGAAGCGCCGTACGCCCGCCCGGACCGCCGCGTCCGCGAAGAGGACCGCCGCCGCCTTGTCCACCGTGTCCTTGCGGGCCGCTCCGCTGCCGGGGCCCGCGCCCGCCGCGAAGACCGCCGCGTCCGCGCCCCGCAGCCGCTCCGCGACCTCGTCGACCGAGGCCGACTCCAGGTCGAGCACGACCGGTTCGGCGCCGGCCGCACGCAGATCGTCGGCCTGCTCGGCCTTGCGGATGATGCCCGCCACCTCGTCACCACGCGCGGCGAGCAGGCGCTCCAGCCGCAGCGCGATCTGACCATGACCACCAGCGATGACAATGCGCATGTCTTCGACCGTACGCTCCGACGGCCGCCCGCGCCGCACGACTTCGGCCGCATCCACCGGACGTGCGTCGCGCTCCCTCCGTCAGGAGGCCTCCCCACGCCCCGCAGGCCCCGCGCGCCTGCCGAGGCAGCCCCAGGTCCGTCGCGGTCGTCGAGTCGCCGTACTCCCGTACAGCGCTGGTCCGTGACACAACGCGCCCCCGGTGCACCACGATCCGGCTGTACGCCAGCGACAACGCCCCCGCCAGCCGGTCCCCGCGTACCGCGAGGAGTTCGGCCGGGAAGCCCGCCTCGACCCGTACCTCGGGAAGACCCAGGGCCGCCCGCGCCGCCGCGCTCACCGCGTCGTACGCGTCCTCCGGGCGCAGCCCGTGGCACGCGGCCAGCAGGTAGGCGGCCTCCAGGGGGTCACCGCGCCCGACCGGGTTGGACACGTCCCGCAGCGCACCGCTCCCGGCGGCCACCCGCACCCCGGCCGCGCGCAACAGCCGTACCGGAGCGGTGCCGTCGCGGCGGTCGACGGCGCCGCAGGCGCCCTGCGGTAGGCACACCACCGTCACCCCGGCCGCCGCGAGCCGGTCGGCGGCCTGGGCAGCCACGTCGGCTGGCAGGCGGCCCAGCCCGTCGCAGGGGCCGAGGGTCACTCCCGGGCGCAGCCCGCCCGCCATCGCCGCCAGCCGGGCCAGCCGCACCGGGTCGGCGGCGTCCGTGTGCAGGTCGACCGGGCAGCCGTGCTCGGCGGCGACCTCCAGGGCCGCCTCCGCGTACCCGGTCGGATCGGGGTCCAGGTCCGGACACCCGCCCACCACGTCCGCGCCCATCTTGACCGCGTCCCGCAGTATCGCCAACCCGTCGGCCCCGGCCACCCCGGTCAGCACCCTCGGCATCGCCACCGCGGTCAGCTCGGCCAGCCCGCGCAGCGGCGCGCGCGCCCGCAGCACGGCGGTCAGCGCGCCCAGCCCCGCGACGTCGCCCACCCGCACGTGTGCCCGCACCGCGGTCGCCCCGTGTCCCAGCTGGAGCAGGGCGGCCTCGGTGGCCCGGCGCTGGACGTCCTGGGGGGTCGTAGGAGACGGGGCCGGGGGCGTCGGCCGTGAGCGCCGTGTCGCCGTGGACGTGGGGTTCGGCGGGGGCCGGGAGGAGCAGGTAGCCGGAGAGGTCCACGCGGGTGCCGGGGCCGGATGCGCGGGCCGCCGTCAGGCTGCCGGCCGTGCCGACCGCCTCGATGCGCCCGCCGTGCAGCCGTACGTCCACGGTCCGGCCGTCGGTGAGCCGCGCCCCGGACAGCAGGAGCGAGCCGCGGTCGGCGGGGCCCGAGGGGGAGGGCGAGTGGGGCGGCTGCGGCTGGCTGTCGGGCATCGCGCTCCTCTGGGCTCGGACTGCGCAGTGGGGGACGCAAGATCACGCAGAGTGAGTCGAGCCTAGGACGGTGATCAGTCCGTGGCGCGGAGGAGCGCAATAGTCGTACCGGTGCGGTCTGCCGTCCCCGCGGCGGTGGGACGGGCCGGGACAGGGGCGGCGAAACGGATTTGGGCGATCGGCGGGCGACCGTGTACTGTCTTCATCGCTCGCCCCAATAGCTCAGTCGGCAGAGCGTCTCCATGGTAAGGAGAAGGTCAACGGTTCGATTCCGTTTTTGGGGCTCTGGTGTGAAAGGTTCCCGTCGCAAGGCGGGGGCCCGATCGCATCACAGCGGTGTAGCTCAGTCGGTAGAGCAAGCGGCTCATAATCGCTGTGTCACCGGTTCAAGTCCGGTCACCGCTACTTTCAGTAGCCGATTGCGGGGTCGGTCCTTCAATCGGCTACTCTTCCTGCGTTAATACCATCAATCCGTTCGTCAAGGAGCACTTCACGTGGCTGCCACCGACGTCCGCCCGAAGATCACGCTGGCCTGCGTGGAGTGCAAGGAGCGGAACTACATCACCAAGAAGAACCGGCGTAACAACCCGGACCGACTGGAGATGAAGAAGCACTGCCCGCGTTGCAACGCGCACACCGCGCACCGCGAAACGCGATAAAACAGGCTCGTACACGAGGCCGTCCCCGAGGTTTGGGGGCGGCCTCGTGTCGTTTGGTCCAGCGGTACCCGAGACGGCACCCACAGCCGCACAGAGCAGCAGGGAGGTTGCGAGCCCATGGCGCGCTCGACCAGTCGTTCGTGGGGCGGACCTATCCGCCCACCGAGCCCTACGAGGTGGGCCGGGAGAAGATCCGCGAGTTCGCGGAGGCGGTGGGTGACGCCAATCCGGCGTACACGGACACGGAGGCCGCGAAGGCGCTTCGGCCATCCGGATGTGATCGCTCCGCCGACCTTCGTGTTCTCGATCACGTTCAAGGCGGCCGGTCAGGTCATCGAGGATCCCCAGCTCGGCCTGGACTACAGCCGAGTGGTGCACGGCGACCAGAAGTTCGCGTACGTCCGTCCGGTGCGGGCCGGTGACCGGCTCACGGTGACCTCGACCATCGAGGCGATCAAGTCCATGGCGGGCAACGACATCCTGGACATCCGCGGCGAGGTCCACGACGAGGCCGGCGAGCACGTCGTGACCGCCTGGACCAAGCTCGTGGCCCGCGCGGCCGAGGAGGCGTGAGCATCCCATGACGGCGAAGGTCACTTACAGTGACGTCGAGGTCGGCACCGAACTGCCCGCGCGCGAGTTTCCCTGTGAACCGCGCCACTCTCGTGCGGTACGCGGGTGCCTCCGGCGACTTCAACCCGATCCACTGGAACGAGAAGTTCGCCAAGGAGGTCGGCCTGCCGGACGTCATCGCGCACGGCATGTTCACGATGGCCGAGGCGATCCGCGTGGTCACCGACTGGACCGGCGACCCGGGCGCGGTCGTGGAGTACGGCGTCCGGTTCACCCGGCCCGTCGTGGTCCCGAACGACGACCACGGTGCCGTGATCGAGGTCAGCGGCAAGGTCGCGGCCAAGCTCGACGACAACACCGTCCGCGTCGACCTCACGGCCACCAGCGCCGGTCAGAAGGTCCTCGGCATGTCCCGGGCGGTCGTACGACTCGCCTGAGACCGGGTGGCCGGTCCTCGTCCCCCGGCGGTTGGGCTGCCGGGAGGCGACGGGGGCCGGCCGGGGCCCATCCCCGCTACCCGCCGTGCGTGAGCGATGAGTCCGGGTGCCGGATCGGGTCTGTTCTGTATGACCCGAATCATCGCTGACATCTCGATCTCTCCCTCGACGGTTACGTCACCGGGCCCGACCCCGGCCCGGACAGCGGTCTGGGCACCGGCGGGGAGGCCCTGCACACCTGGGCGTTCTCCGACGACCCCGACGACCGCCGGATCCTGCGCGAGGGCGACCGCCCGCTCGGGTGCCGTCGTCCTCGGCCGCCGGCTCTTCGACGTGGTCGACGGGCCGTACGGCTGGGACGACACGTCCGGCTACGGCGCCGGCGAGGTCGGCAAGCCCGCGTTCGTCGTCGTGACCCAGTTCGCAGGCCAGGTCGGTGCGACTCACCCACCTCGACTGGACGTTCGTCACCACCGGTCTGCCCGACGCCCTCGACGCCGCGCGGGGAGCGGGCGCCGAGGCGGCGTCGTCGGACGGCGGCAAGGACCTCGACGTCGTCCTCATGGGCGGCGGTGCCACGATCGGCTCGGCGCTAGACGCCAGGCTGGTCGACGACCTGTCCCTGCACCTCGCGCCCGTGGTGCTGGGCGCCGGGACGCCGCTGTTCACCGGCGGAGCGCCGCGCACGCTGGCTGCAGCGCGGCGTGACCCGGACATCGACCGCGACGCACCTGACGTACGACGTCCTGTGACGTGTTCTCTTGGCGTTGACGTAGTTAGTGATTGAGTACCAACTTACTTCGCATGGTCAGGATGAGTGCAGAGGAGCGGCGCGAGAGTGTCATCCGCGCGGCGACGAGCGAGTTCGCCCGGGGTGGCTACTACGGCACGTCCACGGACGCCATCGCCAAGCGGGTGGAGAGTCTCCCAGCCGTACCTCTTCGGCTCTTCCCGAGCAAGAAGGCGATCTTCCTGGCGGCGGCGGAACGCTGCCTGCAGGACACCCGCCGGGTCTTCGAGGTGTCGTCCGAGGGTCTGCACGGCGAAGAGGCCCTGCAGGCCATGGCCGAGGCTACACGCGACTGATCGACGAGCAGCCCGAGCGGCTCCAGATGCAGTTGCAGGTGTACGTCACGGTCGCGGCGGCGGAGGCGGCGGGGATCACGCGTTCGGCGAGATGGTCCGCAGGGGGCTGGCTGGATCTCTGGGACGCCGTGCGCCTGCCCCTCGGTGGCGACGTCAACGAGGCGACGACGTTCATGGCGTACGGGATGCTCATCAATGCCCTGGCCGGCATGGGCTTCCCGCCCGGACACCGGATCTGGGACGGCCTCCACCTCTCGGCGCAGGTCAGGCGGAACGAGGCAGGTGCGTAGGGGTGCACGGGCGTGTGTGGCGCGCAGGGCGTGCACGCCGCGCTCGGGGTGGGTGTTTCCGTATGCCCCGCGAAGTTAGTCAGTAATTACTAACCAACCAAATCGATCGCGATCAGTGGACACCCTCTGGGGAGAGATGTCGCAGCAAAGCGCACGTCGTGGGGGAGCAGGCTGGGCCCTCGCCATCACCAGCGTCGCCGGTTTCATGGCGGCACTGGACAATCTCGTCGTCACCACCGCCCTGCCCGCCATCCGCGAGGACCTGGGCGGGGCGCTGCACGACCTGGAATGGACGGTGAGTGCCTACACGCTCACCTTCGCGGTGCTCCTGATGTTCGGCGCGGCCCTCGGTGACCGCTTCGGCCGCCGCAGGCTCTTCGTGGTCGGCCTCACCGTCTTCACCGGTGCCTCCGCCGCCGCGGCCCTGGCGCCCGGCATCGACTCGCTCATCGCCGCCCGCGCGGTCCAGGGCGTCGGCGCGGCGATCATGATGCCGCTGACGCTGACCCTGCTGACGGCCGCTGTGCCCGCCGAACGGCGCGGGATGGCGTACGGCATCTGATCATCAGCGGAATCGGCATGGCCCTGTTCTTCGCTCCCGCCTCCGCCCTGGTGATGTCCAGCGTCGTCCCGAAGGAGCAGGGCATCGCGTCGGGCGCGAACAACGCCCTGCGGGAGGTGGGCGGCGCGCTCGGCATCGCGATCATGGGCTCGATCTTCGCGGCGCAGGGCGGTTACGAGTCCGGGCAGTCCTTCGTCGACGGGCTGCGGCCCGCGGTCGCGGTGGGCGCCGGCGTGGTCGCTCTCGGAGGCTTCGCGGCCCTCGTGATCCCGTCCCGCCGCCGGGACGACCAGGCGTCCACCGACGGGCCCGGGGCCGGACCGGCACCGACAGCCGAACCCGTGCTCGTCCCGGCCGGGGGAAACGGCCTCCCGCTGACGCACGCCCAAGCGCGAAGCGACGCACGAGAAGCCATGCACGAGAAACAAGGCCGACAAACGCAGCCCGAGAAACAAGGCACGAGCGAAAGGAGTCCGACATGCCCACCCTTCCCTGGACCGTGCCGAACCGGCCGCCGCAGGCCACAAAGGTCCACGTCTTCGCCTCCCGCTTCGAGACCCGCACGCTGTGGGGAGCGCTGAAGTTCCTGGCGCGCACGCCGGGCGTGTGGCGCCAGATCGGGGGCGCGCCCGGAGCGTACGGCGCCTCCCTGAAGGCGGAGCCCTTCAAGCGGACGTTCTGGACGGTGTCCGCCTGGGAGTCGCCCGAGGCCCTCAAGACGTTCGCCCACTCCGGCAACCACGCGCCGACCTCTCGCGGGCTGTCCGCGCAGATGCGGGACTCGAAGTTCGCCTCCTGGGCGGCACCGAGCGACGAGCTCCCGGTGAGCTGGGCGGAGGTGCGGGAGCGGCTGCGCTGAGGGCCGGGTACGGACGGATATGAGGACAGGAAGCGCCCCGGCCGAGCGGTCGGGGCGTTTCCGCTGCCCCGTACTGTCAGTGCCGTCTCGTAGTCTTGGGCGCGTGCAGGAACTCCACGACGCCCCCCCGCCCCGCTGACCACCTTCCGGCTGGGAGGACCGGCGACCCGGCTGGTCACGGCCACGACCGACGCCGAGGGTGATCGACGCCGTCCGCGAGGCCGACGACACCGGCATGCCCCTGCTGCTCATCGGCGGCGGCTCCAACCTGGTCATCGGCGACAAGGGCTTCGACGGCACCGCCCTGCACATCGCCACACGCGGCTTCTCCCTCGACGGCACGACGCTGGAGCTGGCGGCCGGCGAGATCTGGACCGACGCCGTCGCCCGCACCGTCGAGGCCGGACTCGCCGGCGTCGAGTGCCTGGCCGGCATCCCCGGCTCGGCGGGCGCGACCCCCATCCAGAACGTCGGCGCGTACGGCCAGGGAGGTCTCCTCGACGATCACCGAGGGTGATCGCGTACGACCGCAGGTCCGGCGAGACCGTCACCCTCACCAACAGCGACTGCGGCTTCTCCTACCGCCACAGCCGCTTCAAGGCGGAGCCCGAACGGTACGTCGTCCTGCGTGTCCGCTTCGGGCTGGAGGACGCCGACGGGCTCTCCGCGCCCCTCCGCTACGCCGAGACGGCCCGCGCCCTCGGCGTGGAGCCCGGCGAGCGGGTACCGCTGACCGAAGCCCGCGACACCGTGCTGAAGCTGCGCGCCGGCAAGGGCATGGTCCTGGACCCCGAGGACCACGACACCTGGTCGGCCGGGTCGTTCTTCACCAACCCGATCCTCACGGACGAGGAGTTCGCGGTGTTCCGCGCGCGTGGACGAGCGCCTCGGTGCCGGTGCCGAGCCGCCCGCCTTCCCGGCCGGGGAGGGCCGTATCAAGACCTCCGCGGCCTGGCTGATCGACAAGGCCGGTTTCACCAAGGGCTACGGCACCGGGTCCGCCCGCATCTCCACCAAGCACACCCTCGCCCTCACCAACCGCGGCGACGCGACCACGGAGGACCTGCTCGCCCTGGCCCGCGAGGTCGTCACCGGCGTCCGCGAGGCCTTCGGCGTCACACTGGTCAACGAACCGGTGACGGTCGGCGTCAGCCTCTAGCCGCAGCCCGAAGTCCAGGGCGTCAGTACGCCATGCCCACGCCCTGCTTCACGGTCCCCGCGTCCCCGGTCATCGCGAGCATCGCGTGAGCGACGTCGGCGCGGCCCATGGGATGGCCCTTGGACGGGAAGCCACCGACCACCGTCCGGTACCGGCCGGACACCGGCTTGTCCTGCAGCCGCGGCGGCCGGGCGACCGTCCAGTCGGTGGCGCTGCGCGCCAGCTCGGCCTCCATGGCGCGCAGATCGGCGTAGATGTCCTTGAGAACGGCGGAGACGACCCCGCGCACGCCCCGGTCCAGCAGCCCGGCGTCCTGCGGCTCGGGCCCGACCGGGGCGGCACTGACGACCAGCAGCCTGCGCACGCCCTCCGCCTCCATCGCGTCGAGTACCGTCCGGGTCAGCCTGGTCGCGACCCCGGCGTCGGCGCGGCGACGTGCGCCGAGCCCGGACAGCACGGCGTCCCGCCCGGCCACCGCGGGCCCGCACCGCTGCGGGGTCGCTCAGGTCCGCGCGGAACACCTCCAGGCGCTCGCCGGTGACGGACAGCCGCGCGGGGTCCCGGACGACGGCCGTGACTTGGTGGCCGGCGTCGAGTGCCCGCCGGACGACTTCCTGGCCGATGCCTCCGGTGGCACCGAAGACGGTGAGCTTCATGGCGTACTCCGTTCCGCACGGCGGCGTGGCTGCGCTCTGCGCTCTGGTGGTGAGCCCGGTGGGTGAGTACTCACTCACTGCCCTCTCCTCTAGGGTGAGTAAGTACTCACCCACACGTCAAGCCCCGACGGGAGCAGCCATGCCGTCCGCCAAGCCGGCCCGGGAACGCATCCTGGACGCCGCCCACGAGCTGATGCTGACCGTCGGGCTGGCCCGCGCCACCACCCCAGGGAGATCGCCAAGGGAGCCGACTGCTCCGAGGCCGCGCTGTACAAGCACTTCGCGAGCAAGGAGGAGCTCTTCATCCGCGTCCTGTCCGAACGGCTGCCGCGGCTGACTCCTTTGCTGCACGGCCTCGCCACGGAGCCGGGCCGCGCCTCCCTGGAGGAGAACCTCACGGAGATCGCCCGACAGGCCGCGCTCTTCTACGAGCAGAGCTTCCCGATCGCCGCCTCGCTGTACGCCCAGACGCAGCTCAAGCGGCGGCACGACGACGCGATGCGGGAGCTCGGCACCGGGCCGCACCTGCCGATCGAGGGCCTCGACGCCTACCTGCGCACCGAGCAGGCCGCAGGGCGCGCTCGGCGCCGACGCGGACACCTTCGCCGCCGCGTCGCTCCTGCTGGGCGCCTGCTCGCAGCGGGCGTTCGCGTACGACGCGACGCGCACCGGCACCCGTCCACCGGTGGACGACTTCGCGCGGCGACTGGCCCGGACGCTGCTCGCGGGAATCTGCTGAACTGCTGCCCGACGCGGGGCGGGACACGCGGCCGGGCGGGGGCAGGCCCCGACGGCCCGCAGCTGGGCGCGGACGAGCCCCGACTACCTGCGGCCGGGCGTGGACGAGCCCTGGCTGCCCGGAGCCGGGCGCGGACTAGCCCGGACGGCCGCAGCTGGGCGCGGACGAGCCCCGACTACCTGCGGCCGGGCGTGGACGAGCCCTGGCTGCCCGGAGCCGGGCGCGGACTAGCCCGGACGGCTCGCAGTTGGGCGCGGACGAGCCCCGACTACCTGCGGCCGGGCGTGGACGAGCTCCGGCTGCCCGGAGCCGGGCGCGGACGAGCCCCGGCCCACCGCCACCGAACGCCAGACGGACGACCCCTGCTCGTGCCCGGTTACTCGGTCAGCCAGTCGTCCACCCCCGCCAGCAGCCTCCCCTTCACATCCTCCGGCGCGGCCGAGCCCCGTACCGACTGGCGTGCCAGTTCCGCCAGTTCGGCGTCCGTGAACCCGTGGTGGTCCCGGGCGATCTCGTACTGGGCGGCCAGCCGCGCCCCGAACAGCAGCGGATCGTCCGCGCCCAGCGCCATCGGCACCCCCGCCTCGAACAGAGTCCGCAGCGGTACGTCCTCCGGCTTCTCGTACACGCCCAGGGCGACATTCGACGCCGGGCACACCTCGCACGTCACCTGCCGGTCCGCCAGCCGCTTCATCAGCCGGGGGTCCTCCGCCGCCCGCACCCCGTGCCCGATCCGGTCGGCCTCCAGGTCGTCCAGGCAGTCCCGCACGGACAGCGGCCCGGTCAGCTCGCCCCCGTGCGGTGCGGACAGCAGCCCCCGTCCCGCGCGATCGCGAACGCCCGGTCGAAGTCCCGGGCCATGCCCCGCCGCTCGTCGTTGGAGAGCCCGAACCCGACCACGCCCCGGCCCGCGTACCGCACCGCGAGCCGGGCCAGCGTCCGCGCGTCCAGCGGATGCTTCATCCGGTTGGCGGCGACCAGCACCCGCATCCCGATCCCGGTGTCCCGCACGGTCGTCTCCACCGCGTCCAGGATGATCTCCAGCGCCGGGGATCAGCCCGCCCAGCCGCGGCAGCGTACGACGTCGGGTCCACCTGGATCTCCAGCCACCCCGACCCGTCCCGCAGGTCCTCCTCCGCGGCCTCGCGGACCAGCCGCTGGATGTCCTCCGGCTCCTGGAGGCACGACCGCGCCGCGTCGTACAGCCGCTGGAAGCGGAACCAGCCCCGTTCGTCCGTCGCCCGCAGTTTCGGGGACTCCCCGCGCCCCAGCGCCTCGGTCAGCGTCTCGGGCAGACGCACGCCGTGCTTGTCGGCCAGTTCCAGCAGGGTCGCGGGCCGCATCGACCCGGTGAAGTGCAGGTGGAGATGGGCCTTCGGCAGTTCAGAGACATCACGTACACGCTCCATTCCGTGATCCTGCCGCACGACACGCCCGGCCCGACAGCACTTTCCCCCGTACGTGGTCTTGCTCGCACAAGAAACAGGGCCGCACCTCGACGCCGAGGTGCGGCCCTGCTCAACGAGCGGCGGTCAGTCCCGCGCCTCCGCCAGCAGCTTCTGGATCCGGCTCACGCCCTCGACGAGGTCCTCGTCCCCGAGCGCGTACGACAGCCGCAGGTACCCGGGCGTGCCGAAGGCCTCGCCGGGCACGACCGCGACCTCGGCCTCCTCCAGGATCAGCGCGGCCAGCTCGACCGTGTCCTGCGGACGCTTGCCGCGGATCTCCTTGCCGAGGAGCGCCTTCACCGACGGGTACGCGTAGAACGCGCCCTTGGGCTCCGGGCACAGCACGCCGTCGATCTCGTTGAGCATCCGCACGATGGTCTGACGGCGCCGGTCGAAGGCCTCCCGCATCTTCGCCACGGCGTCCAGGTCGCCGGAGACCGCGGCGATCGCCGCGGCCTGGGCCACGTTGGACACGTTGGACGTGGCGTGCGACTGGAGGTTCGTCGCGGCCTTGACGACGTCCTTCGGGCCGATGACCCACCCGACCCGCCAGCCGGTCATCGCGTACGTCTTCGCGACACCGTTGGACCACGATGCACTTGTCGCGCAGCTCGGGCAGCAGCGCGGGCATGGACACGGAGAAGGCGTCGCCGTAGACGAGGTGCTCGTAGATCTCGTCGGTCAGCACCCACAGACCGTGCTCGACGGCCCACTGGCCGATCGCCTCGGTCTCGGCCTCGCTGTACACGGCGCCCGTCGGGTTCGACGGCGAGACGAAGAGGACGACCTTCGTCTTCTTGGTGCGCGCGGCCTCCAGCTGCTCCACGCTCACCCGGTAACCGGTCGTCTCGTCGGCGACGACCTCGACGGGGACACCGCCGGCCAGCCGGATCGACTCCGGGTACGTCGTCCAGTACGGCGCCGGGACGATGACCTCGTCGCCCGGGTCGAGGATCGCGGCGAACGCCTCGTAGATGGCCTGCTTGCCGCCGTTGGTGACCAGGATCTGCGACGGGTCGACCTCGTAGCCGGAGTCGCGCAGCGCCTTCGCGGCGATCGCGGCCTTCAGCTCGGGCAGCCCGCCGGCCGGCGTGTAGCGGTGGTACTTCGGGTTCTGGCAGGCCTCGACAGCGGCCTGGACGATGTAGTCCGGGGTCGGGAAGTCCGGCTCACCGGCGCCGAAGCCGATCACCGGCCGCCCGGCGGCCTTGAGGGCCTTCGCCTTGGCGTCCACGGCGAGGGTGGCGGACTCGGAGATCGCGCCGACTCGGGCGGAGACCCGGCGCTCGGTGGGAGGGGTTGCAGCGCTCATGACCCCATCGTTTCAGACCGGAAACCTCCCCGGCACAGGGGTTTCACGGACTGAGCAGGAGCGGGTCAAGCCCCTGAACATCAGTCCGGGCGTGCTTTCTGTTCGACGCCCGGCCCGTGAGCACGTACACTCTCACCTCGTTGGCCTTCAGCGGCCCGCGGTCATCCGGTGGCCACCAAGCACCCGGGCGGATGCGGTACGTTGGGGGACACACAAAGGGTCGTAGCTCAATTGGTAGAGCACTGGTCTCCAAAACCAGCGGTTGGGGGTTCAAGTCCCTCCGGCCCTGCTACACACACCTTCGCCAGGATGTGTGCGCATGTACGTACAGCAATGCACCGCCGTGCGGCTCCAACCGGCGCGGCACGGCCACGACCCGGAATCAGGTGAGGACGAGTGACGGACGCCGTGGGCTCCATCGACATGCCTGATGCCCAGGACGAGGCGCCGGACTCCAAGAAGAAGTCGCGCAAGGGCGGCAAGCGCGCCAAGAAGGGCCCGCTGAAGCGCCTCGGGCTCTTCTACCGCCAGATCGTCGCGGAGCTGCGCAAGGTTGTCTGGCCGACCCGCAATCAGCTGACGACGTACACCACCGTCGTGATCATCTTCGTGGTCATCATGATCGGCCTGGTGACACTGATTGACTATGGCTTCTCTCACGCCGCCAAGTACATCTTCGGCTGAGTCGAGGCGAAGGGCGCCGAGGTACCCGGCGCCCCTTTCGCGTGTTCCACCCCTATGTATCCAGGAAGAAGCAGCCACCGTGTCTGACCCGAACGTGAACGACGCCATCGAGCCGGTCGAGTCCGTCGAGGACGAGCCCGGCATCGTCGAGGGCGCCGACAACGAGGACACCGAGGCCTCCGCCGAGGCCGAGGCTGCCGACGACGCCGTCGTCGCGGACGCGGACGAGACCGCCGAGGCCCAGGACGAGACCGCCGAGGACGCGGAGGCCGAGGACGCGGAGGCCGAGGACGCCGACGCGGAGACCGCCGAAGCCGCCGAGCCCGAGCCCGAGATCGACCCGATCGAGGAAGCTCCGCCAGGAGCTGCGCGTCCTGCCCGGCGAGTGGTACGTGATCCACACGTACGCCGGTTACGAGAACCGCGTGAAGACCAACCTCGAGCAGCGCGCCGTCTCCCTGAACGTCGAGGACTACATCTTCCAGGCCGAGGTGCCGCAGGAAGAGGTCGTCCAGATCAAGAACGGCGACCGCAAGACGATCCGGCAGAACAAGCTGCCCGGCTACGTCCTCGTCCGCATGGACCTGACCAACGAGTCCTGGGGTGTCGTCCGCAACACCCCCCGGCGTCACCGGCTTCGTCGGCAACGCCTACGACCCGTACCCCGCTGACGCTGGACGAGATCGTCAAGATGCTCGCCCCGGAGGCCGGAGGAGAAGCGCCGCCCGCGAGGCCGCCGAGGCCGAGGGCAAGCCGGCGCCGCAGCGCAAGGTCGAGGTCCAGGTGCTGGACTTCGAGGTCGGCGACTCGGTCACCGTCACCGACGGCCCGTTCGCGACGCTGCAGGCCACGATCAACGAGATCAACGCCGACTCGAAGAAGGTCAAGGGCCTCGTCGAGATCTTCGGCCGCTAGACCCCGGTCGAGCTGAGCTTCGACCAGATCCAGAAGAACTAGTACCGCTCACCGGTACTTCTCTTGGACGTACTAGTTTCGAGCAGGTCAGGCAGCCGCGAGAGCGGGTGCCTGACCTGCTGGTTTTGGCCGCACATCCATACCCGTTATCGTTGTGCGGTAGTGCCTGTGTCCGGGTCGCCCCCGGATGCGGGCAGGACCCGAATCGAAAGGACCCGGAGAGCTATGCCTCCCAAGAAGAAGAAGGTCACGGGGCTCATCGGCTCCAGATCCAGGCCGGTGCCGCGAACCCGGCCCTGCCGGTCGGCCCCGCGCTGGGTCAGCACGGCGTCAACATCATGGAGTTCTGCAAGGCCTACAACGCCGCGACCGAGTCGCAGCGTGGCTGGGTCATCCCGGTGGAGATCACGGTCTACGAGGACCGCTCCTTCACCTTCATCACCAAGTACGCCGCCGGCCGCCAAGATGATCCTCAAGGCCGCGGGCGTGGAGAAGGGCTCCGGCGAGCCGCACAAGACCAAGGTCGCGAAGATCACGCGCGACCAGGTCCGGCGAGATCGCCACCACCAAGATGCCCGACCCTCAACGCCAACGACCTGGACCAGGCGGAGAAGATCATCGCCGGTACCGCTCGTTCCATGGGCGTCACGGTCGAGGGCTGACCTCCACCCCCGTAAGCAAGGCAGAAGTGGCGGGGCTCGCTCGGCCCCGACCACGACTCCTAAGAAGCAACAGGAGCAGTAGTGAGCAAGCGCAGCAAGTCTCCTCCGCGCTGCGGACGCCAAGATCGACCGGGACAAGCTCTACGCCCCCGCTCGAGGCCGTCCGTCTCGCCAAGGAGACCTCCACGACCAAGTTCGACGGCACCGTCGAGGTCGCCTTCCGCCTGGGTGTCGACCCGCGCAAGGCCGACCAGATGGTCCGCGGCACCGTGAACCTCCCGCACGGCACCGGTAAGACCGCCCGGGTCCTGGTCTTCGCGACCGGTGACCGTGCCGAGGCCGCGACCCGCCGCCGGCGCCGACATCGTCGGCTCCGACGAACTGATCGACGAGGTGTCGAAGGGGCCGTCTGGACTTCGACGCCGTCGTCGCCACCCCGGACCTCATGGGCAAGGTCGGCCGCCTCGGCCGCGTCCTCGGCCCGCGTGGTCTGATGCCGAACCCGAAGACGGGCACCGTGACCCCGGACGTGGCCAAGGCCGTGACCGAGATCAAGGGCGGCAAGATCGAGTTCCGCGTCGACAAGCACTCGAACCTGCACTTCATCATCGGCAAGTCGTCCTTCGACGACACCAAGCTGGTGGAGAACTGCGCCGCGGCAAGCTGGAGGAGATCCTCCGTCTGAAGCCGTCCGCCGCCAAGGGTCGCCACATCAAGAAGGCCGCCATCAGCACCACGATGGGCCCCGGCATTCAGATCGACTCCAACCGCACCCGCAACCTCCTCGTCGAGGAGGACCCGGCGGCGGTCTGAGCCCACGGCTCGCCCAACCAGCTCACGGGCCCCCGCACCTTCCGAGGTGCGGGGCCCGTTCCCTTCCACCTTACGGGTGTCGGAGCGCTGGGTTAGCGTGCGGGCAGCGCGGGAATCGCGCGCGGGGGCACACGGGGACAAGGGGTGGGCGCATGACGGGCACGACGGCACGCCGTACGGTCAGCCTCGATCGCGGTGACGGCCGCGCTGGCGTGCGTCACCGCCTGCACCTCGGCCGACGGACCGACCGACGCCACCGACCCGTCGACGCGGTCGCTGCGCTCCGTCGAGCGGGCCACCGGACGGGCGGGTTCGGCGAGGGTCGAGTCCACGACCGTCATGGGCCGCGAGCGTCCCTGGACGCCGTCGGCGCCCTCGGCTGGCGCGACGGCCTCACCGGCACCCTGACGATCACGTACACCGGCGGCACGACCGCCGAGACGCATGCGCCGGCTCGGCACCACCGCCATGGAGGCCCGGTACCTGCCCGACGCCTACTACGCCAGGATGGGCGACGCGTTCGCCGACCGGGTGGGCGGCAGACACTGGATCAAGTACGTCTACGCCGACCTGGAGGGCCTCGGCGACGGCGCGGGCGCCGGTTTCGCGGACCAGATGCGCAAGACCACGCCCCACGAGGCGGCGGTGAAGCAGCTGCTCGCCTCCGACGACGTACGCAAGGTCGGGGGAGGAGACGACCCGCGGCCGGCGCACCACGCACTGGACCGGCACGGTGGACGGCGCCACCGAGCAGACCGTCGACATCTGGGTCGACGACCGGGACCTGCTGGTCAAGAAGGTCGAGCGGGGCCGGACGGAGACCGGTGAGCTGAGCCAAGGACCGCGTACTACAGCGACTACGGCGTCGCCGTGTCCGCCGAGCGCCCTCCGGCCGCCGACACCGCGGACTTCAAGGAACTGCTGAAGGCGCAGGAGGGCGGCGGGGAGGGCGGCTGATCCACAGAATTCACAAGACCGTTCGAACCGACTTGGGTACGCTCGCGTCCTGCTGAGTGAAGGCTGCTTCTTTCCGTGTTCCGTGGGGGGACTCCATGAAGACTCCGTGCGCATGCCCGTGGGTGCCGGGCTGGCCCGCGCTGCTGCTCGCCGCCGGCGCGGTGGGCTGTTCAGGGTGACGGGGCCGAGAGTCCCCGAAGATGACGCGCCGGCGGCGGCCGTCGCCAAGGCGGCGAAGAACACGGAGGATCGACTCCCTCCGTTACCGCATGACCGGACGGGCCCCGGAGGAGGGCCGGGTCAAGGCCGAGGCCGAGATGCAGATCAAGCCCACGCTCGCGATGAGCATGAAGATGACGGCACCGACCAGGGCCCCGACGCCAAGGCGGAGATCGGGCTCGTCGACAAGGCCATGTACATCGGCGGCGGTGCCGAGGCGGCCAAGGAGATGGACGGCAAGAGCTGGATCAAGTTCGACCTGTCCGCGCTGGGCGCCGACAAGGAGCTGAACCAAGCTCGGCGGCGCCTCCCAGGCCGACAAGAACCCGGCGACCGAGTCCACCTTTCCTCACCGGCGCCAAGGACGTGGGAGAAGGTCGGCACCGAGACCGTCGACGGCGTGCGGACCACCCACTACAAGGGCACGGTCACCCTCGCCGACCTGGAGAAGTCCATCGGGGACGAGGACAAGGACACCCGGGAGAAGCGGCAGAAGAGCATCGAGCAGTACGAGAAGATGGGCGTCGACAAGCTCACGATGGACATGTGGATCGACGGCGACGACCGCACCGAGCAGTTCCGCATGCGCGGCGACGCCGACAAGGGCCCGCTGGACATGACCATCACCTTCCTCGGCTTCAACGAGCCCGTGAAGGTCACCGCCCCGCCCGCCAGGACACGGTCGACCTGGCCGAGATGATGCAGGAGTCCCAGCAGGGCTGAGTCCCAGCAGGGCCGAGTCGCCGTACGGGCGGATTTGCTTGACACTGCCCGGTTCACGTACGCTTCCCCAGAAGCCAAAGACCGCTGGTCGTTGCCGCGTGCTCGCGAGAGGGCACGGTGGCCGAAGGATCCGCTGAACTGCGGACGACCCGCGCAGGTGACTGTGGATGAGCTCCCGTCAGTCCGCGCCTCGTGCGTGTGATCAACGGTCGAGCCACGGCCCCGTGGCTGCCGGGGCGTTTCGCTTCCCCAGTCCTCCTTCCGGGTCCGCGCGATCCGAATCACCCGGAAGGGCCGAGGCTCATGGTGACGCCCGAAAAGGCTGCCGCGGTTGCCGAGCTGACGGACAAGTTCCGCAGCTCCAACGCCGCTGTGCTGACCGAGTACCGCGGTCTCACCGTGGCGCAGCTGAAGACGCTGCGCCGGTCGCTCGGTGAGAACGCCCAGTACGCCGTGGTGAAGAACACGCTGACCAAGATTGCGGCCAACGAGGCCGGGATCACGCTCGACGACCAGCTCTTCGCTGGTCCGACGGCCGTCGCCTTCGTCACCGGTGACCCGGTGGAGTCGGCGAAGGGTCTGCTGCGACTTCGCCAAGGTCAACCCGAATCTCGTCATCAAGGGCGGTGTCCCTGACGGCACGGCGATGTCCGCCGACGAGATCAAGAAGCTTGCGGACCTCGAGTCCCGCGGGTTCTGCTCTCCAAGCTGGCGGGTGCCTTCAAGGGCAAGCAGTCCCAGACTGCGCAGCTCTTCCAGGCGCTTTCCCTCGAAGCTCGTCCGCACCGTGGACGCGCTCCGTGCCAAGCAGGACGAGCAGGGCGGTGCCGAGGTAATTCGGCTCGCTTTCCGATCCTCGCCGCATGAACCGCATGAGGTGAGGGGTCGACGCGGCCCGACGTGGCCCGCCTCACCCCGTACATCCGGCACCTGCCGGAGTAGTGGAAGGACCGCCATCATGGCGAAGCTCAGCCAGGACGACCTGCTCGCCCAGTTCGAGGAGATGACCCTCATCGAGCTCTCCGAGTTCGTGAAGGCCTTCGAGGAGAAGTTCGACGTCACCGCCGCCGCCGCGGTCGCCGCCGCCCCGGTCGGCCCGGCCGCCCCGACCGTCGAGGCAGGCCGAGGAGAAGGACGAGTTCGACGTCATCCTCACCGGTGCCGGCGACAAGAAGATCCAGGTCATCAAGGTCGTGCGCGAGCTGACCTCCCTGGGTCTGAAGGAGGCCAAGGACCTCGTGGACGGCGCCCCGAAGCCCGTCCTCGAGAAGGTCGCCAAGGACGCCGCCGAGAAGGCCGCCGAGTCCCCTCAAGGGCGCCGGCGCCTCGGTCGAGGATCAAGTAAGACCGCGAAGGCGTCAATGGATCCGTCAGGATCTGCAACGCCACAGCACCGAAGAGCGATCATCCATCCGGGTGGTCGCTCTTCGGCGTATCCGGGGGTCCGGCGGTGGCCTTGCACCGCGACGGCGAAGAGTATGGTGATCTTCGTCGTGCCGTCGCCGGGGCCCTGAGAGCCCCCAGGCGGCAGGCGGTTCGAGACGGGGAGCCTTGACGAACCGCACGCGGGAGCGCGCGATTCTCAGGACGCGTCGTCACACGGATCCGAATCCGAGGCATGGATCCACGGCGAAGAGGGCAGTATCACGGTTGCGTTGAGGGCGAGGCCTTGCCTGCAGGTGGTGAAACAACGAGGAGCGAACACGGTCATCGAGACCCGCACTGGACATCAGTGTGCCATGTGGCTACACTTCGACCCGTTGCGCTGCCTGTTAGTTGCCCCCTGCCCGTCACCAGGGGTCTGCTCCTCGCCCGAGCACCGACGACCAGGAGCCGCCTGACCTGGCTTTACGGGCCACATCAGGCGCCCCCTGTCTTCGTGCACGGAAGAGGGGCCGGTACGCGCGTAGTGAGTCCGAGCCCTCGGAAGGACCCCTCTTGGCCGCCTCGCGCAATGCCTCGACCGCGAGATACGAACAATGCTGCCAGCACCGCCCCGCTGCGCATCTCCTTTGCAAAAGATCAGAGGCCTCTCGAGGTTCCGAACCTTCTCGCGCTGCAAACCGAGAGCTTCGACTGGCTTGCTCGGCAACGACGCGGTGGAAGGCTCGCGTCGAGTCGGCTCTGGAGTCCGGTCAGGACGTCCCCACCAAGTCCGGTCTGGAAGAGATCTTCGAGGAGATCTCGCCGATCGAGGACCTCTCCGGGTCGATGTCGCTGACGTTCCGCGACCACCGCTTCGAGCCCCCAAGAACAGCATCGACGAGTGCAAGGACCGCGACTTCACGTACGCGGCCCCCGCTCTTCGTCACCGCCGAGTTCACCAACAACGGAGACCGGCGAGATCAAGTCCCAGACGGTCTTCATGGGCGACTTCCCGCTCAGGACCAACAGGGCGCACCTTCGTCATCAACGGCACCGAGCGTGTCGTGGTGTCGCAACTGGTCCGTCGCCGGGTGTCTACTTCGACTCCTCCATCGACAAGACGTCCGACAAGGACATCTTCTCCGCCAAGATCATCCCGTCCCGGGGTGCCTGGCTGGAGATGGAGATCAGACAAGCGCGACATGGTCGGTGTGCGCATCGACCGCAAGCGCAAGCAGTCGCGTGACCGTCCTCCTCAAGGCCCTCGGTTGGACCACCGAGCAGATCCTCGAGGAGTTCGGCGAGTACGAGTCCATGCGCGCCACCCTGGAGAAGGACCACACCCAGGGCCAGGACGACGCGCTGCTCGACATCTACCGCAAGCTGCGTCCGGGCGAGCCCCCCACGCGTGAGGCCGCGCAGAGCGCTTCTGGAGAACCCTGCATTCAACCCGAAGCGCTACGACCTCGCCAAGGTCGGCCGCTACAAGGTCAACAAGAAGCTCGGCGCGGACGAGCCGCTGGACGCCGGCGTGCTCACCACCGACGACGTCATCGCCACCATCAAGTACCTGGTGAAGCTGCACGCCGGTGAGACCGAGACGGTCGGCGAGTCGGGCCGGGAGATCGTCGTCGAGACCGACGACATCGACCACTTCGGCAACCGCCGCATCCGCAACGTCGGCGAGCTGATCCAGAACCAGGTCCGTACGGGTCTCGCCCGTATGGAGCGCGTCGTGCGTGAGCGCATGACCACCGCAGGACGTCGAGGCGATCACGCCGCAGACCCTGATCAACATCCGGCCGGTCGTCGCCTCCATCAAGGAGTTCTTCGGCACCAGCCAGCTGTCCCAGTTCATGGACCAGAACAACCCGCTGTCGGGGCTGACGCACAAGCGTCGTCTGAACGCCCTCGGCCCGGGTGGTCTCTCCCGTGAGCGGGCCGCTTGAGGTCCCGTGACGTTCACCCGTCGCACTACGGCCGCATGTGCCCGATCGAGACGCCCGAAGGCCCGAACATCGGTCTGATCGGCTCGCTCGCCTCGTACGGCCGGGATCAACCCGTTCGGTTTCATCGAGACGCCCTTACCGCAAGGTCGTCCGACGGCCAGGTCACGGACGACGTGGACTACCTGACCGCCGACGAGGAGGACCGCTTCGTCATCCTGCGCAGGCCAACGCCACGCCTCAACGACGACATGCGCTTCTCCGAGGCCCGCGTCCTGGTCCGCCGTCGTGGCGGCGAGGTCGACTACGTCCCCCGGTGACGCGACGTCGACTACATGGACGTCTCGCCGCGCCAGATGGTGTCGGTCGCGACCGCCGTGATCCCGTTCCTCGAGCACGACGACGCCAACCGTGCCCTCATGGGCGCGAACACGATGCGTCAGGCGGTGCCGCTCATCAAGAGCGAGTCCCCCGCAGGTCGGCACCGGCATGGAGTACCGCTCCGCCGCCGACGCCGGCGACGTGGTCCAAGGCCGAGAAGGCGGGTGTGGTCCAGGAGGTCTCCGCGGACTACATCACCACCACCACACGACGGCACGTACATCACGTACCGCCTGGCCAAGTTCTCCCGGTCCAACCAGGGAACCTCGGTCAACCAGAAGGTCATCGTCGCCGAGGGCGACCGGATCATCGAGGGCCAGGTCTGGCCGACGGTCCGGCCACCGAGAACGGCGAGATGGCGCTCGGCAAGAACCTGCTGGTCGCGTTCATGCCGTGGGAGGGTCACAACTACGAGGACGCGATCATCCTGTCGCAGCGCCTCGTGCAGGACGACGTCCTCTCCTCGATCCACATCGAGGGAGCACGAGGTCGACGCCCGTGACACCAAGCTCGGCCCCGAGGAGATCACCCGGGACATCCCGGAACGTCTCCGAGGAGGTCCTCGCCGACCTCGACGAGCGCGGCATCATCCGCATCGGTGCCGAGGTCGTCGCCGGTGACATCCTCGTCGGCAAGGTCACGCCCAAGGGTGAGACCGAGCTGACGCCGGAGGAGCGCCTGCTCCGCGCGATCTTCGGTGAGAAGGCGCGCGAGGTGCGCGACACCTCCCTGAAGGTGCCGCACGGTGAGATCGGCAAGGTCATCGGCGTCCGCGTCTTCGACCGCGAAGAGGGCGACGAGCTGCCGCCGGGCGTGAACCAGCTGGTCCCGCGTCTACGTCGCGCAGAAGCGCCAGATCACCGACGGTGACAAGCTCGCCGGCCGCCACGGCAACAAGGGCGTCATCTCCAAGATCAACCCGATCGAGGACATGCCGTTCCTGGAGGACGGCACCCCGGTCGACATCATCCTCAACCCGCTGGGTGTCCCGTCCCGAATGAACCCGGGACAGGTCCTGGAGATCCACCTCGGCTGGCTCGCCAGCCGCGGCTGGGACGTCTCCGGTCTCGCGGAGGAGTGGGCCGAGCGCCTCCAGGCCATCGGCGCCGACAAGGTCGAGCCCGGCACCAACGTCGCCACCCCGTCTTCGACGGTGCGCGTGAGGACGAGCTGGCCGGTCTGCTCCAGCACACCATCCCGAACCGCGACGGCGAGCGCATGGTGCTCCCGTCCGGCAAGGCGAGGCTGTTCGACGGCCGCTCCGGCGAGCGTTCCCGGAGCCGATCTCGGTCGGCTACATGTACATCCTCAAGCTCCACCACCTGGTCGACGACAGGCTGCACGCCCGGTCGACCGGCCCGTACTCGATGATCACCCAGCAGCCGCTGGGTGGTAAAGCCCAGTTCGGTGGCCAGCGCCGGTGAGATGGAGGTGTGGGCGCTGGAGCTTACGGCGCCGCGTACGCCCTCCAGGAGCTGCTGACCATCAAGTCCCGACGACGTGACCGGCCGCGTGAAGGTCTACGAGGCCATCGTCAGGGCGAGAACATCCCTGAGCCCGGCATCCCCGGGTCCTTCAAGGTGCTCATCAAGGAGATGCAGTCCTGTGCCTCAACGTGGAGGTGCTGTCCTCGGACGGCATGTCCATCGAGATGCGTGACCGACGAGGACGTCTTCCGCGCTGCGGAGGAGCTCGGCATCGACCTGTCCCGGCGCGAGCCGAGCAGCGTCGAAGAGGTCGCTGACGGGGCTTCGGCGGACCTTGAGCGATCAAGGTCCGCCGGCCCCAGGACCCCCGTTTCAGACCCCAAGACTTTACAACCCTGAGAGGGATTGACGCATAGTGCTCGACGTCAACTTCTTCGACGAGCTCCGGATCGGTCTGGCCACCGCTGACGACATCCGTCAGTGGAGCCACGGCGAGGTCAAGCCCGAGACGATCAACTACCGACGCGCCCGACCCCGAAAAGGACGGACTCTTCTGCGAGAAGATCTTCGGTCCGACCCGGACTGGGAGTGCTACTGCGGCAAGTACAAGCGTGGTCCGCTTCAAGGGCATCATCTGTGAGCGCTGTGGCGTCGAGGTCACGCGCGCCAAGGTGCGCCGTGAGCGGATGGGCCACATCGGCTTGCCGCTCCCCGTCACCCACATCTAGTACTTCAAGGGCGTTCCGTCGCGGCTGGGCTACCTGCTCGACCTCGCCCCGGAGGACCTGGAGAAGGTCATCTATTTTCGCGGCGTACATGATCACGTACGTCGACGAGGAGCGCCGCACCCGCGACCTGCCCTCGCTGGAGGCCCACGTCTCCGTCGAGCGTCAGCATCCGAGCAGCGCCGCGACTCCGACCTGAGGCCCGCGCCAAGAAGCTCGAGAGACCGACCTGGCCGAGCTGGAGGCCGAGGGCGCCAAGGCCGACGTGCGCCGCAAGGCGCGCGAGGGCGCCGAGCGTGAGATGAAGCAGCTGCGCGGAACCGTGCGCAGCGCGAG
This sequence comes from Streptomyces thinghirensis, assembly GCA_021502835.1. Next base: position 44,576 of record JAKFGP010000040.1, read on the forward strand.
ATCGACCGCCTCGACGAGGTGTGAACCGGTTCAAGAACCTCAAGGTCCAGGACCTGGAGGGCGACGAGCTGCTCTACCGCGAGCTGCGTGACCGCTTCGGCACGGCCGTCGACGGCTCCATGGGTGCCGCTGCCCTGCAGAAGCGCCTGGAGTCCTTCGACCTCGACGAGGAGGCCGAGCGCCTCCGCGAGATCATCCGCCTACCGGCAAGGGCCAGAAGAAGACCCGTGCGCTCAAGCGCCTCAGGTCGTCTCCGCGTTCCTGCAGACCAGCAACAGCCCCAGGGGCATGGTGCTGGACTGCGTGCCGATCATCCCGCCGGAACGTCCGATGGGTGCAGCTGGACGGTGGCCGCTTCGCGACCTCCGACCTGAACGACCTGTACCGCCGCGTGATCAACCGCAACAACCGTCTGAAGCGGCTTCTCGACCTCGGCGCGCCCGAGATCATCGTGAACAACGAGAAGCGCATGCTCCAGGAGGCCGTGGACGCCCTCTTCGACAACGGTCGTCGTGGTCGCCCAGTGACCGGTCCCGGTAACCGCCCGCTGAAGTCCCTGAGCGACATGCTCAAGGGCAAGCGGGGTCGTTTCCGTCAGGAGCACCTGCTCGGTAAGCGGAGTCGACTACTCGGCGCGTTCCGTCATCGTCGTCGGCCCGCAGCTGAAGCTGCACCAGTGCGGTCTGCCCAAGGCCATGGCGCTGGAACTCTTCAAGCCGTTCGTGATGAAGCGCCTGGTCGACCTGAACCACGCGCAGAACATCAAGAGCGCCAAGCATGGTCGAGCGCGGCCGCACGGTCGTGCTACGACGTGCTGGAAGAGGTCATCGCGGAGCACCCGGTTCTGCTGAACCGTGCGCCCACTGCCACCTCGGCATCCAGGCCTTCGAGCCGCAGCTGGTCGAGGGCAAGGCCATCCAGATCCACCCGCTCGTCTGCACCGCGTTCAACGCGGACTTCGACGGTGACCAGATGGCCGTGCGCCTGCCGCTTCCACGCGGAGGCGCAGGCCGAGGCCCGCATCCTGATGCTATCCTCGAACAACATCCTGAAGCCGGCCGACGGCCGTCGGTGACGATGCCGACCCAGGACGCCGGTCCTCGGTCTGTTCTTCCCACTACCGACGGCGAGGGCCGCGACCTCAAGGGCGAGGGCCGTGCCTTCGGTTCCGCCGCCGAGGCGATCATGGCGTTCGACGCGGGCGACCTGTCGCTCCAGTCGAAGGTCGACATCCGCTTCCCGGTGGGCACCATCCCGCCCCGCGGCTGGGAGCCCCCGGCCCGCGAGGAGGGTGAGCCGGAGTGGCAGCAGGGTGACACCTTCACCCTGAAGACCACGCTGGGCCGCGCGCTCTTCAACGAGCTGCTGCCCGAGGACTACCCGTTCGTCGACTACGAGGTCGGCAAGAAGCAGCTCTCGAGATCGTCAACGACCTCGCCGAGCGCTACCCGAAGGTCATCGTGGCGGCGACGCTCGACAACCTGAAGGCGGCCGGCTTCTTCTGGGCGACCCGTTCCGGCGTCACCGTGGCCATCTCCGACGTCGTCGTTCCCGAGGCGAAGAAGGAGATCGTCAAGGGCTACGAGGCGCAGGACGAGAAGGTCCAGAAGCAGTACGAGCGCGGTCCTGATCACCAGGACGAGCGCACGCAGGGCTCATCGCGATCTGGACCAAGGCGACCAACGAGGTCGCCGAGGCGATGAACGACAACTTCCCGAAGACCAACCCGATCTTCATGATGGTGAACTCGGGTGCACGAGGCAACATGATGCAGATGCGTCAGATCGCCGGTATGCGTGGTCTGGTGTCGAACGCGAAGAACGAGACGATCCCGCGTCCCATCAAGGCCTCCTTCCGTGAGGGCCTGTCCGTGCTGGAGTACTTCATCTCCACGCACGGTGCCCGCTAGGGTCTGGCGGACACCGCTCTGCGTACCGCCGACTCGGGTTACCTCACGCGTCGTCTGGTCGACGTCTCCCAGGACGTCATCATTCGCGAGGAGGACTGCGGCACCGAGCGCGGTCTCAAGCTGCCGATCGCCACGCGTGACGCGGACGGGACGCTGCGCAAGGCCGAGGACGTCGAGACCAGCGTGTACGCCCGCATGCTCGCCGAGGACGTCGTCATCGACGGCAAGGTGATCGCGCCGGCCAACGTCGACCTCGGTGACGTCCTGATCGACGCCCTGGTCGCCAACGGCGTCGAGGAGGTCAAGACCCGCTCGATCCTGACCTGCGAGTCCCAGGTCGGCACCTGCGCCATGTGCTACGGCCGCTCGCTGGCCACCGGCAAGCTGGTCGACATCGGTGAGGCGGTCGGCATCATCGCCGCCCAGTCCATCGGTGAGCCCGGTACCCAGCTGACGATGCGTACCTTCCACACCGGTGGTGTGGCCGGTGACGACATCACCCAGGGTCTGCCGCGTGTCGTCGAGCTCTTCGAGGCCCGTACCCCGAAGGGTGTCGCCCCGATCTCCGAGGCCTCCGGCCGCGTCCGGATCGAGGAGACCGAGAAGACCAAGAAGCTCGTCGTCACCCCGGACGACGGCAGCGACGAGACGGCGTTCCCGATCTCGAAGCGTGCCCGTCTGCTGGTGGGCGAGGGCGATCACGTCGAGGTGGGCCAGAAGCTCACCGTGGGTGCCACCAACCCGCACGACGTGCTGCGCATCCTGGGTCAGCGTGCCGTCCAGGTCCACCTGGTCGGCGAGGTCCAGAAGGTCTACAACTCGCAGGGCGTGTCGATCCACGACAAGCACATCGAGATCATCATCCGGCAGATGCTGCGCCGCGTGACGATCATCGAGTCCGGCGACGCCGAGCTGCTGCCCGGCGAGCTGGTCGAGCGTACGAAGTTCGAGACCGAGAACCGTCGTGTGGTCCAGGAGGGCGGTCACCCGGCCTCCGGTCGTCCGCAGCTGATGGGTATCACCAAGGCCTCGCTGGCGACGGAGTCCTGGCTGTCGGCCGCCTCCTTCCAGGAGACGACCCGGGTCCTGACGGATGCGGCGATCAACGCCAAGTCCGACAGCCTCATCGGCCTCAAGGAGAACGTCATCATCGGTAAGCTCATCCCGGCCGGTACGGGTCTGTCCCGCTACCGCAACATCCGGGTCGAGCCGACCGGGAGGCCAAGGCCGCGATGTACTCGGCCGTCGGCTACGACGACATCGACTACTCGCCGTTCGGCACGGGCTCCGGCCAGGCCGTTCCGCTGGAGGACTACGACTACGGTCCGTACAACCAGTAAGCGAGTCGCCTGAGAAGGCCGCTACGACCGAAGGGCGGTCACCCCGTGGGGTGGCCGCCCTTCGGCGTGTGTGCTGAGGGGTTCTACGGCACGCCCAGCTCGAAGATGACGTAGTGGGCGTACCAGCCGGAGGGCGAGCGCGGCCGTGGAGAAGAAGACCACCAGGCTCGGGAGCTTCAGGCGGCTGAGGGCCGCGGCTGGGGCGATGAGCAGGGGGAAGGCGGGCAGCAGGTAGCGCATGGTGTTGCCGAACATCTGCTGGGTGCCGAGGACGGTGATGATCGTCGCCAGGGTGTACGCGACGAGCACCAGCGGGGGCTTCTGCGCAGCATCGGGGCGATGAGGAAGGGCAGCGCCAGGACCAGCTGGAGGGAGAGCAGGTCCGGGGTGGAGAAGGCGAAGGGGTAGTCGCCCTTGCCCACCGCGAGGTTGCGCAGCACGTCCAGGGTGTAGGCGCCGTAGTCGAAGAAGTGCGCCCAGCCCTCGCGCTGGAGCGTGAAGTACGCCGTGGCCTCGCCGGTGCTGTAGCCGACCCAGGCGATGTAGGAGAGCAGGCCCAGGGGAGCGACGACCATCGCGTAGACGGGGCCGCGTACGCCGTGCTCGCGTCTGGTCGCGGGGCGGGCGAGCGTCACCAGCGCGGCGAGTCCCACGGCGCCTATGAGTACGGCGGACGTGGGGCGGTTCAGGCCCGCGGTGAAGGCGAGCAGGCCGGCCACCACCCAGCGCTTGGTCATGACGGCGTAGCAGGCCCAGGCGGCGATGGCGACGAACAGGGACTCCGAGTACACCGCCCACTCGACGCCCGCACCCGGGGCCACGGCCCACAGCCCCGCGGCGATGGTGCCCGCGCGGGCCCCGGCGACGAGGCGGACCACGGCGAAGATGCCCGCCGCCGCGACGAAGGACGAGACGACCGAGACGAGGATGCCGGAGCCGTACAGGCCGAGGCCCGTGGCCTCCGAGACCATGCGGATCAGTGCCGGGTAGAGCGGGAAGAAGGCGACCGAGTTCTGCTGGACCGTGAACAGGCCGTCCGAGTCGAGCCGCACCAGGGGCAGGACTGTAGCCGTGCTCGGCGACCTGGAGGTACCACCAGCCGTCCCAGGTGGCCAGCACGTCCCACCAGTGGGCGCCGCCGCCGAAGCGGGGGTTCTTCTCCTTGTAGTCCCCGGCGTACTTCAGCAGGGAGGCGAAGACCGTGAGGCCGACTAGCTTCGTGACGCCGTAGAGGACGAGCGCGGGCAGGTAGGGGCGGGCGCCGTCCGGCAGCGTCGGACGCCAGGTCCGCCAGGAGCGTTCCGGGCGGTCGTCGGGCTGCCCGTCCGGTGCGTCGCGCGACCCGTCGGTCACCGTGTCGTCGGCAGCCTGTCCATGGCTGTCATCCCCCTCAGTCCACCCTCAACCGTCAATTGCTGCCATAAGATCGCACAAGAGTCGCACATCTGTGCTCGGTGTTCGGGGAGGGGAGGCGCGGTGCCCGAGGAACGGGACGAGGAACTGCACGAACCGATCGTGCTGTCGGTCGTCATTCCGATGTACAACGAGGAAGAGGTCCTGCCCGCGCTGGTCAGCAGGCTGCGGCCGGTCCCGACGGAGCTGGGCGTCCCCCACGAGGTCGTCGCGGTGGACGACGGCAGCGGAGACCGTACGGCGGGAACTGCTCGCCGCCTTCCGGCTGGGCTGGCCGGAACTGCGCGTGGTCGCGCTGCGGCGCAACTCCGGCCACCAGGCCGCACTCACCGCCGGCCTGGACCGGGCTTCCGGGGCCTACGTGGTGAGCTTGGACGCCGACCTCCAGGACCCGCCGGAGAAGATCCCCGACATGCTGGCGCTGGCCCGCGCGGAGGGGCTCGACATCGTGTACGGCGTCCGCGCCGACCGCAGCAGCGACACCGGGTTCAAGCGCTGGAGCGCGGGCCTCTACTACCGCCTCATGCGGCGCCTGGCGGGCCCGTCGGTCCCCGCGCAGGCGGGCGACTTCCGGCTGCTCAGCCGGGCCGCGGTGGACGCCCTGAAGGCCCTGCCGGACCAGCAGCGGGTCTACCGGCTCCTCGTGCCCTGGCTGGGCTTCCCGAGCGGGCAGGTGACGTACGAGCGCGCTCCGCGCACCGCGGGCCGCACCGAGTATCCGCTGGGCCGGATGATCCGCCTCGCGGTGGACAGCGTCACCGGCTTCTCCGCGGCCCCGCTGCGCATCGCCACCTGGCTGGGCGCCGGCGCTTTCGTGGTCTGCCTGGCGCCGCTCGTCCCACACCCTCACCGCCTTCGCGCTGGGCCGCACGGTGCCGGGGATGGACGTCGTTCTTCACGGGCATCGTCTTCATCGGCGCCGTGCAGCTGATCTGCGTCGGCCTGCTCGGCGAGTACGTCGGCCGCATATACACGGCCGTACAGAACCGACCCACGTACTTCGTCCGCGACGACACGGCCCACCCAGGGGCCACGGACGCCTCGCCCGACGCGACGCCGGGCGGGACGCCCGACCGGCGGCCGGAGCACGCCCCTGGCGCCTCGGGTGGGACGTCCAGTGCGCGGTCCGAGTCGGTCCGCGCGGGCTCGGGTGGGATGTCCGGCCGGCGGCCGGAGCACGCCCCTGGCGCCTCGGGTGGGACGTCCAGTGCGCGGTCCGAGTCGGTCCGCGCGGGCTCAGGTGGGATGTCCGGCCGGCGGCCGGAGCACGCCCCTGGCGCCTCGGGTGGGACGTCCAGTGCGCGGTCCGAGTCGACCCAGGCGGCCTCGGGTGGGACGTCCGGTCGGCGGTCGGAGCAGGCGCCCGGCGCCACGGGTGCGACGTCCGGTCGGAGGCCCGAGTCGGTCACCGGCGCTGCGGGTGAGGCCCCCGACCCGCGGTGCGAGCCGGTCCCCGGTGCTTCGGGTGGTGCGGCTGACGCGCAGCCCGAGTCGGTCACCGGCGCGTCGGACGGCGCCTCCGACTCGCGGTCCCGGGCCCGCCCCCGGCGCCACCGAGAAGTCGGCGTCGACGGGTGCCGGGCCGGCCGTCGGCGGTCCGGACGGCGCCGACGGCCTCACGGCCAAAGCGTCCGCACGCGGCGCCGCCGCCCGCCCGCCGGTTCCTCGGGAGGCCCCCGGCCGCCCCGGCGGACGGGGCGCGCGTTCCGGTGCCGCGGGTCTGAGGCACGAGGCGGTGGCGTCCGCGTTCCGGCGCCCGGCCCGGTGCGGGACGGGGCGCCGCCCTGCCGTGACCGGTGCGGCCAGTGGCGGAGCCCGCAGGGCGGAGGGCCCGCGTGGCGGAGGGCCCGCGCGGTGAAGGGGCGCGGCGGAGGCCCGCGCGGGATCCTGGTGGCGCCGGCGGAGCCCCGCGCCGAATGGGCGAAAACCGGGATGAGCCGGGCGCCGCTGCTGGTCTCGCCCATTTGTTTTGACCGCAGCGAATGCGATAGGTACGCTCAGACCTTGTGCCTGGGGTGTGCCCTGGCCCTCGTGCGTGCCTTCAACCGCAGTGAGGGTCGTGACCGGCCACCGCAATCCGCGCTTTCCTCCGCCTCGCGGCAGGGGTTCGCGGCTTCGACACACCCGACCGCGTGGGTCGGAGAACGTTCCAGGTTAGCTTCACCATTCGGCACACAGAAACCGGAGAAGTAGTGCCTACGATCCAGCAGCTGGTCCGGAAGGGCCGGCAGGACAAGGTCGAGAAGAACAAGACGCCCGCACTCGAGGGTTCGCCCCAGCGTCGCGGCGTCTGCACGCGTGTGTTCACGACCACCCCGAAGAAGCCGAACTCGGCCCTGCGTAAGGTCGCGCGTGTGCGTCTGACCAGCGGGATCGAAGTCACCGCTTACATTCCGGGTGAGGGCACAACCTGCAGGAGCACTCCATCGTGCTCGTGCGCGGCGGCCGTGTGAAGGACCTGCCGGGTGTTCGCTACAAGATCATCCGCGGTTCGCTTGACACCCAGGGTGTGAAGAACCGCAAGCAGGCCCTGCAGCCGCTACGGCGCCAAGAAGGAGAAGTAAGAATGCCTCGTAAGGGCCCCGCCCCGAAGCGCCCGGTCATCATCGACCCGGTCTACGGTTCTCCTCTGGTGACCTCCCTGATCAACAAGGTGCTGCTGAACGGCAAGCGCTCCACCGCCGAGCGCATCGTCTACGGCGCCATGGAGGGCCTGCGCGAGAAGACCGGTAACGACCCGGTCATCACGCTGGAAGCGCGCTCTCGAGAACATCAAGCCGACCCTCGAGGTCAAGTCCCGCCGTGTCGGTGGTGCGACGTACCAGGTGCCGATCGAGGTCAAGCCCGGCCGGGCCAACACCCTCGCGCTGCGCTGGCTGGTCGGTTACTCCCGCGCCCGTCGCGAGAAGACCATGACCGAGCGTCTGCTCAACGAGCTCCTCGACGCCTCCAACGGCCTCGGTGCCGCTGTGAAGAAGCGCGAGGACACGCACAAGATGGCCGAGTCCAACAAGGCCTTCGCGCACTACCGCTGGTAGTCGCTACCCACATCGAGACCGAGAAGACTGAAGCCTTATGGCTACCACTTCACTTGACCTGGCCAAGGTCCGCAACATCGGGATCATGGCCCACATCGACGCGGGCAAGACGACCACCACCGAGCGGATCCTGTTCTACACGGGCGTGTCGTACAAGATCGGTGAGGTCCACGACGGCGCCGCCACGATGGACTGGATGGAGCAGGAGCAGGAGCGTGGCATCACGATCACGTCTGCTGCGACCACCTGTCACTGGCCGCTCGAGGACAACGACTACACGATCAACATCATCGACACCCCCGGGCACGTCGACTTCACCGTTGAGGTGGAGCGCTCCCTGCGTGTGCTCGACGGTGCCGTGACCGTGTTCGACGGTGTCGCCGGTGTCGAGCCGCAGTCCGAGACGGTGTGGCGTCAGGCCGACCGTTACGGCGTGCCGCGTATCTGCTTCGTGAACAAGCTGGACCGTACCGGCGCCGAGTTCCACCGCTGCGTGGAGATGATCTCGGACCGCCTGGGCGCCCAGCCGCTCGTCATGCAGCTCCCGATCGGCGCCGAGGCCGACTTCAAGGGCGTCGTGGACCTGGTCCGCATGAAGGCGCTCGTGTGGTCCGCCGAGGCCGCCAAGGGCGAGATGTACGACACCGTCGACATCCCGGCCACGCACGCCGAGGCCGCCGAGGAGTGGCGCGGCAAGCTGGTCGAGGGCGTCGCGGAGAACGACGAAGAGATCATGGAGCTGTTCCTGGAGGGCCAGGAGCCCACCGAGGAGCAGCTGTACGCCGCGATCCGTCGCATCACCATCGCGTCCGGCAAGTCCGACGACACCACGGTCACCCCGGTGTTCTGCGGTACCGCGTTCAAGAACAAGGGCGTCCAGCCCCTGCTCGACGCGGTCGTGCGCTACCTGCCGACCCCGCTCGACGTCGAGAGCATCGAGGGCCACGACGTCAAGGACCCCGAGGTCGTCGTCAAGCGCAAGCCGTCCGAGGACGAGCCGCCGGCCGCGCTCGCCTTCAAGATCATGGAGCGACCCGCACCTCGGCAAGCTCACCTTCGTCCGGGTCTACTCGGGCCGCCTGGTGTCCGGCACCGCGGTGCTGAACCCCGTCAAGGGCAAGAAGGAGCGCATCGGCAAGATCTACCGCATGCACGCCAACAAGCGTGAGGAGATCGAGTCGGTGGGAGCCGGTGACATCGTCGCCGTCATGGGCCTGAAGCAGACCACCACCGGTGAGACGCTGTCCGACGACAAGAACCCGGTGATCCTGGAGTCCATGGACTTCCCGGCGCCGGTCATCGAGGTCGCCATCGAGCCCAAGTCGAAGGGCGACCAGGAGAAGCTCGGCGTCGCGATCCAGCGCCTGGCCGAGGAGGACCCCCCTTCCAGGTCCACTCCGACGAGGAGACCGGCCAGACCATCATCGGTGGTATGGGTGAGCGGCACCTCGAGGTGCTGGTCGACCGTATGCGCCGTGAGTTCCGGGTCGAGGCCAACGTCGGCAAGCTCCCAGGTCGCGTACCGTGAGACGATCCGCAAGGCCGTCGAGCGCTGGACTACACCCACAAGAAGCAGACCGGTGGTACCGGTCCAGTTCGCCAAGGTGCAGATCGCGATCCAGCCGATCGAGGGTGGCGACACCTCGTACGAGTTCGTGAACAAGGTGACCGGTGGCCGTATCCCGAAGGAGTACATCCCTTCGGTGGACGCCGGCGCCCAGGAGGCCATGCAGTTCGGCATCCTGGCCGGCTACGAAGTGACGGGCGTCCAGCGTCACGCCTCTCATCGACGGCGGCTACCACGAGGTCGACTCCTCCGAGCTGGCGTTCAAGATCGCCGGTTCGCAGGCCTTCAAGGAGGCCGCGCGCAAGGCTTCGCCGGTTCTCATGGAGCCGATGATGTCCGTCGAGGTCACCACGCCCGAGGACTACATGGGTGAGGTCATCGGCGACATCAACTCCCGCCGTGGTCAGATCCAGGCCATGGAGGAGCGGGCCGGTGCCCGTGTCGTGAAGGGCCTCGTGCCCCTCTCGGAGATGTTCGGCTACGTCGGCGACCTCCGCAGCAAGACGTCGGGTCGCGCAAGCTACTCGATGCAGTTCGACTCCTACGCCGAGGTTCCCCGGAACGTCGCCGAGGAGATCATCGCGAAGGCCAAGGGCGAGTAACGGACTACTCCGTTTAACGGACCCCGTTCTCACGCTTTAGGCTTGACCCCGGAGCCTGCATGGGGCATTCCGCCGTGAACCCGGCGGAATGCCCCCGGCACCCGGGCTTTCCAGCAAAGATCACCTGGCGCCGATGAGTAAGGCGTACAGAACCACTCCACAGGAGGACCCCAGTGGCGAAGGCGAAGTTCGAGCGGACTAAGCCGCACGTCAACATCGGCACCATCGGTCACATCGACCACGGTAAGACGACCCTCACGGCCGCCATTACCAAGGTGCTGCACGACGCGTACCCCGAGCTGAACGAGGCCTCGGCCTTCGACCAGATCGACAAGGCTCCCCGAGGAGCGCCAGCGCGGTATCACGATCTCGATCGCGCACGTCGAGTACCAGACCGAAACGCGTCACTACGCCCACGTCGACTGCCCCGGTCACGCGGACTACATCAAGAACATGATCACGGGTGCGGCGCAGATGGACGGCGCCATCCTCGTGGTCGCGGCCACCGACGGCCCGATGCCGCAGACCCAGGAGCACGTGCTCCTGGCCCGCCAGGTCGGCGTTCCGTACATCGTCGTCGCCCTGAACAAGGCTGACATGGTGGACGACGAGGAGATCCTGGAGCTCGTCGAGCTCGAGGTGCGCGAGCTCCTCTCCGAGTACGAGTTCCGGGCGACGACCTGCCGGTCGTCAAGGTCTCCGCCCTGAAGGCCCTTGAGGGCGACAAGGAGTGGGGCAACTCGGTCCTCGAGCTCATGAAGGCCGTGGACGAGTCCATCCCGGAGCCCGGAGCGCGACGTCGACAAGCCGTTCCTGATGCCGATCGAGGACGTCTTCACGATCACCGGTCGTGGCACCGTCGTCACCGGCCGCATCGAGCGTGGTGTCCTCAAGGTCAACGAGACCGTCGACATCATCGGCATCAAGACCGAGAAGACCACCACCACGGTCACCGGCATCGAGATGTTCCGCAAGCTGCTCGACGAGGGCCAGGCCGGTGAGAACGTCGGTCTGCTCCTCCGTGGCATCAAGCGCGAGGACGTCGAGCGCGGCCAGGTCATCATCAAGCCCGGTTCGGTCACGCCGCACACCGAGTTCGAGGCTCAGGCCTACATCCTGTCGAAGGACGAGGGTGGTCGTCACACCCCTTCTTCAACAACTACCGTCCGCAGTTCTACTTCCGTACGACGGACGTGACCGGCGTCGTGACCCTCCCCGAGGGCACCGAGATGGTCATGCCGGGTGACAACACCGAGATGAAGGTGGAACTCATCCAGCCCGTCGCCATGGAAGAGGGCCTGAAGTTCGCCATCCGTGAGGGTGGCCGGACCGTGGGCGCCGGCCAGGTCACCAAGATCAGCAAGTAAGCTCCGCTTGCTTGTCGGTCGACTGACCTGACATGGGCTGATGCCTGAACAGAGGGGCCCGTACGACTTCGGTCGTACGGGCCCCCTTGCGATGCCCGGCTTGCCGTGGTCACTTCCGTGCGCCGGGTTTCTCGGCTTCTCCCGCCGTACGCGGCAGTTCTGTCACGACTTCCCCACAGCGGTGCACTCCTCCGCCACGCGACGCCACCATTGATCGTCTGATCGTCGAAAGCCCCAGCCCCAGCCCCAGCCCCAGCCCCAGCCCCAGCCCCAGCCCCAGCCCCCGCGTCGCCACCTGGAAGTGAGTCCGTGAGTACCGTTCCGCCTCCCGACCGCCCCGACGACGAGTCGGCCTCTTCCCTGTCCGACGAGCAGCTGGCGGCGTTCCTGCGGGAGGCCGCCGAGGGTGGCGGCACCTCCGCGCCCAAGGAACCCTCCGCGCGGGCGCGGATGGTGGCCCGGCGGTTGCGGGGAGGAGGACGAGGCGGGGCAACGTGCGCACCCCGGCGGCGGTCGTGGTGGCCGGAAGGGGAAGGCCCAGGGGCCGCCGCCCGCCACCCCGCCGGGATGGCGTACGGGCCCGGCATCGCACGAGGGGGAGGGGCGGCGGCTCGCGCCGGCGTCGCCTGGGCGTGGGCGCCGGCGTGGTGGCGCTGGTGGCACTCGCGGTCGCCGCCGTACGGCCCTCGCTGGTGCTGGACCGGCTGCCGGGCGGGGACGGCGGCTCCGAACAGGCGTTGGCGGCCGAGACCGCGCGACCGACCGGCGCCCCGGGCGAACCCGCTCGGTCCGGGCGGGCCACGCGCGAGCATCCCTTCCGCGGCTCGCCGGCCGAGCGGTGGGCCGAGGGCGCCGACGCCATCGAGATACCGGAGGTGAAGGCACTCGCCGGCATGAGCGAGGAGGACGTGGCGTTCGCGCTGCGCCGCACCAAGGAGCTGCTGGTCGCCGCCAACCTCGACCCCGGCGTACTGCGCGGGGAACGGCCGGACAAGGCGCTGGCCGTCCTCGACCCGAAGCAGCCGGAGCTGCTGCCCAAGCTGCGCCGGTCGCTGCGCGCACCGGACGAGGAGCACGACCCGCTCAAGCTCTTCACCCGCTTCGACCCGGAGGAGACCCGCCTGGTCGGCGACGTGGTCAAGGTCCGCGGCCGCATGACGTTGGCCGCGGGGAAGCCGGGCGTGGTGAAGGTGAACGCGGACTACACCTTCGTCTATCCGCTGGTGCGGGCGGAGGGAGGCGACGGGGAGGTGGCGCGCACGATCGTCCGCCGCGTGCTCACCCTGACGCTGAACGACCCGGCCAGGTGGGACGTGACCGAGGGCAAGCTCCTGCTGGAGAAGTACTTCACGGAGCACGGCAACACCGCCTGTGACGTCCACGACGGCTATCTGCACCCCGGGTTCGCCGACGACGGTCCCAGCGGTGAGCGGCCGACCGGGCCTCTGACGGACCCCTACGACCGCAGTCAGCCCCTCACCGGGTCCGAGTCGGAGGACTGCGGGCGGGTCACCCGCACCTGACCCGAACGCCTCCCGCGTACCCGACGACGTGACCGGGCCCGGGTGCTCTCCCACTGCGCACCCGGGCCCGTCCCGTCGTCCCCGTGGGACACCCCCGCGGGTCGTCCCGGGGGCCGCCGTCCCCCGTGGGTCCCTCAGCCGCTCCAGATCCGCTGCCACAGCGCCGGAACGTTCGACGGCTCCCAGCCCTGCTGGGCCTGGTGGCCCCTGGAGGCAGCGGTAGGTGGCGCCGCCGTACGTCACGGTGTCGCCCGGCTGGTAGACGGTGCCGGCCGCCCAGGTGCCGCCCTCACCCGGCGGGGGGCTCCTCGCGGGCCGCCGTCGTCGGTCGTCTTCAGGGTGAGGCCGTAGTTCTGGAGCAGCGGGTTGATCGGCTGGTAGAACGTCGTACCGCCGCTGCGGCAGTTGCCCGAGCCGCCCGAGGTGACGCCCTGCGCCTGGCTGCCCGAGATGTATGAGCCACCCGAGTCGCCGGGCTCGGCGCACACCGTGGTGCGGGTGACGCCGCTGATGGTGCCCTCGGGGTAGGTCACGCTGGTGTTGTGCTGCTGGATGGTGCCGCAGTGCCAGCCGGTGGTGGAACCGGAGCGGCACACCGACGCGCCGACCGGCGCCTGGGTGGACCCGGTGACCTGGACGTTCTGGCCTCCGGCGCCGCTGACGTACGGAGTCGCGGTCCACTGGGAGTTGGTCGCCACCCACGCCATGTCACGCCCGGGGAAGATCGACCCCTGGAAGGTGCCCTGGGCCACCCGGTTGGCGCCGCTCGTGCTCGCCCCGGTCCGCCCGCAGTGACCGGCGGTGGCGAAGCCCTGCTGACTGCCCTTGGTGACGGGGAAGCCGATCGAGCAGCGCCCGCTGTTGTTGATGTAGTACGCCTCACCGCCCCGCAGGTCGTAGAACGGCCGGGGCTGCTCGGCCGACGTCTCGACCCGGGCGAGCCGGGCGTCGACACCGGCCGCGTCGAGGAGCGTGCGCGCCGCGGACGGGCGTACGGCCTGCACGGTGACGGTGTTCGTCCGCACGTCGACGTACCGGACCGGCGCGTCGGTGGTGTTCCGGTCGGCGGCGGCCCGGTCCAGCCGGGTCTTGGCCGCGTCGAGGTCGGCGAGGGAGTGGCGTACGACCTTCGCCACGGCGCCCTCGGCCTCGATCGTCGCGGCGTCGCCCGCGTCCGTCGTCGCCACGGTCAGCGTGCCGGACTCGGCGCCCCCGCACCCACGCGCCCGCGAAGTCGCCGCCGAGCGCGGCACGCAGCCGGCCCGCCGTGGCGCCCGCGTCGGCCTCGTTGACGAGACGGCGTTCGGCCTGCTCCCGGTCGAGGCCGAGGTCGCGCTGCATGGCCCGGAGCAGGGCGGGCGGCGCGGCGTCGGCACGGAGGCTCTCGGCGGCGGTGGGGGCGGGGTCGGAGGGTGCCGTCCCGGCGCTCGCGGAGCCGCTGAGCCCGGCCACGAGCAGGGCGGCCGTCGCGGCGACGGCGGCACCCATGGCTCTGGTGTGTCGGTGTCGGTGGGGCATGGGGGATCTCCTCGGTCTCGGTGGGGAGGTGCCGAAACCGTAGGGAGGGACGACCGGCGGCCATAAGACGTCGGCCGGCCCTCTCCCCGGCGTTATGGAAGGCGGGCGAGGGAAGCGGAGGGAAGCGAGGGGCGGGTGACGGGTTGATCAGGGCACGCGGTGCGCCGCCATCCACTCCGTGTAGCTGTCACTGCTCGCCGCCACCCCCGCGTGCGCCATGCGCGCCTGCGCCAGCACGGTCGCGGCGGTGTCCTGCCGCTGCGTCACGGCGTGCCAGCCGAGCAGATGCCGCCAGGCCAGCGGCGTGCCGGTGAGCGGCCGGGTGACGATGCCGGGCGTGGTCGGGAACGTCGCCCGGCAAGCCCGACCGCCCGCCCCACCTGCACCAGGTGCACCAGGGACGCGGTGTCGGTCTCGTACATGCGGCGGGGGGTGAACCCGGCGCGGGCGCACGACGCGGAGAAGCAGTCGCCGAAGCAGCCGTCGCCGGGTACGCAGGCCCACTCCTCGCGCGCCAGCTCGGTCAGGTCCACCTCCGGCCGGGGTGGGCGAGCGGATGACCGACGGGCATCATCACGAACACCGGGTCGACCGCGACCTCCCGCCAGGACCAGCCCCTCGGCACCGGGCGGGGCGGCGGAACCGCAGGTCCCGGCGAGCGCGAAGTCCAGGCGCCCCCTCGGCGAGTTGCTCGGCCAGCTCCCCGCTCGGACCAGGAGGTGCAGGTCGTCATCCGGGCCTCGGGCGCCACATCGGCCAGCCGGTCGACCAGAGCACCCAGCACGGGCCGTGCGTACCGCCCAGCCGAAGCCGCTCGGCGGTACGCGGCGCCCGCGCGAACCGGGCCGCCTCCTGCTGCAACTCGGTCACCGCGGGTAGCACGATCCGGCTGCGCTCCAGCACCAGCTCGCCCAGCGCGGTGGCCCGCACGCCGTGCCGACCGCGCACGAACAGCGCACCGCCCAGAGCCCTTTCGATCCGCTTGAGCTGTGCGCTCAGCGCGGGTTGCGCTAGCCCGAGAGCCGTAGCCGCCCTGGTGAGGCTCCCGGCGTCGGCGATGGCCCGTACCGTCTTGAGATGCCGCAACTCCAGCTCCATGAGGGGAGCTTGCGACGAGGGAGGGGCGGGGGCAAGAGGGTCGGTCCGGACCTGTAACGGTGAGGCCCCCTGCCAGGGGGTCGGCTCCAGGCGCGTACTGCCTTCGACACCTCGTCGCGCGTCCCTGGGCGGGCCCCTGCACCTCCGGCAGGCGACCCAGTGCGACGGCGGCGAGCGCGGCCCCTCAGAGCGTCCGGGGTCCTGGGGGCGGGGGAACCGGTTCGTGTCCGTGGTCGGCCTGCGTACTCACGCGAACATCGACGAGTTTCGCTGCCCCGCAGTCGCGGCAGCGATCCTCCGTTTCGGGGGCGCGGAAGCCGCGGTCGCAGCCCTCGCAGTTCCGGAGCTGGTGCCGGAGTGGTGGGGGGCAGCCGTCGGGGCGCGGAACGGGGCCGGGGGCGGCAGTCGGTCGGTGAGGCGGTGGGCCAGGAGGGCGGCCGGTCGGCGGAGCGGCTCGTCCGGCAGATCGGCGGTCAGGGCTTGGCGTACGGCGGTGGAGCCGATGTCCCGTTCCAGCCAGGTGGCGACGCCGGGCGCCAGGTGCGCGGTCTCGGCGGCGGAGAGCAGCAGCCGGGAGTCGTGTCGCCGCCGGCCGGTGAGGAGGTCGGTGGCCGCCTGGAGAGAAGGGGCCTTGCTGCTGGGCTGCGGTACGGCGGGGAGGGCCTTGCGGGCGCGCGTGCGTGTGCCGTGCGGCGGCCGGGGCTGGGGCGTTCGCTCCACTGCCGGTCGGAGCTGCCTGGCCGGCTGGTCGGAACACCCGGTGTCGGCTGCCTCACGCCGGTGCGTCGGCTGGTTGCAGGAGACCGTGCGGGTGACGATGCGGCCGGTGGGCGTGCGTACGACTTCGCGGCGCAGGTAGCCGTAGGTTTCCAGCTCGCGCAAAGCGGCGGCGACCCGGGTCGGGCCCTGGGGAAGCGGGCGGTGAGGGACTTGATGTCGACGCCCGTGCCCGTGGGCAGCGACTGGATGTGACAGCCGAGGCCGATGGCCAGGAGCAGACAGCTCCTTGTGCTGCAGGCCAGGTGGTTGCCGATCACCACGAAGCGGGTGGTGTGGCGGGTGTTCTCGTGAATGACGCCGCCGCTGACGTGGTGACGCGTACAGGTCGGATTGGCGGCAGGGGCTGACTGGGCGCGCAAGGGGCGCGCTAGGGTTTTGGGTATCCATCGGGAAGCTGCTTCTTCCTTGGTGGTCCAGGCCCTCGCACTGGGATTGCCGTCCCGGCGGGGGGCCGATGTCTTTCTTCGGTTGTTTGCGCTGAGCGTAGGGGAGTTGAGGGTTCGAAAATCCAGCTGAGCCGGTGATGTTCACCCGCCCGGGTGATTACGCGCCTCCGGGCGGAAAGGTGGGGCTTGGTCGGGTTCTTTCTCCCCGAGTTCTTTCATTGGTAGACGCCGACGGCACCGGAACCTCAGAAGGTGGGTTCCGGTGGCGTGCAGCTCAGTTCCGCCCACACGGTCTTGCGCGGGAAGCGGCCCTCGGTCACTCCCCAGCGGTCCGCCAACGCCTCGACCAGCAGCAGCCCACGGCCCGATTCCGCGTCGGGGGCGGGTGTCCGGACGTCGGGGAGCCGCTCGGCCCGGGTGTCGGTGACCTCGATGCGGAGGGTCGCGCCGACGACGTAGAGGGTGAGCCGGAAATCGCGGCCGGGGACGCGTCCGTGGGCCGCCGCGTTGCTCGCCAGTTCGGCGATGAGCTGGCGGGCCGGGTCCAGGGGCAGGCCCCAGGGCGCGGAGCTGCTCGGTCGCGAGCAGGCGGGCGAGGTGGGCGCCGCGTGGCGTGGGGGAGAGCTGAACGCTGAAGTTGCGGACGAGGGTCGGGAGTTCGGCGGTTTTCTGGTTCACGTCACTCAGCGTGGCGGTGCCTGCGTACGGTGAGAAGTGACTCAGCGGGTACGTACGGTGACTGTCCGGTTGTTGTCCGGGGTGTCCGGGGCTGTCACGGCGGTCGGTACGGGTAGGGCGCTGGTGCATCCGATGTGGGCGTGAGGGAGAGGCGCGGCATGTCAGTCGAGACGGACACGGGTCGGCTCAAGAACGAGGTGGACGAACCGGGTTGGGAAGTCGACCCGGACGATGAGTGGGGGTGTCGCCGTCATCACGACCGTCGGACGGCAGCTGAAGCTGCGCCGCGAGGCAGCGGGGATGCGGGCCGCCGAGTTCGGGACGGCGGTCGGGTACGGCGAGGACATGGTCTACAAGATCGAGGGCGGGAAGCGGATCCCCCGGCAGGAGTACCTGGACCGGGCCGACGAGGTTCTGGACGCGGGTGGGCTGCTCTCGGCGGCCTGGGAGGACGTGAAGAAGGTCCGGTACCCGAAGAAGGTTCGGGAGCTGGGGACGTTGGAGGCGAAGGCGGTTGAGATCGCCCTGTACGAGTGCCACATCATTCCTGGGTTGTTGCAGACGCGGGAGCACGCGCGGGCTGTGATCGGGGCGGCCCAACCGCCGTACTCACCGGACGACGTGGAGCGCATGGTGGCCGCCCGGCTGGCCCGGCAGTCGGTCTTCGAACGCTCGCCTGCACCGGCGCTGAGTTTCGTCCTGGAAGAGGGGCCCCTGCGGCGACCCATCGGCGGCACAATGGTCTGGCGTGAGCAGCTTGAACGCCTGCTGGAGGTGGGGAGGTTGCACAACGTCGTGCTTCAACTGATGCCGATGCACTGTGACACCCACTCCCGGTCTGGACGGGCGGATCGAGTTGCTGAAGTTCCCGGACGGTACGGCGGTGGGGCGCTCCGACGGCGCCTTCAACAGCCGGCCGATCGCCGAGCCCAGGCACCTGCGCATCCTTGAGCTGCGCTATGGCACCATCCGGGCTCAGGCGCTCTCGCCGGGGGAGTCGCTGGCCTTCATCGAGCAACTGCTGGGAGAAACATGATCCGCAAGACCACCGCCGGGGATGCTTCCGAGCTGGCGTGGTTCAAGAGCAGCTACAGCGGCGGCAACGACGGGAACTCCTGCGTCGAGATCGCGACGACCCCCGGCACCATCCACATCCGCGACTCCAAGCAAGTAGAAGACGGCCCCCGCCTGACCCTCACCCCGACCGCGTGGACGAACTTCCTCCCGTACGCCTCGGAGCGCTGACGACCTCCTGCGTCCCGACCACCGCCAGCAGATCCAGCAACCCCGCGCTCTCCGTTCCCACGGCCGGCGTGAACCAGAGCAACCGCTGCCGCCCGTCCTCGCTGAAGAGGTTGAGGCAGTTGACCTCGATGACGCCGAGCGTCGGATGGACGATCCGTTTGCGGTCGTCCCGCCGGAAGGCCACGTCATGGTCGGCCCACAGCGCGGCGAACTCAGGGGAGACGCTGAGCAGCGTACGGATCATGGACCCGGCCTCCGGGTCCTTGGCGTCCCTCCGCGCCGCCGCGCCGCAGGTCGGCGACGAGGCGCGGGACTGCCTCTCGTGGTCGGCCTCGGGATGCAGGCGCCGGGTGTCGGGCTCGGTGAACCACCGGTGCACGAAGCTGGCCCAGGGGCCCCCGGAGCCCGGACTGGTCCCCGACCAGCGCCACGGCCAGCGGATTCTGTACGAGGGTGACGTGCAGGTCGGTGATCACCTGCGCCGGGGTCGAGGTCATCCGCCCGAGCAGGTCGAGCATGCCGGGGTGGACGTGCGAGGCAGCCGCCCTGCACGGGCACCGGCCGGTCCGCGAGCCGGTACAGATAGTCCCGTTCGTCGGCGGACAGCCGCAGCGCACGCGCCAGCGCGGCGATCATCTGCTCGGACGGCTGCGACCCGGCCCCGCGCTCCAGCTCGTTGTAGTAGTCCACCGACGCCCCGGCGAGCTGGGCGACCTCCTCGCGCCGCAACCCCGGCACCCGGCGCCAGCGGCCCGGCCGGGAGCCCGACGTCGGCCGGGCGGATGCGCTCCTCCGCGACCGTAGGAAGGCCCCCAGCTCGGCGTACTTCACAACGCTCATGCCCTCCATTCTGCGCCGGGCCGGGCCGGTGACCCATGGGATGACATCCCCTGGCTGCGGGGGCGGGTCGGGCGCACTGTGGAGCCATGACCACGAACACGAACCATCAGGAAACTCCCGCGCCGGAGGCCGTACGCGTCGCCGTCGTCACCGGCGGATCGCGCGGCATCGGCCGGGCGGTCTCGGAGAAGCTCGCCCAGGACGGCCTGGCCGTCGTCGTGAACTACGCCCACGACGAGGCCTCCGCCAAGGAGACGGTGGCGGCGATCACCGAGGCCGGCGGTCGGGCGGTCGCCGTACAGGCGGACGTGGCGGAGGAGACGGAGATCGCCGCGCTGTTCGACCGCGCGGAGGAGGAGTACGGCGGGATCGACGTGGTGGTGAACTCGGCGGGCCGAATGACCCTGTCACCCATCGCCGACCTGGACCTGACCGCCCTGGACGCGATGCACCGCACCAACATCCGCGGCACCTTCGTGGTCGCCCGGGAGGCGGCCCGGCGCCTGCGGGCGGGCGGGAGCTTCGTGGGCTTCTCGACCTCCGTGGTCGGCACGCAGTTCCCGACCTACGGGGCGTACGCGGCGAGCAAGGGCGCGGTGGAGGCGATGACCCTGATCCTGGCGCGTGAGCTGCGCGGACGGGACATCACCGTGAACACGGTCGCGCCCGGCCCCACGGCCACGGACCTCTTCCTCTCGGGCAAGACCCCCGAGCAGATCGACCAGCTCGCGAAAACCCCGCCCCTGGAGCGATTGGGCACCCCCGAGGACATCGCCGCCGTGGTCGCCTTCCTCGGCAGCCCCGCCGGTCACTGGGTGAACGGCCAGATCCTGCGCGCCAACGGAGGGATGATCTGACATGCCCTTCGCCCACTTCAAAGTCCCCGAGGGCACCCTCACCCCCGGAGGACAAGCAGAAGATCATCGAACGCACCACCGACCTCTACGCGGAGATCTACGGCGACCGGGCCCGCCCCACCACCGTCGTACTCGTCGACGAAGTCGCCGACGGCGGGTGGGGCGTCGCCGGAACGTCCTCACGGCTGCGATGCTGAACGGCGACGCGTGACGCGTGACGCGTGACGCGTGACGCGTGACGCGTGACGGAGGGACCCTGGGCCGTCCGGGTGACCTTCGTCTCATACGTCACGAAAACCCCGATATGCGGAAGCGCGATCTCACATAGTGGTCGCACGGGGCGCCCGGTGCTGGCCAGGACGTTTACATGCGCGTAACACTGAAGTGTCCCGCGCGCGGCAACGGCGCCGAGCGCCCACCACCGGACCGACCGGACTGCGGCCTGCCCCTTCCCGGGGCCCCGTCCCCGTCTCCGGTGTCAGCCGTGCCAGAAAGGGCCCCTGTGACGACGCGAAGCGAGACCAGGACCGCGCTCGACCACCTGCTCACCGAGATCGAACACCGCAACCCGGCCCAGCCCGAGTTCCACCAGGCCGCCCACGAGGTCCTGGAAACGCTGGCGCCGGTGCTCGCGGCCCGCCCCGAGTACGCCGAGCCGGGGCTGATCGAGCGGCTGGTCGAGCCGGAGCGGCAGGTGATCTTCCGGGTGCCGTGGCAGGACGACAAGGGGCGGGTCCACGTCAACCGCGGCTTCCGCGTCGAGTTCAACAGCGCGCTGGGCCCGTACAAGGGCGGCCTGCGCTTCCACCCGTCCGTCAACCTGGGCGTCATCAAGTTCCTGGGCTTCGAGCAGATCTTCAAGAACGCGCTGACCGGCCTCGGTATCGGCGGCGGCAAGGGCGGCAGCGACTTCGACCCGCACGGGCGGAGCGACGCGGAGGTCATGCGGTTCTGCCAGTCCTTCATGACGGAGCTGTACCGGCACATCGGCGAGCACACGGACGTCCCGGCCGGGGGACATCGGCGTCGGCGGCCGGGAGATCGGCTACCTCTTCGGCCAGTACCGCCGCATCACCAACCGCTGGGAGGCCGGCGTACTCACCGGCAAGGGCGCGGGCTGGGGCGGCTCGCTGATCCGCCCGGAGGCGACCGGCTACGGCAACGTCCTCTTCGCTGCGGCGATGCTGCGCGAGCGCGGCGAGGACCTGGAGGGCCAGACGGCGGTCGTGTCGGGCTCCGGCAACGTGGCGATCTACACCATCGAGAAGCTCACCGCCCTCGGCGCGAACCCCGTCACCTGCTCGGACTCCTCCGGCTACGTCGTCGACGAGAAGGGCATCGACCTCGACCTGCTCAAGCAGATCAAGGAGGTCGAGCGCGGCCGCGTCGACACGTACGCCGAGCTGCCGCGCTCCTCGGCCCGCTTTGTCCCCAGCGGCAGCGTGTGGGACGTCCCGGCCGACCCTCGCCCTCCCGTCGGCCACGCAGAACGAGCTGGACGAGAACGCCGCCGCCACCCTCATCCGCAACGGCGTCAAGGCGGTCTCCGAGGGCGCGAACATGCCGACGACCCCGAGGCCGTCCACCTCCTCCAGCGCTCCGGCGTCGCCTTCGGCCCCGGCAAGGCGGCCAACGCGGGCGGCGTCGCGGTCAGCGCCCTGGAGATGGCCCAGAACCACGCCCGTACGTCCTGGACGTCGGCACGGGTCGAGGAAGAGCTGACGGACATCATGAACAACATCCACACCACCTGCCACGAAACCGCCGAGCGCTACGACGCCCCCGGCGACTACGTCACCGGCGCGAACATCGCGGGCTTCGAGCGAGTGGCGGACGCGATGCTGGCGCAGGGGGTCATCTGGACGGTTCGGGCGTCTCGGTCTCCTCCCACTCGATCAATGGGACGATGTCGGAAAACCTGATCGAGTGACGAACGGGGGAGACCGGGAACCTCATGGCCCGTTACACGGAGGCACTGACCGTCGAGCGCGGCGGATTCCGCATCAAGGTGCCGGAATCGTGGTGGGAGTTCGACGTACGCCCGGAGTCGCGGGACGACTCGATCCGCCGCATGGTCGACGACCGCGTCCGCCGGCACCCGGAGTTGGAGCCGTCCCGCTCCGCCTACGTCACCTTCCTCCAGAAGGCGGCGTCGGACGCGTGGAAGTCCGGCGCGATGTACTGCGGTTGCATGGCGGAGAGCTTCGGCGGCGACACCCCGATCACCGGCTCGGTGACGGTCTCACTGGTCGGCGGTCGCACGTCCTCCGGCGACCCGCTCCCCACCGACCCGGCCGCCATCGCCGGCCAACTCGCCGTCAAGGAGGCGAAGAAGCCCGGCGACTCCTGGCGCAAGGTGACGACGGTAGACATCCCCGGGGTGGGCCCCGCCGCCCGTACCCAGGGCATCGAGGACATCCCGGTCCCCGGCGACGCCCTGAACCGCACCGTCCGCGCGGTCCTGATGCAGACGTACATCCCGGCCCCCGGCCAGGAGGGCAAGGTCGCCCTGGTCGCGGGCAGCAGCCAGGTCCTCGACCTAGCGGACTCCTTCTTCGACATCTTCGACGCGATCACGTCGACGTTCCGGTTCGTGGACTGAGGACGGAAGGGGGTCCTGGCGCTACATGACCGCCGAGTTCGTGCTCGACCTCGACGAGGGAATGCTGGAGTACTTCCGGGACCTGACGAACGTACTCGTGGAGCGCTGCGGCATCTCCCCGACCGGAAGAGGATCTCGCCGTTCTGGACGCTTGCGCGATGACACGGCCGCCTGGGAGGCGATCCTCCGACCAACTCGACGCGACAGTGATCCACGAGGAGGAGGCCCGAGCAGACCTGGACACCTTCATGGACGGCCTCTACGCCGCCGCCGAAGCGGAACTCACGGAGGTCGTTGCGGACCTTTCGTCCGGAGACTTCGGCGAGCGACTGCGAGCGACGGGTGACAACGACAACGTCACGGACGTGGATGACTTCATCCAGTACCGGGCATGGAGAGTCGCGGGCAGGCAGCTTGTGACAGGCGTCAGGCAGAGCGACACCGACACCCCCGTGATGATCGTGGTCGTCCTCCGCGAGCCCGCGGTGAAGGCCGAAGAAGTCGAGGACGACTGGCTGTGAGGACAGGGGCAACGCCCCGCTCCCACACCTCACCGCCGACGCCCGGTCGGCTCACCTTTCCGTCGAACGAACGGGCGCTGTAAGTTCACGTGTGCATACGGTTGTTGCTGAGACGCGTGCGTCGACGGGGGGTTGCGGAATGGTGGGCCACAGGCCGAGTGGACTGGCATGTCCTGGACCTGGACAAGGACCCGACCCCGGGTGACCCGCAACGGGTCCGCACGCTCGCCAAGACGCTGCACGACTTCGCCGACGACGTGTCCGACGCGCTGCGCCTGGTGAAGGGCATGGCGGGGGAGGGCACGCTCGCGGAGTGGGCGGGCAAGTCGGCGACGGTCTTCAAGGAGGAGTTCTCGGGCGTACCGAAGAACCTCACGAAACTGGAGAAGTCGTACGGGATGTGCGGCGACGCCCTCGCCGACTTCTGGCCGAAGCTGGAGCGGGCGCAGGCGCTGGCGGACAAGGCCCCGATCAAGGCGCGGGAAGCCCGCGACGACCTCTCCTCCGCCCAGTCGAAGCTGTCCTCGGCGGACTCGTGGGTGACGCGGGCGTCGAAGGAGGCCGACAAGTACAAGGACGACCCGACGGGCAGCAAGTCGGACGCGGACAAGCCGGACGAGGGCAAAGTCCGTGCGCTACGCGGGACGTCCAGCATGCCAAGACGGCGCAGACCAACGCGCAGTCGGCTGTGGACTCCCGCGCAGAGCGCGCTGGACGCCGCGAAGAAGATGGCCGCGGACGCGCGCAAGATGCGCGACGACGCCGCTCGCGACGCGAAGAACAAGATCGACGAGGCCTCCGACGCCGGCATCCAGAACCGGTCGTGGTGGGAGGACATCGGCGACTGGTTCACCGACAACTGGGACAACATCGTCGCGGTCTGCAAGGTCGTCGTCGCGGTCGTCGGCATCGTCGCGATGATCATCGGCGGGCCGATCCTGGGCGCGATCGTGCTGGTCGCGGGGCTCGTGGTGCTCGCCGACTCGCTCTACAAATACAGCAAGGGCCAAGCGTCGCTATGGGACGTGGGACTGGCAGCGCTGGACTGCATACCTGGCATGAAGGGCCTGACGACACTCGGCGGGCTCGCCAAGGGGCTCAAGGGCGGTATGGCCGCGATGAAGGGAATAAGGGCGGCCTAGGGGATGGCCAATGGAGTCCGAGGTCTCGCCAAGAGCGGTCGAACCGCTGTCGCGAACGGGGCGAAAGGCGCGTACGACCGGGTCAAGTCATTGATCAAGCGTTGCGGCGATCCGGTCGATCCAGCCACCGGCTACATGTTCATCGACCAGACCGACATCAACCTCCCCGGAACGCTTCCTTCATTTTCACCCGCCACGTGTCCTCCGGCTACCACAGTGGCTGGTGGTTCGGTCCCGGCTGGGCATCCACGATCGATCAGCGCCTGGAGATCGACGATCACGGGATCGTGTTCGTGACTGAAGACGGCATGCTGCTCACCTATCCGCATCCGGAAGAGACGGACGACGCTGTTCTCCCGGAATCCGGTCCTCGGTGGCCCCTGGTGCGCCTGGAGCATGGCGATTACCGGATCACCGACTTCAGCACCGGCCACAACCGCGACTTCGCGCCCGTCGGGGACGGATGGGCGGTCTTGAAGTCCATCACCGACCGCAATCACAACACGATCACGTTCGAGTACGACTCCGCGGGCGCACCCGTCGTCATCCGGCACTCCGGCGGATACTGCCTCACGCTCACGGTCGAGGAGTACCGCGTCACTGCGATGCATCTGAGAGCTGCCCCAGAGGACGTGCCGGGTGCCGAGGTCACGATCAAGCGGTATGGCTACACCGACGGCAATCTGACCGAGGTGATCAACTCATCGGGCAAGCCGACGCGGTTCGCCTACGACGAACGACTGCGCATCACCCTCGTGGGGAGGACACGAACAACTCCCGCTATCACTACGCGTACGACCACCAGGACCGTTGCGTGAGCAAGGCGGGAATGCCGGGCACCTGGCCAACACCTTCACCTACGGAGGCATCGACCCAGCTTGGCCCAACTGCCTGATCACCGAGGTCACCGCAGCTGCCGGAGCGGTCTCTCGCTATGCCGTCGACGATGCCTGCCTGGTCGTCGGAGAGGTCGACCCGCTGGGCCACACCAATCGCCATGCCTTCGACAGCCGCAACCAGTTGATCGCGCGCACTGACGCTCTTGGACACACAACGCGCTACGCCTGGGGACGAGGACGGCAATCTTGTCGCCATCGCGCATGCTGACGGTGGCGCGCACGGCCATGACGTACAACAGGTTCGGCCAGCCCACTGAAATAGTTGAGCCCGGCGGCGCCACCTGGCGGTATACCTATGACGAGCGGGGCAATCACCTCACCACATGCACCCCGGAGTCGGCGGTCACTCGTTTCTCTTACGACGCTGCCGGTCGGCGTACCGCGATTACGGACAGCTGTGGCAGCACCGCGACGGTGGAGTGCGACGGGGCGGGTCTGCCGATCCGCGTGACGGACCCGGCGGGTGGCACGGTCCGCTACGAGAGGGACGCCTTCGGGCGCCCGGTCAAGGTGACCGATCCACTGGGAGCCACCACGCACCTGGCCTGGACCCTGGATGGGAAGATCGCGCGTCGGGCCGCGCCTGACGGCAGTACCGAGTCATGGAAGTATGACGGAGAGGGAAACTGCACCAGCCACACCGACGCCATGGGCGGTGTGACCACATTCGAGTACACGCACTTTGATCTGCTGGCAGCCCGGACCGGACCGGACGGCGCGCGTCACGTCTTCGAGCACGACGCGGAACTCAGGCTCACCAAGGTCGTGAACCCACTTGGCATGGAGTGGCACTACACATACGACCCCAGCGGCCGTCTGACGGCGGAGAGGGACTTCGACGGCCGTACGCAGCGTTACGTCCACGACGCGGCCGGCCGACTGGTGTCCTGGACACCGCCGTCAGGCCAGGCCGTCCGCTACGAGCGGGATGCCCTGGGGCGTCTGACCGCCAAGAAGACAACGGGCACCGTAACCACGTACGCCTATGACAAGGCAGGAGCCCTCATCGCGGCTTCCGGTCCTGACGCGGTACTCGCCCTGCAACGCGACCGAGAGTGGCGCGTGGTCGCAGAAACCGTCAACGGTCGGACGACGAAGTACACCTACGACGCGATGGGACGCCGTACGGGCCGTACCACACCCTCCGGCTTGGTGAGTAATTGGTCGTACGACGCTGCGGGCAATCGCGTAGGTCTGGGCACTCTCGACCGGTATCTGGAGTTTCACCTACGACGCGGCAGGCCGTGAAGTATCCCGCCGCGTCGGTGACGAATCCGTGCTCGAACAGGCCTATGACTCCATGGGCCGCCTGAAACGGCAGGGAACTCGTCGTCGGCTCGCACGACTCGCTCGTGCAGGAGCGTACCTACACCTACCGCGCGGACGGGTACCTCATCGCCAGCACCGACCAGCTCAACGGGTCCCGCCACTTCGACGTGGATGCCGTGGGCCGAGTGACGGGCGTGCACGCAGCAGGGTGGACTGAGAGTTACGAGTACGACTCGATGGGTAATCAGAGCAGGGCCTCCTGGCCCTCCGGCATGCCGGGGCGCGAGGCGGTCGGCTCGCGCAGCTATGCGGGTACCCGTCTGAGCCGTGCCGGGGGGCGTGCGCTACGAGCACGACGACGCGGGGCGGATCACTTTGCGCCGGAAGACTCGACTGTCACGCAAACCTGACACCTGGCACTACACCTGGGACGTCGAAGACCGTCTCACCTCCGTTGTCACTCCTGACGGCACGCGCTGGCGGTACCAGTACGATCCGCTGGGGCGGCGTATCGCAAAACAGCGCCTAGCCGGGACCGGTGACACCGTGGTCGAGCAGGTGGACTTTGTCTGGGACGGAAGCACTCTGTGCGAGCAGACGAGTCGGCGCTCCGGCAGTGGTGAAGCGATCACGCTCACGTGGGACCACGACGGTCTGCGGCCTCCTGACGCAGACCGAGCGCAAGACGACGGTCGATACCGGTACACCCCAGCAGGAGATCGACCGCCGCTTCTACGCCATCGTCACCGATCTCGTCGGTACTCCCACCGAACTCCTTGACGAACAGGGCCAAATCGCCTGGCGTACCCGCTCGACTCTCTGGGGTTGCACGGCTTGGAACCGAGAAGCTGTCGCTTACACCCCGCTCCGCTATCCGGGGCAATACCACGATCCGGAGACGGGCCTCAACTACAACTACTTCCGTTACTACGACCCGGAAACCGCTCGCTATCTCAGCTCCGACCCGCTGGGCCTAACACCTGCCCCGAACCCTGACACTTACGTTCACAATCCGCACACCTGGGGCGACCCGCTTGGCCTTGCCCCCTGCCAGAACGACGAAATCCTTCCAGAGGGATACACGCCTTCTCCCGCGCTGGAGAAGGATCCGTATCACCCGGACATGGTGCAGAAGCGGCAGGCAGAGAACGCTGAGCTGTATGGCGCGACCCCGGCCGACAGGGCTGCGGAGCTAGGGTACAAAAGGAGAATCTCGGCCCAGAAGGCGCCTTTCTATTCCCACGGGCAAGAGGTCTTCTTCAACGGCAAGAACTACATCACGCCGGACGTGGACGGCCACAATGTCTCCGACGGCTGGAAAATGTTCAACAAGAAGGGGCAGAGGATCGGTACCTATGACGCGGACCTCAACTACGTCAAAAAATGAGACCTTCTCCATCCGAGTGCTTTCCGTCCCTTCGTCGACCGAAGCCGACCGCGGTGGCGACGCCGTGGGACGTGTCACGGTCGGAGAGTTCGAAGAGCGCTTCCCGATGAGTCTCACCTACTGGGGTGCGCGTCAGTATGAAGACAGTTGGGCGCGATCCTTGAGGGTGCTCGTCGAGGGTGCGGACGACGCCACGTCGTGTCTCGTCTCATCCATTACAGACCCGGTGCACAGCAATTTCGTCTTCTGCTGGCCCCTGTACAGGTCCGGAAGCACCGTCTACGTACAGAACTCGATCATCTTCCTTGATGAGCTGGAAGAAGAATTCTCACCTGACGAGCCCTGGCGCTTCGTGGAAGCGCGCTCCACGGTCGACGAGGACGGGCAGGAGATCTCCGAGTGGCAGACGACGATTGCGGCAGTGAGAGAGGCTCTCCGGACGATGTGCCCATAGCGCGGCGGCCACCGCCGGCGCCGGGCCAACGTAGTTGGTGACGTGGGGTACAGTCATCCGCCCCGATTCGCCAGCCCCCCGCCCCGTATGGCAGACTAACGGGGTTGCTCGGTCGAGTGCCGATGCTGCGCGCCTCCCGCCGGGGGGACCGGAAGCGAGTCCCACAGTACTCGTCGTCCCTGATCAGGGGCGGACGTACGGGAATCTTCCGGGAAGTGTCAGCGGGGTGCAGACCAGGCACCCGGTGGGCCTCTCGCCCCCGGTCCGCGGTTCCGGAAGGGCCCGCACTCCCCATGCAGGGAAGTCCCGAAGAGGGACATCCATGTCAGCGAGAGTGCGACACGCCCGACCGCGTGGGTCGGAGGGGAGTGGAATGACAAGGGATCACCGGGTTCAGAGCGTTTCGAGAGACAGGACTACTGAGTAGCCATGGCGGGACAGAAGATCCGCATCCGGCTCAAGGCCTACGACCACGAGGTCATCGACTCTTCGGCGAAGAAGATCGTCGAGACGGTGACTCGCACTGGTGCGTCGGTCGCGGGCCCGGTGCCGCTGCCCACTGAGAAGAACGTGTACTGCGTCATCAAGTCGCCGCACAAGTACAAGGACTCGCGCGAGCACTTCGAGATGCGCACGCACAAGCGCCTGATCGACATCCTCGACCCGACCCCCAAGACCGTTGACTCTCTGATGCGACTCGACCTCCCGGCCGGTGTCGACATCGAGATCAAGCTCTGAGGGCGGTGATCTGAAGATGACCAAGCAGATCAAGGGCATCCTGGGCGAGAAGCTCGGCATGACGCAGGTGTGGGACGAGAACAACCGTGTTGTTCCGGTCACCGTCGTCAAGGCCGGCCCCAACGTCGTCACCCAGGTCCGTACGAACGACGTCGACGGCTACGAGTCCGTCCAGATCGCGTTCGGCGAGATCGACCCGCGCAAGGTGAACAAGCCCCTCAAGGGCCACTTCGCCAAGGCCGACGTCACCCCCCGCCGCCACCTCGTCGAGATCCGCACGGCCGACGCCGCCGAGTACACGCTCGGTCAGGAAGTCACCGCCGAGGTCTTCGAGTCCGGCGTGAAGGTCGACGTCACCGGCAAGAGCAAGGGCAAGGGCTTCGCCGGTGTCATGAAGCGTCACAACTTCAAGGGCCTCGGCGCCGGACACGGCACCCAGCGCAAGCACCGCTCCCCCGGTTCCATCGGTGGCTGCGCCACCTGGGCCGCGTGTTCAAGGGCCTCCGCATGGCCGGCCGCATGGGCAACGAGCGGGTCACCACCCAGAACCTGACCGTCCACGCCGTTGACGCGGAGAAGGGTCTGCTGCTCATCAAGGGCGCGGTTCCCGGTCCGAACGGCGGCCTCGTCCTGGTCCGCACTGCGGCCAAGGGGGCCTGGTGTAACCGATGAGCACTGTTGACATCCTTTCGCCTGCCGGCGAGAAGACCGGAAGCGTCGAGCTCCCCGCGGAGATCTTCGGCGTGGAGAAGATCAGCATCCCGCTGATCCACCAGGTCGTCGTCGCGCAGAACGCCGCTGCCCGTCAGGGCACGCACAAGACCAAGCGTCGCGGTGAGGTCCGTGGTGGCGGCAAGAAGCCGTACCGCCAGAAGGGCACCGGCCGCGCCCGCCAGGGTTCGACCCGTGCGCCGCAGTTCGCCGGCGGTGGCGTCGTCCACGGCCCGCAGCCGCGTGACTACTCGCAGCGGACCCCGAAGAAGATGAAGGCCGCGGCCCTGCGCCACGCCCTCACCGACCGGGCCCGCCACGACCGCATCCACGTCGTCACCGGCGTCATCGAGGGCGACAACCCGTCCACGAAGGCCGCCCGGACGCTGTTCGGCAAGATCTCGGAGCGCAAGAACCTGCTCCTGGTCGTCGACCGCGCCGACGAGGCCGCGTGGCTGTCCGCCCGCAACCTGCCCCAGATCCACATCCTGGAGCCGGGCCAGCTGAACACGTACGACGTTCTCGTCTCGGACGACGTGGTCTTCACCCAGGCCGCCTTCGAGTCCTTCGTGTCCGGCCCCAAGGCTGCTGACACCGAAGGGAGCGAAGCCTGATGGCTACGCGTCACCCGAGCATCGCCTCCAAGGCGGCCAAGGCCGCCAAGGCCGCGCGCGTCGCCAAGGCGCGTCGCCACGAGGCCGAGGGCAAGAACACCGTCGTCACGCCGGTCAGCAAGTCGTTCACGGACCCCCGTGACGTGCTGCTGAAGCCGGTCGTCTCCGAGAAGAGCTACGCGCTCCTCGACGAGAACAAGTACACGTTCGTCGTCGCGCCGGGCTCCAACAAGACCCAGATCAAGGAGGCCGTCCAGGCGGTCTTCTCGGTCAAGGTCACCGGCGTCAACACGATCAACCGCCAGGGCAAGCGCAAGCGGACCCGCACCGGCTTCGGCAAGCGTGCCGACAGCAAGCGCGCGATCGTGACCCTTGCCGAGGGCGACCGTATCGACATCTTCGGCGGTCCGACCTCCTGACGGAGGTCCGGATCGTCCGGAATCGGACGAGGACTGAGAAAATGGGAATCCGCAAGTACAAGCCGACTACGCCGGGCCGTCGTGGCTCCAGCGTCGCCGACTTCGTCGAGGTCACGCGGTCCACGCCGGAGAAGTCGCTGGTCCGCCCGCTGCACAGCAAGGGCGGCCGTAACAACGCCGGTCGTGTGACCGTTCGCCACCAGGGTGGCGGACACAAGCGCGCCTACCGCGTGATCGACTTCCGTCGTCACGACAAGGACGGCGTGCCGGCGAAGGTCGCGCACATCGAGTACGACCCCAACCGCACCGCGCGCATCGCGCTGCTGCACTACGCCGACGGCGAGAAGCGCTACATCCTCGCCCCGCGCAACCTGCAGCAGGGTGACCGCGTCGAGAACGGTCCCGGGGCCGACATCAAGCCGGGCAACAACCTGGCGCTCCGCAACATCCCGGTCGGTACCACGATCCACGCGATCGAGCTCCGTCCCGGTGGCGGTGCCAAGTTCGCCCGCTCCGCCGGTGCCTCCGTGCAGCTGCTCGCGAAGGAGGGCCAGATGGCCCACCTGCGCATGCCGTCCGGAGAGATCCGCCTGGTCGACGTGCGCTGCCGCGCCACCGTCGGCGAGGTCGGCAACGCCGAGCAGAGCAACATCAACTGGGGCAAAGGCGGGCCGTAAGCGCTGGCTGGGCGTTCGCCCGACCGTGCGTGGTGTGGTCATGAACCCGGTGGACCACCCGCACGGTGGTGGCGAAGGCCGTACCTCGGGTGGTCGCCACCCGGTGTCCCCGTGGGGCAAGAAGGAAGGCCGTACTCGTTCGCCCAAGAAGGCGTCGAACAAGTACATCGTCCGCCGCCGCAAGACGAACAAGAAGCGCTAAGGACGGGTTGAGATGCCTCGTAGCTTGAAGAAGGGACCCTTCGTCGACGACCACCTGATCAAGAAGGTGGACACGCAGAACGAAGCCGGTTCCAAGAACGTCATCAAGACCTGGTCCCGTCGCTCGATGATCGTCCCGGCGATGCTCGGCCACACGATCGCGGTGCACAACGGCAAGACCCACATCCCGGTGTTTGTCACCGAGTCCATGGTCGGCCACAAGCTCGGCGAGTTCTCGCCGACGCGCACCTTCCGGGGTCACGTCAAGGACGACCGGAAGTCGAAGCGCCGCTAGTCAGCGGGGTGTGAAAGATCATGACAAACACTGAAGGGACAACCATGGAAGCCAGGGCCCAGGCGCGGTACATCCGCGTCACGCCCATGAAGGCCCGCCGCGTGGTGGACCTCATCCGTGGCATGGATGCCACGGAGGCTCAGGCGGTCCTGCGTTTCGCCCCGCAGGCCGCGAGCGTGCCGGTCGGCAAGGTGCTGGACAGCGCCATTGCCAACGCCGCGCACAACTACGACCACACCGACGCCGACAGCCTCGTCATTTCCGAGGCCTACGTCGACGAGGGCCCGACCCTGAAGCGGTTCCGTCCGCGCGCCCAGGGCCGCGCCTACCGGATCCGCAAGCGGACCAGCCACATCACCGTGGTCGTCAGCAGGCGGAAGGAACCCGGTAATGGGCCAGAAGGTAAACCCGCACGGGTTCCGGCTCGGTGTCACGACCGACTTCAAGTCGCGTTGGTACGCCGACAAGCTGTACAAGGACTACGTCAAGGAAGACGTCGCCATCCGTCGGATGATGACGTCCGGCATGGAGCGCGCCGGCATCTCGAAGGTCGAGATCGAGCGCACCCGTGACCGCGTGCGGGTGGACATCCACACCGCTCGTCCCGGCATCGTCATCGGCCGCCGCGGCGCCGAGGCCGACCGCATCCGCGGTGACCTGGAGAAGCTGACCGGCAAGCAGGTCCAGCTGAACATCCTCGAGGTCAAGAGCCCGGAGACGGACGCTCAGCTGGTGGCCCAGGCCGTCGCCGAGCAGCTCTCCTCCCGCGTCTCCTTCCGTCGTGCCATGCGCAAGAGCATGCAGGGCACGATGAAGGCCGGCGCCAAGGGCATCAAGATCCAGTGCGGTGGCCGCCTCGGTGGCGCCGAGATGTCCCGCTCGGAGTTCTACCGCGAGGGCCGTGTGCCCCTGCACACGCTCCGCGCGAACGTGGACTACGGCTTCTTCGAGGCCAAGACGACCTTCGGCCGCATCGGTGTGAAGGTCTGGATCTACAAGGGCGACGTCAAGAACATCGCCGAGGTCCGCGCCGAGAACGCCGCTGCCCGCGCCGGCAACCGCCCGGCCCGTGGTGGCAACGACCGCCCGGCCCGTGGTGGCCGCGGTGGCGAGCGTGGCGGTCGCGGTCGCAAGCCGCAGCAGCAGTCCGCGCCGGCTGCCGAGGCCCCCAAGGCCGAGGCTCCCGCCGCCGCTGCCGCTCCGGCTGAGAGCACCGGAACGGAGGCCTGACCGAAATGCTGATCCCCCGTAGGGTCAAGCACCGCAAGCAGCACCACCCGAAGCGCCGTGGTCAGGCCAAGGGCGGTACGACGGTTGCGTTCGGCGAGTACGGCATCCAGGCCCTCACGCCGGCGTACGTGACCAACCGCCAGATCGAGGCGGCCCGTATCGCGATGACCCGCCACATCAAGCGTGGCGGCAAGGTCTGGATCAACATCTACCCGGACCGCCCGCTCACGAAGAAGCCGGCCGAGACCCGCATGGGTTCCGTAAGGGTTCCCCGAGTGGTGGATCGCGAACGTGCACCCGGGCCGGGTCATGTTCGAGCTGTCCTACCCCAACGAGAAGATCGCCCGTGAGGCGCTGACTCGTGCGGCCCACAAGCTGCCGATGAAGTGCCGGATCGTCAAGCGCGAGGCAGGTGAAGCGTGATGTCGGCCGGTACCAAGGCGTCCGAGCTGCGCGAACTGGGTGACGAGGAGCTTCTGGCGAAGCTCCGCGAAGCCAGGGAAGAGCTGTTCAACCTCCGCTTCCAGGCGGCGACGGGTCAGCTCGAGAACCACGGTCGGCTCAAGGCCGTCCGCAAGGACATCGCGCGGATCTACACCCTGATGCGTGAGCGCGAGCTGGGCATCGAGACGGTGGAGAGCGCCTGATGAGCGAGAGCAACGTGACTGAAGAGACGAAGGCCGGCCGCGGCTTCCGCAAGACCCGTCAGGGTCTGGTCGTCAGCGA
Organism: Streptomyces thinghirensis; assembly: GCA_021502835.1. The sequence goes on from JAKFGP010000040.1 coordinate 78,622, forward strand.
CAAGATGGACAAGACCGTCGTCGTCGCCGTCGAGGACCGCGTGACCCACGCGCTGTACGGCAAGGTCATCCGCCGTACCAACAAGCTCAAGGCTCACGACGAGCAGAACGCCGCGGCGTCGGCGACCGTGTCCTCCTCATGGAGACCCGGTCGCTGTCCGCGACGAGCGCTGGCGCGTCGTCGAGGTCCTCGAGAAGGCCAGTAATTTCCTGCGGGCAAACCCGCAGGTCAGTTCCGCCAGGCCTCGGCGAGAAGCGTGAAGCACTCACGCTTCTCGCCGGGAACCGGCAGACAATCAGGAGATAGACGTGATCCAGCAGGAGTCGCGGCTTCGTGTCGCCGACAACACGGGTGCGAAGGAAATTCTCACCATCCGTGTGCTCGGTGGCTCGGGCCGCCGCTACGCGGGTATCGGTGACGTCATCGTCGCCACCGTCAAGGACGCGATCCCCGGTGGCAACGTGAAGAAGGGTGACGTCGTCAAGGCGGTCATCGTTCGCACCGTCAAGGAGCGCCGCCGTCCGGACGGCTCGTACATCCGCTTCGACGAGAACGCCGCCGTCATTCTGAAGAACGACGGCGACCCTCGCGGCACCCGTATCTTCGGCCCGGTGGGCCGCGAGCTGCGCGAGAAGAAGTTCATGAAGATCATCTCCTCGCGCCGGAGGTGCTGTAGCATGAAGATCAAGAAGGGCGACCTGGTCCAGGTCATCACCGGTAAGGACAAGGGCAAGCAGGGCAAGGTCATCGCGGCCTTCCCCCGTGAGGACCGTGTCCTGGTCGAGGGTGTCAACCGGGTCAAGAAGCACACCAAGGCCGGGCCGACCGCTCGCGGTTCGCAGGCCGGCGGCATCGTGACCACCGAGGCCCCGATCCACGTCTCCAACGTCCAGCTGGTCGTGGAGAAGGACGGCAACAAGGTCGTCACGCGCGTCGGTTACCGCTTCGACGACGAGGGCAACAAGGTTCGCGTTGCCAAGCGGACGGGTGAGGACATCTGATGGCTACCACCACCACTCCGCGTCTGAAGACGAAGTACCGCGAGGAGATCGCGGGCAAGCTGCGTGAGGAGTTCTCGTACGAGAACGTCATGCAGATCCCCGGCCTCGTCAAGATCGTGGTCAACATGGGTGTGGGCGACGCCGCCCGCGACTCCAAGCTGATCGAGGGCGCCATCCGCGACCTCACCACGATCACCGGTCAGAAAGCCGGCCGTCACCAAGGCCCGCAAGTCCATCGCGCAGTTCAAGCTGCGTGAGGGCCAGCCGATCGGTGCCCACGTCACGCTCCGTGGCGACCGCATGTGGGAGTTCCTGGACCGCACCCTGTCGCTCGCGCTGCCGCGCATCCGCGACTTCCGTGGTCTGTCCCCCAAGCAGTTCGACGGCCGTGGCAACTACACCTTCGGTCTCACCGAGCAGGTCATGTTCCACGAGATCGACCAGGACAAGATCGACCGCACCCGGGGTATGGACATCACCGTGGTGACCACGGCGACCAACGACGCTGAGGGCCGCGCGCTCCTTCGTCACCTCGGCTTCCCCTTCAAGGAGGCGTGAGCGAGATGGCGAAGAAGGCTCTGATTGCCAAGGCTGCTCGCAAGCCCAAGTTCGGTGTTCGTGGCTACACGCGCTGCCAGCGCTGCGGCCGTCCGCACTCCGTGTACCGCAAGTTCGGCCTGTGCCGCGTGTGCCTTCGTGAGATGGCTCACCGTGGCGAGCTGCCGGGCGTGACCAAGAGCTCCTGGTAATCCGGTAATTCCGGGTTATTCAGGCTCTCGGTAACGCATCTGGGTCGGCAGGGGCCCACCCTCGCATGCATTAGGCTTGTGGGGTTGGGCGTCTGCCGCCGGACGACTTACTACGCCGTAGGTCCACCGCGCCGCACCCGTCCCGTCTCGGATCGGGGAGAGGGATGGCGCACCAGGAAACCCCGGCGAGAGAGGCCGAAGGCCAATTCATGACCATGACTGATCCGATCGCAGACATGCTTACGCGTCTGCGGAACGCGAACTCGGCGTACCACGACTCCGTGACGATGCCGGCGTCCAAGATCAAGTCTCACATCGCGGAGATCCTCCAGCAGGAGGGCTTCATCACGGGCTGGAAGACCGAGGACGCCGAGGTTGGCAAGAGACCTCGTCCTCGAGCTGAAGTTCGGCCCGAACCGTGAGCGCTCCATCGCGGGCATCAAGCGGATCTCCAAGCCCGGTCTCCGGGTGTACGCGAAGTCCACCAACCTGCCCAAGGTGCTGGGTGGCCTCGGCGTGGCGATCATCTCCACGTCGCACGGGCTCCTCACCGACAAGCAGGCCGGCAAGAAGGGCGTGGGTGGGGAAGTCCTCGCCTACGTCTGGTAGCGGAAGGGAACGGAGGAAACAGCTATGTCGCGCATCGGCAAGCTCCCCATCGCGGTTCCCGCCGGCGTGGACGTCACCATCGACGACCGTACGGTTTCGGTCAAGGGCCCGAAGGGCTCGCTGACTACACCGTCGTGGCGCCGATCGACATCGCCAAGGGTGAGGACGGCGTTCTGAACGTCACCCGCCCCAACGACGAGCGTCAGAGCAAGGCCCTGCACGGCCTGTCCGCACGCTGGTGGCGAACATGATCACCGGCGTGACGCGGGTTTGCGTGGAAGAAGCTTCGAGATCAGCGGTGTCGGTTACCGCGTGCTCGCCAAGGGTTCGAACCTGGAGTTCTCCCTCGGCTACAGCCACCCGATCCTGGTCGAGGCGCCCCGAGGGCATCACCTTCAAGGTGGAGAACCCGACCCACTTCTCGGTCGAGGGCATCGACAAGCAGAAGGTCGGCGAGGTTGCGGCCAACATCCGCAAGCTGCGCAAGCCTGACCCGTACAAGGCCAAGGGCGTCAAGTACGAGGGCGAAGTCATCCGCCGCAAGGTCGGAAAGGCGGGTAAAGTAAGCCATGGCATACGGACAGAAGATCCTCAAGGGCGACGCATACAAGCGCGCCGCGATCAAGCGCCGTCACATCCGGATTCGCAAGAATCTCTCGGGTACGGCGGAGCGTCCCCGTCTGGTCGTTACCCGCTCGAACCGCCACATCGTGGCCCAGGTGATCGACGACCTCAAGGGTCACACCCTTTGCGTCGGCGTCCACCCTGGACACCTCGATCCGTGGCGGCGAGGGGCCGACAAGTCGGCGCAGGCCAGGCAGGTCGGCGCCCTGGTCGCCGAGCGTGCCAAGGCTGCGCGGTGTCGAGGCCGTGGTCTTCGACAGCGGTGGCGCAACCAGTACGCCGGGCGCATCGCCGCCCTGGCGGACGCCACGCCCGCGAAGCCGGTCTGAAGTTCTGACCCGGTTCCGTATCGCTAGCGGAAACAAGAGGTAATTCCAATGGCTGGACCCCAGCGCCGCGGTGGCGGTGCCGGTGGCGGCGAGCGGCGGGACCGGAAGGGCCGTGACGGCGGCGCAGCTGCCGCCGAGAAGACCGCTTACGTTGGAGGAAGCGCTCGTCGCGATCAACCGCGTCGCCAAGGTTGGCGGGGTGGTCGTCGCTTCAACTTCACCGCGCTGGTCGTGGTGGGCGACGGTGACGGCACCGTGGGTGTCGGTTACGGCAAGGCCAAGGAGGTGCCGGCCGCCATCGCCAAGGGTGTTGAGGAGGGCCGGGAGAAGCACTTCTTCAAGGTCCCCCGCATCCAGGGCACCATCCCGCACCCCATCCAGGGTGAGAAGGCTGCCGGCGTCGTGCTGCTCGAGCCCGCGTCCCCGGGTACCGGTGTTATCGCCGGTGGTCCGGTGCGTGCCGTGCTCGAGTGCGCCGGTATTCACGATGTGCTGTCGAAGTCTCTCGGCTCCGACAACCAGATCAACATCGTGCACGCGACCGTGGAGGCCCTCAAGGGCCTGCAGCGTCCCGAGGAGATCATGACCCGCCGTGGTCTGCCGCTCGAGGACGTCGCCCCCGCGCTCTTCTCCGTGCACGTGCCGGGGCGGGTGCGTAATCATGGCGCAGCTCAAGATTACGCAGGTCAAGTCCTACATCGGCAGCTTAAAGCAGAACCACCGTGACACCCTGCGTTCCTTGGTCTCAAGGGGATCAACACGCAGGTCGTCAAGGAGGACCGCCCCAGTTCCGCGGCATGGTGCACACCGTCCGCCACCTCGTGACAGTCGAGGAGGTCGACTGATCATGGGTGAGCAGAACCCGCTCAAGATCCACAACCTCCGTCCCGCCCCGGGCGCAAGACCGCCAAGACCCGTACCGGTCGTGGTGAGGCGTCGAAGGTAAGGCGGCGGTCGTGGTACCAAGGGTACGAAGGCCCATTACCAGGTTCCGGAGCGCTTCGAGGGTGGCCAGATGCCCCTCCACATGCGTCTTCCGAAGCTGAAGGGCTTCAAGAACCCGTTCAAGACCGAGTTCCAGGTCGTGAACCTCGACAAGCTGGCCGCGCTCTACCCCGAGGTGGCGAGGTCTGCCGTCGAGGGTCTGGTGGCCAAGGGTGCCGTTCGCAAGAACAGCCTCGTCAAGGTCCTCGGCCAGGGCGAGATCTCCGTGGCGCTGCAGGTGACGGTCGACGCCGTCTCCGGCTCCGCCAAGGAGAAGATCACCGCCGCCGACGTGCCGTCACCGAGCTCGTCTGAACCTTCCAGGCGTCTCGATGACTTGAGCGATCCCCAACCGGGGATGCCCACAAAGGGGTATCCCGGTTGGTCGTTCCCCTGAGGAAGTGCTCCCGCCGGTAGGGTGGCCTGCGCTGCCCTCTTTCACGGGTGCGTCACGCAGGGCCTCTGGGCGGCAGTTGACCGTTACTTACTTAGTCGTCAGTCGAATCCTCAAGACCGTCACCCATGACGCAGTAGCGCAGGGGTCGCAGGAGGCCCGTGCTCACCGCGTTCGCCCGGGCGTTCAAGACGCCCGACCTGCGCAAGAAGCTGCTCTTCACGCTCGGCATCATCGTGGTCTACCGGCTTGGTACCCACATCCCCATCCCAGGCGTCGATTACAAGAACGTCCAGGTGCGTGGACAAGGAGCGTCCGGCAACCAGGGTCCCCTCGGCATGATCAACATGTTCAGCGGTGGCGCGCTGCTGCAGATCACGGTCTTCGCGCTCGGCATCATGCCGTACATCACGGCGAGCATCATTCTGCAGCTGCTGACCGTGGTCATCCCGCGCCTGGAAGCCTTGAAGAGGGAGGGCCAGGCGGGCGCGGCGAAGATCACGCAGTACACCCGCTACCTGACCATCGCGCTCGCCATCCTGCAGGGCACCGGCCTGGTGGCCACCGCCCCCAGCGGTGCCATGTTCTCCGGCTGCACCGTCGGCGAGTCGGATCGTCCCCGACCAGGCGATCTTCACCACCGTCATCATGGTCATCACCATGACCGCCGGTACGGCTTCTCGTCCGCCACTTCGGCTCGGTGAGCTGATCACCGAGCAGCGGCATCGGCAACGGCATGTCGATCCTGATGTTCATCTCGATCGCCGCGACCTTCCCCTCCGCTCTGTGGGCCATCAAGGAGGAGGGCAGCCTGGCGGACGGCTGGATCGAGTTCGGCACCGTCATGCTCGTCGGCTTCGTCATGATCGGCCTGGTGGTCTTCGTGGAGCAGGCCCAGCGCCGCATTCCGGTCCAGTACGCGAAGCGCATGATCGGCCGCCGTTCCTACGGTGGACGTCGACGTACATCCCGCTCAAGGTGAACCAGGCGGGCATCATCCCCGTCATCTTCGCCTCGTCGCTGCTCTACATCCCGGCGCTGGTCGTCCAGTTCTCGAACTCGACGTCGGGCTGGGCCACCTGGATCAACAAGAACCTCGCGGACACCGGAGCGGCCGCCGCACATCATCCTGTACTTCTTCCTGATCGTCTTCTTCGCCTTCTTCTACGTGGCCATCACGTTCAACCCCGAGAAGTCGCGGACAACATGAAGAAGTATGGTGGGTTCATCCGGGCATCCGGGCTGGCCGACCGACCGCTGAGTATCTGAGCTACGTACTCAACCGGATCACCTGGCCGGGTTCGCTGTATCTGGGCCTGATCTCTCTCGTACCGACAATGGCGTTGGCCGGTTTCGGGAGCAAACCAGAACTTCCCGTTCGGCGGGACCAGCATCCTCATCATCGTGGGTGTGGGTCTTGAGACGGTGAAGCAGATCGAGAGCCAGCTCCAGCAGCGCAATTACGAAGGGTTCCTCCGCTGGTGCGAATCGTCCTCGTCGGGCCGCCGGGTGCCGGTAGGGGAACGCAGGCCACCCGCCTTGCCGAGACGCTGCACATTCCGCACATCTCCACGGGTGACCTGTTCCGCGCCAACATCAGCCGGCAGACGGAGCTGGGCAAGCTCGCCAATCGTACATGGACGCCGGCAACCTCGTACCGGACGAGGTGACCATCGCCAGTGGCGAAGGACCGCATGGAGCAGCCCGACGCCGAGGGCGGCTTCCTGCTGGACGGCTTCCCGCGCAACGTCTCCCAGGCCGAGGCGCTGGACGAGGCTCCTCGAGACCGAGGACATGAAGCTCGACGCGGTGCTGGACCTCGGAGGCCCCGGAGGACGGGGTCGTCAAGCGGATCGCCGGTCGGCGTGTCTGCCGCAACGACTCCGCTCGTGTCTTCCACGTGGCGTACACGCCGCCGAAGAAGGAAGGCGTCTGCGACGTCTGCGGCGGCGAGCTGTACCAGCGCGGACGACGACTCCGAGGAGACGGTCCGCAAGCGGCTCGAGGGTCTACCACACTGCAGACCGAGCCGATCATCGACTACTACAAGGCCCGAGCGGCCTTTTGCCACGATCTCCGCGATGGGGAAGGTGGCGGACGTCACGAAGCGGAGCCGTATCCCGGCGCTATCCGGTTCGTAACGGCATGCCTAGAAGGCAGCCCCCACCGGCAGCGGCCGCTGCTACTCTTGGGGACCCCAAAGAAATGCTCTGCCGAGGAGGTATGGCCATCCAAGCTCGAACAGTCGCCACGATCCGACGATTCCACCGAGCGGGAGCAGCCGTCGCTGCTCCGCCGCAAGCGTCACCCCAGCCTAGCCAGTCACGCGGCCAGCGGTCGCGGTGGTCGCCGCATTCATCAGGTGTCGTTGGCCCTGAGCGGGCGGTGACCGGAAGGGGCGGTCGAAACCCTCGGACGTGGCAGCCCGTCCGGACCGATTCCCCGCCGCGCGAGCTGGTAGCCGCAGGGCAGGTCGCCGTCTCGGCGTACTACACGACGGCGACTCGTGCAGCAACCGGACGGGGGACGCGGTGAACGCGCGTGAGTGGAGTCTGTACGAGCGCCGAGACCAAGCGGTACGAGAAGACCGACTGGGCACAGCTCGATGTCAAGCTCCCGGAATGAAGACGGCCGCCGTGCTGGGGGGCGATCTGCCTGTCAGCCGCACAGAGCCTGATGAGATCTGTCGACGGGCAAGGTCAAGCGCTGGATCGAGGTCGACAGGGAGGCGTCGGCGGTGTGCAGTTCTCGCCGGACGGCGAGCGCCTGGTGGCGACGACGTACGGCCACAACCCGGACGGCCTCTTCAAGGACGCGCCGGTGCATGTGGAGGCGCGTCGGAGGGTGACGGTGGTCGGAGACGCCGGGGCCCAAGCAGAGCCGTACCGGCTTCTATGTCATCGATGTCGACTCAGGCCAGGCGGAATTCGGGTGAGCGGCCGGCCAGTAGGACAGTCTTGCGGCCATGGTCGGCACCGGGCGTCAGGACTTCAGCTCGGAGCCGGAACGGCGACCTGCTGTGGGAGCAGAGGCTCGACCAGCCGGGCGAGGGAACTGGTTACGACGTGGACGGCAGGCTGAAGGCGCTTCCGCAGCAGAAGACTGATCTGGATCTTTCCGCCGGTGGCTGCCGTCCCCGGACGGAGAACTTGTGACTGGCGGCTTCGCGGGGAATAAGGACGGCCAGATCGTTTCCGCGCGTTCTCGACGCGAAGACCGGCAAGCAGAACGCAGTCGTACCCGGACAGCAGCTTCTCGCGTGGGCGGGACAACAGCCATCTCATCGCCTGGCGGTGTGACCCCAGCCAGTGCCAGCTCCGGCAAGGGCGAGTTCCGCAACCAGCTGGTCCTGGTCAGCCTGGACGGCGACAAGGTGACTCCGCTCTCGGGTTTCCATGCAAAGCCGAAGTCGACTACGCCTCGGCTGCTGGACCCCGGTCTTCACAAGCGCGACTTATGTCGCCGCGAGTCCCCAGGCGGATGGCCCGCCTGGGATCGGCTACAAGCTGCCGGCCGTACGGACGATCAATCAGATCGTCTGCACCGGCCAGGCGATCTTCGGGGCACCAGATGTGGCGTGCGCACACATCGACACTATGTCGAGGTCTCCGTACAACCTCAAACCCATCGGTGTCAGTGGGCCTACTCGTCGAGTACCAGTTCGAGCGGGCCGCAGGAGCCGGTGCCGTGCCAGCAGACGGCAGACCGTGCGAGATGTTGCCTATCATGTCGTAGCCATTGTTGGACCGGTCGCAGCCGGAGTCTCCGCCGCGTCGTCTTCCTTGATGACGAACCAGGCCGGTGCCGTTGCTGTTGAGTCGCTCAGGTACCCCGTAGAAGCGCCGTAGCCGTCAGCCCTTTTGTCGCAGACCGTGATGTCGTCACCGTCGTCGTTGAACATCACGTGCCCCAGTCGCCGGCTGGAGAACCCTCGTTGCCGACCAGAGCAGGCGGGGCGCGGTGAAACCGACCAGAGCAACGGCAGCACCGGTCACGGCCAGGCAGGACGGGTTATAGCGATCCACTTGTACCTCTGTTTCTGAGACCGTGTATCCGGCCCGGAGCGGCCAGCCGTTTAGCGGTCTAACAGCACCGGCACCACCGGTGTTAACTGCGGGGCTAGGTGGCCAGTTGGGCACGTCAGCGGCATTTGTTGCGGAGATTGGCAAGTCCGATTACAGTCGCGGGGGCAGCGAGACCGACCGGAGGCCATCACCCACCCGGGGAGGCCTGTCGGGTGGCCGCCACCCCGGCCAGGTCATGGGGCCGCGTATCGTGGAGGGGATAAACGTAAACCACGCGGCAGAGCAGCCGGATGTGGTGGAGATAAGGGCAACCCGAGCAGATCATGAGGATGCGCGAGCGCAGGGCCTGGTCGTCGCTGCCATCCGCGGCCACGCGCAGGGCGGCCGTGCAGCGCCACGACCGAGGACCTGGACCCAGGTCGCCCGCAAGGTGCTCACGGAGTACAACGCCAGGCGAACTTCCTCGGCTACGGCGGCGGCGCCCGGCGACCATCTGCACGTCCGTGAACAGGGTCGTCGTCCACGGCATCCGTCCGACGACGTCGTCCTCAAGGACGGCGACGTCATCTCCATCGACTGCGGCGCGATCATCGACAGCTGGCGGCGACGCCGCGTACACGGCCTTCGTCGGCTCGGTCTCCACGAACTGGTCGAGCTGTCGGAGTTACCGAGGTCGATGTGGGCGGAGCATCGCGGCCATGGAAGCAGGGCAACCGGCTCGTCGACGTCTCCCGGGCCATCGGGACGGCCACGCATCCACCGCCAGCCGAAGCCCGGCGGCGCTAGTACTGGGATCATCGAGTAGCTGCCGCGGCATCTGCGGCCACCGAAGATGCGCGCGGACCCGCACCTGCTGGACTACGTCGACCGCCGGCGCGGCGGGGCCCCTGGCTGGTCGCCCAGCTCCTGCCTGGCCATCGAGCCGATGGTGTCCCTCAGTACCCGCGCACCGGGGCCCTCGAGGACGAGTGGACGGTCATCACAGCGGACGGCACCTGGTCCTCTCCGCAGGGCGCGCTCGGTGGCGCTCACGGAACAGGGACCCGCTGGTCCTGACATCCCCACGACGGCGGCAAGGCGAAGCTGGCGGAGCTGGGCGTCACGGCGGCGCCGGATCCGCTGGCCTGACCGGGGCCCGCGCCCACGGCGGCCGGTCGGGAGGCCGGCCCAGCCCTTCAGCTTGTGAGGCGCCCTGGCACCGATCCACCGAGGGGCGTCCGGGGGAGGGCGGCGGCAAGAAGCGGAACCGGCTCGGGAGCGGGCGTCACGGCGGCGCCGGATCCGCCGGTGGCGTGAGGCTTTCTGTGCCGGGGTGATTTCCGCGTCGCATAACGATCACCCCGGTGGGGCCAGGCTACCTCGTTTCGCCTTTTCCGGGTGTGCTGACGTAGACGGCTCGTCGGCTCTCGTGCCCACCCGCATGCCTGCATGCATTCGCGTTGCCGCAGGGGAGTCGATCAAGGTGAGTCGATTCGAAGGAGCGAAGCGTCGCCAAGAAGCAGGTGCCATCGAGATCGAGGGCACTGTCGTCGAAGTCTCTTCCGAACGCCATGTTCAGGGTCGAGCTCCAGAACAGCCACCGGGTCCTGGCCACATCAGCGGCAAGATGCGCATGCACTACATCCGCATCCTCCCTGACGACCGGGTCGTGGTGGAGCTGTCTCCGTACGACCTGACGCGTGGCCGGATCGTCTACCGGTACAAGTAGATCTTGCCCACGTCCCGCGTGTCTCACGCGGGGCCGCCGGCTAACTGACCCGGAGAACCTCACGCCCATGAAGGTCAAGCCGAGCGTCAAGAAGATCTGCGACAAGTGCAGGGTGATCCGCCGTCACGGTCGGGTCATGGTCATCTGCGACAACCCGCGCCACAAGCAGCGCCAGGGCTGACGTACGACCGTTCCCTCCGCGATTCGCAAGACTTCGCGCGACGCGACGCTGGATTGTTCATACGCAGGACCCGGACGCCCAGGCGTCCGGACACCTGGTTCGGAGGCCGGGGACCCGTGCCGTACCAAATCTGCGACTGTGGCTGTGCCACAGCAGGCGTGGCCGGCGGCCGGAGACCGGTTCTGTGGAAGACCTCGAAGATCAACTGGAGCCATTGAATGGCACGCGTTTCCGGTGTTGACATCCCGCGCGAAAAGCGCGTCGAGATCGCCCTCACCAGTGTTCGGCATCGGCGGACTCTCTTCGCAGCAGACGCTGGCTGCCACCGAGGTGGACCCGACACCCGTGTTCGTGACCTCACCGAGGAGCAGCTCGTCGCGATCCGCCAGTACGTCGACAACAGCATCATCAAGACCGAGGGTGACCTCCGTCGCGAGGTCCAGGCCGACATCCGCCGCAAGGTCGAGATCGGCACCTACCAGGGTCTTCCGCCACCGTCGCGGTCTGCCGTCCGCGGTCAGCGCACCAGCACCAACGCGCGTACCCGCAAGGGCCCGCGTCGCGCCATCGCCGGCAAGAAGAAGCCGGGCAAGAAGTAGTCCGCAGCGGACTCGCCGTCCAGCGGTCTTCGCTGTAGGACCGACCACCTCCCGTAGGAGAACGACATGCCCCCCAAGGGACGTCAGGGCGCTGCCAAGAAGGTGCGCCGCAGGGAAAAGAAGAACGTCGCTCACGGCCACGCGCACATCAAGAGCACGTTCAACAACGACGATCGTGTCCATCACGGACCCGACCGGCAACGTGATCTCTGGGCCTCCGCCGGCCACGTCGGCTTCAAGGGTTCCCGGAAGTCCACGCCGTTCGCCGCGCAGGATGGCAGCCGAGTCGGCTGCCCGTCGCGCTCAGGGAGCACGGCATGCGCAAGGTCGACGTCTTCGTCGGGCCGGAGTTCCGGTCGTGAGACCGCCATCCGTTCGCTCCAGGCGACCGGCCTCGAGGTCGGCTCGATCCAGGACGGTCACCCGACGCCGCACAACGGCTGCCGTCCGCCGAAGCGCCGTCGCGTCTGATCCGTCGCGTCCCACCGGACGCGTCTGATCTCGCTTCACCAGGGTTTCCGGGCAGGCTACGGCTCTTTCGGGTCGTATCGCCCGTACCCTGCAGTAATAGTCGGGCGTCAAATGGCGGGCGCCCCCGACTGAAGGATCACCACATGCTGATCGCTCAGCGTCCCTCGTTGACCGAAAGGTAGTCGACGAGTTCCGCTCCCGGTTCGTCATCGAGCCGCTGGAGCCGGGCTTCGGCTACAACCCTCGGCAACTCCCTGCGCCGTACGCTCCTCTCCTCGATCCCGGGTGCGGCGGTCACGTCCATCCGCATCGACGGTGTCCTGCACGAGTTCACCACCGTGCCGGGCGTCAAGGAGGACGTCACCGACCTGATCCTCAACATCAAGCAGCTGGTCGTCTCCTCCGAGCACGACGAGCCCGTTGTTGATGTACCTGCGCAAGCAGGGCCCGGGTCTGGTCACCGCCGCCGACATCGCGCCCCCGGCCGGTGTCGAGGTGCACACCCCGACCTCGTCCTCGCCACGCTCAACGGCAAGGGCAAGCTGGAGATGGAGTTGACCGTCGAGCGCGGTCGCGGCTACGTCTCCGCCGTGCAGAACAAGCAGGTCGGTCAGGAGATCGGGCGCATCCCGGTCGACTCGATCTACTCGCCGGTTCTCAAGGTCACGTACAAGGTCGAGGCCACGCGTGTCGAGCAGCGCACCGACTTCGACAAGCTGATCGTCGACGTCGAGACCAAGCAGGCCATGCGTCCGCGCGACGCCATGGCGTCGGCCGGCAAGACCCTGGTCGAGCTGTTCGGTCTCGCCCGCGAGCTGAACATCGACGCCGAGGGCATCGACATGGGTCCGTCCCCGACGGACGCCGCGCTCGCCGCCGATCTGGCGCTGCCGATCGAGGAGCTGGAGCTCACCGTTCGGTCGTACAACTGCCTCAAGCGTGAGGGCATCCATTCCGTGGGTGAGCTGGTCGCCCGCTCGAGGCCGACCTCCTGGACATCCGTAACTTCGGTGCGAAGTCCATTGACGAGGTCAAGGCCAAGCTGGCCGGCATGGGCCTCGCGCTCAAGGACAGCCCGCCCGGGTTCGACCCGACCGCTGCGGCGGACGCGTTCGGTGCCGATGACGACGCGGACGCGGGCTTCGTCGAGACCGAGCAGTACTGAGAGCTCGGTTCGACGGTTCGTTTTCGGCTGCCGGCCGGCTGTGGCTGGTCGCGCAGTTCCCCCGTGCCCCTTTGGGGCGCGGGGTCTCCGACAGGCGACCGCCTGCTCGGGATACCGACTTCGGTACCTGATACGGCCGGGGCAGACACCCAGGAGAAACACCATGCCGAAGCCCACCAAGGGTGCCCGTCTGGGCGGCAGCGCCGCGCACGAGAAGCTGCTCCTCGCGAACCTCGCGAAGAGCCTCTTCGAGCACGGCCGCATCACCACCACCGAGGCGAAGGCGCGCAAGCTGCGTCCGTACGCCGAGCGTCTGGTCACCAAGGCGAAGAAGGGCGACCTTCACAACCGCCGTCAGGTGCTCCAGGTGATCACGGACAAGAGCATCGTGCACACGCTCTTCACCGAGATCGGCCCGCGCTACGAGAACCGTCCCGGTGGCTACACCCGGATCACCAAGATCGGTAACCGCCGTGGCGACAACGCGCCAATGGCCGTCATCGAGCTGGTCGAGGCGCTGACCGTGGCGCAGGAGGCGACCGGCGAGGCCGAGGCCGCCACGAAGCGCTCCGCCAAGGACGCCGAGGCTGCCGAGACCAAGGTCGACACGACCAAGGCCGACGAGGCTCCCGCCGAGGAGTCGAAGGACGCGTAAGCGTTCCGCGTTCGCGGGTCCGTTCCTTTCGAGGGGCGGGCCCGCTTTCGTTTCGCTGAGAGGATCTCTGGGTGAGTGACGAAGTGGGAGCCCGGGTTCGTACGGGTGCGGCTGGACCTGTCGTACGACGGGAGCGAGTTCTCCGGCTGGGCCAAGCAGGCCGGCGGGCGGCGAACCGTGCAGGGCGAGATCGAGGACGCGCTGCGGACGGTCACGCGGTCCCGTGAGACGTACGAGCTGACCGTGGCGGGGCGGACCGACGCCGGGGTGCACGCCCGGGGCCAGGTCGCCCACGTGGATCTGCCGCGCGAGGTCTGGGCCGAGCACAGCGCGAAGCTGCTCAAGCGGCTCGCCGGCCGGCTGTCCAGGGACGTACGGGTGTGGGCCCTGCGCGAGGCGCCCGCCGGCTTCAACGCCCGGTTCTCCGCGATCTGGCGGCGCTACGCCTACCGGGTCACCGACAATCCCGGCGGCGTCGACCCGCTGCTGCGCGGCCACGTCCTGTGGCACGACTGGCCCCTCGACGTGAACGCCATGAACGAGGCCGCCCGCGCGCTGCTGGGCGAGCACGACTTCGCCGCCTACTGCAAGAAGCGGGAGGGGGCCACGACCATCCGGACCCTCCAGGAGCTGAGCCTGGTGCGCGGTGCGGACGACGGGATCATCACCGCCACCGTCCGGGCCGACGCCTTTTGCCACAACATGGTGCGCTCCTGATCGGGGCGCTGCTGTTCGTCGGCGACGGGCACCGGGGGCCCGACTGGCCGGGGAAGGTGCTCGCGGCCGGCGTACGGGACTCCGCCGTGCACGCCGTACGGCCGCACGGGCTGACGCTGGAGGAGGTCGGCTACCCGGCCGACGAGCTGCTGGCGGCCCGGAGCAAGGAGGCGCGGAACCGGCGGTCCCTGCCGGCGGCCGGCTGCTGCTGAACGGACGGGCGTCCGCGGGCGCCGGTGAGTCGCCCGCCCAGGCGCTGAGCAGTCCGGCCACGGCGTCCGCGGACCTCGTCGGCGTCCCGGCCGTCGCCCCGGGTGTCGGGCGCCAGCTCCAGGTGGACGAAGGTCGCGTGCTGCCGCTGGGCCGCGCGGCCCTGGACGTTGGTGGTGCCCTCCAGCGGACAGCGCGCCGACCAGCCCCGGCAGACCCGCAGCCCCTCCGACTCCATCCGGTCAGCGCGGAGACCTCGCCGGGGGCGCTCTCCGCCGGCGCCCCGTGGACAGTACGGCGGCGTAGCGGTCCGTGGTGGACTCGGCGAAACCGTGCAGCTGGATGCCGGGCACCCCGCGTTCCTGCAGCTCCAGGACGATGCCGGTGGAAGGCGCTGTCCTCGCGGTGGGCGACGTCGGCGGCGTCTCCGCGCCCGCCCGGCGGTGGGCGCCGGCCAGGACCAGCGTGCCGCCCGGGGTGTCGTCCAGCAGGCGCACGCCCAACTCGCCGGAGCCGGTGGCAGCGACCTCGTCGTAGGCGGCGGCCGGACTCGGTGTCGGTGAGCCGGGTGACGCCGAGACCGACCGGGACGAGCAGGCGCTCGGCCTCGCGCGTCGCCCTCCGGCAGGCTGCCGACGCCCCGGGCCACAGCGGGCGCGCTCGCGGCTACCGCGCCCGCTACCCGCTGATGTCCTCCGACACCGCCGGCGACGGCCTGCCGCGCACCGCCAACGGCACGGCCCCGCTCCAAGGAGGGCGTCGACGTGCTCCCGCTGGCCGGGGTGTCGCCGGACGACCGGCCGTCCGCCATCGACCAGCTCCAGCCCGGCGACCTCGCCTTCTTCAAGCTCGACGCGCGCACCAAGGACCGGCTGGACCACCTGGGCATCGTGCTCGGCCACGACACCGAGGGCCACCTGATCTTCGTCTCCAGCCGCGAGGGGGTCAACGGACCGACCATCGGCGACATGGGCGGCGTCTCCCGCCTGGACGGCAACGGCTACTACGCCAAGACGCTGCGCAGCGCCAAGGGGCTCTGACGGCGGGCGGGGCGGCGGGGGCGGCGGTCGTAGCGGGGATCAGCCCTCCGCCGCCGCCGAAGCCTGAGCCTCGCCGCGCCTGCGGATCTGCCGGAAGGCGAACTCGGCCAGGTCGTCGCCGGCCCGGAACACCGCCGTGGACTTCTCCGTGACGTTCTTGCCGTTCGTGAAGCCGGCGACGGTGAAGTAGGCGTAGCGGCCGTAGGAGTTGGTGGTGGAGCGGGCAGACGGCGCCGGTGCAGAAGGACTTGACGCCGCCGCCGGACAGGGAGCGCACGATGCTCTTCTTGTCGGCCTGCTTCTTGGCCTTGGCGGCCTGCGCCTCGGTGTCGAAGACGGCCACGCCGACCGTCACGGCGGTGTCGCCCTCGGTGTAGGTGACGCGGAGCAGCCGGGTGCAGTCGTTGGCGTCGAGGACCTTGGGCAGGGTGCCCTGGGCGGCGGAGCCGCAGGTGCGGGTGTCGGCCGTCGGGCCCTTCTTGTAGACCGTGTCGCCCATGGTCAGCTGGGTGCCGGGGAAGAGCAGGTCCGGGCTGAGCGGGGCCCCGTCCTTCTTGGCGCTGGAGACGAAGTCCTTCGGGTCCAGCGGCGGCGGGGCGCTGGTCGGGGCGAAGGACGGCTCGGTGGCCGTCGCGCTGGGTATGTCCGCCGTCGCGGGGAGCTGCGAGGAGGGGCCGTCGGACGCCTGGCCGGAGCCGTTCGCCGAGACCACGGCCACGGCGACGGCACTGGCTATCGCCACGGTGGCCAGCGCCCCGCCACCGATGAAGAGCAGCCGGCGCCGTTTGGCGCGGGCCTCGGAGGCCTCGGCCAGAGCGGCCCAGTCCGGGGTGTTGTCACCGTCGCCACTGTTCCAGGGCTGCTGTTGCGATTGCGGTTTCCAGGGATCCCACTGCGACCGAGGTCCCCCTGCCCAAAGCTCATGGGCGGCATCTTAGACGGGCGAAGTGGCGTGCTGGTGCGCCTCCGAAGGCGCCGCGCAGCACCTAGCGTTCCGTTCATGCGGACGGGCAAAAGCGACATCTCCGGGTGGTTGGTGCGGCCGGCGGGCGGGTCCGCGTGGGCGGCCCTGGTCGTGGTGCTGGCGGCGTCCGGCGTGTGCACGCGGGGCGTGTGACCTCGGACGGCGGGATGGACAACGCGATCGTCGTGCGGGCCGCCCGCACCTGGCTGGCCGGCGGCTCCCCGTACGACGATCCGCACTTCCTCTACTTCCCGAGCGCGGTACTCGCCGCCGCCCCGCAGGCCCTGCTGCCCGCGGACGTGCTGCGGGTGCTGGTGCCGTGCGCGGTGACGGCCCTGCTGGCGCTGGGCTGGGCCGGTGCGCTGCGGCTGCACCGCGTGCCGCTCGGCAGCCGGCTGGCGGTGCTCGGGGCTGACCGGGCTCGCGGTGGGCTTCGCGCCGTTCGGGCACCTGGTGCGCCTCGGCAACTGGACCGTGACGGCGGCGGTGGCCCTGCCGCTGGCCCTGCTGCTGGCCGACCGGCGACGGTGGACGGCGGCGGGCGCGGTCATCGGCGCCGCCGTGGCGCTCAAGCCGCTGCTCGCGCCCGTCCTCCTGCTCTTCCTGTTCGCAGGGCGGTGGCGGGCGCTGGCGGCGGCCGTCCTGGTGCCCGTGCTGGCCTGTGGCGCGGCGGCGCTGGCGATGCCCGACCCGGCGGGCTTCTTCACCCGCACCCTGCCCTTCCTGCTCCACGGCGACGACGACTCCTGTACGGCCTCTACGAGGCCTCCCGGCGGCCGTACTGCCCCGGCTCGGGGTGCCGGGGTCGCTCGCCCAGGGGCTCGCGGTGGTCGCGGCCGGGGCCGGGGTGCTGTGCGCGTACGCCCGCTGGCGCCGTGCCGATCCCGGGCCGCTGCGGCTCTCGGAGACCGGCGCGGGCCTGATGCTCTCGGCGTTCCTCGTCTCCCCGGCCCTCCTACGACCACTACCTCCTGGTCGCCCTGCCGCTGCTGCTCGCCGGGCTGCCGTACGCCGGTTCGGTGGCCCGCGGGGCCTGGTTCTGGATCGCCCTGGTGCCGCAGGTGCCGGGGGCTGACCTGGCCCTGGCTGGAGTCGGAGCGGCGGCGGGCCTTCAAGGACGCGTTCACGCTGTGCGTGCTGGCGATGACGCGTCGCTGCGGGCCCGGGGCGGCGCGGCGGCCGCCGGCGATCACGCGCGCGCGAGGACCGAGCCGGAGCCCGCGCCGGCCCCGGCGACTCCGTTTTGACCCGGCTATGGGACCCCGGGTACTCTGCACAGTCGTATGTATTGGCTTGCTCATTCTCACGTGAGGGGCCCTTACACCGGTCCACCGGGACCGATGACCAGCTGACCTGCACGCGGTATGCGTCACCGCGGTGCGGTCAAGGCTGTCGTGATCGTCTTCGGTGACCATGTCAGGACCACTCACTGAAGAAGCGAAGGCTACGAACCGTGCGTACGTACAGCCCCAAGCCCGGCGATGTGACGCGCCAGTGGCACGTCATCGACGCCTCAGGACGTCGTCCTGGGTCGTCTGGCCACCACTGCGGCCTCCATCCTGCGCGGCAAGCACAAGCCGATCTACGCGCCCCACGTCGACACCGGTGACTTCGTCATCATCATCAACGCCGACAAGGTGCACCTCTCCGGCAACAAGCGGACCCAGAAGATGGCGTACCGCCACTCCGGCTACCCGGGCGGTCTGCGCTCGGTGCGCTACGACGAGCTGCTGGACAAGAACCCCGAGAAGGCCGTCGAGAAGGCCATCAAGGGCATGCTCCCCAAGAACTCCCTGGGCCGTCAGATGCTCTCGAAGCTGAAGGTCTACAAGGGTGACCAGCACCCGCACGGCGCGCAGCAGCCGCAGCCGTTCGAGATCACCCAGGTCGCGCAGTAGTTCCGGCCACCCCCTAAGACTGAAGAGAATCTGAGGAGCATCGTGGCCGAGACCACTGCCGAGCAGCCGCTCGAAGAGATCGACATCGACAGCTACACCACCGAGTCCGAGGTGCCCGTCGAGGGCGAGTACACCTCGGAGTCCATGGCCCCGCCTTCGGCGAGTTCCCAGCCGGCCGCCGGCCTGGGCCGTCGCAAGAACGCCATCGCCCGTGTCCGGATCGTCCCGGGCACCGGCAAGTGGAAGGTCAACGGGCGCACGCTCGAGGACTACTTCCCGAACAAGGTGCACCAGCAGGAAGTCAACGAGCCCTTCAAGGTGCTCGAGCTGGACAACCGCTACGACGTCATCGCCCGCATCTCGGGCGGCGGTGTCTCCGGTCAGGCCGGTGCGCTCCGTCTCGGTGTCGCCCGCGCCCTGAACGAGGCCGACGTCGACAACAACCGCGGTCCGCTCAAGAAGGCCGGTTACCTCAAGCGCGACGACCGTGCGGTCGAGCGCAAGAAGGCCGGTCTGAAGAAGGCCCGCAAGGCTCCGCAGTACAGCAAGCGCTAAGCTTCGCTGCCTGTACTCGAACGCCCCGGCGGCACGCCACTGTGCTGCCGGGGCGTTCGTTTATCCCCGCCGTTGGGCGTATAACGGCACAAGACGTTCAAGCGTTGAGAAGCTCAAAGGCTTGTGTGATCGGATGGCGTGGGCCGCACCGGCCGGCCGCTTCCGGAATTGACGTTTCCGCGAGGACAAGTGGGACGACTCTTCGGCACGGACGGCGTGCGCGGTGTCGCCAACGCGGACCTGACGGCCGAGCTGGCGCTCGGTCTCCTCGTCGCAGCGGCGCACGTACTGGCGGAGGCGGGCACCTTCGCCGGGCACCGGGCGACCGCGGTGGTCGGACGGGACCCGCGCGCCTCCGGGGAGTTCCTGGAGGCCGCCGTGGTCGCGGGCCTGGCCAGCGCCGGTGTGGACGTGCTGCGGGTCGGCGTGCTGCCGACGCCCGCGGTCGCCCACCTCACCGGTGCGCTCGGCGCCGACCTCGGCGTGATGCTCTCCGCGAGCCACAACGCCATGCCCGACAACGGCATCAAGTTCTTCGCCCGCGGCGGCCACAAGCTCGCCGACGAGCTGGAGGACCGCATCGAGTCCGTCTACGCCGAGCACCGCACCGGCGCCCCTGGGACCGCCCGACCGGCGCCGGCGTCGGCCGGGTCCGCGACTACGACCAGGGGCTCGACCAGTACGTCGCCCACCTCGTCGGTGTCCTCCCCGAACCGCCTCGACGGACTGAAGATCGTCCTCGACGAGGCGCACGGCGCGCCTCCCGGGGTCTCGCCGGAGGCGTTCGCGCGGGCCGGCGCCGAGCTGGTCACCATCGGCGCGGTGCCGGACGGCCTCAACATCAACGACGGCTGCGGCTCCACCCACCTCGACCTGCTCAAGGCCGCCGTCGTCGAGCACGGCGCCGACCTGGGCATCGCCCACGACGGCGACGCCGACCGCTGCCTGGCCGTGGACCACACCGGCGCGGAGGTGGACGGCGACCAGATCCTCGCCGTGCTCGCGCTGGCGATGCGGGAGCGGGACGCGCTGCGCCCGACACCGTCGGCGACCGTCATGTCCAACCTGGGCTCCAAGCTCGCCATGGAGCGCGAGGGCATCCGGTTTGCGCAGACCGGGGTGGGCGACCGGGCACGTCCTGGAGGAGATGAAGGAGCACGGCTACGCCCTCGGTGGCGAGCAGTCCGGGCACGTCATCATCCTCGACCACGCCACCACCGGTGACGGGACGCTGACCGGCCTGATGCTGGCGGCACGGGTCGCGCAGACCGGCCGTACGCTCCGGGACCTCGCGTCCGTCATGGAGCGGCCGCCGCAGGTGCTGATCAATGTGCCGGACGTGGACAAGTCCCGGTGACGAGCTCTGCCGAGCTGGCGACGGCGGTTTCCGAGGCCGAGCGGGAGCTGGGGAGCACCGGGCGGGTGCTGTTGCGTCCCTCCGGGACGGAGCCGCTCGTGCGGGTGATGGTGGAGGCGGCGGATATCGAGCAGGCTCGGGCTGTGGCCGGGCGGCTGGCCGATTCCGTGAAGTCGGCGCTGGGGTAGTTTTTCGGGGCCGGGTTCGGGGTGGGGGTTCTGTGTCGTCGCGGGCTGCGGCGGCGTCGTGGCTGGTCGCGCCCACGCGGCGCCAGCCGCATATCAGCACAGCCCCGCGCCCCTAGGGGGTGTCGTTTGGATCTTGCCGGGGTCGCGGGGTCTGGCACGCGCATCTGCGGCGTTGTCGTCGGTTGCCAGGGCTCCGCCCTGTCGCCCTCCTCCGCCTTGCAGCTGCACGCACCAGACCCCGCTCCGGGGCCGGTTGCAAGGCACCGTTGCCCGGAGCCGGCCTGATCCAAACGACACCCCCTAGGTCGGTTTCGTCATCCGGCGTCGTTGGGTCGCCCCCAGGGCCTTCTGGGCCAGCAGCGTCAGGGTGCCGGCCAGGGATGATGCCGCCCAGGTTCAGCAGGAGCTGTTCGCTGGAGCCCACCATCTGGTCGGTGTCCCCGAAGCTCAGGGCGACGGCCGCGTTCGCGGCGGCCGGGACCGTGGTGACGGAGATGGCGACACCGACCAGGGCGCCGGACTTGGCGGAGGTCAGCGAGAGCGTGCCCGCCACTCCGGCGAGGAGGGCCACCACGAACGAGAACCAGTCCGGGGCGTAGACGAAGCCGGTGTTGGGGCCGTTCGGCGTCGAGCTTGCTCTCGCTGAAGAGGTCGAAGGCGTCCATCATCCAGCTGAACGCCACCGTCACCGCCATCGCCGCCGCGAAGCCCACCAGCAGGGCGATCGCCGAGCGCAGGGCCAGTCGCGGGGCCCGCTGCACGATCGCCGTGCAGATGCCGGCCAGCGGACCGAACTCCGGTCCGACCGCCATCGCGCCCACGATCAGGATCGCGTTGTCGAGCACCACGCCGCAGGCCGCGATCATGGTGGCGAGGGTGATGAAGGCGACGTAGGTGATGGAGAGGGTCGACTCCTCGTGCGTCGCCTCCTCCAACTGCTCCCACAGGACCGCGTCGGCGGGTTCGCCCGGCGCGTCCCGCTCCGCCTTGTCGGCGTGCTCGGACAGCGACAGGTCGATGTTCTCGGCGGTGATGGCGCCGCAGCTGTCGATGCCCAACGACCGGAGCCGGCTGATGAGTTCGTCGCCGGCCTCGCGGGCCACGTCGCACATGACGACGTCGCCCTCGGGTTCGCGGGCGGCGCCCGGCAGGACGACGAGGTGGGTGGTGCCGACCGTCCGGTCGATCAGGCGGACCACCTCGTCGGTGCGGTCGGCCGGGGTGATCAGGCGCAGATGCAGCATCCGGCATTTCTACCGGCTGGGACGGTCGCCGTCACAGTTTGCGCAGGCTCAGCCGCTGCACCTTGTGGTCGGGGCCCTTGCGCAGGATGAGGGGTGGCCCGGCCGCGGGTGGGGGCCACGTTCTCCACCAGGTTGGGCTTGTTGATGGTGCGCCAGGTGGTGCGGGCGTAGTCGAGGGCCTCCTCCTCCGACACCTGGGTGTACTTGCGGGGAGTACGAGGACGGGTTCTGGAAGGCGGTCTCGCGCAGCTTGCGGAAGCGGCTGAGGTACCAGTGCTCGATGTCCTCGGTGCGGGCGTCGACGTACACGCTGAAGTCGAAGTAGTCGGCGAGACCGACCCTGGTGCGGCCGTCCTTGCCGGGCAGCGCGGGCTGGAGCACGTTGAGGCCCTCGACGATCAGGATGTCGGGGCGGCGGACGACGAGCTTCTGGTCCGGGACGATGTCGTAGATGAGGTGGGAGTAGACCGGGGCGGTCACCTCGCCCTTGCCTGCCTTGATGTCGGCGACGAAGCGGGTCAGCGCCCGGCGGTCGTAGGACTCGGGGAAGCCCTTCCGGGACATCAGGCCGCGGGCCTCCAGCTCCTTCGTGGGCAGCAGGAAGCCGTCGGTCGTGACCAGCTCGACACGCGGGTGCTCGGGCCAGCGGGACAGCAGCGCCTGGAGCAGGCGGGCGACGGTGGACTTGCCGACCGCGACCGAGCCCGCGACCCCTATGACGAAGGGGGTGCCGGACTGCGAGCCCTGTTCACCGGAGGAGGTGTTCAGCGCGCCGCGCAGGCCGTCGGTGGCGCCGACGTAGAGGTTGAGGAGCCGGGACAGCGGGAGGTAGATGTCCCGCACCTCGTCGAGGTCGATGAGACGTCGCCGAGGCCGCGCAGCTTCTCGACCTCCTCGGCGGTGAGGGGCAGCGGCGTCTTGTCGCGCAGCGCGCTCCACTCGGGGCGGGTGAGGTCGACGTAGGGAGTCGCCTCCGGCCGCTGCCGGTGGGCGCTCCGGGGCATCGAGGAGACCGGAGAGATCACAGTCCATTGTTAACGGAGTTCGAACGGGGCGGCAGGTGGGGTGTGTCACTCCCGCCCGCCGCCGGGCCGGCCTAATGGCGGAAGATCACGTCGGCGTCACGGTCGGATACCGGGTGGCGCATCACTGATCAACTGTCAGTCGGCTGTGAATACAGTGCCTGCACATACGTGCGGAACCCGCCGTCTGGAAGAGAGAGCCCAACGTGAGACTGACCGCCGTCCGCCGTACCGCCCTCGCGGCCTCCGTCGCCGCCCTGGCCCTCCTCGTCACCGCTTGCGGCGGCTCCTCCGACGACGACGGCAAGAAGACCGGCGGCGACAAGGCCGAGGGCGGCGCGACCGCCTCGGCGGCCCCCCGCGGCCGCCAAGGCGCTCACCGCCGCCGAGCTGGAGAGGCCGCGCTGGCGCAGGCGGACGTCGACAACGGCAAGGTCACCAAGACGTCCGCGACGGACGACGTGAGTGGCAAGGACAAGGTGAAGGGCGGCGACAAGGCCCGCGAGCCGCTCGCCTTCGCCGAGACCGGCGTCCCGCTGGGCGAGCCGGCGGCGACCGCCAAGCGGGAGCTGGACGGAGGGCCTGAAGAAGCCGTCCGGCGACGAGGCCACCGAGGAGTCCATCAGTGCCGCCTTCGACCTGGACAAGGCCCTGGTGACGCTGGCCACCTACGACGACGGCGGCGCGGAGGCCGTTCTGAAGGACGTGAAGGAGGCCGCCGGCAAGTGTGCCGGAGGCTTCACCTTCACCGCGGTCGGCGAGACTGCCAAGATCGCCAAGGTGGCCGAGGACAAGGCGCCCGGCGGTGCCGACGAGGCCGTCGCGATGACGATGACGATGGTCGGCGACGAGGGCGACGAGTTCCCGGTCAAGGTGGTCGTCACCCGCAAGGGCTCCACCGTCGCCTCCTTCACCGTCCTCAACCTCGCCGCCGCCGGAACCGGCAAGGACTTCCCGTTCCCCACGGAGATCAGCGACGCCCAGCTCGCCAAGCTCGGCTGAGCCCGGCGTCGGCGATCCGCTGATCCGCTGAAGTTCCCACCGGGACGTTCGTACTCGGTGGGAATTTCCGATTTCGGGCACGGGAAGGCCGGTTCGCGACCGGATCTGATCGTAGGCTGCCCGTCATGTGCGGAATCGTGGGATACGTGGGATCTCAGTCGGCGCTCGATGTCGTGATGGCCGGGCTGAAGCGGCTCGAGTACCGGGGGTATGACTCGGCGGGCGTCGCCGTGCTCGCGGACGGCGGCCTCGCCACCGCCAAGCGCGCCGGAAAGCTCGTCAACCTGGACAAGGAACTGTCCGAACGGCCACTGCCGACCGCCGTCACCGGCATCGGCCACACCCGCTGGGCCACACGGCGGCCCGACCGACGTCAACGCCCACCCGCACCTCGACAACGCGGGCCGGGTGGCCGTGGTCCCACAACGGCATCATCGAGAACTTCGCGCCGCTGCGGGCCGAGTTGGCGGAGCGCGGCCACGAACTGGCCTCCGAGACCGACACCGAGGTCGTCGCCCACCTGCTCGCCGAGGAGTTCTCCGGCTGCGCCGACCTCGCCGAGGCGATGCGGCTGGTGTGCCGGCGCCTGGAGGGCGCGTTCACGCTGGTCGCGGTGCACGCGGACGCGCCGGACGTGGTCGTGGGCGCGCGCCGCAACTCGCCGCTCGTGGTGGGCGTGGGGGAGGGCGAGTCCTTCCTCGCCTCGGACGTCGCGGCCTTCATCGCCCACACCCGGGACGCCATCGAACTGGGCCAGGACCAGGTCGTCGAGCTGCGGCGGGACGGTGTGACGGTCACCGGCTTCGACGGCACCCCGGCCGACGTCCGCTCCCTACCACGTCGACTGGGACGCCTCGGCCGCCGAGAAGGGCGGCTACGACTACTTCATGCTCAAGGAGATCGCCGAGCAGCCGAAGGCGGTCGCCGACACCCTGCTGGGCCGCATCGACGGCTCCGGCACGCTGAGCCTGGACGGGTGCGCATCCCTCCGGGGGTGCTGCGCGAGGTCGACAAGGTCGTCGTCGTCGCCTGCGGTACGGCCTTCCACGCCGGGCTGATCGCCAAGTACGCCATCGAGCACTGGACGCGGATCCCCTGCGAGGTGGAGCTGGCCAGTGAGTTCCGCTACCGCGACCCGATCCTCGACCAGCAGACCCTGGTCGTCGCGATCTCCCAGTCCGGCGAGACCATGGACACCCTCCATGGCCCCTGCGCCACGCCCGCGAGCAGGGCGCCAGGGTGCTGGCCATCTGCAGCACCAACGGCTCCACCATCCCCCGCGAATCCGACGCCGTGCTCTACACGCACGCCGGCCCCGGGTCGCCGTCGCCTCCACCAAGGCCTTCCTCACCCAGCTGGTGGCCTGCTACCTGGTCGCCCTGTACCTCGGGCAGGTGCGCGGCACGAAGTACGCGGGACGAGATCCGCGACGTCGTCCGTGACCTCTCGCGCATCTCCGGCGCGGTCGAACAGGTCCTGGAGACGATGCAGCCCGTACGGGAACTGGCGCGCTCCCTCGCCCACAAGAACACGGTGCTGTTCCTGGGCCGGCACGTCGGCCACCCGGTCGCCCTCGAAGGCGCCCTCAAGCTCAAGGAGCTGGCGTACATGCACGCCGAGGGCTTCGCGGCGGGCGAGCTGAAGCACGGGCCGATCGCGCTGATCGAGGAGGACCTGCCGGTCGTCGTGGTCGTGCCGTCCCCGCGCGGGCGCTCGGTCCTCCACGACAAGATCGTGTCCAACATCCAGGAGATCCGGGCCGCGGCGCCGCACCATCGTCATCGCGAGGAGGGGCGACGAGGCGGTCGTGCCC
Source organism: Streptomyces thinghirensis (assembly GCA_021502835.1). Next base: position 104,126 of record JAKFGP010000040.1, read on the forward strand.
TACGCCGACCACCTCGTCCGCATCCCGGCGACCCCGACGCTGCTCCAACCGCTGGTGGCGACGGTGCCGTTGCAGGTCTTCGCGTGCGAGCTGGCGACGGCCCGGGGCAACGAGGTGGATCAGCCGCGGAACCTGGCGAAGTCGGTGACGGTGGAGTAGGTCCTCAGCCGTCGGCGGGGCGGAGCGCGGTGACGAGGCGGAAGCGCTCCAGGACGGCGGGCGTGTCGTCGGTCACGGTGAACTCCGGGTCCTCCAGCGCCGAACGCATCTCCTCGCTGTGCCAGAACCGCTCGTGGCCCGCCCGCCACTCCGCCACGCTGGTGTAGCCCTCGCCCTCGTCCACCGCGTGGGCGAGGTCCCTCCTGGGCCAGCGGGACGACGCGTACGTCGGTCACGCGACGGCGACCGGGCGGTCGCCGGAGTCGACGACCACCCCGCGGGCCCCCACTTCGGGCAACGGGTCGCCGTCGTGCTCGTAGTCGACGACGAGTCCGGTCGTGGAGGTCTTGGACCCGTCGAGGATCGCCGCGACGAGCCGGTCGCGCAGCGGCCCGGAAGGCGAACTCGATCCTGGGCAGCGAGTCGAGGTCCGTGGGGACGGGGGTGCGGGCGGCGGAGGCGGAGGAAGGGGAGGCGGAGGCGGGAGGAAGGGGGAGGCGGAGGAGGGGACATGAGCCATGCGGTCACACTAATTCCGAACCCCCCGCACATCCCGCCACGCCCCCGGAATCGCCCCGGCGACATCGTGCGCCCCCGTCGGCGCCCCGTCCGCCGCGAACCGCCCCGCCAGCCCGTGCAGGTACGCCCCCGCACTGCCCGCGTCCCGTGCCGACAGCCCCGCCGCCAGCGGCGACCCCGCCGGCCCCGACAGCACGTCCCCGCTCCCGGCCGTGGCGAGCCACGAGGTCCCCGTCGCGTTGACCCGCACCGGCCCTCCCCTCCGCGCCGGCCACCACCGTCGTCGAGCCCTTCAGCAGCACCGTCGCCCCGTACCGCCCCGCCAGTTCCCGCGCCGAGGCCAGACGCGCCCCCTCGACCTCCCTCGCGGCTCACCCCGAGCAGCGCGGCCGCCTCCCCGGCGTGCGGGGTCATCAGCGTCGGCGCCGTACGGCCCCGCACGACCTCGGCGTCGGCCAGCCGCAGTCCGTCCGCGTCGATCAGCACCGGCACCTCCGCGGCCAGCACCTCCGTCACGGTCCCGGCGTCGTCACCGGCGCCCGGTCCCACGACCCACGCCTGCACCCGCCCCGCCCGCTTCGGCCCCTGGTCGGACACGAGCGTCTCCGGGTAGCGGGCGATCACCCGTCCCCCGGCCGGACCGACGTACCGCACCGCCCCGGCACCGCCCCGCAGCGCCCCGGCGACGGCGAGCACGGCCGCGCCCGGATAGCGGGCCGACCCCGGCGGCGATGCCCACGACCCCCCGCCGGTACTTGTCGCTCTCCGCGCCCGGCGCCGGCAGCAGCCGCGCCACGTCCGCGTGCTGCAACGCCTCCAGTTCGGCCGCCTCGGCCGGCAGCGGCAGCCCGATGTCCACCAGCCGCACCGACCCCGCGTACTCCCGCGCCGGATCGACCAGCAGCCCCGCCTTGTGCGCCCCGAACGTCACCGTCAGGTCGGCCCGTACGGCCGCACCGCGCACCTGCCCGGTGTCCGCGTCCACGCCGCTCGGCAAGTCGACGGCGACGACGGCGGCCCGCGACCGGGCGGCCGCGTCGGCGAGCGGCACCGCCTCCTCCCGCAACCCGCCCTTGCCGCCGATCCCGACGATGCCGTCGACGACGAGATCGGCCCGCGCGATCAGCTCCCCGGCGGACCCGGGCTCCGCGACCCGTCCGCCCGCCCCGGCGCAGCGCCGCCAGCCCCCGCGGTGCGCGCGCTCCGGGTGAGCAGCACCGCCGTCACCCCGGCCCCCCGCCCGGCGAGTCGTGCCCCGGCGTACAGGGCGTCGCCGCCGTTGTCCCCGCTCCCGACCAGCAGCACCACCCGGCCGCCGTAGACCCGGCCGGCCACCCGCCGGAGCACCCCCGCGCAGGCGGCGGCGAGCCCGGCCGCGGCCCCGTTGCATCAACGCCCCCCTCCGGGAGCCGTGCCATCAGCTCCCGTTCGGCCGTCCTGACCATTTCCACGCTGTACGCAGTCCGCATGCCGTCGAGTCTTCCCCGTCAGCCGGGAACGCGCACGACTCCGCCCTCCACGCCGTGAGGGACAGTTGTGCCATGGACGACGACGAGACGGCCCAGGTGATGACCTCACTCGGGGCCCGCCTGCGCGCGATCCGGCAGGCCCGCGGTCTGACGCTGGCCCAGCTCGGCGCCGCCACCGGCATCTCCGTCAGCACGCTGTCCCGGCTGGAGTCGGGACAGCGTGAACCGGGGCTGCGGCACCTGCTGCCGCTGGCCAGGGCGCACCGCCTGCCCCTGGACGAGCTGGTCGGCTCCCGGACCGGCGACCCCCGCGTCCACCCCGCGCCCCTTCACCCGGCACGGCCAGACCTGGATCCCCCCTCACCCGCAACCCCAACGACGGGCTGCACGCGTACAAGCAGATCCTCCCCGCCCCGCCGGTCGCGCGGACCGCATCGGCCCCGCGCCCCGACCAGGGCTCCCCACGAGGGCCACGGGGTGGATCTACGTCCTCTCCGGGCGCCTGCTCCTCGCTCTGGGCGAGCACGACGTCGTCCTGACGGCCGGTGAGACGGCGGAGTTCGGCACCCGCGTCCCGCACGGCATCGCCAACGCCGGGGACAGGCCCGTCGAGTGGATCGCCCTGTACGGGGCGCAGGGCGAGCGCATGCACATCCGGGTTCAGCCGACGGGGCCCTGACCAGCTCCGCCGACCGAACGGGCGACGCGGAACCCCACGTCGTCCACCCGGAACGTCGGGTGGCTGCGGCGCCGTACGGAGGCCCGGCAGCTCCAGTGCTCGTCGAACCAGCCGCCGCCGCGCAGCACCCGGTAGGTGCCGTAGACCTCGGCGTCGTAGACGTCCCAGCACCACTCCCAGACGTTGCCGAGCATGTCGTAGCGGGCCCCAGGCGTTCGGCCGCCTGCCGCCCACCTCGTGGACGCGCTCCCCGGGAGTTGCCCCGGTACCAGGCGATGTCGTCCAGGGCGCCGTAGCGCGGTCCCTCCGTCCCGGCGCGGCAGGCGTGTTCCCATTCGGCCTCGGTCGGCAGCCGTTACCCGTCGGCGGGGTGTCCCAGGCGACGCCGTCGTCGGTGGGGCGGTGAGGCGCGGGCGGAGCCCCTCGTGCCGCGACAGGAGTTGCAGAAGCTGACCGCGTCCGCCTTGGAGACGTCCGCGACGGGCAGCCGCTCCCTCCCGCGCGGCGGGCCGCTGCCCGGTGACCCGCGCGTACTCGGCCCGCGTGACCGGAACGCCGCCAGCCGACAGGACGCAGACCTCCACCGGCCAGCTGCGCGCGACCGCCGGTCCGACAGGGTCACCCGTCCCGGCGGAACGGAGACCATCCCGATTTCGGCCCGTACGTCGCCGGTTCCCGCATCCATGTCCATGGACAGATGATCGTACGAACCCTCGCCATGCCCCCGGGACGAGACGATCCGCGCCCGCCGACCCGTGCTCGCCGTCGTCCCGCGCCCACCGCTGACCCGTGCCCGCCGCTTGGACCCGTGCCCGCCGCCGAGCCGTGCCGCCGTCGACCCGTGCCCGCCGTCGACCCGTGCCCGTCGCCGGCTTGGGGAAGCGCGAGCTACCCCTCCGCGATCACCACCGCCGACGCCACCCCCGCGTCATGGCTCAGCGACACGTGCCACGACGTCACGCCCAGCTCCGCCGCCCGCGCCGCGGCCGTCCCCGCCACCCGCAGCGCGGCCGCCCGCTGTCCTCGACGTACACCTCGGCGTCCGTCCAGTGCAGCCCCGCAGGCCGCGCCGAGTGCCTTGGCCAGGGCCTCCTTCGCCGCCGAACCGGGCGGCGAGCGAGGCGGTGCCCCGGCGCTCCCGCGCTCGGCAGCAGCAACTCGCTCTCCAGAAAGAGCCGTCGTGCCAGGGCCGGCGTGCGTTCCAGCGACTGCCCGAACCGTTCGACCTCGGCCACGTCGATCCCGACCCCGATGATGCTCATGCGAGGCACCCCTAACGACTGGTGGGCGCACGGGAACGACCGGGCGGGCGCCCGGGCCCAGGCGCGCTGCGGCGGAAGCGGGGTCCGGGTGCTCTGAGACACTGGGGGCACGATGAGTGAGACAGCTGCTCGGCGGGCGCGGTGTCGCGGGCCCGTGCCGAGATCGACCTGGCCGCCCTGCGGGCCAACGTCCCGCGCACTGCGCGAACGGGCCCCCGGGGCGGCTCTCACTAGCCGTGGTCAAGGCCGACGCCTACGGCCACGGCGCGATCCCGTGCGCCCGAGCGGCCGTCGCGGCGGGCGCGATCTGGCTGGGCACCGCCACCCCGCAGGAGGCCCTCGCGCTGCGCGCGGATGCGGGACTGCCGGACGACGTACGGATCATGTGCTGGCTGTGGACGCCGGGCGGCCCCTGGCGGGAGGCCGTCGAGGCGGATCTCGACGTGTCCGTCAGCGGGATGTGGGCCCTGGAGGAGGTCATCGAGGCCGCACGGAGTGCCGGGCTCCCCGCGCGCGCGTGCAGCTCAAGGCCGACACGGGGCTCGGCCGGGGCGGCTGCCAGCCCGGCGAGGACTGGGCGGAGCTGGTCCGGGAGGCCCTGCGGGCCGAGAGCGAGGGCTGCTCCGCGTCACCGGTCTCTGGTCCCACTTCGCCTGCGCCGACGAGCCTGGGCACCCCTCCATCGCCGCCCCAGCTCACCCGCTTCCGGGACACGACGGCCTACGCCGAGACAGCAGGGCCGTACGCCCCGACGTGCGGCACATCGCCAACTCGCCGGCCACGCTCACCCTCCCCGAGGCCCACTTCGACCTCGTACGGCCGGGCATCGCGATGTACGGCGTCTCGCCCAGCCCCGAGATCGGCACGCCCGCCGACTTCCGGACTGCGCCCCGTGATGACGCTGGCCGCCTCGCTCGCCCTGGTCAAGCGGGTCCCCCGGCGGCCACGGCGTCGGCTCCACGGGCACCACTACACGACCCCCGGCGAGACGACCCTCGGCCTCGTCCCGCTCGGCTACGCGGACGGCGTCCCCCGCCACGCCTCCTCCACCGGTCCCGTCCTGGTCGACGGCAAGTGGCGCACGGTGGCGGGGCGGATCGCTATGGACCAGTTCGTCGTCGACCTGGGCGGGGACCGGCCGGAACCGGGCACCGAGGCGGTGCTGTTCGGGCCCGGCGACCGCGGCGAACCCACGGCCGAGGACTGGGCCCAGGCGGCGGGCACCATCGGCTACGAGATCGTCACCCGGATCGGATCCCGCGTGCCGCGCGTCTATCTGAACGAGTGACGCGCCCGCACACGGCGTGACGCGCGTGCAGGTGAATCGGCAACCAGCGGGTATCCGCACAGCGGCCCGGCGAAGAGGCGGTGTACGTGAGCGAGAGCAACGCGGAGGCCGTCGTGCCGGCCGTCGCCTCCGCCACGGAAGCGGCCACCGAGGTCGCCGCCGGCGGCCGGCGCCGGGCGACCGGCATCGCCGGCGTCGCCATAGGCGTGGTCGCGCGCGGCGGCGCGGCGGCCGGCGTGGCGATAGAGCGGCTGACGGTCGGGCGCGGGATGCGCCAGAAGGCCCGGCTCGCCCTGGACTCGGCGGGACCGTACGGCGGACTGCGCGGCAACCCCGGCAAGGCGTACGCCGACGACGGCACCGAGCTGTACTACGAGGTCGACGACGTCGAACCGGAGGCGGAGTCCCGCGCTCACCCGGCGCAGGCGGCGGCTGTTCGGCCGCAAGGCGCCCGCCCCCGTGACCGTCGTCTTCAGCCACGGCTACTGCCTCAACCAGGACTCCTGGCACTTCCAGCGGGCCGCCCCTGCGGGGCGTCGTCCGCACCGTGCACTGGGACCAGCGCAGCCACGGCCGTTCCGGGCGGGGCGTGTCCCAGGTGCGGGACGGTGGGCCGGTCACCATCGACGAGCTGGGCCGCGACCTGAAGGCCGTCATCGACGCGGCCGTGCCCGACGGCCCCATCGTGCTGGTCGGGCACTCCATGGGCGGCATGACCGTGATGGCGCTGGCCGACGCGTTCCCCGAACTGATCCGCGACCGGGTCGTCGGCGTCGCCCTCGTCGGCACGTCCTCCGGCCGGCTCGGCGAGGTCAACTTCGGCCTGCCCGTCGGCCGGCGTCAACGCGATCCGGCGGGTGCTGCCGGGTGTGCTCAAGGCGCTGGGGCAGCGGGCCGACCTGGTGGAGAAGGGCGGCGGGCGACGGCGGACCTGTTCGCCGGGATCATCAAGCGGTACTCGTTCGCGTCCCGGGACGTCGACCCGGCCGTGGCCCGCTTCGCCGAGCGGATGATCGAGTCGACGCCGATCGACGTGGTCGCCGAGTACTACCCGGCCTTCAACGATCACGACAAGACAGCCGCCCTCGCCCACTTCGCCGGCCTGCCGGTCCTGGTGCTGGCCGGGGTGCGGGACCTGGTCACGCCGAGCGAGCACAGCGAGGCGGTGGCCGACCTGCTGCCGGACGCGGAGCTGGTGCTCGTCCCCGACGCCGGGCATCTGGTGATGCTGGAGCATCCGGAGCTGGTCACCGACCGCCTCGCCGACCTGCTGGCCCGCGCGGGCGCGGTGCCGGCAGCGGCTACCGTTGACGGCTATGGAAGCACCAGCAGCACCGCAGGGCCCGGCTGAGCCCTCCGAGCCGGCACCCGACGTCGAGATCACCGTCACCTCCCCGAGCAGATGCGGGAACCGGGCCGCAGGCTTTGCCGAAGTGCTGCGTGTGCCGGGGACCTGCTGATGCTCAGCGGGGAGCTGGGCGCGGGCAAGACGACGCTGACCCGGGGGGCTCGGCGAGGGCATGGGCGTCCGCGGCGCCGTCACGTCCCCGACCTTCGTGATCGCGCGCGCGTGCACCCCTCCTCGGTGACGGTCCGCCGCTCGTCCACGTCGACGCCTACCGGCTGTCCGGCGGACTGGACGAGATGGAGGACCTCGACCTCGACGTCTCCCTGGCCGATTCGGTGATCGTCGTCGAGTGGGGGAGGGGAAGGTCGAGGAGCTGACCGACGACCGGTTGCAGCTCCGGATCCACCGGGCCGTGGGCGACACGACCGACGAGGTGCGGCACGTGACGCTGACGGGCGTCGGCGAGCGCTGGACGGCGGCCGACCTCGGCGTGCTCGCCGTCTGAGCCGACGCCCCTCGACGGGGGACGTTCCGACAAGACGTCGGGAAGATGTTGCGTTCGGGGTCCCGCGCGTGGTCACATGGTATCCAGCTCGTAGTTAGGGCATGCCTAACTACGCCCGCCCCCGACCTTCAGGAGGCGTCCATGCCGGAGACCGAGCCGCAGCCGCAGCCGCAGGCCCGACGGCGTCCGCAGTCGCCCGCGCTCGCCGGGGTGTCCATGCACGACCTGCTCGCGTCCTGCGCCGCCGCGGCAGCCGTCTCGACGCCGCCACGCGCGCCCGAGCCGGAGACGTGCCACCCCGTCCGGGAGCACCGCGAGGCCGCCTGACCCGCACGCCGCGGCACTTCAGTACCCAGTACTTCGGCGCTTCGTCGCCGCGTCAGGGAACGACGACGACCCGCTGCCCGATCGTCGCGAACTGCCACATCGCGTCGCCGTCCGCGCGCGTTTCCCGGATGCCGCCGGTGCGCTCACCCGGTTTCGGCTTCGCCGTCGAGCCGTCCACCGCCGCGCGCTGAACCCGATGACCACGCCCTCGACGCTGGTGAAGCGCACGACGTGCTCGACCGGGATGCCGTCGGACCCCGTGACCCGGTTCGAGCGGGACGTGACCGCGTAGGTGCCCGGCACCGGGTCGACCGTGCTGGGCGTGACCTTGAATGTGCGTTCGACCTTGTTGCCCGCGCCGACCAGCCACACCCGGTCGCCGTCCACCGAGTACACCACCCGTTCACCCCTTCCGGAGCCCGCGGGAAGGGCGTTCGGGTGCCGCCGGTCGCGGGGGCCTTGGAGGCGCCGGGGGCGGGCGTGCTGCTCGCCTGGGTCCGGCCGAGGTCGGCCGGGGCGGTGGCCGACGCCTGGTAGCCGAGGACGCCGATCGTGGCGAGGGCCGCCGGCAGTGAGGCCGGTGACGAGACCGGCGCTGCTGCTTGCCACTGGCGACCACCTCGTCGTCGTACGTCGTGCGTCCGTTCTCGGCGACCGTAGCAGTCCGTGACCGTGCGGACGCGGTGAGCGACACGGGGTGGCGGTGCCGACGCCGGTACAGGTGCCCGGCCCGCCGACCGGGCGTCCGCCACGGCCCCGCGGCGCCGTAGGCTGTTTGCGTGCTCTTGCTCGCTCTGGATACCGCCACGCCCGCCGTGACCGTCGCGCTGCACGACGGTACGGACGTCATCGCCTCGTCGAGCCAGGTGGACGCACGCCGACACGGTGAGCTGCTGCTGCCCGCCGTCGACCGGGTGCTCGCCGAGGCCGGTCTGCGGCTCGACGCCGTCACGGGCATCGTCGCCGGCATCGGCCCCGGCCCGTACACGGGGCTGCGCGTCGGCCTGATGACGCGGACACCTTCGGCCTCGCGCTCGGCGTGCCCGTGCACGGCGTGTGCACGTTGGACGGCCTCGCCCGGGCCGCCGACCTGGGGGCCCCTTCGTGGTGGCGACCGACGCCCGCCGCAAGGAGGTCTACTGGGCCCGGTACGCCGACTCCCGCACCCGCCTCACCGACCCGGCGGTGGACCGCCCCGCCGACATCGCCGAGCAGGTGGCCGGACTCCCGGCCGTCGGCGCGGGCGCGCTGCTCTACCCGGACACCTTCCCGGAGGCGCACGAGCCCGAGCACGTGTCCGCCGCCGCCCTCGCGTGCGCGGCCGCCGAGAAGCTCGCGGCGGGCGAGGAGCTGCCCGCGCCGCTGCCGCTGTACCTGCGCCGGCCCGACGCCCAGGTCCCCAAGAACTACAAGGTGGTCACCCCCGGGTGACCGGAGCGACCGAGCCCGTGACCCCGCCCGTCCACGCCGAACTGCGCGAGATGCGCTGGTGGGACATCGACCCCGTGCTCCGGATGGAACGGGAGCTGTTCCCGGAGGACGCCTGGTCGCGGGGATGTTCTGGTCCGAGCTGGCCCACGCGCGCGGCCCGGGGCGACCCGGCGGTACCTGGTCGCCGAGAAGGACGGCCGGGTCGTCGGCTACGCGGGCCTCGTCACCTCCGGGGACCAGGCCGACGTGCAGACCATCGCCGTCGCCCGCGACCACTGGGGCAGCGGCGCTCGGCGCGCGGCTGCTGACCGAACTGCTGCGGGCGGCGACCGCCTTCGAGTGCGCCGAGGTGCTGCTGGAGTGCCGGGTCGACAACACCCGCGCCCAGCGCCTCTACAGCGCTTCGGCTCCGAGCCCATCGGCTTCAGACGCGGCTACTACCAGCCGGGGAACGTGGACGCCCTGGTGATGCGCCTGACCGACCCTTCCGCCTCCGTACCGGGAACCGAACGAGGAACCGACAACCATGCCTGACGAACCTCTGGTCCTGGGGATCGAGACCTCCTGCGACGAGACCGGTGTCGGTGTCGTCCGCCGGCACCACCCTGCTGGCCGACGCCGTCGCGTCCAGCGTCGACGAGCACGCCCGCTTCGGCGGCGTCGTGCCGGAGGTGGCGAGCCGCGCCCACCTGGAGGCGATGGTCCCCACCATCGACCGCGCCCTGAAGGAGGCCGGGGTCAGCGCCCGCGACCTCGACGGCATCGCCGTCACCGCGGAGTCCCGGCCTCGCCGGCGCCCTGCTGGTCGGCGTCTCGGCGGCGAAGGCGTACGCCTACGCCCTCGGCAAGCCCCTGTACGGCGTCAACCACCTCGCTTCGCACATCTGCGTCGACCAGCTGGAGCACGGCCCGCTGCCCGAGCCGACGATGGCGCTGCTGGTCTCCGGCGGCCACTCCTCCCTCCTGCTCTCCTCGGACATCACCTCCGACGTCCGCCCGATGGGCGCCACCATCGACGACGCGGCCGGCGAGGCCTTTGACAAGATCGCCCGCGTGCTGAACCTGGGCTTCCCCGGCGGCCCGGTCATCGACCGGTACACGCGCGAGGGCGACCCAAACGCGATCGCCTTCCCACGCGGACTGACCGGGCCCGCGCGACCCGGCGTACGACTTCTCCTTCTCCGGGCTGAAGACGGCCGTGGCCCGCTGGATCGAGGCCAAGCGGGCGGCGGGGGAGGAGGTGCCGGTGCGCGACGTGTCGGCCTCCTTCCAGGAGGCGGTCGTGGACGTGCTGACCCGCAAGGCGGTACGCGCCTGCAAGGACCAGGGCGTCGACCACCTGATGATCGGCGGCGGCGTGGCCGCCAACTCCCGGCTGCGGGCCCTGGCCCAGGAGCGCTGCGAGGCGGCCGGCATCGGGCTGCGCGTGCCCCGGCCCAAGCTGTGCACGGACAACGGGGCGATGGTGGCGGCGCTCGGCGCCGAGATGGTCGCCCGTAACCGGGCCGCCTCCGACTGGGACCTCTCGGCCGACTCCTCCCTGCCGGTGACGGACCCGCACGTGCCGGGCCACGGCCACACCCGCAGCCACCACGGCCACGATCACATCCACGAAGTGAGCAAGGAGAGCTTGTACTCGTGACCGTCGCGCTGATGTGGGAGGCGAGGGCCGTGTCCGGCCGGGGCGGGGAGCTGCTGGCCTGGGCACGGGCACAGCCGCTCGACGGCACCCCCTGCGCAGGGAGATCCTGCGTGCCCCGCAGGACCGGGTCCTCGTCATCACCTGGTGGGACGCCGACTACGACGCCGAGCTGCCGGAACTTCCCGAGCCGGACGGGGACCTGGTCATGCGGGCCGGTCCACCGGTGGCGCTTCGAGGTCGGTGGCCGCCCACTGACCGGGGAGGTCACGAGCCCCACGTTCCCCATCGTGGACTTCCGCCACAGCAACCGGCCCGTCCGGCGCTCCCGAACGGCGATGACCACCGCCTGCAGACCCAGTCGACGACCCACGTCAGGGGCAGTACGGCGAACCACGGCTCCCACACCAGCGCCGGTACGAGCGAGGTCAGGGCGAGCACCGGGAAGAGGCCCGGGAGGAACAGGCGCCGGCGCAGGTGCGTCCGGCGGCAGCTCCACGTCGTCCGCGAGCGGCGCGGCCCTGCGGAACCGCCGTACCTCAAGAGCCAGCTCCCCGACCGCGCACAGCGCCAGGAAGCCGAGCAGTGCCCAGAGGAACCTTCGGGTGTCCCAGCCGGGAAGCGGCGGAATCCCGTGCACGGCGCCCGCGTGACCACCACGCAGACGGCGGCGGCGGCCAGCGCCGCCCGGTGGATCTGGTCTCGTGGTACAGCTTCCTGTCCATCGTGCCCCCGTACGTCCGCGCCCGGCGCCCCCGCGCCCCCGTCGTGGTGGCGCGCGGGCCACCGACGTCAACGGCAAACCGTGGTTCCGGGGCGCCCGGCCCGACTCCCCGGCGGTCTGAACGCCCGGTGAACGCCGGAGATCCAGATGTTTGGCACTCGCCACGAACGATCCAGATAGTCCGTAGCTCACCGAAGACTGCGTCAACGAAGGCCCACGGGATACGATCGCCGCCATGACATCCCCGCAGCCCGCTGAAACTCGCACGCAAAGGCGGTCCGCGCAGACCGCGACCCTCGCCGAGATCGCGCGTGAGGCCGGTGTCGGCGCCGACTGTTTCGAAGGTGCTCACAGCGGCCGCGCCGACGTCGCCCCCGCGACCCGGCCCGCGTGGAGGAGCTGTTGCGCACCCACGGCTACCGGCGGCGGCGGGCCGAGGCGAGCCGCTCCCCCTGATCGACCTGGTCTTCCACGAACTGGAGAGCGCCTGGGCGATGGAGGTCATCCGGGCCGTGGAGAACGTGGCGCGGGACGCTGGGCTCAGCGTCGTCCTCTCCGAGAGCGCGGGGCGCCTCACGCCCGGCCGGACCTGGGCCGACCAGGTTGCCGCCCGCCGTCCGCACGGCGTGATCCTCGTCCTGTCCGGCCTCGACGAGTCCCAGCGGGCCCTGCTCACCAGCCGCTCCATCCCGTTCGTGGTGGTGGACCCGGCCGGCGACCCCGGCGCCGACGTGCCGTCCATCGGCGCCACTCAACCGGCAGGGCGGACTCGCCGCCACCCGGCACCTGGTCGACCTCGGCCACACCCGGATCGGCGCGATCAGCGGGCCCACCCGGATGATGTGCAGCCGCGCCCGCGTCGACGGCTACCGGGCCGCCCTGGAGACGGCCGGGCTGCCCGTCGACCCGGACCTCGCTCGTGACCGGCGACTTCCACCACGAGGCCGGCTACCGGAGGCCTGAACTGCTGCGCCGCCCCGACCGGCCGACCGCCGCGTCTTCGCCGGCAACGACCTCCAGGCGCTCGGACTGTACGAGGCGCGCGCGCGAGCTGGGCCGCGCATCCCGCAGGACCTGAGCGTGGTCGGGGTTCGACGACCTGCCGGTGGCACGTTGGGTGGCCGGCCGCCGCTGACGACCGTACGGCAGCCGCTCATGGAGATGGCCGAGGCGGCGGCCCGGCTGGTCCTGGACTCTCGGGCGGGACGACGGGTCCGCCGGCGGCGACCCGGGTGGAGCTGGCCACGAGCCTGGAGGTGCGCAGCAGTACGGGGGCGCCTCCGGCCGTCTGGACCCGAGCCGCTCACCGTCGACCGAGCCGCTCACCGTCGACCGAGCCGCTCGCCGTAGACCTAAGTCGCTCACCCTCCTCTTCGAAACTTTCGACGGTTCTCCGAAGTCTGAGAATTTCCGCAGAATGACGGCCCGCACGGGTCCGCTCCCAATAATTCGGACTTATGTTCCTCCTGATGGGGCATTCGCGTGGGGACGCGGAACGGTACCGGCACGGGCGGGGGCGGACGCATGACTGCGCGGGGTGGGCGGGGCGGGCGCTCGAAGGGGCTGAAGGCGGCGGGCCTCGCCCTGGTCGGCGCTCTGTTGCTCGGCGTCGCCGCGGCGGGCTGGGCCTACTGGCACCTGAACGGCAACATCAAGAGCGTCGACATCAACGGCGCGCTCGGCGACGACCGCCCTGCGCGGCTGGTCACGGCCCCTCCGCCTCGCCCTCGGCGTCCCCTGTGCCCACCGGAGCCCTGAACATCCTGGTCCTCGGCTCGGACTCGCGCAGCGGCGAGGAGAACCAGGAACTCGGCGGCGGCGACAGCGAGGGCGCCCGTGCCGACACCGCGATGGTCGTCCACCTCGACGCGGGCCGGACGACCGCCACCGTCGTGAGCATCCCGCGCGACACGCTCGTCACCCGCCCGTCCTGCCCGCTGCCGTCCGGTGGGGAGACCCGGGAAGCGAGCGGCGCGATGTTCAACACCGCCTACGCCCTGGGCGGTCCGGTCTGCGCGGTCAAGACCGTCGAGTCGATGACCGGCGTCCGCATGGACCACTACATCGAGATCGACTTCTCCGGCTTCGCCAAGCTGGTCGACGCGCTCGGCGGCGTGACCGTCACCACCGACGTGGACATCGACGACGACAAGAGCCACCTCCACCTGGACGCGGGCACCCACCACCTCGACGGCACCGAGGCCCTCGGCCTGGCCCGCACCCGGTACGGACTCGAGGGCGGCAGCGACCTCGCCCGCATAGAGCTCCAGCAGAAGCTGGTGAAGGCGCTGCTGGAGCAGATCTCCGCCACCGACCTGCTCACCGACCCCGCGCAGCTGTACCAGGTCGCCGACGCGGTCACCGGCAGCCTCACCACCGACACCGGCCTGGAGTCGCTGGGCGAGCTGATGAGCCTCGGCCGCAGCCTCGCGGGCCTGTCGGCGGACGACGTACGCACGGTGACGATGCCCGTCGTACCGGCGCCCTGGGACGCCAACCGGGTGGTGGCCGAGGAGCCGGACGCCGCCGACCTGTGGGAATCGCTGCGGCGCTGAGGAATCTCCGGGAAAAACCGAAGGGTGTGTCGATCCACGGCCCGCCCGTTCGACGCACGGGGTGAGAGGCCGGGACGGACCCGGCCCGAACCACCCCGAGGAGTCACCATGCCCCGCTACCTGTCGCTGATCCGGATCGAGGAGAGCGACGCCCTCTCCGGCGGCCCCAGCCCCGAGCTGGTGCAGCGGATGGAGAAGCTGATGGAGGAGATGACGAAGGCCGGCGTCCTGCTCGACACCGCCGGGCTCACCCCGACGGCCTCAGGGCACCCGCGTCCACTACGAGGGCGGGCAGCTGTCCGTCACCGACGGTCCGTTCACCGAGTCCAAGGAGGTCATCGGCGGCTACTCGCTCCTGCAGGCCAAGGACAAGGCCGAGGCGATCGAGTGGACCAAGCGCTTCCTGAAGACGCACGAGGAGTACTGGACGGTGACCTGCGAGGTGCGGGAGCTGATGGAGGGCTGACCGGAGTTTCGCCCGGCGGGCCCGAGGGTGTTGCATGGTGGGCTGTGGAACCACAGCCCACCGAGGCCCTCGAAACCGTCTTCCGCCTGGAGTCGCCCCCGCGTCATCGCCGGCGTCGCCCGCCTGGTCCGGGACGTCGGCATCGCCGAGGAACTCACGCAGGACGCCCTGGTCGCGGCCCTGGAGCAGTGGCCCCGGGACGGGGTGCCCGACAACCCGGGCGCCTGGCTCATGGCCACCGCCCGGCGCCGCGCCGTCGACCTGATCCGGCGCCGGGAGAACTACGCCCGCAAGCTGGCGGAGATCGGCCGGGACCTGCCCACCGCGGCCGCACCGCCCGAGGAGCCCGCCGGCCCCGACGACATCGACGACGACCTGTTGCGGCTGGTCTTCACCGCCTGCCACCCGGTGCTGTCCGCCGAGGCCCGCATCGCCCTCACCCTGCGCCTGCTGGGTGGCCTCACCACACCCGAGATCGCCCGCGCCTTCCTCGTCCCGGAACCGACGGTCGCACAGCGCATCGTGCGCGCCAAACGCACCCTGGCCACCAAGAACGTCGCCTTCGAGGTGCCGTACGGACCGGACCGCGCGGCCCGCCTCGGCTCGGTCCTGGAGGTCATCTACCTGATTTTCAACGAGGGGTACGCGGCCACCGCCGGAGACGACTGGCCCGCCCGGCCCTGTGCGAGGACGCCCTTCGCCTGGCCCGCGTGCTCTCCGCGCTGATGCCGAAGGAGCCGGAGGTCCACGGTCTGACCGCCCTGCTGGAGCTCCAGGCCTCCCGCACCGCCGCCCGCACCGGCCCCGACGGCGCGCCGGTGCTCCTCAAGGACCAGAACCGCCGCCGCTGGAACCGCATGCTCATCGCCCGCGGCATCACCGCCCTCGACCGCGCCCGCACCACCGGCTCCGGCGCGCCGGGCCCGTACGTCCTCCAGGCCGCGATCGCCGCCTGCCACGCGACGGCGTACACGTACGAGGAGACCGACTGGCCGCGCATCGCCACGCTCTACGGCCTGCTCGCGGCCCGCGCCCCGTCCCCGGTCGTCGAACTCAACCGCGCGGTCGCCGTGTCGATGGCCGAGGGCCCCGCTCCGGCACTCGTCCTCGTCGACGCCCTCGCCGCCGAACCCGCCCTGCGCGACTACCACCTGCCCCCAGCGTCCGGGGCGACCTCCTGCTCCGCCTGGGCCGCGAGGCCGAGGCCCGCGCGGAGTTCGAACGCGCCGCGTCCCTGGCCCGCAACGAACGCGAACGCGAGCTGCTGACGCGCCGGGCGCGGGAACGGACGGTTAGAGCCTGTCCGCCGGATGCCCGATCAGCATCGTCGGCGCTCCCGCGACCCGGGTCACGAACACCGTCGCCGCGTTCGGCCCCTGGGGCTTGACCTTCCGCCGCAGTTCCTCCGGCTCGACCGCCGAGCCGCGCTTCTTCACGGTCAGGTTGCCGACCCGGCGCTCGCGCAGCAGCGCCTTCAGCTTCTTGACGTTGAAGGGCATCCGGTCGGTGATCTCGTACGCCGTGGCGTACGGCGTCGGCAGCAGCTCGTCCGCGGTGACGTACGCGATGGTCGCGTCGAGCAGCCCCCCGCCGACCTGTTCGGCGACCTCGGCGACGAGGTGGGCGCGGATGACGGCGCCGTCCGGCTCGTAGAGGTACCGGCCGGGCGTGCGGACTCTCCGGGTCGGGCAGGCCGGTGCCGAGCAGGGTGCGGGGCCCCGGCAGCAGCGTGGCGCGCACCGCCCCCGGCGCCGTGCCGAACCACAGCACGGCCTCCTTGACGTCGCCGCCGTCGGAGATCCACTCCGCCTCGGCGCCGTCCGGCACCGCCTCGTGCGGAATGCCGGGCGCCACCTTCAGCGCGGCGGCGCGGGCAGCCGTACGGGCCGCCCCGACCGCCCAGGACAGCGGCGGCGAGTACGCCTCCGGGTCGAAGATCCGGCCGCGACCGCCCCGCCGCGCGGGATCGACGAACACGGCGTCGTACCCACCGGTGTCGACTTCCGTGACATCGGCCTCGCGCACCTCGATCAGCCCGTCCAGCCCCAGCGCCCCGGCGTTGGCGCGGGCAGCGGCGGCCGTCGCCGGGTCCCGGTCCACGGCCAGCACCCGGATCCCGGCCCGGGCCAGCGCGATCGCGTCGCCGCCGATCCCGCAGCACAGGTCGGCGACCGAGGTCACGCCCAGGGCCGACATCCGCTCGGCCCGGTACGCGGCCACGCTCGCCCGCGTCGACTGCTCGACCCCGTTGGGCGTGAAGAACATCCGCCCGGCGTCCTCGGCCCCGAACTTCGCCGCCGCGCGCTGCCGCAGCCGCGCCTGCCCGAGCGCGGCCGACACCAGCTCGGCGGGGTGCGTGCGCCGCAGCCGGGTCGCCACCGCCAACTCCGTGCGGGGTCGGTGTCGCGCACCTCGTCGAGGAGGGCGCGGCCCTCGGGGGTGAGCAGGGCGAGGAGGGCGTCGAGGTCGTTCACCGGAACATTGTGGGCCAGTCGGTGGATGGTGTGCCTCCGGCGCGGTGTCGGGCCGGGTTCGACGGCCGGGGACTGCGAGGATCCCGCACCATGCGAGCAGTCGTACAAAATGACAAAATCCGGGCGTCCAGGGTGTTCCGGGCGTCCTCCCCAGGGCTCCGGATGCGCGGCGGTGTCGCCGCGCTCGCCGTCGCCGCCCTCGCCTCCGGCTGTGCGCAGGACGCCTCCGAGGTGCGGGGCGCCGCAGGCCAGCAGCCCCTCCAGGCGCCCCCGGCCCGCGCGCTCGACGCCTACGCGTCCAAGCTGCGCGCCGCACACGCCGCCCGGGTCGCCGCCGCCAAGCGCTGGAAGCTGGAGAAGGTCCCGCTGACGGCCCCGCCGCCCCCCGCGAAGAAGCCGGAGATCAAGGCGCGCAAGGGCTTCGAGGTGACCGGCCAGAAGAACCTCCCGCCGGTCTTCACCTCGATCCCCACCAAGGAGAAGATCGTCTTCCTCACCATCGACGACGGCGCCGAGAAGGACCCGGCGTTCCTGCGGATGATGAGCGAGCTGAAGATCCCCCTACACCGCCTTCCTCAGCGACTACCTGGCGAAGGAGGACTACGGCTACTTCAAGAAGATGCAGGACCGAGGCGTCACCCTCAACAACCACACCCTCCACCACCCTTACCTGCCCGGCCTCTCCTACGCCGAGCAGAAGCGCGAGATCTGCGGCATGCAGGACGTGATCGAGAAGCGCTACGGCGAGCGCCCCACCCTCTTCCGCCCGCCCTACGGCAACTACAACCGCGACACCCTGCGCGCCGCCAAGGCCTGGCATCGGTACGCCCCGATCTGGAACGAGGAGGTCTTCGCCGACCACTGGGACTACCGGGAGTGGGACCGGAAGATCCACCCCGGACATCGTCCTCACCCACTTCCGGGGCGAGGACGACTGGGGGCGGCACCATGCGCGACATGGTCCGCGAGTTCCTCGACAAGGTCACCGCCGAGGGATACGCCGTGGCCCGGCTGGAGGACTACCTGTGAGGCGCGGGCGGTTCCGGCCGGCCGGGGCCGCCCTGGCAGCCGTACTGCTCACCGGCTGCGCCCAGTTCGCCGGCCCCGCGCAGCAGCCGGCGGCCGGTGAGCCCGCTCAGGGCAGCGACCGGGGGCAGAACCTGCCGCCCGTCGTGGACCACGTCCGCACCACGGACCGGGTCGTCTTCCTCACCTTCGACGACAGCGCCGAGCGGGACCCGCGCGCTTCGCCGACCTGGTCCGCGAACGGCGGCTCCCCGTCACCCTGTTCCTCACCGACACCGTCGTCGGCCCCGCGTACGGCCACTTCGCCCGGCTCCCCGCTCGGTCGGCGCGAGCCTGCAGAACCACACCCTGGACCACCGCTCCCTGCGCGGCCTGCCCTACGCCGGCCAGCGCGCCGAGATCTGCGGCCAGCAGACCAAGCTCAGGTCCCGTTTCGGGGTCCGCCCGCACCTCTTCCGCCCGCCCTACGGCACGTACGACACCACGACCCTTGCGCGCCGCCGCCGACTGCGGTATCGCGACGGTCGTCCTGTGGCGGGCGACCCTGGACGCCGACGGCGACCTGACCTACACCCGCGGCGAGCACCGCCTCCACCCCGGCGACATCGGTGTCCGTCGACCCGGACCACCCGACGGGCCTGGGCCTGAGCACCCGCACGGGACGTTTGCTGGAGACGATCGAGGAGCAGGGGCTGAGAAGTGGGACGCCTGAGCGACTACCTCGACAACCTGCGCTGACGCGCCCTGCGCTGACGTCCTGCGCCGACTTCCTGATGCCGGGGCGGGCGGCCCCCGGGGCCCGCTTCCGCCGAAAATACCCCGACGCGCCGCCGGCATTGGCACTCCGCTTGACCGAGCGCTAATCGCGGTCATAGTCTCGGCCCTGGCACTCCCCCACTGGAGGTGCCAACTACGCGACGGGCAGGTCCGGCACCCGCGACGACGGATCCACCTGGTCGCCACCTCAGACAGTTAACCCCGTGAGATTTCCGAAGGGGAGGTCGGATCGTGACGACCACCAGCTCCAAGGTTGCCATCAAGCCGCTCGAGGACCGCATTGTGGTCCAGCCGCTCGACGCCGAGCAGACCACGGCTTCGGGCCTGGTCATTCCGGACACCGCCAAGGAGAAGCCCCAGGAGGGCGTCGTCCTGGCCGTTGGCCCGGGCCGCTTCGAGGACGGCAACCGTCTTCCGCTCGACTCAGCGTCGGCGACGTCGTGCTCTACAGCAAGTACGGCGGCACCGAGGTGAAGTACAACGGCGAGGAGTACCTCGTCCTCTCGGCCCGCGACGTGCTCGCGATCGTCGAGAAGTAATTCACCGAAGCACCTTGCTTTCCAGCTGCGCCCTGGCTCCCGCGCAAAAGCCGGGTGTCGGGGGCGCAGGCCATACTAACCCAAGATTTCCGGAAGGGCTCACGCTCCCATGGCGAAGATCCTGGAAGTTCGACGAGGACGCCCGTCGCGCCCCCCGAGCGCGGCGTCACCAAGCTCGCCGACACGGTGAAGGTGACGATCGCCCCAAGGGCCGCAACGTCGTCATCGACAAGAAGTTCGGCGCCCGACCATCACCAACGACGGTGTCACGATCGCCCGCGAGGTCGAGATCGAGGACCCGTACGAGAACCCTCGGCGCCCAGCTGGTGAAGGAGGTGGCGACCAAGACCAACGACATCGCGGGTGACGGCACCACCACCGCCACCGTGCTGGCCCAGGCACTGGTCCGCGAGGGCCTGAAGAACGTCTGTCGCCGGCGCCTCCCCGCGCTGCTGGAAAGGGCATCGACGCGGCCGTCGCCGCCGTGTCGAGACTTCCTCGCCACCGCCCGCCCCGATCGACGAGAAGTCCCGACATCGCCGCCGTGGCGCGCTGTCCGCCCAGGACCAGCAGGTCGGCGAGCTCGATCGCCGAGGCGATGGACAAGGTCGGCAAGGACGGTGTCATCACCGTCGAGGAGTCAACACCTTCGGCCTGGAGCTGGACTTCACCGAGGGCATGGCCTTCGACAAGGGCTACCTGTCGCCGTACTTCGTGACGGACCAGGAGCGCATGGAGGCCGTCCTCGAGGACCCGTACATCCTCATCAACCAGGCAAGATCTCCTCCATCGCGGACCTGCTGCCGCTGCTGGAGAAGGTCATCCAGGCCAACGCCTCGAAGCCGCTGCTGATCATCGCCGAGGACCTGGAGGGCGAGGCGCTCTCCACCCTCGTCGTGAACAAGATCCGCAGGAATGTTCAACGCGGTGGCCGTCAAGGCCCCCGGCTTCGGCGACCGACGCATAGGCGATGCTGCAGGACATGGCCGTCCTCACCGGCGCCACGGTCATCTCCGAGGAGGTCGGCCTCAAGCTCGACCAGGTCGGCCTGGAGGTGCTCGGCACCGCCCGTCGCATCACCGTCACCAAGGACGACACCACGATCGTCGACGGTGCCGGCAAGCGTGAACGAGGTCCAGGGCCGCATCGCCCAGATCAAGGCCGAGATCGAGAACACGGATTCCGACTGGGACCGCGAGAAGCTCCAGGAGCGCCTCGCGAAGCTGGCCGGCGGCGTGTGCGTGATCCGAGGTCGGCGCCGCCACCGAGGTGGAGCTGAAGGAGCGCAAGCACCGTCTGGAGGACGCCATCTCCGCGACCCGCCCCGGGTCGAGGAGGGCATCGTCTCCGGTGGTGGCTCCGCGCTGGTCCACGCCGTCAAGGTCCTCGAGGGCAACCTCGGCAAGACCGGCGACGAGGCCACCGGTGTCGCGGTCGTCCGCAAGGCCGCCGTCGAGCCGCTGCGCTGGATCGCCGAGAACGCCGGCCTGGAGGGCTACGTCATCACCTCCAAGGTCGCCGAGCTCGACAAGGGCCAGGGCTTCAACGCCGCCACCGGCGAGTACGGCGACCTGGTCAAGGCCGGCGTCATCGACCCGGTGAAGGTCACCCGCTCGGCCCTGGAGAACGCCGCCTCCATCGCCTCCCTCCTCCTGACGACCGAGACCCTGGTCGTCGAGAAGAAGGAAGAGGAAGAGCCGGCCGCCGCGGACCACGGCCACGGCCACGCCCACTGAGCGTCGCGCTGAGCTGAACCCGGCCGACCGAGCCGACGGTGCCCAGTACCCCTGCCGGGGTGCTGGGCACCGTGCGTTCGTCCGGCCTTGAGACTGCCGGCGTACACGTCCTCCTCGGCCGGCTCAAGGGACGTGGCGGCGGAAGCCGGGCGCCACCACCGCCCATACTGTCCCGCCCGGCGCCCCCGGTCGCTCGGCCACGCCCCACTCCTCGGCGAGTGCAGCCACCAGGGGCGGCCCGCGCCCGTCCCCGCGAGCCGCCTTCCGGCGCGAGCACCGGCCGACGCTCCCGCGCACGTCGCTCACCTCCACCAGGATGCGCCCATCGCCGTCATGGGCCAGCCGCGACTCCGCGTCGCGCCCCGGCACCCGACCGTGGGTGACGGCGTTGGCCGCCGGCTCGTCCGCGACCAGTACCGCGGCGTCATGGACCGGTGTGCGGTACGGCCGCCCCAGCGGTCGAGCTGGTGCGAAGCCGTCACAGCAGCCCGCTCAGCGGCAGTACCCGCTCGGCGAGCCGGCCCCGCAGCCTCCCCCGGCGGCGTCGGCCTCCGAGGAGCCAGTCGGCGGCGACCAGCAACTCGGCGTGCTCGGTGACGTCCTCGGGTCGCAGGGCGCAGAACCGAGGTGACCGCGTCCAGGCCGAGACCGTCGTCCTCGGCGCCTCCGAGACGCCCGTCGGGACGGCTGTGGGCAGCGGTGTACACGGCGAGGAGCCGGGTGGCGGCGCCCGCCTTCCTCTTCCGCAACTTCCGGTCGCCCACCACCCGCTGCGCCCACCCCGAGAGCCGTGCACGGGTGACCTTGCCGAAGGAGAACGGGCGGGGCTCGGTGGGCAGCAGCATGGGCACCGTGATCTGGGTGGGTTCCTCGGGCCGGGACGTCACCGCGTCGTCGGCCGAGACGTCCTCCGGCAGCCGCAGCCAGCCGGCGTCGACCAGTTGCTGGAGCACCCGCTCGGCGTCTCCTGCACCCAGCCGCTGAGGTCCTGCCCGGTGACGTTCCCGGTACCGGCGCGCGCGGCCCGCAGGGTGAGCATGAGCACCGCGAGCCGCGCCTCGGCCTCGGGCAGCGGGAAGCCGGCCCGGACGTGCTCCAGCACGCTGCGGGCGTGGACGCCCTGGCCTCCGGGTCAGCAACCGCTCGACCACCGGTCCCCTCCCCGTCCACCGGTACGCCGCGCCGGTTGGCGTTCATCTCGCCGGGTGGTCCGCGCGCGGCCGTGGCGGCCCGGTCCGCTTCCTGCGTGGAGCAGGTCAGCCCTCGCAGTTTCCTCAGCGCCCTGCAGAAGGCCCTGTCGGAGACCCGCGGCCAGTACGCCGGTCACGAGGTCCACGCTGCACCACAGGGGCATCCGGCGCGGGGTCCAGAAGGCTTCGAGACCCGGGTGACCGAGGTCAGCGAGGACATGCCGTGGGTGGTGTCGGCCATCAGGCCGCTGGCCGGGCACCAGGTACCCATCGAGCAGGCGAAGGTCGAAGCACTCTGGCGGGAGATCCACCTCGCGGACGAGCTGCACAAGCTGGCCGAGCGCTACGAACCCCAGAACGACGACGAGATCAAGGTCCGCACCGGCCCCCGCTACCCGGAGGACCCGCAACTGTTGATCGAGGAACTGATCGCACTGGGCGTGATGCGCCGCCACCGCGACGGACGCATCGATCTGCCGGACGTCTACCGCATCGCCTTCGGCGTGGGCCGCAAGGGCGGCGTGCCCCGGGTCGCCGGCTGACCCCTGCCCGCCGTCAGCAGCAGCGCGGGCAGTAGAGCCAGCCCAGACCCACCGTCCCAACCTGCCAGTCGGCCTGCACGAGGCTCGGGGGATCGGTTCCACCGGCGGCCTGTTGCTCTTACGGCCGAGCGGGACGCAATGTGTACCAAGTCGCTTGCTGTCGCAGCGGGTTGACTCCATGGCATCGCGTTCACTATTGCGAATCAATGGTTGTTCCGGCGAGGGCCTGGTGTGACGTTGATGATGGCGGTGGCGGCTGCATGGGGCGTTTTACAGCTGTGCGCCGTTTCGTGGCCGACCCGGTCGGTGCGGCTGTCGACCGTGCTGCTCGCCTTCGCGGTGGGGGCGTACGCGTGTGGAGTGACCACAGCGCTGGTGCAGCTTGCCTGGACCCGTCTCTACGCGGACCAGTCGGGACAGTCGCTGATCACGGTGGGGAACACCACCAGCTACACGGTGGCGCCGTGGGTGGAGGAACTGATCAAGGTCGCCCCGCTGCTGCTGGCGGGGTGCAGCCTCCGGATTCGCCGTCAGTGGGGACTGACCGACTTCACGATTCTGGGCGGAGCGCTGGGGGCCGGGTTCGGGCTGCTGGAGGCGGTCCTCCGGTTCGGCCTGGACACGGACCGGGCGATGGTTCGCGGTGAGGGGCTGGATCATCCCCGACAGCCTTTCGCCAGCCCTACGTTCCGGGCTCTGGTCAGGTGCTCACCTCCTGGCTGCCCGCACCGTTCAGCCAACTGGCCACGGCCGGGCCCTCCGGCTGCCGGAGACCTTCCAGCACCTGGTGCTGTCGACCCTGGCCGGGTTCGGGGTCGGTCTGCTGTGGCGTGCGCGGGGTGGGTGCGCCTGTTGTCGGTCGGTCCCCGTCGCGGTGGCCGCCTTCCACCACGGTGAACAACTACGCGGCGCGGGAACCGGGCAGCCAGGCCAAACAGTGGCTCGACGAACTGGACGCAAAGGCATGGGCGGCACCACTGGTGTGTCTGGCCGTCGCCCTGCTCGTCGACCTGCGCCGGCTCCACCGGGGCAGGAAAGCCGTGCCCGGCGTACTGCTCGCCTCCGAACGCGCCGATGGAGACAGTGTGGCGGCCTTGCTGCGCTACACGTCCTGGCGTCCCCCTGGAGCCTGCTGATTGGGCTGCGTTACGTCAGGCTTCGGCGTTCCCTGCTGTACGCCGGCACGTCGGGGGTCGGCCGACGACAGCGAAGAGCTCAGACGCGTGGTCGCCGGGATCACCGCTCGGATGGACGCATCCGACAACCAGCGAGCCTGGCGGGCGGTCAACCTGCGAACGTGGAGGGAAGCAGCCCGAAGAGCCCGCCGACCCCCGGGACCGGTGGCTCCTGCTCATCCGTGTGTACTCGTGGTGCCGTCACTGCTGTTCCTGGGTGTCGGCACGTTCAAGGCCACGGCCGGCCTCCAGGAGTTCTTCACCACCGGCGCGGGGGCCGGACATCCTGATGGGCTTCGGCAGCGCTGCCTCGTCTGGATCGCCTACCAGCTCTACCCGTCCTGTTCCGCACCTGGCGGGCCGTGACGGCACAGCCCGTGGCGGAACTGCTCGCCGTGCACCGCTTCCGCCTCGGAACCGCACTGGGGGCGGCCAGCGTGGGGACGTTCCTGCTGTGGCACGGGTTCGGCGAGACGGGCGCCGACGGCAGGTCGATCCGAACACTGCACCTGCTCGACGCACTGGACACCTTCCTGGTCCACCTCGGCTTCGCCCTCCTCCTGCTCTCCTTGCTGGCGCTGTTCCCTCCCGGCGGGCTCGCGCTCGCGGGAGGTGGGGTGGCCGGCGCCCTCACCGCCGAGGCCGTCCTCACCGCCGGTGTCCTGGGCTCGTCCGGGCTCGTCCTCATGGGGCTGGGTGCCACGAACGGCTCCGGCGGTGACTACAACGCGTGGCCCAGGAGCAAACGGAAGGGGCGCACGAAACCCGAGCACCGTGCGGACGTCCGCGGTGACGAGGGCAGGAGCCTCGGAGGCAGGAGCAAGGCTCATACCATCGACAAGCACGTCGACAAGACCATTGACGGCATGCGTACGCGTCTGCGGAATGATGCCGACCTCGCTGCGGACTCACGCTACGTCGATGTCGACGCGGCACAGAAATTCACCGACAAGACCCTCACCCTCGCAGGCAATCAGCGGAAGATATCGGCGTGGCTGGCCAAGGGCGCGAAAGGGGCCACTACGGCTGGAAGCGAGATTCGATAGTAACGGGGCTACATCTCACCCGCTACGACTTCACCTCACGGGCAGCCCACGCAATGGGTGAAGGGGGCCCGCGTGATCCTCAGGGCCGACCCGTCGGCCCCGTCCGGTTATCGCGTCTCCTCGTTCCCTCAGCCCCAACACTCACGCTTGGAGCAGTAGATGAGCCCAGTCACTTCCGCCAGGTCATCGCTTCCACGAACTCGGTGACCTGCTGGAGGCCTACGCTCACGCGGACTTCACGTTCTCCGACAGCGCAGACGTACCCGGACCGGCGTTGTCCGCCTATCTGAGGACCGCCGCAAGGGACCCCGCGCGTGCCACGACGGCGATCCGGCAGATCGACGACCTTCTCTCCGTCGGCTTGTTCTCCGAAGAGATCGCCGACGAGGTGGAAGCTTCTCCCGCACATCCGCCCGCCGATGGGTTCGACCGTTGAGGACTGTCTCCGTGTGGTGAGGGACCACCTTCACCGGTTCCTACAGGAACCGACACTGGTGCCGCAGGCCAACCCGCAGAGCTCCTGGGAATGGAACCAGCGTTTCCCGTCCCGAGTCAGTTGTTTGGCGCCTACTTCCACCGCGACTTCTCCGACATCTACGCCTCCCGCGAAGAGGCCCTCGACGAGTACGTCAGTGAAGCCGAGCCGCAGGACCGCGTACAGGCGGTCCAGGAAATCGGTGAGCTACTGGGGGATGGTGTCGTCGGATCAGGAACTCCGCGCCGCGACTACGGCACTGGGGCTCGACCTCCTGCCGCCCGCAAGGGATGTCCCTGCGAAAATGGCTCGAGTCGATTAGCCGAAAGATCACCGCAGGGTAGTCGCCCCGGGGCGGGGCCACGCTCGACCCGGCACGTGGCCTGTTGCGGCGCGCGGTCAGACGCTGCCCTCGATCGCCTCTACCACCAGCCGCGCCAGGTGATCCTCGTACAGAACGTAGAAGTCGTGTTCGCCGTTCGGGTGGCTGGTGTTGAAGAACACCGTTCCGTCCAGGCTGACCGCGAACGCGGGTGTACGGCCCATGTTGTTCCAGTGAGAGCTGCCGGGAACATCCAGGTGGTAGCCGTTCCCCTGCGGCTCGGGCGTACGGACCCTGGCCGCCGATATGCCCTCCCCGAGGATGGGCGGCTTGCCGTGCGGGCCCCCGTGCAGGCGGCGACGCTTCCCGGCCGGAGACCGGCTCTCCGCAGCTTCTCGTGTGATTCGGCGGAGTGCAGCCAGTCGTCCCCACGGTAGGGGGTAGCTCCGATGGACCTTGTAATAGCGGTGGTCCCGGTCCTGCACCTCCCTGCCGGACAGCACCTTCACGGACGGTATCGACCGAGGGTGGACGGTGGACAGCCCCTCGTCCACGAGGACACCCACCTGCCACAGACGGTCGACGACCTCGAAGCGCCAGCCTCTCCCCAGCGGGCCGGGCTTCCGGCGGACGAGGTGCGTCGGCTGCACGGACGCCTGCTTCAGCCGCTCGATCGCCTGGCCCATCAGATCCTTCATGGTGCGCAACCCTGCGGCGCGCGGGCACGTTCGGCCTGGGCCATCTCCGACTCGCGGGCCGCCTTGGCCGCGGTCGTCTCCGCCTGAGCCCGGCGAATGGCGTCATCGAAATCCCACTGGAATGCATCAGGCACCCATGACGTCGGAGGCGTGCCGAACGCGCGGCGGCCTGCCCTCACGGCGAGCGAGGCCAGGGCGGCGTTGGCGCCACCACCGATCACGGCGCCGATACCGAACGGCGCCACTCGACCGAGGACGATGATCCTCTGCTTGGTCCCGTACTTCGTGATGAAGTGCGGGCCCAGGACCTTGTTGATCTGACGCAGCGTTTCGACGGGGACCTTGGCGACGATCTGACGTCCCCAGTGCTTCCCCGTGGTCCCGGCCACCTTGGTGATGGTCGAGTTACCGCTCCCGCCGAGCATGATCCCCATCACGATCGTGCGGCGGCGCTCGACCTCGGCGAGGGGGATTCCGTGGACCTCGGCGACGGAGAGCGCGAAGAGGGCGCTCAGTTCGAGGAGGAGAGGGTCTCGCCGGCGGACAGTGCCAGAGCGACTCCCGTGCCGACGCCCGGCGCGGCCGCAGCACCTCCGACCGCGGCCCCCGACCCGGTCAGGGCGCTGACGTACATCCGCTCAAGACTGCGGATCACCTCTGCGGGCGTCGCATCCGGGTTCCGCTGACGGGCGCGGGCGATGTTCTTGCGCACCAGCGGGCTCTGGACGTCGATCGCCTTGTCCAGGAGGGTGAGGACTCGCTGCCCACGTGAGGCTTCCTCCGGAACCGATCCGTCAGGGGCGTCTGTTGCCATGTCCTGATCTCCCTAAGATCTTCACATCTCAACTGACATTACCCACACGGGCTTTGGGCCACCAGGTCTTTCACGACGAAGGCACGGCCTGCATGACATGCCGAACCGGGCGATCACGAGAGCGAACCGGCCGTCCGCAGGCTTTTCGGAAACAGCGTCCGGCACCTCCCACTCCGTCACCCGGCCGCCACCTCGCGCGGGTCCCGGCTTTCGGCGATGCTGCCCTGAACCGCGACGTCCAGTGGAACTGGCCGAGGCGGGGTTTCCCCTCCTCTACGACCAGGACAGGCGACGGTTCGTGCCGCAGCCGAGGGACGGTGCTGTCGTCCTCGAGAAGGAAGAGCGCGGCCGGCCTCTCCTACGCGGCCCGTACTTCCGCCCCGTCCGTGAGGTGATTCCGCCCAGCATCCCCCGCGGCACCAGCCGCCGCGCCCATCAGGGTCTTGTAGCGGGGGTCGGGGATGGAGAGGGACTTGCCGCGGGCCAGGTCGTCCAGGGCGCGGCGACGACCTTGTCGGCGTCCAGCCACATCCAGTTCGGGATGTTGTCCGTGCCCATCCCGGCCCGCTGGTGGAACTCCGTGCGCACGAAGCCGGGGCACAGGGCCATCAGGCGTACGCCGCTGCCGGCCAGGTCCTTCGCCACGCCCTGGGTGAACTGCACGACCCACGCCTTGGAGGCGCCGTAGGTGCCGCGCGGCACGAAGGCCGCGACCGAGGCCACGTTCACCACGCCGCCGCGGCCCCGCTCCCGCATCGATGCCGTCGCCGCCGAGGTCAGCCGGAGCACCGCCTCGCAGTGCACCTTGAGCATCGTCAGCTCGTCGGCCATGGAGACGTCGAGGAAGCGGCCCTTGTTGCCGAAGCCGGCGTTGTTGATCAGCAGGTCGACGGGGGCTCCTGCGCTCACCGAGGCGGGCGGCCACCGCGTCGATGCCGGGATCCGTGGCCAGGTCGGCCGTCAGGACCTCCGCCTCGATTCCGTGCCGGTCGTGCAGTTCGGTCGCCTGTTCGCGCAGCCGCTTGGTGTCGCGGGCCACCAGCACCAGGTTGTGTCCGTCGGCCGCCAGCCGCCGCGCGAACGCGGCGCCGATGCCCGCCGTCGATCCCGTAATCAATGCCGTTGTCATGGCGCAAGGTTATGGGCCCGGACCGTCCAGGTCCGCTTCGCTCAGGCGCCGTACGTCTCCGCGTACTTCCGCGCGGCCGCCAGCGACTCGGGGTGCAGCGCCCCGCCCGCCGCGAGCAGCCGGGGCAGCAGCTCCCGCTCCCTCGTCACCGCCCGGAACTGCAACGCCACCGTCACCTCGTGGGCGGGCCGGTGCACGATCTCGACGGCGTCGCCCGCCCGTATCCCACCGGGTTGGATCACCCGCAGGTAGGCGCCCGGCGCGCCCTGCTCCGTGAAGCGCCGCACCCACCGCTTCTCACCCAGATGGCCCTGGAAGGTGCGACAGGGGATACGGCCGCTGGTGACTTCGAGCACCAGATCGGGGCCGATCCGCCAGCGCTCGCCGATCAGGGCGCCGGAGACGTCCAGGCCCGTCGTCGTGAGGTTCTCGCCGAAGGAGCCGTTCGGCAGCGGTCGGTCCAGTTCGCGTTCCCAGTCGTCCATGTCCTCGCGCGCCATCGCGTACACGGCCTGGTCGGCGCCGCCGTGGTGCCGGATGTCGCACACCGTGTCGCCGGCCAGTCCGCTCGCCCCGACGCCCTTCGGTCCGGGCGCGGCCACGCGTACCGTCCCGTCGGCCGGCTGCTTGTCGATGCCGGTGACGCCCTCGGGATGGTCCGTGTACGGCACCGCCTTCGCGCGGCCCAGATTGACAGAGAGAAGCTTCATGGCGGAACGGTAGGACAATCCTCATCAAAGCGTCGACGCATTATTCGGCGTTCGGTCAAAGAGTCACTTATCCTCGAAGGCGTGATCGAGGCTCGTCATCTCCGTGTCCTGCGCGCCGTGGCATCGACCGGCTCCTTCTCCGCCGCGGGGCGCGAGCTGGGCTGTACCCAGCCCGCCGTCAGCCAGCAGATGAAGGCCCTGGAGGCCTCCGTCGGCACCCCCTGCTCGTGCGCACCGGGCGCGAGATGCGGCTGACCCAGGCCGGTGAGGCGCTGGTGCGGCACGCCGCCGGGATCATCGCCGGACTGACCGCGGCCGAGGAAGAGGTCGCCGCCATCGCGGGGCTGCGCGCCGGCCGGGTCCGCCTGGTCTCCTTTCCCAGCGGCAGCTCCACCCTCGTGCCGACGGCCCTGGCCGCGCTGCGCGCTGCGCACCCCGGTACCCGGGTCTTCCTGGAGGAGGCCGAGCCGCCGAAATCCGTCGAGCTGCTGCGCGAGGGCGACTGCGACGTGGCGCTCGCCTTCCGCTATGAGGGCGCGGCCGGCGCGGAGGAGTGGGACGACCTCGTCGTACGGCCGCTGCTGACCGACCGCCTCGTGGCGCTGGTGCCCGAACGGCACCGGCTCGCGCGCACGGAACCCGGCGGGTCGGTGGCCATCGGGGGAGCTGGCCCGGGACCCGTGGATCGCGGGCTGCCCGCGGTGCCGCAGTCAGTTGGTCGAGGTGTGCGAAGGGGCCGGCTTCACGCCCCGCATCGACTTCGCGACCGACGACTATCCGGCGGTCGCCGGCCTGGTGGGGGCCGGACTGGGTGTGGCCGTGCTGCCCCAGCTCGCCGTGGAGTCCGTACGGCCCAGGGGGTACGCACGGTGGCGCTGGAGCCGGCGGTGCGGCGGGAGATCGTCGCGCTCACCCTGCCCGACCTGGCCCAGGTGCCGGCGGTGACGGCGACGCTGGACGAGCTGGCCCGGGCGGGGGCGCGCCAGTCGGCGACGCGCTGAGGGTACGGGCGCGCCTGTGCGCCCGGATGCTTCAGAGAAACGTTCCTTCAGTGATGTGCGGGCTTCAGTGATGTGCGGCCGCCTCCCCGCC
Organism: Streptomyces thinghirensis; assembly: GCA_021502835.1. Next base: position 134,242 of record JAKFGP010000040.1, read on the forward strand.
GGCCGATGCCGTCGCCGCGACCAGGCGGTTGCGGGCGCGTCCCATGAGCTCCTCGCGCTCGTCCTCGGTCAGCCCGCCCCACACGCCGTACGGCTCACGCACCGCCAGCGCGTGCGCCGCGCACTCGGCGCGGACCGGGCACCTCATGCAGACCTCCTTGGCCGAGTTCTCACGAGCACTCCGCGCCGCACCGCGTTCGCCCTCCGGATGGAAGAAGAGCGAGCTGTCCACCCCGCGGCACGCGGCCAGGAGCTGCCAGTCCCACAGGTCCGCGTTCGGTCCGGGAAGGCGGGAGAAATCTGCCATTGCGTGACCCCTTGTAGCCGATATGGGTAGATGCCGGTGACGCAGCGTCCACGACCGTACAACTACGATCTAAGGAGATGAAAATATGACTCATTGCGAATCTAGCCGCAGACACCAGCGAAGCGGAAGAAAAGCGGCTAAATGGGGCACCGGTTGTGATGAAACGGGGCGGGTCCGACGCGCATGTCTGCTGCGTGGCCGCCCCCTCACGTAGAGTGCCGAAGACGACACACAGCCCCGTAACTCTTTCGAGTGACCGTCGTTGAGAGTGCGGAGGCGGTTGAAGGAACAAGTGCTCGGGCGGGCGTCCGGGACGGTCGACCGCACAGGTGACGATTTCGTACCAGCCTGGAGGCTCAACGTGACGCGCATCAGCTGCGGAGGACGGCCATGACTTCCGTCCTCGTCTGCGACGACTCCCCGCTTGCCCGAGAGGCGCTCCGCCGCGCCGTCGCGACCGTGCCCGGCGTCGAGCGCGTGACGACGGCCGCCAACGGCGAGGAAGTCCTCCGCCGCTGGGGTGCCGACCGCTCGGACCTGATTCTGATGGACGTGCGCATGCCCGGCCTCGGCGGCGTCGAGACCGTCCGGCGGCTGCTGTCCGCCGACCCCGGCGCGCGCATCATCATGCTCACCGTCGCCGAGGACCTGGACGGTGTGGCCCTCGCCGTCGCCGCCGGTGCCCGCGGCTATCTGCACAAGGACGCCTCGCGCGCCGAACTGCGCGCCACGGTCACGCAGGCCCTCGCCGACCCGACCTGGCGGCTCGCCCCGCGCCGGCTGCGCTCGGCCGAGATGGGTGCCGCGCCCACGCTCACCGCGCGTGAGATCCAGGTCCTGGAGGGCATGAGCCACGGCCGCTCCAACGCGGAGATCGGCCGCGAGCTGTTCCTCTCCGAGGACACCGTCAAGACCCACGCCCGGCGGCTCTTCAAGAAGCTCGGCGCCTCGGACCGGGCGCACGCGGTGGCGCTCGGCTTCCGGTGGGGCCTGGTCCGCTAGGGGCACCCCCGTGCGATGGAGTCCGAGAGGGCCCGTCAGGGACGTGACGATCCCCGCTTATCGCGAGGTGGGCGGGGGGTGACAAGGCGACCCGCCGGGTGCCCGCTGCTCGTTTCGGCGCGGATGACGCATCCTTGAGGTGTGGAGTTCCTCGGGGACGAGTCGGTCGAGCGGAAGGGGAGGGCGCAGGGGATGAGTTCCGGCGCACCTACTCATAACGCTTCGGTGCACAACAACGGGCGCGGAGCCACGGATCGGACGGCCGCAAGGCACCATGGACCGATGCGTGACGACGAGGCGGCCCCTGATCAAGGGACGGTCGGTGGGCTCGTCCATCGTGCCGTCGACGGGGACGAGCAGGCCACGCACGACCTGCTCGCCCATGTCCACCCCTTGGCGCTGCGCTACTGCCGCACGCGTCTGTCCCGCCTGCCCGGCGACGCCCGGCACTTCGTCGAGGACCTCGCCCAGGAGGTCTGCGTAGCGGTGCTGCTCGCGCTGCCCCGCTACAAGGACACCGGACGCCCCTTCGAGGCGTTCGTCTTCGCCATCGCCGCCCACAAGGTCGCCGACCTGCAGCGCGCGGCGATGCGGCACCCCGGCTCGACCGCCGTGCCGTCCGACGAGATGCCCGAGCGGCCGGACGACTCACTGGGCCCGGAGGAGCGCGCGCTGCTCAACAGCGACGCCGCCTGGGCCAAGAAACTGCTGGCCAACCTGCCCGAGAACCAGCGCGAGCTGCTCCTGCTGCGCATCGCGGTGGGGCTCACGGCGGAGGAGACCGGGCAGATGTTGGGAATGTCACCCGGCGCCGTGCGGGTCGCCCAGCACCGCGCGTTGAGCCGGCTGCGGGCCCTGGCGGAGCAGTAGCGCCGGGCGTGAACGGACGGTGACGGGTGTCCGTACGAAACTACGAAGGTCGCGGGCGTCCCTGATCGTGGAATGAGCCACGTCCACTTCCCGTTAGCATGGACATCCGCACCGATCAAGGCCATTTGGGGAAGGTGTCATGACTGCCAACGTCGACGGAGTGCCCGAGAAGTTCGCGACGCTCGGGCTGACCTACGACGACGTGCTGCTGCTGCCGGGCTCGTCGGACATGGCACCCGACGAGATCGACACCGCCTCGTACGTCTCCAGGAACGTGCGGGTCAACATCCCGCTGCTGTCCGCCGCCATGGACAAGGTCACCGAGTCGCGCATGGCGATCGCGATGGCCCGCCAGGGCGGCGTCGGCGTCCTGCACCGCAACCTGTCCATCGAGGACCAGGCCAACCAGGTCGACCTGGTCAAGCGCTCCGAGTCGGGCATGGTGGCCAACCCCATCACCATCCACCCGGACGCCCTGCTCGCCGAGGCCGACTCGCTGTGCGCCAAGTTCCGCATCAGCGGTGTGCCGGTCACCGACGGCGGCGGCAAGCTGCTCGGCATCGTCACCAACCGTGACATGGCCTTCGAGACCGACCGCTCCCGGCAGGTGCGCGAGGTCATGACCCCGATGCCGCTGGTCACCGGCAAGGTCGGCATCTCCGGCGTGGACGCCATGGAGCTGCTGCGCCGCCACAAGATCGAGAAGCTGCCGCTGGTCGACGACAACGGCGTCCTCAAGGGCCTGATCACGGTCAAGGACTTCGTCAAGGCCGAGAAGTACCCGAACGCCGCCAAGGACGCCAAGGGCAGGCTGCTGGTCGGCGCCGCCGTCGGCGTCGCCGGTGACGCCTTCGAGCGCGCCCAGGCGCTGATCGAGGCGGGCGCCGACTTCATCGTCGTGGACACCGCGCACGGCCACTCCCGCCTGGTCGGCGACATGGTCGCCAAGATCAAGTCGAACGCGGCCGGCGTCGACGTCATCGGCGGCAACATCGCCACCCGCGACGGCGCCAAGGCGCTCATCGACGCCGGTGTGGACGGCATCAAGGTCGGTGTCGGCCCCGGCTCCATCTGCACCACCCGCGTCGTCGCCGGCATCGGCGTCCCCCAGGTCACGGCCATCTACGAGGCGTCGCTCGCCGCCAAGGAGGCCGGCATCCCGGTCATCGGCGACGGTGGCCTCCAGTACTCCGGCGACATCGCCAAGGCCCTGGTCGCGGGCGCCGACACGGTGATGCTGGGCTCGCTCCTCGCGGGCTGCGAGGAGTCGCCGGGTGAGCTGATGTTCATCAACGGCAAGCAGTTCAAGTCGTACCGCGGCATGGGCTCGCTGGGCGCCATGCAGACCCGGCGGCGACCGCAGGTCGTTCTCCAAGGACCGCTACTTCCAGGAGGGCGTCGCCTCCGACGAGCAGCTGGTCCCCGAGGGCATCGAGGGCCAGGTGCCCTACCGCGGCCCGCTCTCCTCGGTCGTCCACCAGCTGGTCGGCGGCCTGCGCCAGTCGATGTTCTACGTTGGCGGCCGGACCGTGCCCCAGCTCCAGGACAACGGCCGGTTCGTGCGGATCACCTCCGCCGGGCTCAAGGAGAGCCACCCGCACGACATCCAGATGACGGTCGAGGCACCGAACTACAGCCGCAGCAAGTAAGCAGCAGCCTGCCGAGGGCGGCCCCGGACCATCCGGGGCCGCCCTCAGCGGTGCCCCGTCGAGCCCGTCGGGGATACTGGAAGGCGCTGCAACGCATCAGGGAAAGGCCACAGACGTGACTGAGATCGAGATCGGGCGCGGCAAGCGCGGCCGCCGGGCGTACGCCTTCGACGACATCGCCGTCGTCCCCAGCCGCCGTACGCGGGACCCGAAGGAGGTCTCGATCGCCTGGCAGATCGACGCCTACCGCTTCGAGCTGCCGTTCCTGGCCGCTCCCATGGACTCGGTCGTCTCCCCGGCCACCGCCATCCGCATCGGCGAGCTGGGCGGCCTCGGCGTCCTGAACCTGGAAGGGCTCTGGACGCGGCACGAGGACCCGCAGCCGCTGCTCGACGAGATCGCCGAGCTGGACACCGACAACGCGACCCGCCGCCTCCAGGAGATCTACGCCGCTCCCATCAAGGAGGAGCTGATCGGGCAGCGCATCAAGGAGGTGCGCGACTCGGGCGTGGTCACCGCCGCCGCGCTCTCCCCGCAGCGCACCGCCCAGTTCTCCAAGGCGGTCGTGGACGCGGGCGTCGACATCTTCGTCATCCGCGGCACCACGGTCTCGGCGGAGCACGTCTCCGGTTCGCACGAGCCGCTGAACCTGAAGCAGTTCATCTACGAGCTGGACGTCCCGGTCATCGTCGGCGGCTGCGCCACCTACACCGCCGCCCTGCACCTGATGCGCACCGGCGCGGCGGGCGTCCTCGTCGGCTTCGGCGGCGGCGCCGCGCACACCACGCGCAACGTGCTGGGCATCCAGGTGCCCATGGCGACGGCGGTCGCGGACGTGGCGGCGGCCCGGCGTGACTACATGGACGAGTCCGGCGGCCGGTACGTGCACGTCATCGCCGACGGCGGTGTCGGCTGGTCCGGCGACCTGCCCAAGGCGATCGCCTGCGGCGCGGACTCGGTGATGATGGGCTCGCCGCTGGCGCGCGCGACCGACGCGCCGGGCAAGGGCAACCACTGGGGCATGGAGGCCGTCAACGAGGAGCTGCCCCGCGGCAAGAAGGTCGACCTCGGCACGGTCGGCACCATCGAGGAGATCCTCACCGGCCCGTCCCGCAACCCCGACGGCTCGATGAACTTCTTCGGCGCGCTGCGCCGGGCGATGTCGACCACCGGGTACAGCGAGCTGAAGGAGTTCCAGCGCGTCGAGGTGACGGTGGCGGACTCGCAGCACCGGCGGTAGTCACCCGTAGGCAGTACCGAGGGGCCCGGAGCGACTGCTCCGGGCCCCTCGGCGTGTCCGGGCGCCGGGTCAGAGCCGGTGCGCCGCCCCCGTGGGCGTCGCCCCCCGCGTGTCCAGCAGGAGCTGGGCCTTCACGGACAGGCCCTGGAGGTCGTACGTGCGGTGCTGCTGGAGGAGGATCGTCAGGTCGGCGTCGGCGGCGGCCTCGTAGAGGGAGTCGGCGCGGGGGACGGCCGGTCGGCGACGTTCCAGGACGGGATGTGCGGGTCGTGGTAGCTGACGGCGGCGCCCATCGACATCAGGCGGGTCGCGATCTCCTCGGCCGGTGTGGCCTGCTGGTCGGCGAGGTCGGCCTTGTAGGTGACGCCGAGGAGGAGGACGCGGGCGGCGCGCGCGGACTTGCCGTGCTCGTTGAGGAGGGCGGCGGCGCGCTGGACGACGTAGCGCGGCATCTGGGAGTTGACCTGCTGGGCCAGCTCCACCATGCGCAGGCTGTGCGGGGCCTGGCCGGTCAGGTCCTGGGGGACGGAGTGGCCGCCGACGCCGGGGCCCGGGCGGAAGGCCTGGAAGCCGAACGGTTTGCTCTCCGCGCAGCGCAGGACGTCCCACAGGTCGACGCCGAGGTCGTCGCAGAGCACGGCCATCTCGTTGACGAGGGCGATGTTGACGTGCCGGAAATTGGTCTCCAGGAGCTGGACCGTCTCGGCCTCGCGGGGGCCGCGCGCGCGGACCACCTTGTCGGTGAGCCGGCCGTAGAAGGTCGCGGCCGACTCGGTGCAGGCGGGGGTGAGGCCGCCGATGACCTTCGGCGTGGTGGCCGGGGTGAAGTCGCGGTTGCCGGGGTCGACGCGGCTGGGGGAGTAGGCGAGGTGGAAGTCGCGGCCGGCGCGCAGACCGGAGCCCTGCTCCAGGATCGGGCGCAGGAAGTCCTCCGTCGTCCCGGGCCGCACGGGTGACTCCAGGATGACCGTGATGTGCGGGCGCATGTGGGCGGCCAGGGTGCGGGCGGCCGCCTCCACCTGGGTGAGGTCCAGGCCGCCGTCCGCGCCGGGCGGGGTCGGGGCGCAGATGACGGCGGTGCGGACGCGGCCCAGCTCGGCCGGTCCGGCGGGGTCCGGAAGCCCGTCGCGAGCATCCGGCGCACCTCGGCGGGGGTGAGCGGGTCGGCCTCGGGGCCGGTGCGGTAGCCGAGGGTGGGGATGCCTGCGGCGACGGCGGCCTGGGCCAGGGGCAGGCCGTACGGGCCGAGTCCGATGACGGCGAGATCTGCGGGCATGGCGTGGGCCGTCCTTCCCAGTAGCCGAAGCGGGACAGGTGCGCAAGCCCGGTGGACAGGATGGGCGAGCACAACGTCAGACTAGGAGTAAATATGACCGATTTGTGGGATTGGTCGGCCGAGTTTCGGTGGTGTCGACACCGCCCGGGGTGATGGGCCGGGTTTCCCGGGAAGAGTTGTCCACAGGCTGGGCGTGCGGCGGCCGATGTCGGGCAGGCCGGTCAGAATCTGGGCATGGTGGGTACCAGGAACCGGGCTTCGCCCCCGACGGGTGCGGCCGACGCGACCGACAGCGGGAGGCAGCAGTGAGGACAGCGACCCTGGGGCCGGCGCAGCGCGCCGAGTCACTCGCGGCCATGGCCGAGCGCGAGCTGGACGTACTGGTGGTGGGCGCGGGCGTGGTCGGCGCGGGCACCGCCCTCGACGCCGTGACGCGCGGCCTGTCCACCGGCCTGGTCGAGGCCAGGGACTGGGCGTCGGGCACCTCCAGCAGGTCCAGCAAGCTGATCCACGGCGGCCTGCGCTATCTGGAGATGCTCGACTTCGCCCTCGTACGGGAGGCGCTGAAGGAGCGCGGGCTGCTGCTGGAGCGGCTCGCGCCGCACCTCGTGAAGCCGGTGCCGTTCCTGTACCCCTTGCAGCACAAGGGGTGGAGCGGCTGTACGCCGGGTCGGGCGTCGCGCTCTACGACGCCATGTCGATGGCTCGCGGACACGGCAGGGGCCTGCCGATGCACCGGCACCTGAGCCGGCGGTCACGCACTGCGCGTGGCGCCCGCCTTGAAGAAGGACGCGCTGGTCGGCGCGCTCCAGTACTACGACGCCCAGATGGACGACGCCCGGTTCGTGACGACGCTGGTGCGCACGGCGGCGGCGTACGGCGCCCCGGTCGCCAACCGCGCGCGCGTCACCTCGTTCCTGCGCGAGGGCGAGCGTGTGGTCGGCGCGCGCGTGCAGGACGTCGAGGCGGGCGGGGAGTACGAGATCCACGCCAAGCAGGTCGTGAACGCGACCGGCGTGTGGACCGACGACACCCAGTCGATGGTGGGCGAGCGCGGCCAGTTCCACGTGCGCGCCTCCAAGGGCATCCACCTGGTCGTCCCGAAGGACCGCATCCACTCCAGCACCGGCCTGATCCTGCGCACCGAGAAGTCCGTGCTGTTCGTCATCCCCTGGGGCCGGCACTGGATCATCGGCACCACGGACACCGACTGGGACCTGGACAAGGCGCACCCGGCCGCGTCCAGCGCCGACATCGACTACCTGCTGGAGCACGTCAACTCCGTGCTGTCCGTGCCGCTCACCCGCGACGACGTCGAGGGCGTGTACGCCGGTCTGCGTCCGCTGCTGGCCGGCGAGTCGGACGCCACCAGCAAGCTGTCGCGCGAGCACACCGTCGCGCACCCGGTGCCCGGTCTCGTCGTCGTGGCGGGCGGCAAGTACACGACGTACCGGGTGATGGCCAAGGACGCCGTGGACGAGGCGGTGCACGGGCTCGACCTGCGGGTCGCCGACTGCGTCACCGAGGACACGCCGCTGCTCGGCGCCGAGGGCTACCGGGCGCTGTGGAACGCGCGGAAGCGGGTCGCCGCGCGCACCGGCCTGCACGTCGTACGCGTGGAACACCTGCTCAACCGGTACGGCGCCATGGCGGAGGAGGTCCTGGAGCTCATCGCCGCCGACCCCTCCCTCGGCGAACCGCTGCACGCCGCCGACGACTACCTGCGCGCCGAGGTCGTCTACGCCGCCTCCCACGAAAGCGCGCGGCACCTGGACGACGTACTGACCCGGCGCACCCGCATCTCCATCGAGACCTTCGACCGGGGCACGCGCAGCGCCCCGCGAGGCCGCCGAACTGATGGCACCGGTGCTGGGCTGGGACAAGGACCAGGTCGAACGCGAGGTCCAGCACTACGAGAAGCGGGTCGAGGCCGAGCGGGAGTCGCAGCGCCAGCCGGACGACCTGACGGCGGACGCGGCCCGGCTGGGGGCGCCGGACATCGCGCCACGGTAGGGGCCGCCGGGGCGGGTGTGACGCAGGGTCACCCCGCCATGCTCCCCGCCCGCTCGCCCGGTTGGCGCCAGGGGCACCCCTGGGCGTCGAGCGCTTGTCGGGTGAGGGACAATGAAGGCTCTGTCGGGGCGGGTTGCATGAGGGGACGCATGTCGGAGGCGGAGCGGGCGGGGACATCCCGTACGGACAAGAGCGCACGTCTCCTCGCCGGGCGGTACCGGCTGGGAGACGTGCTCGGCCGCGGCGGCATGGGGACGGTGTGGCGGGCCGAGGACGAGACCCTCGGACGCACGGTCGCCGTCAAGGAGCTGCGGTTTCCGGGAACATCGACGAGGAGGAGAAGCGGCGCCTGATCACGCGCACGCTGCGCGAGGCCAAGGCCATCGCGCGGATCCGCAACAACAGCGCCGTGACGGTCTACGACGTGGTCGAGGAGGACGACCGGCCGTGGATCGTGATGGAACTCGTCGAGGGCAAGTCGCTCGCCGAGGCCATCCGTGAGGACGGCCTGCTGGAGCCGAAGCGCGCGGCGGAGGTCGGCCTCGCCGTCCTCGACGTCCCTGCGCTCCGCGCACCGCGAGGGCATCCTGCACCGCGACGTGAAGCCGTCCAACGTACTGATCGCCGAGGACGGCCGGGTCGTGCTCACCGACTTCGGCATCGCCCAGGTCGAGGGCGACCCGTCCATCACCTCCACCGGCATGCTCGTCGGCGCCCCTCCTACATCTCCCCGGAGCGGGCCCGCGGCCACAAGCCGGGACCGGCCGCCGACCTGTGGTCGCTGGGCGGACTGCTGTACGCGGCCGTGGAGGGCGCCCCGCCCTACGACAAGGGCTCCGCGATCGCGACGCTGACCGCGGTGATGACGGAGAACCTGGAGGAGCCGAAGAACGCCGGCCCGCTGCGGGACGTCATCTTCGGACTGCTCAACAAGGACCCCGCCCAGCGGCTCGACGACGCGGGCGCCCGCGCGATGCTCAACAAGGTCATCCACGCCCCGGACCGGGCCGCCGAGACCGAACCGGCCGACGCCACCAAGGTGGTGCCGCTGCCGGCGCAGCCGGACGAGCGGACGCGCCGGGGCGGCTCGGCGGGCGCCGGGGGCAGGCGGGGCGAGGAGGCCGGGGAGCGGTTGCGCGGGGCGCTGCGTTCCGTGCGCAAGGCCGCCGTGGGGGCCGGTGCGGCCGGTGCCGCGGCCGCACCCCGCACCAAGCAGGGCGGGTCCGGCCGGTCCGCCTCGGGCGGCCCGGGGGCCTCAGCCGCCCCGGGTACCGCCGCCTCGGGTTCCGCCGGGACCGCTGCCGCCGCCGCGTCGCGTGGGCCGGGTGCCACCGCGCCGGCGACGGGATCGGGTGTCGGCGCTGGTGCCGGTGCCGGAGTGGGCTCGGGTCACGGTGGGTCGAACGCGCCTGCGGGCACCCGGAGTTCCGGCTGGCCCGTCGTACCGCCGCCGGACCTGCCGCCGCGCCCGTGCCCCGGGCGCCGCTCACCGACGTGGTGCCGCGCAGGACGCTGGTCATCATCGCGGTGATCGTGGCGCTCGCCGTGCTCGGCACCGTACTGGCCCTCACGCTCGGCGGCGACGACGAGAACGGCGCCAAGGGCGGCAGCGGTGACAAGGCCGTCGCCTCCGCCGGCCCGAGCGGCGACACCAAGCAGGACGAGGAGAATGGGACCGGTACCGACGGCACCGCCTCGGACCCGGCGACGGAGGACGGGGCCACGGGCGGTGCCCCGGGCACCGGAGCGAGCGAGTCCGAAGACGCCGGGACCGGGTCGGACGATGCCGGGAAGCCGGACGACGACAAGGGCGCGGCCGCCACCCACCAGGGCGAGCAGGGCTACACACTTGGACTGCCCGAGGGCTGGAAGTACCGGTCCACGGGCTCCGCGGGGACCGTTTCACCGGACCGAACGGGCAGAAGCTGCTCGTCGCCTGGACGTCCACGCCCCAGGGGCGACCCGGTCGCCGACTGGAAGAACCAGGAGCGGAGCATGGTCCGCTCCCAGTACAAGAAGATCCGCATAGAGAAGGTGGGCTACCGGGGCTGGAACGCGGCCGACTGGGAGTTCACCTACACGGACGGCGGCACCAAGTACCGGACCGTGGACCGGGGGTTCGTCGTCAACGACCACCAGGGCTACGCGCTCATGTACACCGCCAAGGCCGCCGACTGGGACAGTGACCTGCGCCGGGACACCTGGCAGACCCTGACGAAGACCTTCGAGCCCAAGCCCTGAACCGGCGGCGCCCGGGTTTGAGCGGTCCGATATCTGGCATCCCCTCTTTGCGGGTTGCCTCCGGCACGTATCGTGAGTGCTTGCGGACCGTACGCAGCCGGAACGGCCCGCCGGGCGAACGGAATTGACCGACGGGCTGCCGGGGGTGTCGACGTGGACGACTATGCGGGACGGGTACTCGCCGACCGCTACCGCCTGCCCCTGCCGCCGTCCGACGAGTACGAACTCACCGAGACCCGGGCCTTCGACACCTACAGCGGTCAGGAAGTGCTGGTCCGGCAGGTGCCGTTGCCGGAGGTCGTCGAGGCGGAGGTGCTCGACGCGGACGGCCTGCCCGACGGTTTCACGGCCCGGGACGGCGCCGGGCGGCCCCCGGCAGGCGCTCGTCGGCCGCGCCCGGCGGACAGCGGCGGCCCGCCGACCCGGTGGTACGCCGTGCCGTCGAGGCCGCGCAGGCCGCGGCCGCCGTCCCCGACCATCCGCGCCTGGACCAGGTCTTCGACGTGTTCGCCGAGGGCGGTTCGCTGTGGGTGGTCAGCGAACTGGTGGCCGCCAGGCCGCTGGCCGCCCTGCTCGCCGAGCAGTCGCTGACGCCGTACCGGGCGGCCGAGGTGGCCTCCGACATCCTCCTGGCGCTGCGGGTGCTGCACACCTACGGCTGGGTGCACCGCAACATCACCGCGCGCACGGTGCTCGTCTGCGACGACGGGCGCGTGATGCTGACCGGCCTGGCGGTCGGGGCGGCGGAGGAGGCGCTGTGCGGATACGACCCGGTGCCCGCCCCCGAGGGCGAGGACGGCCCCGGCTCCGCGGTCGCTCCTGACGGAACCTTCGGCCGGGGCGGTGGCACGGCCGCCCTCGGGCCTGGCGGGGTCGAGGGCGGAGCCGGGCGCTCCGGTCCCGGGGGTGCAGGGGCCATGGCCGCTGGTCCCGGGGGTGCCGGGGGCGGGGCCGTCGGTCTCGGTGGTGTCGGCTCAGGCTTCTCCGGTCCTGGTGGTGCCGGAGGTATGGCCGCTGGTCCCGGTGGTGTCGGCTCAGGGTTCCCCGGTCCCGGTGCTGCCGGAGGTATGGCCGCCGGTCCCGGTGGTGCCGGCTCGGGGCTCCCCGGCCCCGGTGGTGCCGGAGGGTACGGCCGCCGGCCCCGGTGGTGCCGGATCAGGGCTCCCCCGGTCCCGGTGGTGCCGGGTTCGGGGTCGTCGGTCCCGGGGGTGTGCAGAGCGGGATGCTCGGATCCGGCGGTGCCGATCCCGAGGCCGCCCGGCGGGCCGCCATCGAGGCACGGACCGCCGGCGGGCTGCCGGTGTCCGGGGCCCAGGGGCCGGGTGGGGCCTCCGCCGGGCTCGCCCCCACGCCGCTCGACAGCGGCGGAGACGCCCGTGCCGCGCGCGCCGGAGCGATCGCCGCCTACCGTGCCGGTGCCCGGGCCGCGGCCCGCATCCAGGGAGGCGCAGAACGGCCGGGCGGCCCTGCCCGGCGCCCCGCCCCGCCCCCGACGACGACACCGGCCGGACTCCCGGCACCCCGGGCGCCACCCCACCCGGGCAGATCGCCGACCCCTACGGCGTACGCACGACCTCATGGCACGGCGCCACGCCCCGCCCCACCGGCGACCCGTCCCCAGCCGGCGACCCGTCCCCCACCGCGCCCCCCGCCCCCGAGGCCGGTCGGGCCCTGTCCACCGCCCCGCACCAGGAGGCCACCGCCCCGCCCGCCGGGCACTGGGACGACCTGGTCTCCCGTACCCCCGCGCCGCGCGGTCCCGCCACCGCGCTCGCCGCCGAGCGGGCACGGCAGACGCGGATGGCCGTGGTCGGGCCGGTGACCGAGCGCTGGGCGCCGGAACAGGCCGGTCCGGTGCACGAGAACTGGCAGCTGGCCCGCGCCCATCGGTCCCGCCACCGACCTGTGGGCGCTCGGCGCCCTGCTCTACCGTGCCGTACAGGGACACGCGCCCTACCCGGAGGAGTCGACCGCCGAGCTGGTGCAGATCGTGTGCGCGGAGCCGCCGGCGTTCGCCGAGGAGTGCGGGCCGCTGCGGCCGGTCGTGGAGTCGCTGCTGCGTCGGGACCCCACCGAGCGCATCGACTTCGAGGAGCTGCGCGGCTGGCTGCGTTCACTGGTGCGGTCGGCTCCCGAGCCGGAGGCCGGCCTGCACGTCATCTCGGCCCCGCCCGCCGAGACCAGCCGGCTGCCCATCGTGCGCCGCCGCGGCGAGCTGGTGCGCAGGCGGCGTGCGGGACCGCCCGCGCACCACGGACGGCACAAGCGGGGCAAGCAGGACACGGCCCGCTCCCCACGCAGCCTCGGCCGGACGCTGCTCCTGCCGATACTGCTCGCCCTGGCCGGCGCGATCGCCTACGCCATGTTCCTCATGCCGAAGAGCGACACGAAGGGCGACGGGGCCGCCGACCGGACGGGCGCCGTCGGCGAGGCGAGCCAGGCCCCGCCCGAACGGTCCCCGGACGCCGGCGACGAGCCCCGGCCGGAGCAGACGACACCGAGGACGACCCCAGTGCCTCGGAGACGGGCACCGGCTCCACCGAGACGCAGACCAACGACCCCGACGTCGCCGACGGGTTCGCCCTCCGCAAGGACCCCGAAGGCTTCCACGTCGCCGTCGCCGAGGGCTGGAACCGCACGCCCCGCAACGGCAGCGGCCAGGTCGTCTACGCGAAGGGCGACTTCGAGCTCGTCGTCTGCCGGGCCGGGACCGCGCGGCCGAGTTCGGCGACGACCCCATGGTCTACCAGCGCGACAGCGAGCCCGAACTGGAGCCGTACCGCGCCTCCAGCTGGGCCACCTCCAGCGGACTGAAGACCATCGAGGTCGGCGGACGGACCATGGCGGAGGGGCAGTTCACCTGGACCGGCGCCGGTGGCGGTGAGCTGTACGTGCGCAACGTCGCGATCCTGATCGACGGGCGCTACCACGTCGTGCAGGTCCGGGGCCCGGAGGCGGAACGGGACGAGGTGAGCCGGCTGTTCGAACAGGCGTCGGCGACCTACCAGTACACCCGCTGACGGCAGTTCGGCCCGATGGTTGCCTCCCTGACACGGAAAGCGACAACCGTCACAGAGCGGTTTCCATGCCACCCCGCCCGTTCCCCGGACGGGAGCCGGTCCCTAGTCTGACCCTGACAAGACCATTGCGGGGCAACGTGAATCAGATGCAGGGCCGGCTCGTCGCGGGCCGATACCGGCTCGGGGACGCCATCGGCAGCGGCGGCATGGGCCGGGTGTGGCGCGCACACGACGAGGTGCTGCACCGGACCGTCGCCATCAAGGAGTTGACCGCCGCGCTCTACGTCTCCGAGAGCGACCAGGCGATACTGCTGGCGCGTACCCGAGGCGAGGCGCGCGCGGCGGCACGGATCAACCACTCGGCCGTCGTCACCGTCCACGACGTACTCGAACACGACGGCCGGCCCTGGATCGTGATGGAGTTGGTCGAGGGCCGCCTCGCTGGCCGACGCGGTCGAGGACGAGGAGCGGGTCGAGCGCGCGGAGGCGGCCCGGGTCGGCCTGTGGGTGCTGCGCGCCCTGCGTGCCGCGCACACCGCCGGCGTCCTGCACCGCGACGTCAAGCCCGGCAACGTACTGCTCGGCGACGACGGCCGGGTACTGCTCACCGACTTCGGCATCGCGCAGATCGAGGGCGACTCCACCATCACGCGGACCGGGGAGGTCGTCGGCTCCGTCGACTACCTGGCGCCGGAGCGCGTCCGCGCCACGACCCCCGGCCCCGCCTCCGACCTGTGGGCGCTCGGCGCGACGCCTGTACACGGCGGTGGAGGGCAGGTCGCCGTTCCGCCGCACCTCACCGCTCTCCACCATGCAGGCGGTCGTCGAGGAGGAGGCCACCGAGCCCCGGTACGCCGGTCCGCTCGCGCCCGTCATCAGCGCCCTGCTGCGCAAGGACCCGGCCTCGCGGCCCGACGTGACCGAGACGGAACAGATGCTCGCGGAGGCCGCGGAGGGACGGCGGCCGAACGCGGCCCAGGCGTATGTGCCGACGCAGTACTCGGCCCGCGGGGGCAGGGCGACACAGCCCGTCCCGGGACACCGGGGCCGGGGCCGACGGGCGGGACAGCGGCGACGCCGTACCAGCAGATGACCGGTCCGACGGCGGTCGGTCCCACGGCCGTCGGTCCCACAGCGACGGGTCACGCGGTGGCGGGTCCCGGGCCGATGGGCCCCCCGGCGGCGGGGTACGCGCCGACCGGTCCCGCGGGCGTCGCCCCGACCGGTCCCGGCGTCGCCGCCTGCGCACACTCGCCCTGGTCGTCGCCGTCGCCGCCCTCATCGGCGCGGGCACCGCCGTGGTGCTGCAGCAACGGGGCGGGGGCTCGACGGCCGGGCAGGACCCCGCCCACTCGCCGTCCCCCTCCCCTTCCGCCTCCGCCACGACCGGCAAGGGTCCCGGCGGGTCCGTCCCGGCCGGTTGGGTCCGCCGGGACGACCCGGTGGGTTTCAGCCTCTACCTGCCCGAGAACTGGCAGCGGAAGGTGTACGACGACGACGGCGAGCTGAAGCAGGTCGACTACACCCCCGACGGAGGCGAGCACTTCGTCCGCATCGCCGTCGACACCGCCCCCGACTACAACGACCCGTACGCCCATCAGCTCGACCTGGAGGTCCAGTTGCAGCGGCTGGTCGACTACCGGCGCGTCACCCTGGAGCGGACCACCTACCGCGACCACAAGAGCGCCCGGTGGGAGGTACACCTGGACGGCGCTGGCCAAGGACACTTCCTTCCCCGGTCCGCGCCGCGCCGTCGAGGAGACGTACATGTCCCGTGACGGCGTCGAGTACGTCATCTACATGTCGGCGCCCGCCGAGGACTGGGAGACCGCGCGGCAGCAGTTCCGGACGGTGCTGCAGAGCTGGCAGGAGAAGACCGCCTGACCCGTGCCGTGCGATGGCCTGAAGTCGTCGCGACGACGCACGCGTGTCCGTCGGTTGTCGGCCACCCGGGTTACGGCGGCCCGGAGCCGGTCCGTCCGGTGGGGCATGATGGACGCATGGTGACCGAGGGGGCGGGCGGGCGTGTCATCGCGGGCCGTTACCGACTCCATGAGCGGCTCGGCCGCGGCGGCATGGGCATCGTGTGGCGGGCGACCGACCAACTGCTCGCCCGCGAAGTGGCCGTGAAGGCGCTTCCCTCGACGAGGCCCTCTCCTCGGCCGAGGCCCGGCGGCGCCGTGAGCGCACCCTGCGCGAGGCCCGCGCGGTCGCCCAGCTGAGGCACCCGCACGTCATCGTCGTGCACGACGTCGTCGAGGACGACGAACGTGCGTACATGGTCATGGAGCTGGTCGAGGGCGGCTCGCTCGCCGACTGCGTCCTCGGCCACGGCCCGGTCGACGCCACCGAGGCCGCCCGGATCGGCGTCGCCCTGCTCGACGCCCTGCGCACCGCGCACGCGGCCGGGATCCTGCACCGGGACGTGAAGCCGTCCAACGTGCTGGTGGCCGAGGACGGCCGGGTCGTTCTCACCGACTTCGGCGTGGCGCAGGTCGCGGGCGCCACCACGCTCACCGAGACCGGCTCCTTCGTCGGCTCCCCGAGTACACCGCCCCCCGAGCGGATGTCCGGGGCCTGGACCGACCGGAGTCCGACCTGTGGTCGCTGGGCGTGCTGCTGTGCGCGGTCCTCAGCGGCTCCTCGCCCTTCCACCGCGACTCGCTGGGCGGCGTCCTGCACGCCGTGGTCACCGACGAGATCCGCCCGCCCGCGCAGGCCGGGCCCATCCTTCCGGTCGTGCAGGGCCTGCTGGAACGCGACCCGGAACGGCGGCTGGACGCCGCGGAGGCCGAGCGGATGCTGCGCGCCTTCCTGACCACGGGCCGGACTCCCGCGCCGCCCCGGCCCGGTGAGCTCCCGCCGTGCGACGCGGGGCGTGCTCATGGCGGTGGTGCTCGCGGTACGCCGACGGGTCCGGCGTCCCGTGACGCCGTCTTCGCAACGCACCTAAACAGGAGATAAGCGGCAGTGTGCGTCACGGGTCTGTGACCGCGGAGCACGGGTGGTGGATGCGGGTACGCCGGGCGCGATATGGATGGACCCATGAGCAGCAACGGGGGACCCCGCAACGGGTCGGACGAGCCGACGAGTTTTGGCCTGCGACCACCGAATCCGCCCGTCGCCGTGCCGCATCCCGGCAACCCGTACGCGGCACCCACCCAGGTCGTGCCGCCCCGGTCGCCGGCGCCGCAGCACGCGGATCCGCCCGCGCAGGACGCGGGCGCCGGGCGGCTCATCGCCGGCCGCTACCGGCTGATCTCCAGGCTCGGGCACGGCGGCATGGGCACGGTGTGGCGGGCGAAGGACGAGACCGTGGACCGCGAGGTGGCCGTCAAGGAGCCCCGCGTACCCGACCACCTTCCCGAACGCGAACGGGACAACGCCTTCGAACGGATGCGCCGCGAGGCCGCGCCGCGGCCCGCCTCGACCATCCGGCCGTGGTCGACGTGCACGACGTGGCGGTGGTGGACGACCAGCCGTGGATCGTGATGGAGCTGGTCCGGGGCCGTTCGCTGGGCGACGCCTTGCAGGAGGGCACACTGGGTGCGCGCGAGGCCGCCCGGATCGGCCTGGAGGTGCTCGGCGCGCTGGAGGCCGCGCACGCGGCCGGCGTCCTCACCGGGACGTGAAGCCGGACAACGTACTGCTCGGGCGGCACGACCGGGTCGTGCTCACCGACTTCGGCATCGCCCAGATCGAGGGCGAGACCAATCTGACCGACACCGGCGGCTTCGTCGGCTCGCCCGAGTACATCGCCCCGGAACGGGTGCTGGGCCAGCGCCCCGGCCCGGCGAGCGACCTGTGGTCGCTGGGCGTGGTGCTGTACGCGGCGACGGAGGGCGTCTCGCCGTTCCGCCGCAGCAACACCCCCGCCACGCTCCAGTCCGTGCTCAACGCCGCGCCCGCGCCGCCCGCCTCCGCGCAGGGCCGCTGGCCGAGGTCATCACGGGCCTGCTGGACAAGGACCCGGCGCGCCGCCCGGACGCCACCCGGGTCCGCGCCCTGCTGAGCGCCGCCGCGAACCCGCCGGAGCCGTCACCCACCCAGGTCGTGCACGTCGCCGAGGCGGGCGGGGCCGTCCCGGCCGGTGTCCAAGTGGAGCGTCCGGCTGGGCCGCAACGCGTGGATCACCCTCGGTGCGGCGGTCGTCGCGGCGGCGGTGGCGTCGTACCTGGTGATCGCGGAGCCCTTCGCGGGGCCCCTGCCGGAGGGGTGGAAGAAGCACGACCTCGGTGCGAAGCCCGGCATGAGCGTCGGTGTGCCGGCGGAGTTCGTGAAGCTGAAGCACCCCGACAAATGGGACGGCACCACCGAGTCGTTCGCCGACCCGAGCGGCGCGATCACCGTCCACGTGGACCGTGACATCAAGGCCGACGACGAGAACGGCGACCTCCCGGACACCGCGGGGGCCAACGCCTGGGCGGACTGGGAGATGCTCAAGGACGGCGAGTACTCGTGGAACTTCGCCGACAAGCCCGCTCCCAGGGGTGAACCGAGCGAGACCGAGTACAAGGGCAAGAAGGCCGCCGAGAACACCATCGCCTACACGACGGCCGACACGCAGAACCCCCGCGAGCGCGAGTACCACATCCTCTACTACCGGGCGGACAACGGCGACATCTACAAGGTCTCCGTCGACTACCCCCGCAAGGGATACTTCGCGGACGAGGGACGGGAGATCGCCCGGACCGTCGTCGCCAACTGGGAGGTCGACCAGCTCTGATGGAATCCCAGGGGCACCTGGTCGGTGAGCGGTACCGGTTGCTGAGGCGCGTCGCTTCCGGCGTCTCGGGAACCGTCTGGCGGGCCTTCGACGAACGCGCGGCACAGGACGTCGCCGTCAAGCAGCGCGGCTGCCCGGTGACCCGGCGGACGAGACGTACCGCCGGGCCGCCCACCGCCTCTACCGCGAGGCACGCGCCGCCACCCGTGTCGACCACCCCGCGGCCGTCCGCATCCACGACGTGGTCGTGGAGGAGGCCCCGCTCGACGGACTGCCCTGGATCGTCATGGAGTGGGTCCCCGGCGAGTCCCCTGCACGAGGTGCTCCGGCGCGGTCCGGTGCCGGCGCCCGAAGCGGCCCGCATAGGGCTCGCGGTGCTCGGCGCGCTGCGGGCGGCGCACGCCGTCGGCATCGTGCACCGCGCGGTCAGGCCCGCCAAGGTGCTGCTCGGCCCGCACGGCCGCGTCGTGCTCACCGACTTCGGCACGGCCCGCGCACCGGGCGATGACTCCCCGCGGGGCGCCGGTCCCGCGGCGGACCTGCGCTCGCTGGGCGCCCTCCTGCACACCGCCGTCGAGCACCGGTCGCCCTCCGGGCCGCTCGATCCGCTGATCGAAAGGCTGAGGGCCGAGGACGCCACCCGGCGACCGGATGCCGAGGAGGTCGCGCGGCACCTGGAGGCGGTGGCCGGCGCCGTCTGGTCCGCTCCGGACCGAAAAGAAGTGATCAGGTCCAGCGCCACCGGGTAACCTCCTGATCAGCGCATTTGTTGCCAGCGATCACTGGCATTGTGTGAGCACTCGGTGAATCCCGATTACCGACGGGTACACAAAGCCCTCGCGGCGTCATACCCTGCGGCTCATGACGGACGCGCAGGCCCCGGAAATAACCGGCACGAACCCTCTCGCCCCCGCCCCGCGCGGTGCCCGCACCGCGGCCGACGTGGTCACGCCCGAGCTGGTCGCCCAGCTCACCAAGGGCGTGGCCGGCTCCGGCCGCACCGCCAACTCACACGCCGTTCACCGGCGAGAAGCTGGCCGACCTGCCCGAGTCGACGCCCGAGGACGTGACCGGCGCCTTCGAGCGGGCCCGCGCCGCCCAGGCCGTGTGGGCGCGCGTTCCGGTACGGCAGCGTGCCGCCGTCCTGCTGCGCTTCACGACCTGGTCCTGGAGCGCCAGGCCGAGGTGCTCGACCTCATCCAGCTGGAGACCGGCAAGGCCCGCCTGCACGCCCACGAGGAGGTCCAGGCCGTCGCCGTCGCCGCCCGGCACTACGGCCGCAAGGCCCCGGCGTACCTGCGCGCCAAGCGGCACACCGGCGCCATACCGACCCTCACGAAGGTCACCGAACGTGCGTCACCCGCGCGGCGTCGTCGGGCAGATCGTTCCGTGGAACTACCCCTTCGAACTGTCCGTCGGTGACGCCCTGCCCGCCCTGGTCGCGGGCAACGCGGTCGTGATGAAGCCCGACACCGAGTCCTGTCTCACCGCGCTGTGGGCCCGTGACCTGCTGATCGAGGCCGGGCTGCCCGCCGACGTACTCCAGGCCGTCATAGGCGTCGGCCCGGTCATCGGTCCCGAGGTCGTCAAGCACGGTGACTACGTCTCCTTCACCGGCTCCACGCGCACCGGCCGAGAGGTCGCCACGGTCGCCGCGGACCGCCTGGTCGGCGTCTCGCTGGAGCTCGGCGGCAAGAACGCCATGCTGGTCCTGGAGGACGCCGACATCGAGAAGGCGGCGGCAGGCGCCGTCCGCGCCTGCTTCTCCTCCGCCGGCCAGCTGTGCGTGTCCATCGAGCGGCTGTACGTCCACGAGTCGGTCGCCGACGCCTTCCTAGACCGCTTCGCCGCCCGTACCCGCGCGATGCGGCTGGGCAGCGCCCTGGCCTACGGAGCGGACATGGGCTCCCTGGTCAGCGGGCACCAGCTGGAGACCGTGAAGCGGCACGTGGAGGACGCCGTCGACAAGGGCGCGCGGATCGTCGCGGGCGGCGTGGCCCGCCCCGACATCGGCCCGTACTTCTACGAGCCGACCGTCCTCGAGGGCGTCACGGACGCCATGACCCTGTGCTGCGAGGAGACCTTCGGCCCCGTCGTGTCCGTCTACCGCTTCAAGACGCTGGACGAGGTCGTCGACCGCGCCAACGCCACGTCGTACGGGCTGAACTCCTCGGTGTGGACCGGGAACGCCCGCCTGGGCCGCGAGACCGCCGCCCGCCTGCGCACCGGCACGGTCAACATCAACGAGGGCTACGCCTCCGCGTACGGCAGTGTCCAGTCGCCCATGGGCGGCATGAAGGACTCCGGCCTCGGCCGCCGGCACGGCTCCGAGGGGCATCCTCCAAGCACACCGAGGCCCAGACGGTCGCCCACCAGCGCCTGCTGCCGATGGCGCCCTCGCTGGGGATGGACGACGCGAAGTACGCGGCGTTCATGAGCCGGAGCCTGCGCCTGATGAAGGCGTTCCGCTTCCGCTGAGCAGCCCGCCACCCGTACCCGTTCTCAACGAGGAGAGCACGTGTCGCAGGAGAAGACCGTCCAGACCCGGGACGACGAGAACGGGTGCACGACTACGACGTCCTCATCGTGGGGTCGGGATTCGAGGCTCGGTCTCCGCCCTCCGCCTCACCGAGAAGGGGCTACCGCGTCGGCGTCCTGGAAGCGGGTCGCCGCTTCACCCGGAAGTCGCTGCCGAAGAACTCCTGGGACCTGAAGAACTACCTCTGGGCTCCCAAGCTCGGCATGTTCGGCCTCCAGCGCATCCACCTGCTCGGCAACGTCATGGTCCTGGCGGGCGCCGGGGTCGGCGGCGGCTCCCTGAACTACGCCAACACCCTCTACGTACCGCCGAAGCCCTTCTTCGAGGACCCCCAGTGGCGCGACATCACCGACTGGCACGATGAACTGACGCCGTACTACGACCAGGCCAAGCGCATGCTCGGGGTCCGGCTGAACCCGACCATGACCCCGTCCGACGTGCACCTGAAGGCCGCCGCCGAGCGGATGGGCGTCGGCGACACCTTCCACATGGCGCCGGTCGGCGTCTTCTTCGGCGACGGCGAGGACGCCGACGGCACGGCCAAGGCCAAGCCGGGCGAGAAGGTGCCCGACCCGTACTTCGGCGGGGCGGGCCCCGACCGCAAGGCCTGCAACGAGTGCGGCGAGTGCATGACCGGCTGCCGGCACGGCGCCAAGAACACCCTCCAACGAGAACTACCTGTACCTCGCCGAGAAGGCGGGGTGCCGTCGTGCACCCGATGACGACGGTCGTCTCGGTCACCGACGACTCGCGCGGCGGGTTCGCGATCACCACGCTGCCCACCGACCGGCAGAAGAAGGGCGCGGGCCGCACGTTCACGGCCCGCAGGGTCGTCATGGCCGCCGGCACCTACGGCACCCAGACCCTGCTGCACCGCATGAAGGCGAACGGACAGCTCCCGCACATATCCGACAAGCTCGGCGAGCTGACCCGCACCAACTCCGAGGCCCTGGTCGGCGCCCAGACCGACGACCGGCGCTACCGCAAGGCCACCGGCGAGTCACGGGCCGACTTCACGCGCGGCGTCGCCATAACGTCCTCGATCCACCCGGACGCCAACACCCACATCGAGCCGGTCCGTTACGGCAAGGGCTCCAACTCGATGGGCGGCCTGTCCATCCTCCAGGTCCCGTACGCCGGGCACACCGCCTCGGGCACGTCCCGCGTCCTGGGCTTCCTGGGCCACGCGGCCAAACACCCGATGCTGGTCCTGCGTTCGCTCTCCAACCGCAAGTGGTCGGAGCGGACCATCATCGGCCTGGTGATGCAGTCCCTGGACAACTCCCTGACCACGCACCTGAAACCGACGGGCGTCGGCAAGGGCCTGCTCACCGCCCGCCAGGGCCACGGCTCGCTCAACCCCAAGCAGATCAAGGCGGCGACGGAGGGCGCCTCCGCACTCGCCGCCGAGATCAACGGCTTCGCCGGCTCCAACGTCGGCGAGCTGATGGGCACCCCGCTCACCGCCCACTTCCTCGGCGGCTGCCCGATCGGCGCCTCCCGCGAGACCGGCGTCATCGACCCGTACCACCGCCTCTACGGCCACCCCGGCATCTCGGTCGTCGACGGTGCCGCGGTCTCCGCCAACCTGGGCGTCAACCCGTCCCTGACCATCACGGCGCAGGCCGAGCGGGCGATGTCGTACTGGCCGAACAAGGGCGAGAGCGACCCGCGCCCGGCGCAGGGCACGGCCTACGAGCGCCTGGCCGCCGTCGAGCCCAAGTCCCCGGCGGTCCCGGCGGAGGCCTTCGGTTCGCTGCGGCTGCCGTTCCTGGGAATGCCGGCGGTGCCGCCGAAGAAGTAGCGCGAAAGGTGAGAGGGACCTGCGCCCCCTCCGAGCGCAGGTCCCTCTCACCCAGCCTGTGTCACGCCGGTCTGTGCCGTGTCACGCCGGTCCGTGCTGTGTCACGCCTCCGCGCCGGCCTTGCGCCGTCGCACCGCGAACACCGCGCCGCCACCGACGACGACGGCGAGCCCGCCGACGAGGCCGATCATCGGCAGCGCGGAACTGGAACCGGTCTCGGCGAGGCTGCCGGTGACCTCGGGCGTGTTGGCGGCCGGCTTCTCGACGGCGACGGGAGCCTTGCCGCCCTCCGTCGGCTTGGTGCCCTCGGTGTCGGTGCCGGCGGCCACGATCTGGAACTTGTAGGCGATGTCACCGAAGCCGGTGCACTCGCCGTCCGCGTCGCCGTAGATGGTCGCGCCGAGCGTGAAGCCGGCGCCGACCGGGGCGTCGGACCGCACGTTGATCCGCATCGGGGTGTCGACCTCGTAGTCGGGCGCCAGCTCGTCGGTGTAACCGATGTAGCCGACCGCGTAGCCGAACTCGTTGAGGTCCTCCCAGATCTTGTCGTCGGGGTTCCAGGCCTGGAGGCTGACCTTCTTGCTCTCGAACAGCTCCTCGCCGTTCCGGTCGGCGGAGGCACCGGCCAGGTACTCGAGGTTCTGGAGCGTGGAGCCGGAGTTGTTCGCCACGTTCAGCGAGAACTTGTGCCAGCCGCTGCCCGCCGCGATCTTGCCGGGGAGGCCGGTGATGTTGACATCGACCTTGGTGTCCTCGCACACCGACGGCTCGGGGGCCGGGGTCTCGGACTCCTCGGGCGCCGAGGTGCTCGGCGACGGCGAGGCGGGCGCGGAGGTGCTGGGCGCCGGGGACTCGGGGGCCGAGGTGCTCGGAGAGCCGCTGGGGGGAGCTGCCGGGGGAGTCGCTCGGCGGCGGAGCGGTCTCGCTCGTGGACTGGCTCGGGGCCGGGTCCGTCGAGGGTGTGCTCTCCGGCGCGGTCTCGGCGGCGGAACTGGTCGGCGGCTGAGACGTCGGCGTGTCACCGGTCGCGTAGGCGGCCGGCGCCGCGAGCAGCGCCACCGGGGCGATCACTGCCGTGGCGGCCGCTGCTGCCATGGCGCGACGAAGCTTCATGAAGACCTCGAATAGTCCGGCGTACCGCGCACGGCGATACGGGAGAGTCAGGGAGGCCTCCGCGTGTGGGGCGCGGGAGTGGCCCTTGTTTCGGTCCGTACGCCTGTTTGATCTGTGAAAGCTGTGAATGGTTGTCCTCGAACTCACAGAACTTTTATGTGGCGTGCGTCACTCCGGACCGCCGAGGGGGGCGCGGACATGGCGAAGGGCCCCGCGGCATGCGTGCCGCAGGGCCCTTCCTCGGCCAGCACCGGCGTCAGGGCAGCGCCGGTGCCTCGGGAAGCGGCGCCGGGGGTTGCGCCGCTTGCTTCGAATGGCATGCAGTCCGAATGGCGTGCGATCGAGTGGGCCGAGGGACCCGGCCGCCGCCCCGTCGGCCGGCCCCGGGCGTCCCCGGAGCCGGCCGTTCTCTTGGGTGACCGGGCTGCTGTCCCCTGCCGTCCGGTCACTTTCCTGGAGCGAGGTCCCACGACGTGCGGCACGATCCGTACGTCTCATCGCTCCAGTGAGCCACGCGTGGTTCTTTCGGGCCCGCCCCCTGGCTGACACGGACACCGGGGACAACGAAGCCGCTCGCGTGCAGGTCACGCGCCGTACGGGTGAGAACGCGCCCGAACTCAGATGCGACGCCCGGACCCGACGCCCGTACTCGACGCTCAGACGCGCCCGCGGCTCTGGTTCCAGCATCGTCATCGCCAGGGCCGTACCCGGCTTGCCCAGCGCGTGCCGGTAGTGGTCGAGGACCTCCATCTCGCGGGAGAGGTTCACGCGCCGGCCGCCGGAGGTGATCCGCGCCTCCTGGATGACCGCGGAGACGGCCATCCGTTCCTGGATCAGCCCGATGATCCGGTCGTCCAGCGCGTCGATGCGCTCCCGGGCGCCCGTGATCACGTCGGCTGCCTCGGTGGTGCGGGCGCCGGTCTTGTCTGCCGCGGTGACGGTCATGTGGGTGTCTCCTCGCCGAAGGGGGCGGTGCCCCCGGCCGACGGATCCGCAAACGCCAGGCGCCCCGGACCTTGTCGGCCCGGGGCGCCTGGGAAGTCGCTTGTCAGTTGCTCAAGCAGCACGACCATGGCAGCCGGTGGGCCGGTTGCCATAGGTAAACAGGAAGGTCTGGTGCGTGAGCATGGGGCCAGTATGCCCCGGGGACGGACGGTGGCCAAGCCGGTTCGTATGGTGAGACGCGGGGGAGGGGCGACCGTGCCGCCGTGGGCGGGGCGGGGCCACCCGCCCACCTCGGTAGAATCGGCAGTACAAGACCCCCGCCCGACCGCCGGAAGGCACCCCCGTGTCATCAGCGACTCCCGCTGCCGCCGCCCCCGACACCGTTCTGGTCGTCGACTTCGGCGCGCAGTACGCCCAGCTCATCGCCCGTCGTGTCCGCGAGGCGCGGGTCTACAGCGAGATCGTGCCGAGCTCCATGCCGGTCGCGGAGATGCTCGCCAAGAACCCGGCGGCCATCATCCTCTCCGGGGGCCCCTCGTCGGTGTATGAGCCGGGTGCCCCCACCCTCGACCGCACCCTGTTCGAGGCGGGCGTCCCCGTCTTCGGCATGTGCTACGGCTTCCAGCTGATGGCGCAGACCCTCGGCGGCACCGTCGACAACTCCGGCGCCCGTGAGTACGGCCGCACCGACCTGTCGGTCTCCAAGCCGTCCTCCACCCTCTTCGAGGGCACCCCGGCCGAGCAGGCCGTGTGGATGTCCCACGGCGACGCCTGCTCCGCCGCCCCCGAGGGCTTCGCCGTCACCGGCTCCACCTCCGTCGTCCCGGTCGCCGCCTTCGAGAACGACGAGAAGAAGCTCTACGGCGTCCAGTACCACCCCGAGGTGATGCACTCCACGCACGGCCAGCAGGTGCTGGAGCACTTCCTGTACCGGGGCGCGGGCCTGCGTCCGGACTGGACCACGGGCAACGTCATGAGGAGCAGGTCGCGGCGATCCGCGAGCAGGTCGGCGACCGGCGCGCCATCTGCGGTCTGTCCGGCGGCGTGGACTCCGCCGTCGCCGCCGCCCTCGTCCAGAAGGCCATCGGCTCCCCAGCTGACCTGCGTCTACGTCGACCACGGCCTGATGCGCAAGGGCGAGACCGAGCAGGTCGAGAAGGACTTCGTCGCCGCGACCGGCGTACAGCTGAAGGTCGTGGACGCGCAGGAGCGGTTCCTGAAGGCGCTGGCCGGGGTCTCCGACCCCGAGGAGAAGCGGAAGATCATCGGCCGCGAGTTCATCCGGGTCTTCGAGCAGGCGCAGCTGGAGATCATGCAGGAGGACGGCCCCGAGGTCGCCTTCCTCGTCCAGGGCACCCTCTACCCGGACGTCGTCGAGTCCGGCGGCGGCACCGGCACGGCGAACATCAAGTCCCACCACAACGTGGGCGGACTCCCCGACGACATCGAGTTCGAGCTCGTCGAGCCGCTGCGCCAGCTGTTCAAGGACGAGGTCCGGATGGTCGGCCAGGAGCTGGGCCTGCCGGACGAGATCGTCCAGCGCCAGCCGTTCCCCGGTCCGGGCCTCGGCATCCGGATCGTCGGCGAGGTCACCAAGGAGCGGCTCGACCTGCTCCGCGAGGCCGACGCCATCGCCCGCGAGGAGCTGACCGCGGCCGGCCTCGACCGCGACATCTGGCAGTGCCCGGTGGTGCTGCTCGCGGACGTCCGCTCCGTCGGCGTCCAGGGCGACGGCCGCACCTACGGCCACCCGATCGTGCTGCGGCCCGTCTCCTCCGAGGACGCGATGACGGCCGACTGGTCCCGGCTGCCGTACGACGTGCTCTCCAAGATCTCGACCCGCATCACCAACGAGGTCAAGGACGTCAACCGGGTCGTCCTCGACGTGACGTCGAAGCCGCCGGGCACCATCGAGTGGGGAGTGACCCGAGCGACCCCTAGGTGCGCTTGACGGTGCGGAGGGGCTTCCCGGGCTGCCAGACCTGGACGACGAGATACGCGTCGTCCTCCACGTAGGTCCGCACGACCTCCGTCAGCTCGGTTCGGAAGAGGTGGAACGGCTCCGGCGGTTCCACCTCTTTCACGTATCCGGCCCGTACCTCGGGGTCCTCGACCTCGACCGCCCGCCCGCCGATCCGCACGTCCCCCGCCGCCCATCCCGGTGCCGTCCCCCGGGTTCGCCTGCAACGCGAAGCGCGGGTCCCGGCGCAGGTCGAGTGCCTTGACCGAACCCGGCATCATGCCGAGCCACAGCTCGCCGCCGAGGAAACGCACCTCCAGACCGGTGGTGCGGGGCGAGCCGTCCTTGCGCAGGGTGGCGAGGGTGTGGTGGGTGTAGGCGCCGAAGCGTGCCTCGACGGTGGCGGCCAGCGCGGGTTCGGCGGTGGCGAAGTCGGCCCAGTTGGCGGTGCTCGCGGCGGTGCTGCTCGTGGCGGCGGTGCTTGGTGTCATACGTCGAGTCTGGACCCGAAACCGGACACCCTCTGTCGGATATCGCGGCCGGGCGTCGTCAGAAGCCCCGGAGCACCGCCGCCTTCGTCATGGCGAACTCCGCGTCCGTGAGGACGCCGCCGCGGTGCAGCTCGCCCAGTTCGCGCAGCCGGCGCAGCAGGACGTCGTGATGGTCGGACGGCGGCGGCCCGGGACTCGGAACCCCGGGCCGGGGCCCGCTCCCGGCGGACTCCGGGGCGGTGTCGTCCGCGTCGCCCGTACGGGCGGACGGATGCGGCAGCCGGGCCGTGACCGCGGTGGCGATCAGTGCGGTGAGCAGGTCGCGGCGGGCGCTGCCCCACAGGTCCAGGGCGTACGGGTCCTTCTCCGGCGGCAGCTTGGAGAACACCGTCTCCCGGGTCACGAACCGCAGGAAACCCTCGTCGGCCCCGGAGTTGGGCAGCCACTCGACCCGCACCAGCTCACCGACGTCGATGATCCGCGGACCGGTGGCGCGTTTGACCCGGTCGGAGGCGTCGGCCCAGTCGATCCGCACCTGGGTGCCGTCGAAGGAGACCGTGCCGTCCGAGGAACGCACCGAGACCGGCACCGGCGGCCCGGGCAGCAGGTAGCCCTCGGTGGGCTCCTTGGGAATCCGGTCGAGGAGCAGCGCGTGCCGGATCTCCTCGGCGACGTACTCGGCGACCCCGCAGCGGTCGATCTCCACCGTCAGCCGGTACGGGTCGGCCGCGTCGGGCAGCCGGCCGCCGGTGGCCTGGAGGAGGGGGTCGGCGCCCTCGCGCAGCCTCAGCCGCAGCCGTCCGCCTCTGCGTTCCGGCTCGAAACCGACGCCCGCGACGGCCTCCAGCGGCACCGAGACCTCTCCGTACGTCTGCCGGAACAGCGGCACCGAGCGGTGCAGACCCGGCGTGATCCGGACCGTGACTGCCGTCGAACGCCCAGGTCCCGTCGCGCTGGATGATCTCGGCCATAAGGGAATTCTCGCAGCCGGGTCAACACGGCGGTCCGCGTGTCACCCGCGCTGAGCAGAGCGGACCGGGGGGCGCCGGGCGCGCGGGGCGTGGTGTACGGCACAATTCGCTGTCGTCCCAAGGGACTTACGGTTCCTCCACGGGCGGCGCGGCAGTGCTGTCGCGGATGCCGGCGCAGGTGTCGGCGCAGATGGTGTCACTGGGTTTTCGCAGGGGTTCGGGAAGGCGGGCGTTCGGGCGTGGCGGTGCAGGAGGCGAGACGCGGGAGCGGCTCGGACAGAGGCGCGTACAGAGGCGGCGCACGGCGGTGGCTGCACCTGCGGGGGACTGCCCGCACGGCGCCCGCGAGGGGCACCGCCGGGCGGTCGCCGCGTTCCTGCTGCGGCGGGACGAGTTCGCGGCCGGACAGGGCCTGCCGGCCGCGGTGGCCCACTCGGCCTCCGCTTCCCGGCAGTGGGTCTCGGAGGAGTTGACCCAGTCCGCCGAAGTCGTCGCCGAACGCGGTCGGGCCGAGGGCGAGGCATGGCTCGCGGTACTCGGGCGCCGCACGGCGGCCGTCGTGTGGGCCGGGGTCGTACTGCTGCTGCTCGGGCAGTCGCTCACCGCGATCGGTGCCGGCTGGACCGCGGCACGCACCGCCGGGCTCGCGGCGGCGCTGGTCGTGGCGGGTGCGCTGACGGCGGCGTCGTGGTTCCACCGCGCGCGGGGCGGGGCGCTGGCCCCGGTCATCGGCGAGGACAACCGCCTGTCCACGTCCCGGGCGGTGGCGGCGGCCTGGGTGCTCTTCGTCGCCTACGCGGTGCTCGTCCTGGCCGGACAACTGGCGGTGGCCTCGGGCCACGGTCGACGGGACGCGCTGATCTCCGGGCTCGAACTCGCCCGCGGCGCCGGTGCGGTGACCGTGCTCGCGGTGGTGTGCGGGATCGCGGTCCTGGTGCGTCGGGTGGTCGGACTGCGGGTGCTGGGACAGCGGTTGCAGAAGGTGCGGGCGGACCGGCCGCGCGCGGCCGACCTGCTGACGGACGACGCGGGACGCGGGGCCTTCGCCGACATCCAGTACGTGGTGATCAGCACCGTCGCCCTGGTGTTCGCGGCCGTACGGCTGGCCCGGCGTCCGGAGCAACTGCCCGACCTGCCGTGGGGACTGGCGGTCGTGGTGCTGGTGTCGGCGGCGACCTACGTGGCCGGGAAGTACGCGGAGGGCGGGCGCCCCGTGATCCTCTCCGTGGTCCGGGCACGGGAGGCCGGGTGACCTGGACGCCCCGATCCGCACCGGCGACGACATCGAGATCCGGGGCGCGGGTTTCGTACCGCCGGGCGCGCAGGGTGCGGACCGCCTGTCCCGGATGGTTGTCCGCATCGGCGTGGTCAACGTCCACGTACCTCTGGTCCCGGTGACCGGCGGCTTCAGCAACCCCACGGACGACCTGCTGACGGTCCCGGTACCGGCGGACGTGGAACCGGGCCGGGTGGACGTCCAGGTCGTCACGAGCGCGGGCGTGGAAACCAACCGGTACGCGATCGACGTGACGGACTGACGCCCCGCCGAACCCGTCGCCGACCGTCAGCCTGTCGAAACAGAGACCTGTCGAAACAGAGACCTGTCGAAACAGGGACCTGTCGGAACCGGGAACTGTCGAAACCGACAGGAAGAATCCGCCGCAGAGGGATTGAGAGAGGCCCCCACGTCGTACGTATGGTCTGGTGGGGGTCTCGGCACGCGCGGGCGAGAGGCGGCTGGCAGTGATGACTCACGGAATGCGGACGGATGCGTACACCTCGCATCCCGGCGGCGGCGGAGACTGGCGGGAGAACGCCACCCGGTACGCCCTCCTGCCCCTACGGATCTTTCTGGGCGTCACCTTCATCTACGCGGGCCTGGACAAACTCACGGACAGTGCCTTCATGAAGGACGCGGGCGCCGGCTCGGTCGGCGACATGATGCGTACCGTCCGCGACTCCTCGGCCATCCCCTCCCCTGGTCGACCTGGCTCTGAAGAGCCCCTCCGGCTTCGGCTACGCCATCGCCCTGGGCGAGCTGGCGGTCGGCATCGGCACCCTGCTCGGACTGCTGACCCGACTGGCGGCGCTCGGCGGCGCGCTGATCTCGCTCAGCCTGTGGCTGACCGTCAGCTGGGCCTCCGACCCGTACTACTACGGCAACGACCTCGCCTACCTCATGGCCTGGATCCCCCTCGTCCTCGCGGGCGCCCCGCTGCTGTCACTGGACGCCGCTCTGCGCTCCCGCCGACGACGGCGGACGGGCGGGTACCGGTAGTCGCCGCCGGATATCGGTAGTCGCCGCCGGGTACCGGTAGTCCTTTGCGGATACCGGTTGTCGCCCGCGGATACCGGTGGCCCTCTGCGGACGTCGGTGGTCCGTCAGCCGGGAAGGTCTGCCCGGGGCTCGTCCCTGCCCGTGCGGAGTGCTCCGCGGCGTCGGTGTACGGCCTGGGCCAGGACCCCGACCGCTCCCGCGGTGCAGAGGCCGCCCACGACGAGGGGGATCAGCACGAACCACGGCGTCTCCCAGAGGCCGCCCGCGTCACCGGCGTAGATGACGCCCGCCAGGGTCGGGAAGAAGCCGGCCACCAGTCGTCCGGGCTGGAACCTATGACGCAGCACGGGTCACCTCCGCCTGTCCGACGCCGACCTGGAGGTCGAGGTCGAGCGTGCCGGCGTTCTTGCCGCCCGTGGTGGGGGCCAGGGTGACCTCCTTGTGCTTGCCCGGTGCCACGTCCACGTCCTTCTTGTCGTCGCCGGGCAGTTGGATGTCGCCCACGCCCACCTCGACGCTCAGCCGCACCGTACGTCCTGCGGCACGACGACCTGTATTCGGCCCATGCCCACGTCCGCCCGGGTGGTCACCGTCTGCCCCTCGGCCAGGTCCAGCCCGGACAGGTCGAGGTGCCGCTGCCGGTACCGATGTCGTACTGCTCGCGTACGCCGGCCGCCGTCGTGGGCTCCCAGGTGGTCCGGACCCAATCGGTGCCGACGTCCTCGGGCACGGCGGTCGCTCCGGCGAGCAGGCCCGCCGTGATGATCGCCAGGAAGATCGAGCCGGCCCCGGTGCGCCCCAGGAAGGCGCTGACCGCGATGCCGACGCCGAAGACGGCGAGAGCGCAGGCCAGGCCGGTCTGCAGACTGGTGCCGAGCGGTTGTTCGTCCCAGGTCAGCCGGGTGCCGAGGAACGCCGCGAGCAGGGCGAGGAGGAACACGGCGCCGCCGATTCCACGGGGACCGCGCGGTTGCGGGGACCGCGCGCGCCGGTCGTTCGCGGCGGGGCGGTCATGGCCCCGGCCGCCGCGGCCGATGTTGACGGCCGCCGCGATGTCGCGGGCCTCGGAGTCCGGTGGGCCCCACAGGTAGCCCGTCCCGCCGACGTGGGTGCCGTCCTTGACTATGGGGTCGCGCCACCAGGAGGGCCAAGTGAACATGATCGGGGGCGCCTGGGCCTCCGGTGGAGCGTCGGCGGCGGCCTGGGCGGAGAGCGGATCGGGGTCGGGGGCCTTCCGCTGCCGGGACCAGTACCCGGCGCCCGCGAGGACGAGGGAGAGGACGACGGCGAAGGTCAGCACTCCGCCGTTGTTCAGCATGGTGAGGAAGACCCCGCAGCCGACCAGGGCGAACAGCACGGCCGCCAGCGCCTGGCCGTCGACCCGGCCGGTCAGCAGCTTGCGCACCTCGTTCTCGTCCTCGTCGTCGTAAGGGACGAAGAGCCAGGCGAAGCCGTAGAAGATGAGACCGATGCCGCCGGTCGCGGAGAGCACGGCGAGGGTGATCCGGAAGATCACCGGATCCATGTCGCACTGCCGCCCCAGGCCCGCGCACACTCCGGCGAGCGTCTTGTGCCGACGGTCGCGCCGGAACTTGTGGGGCGGACCGGGGGACATCGGCGCCGGCGGGGGCGCCCGCGTCGGCTGCGGCACCGCCCGCGGCGTCCGCGGCATCCGCGGCGGGCGCGGCGCCCTGCGGCCCGGCGCCCAGCGGGGGCGCGGGCCGGGGCCGGGCCCCGGACCCGTCGCGGCGTGCTCGTGATCTGTCATGCGTCCATGGTGACGGGCGCGGCGCCGTGACGGCAGTCGGTTCGACCCTGGTCGGACCCTGATATCGGCCCTGACACGACGCCGGGGGAGTGTTCGAGGATCCCCGGGCCCGAAGATCAGGGCAGTCTCGGGGACCGACCCTGATGCTCCGGCTCCCCCGGCCGTGTGACCATCTGTGTCATGCCGGAAGCCGCAGCAGCAGCACCACTCGTCGAACCGCGGCCGCCGCGCAAGCTCTACCGCAGCAGCGACGGACGCTGGCTCGGTGGCGTGGCGCGGGGGCTCGCCGGACACCTCGGGCTGCCCGTCATCTGGGTGCGGTTCGCCTTCGTCGGCCTGTTCATGGCCGACGGCCTGGGCGCGCTGCTGTACGCCGCCTTCTGGTTCTTCGTACCGCTGGGCGTCGGCGGTGTCGACGCCCAGCGGCCGCCCTCCATCGTCACCTCCGAGACTTCGCCGGACGGCCGCCGCAGACTCGTCGCCCGCAAGCCCGACAAGGGCCAGATCGTCGCCCTGCTCCTGATGGTCGTCGTGGCCCTGGTCTTCGTGGGCAACGTCGACCTCGGCGGCGGAGCCAAGGCCTACCTCTGGCCGACCGTGCTCGTCGGCGCCGGCGTCGCCCTCGTCTGGCGCCAGGCGGACAACGCACGCCGGGCCCGCTGGGCCGAGGTCGGACGCCACCGGCGCACCGTCACCCTGCTGCGCTCCGTGGCCGGCGTCCTGCTGGTGACGGCCGGTGTCACCGGCATCTTCGTCCTCCAGGGGTCCGCCGCCCACCTCGGCTCCGTCCTCCAGGCGGCCCTCGCCGTCCTCGTCGGTATAACGCTCCTCGCCGGTCCCTACCTGGTACGCATGACGCAGGACCTCTCCGAGGAGCGGCTGATGCGCATCCGGGCCCAGGAGCGGGCCGAGGTCGCCGCCCACGTCCACGACTCGGTGCTGCACACCCTGACCCTGATCCAGCGCAACGCGGAGAGCGCGGGCGAGGTGCGCCGCCTCGCCCGCGCCCAGGAGCGCGACCTGCGCGCCTGGCTCTACAAGCCGGAGGGCAACGGCAAGGACGAGGACGACGAGCCCACCACCCTCGCCGAGGCCGTGAAGCGCGATGCGGCGGAGGTCGAGGACAAGCACGGCGTCCCCATCGAGGTCGTAGTGGTCGGCGACTGCCCGCTCGACGAGAGAATCAGCGCACAGATGCAGGCCGGACGCGAGGCGATGGTGAACGCCGCCAAGTACGGTGGCGAGGGCGGCGCCGTACAGGTCTTCGCCGAAGTCGAGGGCAGGACGGTCTTCGTGTCCGTCCGGGACCGGGGCCCCGGCTTCGACCTCGACTCGATACCCGCCGACCGGATGGGCGTCAGAGAATCGATCATCGGCCGCATGGAGCGCAACGGCGGCACGGCGCGGCTGCGCGCGGTGCCGGACGGCGGCACGGAGGTCGAGCTGGAGATGGAGAGGGCGGAGAAGACGTCATGAGCGACCCGACCGAGGCGAACGGAACGGCGGGAGAGGGCGAGGCGGCCCAGCCCGCGCAGCCGGCGAACGGCGGCGCGGGGGGGCGTCACGTGCGCGTGGTGCTCGTCGACGACCACCGCATGTTCCGCACCGGCGTCCAGGCCGAGATCGGCCAGACCGCGCAGACCGGCGTCGAGGTCGTCGGCGAGGCCGCAGACGTCGACCAGGCCGTCACGGTCATCACCGCGACCCGGCCGGAGGTGGTCCTCCTCGACGTGCACCTCCCGGGCGGTGGCGGTGTCGAAGTCCTGCGCCGCTGCGCCACTTGATGAGCGACGCCGATCAGCCCGTCCGCTTCCTCGCCCTGTCCGTCTCGGACGCGGCGGAGGACGTGATCGGCGTGATCCGCGGCGGCGCCCGGGGATACGTGACCAAGACGATCACCGGCACGGACCTGGTGAACTCCGTCTTCCGCGTCCAGGAGGGCGATGCGGTCTTCTCCCCGCGCCTGGCCGGCTTCGTCCTCGACGCGTTCGCCTCCACCGACGCCCCGCCGGTCGACGAGGACCTCGACCGCCTCACCCAGCGCGAGCGCGAGGTGCTGCGCCTGATCGCCCGCGGCTACGCGTACAAGGAGATCGCCAAGCAGCTGTACATCTCGGTGAAGACGGTCGAGTCCCACGTCTCGGCGGTCCTCCAAAGCTCCAGCTGTCCAACCGGCACGAGCTGACGCGATGGGCCACGGCACGGCGGCTGGTGTGACCGTGCGCCCACAACGTCCGGCTCGGCCCCGAGCGCCTCGTCGGCCGCGCGCGTACCGGCGCTACGCCACCCGCGCAGCCCCCGCGAACGGCATCTGGTCGACAGGGGGCGACACGGACCGGTGCCGACGGGTTCGGGGCGTGGATCATCTGTCCCTTGCCGATGTAGATGCCGACGTGACTGATGCCCGAGTAGAAGAACACCAGGTCCCCCGGACGCAGTTCGGACCGTGGGACACGGCGGCCCGCGTCGATCTGGGCGTAGGTCGTGCGGGGCAGGGAGACGCCGGCGGCGCGGTAGGCGGCCTGGGTGAGGCCCGAGCAGTCGAAGGCGTCGGGGCCGGTCGCGCCCCACACGTAGGGGCTGCCGAGCTTCTGGCGGGCGTAGGCGACGGCCGCCGCGGCGCGGGAGTCGGGGGCCTGGACGGAAGAGGTGGGCAGGGCGTCCCGGGAGTCCGCCGACGAGCGCGAGGCACGGTCGTCCGTGCCGTGGCCGAGGCGGGCGCGTTCCTCGGCGGTCAGCCGGGACAACAGGCGGCGGGCCGCGTCCAGCTTGCCGGTGATGGTCGTGCGGTGACGTTTCAGCTCGGCCCGGCGTGACGTCAGCGAGGTCACCTCGATGCGGGCGGCTCCGCGCAGCTGCTCGATCTCCCGCAGTTCCTTGCGGGCCCGGCCCACGGCGGCCGCCTGCCGGCTGCCGACCCGCTCGATGAAGGCGGCGCCGTCGAGATACCGGTCGGGGTCGGCGGAGAGCGCGAGTTGCAGGGCCGGGTCGAGGCCGCCGCTGCGGTACTGGGCAGCCGCGACCGTACCGAGTCGCTCCCGGGTGGAGTTGAGCCGGTCCGCCTTGCGGGCCGCCTCGTCCCGCAGCTTCTCCAGACGCTGCTCGGCGGCGTCCGCCTTCTCCTTCGCGCCGTTGTACTTCTCGGTGGCGACCTCCGCCTCCTGGTAGAGCTTGTCCACCTTGGCCTTGACCTGCGCCGGCGTCGGTTCCGGATCGGCGTGCCCGGTGCCGGCGGCCAGCCCGGTCGCCGTCGCCGCGCCCGCGAGGGTGATCGTGGCCGCCGTTCGGGCCCTCCCGCCGCCCGTCGTGCGCTGTCGCGGCCTGCGGTGCGTTCCCACCTGCGATGCACGTCCTTCCGTACGACTCGGCTCCGGTTGCCTGCGGGAGGACGCTAGGCGCGACGGTAACGGCCGGGTGACGGGATGCGCGGAAGTGGCGGTACCGGATCGGTGGGCGACCGAATGTGACTGAGGGCTCGCCCTGCGGCCGTCGTCTTCACGCAGGGTGATGACCGATGTCCCGGATCGGAGACGCACGAGGGCGTGAGGTGCTATGGGGGGCATATATGCACCCCGGGTCGTCGCCTCCACCGGGCCGGTGTCCGAGGGTCTCCGGACCCCTGATTAGGCTCCGGCCTCATGGACGTACTCATCCACATCTTCGTCGGTCTGCACATCATCGGCATCGCCTCGCTCCTCGGGGGCTTCCTGACCCAGATGAAGGCGATGGGCCAGGGCACGGCGCGTTTCGTCCCCGCGATGCTGCACGGCGCACTGACGATGCTGGTCACCGGCGTCATCCTGATCGGCCTCAACCAGGCCGACGACCAGTCCGTCGACAACGTCAAGATGGGCGTGAAACTCGCCCTGCTGATCGTGATCCTCGGCCTGGTCTACGTGAAGCGCGACGACGAGAAGGTGGAGAAGCCGCTGTTCGGCCTGGTGGGCCTGCTGACCGTGGCGAACATCTTCATCGCGGTGCTGTGGACCTGATCTCCCCCGGTGTCCGCACCCGCGGCCGACCGCAGCCCCGACCGGGCCTGGAAGACCGCCCCGCCGCGACCGCCAGCCACGCGGCCACCGCGATCCACAGCAGCGCCTGACCGGGCGCGTCCAGCCACGGGACGTCGAGGACGGCGGCGACGGACAGCGTCGCCGCCGCCGTCATACCGAGGGGGAACACGGTCGACCAGCGGCGCACGTCGTAGCGGATCCGGGGCCACGCGATCTCGGCGGCGAGCAGTACGGCGTACCAGGCGAGGTCGAGGGCGAGCAGGAAGACGGTCACGTCGTGCAGGACGGCGTAGTCGTCGTTGTTCCACAGGTACATGCCCGTCCCGGCCGCCGCGAGAAGCTTGGCGCCGGCGAGGGCCGAGATGGCGAGCGCGCCACCCGCCACCCAGTGGTCTCCGGAGCCCCGGGCCACCTGCCGCAGATCGAAGCGGAACAGGGCGATCAGGTAGAGCACGATCCCGAGCCAGAACGGCACCAGGGACGCGTGCGCCAGCCAGGCCGTCGAGGTGGTGGCGGCCAGTGTGGCGCCCAGCACGGCCAGCCCCTCCGCGGCCACGCAGCCCAGGAACACCGCCCCGGGCATCCGGCGCCCCCCAGTGCGTGACGACCAGGTACAGCAGTCCCGGCCACAGCAGCGCCGCCAGCGCCAGCAGGTGCCGCCGCCACGGGTGACCAGCCGAACAGGGAGATGCGGGTGCCGAGCACGGTCGTCGCGGCGACGGCGGTGAGGGCGCCCGGCGTCCCGGCCCGCGTCACCCACTGGGCCCGCTCGACCAGCAGCAGGTAGACGAAGTTCGCCGCCAGTGTCAGCCAGGCGGCGCAGGCCAGGACCAGGGCGATCCGGGACAGGACCTCGTGGCCCGTCAGGTGCAGGGCGACCGACAGGATGCCGGTCGCCATGACCGCCGCCCCCGGCCGCCGGCGGACGCTGCGCCCACCAGGCGCGCAGGGGATAGGGGGAGGCGGGAGAGGTGCCGGATGACATGCGCCCGATGCTAAGGACCCGCGCGGCTCAGGCCGGGCGCACCACGCTGTGGATCGACGACTCGCCGTCGTAGAAGATCGACTCCTCGCGGACGTACGCGCCCGGCTTCGGGGGCGTGGATCATCATGCCGTTGCCGATGTAGAGGCCGACGTGACTGAGCTCGTCGTAGAAGAAGACCAGGTCGCCGGGCTGGGCCTGGGAGACCGGGACGGTCGTGCCGGCATCGACCTGGTCGTAGGTGGTGCGCGGCAGTGTCACCCCCGCGTCCTTCCAGGCGGCCTGGATCAGGCCCGAGCAGTCGTAGGAGTCGGGGCCGGTGGCGCCCCAGACGTACGGCTTGCCGATCTGGGCGCGGGCGAAGGCGAGTGCCTTCTCGGCCTTCGTGTCGTAGGAGGAGTCCGGCGTGGAGGACCCGGTTTCCGTACCGGCGCCGCTGGAGCGCGAGGAGCCGGATGAACCCGAGGAGGCGTCGCTCTCCTGCCGGTCGGCCTCCTCCTGCCGCTTGCGCTCCTCGGCCTGCTGCTTCGCGAGTTCCGCGGCCTTGCGGGCGGCCTCCTGCTGCTTCTTCTTCTCGATCGCCGCGAGCCTGGCCTTCTCCTCGGCGGTCAGCTCGGAGAGCAGCTCACGCGCGGTGGCGAGCTTCTTCTGAACGGTGGCCTTGGCCGTCTTGAGGTCGCTCTGCGACTCGGTGAGCGTCTGGAGGCTCTCGGTGGCCTCCCGGCGCTTCTCCATCGTCTCCGACTGCTGTGTGACGTAGTCGTCGACCGCGTCCTTCTGGCGGCCGGTGAGCCGGTCCATCAGGTGGGTCCGGTCGACGTAGTCCTGCGGCGAGTCCGCGAGCAGGAAGGTCGCGGTCTCCGGGACCGTGGAGCCCGTGCGGTACTGGGCGGAGGCGAAGGAACCCAGCTCCTCGCGCGCCTCGTTGAGCTTCTGGGTGCGCTCGGCGACGTCGTCGAGGAGGGTGTCGACGCGCTTGCGCTGCTTGGAGGTCTTCTCCTTGGCCGCGTTGTACTTCTCCGTCGCCGACCCCCGCCTGGCGGTACAGGTCGTCGACCTTCTTCTCGACCTCCTCCAGGCTCGGCCTGTCGTCGTCCGACGGCGCGGCGGTGGCCGTCTGGGACAGCAGGGCGACGGAGGTGAGGGCCGCCGTGGCGAGGGCGGGGTCCGTATGCCTGCGACGCGCGTACCCGTGGGACGCGACTTGCGGTGCGACGCCAAGGAGGCGACTCCTTCCAGAATTCCGCCTACCGGGTTAGCTGTCGGGTTCGGGCGGTGTGGTTCGGAAGGGTTGCCCTACGGCGGATCCGCCCCGTGGAGGGCGGTGCGGCCGATTCACCCCGCGGTTCTCGGTCGGGTCCCCGGCTCCGGGCGCCGTGCGGGCACGCCGGACTCGGCGGAGGCCGCGCGGCCCGGCGAGGTTCGCCGGAGGGGGTCGTGCGGCCTGTCCGCACCGTAGCCAACTCGTGTGGCGGCTGTGAAGGTTGGTGGGTGATATGCCCGATACATTTTCGTGACCTTCGGTGTGCGGCCCCACTTCGGTCACTCTTCGTCGCCCGCTCTGTCGCAGGGCGTGCCTGGAGGCGGGATCCCGGCCATTTTCCGGGGTGGCGGCGGGTTGTCGGTGGGGCGCCCTAGACTCGGAGAGCGATGAGCAGCCTCTTTGACGACAGCTTCCTGGCGAGCCTCCAGACCCCCGGGGTCACGAGGAGGAACCTCCGCCGCCGCCCGAGTACGATCACGGACCGGAGCCGGTTCCGCACGATCTGTTCGCCGGGAAGTTCGACGCGCCGCCGGAGCGGGACGCCCACTACCGGGACGGCGCCCCGCGCCCCGCCCTGGACGCGGCCGCGCTCCTGGCCGGGCTGAACGAGAACCAGCGCGCCGCCGTCGTCCACTCCGGCTCCCCCGCTGCTCATCGTGGCCGGCGCGGGCTCGGGCAAGACCCGCGTGCTCACCCACCGCATCGCCCACCTGCTGGCCGAGCGAAGCGTCCACCCCGGCCAGATCCTCGCGATCACCTTCACCAACAAGGCCGCGGGCGAGATGAAGGAGCGCGTGGAGCAGCTCGTCGGCCCGCGCGCGAACGCGATGTGGGTGATGACCTTCCACAGCGCGTGCGTCCGCATCCTGCGCCGCGAGTCGAAGAAGCTCGGGTTCACCTCGTCTTTTCTCGATCTACGACGCGGCCGACTCCAAGCGGCTCATGGCGTTGGTCTGCCGCGACCTGGACCTGGACCCCAAGCGCTTCCCGCCCAAGTCCTTCAGTGCCAAGATCAGCAATCTGAAGAACGAGCTGATCGACGAGGAGGACTTCGCCGCCCAGGCCGCCGACGGTTTCGAGAAGACCGTCGCGCAGGCCTACGCCCTGTACCAGTCGCGGCTGCGCGAGGCCAACGCCCTCGACTTCGACGACCTGATCATGACGACGGTCAACCTGCTCCGCGCCTTCCCGGACGTCGCCGAGCACTACCGCCGCCGCTTCCGGCACGTCCTGGTCGACGAGTACCAGGACACCAACCACGCCCAGTACTCCCTGGTCCGCGAGCTCGTCGGCACCACCGAGCACGCCGTCGACGTGCCGCCCGAGGCCGAGGTCCCGCCCGCCGAGCTGTGCGTGGTGGGCGATGCCGACCAGTCGATCTACGCCTTCCGCGGCGCCACCATCCGCAACATCCTCCAGTTCGAGGAGGACTACCCGGATGCGACGACGATCCTCCTGGAGCAGAACTACCGCTCCACCCAGACGATCCTCACCGCCGCCAACGCGGTCATCGAGCGCAATGAGTCCCGCCGCCCCAAGAACCTGTGGACCAACCAGGGCGCCGGCTCGCAGATCACCGGGTACGTCGCCGACACCGAGCACGACGAGGCCCAGTTCGTCGCCGACGAGATAGACCGCCTCACCGACGCGGGCGAGGCGAAGGCCGGCGACGTCGCCGTCTTCTACCGCACCAACGCGCAGTCCCGTGTCTTCGAAGAGGTCTTCATCCGCGTCGGCCTGCCCTACAAGGTCGTCGGCGGCGTCCGCTTCTACGAGCGCAAGGAGGTCCGGGACGTCCTGGCCTACCTGCGGGTGCTGGCCAACCCCGAGGACTCGGTGCCGCTGCGCCGCATCCTCAACGTCCCAAAGCGCGGCATCGGCGACCGCGCCGAGGCCATGATCGACGCCCTCTCCCAGCGCGAGAAGATCAGTTTCCCGCAGGCCCTGAAGCGGGTCGACGAGGCGTACGGCATGGCCGCGCGCTCCGCCAACGCCGTCAAGCGGTTCAACACGCTCATGGAGGACCTCCGTACGATCGTCGAGTCCGGCGCCGGACCGGCGACCGTGCTGGAGGCGATCCTCGAACGCACCGGCTACCTCGCCGAGTTGCAGGCCTCCACCGACCCGCAGGACGAGACCCGCATCGAGAACCTCCAGGAACTCGCCGCCGTCGCCCTGGAGTTCGAGCAGGAGCGGGCCGAGAGCGAGGAGACCGGAACGCTGGCCGACTTCCTGGAGAAGGTCGCCCTGGTCGCCGACTCCGACCAGATCCCGGACGAGGAGGACGGCGACGGCGTCGTCACCCTGATGACCCTGCACACCGCCAAGGGGCTGGAGTTCCCGGTCGTCTTCCTCACGGGCATGGAGGACGGCGTCTTCCCGCACATGCGCGCCCTCGGCCAGGCCAAGGAGCTGGAGGAGGAGCGGCGGCTGGCGTACGTCGGCATTACGCGCGCCCGCGAGCGGCTGTACCTGACCCGGTCGACGCTGCGCAGCGCCTGGGGGCAGCCGTCGTACAACCCGCCCTCGCGCTTCCCTGGAGGAGATCCCGGCACCCCACCTGGAGTGGAAGCGGACCGGGGCGAACGGCCCCGCGCCCTCCGCGCCGGTCTCCGGCGTGGCGGCCTCGCTGTCGTCGTCCCGTTCCCGCTCCTCGGCGTCGGGCGCGTCCGGCTTCGCCACCCGCCGGTCCGCCGAGCAGCCGACGGTCGCACTGTCGGTCGGTGACCGCGTCACGCACGACCAGTTCGGGCTCGGGACGGTGGTCGGGGTCAAGGGAACCGGGTCGAACGCCGAGGCGACGATTGACTTCGGGGACCCCAAGCCGAAGCGGTTGCCTGCTGCGGTACGCGCCGGTGGAGAAGCTCTGAGGGTGCGCTGGGGGGGGACTGGCGGGCGCGTGCGGGCGGCTTGAGTACCCGTACGTCGTCCGGGTGCCGGTCTGGATGGAGGCCCGGTCCGGACCGGGACCCGGCCTCGTTCGGGGCCCGGCCCGGTTCGGGTATCGGCCCGGTTCGGGATCCGGCCTGCTGAGACGCTACGGCGTCACGACGGGTTGAGGCCGTGGCTGCGCAGCCACGAGAGCGGGTCGATCGCCGAGCCGCCCGAGGGACGCACCTCGAAGTGCAGGTGCGGTCCGGTCGAGTTGCCCGAGTTGCCGGAGAACGCGATCGCGTCGCCGGCCTTCACCGTCGTACCGGAGGGGACCTGGTAGCTGGAGAGGTGGCAGTACCACGTCTCCGTGCCGTCCTTCGCGGTCACGATCATCATGTTCCCGTACGCGCTGTTGTACTGCGTGCGGACCGTGCCGTCGGTCGCGGCCATCACCGTCGTGCCGTACGAGACGGGGAAGTCGATGCCGCTGTGCACGGACATCCAGTTGATGCCGGCCTGGCCGTAGTACGCGCTGAGGCCGTGCTGGGCGACCGGGAGCGCGAACTTGGGGCGCAGCCGCTCCTTGCGGGCCGCCTCCTCCGCCGCCTGCCTCTTCTCGGCGGCCTGCTGGGCCTTGAGGTCGATGCGTTCCTGCGTCCGGCTGGCCCGGTCGGCGAAGTCGTCGGCTCCGGCGGCGAGGCTCGTGAGCTGGGTGTCCAGTTTGTTGTTGGCGGTGGACGGCTTGACCGGCGCGGCTTCCGCGCCGCCGCCCGCGTCCGCCGCGGAGGCCGTGGTCTCCGTGCCGTCGTCGCCGGTCAGGCCACCGACGGAGGCGGCGGCGATACCGGCGACGCTCATCACGCAGGCCGACGGTACGGCGATGGTCATCAGTGCCGAGCGCTTGGCTGGCTGGCGGCGGCGGGGAACGCGACCCGCCGCCGGGAGGCGGTGCGTGCGGCCGGGATCCGGGCGGCCGGGGTGACCTCTTCCTGGCCTTCCAGGAGAACGGTCACGGTGGGAAGTTCGCCGGTGGCGGCCAACCCGTCGTCGTGCGGGCCGGGTTCATCCGGCGGCGGGTGGCGCGTCCGGCGCGGCGTTCTCCGGCGCTTGCGGCGTCTCCGGTGCATCCGGGGCCAGCGGTGTCTGCGCCGTGGTGCCGTCGGAGTTCCACTGCGTGGCGTCGTAGGCGCCGGTGTCGAACGTGCCGGTCGCGAAGGTGCCGGTCCCATAGGCGCCGGTCTCGTAGGTACCGGTTTCCAGGGCGTCGGTCGTGAAGGCGCCGGCCGCGAAAGTTCCGGTCGCGAAGGCGCTGGTTTCGAAAGTGCCGGTGTCGAAGGTCTGTGTGCCCCAGTCCCACTGCTGGGTCCCGTCGGACGGATCGCCCGACTGGTCCGGCTGGGCCCAGGCGCCGGTGTCCCACTGACCGGTGGCCTCGACGCTCGTGGCCTGCGGTGGCACGGAGGCTGGCTGCTGGACGTTCGTCCATGTGGTCGTGTCGTAGGCGCCGGTGTCGTAGGCGGCGTGGTGCTGGGCCGCGTACGCGTCGTAGCTCGGGGACTGCCCGCTGCCGGTGGACCACTGGGTGGCGTCGTAGGAACCCGTGGTGTCGTACGAGCCCGCGGTGTCGTAACCGCCGGTGTCCTGCCCCGGGAGGCTGCCGAAGAGAGGGTCGGCGTCGAAGGTGGCCGTGGCGGTGGCGCCGGTGGAAAAACCAGTGGTGTCGTAGCCGCCGTACGTGGTGAGGTCGCCGTACTGGGCTTCCCCTGTGCCGTACGACGCGTACTGCGCCGGATCGGCGTCGGAAGCCGAGGCCGGGGTGGTCATGGTCCCCGACGGGTGACGGTCGTTCACCAACTTCTCTTTCGCCTCGACAACAGGGGCTGCCAGAGCAGTGCGGCGACTGTACCCGGCGGTATACGGGCACGACAATCTTCGTCAGGTTTCACGCGTGAAGGAAACGGGCAATCGGCCGTGTTTTGGGGGACGGCGGGCACGAGTTTGGCTTTGTGTTCGAGGTTTGTTCGATGCTGAACGGGTTGTGTCCGCCGAGTTCCGCGGTCTTCGGGCAGTCTCAGCGCCTCTCAGGCGACCGTCAGGCCTCCGTCCCGCTTGCCGGACTCCGGGTCCGCCTCCGGCGCGTCGGTGTCGAGCGCCTGGCGAATTCCGGTGGCCACGGCGGGGTGCACGGGCAGCGCGAGATGGCCGATGCCGCTCACCCGTACGTTCTGCACGGTCAGGTCGGGGTGATCCAGGCAGGCCG
This sequence comes from Streptomyces thinghirensis, assembly GCA_021502835.1. The sequence goes on from JAKFGP010000040.1 coordinate 177,848, forward strand.
TCTCCAGCGGGTCCATCACGCGGTCCAGGTCGCTCCAGAAGCTGACGAACTGCGTACGGCAGCCGGGCGAGGGGCGGGTCAGCTCCTCGAGTACCGCCGACCCGGGGCGCATCTGGCGCACGATCGGGTGCGCGTTCGCCAGCGGGACCACCCGGGTGCCGGTGTGCGGGGTGCCGAGCGTCACGAGTGTCCGGACGCGGAGGTCTCCGGCGAGGCGCTGCACGTAGTAGCGCGCGATCAGCCCGCCGAGGCTGTGTCCCACGATGTCGACCCGCTCACTGCCCGTCCGCTGACAGATCTCTTCCACGTGCCGGCCGAGCAACTCGGCCGCGGTGCGGATGTCGCAGGTCAGCGGGGAGTAGTTCAGCGATTCGATCTGGTGTCTGCCGTGCTGCGCCAGGCTGCGGCGCAGGAGGAGGAAGACCGAGCGGTTGTCGATGAAGCCGTGCAGCAGGATGACCGGGGGGCTGGTGCGGGCCGGGAGGCGGGGAGTGGGAGGAGAGGGCTGCGGGTCCTGGGACTCCGTCGTCGGGAGTGTGCACACCGGGCGGCGCTCCTGAATGATCCCCGAGGGGTAGAGGAAAAGGTGCCCGGCGAGGATCGCGACCTCCAGGGCGCTTGCCTTCAGGAGGGTCAGGGAAAGCCCGGTCAGCCGGCCCGGCAGGGCTGCCAGCTCCGGTAGCCCCAGTCCTGGTAGTCCCCGTAGCCCCGGCAGTCCCGGTAGTCCTGGCAGGAAACGCTGACAAAGCGGGAGAAGGGGGCAGTGCTGCCGTGGTGACCTTCATGGGCCGACCTCCTGTCGGCACGCGCAGGGACGCCTCTGTCCCCCGTGTGCCCTCGTGGAGAGCCGTGACACCAGTGATTGGTGATGTTTGCGAGGTTTGCCCGTACGGGCGTGCCGATATGCCGCGTCAGCGCTCTGTGGGCCCTGTGAGCCCTGTGGTGTCGGTGATGCGGCGACGAGGCCCGCTGCTGCCCTGTCCTGCCCTCGCTGCGGCTCTCCGTGCGCGTGTTGCCGCCGCGCCCCGGAACTGCTCGCGGCGAACGTGTCCCACCGTGTGATTTCCCCCTCTGTATCCACCGTGAAACTGCCGGTTGCGGGATGCTGGCGATAACGTTCGTTCACTTCCCCGGACGATGTGGTGCGGGGCGTCTGTGCCACGGAGGCGTGCACTCCGCGCGAGCAGTGCATGATCCATGCACTGATGGGCGCCTTGTGTGCGCCGTGCTGCTGTGTACGGCGTCGGCGAAGTGTGCGGTACTTGTCACGGATGGATGTAGTCGATGGATGTAGTCGCTTCATGGAGGCAGTGATGGGTGTGGCAGCCGGTCCGATCCGCGTGGTGGTGGCCAAGCCGGGGCTCGACGGCCACGATCGCGGGGCCAAGGTGATCGCGCGGGCGCTGCGCGACGCCGGTATGGAGGTCATCTACACCGGGCTCCACCAGACACCCGAGCAGATCGTGGACACCGCGATCCAGGAGGACGCCGACGCGATCGGACTGTCCATCCTCTCCGGTGCGCACAACACGCTCTTCGCCGCCGTGATCGAGCTGCTCAGGGAGCGGGACGCGGCGGACATCCTGGTCTTCGGCGGCGGGATCATCCCCGAGGCGGACATCGCCCCGCTGAAGGAGAAGGGCGTCGCGGAGATCTTCACGCCCGGCGCGACGACGGCGTCGATCGTGAACTGGGTACGGGCGAACGTGCGGGAGCCCGCGGGGGCGTAGCCGCCTGGTCTCCGGCGGCGCGGGCCACCTAGCCTCCGGCGGCGACGGCCGCGCACGATGGCCGGTGCCGACAGGCGACTGTCCACGGGCGCCGACACGACACGGCCGCTGCCGACACGGCACGGCCGGTGCCGGCAGCACAGGGCCGGCGTCGGCAGCCCAAGGGCGGGGCTGGGTCGCGGGTGGCGCGGGTGGCGCGGGTGGCGCGGGTGGCGTGGGCGGCACGGGTGGCACCGCTGGGCGCCGGGCGGAGCGACCCGCCCCTGGCATCAACGCCGACGCTCCTCCTGACCGGCCCCCAACTCCTCGGCCATCGCGGCACGCAACCGCAATGTCCTCACGAGCCGCTGGAACGCCTCCGCCCAGTACCCGCCGGCGCCCGGCGACGCGTCCTCCGGTTCGTCCGGTATCGCCAGCAGGCCGTCGAGGCGGCCCGCCTCCGAGGGGGTCGAGGCAGCGCTCGGCCAGCCCCATGACGCCGCTGAAACTCCATGGGTAGCTTCCGGCGTCACGGGCGATGTTGAGCGCGTCGACCACCGCCCGTCCGAGCGGCGGGGCCCACGGCACCCCGCACATCCCGAGCAGCTGGAACGCCTCGGACAGACCGTGCGTCGCTATGAACCCGGCGACCCACTCGGCCCGCTCTCCGGCGTCGAGGGTCCCGAGCAGTTTGGCCCGCTCGGCAAGGGACACCGCGCCCGGCCCCCCGCCTCGGGTGCCGTGGGTGCTCCCAGCAGCGCCCTCGCCCACGCGCCGTTCCGCTGCCGTACCGCGGCCCGGCACCACGCGGCGTGCAGGTCGCTCCGCCAGTCGTCCGTCACCGGCAGGGCGGCGATCTCCTCGGGGGTGCGTCCACCGAGCCGAGCCGACCAGGTCCTGAGCGGCGCCGCCTCCACCAACTGGCCGAACCACCACGACCGTTCCCCCGCCCCGAGGGCGGCTTGGCCACGACGCCGTCCCGCTCCATGCCCGCGTCGCACTCGTGCGGCGCCTCGACGGCGATCGCAGGTGGGGACAGTGCGCGGTCGAGGGACACGCACGTCACGGCCCGCGCCGCCATCCGCGCGGCGAGCGCCGAATCGGGCAGCGCCGACAGCAACTCCGCGGCCGTCGCCCGTACGTTGCGGCTGCGGTCGGCCAGGGCCTGCTCCAGGAACGGCTCGTCCGCCTGCTCCAGCCCCGTCCGCAGCGAGTCGAGGAACATCAGCCGGTCCTCGGCCCGCTCGGTGACCCAGGTCGAGGCCAGCAGTTCGCGCGCGGTGGCGGGATCGCGGGCGCGCAGGGACGCCAGCAGGGCGACCCGCTCGGCGAACAGGCCCTCCTCCCAGAGCCGACGTACCCGCTCCGTGGCCTCGGGGCCGGGCAGTGCGGTGCCTCCGCCCGGCGTCGCGCGCAGGGCGAACCGCCAGTCAGGATTCAGCCGGGCCAGCCACAGGGCGCGGGGCCCCGCGAACGTCAGCGCCGCCGGACGCAGGTCCGTACGCCCCCGTGCCGCGTCCAGCAGGGCCGGGACCGCCTGGGGCGGTGCCGCGAAACCGCGGGCGTTCGCCGTCGCCAGCCACTGGGGCAGCAGCTCCATCAGGTCGGGCGCGGTGCCTCTGCGGCCGCCGCCCGCCGTCCCGGGGCGATCGGTGAGCAGCATCGTGAGCCGGTGGGCGGCCGCGGCCGGCAGCGGTGGGCGGGGATCCTCGGGAGCCGGTTCGGGGCGCCGGGCCGCGCGGGCCGGGCACAGTCCGGCGCGCCGGCGAACGGTCTCCGCCGCCGCCGCGTCCAGCAGCGCCACCGGTGCGCGCGGGCCGGGCTCGCAGCCCGGGGGGAGTGCGCCGGTCCGTGCCGAGCAGCGCCGAGGTGACGAGTTCCTCCCAGAGGCCCGGCACGGGCGCGTCCGCGGGAACGGGCGTCCTGGTCATGCGGTCCCCTTCCGCTCGCATTGCGTTTCCATACGTGGGACGGGTCAGCACAGCGGCACCGCCGGGCCCGGTCCGGCCGGCCATGCCGTCAGCGGCGTGAAGCCCCGGTGGCCGCACTCGCCGAAGACCTTGACGGGCGCGCCGCCCGACAGGGCGACCAGGCGCCACAGGCCCGGACGGTTTCCGGCCGCCGGGGTGAGCGGCAGCGCCGTGTCCCCGTCGGCGTCCGCCAGTTGCCAGTGGTCGCCGTCCGGTACCGGGACGACCTGATCCAGGGTCACCGGCACCGACTCCAGCCACGGGTCGTCGCGGAGGGCCTCGCCGTAACGACCGGCCGCCTGAGACGTCGTCATCCCTTTCGGGCGCAGCTCCGTGGGGATGGGCGGCGCGAACTGTCTGCCCAGGGCGGCTCGCTGCTGCCCGGCGCCCGGATACGCCGACACCTCCGCATCGAGGGCCAGCCCCACCGGCAGCGCCGGTTCCGGGGCCCGGCCGCGGCGCCGTAGGAGAGGAGCAGTACGGCGCGTTCCGTCTGCGCGCCGTACAGCCAGATGCGACGGGTCGTCAGCCGTGCGTCCGCCGTGTCGTACTGGGGAGAGGACCAACCAGCGGTCCCGTACCGCAGGGCCGTCCGCGGACGCCGACAGGCCGACGCGTGCACGGACCGTCGCCGCCAGGCCGTCCGGCAACTGCTCACGGCGCAGCCAGCCCTGGTCGAGAAGATGGAGAAGGGCGCACTCCTCCAGCAGGCGGACCGGCCATCCGGAGCCGGACGACGGTGTGGTGCCCAACTCCCCGCACACGCGAGGCCAGCCCCGAAGCCTGGGCGTCGACCATACAGGGCCGCCGTCTCCTCCCACAGCTCATAGCCCGTCTGCTCGGCGCCGGCCAGGCCGCCGCGCAGCAGGTCCGTCAGGCGCTGCTCCAGCTCCGTCGCGCCCGCGGTGATCCGCCCGGCCCGCTGCTCCGCCCGGCGCCGCGCCGCCTCCGGATCGGCGGTCCCGGCGGCGGATCCGGTTGAGCCCGCCGTCCTCTTCTCCTCCGCGCGCTCGCGCCGTCCGGCGATCCACCGCTCCGCCCAGTCGGGCGCCTTCGCCCCCGCCACCACATCGTCGTCACCCGCCCAGAGCAGCAGCAGTCCGAGCGCGTGCTTGCACGGGAACTTGCGGCTCGGACAACCGCACTTGTACGCGGGCCCGGACAGGTCCGAGATGTCGACGACCGTCTGATACGGCTCGCTGCCGCTGCCCTTGCACAGCCCCCCACACGGCCCCCTCGTCGGAACTCCCCACCTCGGACCACGGCCCTGCCGTGCCGAGTCTGCCGCCCGCTCTGCGTGACGCGGCGTCAGGCGCCAGTGCCAGCACCTGGTCCGCGGTCCAGCGCACCCCCTGCTGAGTCATGCCATCGAAGGTAGGTCCCGCCACTGACAATCGACCGATCGAGAGCGTTTGTGCAGGTCAGAGCGATTGTCAGTGGCGTGGTGCACCGTGGATGACAGATCGAACCGGCCGAGCTGGAGGGGGAATCAGCCATGCCTGTGTCCGTAGAACCGACGCCCGCGGGACCGACGCCCGTTGAACCGCCGACCGTCGACCCGGGCCGGAGTGGGTCCGCGCCCGGGGCGGAGATGTTGCGGCCGCACGCCGAGGACGCCTTCGCGGCCGAACTCGCCGCGCTGGCCGCGCAGGACGACCGCCCGCGTCCGGCCCGCTGGCGGCTGTCGCCGTGGGCCGTCGCCACCTACCTGCTCGGCGGCACCCTGCCCGACTTGGCACGGTGATCACCCCGAAGTACGTGGGCCCGCGCCGCATCGTCGAGGTCGCCGTCACCACGCTCGCCACCGACCGCGCCCTGCTCCTGCTCGGTGTGCCCGGCACCGCGAAGACCTGGGTGTCGGAACACCTCGCGGCGGCCGTCAGCGGCGACTCGACCCTGCTGGTGCAGGGCACGGCCGGCACACCCGAGGAGGCGATCCGCTACGGCTGGAACTACGCGCAGCTCCTCGCCAATGGGCCCAGCCGCGGCGCGCTCGTGCCCAGCCCGGTCATGCGGGCCATGGCGGACGGCATGACCGCCCGGGTGGAGGAACTGACCCGTATCCCGGCCGACGTGCAGGACACGCTCATCACGATCCTGTCGGAGAAGATCCTGCCGATACCGGAGCTGGGCCAGGAGGTGCAGGCGGTCCGCGGCTTCAACCTGATCGCCACCGCCAACGACCGCGACCGCGGGGTCAACGAGCTGTCCAGCGCCCTGCGCCGCCGCTTCAACACCGTGGTGCTGCCGCTGCCGGAGACCGCCGAGGCCGAGGTCGAGATCGTCTCCCGCCGCGTCGACGAGATCGGCCGCTCCCTCGACCTGCCGTCGGCGCCCGACGGCATCGACGAGATCCGCCGTGTCGTCACCGTCTTCCGCGAGCTGCGCGACGGACTGACGAGTGACGGGCGTACAGAAGCTGAAGTCGCCCAGCGGCACGCTGTCGACGGCCGAAGCCATCTCCGTCGTCACAGGCGGCCTCGCGCTGGCCGCCCATTTCGGCGACGGGGTGCTGCGGTCCGGCGACGTCGCCGCGGGCATCCTCGGCGCCGTCGTCCGCGACCCGGCCGCCGACCGCGTCATCTGGCAGGAGTACCTGGAGACGGTCGTCCGCGAGCGCGACGGCTGGAAGGACTTCTACCGGGCGTGCCGGGAGGTGAGCGCGTGAACGGCATGCGGAGGCGGACGCCGCTCCGGACGGGTGCCCCGTGGCCGGCGCGACGGGGGACGACGGGGACTCGAGCTGGACCCGTAGGCGAGGGGGACGGTGTGACGGGCACTGACAGGGCCGGGAGCGGTGGGTCCGGCACGCCGGGTGGGTCCGGTGGGACCGGTGCTGGGCCGCTGCTGCTGGGCGTACGCCACCACGGCCCGGGGTCGGCACGCGCGGTCCGCGCCGCGCTGGAGGCGGCCCGGCCGGGGATCGTGCTGATCGAGGGGCCGCCGGAAGCCGACGCCCTGATCCCGCTGGCCGCCGACGAGGACATGCGGCCGCCGGTCGCACTCCTCGCCCACGCCGTGGACGAGCCCGGCCGCTCGGCCTTCTGGCCGCTGGCCGAGTTCTCCCCGGGTGGGTGGCCGTCCGCTGGGCCCTGGAACACGGTGTCCCGGCCCGCTTCATCGACCTCCCGGCCACGCACACGCTGGCGTGGCAGGGCAGCGGAGGGCGCCGGGGACGAGGAGAAAGAGGGCGAGGGGAGGGAGGAGGACGAGCCCGGGGCCGGCTTCCCCCGGCGTCCGGGCAGATCCGCTCGCGGCCCTGGCCGAGGCCGCCGGCCACGACGACCCCGAACGCTGGTGGGAGGACGTCGTCGAGCACCGGGGCACGGGAGACGGGGGACGCGCTCGCCCCGTTCGCGGCGCTGGAGGAGGCCATGGGGGCGCTGCGGGAGACGGAGGAGGGCGGCGGGCACGACCGGGACCTCGTGCGGGAGGCGTACATGCGGCTCCAGGTACGGGCGGCACGGCGCGAGTTCACCCAGGGCGTCGCCGTGGTCTGCGGGGCCTGGCACGTGCCCGCGCTCCGGCCGCAAGGTCACCGTCGCCGCCGACCGGGCGCTGCTGAAGGGGCTGCCCAGGACCAAGGTGGACATGACCTGGGTGCCCTGGACACACCGCCGGCTGTCCCGGGCCAGTGGGTACGGGGCGGGTATCGAGTCGCCGGGCTGGTACGGGCACCTGTTCGGCGCGGCGGACCGGCCCGTCGAACGGTGGCTGACCAAGGTGGCCGGGCTGCTGCGGGAGGAGGACCGGATCGTCTCCTCGGCACACGTCATCGAGGCGGTGCGGCTGGCCGAGACCCTCGCGGTGGTGCGCGGCCGTCCGCTGCCCGGGCTGAGCGAGACGACGGACGCCGTGCGCGCGGTGATGTGTGAGGGCTCGGACGTGCCGCTGGCGCTGGTGCACGACCGGTTGGTCGTGGGGGACGTGCTGGGGGAGGTGCCCGCCGGGGCGCCCGCGGTGCCGTTGCAGCGGGACCTCGCCCGGACCCAGCGGCGGCTGCGGCTCAAACCGGAGGCGCCGGAGCGGGAGCTGGAGCTCGACCTGCGCAAGGAGACCGACGCGGGGCGCAGCAGACTGCTGCACCGGTTGCGGCTGCTCGGCGTCGGGTGGGGCGAGCCGGCCGCCTCGCGGGGCAGCACGGGTACGTTCCGGGAGACGTGGCGGCTGCGGTGGGAGCCGGAGTTGTCGGTGCGGGTCGCCGAGGCCGGGGTGTGGGGCACGACCGTGCTCGCCGCCGCGACCGCCAGAGCCGAGGCGGACGCCGTCACCGCGCGGGGCCTCGCCGAGGTCACCGCGCTCGCCGAACGCTGCCTGCTGGCCGAACTGCCGGACGCGCTCCCCCGGTGATGCGGATACTCGCCGACCGCGCGGCGCTCGACACGGACGTCGGTCACCTCGCCCAGGCCCTGCCGGCCCTGGTCCGCTCCCTGCGGTACGGCGATGTGCGCGGCACCGGCACCGGCGCACTGGCCGAGGTCGCCGCGGGCCTCGCCGAGCGGGTCTTCGTCGGCCTGCCCCCGGCCTGTGCCGCGCTGGACGCCGACGCGGCCGAGGAGATGCGCCGCCACGTGGACGCCGTGCACGGCGCGGTGGGCCTTCTCGGCGACGCCCCCGCACCGGGCCACGGCGATCTCCGGTCCCGTTGGCAGGCCGTGCTGCGCACCCTCTCCGCGCGCGACACCGTGCCCGGCATCGTCCGGGGGCGTGCCGTACGGCTCCTGCTGGACGACGGCGAACTGGCGCCGGACGAGGCGGCGCGGCTCATGGGCCTGGTGCTGTCCCCCGGGACGCCACCGGCGGACGCGGCGGCCTGGATCGAGGGTTTCGTGGGAGGCGGCTCGGGCGGCGGCATGCTGCTCCTCCACGACGAGCGGCTGCTGGCGCTGGTCGACGCCTGGCTGACCGGCGTACCGGCGGAGGCGTTCACGGACGTGCTGCCGCTGCTGCGGCGCACCTTCTCGGCCTACGAGCCGGGAGTGCGCCGCAGTCTCGGCGAGCTGGTCCGGCGTGGACCGGAGGGGTGGGGGAGCGTGACGACGGCCGGTTCCGGCATACCCGGCTTCGCGGCCGACCTGGACACCGGACGCGCCGACGCCGTGCTGCCGGTGGTCCGGCTGCTGCTGGGCCTGGACGCGTCGGGTGCGGTGGGCGCGGCAGGCGCATCGGCTACGACGGTCACGGCGGGCGTGGCGGCCACGGTGGGCTCGGCGGCCACGGCGGGCGCATCGGCCACGGCGGCCACGGCGGGTGCGGTGAGCGCGATGGGCTCGGCGAGTGCGGCGAGTGCGGCGAGAGCGGCGGCCTCGGCGGCCTCGGCGGCCTCGGCGGCCTCGGTGGGCACGGCGAGCGCGGCAGGCGCGGGAAACGGCGCTGCCGGGACCGGCGCAGGTGGCCGGCGGTCGGGTGCCGGCGGCAACGACCTCGTGGGGGTGGACGCATGACGACGACCGAGCCGGTGGACGCCGACATGGCACAGGAACGGCTGCGCCGGTGGCGGCTCGTGCTGGGCGGTGACCCGGCCGACGGCACCGGCCACACCCTCGCCGGACAGGACGCCGCGATGGACGGGGCGCTCACCGCGCTCTACGGAAAGGGGGACAAACCACGGGCGGGGCGGGACCGTTCGGCGGGGCTCGGGGGCTTCCGCGCCGGCCGTGGCGCGCTGGCTGGGGGACATCCGGACCTACTTCCCTCCTCCGTCGTGCAGGTCATGCAGCGGGACGCGATCGACCGGCTCGGTCTCGCCGCGCTCCTGCTGGAGCCGGAGATGCTCGAGGCCGTGGAGGCCGACGTGCACCTCGTGGGCACCCTGCTCTCCCTCAACAAAGCCATGCCGGAGACGACGAGGGAAACGGCGCGGGCGGTCGTGCGCAAGGTCGTCGATGACCTGGAGAAGCGGCTCGCCACCCGCACCCGAGCCACCCTCACCGGCGCCCTCGACCGCAGCGCCCCGCATCAGCCGGCCGCGCCACCACGACATCGACTGGAACCGCACGATCGCGGCCAACCTCAAGCACTACCTGCCCGAATACCGGACGATCGTGCCGGAGCGGCTCATCGGTTACGGGCGGGCGTCCCGGTCCGTGAAGAAGGAGGTCGTCCTCTGCGTCGACCAGTCGGGGTCGATGGCGGCGTCCGTCGTGTACGCGTCCGTGTTCGGCGCGGTGCTGGCGTCCATGCGGTCGATCGACACCCGGCTCGTCGTCTTCGACACGGCGGTCGTCGACCTCACCGACCAGCTCGACGACCCGGTCGACGTGCTCTTCGGCACGCAACTCGGCGGCGGTACGGACATCAACCGCGCACTGGCGTACTGCCAGTCGCAGATCACCCGGCCCACGGAGACGGTGGTCGTGCTGATCAGCGACCTGTACGAGGGAGGCATACGGGACGAGATGCTCAAGCGGGTCGCGGCGATGAAGGCGGCGGGGGTGCAGTTCGTGACGCTGCTGGCGCTGTCCGACGAGGGGGCGCCCGCGTACGACCGGGAGCACGCGGCGGCGCTCGCCGCACTGGACGCGCCGGCCTTCGCCTGCACGCCCGATCTCTTCCCGGAGGTGATGGCGGCGGCGATCGAGAAGCGTCCCCTGCCGATACCGGATGCCGGGTGACGATTTGTCGATGCGGGGTGGCCCGATTCCTGCCGGTAAACCGGACATGACTGCCCATCGGTAAGGGCGGGCTTGCGCAACCTCCGGAGTCCGTGCGAGGATCGCGCGTCGTGTCGATGCGATGTTCGACGCGCGATCCGTTCCGCCGCACGGGAGGAATCTCCCCCTCTTGATCTGGTCAGCAGTCCTGCCCGGTGCCGCTCTGCGCGTGATGCGCACGGTGGCCGGGCGGCGTGCGCTGCACGTGGCGCTGCTGGTGGGCGGGTTGTTCGTGCTCGGGATCCTCTGCGGAGAGCGGGCGCAGGCGGCCGAGGGGGCGCCGTCCGTGCGGGACGCGATCGGACAGGTCGTCGACGTGCCCACGGAGCGCGCGCGGGAAGCACGGGGAATCAACCGTCCCGCAGGATTCCCGGACCGGCCAGGATTCCCGGACCGGCCAGGATTCCCGGACCGGCCAGAGCACAAAGGCCGGCCAGAGCACAAAGACCGACCAGGACTTCGGGGCCGCCCAGCGCTCCGGCGCCGTGCCTTCGGAGCTTCGTCCGGTGGCCGAGGGCGTCGTCCGGTCCGTGGAGGCCGGGTCGTGCGGCCGGTCGGTGACGCGGTGGAGACGGTGACCGACGGGCTCGGGGCGGTCGCGCAGACGGAGGTGCCGCCGTTGGAGGCGCTGCCGCCGCTTCCTTCCCCGCCCTCGCTGTCCTCGCCCTCTCGGCCTTCGCTGCCGTCGGCGCCCTCGCTGCCGTTGCTGCCGGACCCGTCCGGCATGGCCGACGTTCCCGGTCGGTTGGTGCCGGTCGGCATGGACCCAGCGGCCCGGATCCTCGATCATCTTGCCGGACGCCTCCGACGCCGCCGAAACCTCCGACACGTCCGCCGCCTCCGACGGTGCCGGAGTCGCCGCACATGTCGCGTACGGCCCGCAGCCCGTCGGCGCCGGGTCGTCCGCCGCGGCACGTCGACACCCACCGCGCCGTGCCCGCGCCCACCGAGCACGCCCCCGTCCACCGGGCACCCACCGGCGATCCCGACGGCATGCTGGGCGCCGGAGCCGGTGCCGACCACGGCACGCCTCGCCACGGTGACGCGCACGCGGTCACCCCGCATCACCGGATCCCGTTCCGCCTCGTGCCCGGCGCCTTCGCGCGTGCCGACGCCGCCGAGACCCGGGACCGGTACCGGGACATTCCCGTCTCTCCCGCCTAGAGCAGGGCCTTCCCCCGCCGCAGACCCGCCGCGCGGGGGCGGAAGGTCTGCCCACCGCCCGGACGCTTCTCACTCTTCCGGGCGGGTGCCGCCGGCGCCGCATCACCCGGCCCGGCATTCGGAAATGTCCCCAAGCTCTTCGAAGGACCCTGACGTACCCATGAACAAGAACATCCGCCGTTCCATAGTCATCGCCGCCGGCGTCACCGGTGCCTGGGCGCTGGGCTCCTCCGCGGCGAGTGCCGACGAGTTGCCGGCCGTCTCCGTGTCCGTACCGGACGCCGTGACGGACACGGCCGCCGACGCCGCCGAGAACGCCCCGGAAGCCGCGACCGACCACGTGACGGACGCCGTGACGGACACCACCGCCAAGGCCGACGCCACCACCACCGACGCTGCCGCTACCACCGACGCCGCCGCCACCGATGTCACCTCCGACATCACGTCCGACGTCCCCTCAAACGTCACCCCTGACCGCGACCACCTCACCCCCGTCACCGACGACGTCGACTACCTCTTCGGCCCCCTCTCCGCCTTCGCGCCGGAGCTGGACGGGACCCAGGCCCAGACCGCCGCCCAGGAGACGGTCGACGCCGTCGCGCCGCCGGTCGCAGACCAGGCCGTGACCGGTGCCGTGCCGGTCGCCGAGGGCATCGTCGCGGACGTGCGGCCGTACGCCACCGGGCTGGTCGGCCAGGCCACCGGCGACACCGCGGACGCCGTACTGCCGCCGGTCGCGAACACCGCCGTGGACGGTGCGATGCCCGTCGCCGGGCAGGCCGTCCGGGACGCCGGCGGACTGGCGGACGGCGTCGTGGGCGACGTGCGGCCCTTCGCGGGCGGCGTCGTCGGAGCCGTACCGCCGCTGGCGCAGGGCGTGACCGGTCAGGTGGGGCCGTTCGCCGAGGGCGTCACCGGTGCCGTGCGGCCGGTCGTCGACGCCGTCGCCGAGACGGTCCGGCCGGTCGTCGAGGGCGTCGGCGGCAGCGCCACGGCGCTGACGTACGGCGTCACCGGCGAGGTGGCCCCCTTCGCGCACGGCGTCACCGGACAGGCCGCGCCCTTCGCGCAGGACCTGACCGGAACCGTCCGGCACACCCCGCTGGCCGACAACGCCGTCACCGGTGTGGAGGACGTCACCCGGTCGGTGACCCCGCCTACGCGGCGGACCTCCGGGACAGCGCCTACGGCGCGCTCGGCAACCCGTACGGCGTCTGACATCCGCCCACCTGGACATCAGGTGAACCACGGGCTTCGCGGAGCGCACGGCCCCGGACGGTCCGGCCGAAAGCCGTCGGCCTCCGTCCGGCCGTAGCCCGCGGATCGGGGCGGCCCGGTCCCCATTGGGGTGGGGGCCGGCCGCCCCGCACCCCGGACCCGCAGTGCTGCGGACCCCGGGGCGTTCCACGGGCCTCACCGGGTTCACCCCAGCCCGGTGAGGCCCCTCCGCCGGTTCGCGGAGCCTCTGTCCCGCGCCCTGCCGAGCCCTCACACCCGGCACCCCGTGCCAGTGAGCGCGGCATCATGTGACAGGCATCACCGCTCGAGGTGTGACCCACGATTTAGAGACCCTCCGCAAGCGGCGATAACCTGCGAGACGGACATGCCGCGCGCTCGGACACCGTGTGCGCCCCCTTGTGACTCACAGCGGACGTCACGTTGCCCTTCGCGGCACGCCCACGCATCCAACGAACCGCGAGATCACTGATAGGGACGGAAGCGCGTGGACCTGTTCGAGTACCAGGCGAGGGACCTCTTCGCCAAGCACGATGTACCGGTGCTGGCCGGTGAAGTCATCGACACGCCGAGGCGGCGCGCGGAGATCACCGAGCGTCTGGGCGGCAAGTCCGTCGTCAAGGCGCAGGTGAAGGTCGGTGGTCGCGGCAAGGCCGGTGGCGTGAAGCTGGCCGCCTCCGCGGACGAGGCCGTCGCCCGGGCGACGGACATCCTCGGGATGGACATCAAGGGCCACACGGTCCACAAGGTGATGCTCGCCGAGACCGCCCCGGAGATCGTCGAGGAGTACTACTGTCTCCTTCCTCCTCGACCGTGCCAACCGCACCTTCCTCTCCATCGCCTCCGTCGAGGGCGGCATGGAGATCGAGGAGGTGGCGGCCACCCGTCCGGAGGCCGTCGCCAAGACCCCGATCGACGCGATCGACGGCGTGACGCCCGAGAAGGCGCGCGAGATCGTGGAGGCCGCGAAGTTCCCGGCCGAGGTCGCCGACAAGGTCGCCGACATCCTGGTCAAGCTGTGGGACACCTTCATCAAGGAGGACGCCCTCCTGGTCGAGGTCAACCCGCTGGCCAAGGTCGTCTCCGGCGACGTCATCGCCCTCGACGGCAAGGTGTCGCTGGACGACAACGCCGAGTTCCGCCACCCGGACTTCGAGGAGCTCCACGACAAGGCCGCCGCCAACCCGCTCGAGGCGGCTGCCAAGGAGAAGAACCTCAACTACGTCAAGCTCGACGGCGAGGTCGGCATCATCGGCAACGGCGCGGGTCTCGTCGTGAGCACCCTGGACGTCGTCGCCTACGCCGGTGAGAAGCACGGCAACGTCAAGCCCGCCAACTTCCTGGACATCGGCGGCGGCGCCTCCGCCCAGGTCATGGCGAACGGCCTGGAGATCATCCTCGGCGACCCGGACGTCCGTTCCGTGTTCGTCAACGTCTTCGGCGGCATCACCGCCTGCGACGAGGTCGCCAACGGCATCGTCCAGGCGCTAAGCTCCTGGAGGACCGCGGCGAGAAGGTCGAGAAGCCGCTCGTCGTCCGTCTCGACGGCAACAACGCCGAGCTGGGCCGCAAGATCCTCACCGACGCCAACCACCCGCTGGTCCAGCGCGTCGACACCATGGACGGCGCGGCCGACAAGGCCGCCGAGCTGGCCCACGCCGCCAAGTAAGCACTCAGGACGAGGACAGAACACACCATGGCTATCTGGCTCAACAAGGACAGCAAGGTCATCGTCCAGGGCATGACCGGCGCCACGGGCATGAAGCACACCAAGCTCATGCTCGGTGACGGCACCACGGTCGTGGGCGGCGTGAACCCGCGCAAGGCGGGTCAGTCCGTGGACTTCGACGGCAACGAGGTACCGGTCTTCGGCACCGTCAAGGAGGCCATCGAGAAGACCGGCGCCAACGTCTCCGTCATCTTCGTGCCGGAGAAGTTCACCAAGGACGCCGTCGTCGAGGCCATCGACGCCGAGATCCCGCTGGCCGTCGTCATCACCGAGGGCATCGCCGTGCACGACTCGGCCGCCTTCTGGTCGTACGCCGGCAAGAAGGGCAACAAGACCCGGATCATCGGCCCGAACTGCCCCGGCATCATCACGCCGGGCCAGTCCAACGTCGGCATCATCCCGGGCGACATCACCAAGCCGGGCCGCATCGGTCTGGTCTCGAAGTCCGGCACGCTGACGTACCAGATGATGTACGAGCTGCGTGACATCGGCTTCTCGACCGCCGTCGGCATCGGTGGCGACCCGATCATCGGCACCACGCACATCGACGCGCTCGCCGCGTTCGAGGCCGACCCCGAGACCGACCTGATCGTCATGATCGGCGAGATCGGTGGCGACGCCGAGGAGCGTGCGGCGGAGTACATCTCGAAGAACGTGACCAAGCCGGTCGTCGGCTACGTCGCGGGCTTCACCGCGCCCGAGGGCAAGACCATGGGCCACGCCGGCGCCATCGTCTCCGGTTCGTCCGGCACCGCCCAGGCGAAGAAGGAGGCCCTGGAGGCCGCCGGCGTCAAGGTCGGCAAGACGCCGACCGAGACGGCGAAGCTCGCCCGGGCCATCCTGGCCGGCTGACGAGGCCCCACCGGCTTCCCGGCCGATTCCGTACGCCGAGTGGCCCGCCCCTGATCACGGGGGCGGGCCACTCGGCGTACGGCACGTCACTCCAGCCGGGGCGTCAGCCGCTCCGGTCCGTCCTGCAACTGGTCCCGCAGCTCTGCCGCAGCTCCAGCTCCTCGTCCGACAGCGCCCCCGGCGCCACCTTGGGCGGCACTCACGCACCGTCTCCCCCGGGGACACGGGCGGCTCGTAGTGCGTGGGCGCGGTGCGCAGGGTCAGGGCCGTGGTGCCGATGAGGGCGACGGTGAAGGCGATCGCGGCCCGGGTCAGGAACCGTGCCCGGCGCTCGCTGCCCATCCGCACCGTCGGCGGCCTGGCCGCCCGCAGCCGCTCACTCGACGCCAGCTCTGCCAGCCGCCGGTGCAGCACCTCCGGATCGGCCAGCTCGGGCAGCCGGTGGGCGATGGCCTCGCGGGCGTGCAGCAGCCGGTTCGCCGTCGCCGGGGTGCTCGCCTCCGTCTCCGCGGCCGTCTCGGGCAGGCCCAGACCCACACCGTCGTAGAGCAGGAGTGTGCGGCGGTGCGGCGGGGGGAGCCTGAGCAGGGTGTTCAGCAGGGTGCGGTCGCCGGGGTCGGCGGGCGGCGGCTCCGGATGCCGGTGGCGCAGGCGGAACCGCTGCCAGGGCGAGAGCGCGTACTCGTACGCCGCCGCCCGTACCCAGCCCACCGGGTCGCGGTCGCGGGCCACCTCGGGCCAGTGCTCCCAGGCGACCTGGAAGGCCCGCTCCACCGACTCGCGCGCCAGCTCACGGCGGCCGGTCAGCAGGAAGGTCTGCCGTACGAGGGCGGGGGCGCCGAACTCGTACAGCGCGTCGAATGCCTGAGCGGGCGTCAAGGCGGCCGGATCGGGCGTCGGCTCGGGCCCTGGCCCCGGTCCTGATTCCTGTTCAGCAGCCGGATCAGGACCCGGTTTCGGGTCCGGGTCCGACCGCCGCTCGTCCAGTGGCTTCGCCGGGAGTACGAGGCTGTCGGCGGCCTTCTCGGAGGCGTCCGCCGATCCGGCGCCGACGGCCACGACGACGGGTACCGGGGCCGGTTCCGGCGACGCGGTGGGCTCCGGCTCCGACCGCCGCGCCGTCGCCTCCTCGGCCAGGGTGTTCAGCAGTTTCGCGTACGCCTCCCGTTTCCGGCCGCGCGGGGTCGTGCGGCCGCTCTCCCACGCACGGACCGTCTCGCGGGTGACACCCACCCGCGCCGCGAGCTGAGCCTGCGTCAGAGCGGCGGTCTCACGCAGGCGTCGGCGTGCCTTGGGCGGAGGCAGCGGGGTTGCAGGGCTCCGCGTCACAGGGCGCCCCTTCGTACGAAAAAGTACATAAACATATATTGAGCGACACAGCGGAGCTTCGCCTGTTACGCCGGTAAAGCGCGTGTCGTTGGGAGCATGGCGGGCGTGATCCAGACGACCGCTCACCGAGCCCCGTTGTCCCTGCTGCGCACCCGCTGGCGCGACCGGTCGCCCGGGCTGGCCGCCGGCCTCCTGGGCGGTGTGGTCGCGGCCGGACTGGGGGGCTGGCTTCGTGTGCCGCGCTCGTGACGCTGCTGTGGATCAGCTCGCCGTACCCCGACAGCGGGCCCGGCGGCGCACTGCACGTCGCCGCCGCCCTGTGGGTGCTGGCGCACGGGGCCGAACTGGTCCGTGCCGACACGCTCTCCGGCGCCCCCGCGCCCGTCGGCGTCACCCCGTTGCTGCTCCTGCTGCTCCCGGTGTGGCTGCTGCACCGGGCGGCCCGGGACGCCACGGACCCGGGGGACGGCGTGGGTGTGGCCGTGGGCGCGGGCGCGAAGGCGGGGGTCGGTGTGCGTCTGGGCGGGGGCGGAATCCTCCCGGACGCCGGACCACCGCCCGTCTCCGCGCGCAACGCCTGGGCGGGGGTCGTCCTCGGCTACCTCGCCGTCGCCACGCCCGTCGTGCTGTACGCGGCGGGCGGTGCGCTGCGGCCCTCCTGGTGGTGGGCGGTGGTCTGCCTGCCGCTGGTCACCATGGGCGCGGCGGGCGCGGGCGTGTGGACGGCGTTCGGCCGTCCGGGCGGGCCGGTGGGACGGGCGCTGCGCGTACTGCCCCGGAACCTGCGGGGAGCTGATCGTGGAACCGGACGCGCGCCTGGGCGCCGCGACGCGCGCGCGGCGCCGGTGCGGCGGTGCTCGTCGGCGGCGGGGCGCTGCTGCTCGCGGTCTCGCTGGTGTGGCACGGAGCCGCCGCGCGGGAGGCGTTCCTGCAGCTGACCGAGGGGTGGTCGGGACGGTTCGCCGTGCTGCTGCTCTGTCTGACACCGGTGCCGAACGCGGCGGTGTGGGCGGCGGCGTACGCCCTCGGTCCCGGATTCGCGCTCGGTACCGGCCATGTCGTGGACCCCTTCGCTTCCCGCCCCGGCACCACTGCTGCCGCCGTTCCCGCTGCTGGCGGCGGTGCCTCGACGCGGGTCCGGGCACGCCGCTGAACTGGACGGCCGGGGCGGTGCCGCTGGTGGCGGGGGCGGTGGTGGGGTGGTTCACGGCGCGGGCGGCGACGGGGGCGGACCCGGGCGCGCATGAGGCCGCCGGGGTGTGGTCGTGGCGGCGGACCGTCGCCGCCGCCGTACTGGCCGCCGTGCTCTGCGCGGTCCTCGTCGCCCTGCTGGCCGCGCTGGCGGGTGTGGGCCGCTCGGGGACGGGGCCCTCGCCCGGTTCGGGCCGGTGTGGTGGCAGGCCGGGGGGCGCGACGCTGGCGTGGGTCGGCGCGGTGGCGCTGCCGGTGGCGGTGCTGGTGAGGGCGTGGCGGGGGTGGGGCGCTGCCGCTTCGGCGGAGGTGGCAGAGGGCGGGGAGGTAGCCGATGCCGGTGGTGGGGGGCTGTGGGGGTGGGTTTCGTTGCCCTCGGTGGGGCGGTGGTGGGGGCGGGGGGACGGTGGCGGTGGCGGTGATGGAGCCGATGGCGGTGGCGATGCGCCGTACGATCTGCTGCCGGTCGACTCCCCTGGGGAGGGGCCGTCGCGGGTGCCTTGAGTGGTGCCGGCGCGGCGTCGCCGCCGTGGCTTTTCGCCCCCGCCGCCCCTGCCCTTCCTCGTCCCCTGGGGCTGCGCCCCCAGACCCCCGCTTCGGCCTGGACGGCCTCGTCCTCAAACGCCGGACGGGCTGAAAGGCCTCCAGCGCCGGACGGGCTGAAATCGCCGCGCCCGGCGTCAGGGAAGGTGGCGTCAGCCCTCCGTGCCCAGCAGGTCCCGGAGCTGTTCCGGGAGGTGGGTCTCGCAGTTCTGCTTCGCCACGTTGGTCAGGGCGTCGTTCCGGCAGGTGTAGTAGTCGCTGTAGACCAGCTGCGCGCCGAAGGACGCGGCGACCAGGACGATGGCCAGGAGGACGTGACCAGGCCGCTGATCGCGGCGGTCCGCTGCGGGCGGCCGGTCTGGTCGGCGGGCGGGGGCCGGGGTGTCCGGGTCCGAGGCGGCGCGGGGCTTGGCGCGCAGCGCGCTGATGCCCCAGTACAGGGACAGGGCGCCGAGCAGCAGAGCCACGTACGGCCAGGTGAAGAGCGCGAAGAAGAGGGCCCACATGCCGCACAGCAGGGCATAGCGGGCGCCGCCGCTGGCGGGGTCCGTCGGGTCCCAGCGCGGACCCGTGCCACCGCCCGACCCTCGGGGCCGGAACCGGAACCGCCGGGCCGCTCGCCGAAGCCGCCGGGGGAGCGGCCGGGCTGCCGGTCGCTCCACTGGCGGCCCCACGGAGAACGTCCGCCGTCACCCCGGGAATCGCCGCCGTCACCCGACGGGTGCCGCGGCTGCCACGGGCGGTCCGGCGTGCCCTCCGGCGGCGGTGCGAACGGATTGTCCTTCTCGGTGGCGCCGTCCTGCTCGCCGCCGTCCGCCCGGTCCGAGGGAGTGTCGGGCGGTGAAGAGGGGCGCTCCCGCAGCAACACGGTGCTGCGCTCCCCTGGCTGCGCCGACTGCTGGGAGAGCGTGAGCAGTCGCAGGCTGCGGTCCGGCATCAAGTGAGCGTCTTCCCCTTGGCGACAGTGAACGGGCGATCTGGTGAAACGGGCGATCTGGTGGAACGGGCGTACCGGTCGGCACGACTGGTGAACGCGTGACGCGAAGGTGGCGTTCCCGGGCCGGCTCCACGCAGACGCTACCTCCCGGGCCCGCCCCCGTCCCGAGGGGGCCGTCCGGTGTGCCGGTATCGTTGCTGACGGTCGGCCGCTTCGTAGACTTCCCCGTATCCCGGGGCGCGAAGCATTCGTATGACCGCACAAACCGATGAACGTGTCTCAACCGTCGGCCGTACGAAACCGACCGCACAGACCAGCTCCCCCCGAGAAAGGCCCCCACCGTGGCCGCCAAGCCCGTGGCCCAGCGAGGCCAAGCGCCTCGTCGTGCTGGTCTCCGGATCCGGCACCAATCTTCAGGCCCTCCTCGACGAGATCACCGCCACCGGCGTCGAGGCCTACGGAGCCGAGATCGTCGCCGTCGGCGCCGACCGCGAGGGCATCGAGGGGCTGGCCCGCGCCGAGCGCGCCGGACTGCCGACGTTCGTACGGAAGGTCAAGGACTACGGGACCCGCGACGCGTGGGACACGGCGCTCGCCGAGGCCGTCGCCGCCCACGAGCCGGGACCTCGTCGTCTCGGCCGGGTTCATGAAGATCGTGGGCAAGGAGTTCCTGGCCCGCTTCGGGGGCGGTTCGTCAACACCCACCCCGCCCTCCTCCCCAGTTTCCGGGGCCCACGGCGTGCGGGACGCGCTCGCGTACGGCGCCAGGGTCACCGGCTGCACCGTCCACTTCGTCGACGACGGCGTCGACACCGGGCCGATCATCGCGCAGGGCGTGGTGGAGATCCGGGACGAGGACGACGAGAGCGCTCTGCACGAGCGCATCAAGGAAGTCGAGCGGGGCTGCTCGTCGATGTCGTGGGGCGGCTCGCCCGCAACGGCTATCGCATTGAGGGACGAAAGGTAGTTATCCAGTGACCGCCACCGCCGAGAGCAACAAGGGCCATCCGTCGCGCGCTCGTCAGCGTCTACGACAAGACCGGGCTGGAGGAGCTGGCCCGCGCAGCTGCACGAGGCCGGCGTCGAGCTCGTCTCCACCGGCTCCACCGCCGGGCGGATCTCCGCGCCGGCGTGCCCGTCACCAAGGTCGAGGAGCTGACCGGCTTCCCCGAGTGCCTGGACGGCCGCGTCAAGACCCTGCACCCCAAGGTGCACGCCGGCATCCTCGCCGACCTGCGACTGGACAGCCACCGGCAGCAGCTCGGCGAGCTGGGCGTGGAGCCGTTCGACCTGGTCGTGGTCAACCTTACCTGTTCCGCGAGACCGTCGCCTCGGGCGCCACCCCCGACGAGTGCGTAGAGCAGATCGACATCGGCGGCCCCTCGATGGTCCGCGCGCCGCCGCCAAGAACCACCCCTCGGTCGCCGGTCGTCACCAGCCCCGCCCGCTACGCCGACGTGCTCTCCGCGGTGAAGGACGGCGGCTTCGACCTCGCCGCCCGCAAGCGCCTGGCCGCCGAGGCCTTCCAGCACACCGCCGCGTACGACGTGGCCGTCGCCTCCTGGTTCGCCGCCGAGTACGCCCCGGTCGACGACTCGCGGTTCCCCGACTTCCTGGGCGCCACGTACGACCGCGCGCACACCCTGCGCTACGGCGAGAACCCGCACCAGCCCGCCGCCCTCTACACCTCCCCCGAGGGTGGCGGCCTCGCCGAGGCCGAGCAGCTGCACGGCAAGGAGATGTCGTACAACAACTACACGGACACGGACGCCGCCCGCCGTGCCGCGTACGACCACGCCGAGCCCTGCGTCGCGATCATCAAGCACGCCAACCCGTGCGGCATCGCGGTCGGCGCGGACGTCGCCGAGGCGCACCGCAAGGCGCACGCCTGCGACCCGCTGTCCGCGTTCGGCGGCGTGATCGCGGTCAACCGCCCGGTCTCCAAGGAGATGGCCGAGCAGGTCGCCGAGATCTTCACCGAGGTCATCGTCGCGCCCGACTACGAGGACGGCGCCCTCGAGGCCCTCGCCAAGAAGAAGAACATCCGCGTGCTGCGCGCCCCCGAGGGCCCCCGCGGCCCCGGTCGAGGTCAAGCCATCGACGGCGGCGCTCTCCTCCAGGTCACCGACCGCCTCCAGGCCGACGGCGACGACCCCGCCACCTGGACCCTGGCCACCGGCGAGGCCCTCTCCCCGTCCGACCTGGCCGACCTCGCCTTCGCCTGGAAGGCGTGCCGGGCCGTCAAGTCCAACGCGATCCTCCTCGCCAAGGACGGCGCCTCCGTCGGCGTGGGCATGGGCCAGGTCAACCGCGTCGACTCCGCGAAGCTGGCGGTGGAGCGGGCCGGCGCCGAGCGCGCGTAGGGCGCGGCTACGCCGCCTCCGACGCCTTCTTCCCCTTCCCGGACGGCCTGGAGATCCTCACCGCGGCCGGCGTGAAGGCCGTGGTCCAGCCCGGCGGTTCGGTCCGCGACGAACTGGTCGTCGAGGCGGCGAAGAAGGCCGGCGTGACGATGTACTTCACGGGGACGCGGCACTTCTTCCACTGACGCGGCATGTGAGGGCGTCCCAGTGTGCCGGCACCGGGACGCCCTCCGTCATGCTTCCCCGTCACGCGGTCGAACGTCCCCGCTCCCGCCCGCCGCAACGCGCCGTCCCGTGCCGCACGGAACTCCTCCAGCAGAGAGGTGCGCGGTCGGCAGCGCCTTCTCCACCTGCTTCTGGGCTCGGGAGATCTTTCGGCGAGACCGGCCTCCACCTGGCACGCGGCGTCCCGCACGGCGATCCTCAGCTCCTCCCGGCCCGTGGCTCGAAGGCAGCCGGGTCGGAGCCGCGGCGTGAGCCGCTTCTTCAACGCCTTGAGCGGGTCCTCGCGGCTCTCGTACCGGAAGCCCTCGTCCCGCATGCAGGCGGCCCACTTCCGCTCCGCCGACCGCACGAGGGGTGGTCGTGCGTGTCCGTCACGACCGAGTTGTGAAGGCTCTGCAACGAGTACTGGGTCCGGTCCCACGAAACGCCGTATAGTGCCCGGCGCGCCACGGAGACGCAGGAATTGGGCCACCGACACGGTCGGTCCGTCAGGCAGTTCGATCTCTCGTGTGGCCCGTTCGCCGCACCCTTGAGCGCACCCTCCCACGCGCGGCGGGTCATGTTTGGCCAGCGCCGACACCCGTTGGGCGTTCGCCGTCGGCCGGGGGCTTCTTCAGCCTCTCCACGGTCAGGCCGAAGTCGTCCTGGGCCGCGCGACCCCGCGTCAGGAGGCCGTAAGGGCTTTCGGCGGCCCTCCGCTGGACATCACCGACGGGTATCGCGTCGTAGCCGCAGCCGCGGCTCGCCATGCACTTCCGCACTTCCTGCTCCTCGGCGCGGTGCAGGCGGCGGATTCGGCCGCAGTGAGTGGGAGCACGCCGCCCAGCGGGCGGGGATCGGGCCAAGCTCCGCCCTGGCCTCGCCGCCGGGGACGCTGAGCACCCGGCGGCGAGGAGGGCTGCGGCGGTCAGCCACAGCAACCGGCGCATGTCAGCACCAGCTGTTGGACGCGAGGTCGTCGGCGAAGATGCCGCTGCGGTACGCGTCGAGGTTGCCGATGACGTACCCGCGCAGCAGGACGAAAGAGCTGCCCGAGTAGTTCGTACCGTTGTAGATGCGCACGTTGCACGAGTTGCCGTTGTTGTAGACCGACTCCGCGTTGTTGAACTTGTTGTACTGGAGCAGGTTCGTGTTGTCCCCGAACACCTCACCCGGGTCGCCCGAGCCGTTGTCCTCGAGGTAGGCGCACAGGGCTCCGGAGCTGCAGTCGGTCCAGGCCGCGCTCGCGGGTGTGGCGGTGGCGGCGATGCCCAGCCCCGCGAGTGCCGCCGCACCGAGCACGGCCGCGATCTTCTTCCTGATCGCGCGATGTCCTCCCTTGTTTCTTACTGATTGCGCAGGCATCACTCTGGTCGTGGAGGCCGGTCCGCGGCACCGAACCTTGCAGGGTCGGCCTCTGCGGTGGTTGCCTAGCCGAGGCTCAGCTCAGGAATCGGCTGCAGTCGTTGACCCACCGGTGAGACGAGATCCGGTTGTCCACGGAATAGCCGCTGTGAAGGTGTTGTCGCTGAGCTTGTCCGCGCAGCTCGCCGGGCTTCAGGGCAGGCGTGACCGCCGCCGTAGTTGGTCAGCCGGTAGAAGGCCACGGTGTCGTAGCGCCGATGTGGCCGTTCATGACCGACGAGGCCCGGTTCTCGTCGGAGCCCTGGAAGGGACTGCTGTTGCCCTCTAGTCCGAGTCGGTAGGACTGAGTGCCACCGAGGTAGATGCCGGAGCAGTCGTTCAGTTGCCAGGCCGGACCATTCCATCCCGCGAGCCGGGCCACTCGTCGTTACAGCCCGGTCCCGCGTGGCCGTGGTCGCGGTGGCGGAGACGCCGAGCACCGCCAGTCCCAGAGCGGCGAATGCCGCTGCCGTCCTACGCATGTGCGTCCTCCTTGTTGGTTCTCGCACGCACCGGCCGTCAGGGTTGACGGCCGGCGATCTCTCGGCCCGGGCGAGCGCGTCCCGCTGGATCCGCCGCACGGTGTCCAGCGCGTCGCCGTACTCGCCGCGCAGCCGGTCCATGTGATGGGCTTCGCGTTCCTCGGCGACCGTGCGCAGTGAGGTCTCGCGGGCGCAGGTGGCATCCGCTGCGGCGACCTCCCGCTCGGCCCCGAACGCTTCGGCCTCCGGCAGCCGCTGGGACTGCCGCCGCACCGCTCTCCCGGGCCTCGCCGGGTCCGGATGGCCGTGCCCGGCGCGTCGCATGCACTGGGACCACCGCTCCACCGCCGCGGTGAACCGCGAGTCCTTCAGTACGGCCTCCATGGCGTGGGCCTGGAGACCGGAGGCGGTCTTGTCGGCGGCGAACCAGGTCGCCGGGTCGCCGTACAGACGCTTCTCCGACTCGGCGGCTACGCAGCCGCCCACCCGCTTGCGGTACGTCCCGCCCTCCGGCACCTCCGCCGAGAGTTCCCGCGCCGCGGGGCCGCCGCCGAGGGCGGTGTCGTAGCTCGCGCGGCGTTCCTCGGGAGTGATTCGCGGTAGGCGATGTTCGGTTCCCCAGGCGCGCCGTGTCGGCCTTCGCCCGGATGCGGCTGCCGTATCCGTGCTCGCGGCCCAGGCGACATCGTCCCTGCATGTACCCCACCGGGTGGTGCTCCTCGACGGTCAGCGGCCGGTACACCCGGTAGGTGAAGCCCTCTTCCGTCATGCAGCGTGCGATCAACCGCTGCTGGGCGTCCGACAGCCGCAGCTCCTCGGTGGAGGTCAGCTCCCGGGGCTCGGCCCGTTGTGCCGCCGTCGTGGCCGCTCTCGTGTCGGTGTCCTGCGTGCACCCGGTCACGAAGGCCGCGGCAACGGCGGTGACCGCGCAGACGACGCTGTAGGCACGCCTCATCCCGTGCTGCCTCCCCTGGTCCCGTGTGGCGCCGTCCGTCTCGGGCCGGCGCTTCACACCATGGCGGCCGCAGCCCGCCGGAGGTACCTGGAAGGTTCGAGGGAGGACCTGCAACAGTTCAGGTTGCCGCGGCGGCGGATTGCAGGCTACGGCGAGTACGACTTCCGCGTGTCAGCAGCGTGCGATCCACTTGTAGGACAGCGGGGCGTACGTACTGCCAGGTTCCCCTGGTTGCGCTGGGAGGTGCAGCCCGGGCGGTTCCGGAGTTCTTCCGGGTGACGTCCTCGTCGACCGGGGTGAAGTCGCGGCCCCGAAGCACGCCACGGCGCCGAGTCCTGTGGATGTCACTGCTGTTGTTGAAGATGGATTGCACCGGCCGGTCCTGTCCACAAGCAGGTGTCCGCCCCGACAGCCAGTCCGCGTCGTCCCTGTCCCAACTGCACATCCCCACCGCCGCCTGGGTTCGCTGAAGAAGCAGACGGAGGTGACCGGGCAGCGGTGGTACCCGTACGTCGGCTCGTCGTCCTCCTGCACCGCGTACATCGTCGAAGTCGTGGTTGCCGCCAGCGCCACCGCGACCAGGGTGCTCACCCGGGCGGTGCGCCGCAGACGGTAATGGCCGCAGCCTCGGCAGGCGGGCGGCGGGGACGTTCCCGAGACCCGCTCCACTCGGCGCAGGAGCGAGGCCGTGCCGGCGGTGCGGCCGGTGCGCTCCTCTGCTGCGGGCCAGGCAGTCGGAGATGATCTCCCGCCAGGCGTCCGGGAGGCCGGGGACAGGCGCAGTTCCTCGCGGCCGCGGGCGTAGCGCGTCGCAGCGTCGGAGCGGCCTCCGAGGTGCCGCTGGGCAGCGGAACTCGCCGGTCAGGACCACGTGGGCGAGGACGCCGAACGCCCAGACGTCGGCGGAGGGGCGGATCTCGCGTTCCGCGCTCGTCGACCCCGGGCACAGGAGTTCGGGCGGTGTAGTCCGGGGTGGCGGAAGGCGGGGGCGTAGGCGTGGGTGCCTTCCATCTCCGCGCGAGGCTGAAGTCGGCGAGGTGCCGGGCTGAACCCCGCCATCAGCAGAACATTGGCCGGTTTCAGGTCCCCGTGCACCCAGCCCGCGTGGTGCAGCTGGTGCAGGCCCC
This sequence comes from Streptomyces thinghirensis, assembly GCA_021502835.1. The sequence goes on from JAKFGP010000040.1 coordinate 203,696, forward strand.
CGCAGATCTGGGCCAGCAGGGCGGGGTCCGGCCTCCCCGGACGGGCGTCCGGGCCAGTCACCGCGTCCAGGGAACCTCGGCTCCGGCTCCAGCACCAGGACGGTGGCGCTGTCCAGCTCGATGGTCCGGGCCGTCGACCGCCAGGGTGTCGTACATCCGGATCAGCCGGGGGAGCGGAGCGCTGCAGCTAACTGCACCTCGCGGTTCGGCGAGGTCGCGCAGGTGGTGTAGCTGGCGCGGGGTACGGTGCCGGTGGCCAGGAACTTCAGCGCCGCCCGGCGCGGCAGCTCGCCGTCGTCGGCGGCGCGGGTCGCGTCGTAGATCGAGGCGAACGCGCCGGACGCGAGCGGTTCGCGCACCTCCCACGGCCCGATCCGATATCCTCTTCGGCACCGGGACCGCGTACGGCTGTCCCGGTCACCGTGCCGCTCCGTTTCCCGGCCGGGGCGAGTACGACGAGGTCGTCCCCCCGCGGACCAGGTCGAAGCGGAGGGCGAGCGAGGCCAGGGACTTCCTTCTGCCGTGCGTGCGCCCGTTCGGCTCGGCCGTGTCCGGCTCGGGTCTCCCGCCGCAGTTTGACGAGGCGAGGTAGTCGATGTTCCAGTAGACGGCGGAGCGGCTGACCTTGGGCCAGCTGGGCGCAGCCGTTCCACTATCTCCTCGACGGCGGGCAGCGGGGCGCGGGCTCACTGCGCAGGCGCCGCTCTGCACAGGCGGCCAGGACCGCGAAGTACCGTTTGGTGCGGTCCAGGGCGAACGCCGGACGGTGCCGGCCCCCTCGAGGCCCCGGCGCTCGACGCTGCGGAAGCACGTGCCGCGGCGCCCAGACGTCGAAGGTGAGCAGGTCACCCGCCGCGGGCAGGGTCACCCGCGCCAGCTCGAACGGTACGGGCGCCTCCACGCGGCCGGAGCGACCTTGATGTGCTCGCCGGCGCCCTCCGGGTTCTCCACCACATAGGTCTGGTCCTCGCTGAGGTTGCTCAGCAGCCAGAACGTCCGGTGCGCCGCGATCTCCCCGGCGACCCGGGCACTCCCGCGTGTGCGATGGCGAGTCCCCCGCCGCTCGGCTCGGTCCTGCCGAACTCGATGCTCTCGCCCGCGCTGATCCTCAGTTGGTCGGCCACACTGCCGCACGACGGCGGCACGACGATGACGCTGTACATGGAGTCGTCCCCCCCCGATTGCTCGGGGTCAACATTCCCAGTCCAACAACTGGCAGCGTACGGGAGGCGAGTGAGGGCAACCTAAGCATTCGGACGCGTCGGTGGGTCGGTGGATCGGTGGGCTCCGGCTCCGGACGCGGAAGACGCGGAAGACGCGGAAGAGGCCCCCGGGTCCCCTCCGTGGAGGGGACCCGGGGGCCTCCGGCCGGCACGCTCCCGCGCGCGGATCAGCGGATCAGCAGGGGCGCAGCGACCAGATCGGGTCCCAGGTGGCCGTGCCCGCCTCGGTAGGCCGTCGAGGTCCAGCGGACGCTGCCGTCCTTGTTGAAGAACTTGGCGACCGTGCCGCGTGTCTGGTTGTTGGTGAACGGGCCGTCGCCGGTCCAGTTGGTGAGGTTCCACGTCTGGCACTTGTAGAAGTCGAACTTGGTGCCCTTGACGACCATGCACAGGTGGCCGTAGTCGCAGGCCAGGTCCTGGGCGCCCTTGGTCCTGGGCGCCTCGGTGACGGTCAGCCCTCGTACTGGACCGCGTCGGCGGCACGCGCAGCGGCGTCGGCCTGTCGGCCAGTACCTCGTCGGCGGCCTGCTGGAGCGCGGTCACCCGGGTGCCGGCCGGGTCGGCGGCGGCCGTGGCCGCGACCGTGGAGCCGGCGACCAGGGCCGATGCCGCGACGAGCAGCGCGGCGGGCTTGATGATGTTCACTGTTCCCCCATGAACGTCGGTGTCGTACCGCCGGAGCGGTGTGCTCACACCGTGCCCGGGGCGGTCGCCGCGCGGTACCTCGTAACTCTCGGTCACTTCCTCCCCGCGGCGGCGTGTACTCCTTGAGGTGGTGAGCGACGCGGGCGGCGTAGTCGCGGTACTTCGGGGAACCCCGCCCGCGTCGTTCACCTTGTCGTACGACGTCCGGGTAGGCCACGGCGATCAGCACCCGGCGGTCGCCCGCGAGGCCGGCGTCGAGGCGCGGGGTGATCCAGCACAGGTAGCGGCCCATCGCCGGGATGGACTCCCGGGTGGGAAGGGTGGTTCGGGACCTCCTCGCCGGGGGTTCCGTCCTCGTTCATCCACCAGCGCAGGACGCTCGGGGTCCAGCGGGCGATTCCGTACTCGTTCTTCGCGGGGTCCGCGAGGGCCGGGTCGAAGTCGCTCTCCACCTTCAGCATGGCCGCGATCAGGGGCGGGCTGACCTCCTCGCGGTCGCAGTCGTGCGCCGTCTCGACGATCAGCAGGCGGTAGGCGGCCGGCACGTCCCGGTCGGTGCGCAGTTCACCGGCACCGTAGGAGGCGGCGGAGACGGTCGCGGTGCCGCCGGGACCCCCGGCCGCCGGGTGCGGCGCCGGGGCCGTCGTCGCCGGCGCGGGTGCTGATGCCGTAGCCGAGCGCGGCGGCGGCCACGGTGGCGGCCGCCGCGGCGAGAGCCGTGCGCCGGGGGGCCCGCGCGGCGCGGCAGGACGGACCGGCCGCCCGTACCTCCCAGCGGCCGCCGCCACCCGCCGCAACAGGGCGTCCGATGGCGATGCGTTCGGCGTGCGTACGGGTCAGGCACGCGCGCACGATCTCCCGCCACGCCTCGGGCAGCGCGGGCGACAGACGCAGCTCCTCGGTGCCGCGCGCTGTAGGCGGCCCCGGCGTCGCGGCGGGCCGCCGGGTGCCGCCGGGCAGCGGGGAAGGAGCCGGTGAGGACGAGGTGGGCGAGGACGCCGAAGGCCCAGACGTCGGCGGAGGGCTTGGATCCGCCGGCCGCGTTCGCCGATCTCGGACCAGAGCAGTTCGGGCGGGGGTGTAGTCGGGGGTGGAGAAGGCGGGGGTGTAAGTGTGGGTGCCCTCCAGTTCGGCGGCCATGTTGAAGTCCGGCGAGCCGGGCCGAACCGTCCCTCATCAGCAGCACGTTGGCCGGTTTCAGGTCGCCGTGCACCCACCCGGCGTGATGTAGCTGGGCCAGGCCCTCGCACACCTGGGCGACCAGCGCGGGCCCGGCGGCCGGGCGCGGCGACGCGGACAAGCAGGGCGGACAGGGATCCCTCCGCCTTCTCGAGTACGAGGACGGTGGCGCCGTCGAGCGCGGGGCGGGCCGGGTCGTCGACGACGAGGGTCTGGTACATCCGCACCAGCCGGGGCCGCCGCAGCCGGCGGTGCAACTCGACCTCCCGCTCGACGAGTTCGCGCAGGTGGGTCAGCTGGCGCGGGGTGCCCGTACCGGTCGGCAGGAACTTCAGGGCGGCCGTGCGCGGAAGGCCGTCGGCGTCGCCCTGCCGGCCCTGCGGGCCTCGTACACGCTGCCGAAGGCGCCCGTCGCGATCGGCGCCCGCACCTCCCAGACGCCGACCCGGTAACCCTTCGGCACGGGGGACGGCGTACGGCTCGGTCACCGGGGCACCCGGCGCGGCGGTGCCGCGAGGACCACGAGGTCGTCCTCCCGTACGAGGTCGAAGCGGAGCGCCATGGACACCAGGGACTCCTTCTTGCCGTTGAGCCGCGCGCCCGCCTCCGCCGTCTCCGGGCCCGGCTTCAGCCGCAGCTTCACCGGCCAGGTAGTCGATGTTCCACTGGACGGACGTGCGCGACGCGGCCGGCCAGCCCGGCCGCAGCCGCTCGACGACCTGCTCGACGGTCGGCAGCGGCGCGTGCGGCGCCCCGCGCAGCCGCGGTTCGCACAGGGCGGCCAGGACCGCGAAGTACCGTTTGGTGCGGTCGACGGAGAAGGCCGGGGCGGTCGGCTCGCCGTCGGTGCCGTCCTCGGCGCGCAGATAGTCGTGGCGCGGTGCCCACACCTCGACCGGCAGCAGGTCGCCCGCGGCGGGCAGCACGATCCGCGAGAACTCGAACGGCACCGGGGCGTCCAGCCGGCCCGCGCCACCTTGATGTGCTCGCCGGCGCCCTCCGGGTTCTCCACCACGTAGGTCTGGTGGGCGGACAGGTTGCTCAGGGCCCAGAAGGTGCCGTGGGCGGGTGATCTCACCGGCTCTGCGGGACACTCCGTCGTGCCCGATCAGCAGTCCGCCCTCGGGCACGGACCGCCCGAAGACGAGCCGTTCGCCGGGTGCGAGCCGGAACTGGGCGCGGGTGTGTTCGTCCTCCGTGGTCGGCGGAGGTACCACGATGATGCTGTACAAGGTGCGTCTCCCCGTGCCTGACGGCTACCCACGTCAGAACTATTGCGACGCACCGGGGCCGTGTCTCCCTCGTACGGGTGAGACACGGCCCCATGGCTTGATTGGCGCGAAGTGTGCCCTGGCGGGCGCCGGTTTAGTACTGCGGGCGGTTGAACCAGTAACTGCCGTTCTTGTTGGCGCAGAAGACGATGATCAGGATGCCGAGCACCAGGCTGATCAGGGCGAAGATGTTGGCACCCAGCAGGTTGATCACGCTGACCAGGGCGTCACGACCGAGCCGTAGACGATCGCGGAGACCCGCGGACCGCCCCGGCCGGTGGCGAACTTGACACCTGTGAATATCGCCCAGAACGCGAACGCCAGGAAGATCACGCCGACGCCGATCATGAGGCCCGCGCCGATGCTCGTGACGGTGTCCGCGTCCTGCGCCGAGATGGTGGGGTCGGAGTTGACCTCGTCCTCGATGTAGTCGGCGAACCAGGAGCTGGCCGCGATCATCAGCACGCCGCCGATGACCTGACAGGCGCCCAGCACGAACAGCATCACGCGCGCGGCCTTCACCGTGCCGGGCATGACCGCGGGGGCGGGGCGTAGCCGCCGCCGTAGGGCTGGACCGGCGGGGCGGCGGGGCAACCGTAGCCGGGCTGGCCCTGGGGCTGCTGCTGGGGGTAGCCGTAGTTCGGCTGCTGGCCGTGCTGCTGGCCCTGCTGGCCCTGCGGCGGACCGTAGGGGTTGTTCGGGTCGCCGAAACTCATGCGGGACTTCCTCCGTAGCTGTCACGTGCGGGGACGACGCGTGGCTCGATGCGGAGGAGGTACTTCGTGGCGGTTCGTCCCCCGGTACGGCCCCGCGGCACTGTGCTTGTGCCCAATCGTTCTTGACCTATCTCTTACTTGTCCAGCCCGGCCGCAAGGTGTTGTGCAAGTGCAACAGCGTCGATCGCGATCCGCCGGGGTGGGACGCGCCCCCGGGCGACCGGTCGACACCCCGGTCGAGGCCCCGGCCGGCGCCCGGTGAGCGCTTCGCCGGTGCCCGGATGTCGGCCGGATTGGAACCGGGGGCCGGTCATCCGCGAGGATGGGGGCATGACCGCCCAGATTCTCGATGGCAAGGCCACCGCAGCCGCGATCAAGTCCGAACTGACCGCCCGCGTGGCGGCGCTGAAGGAGAGGGGCGTCACACCCGGCCTCGGCACCGTCCTGGTCGGCGACGACCCCGGCAGCCAGAAGTACGTCGCCGGCAAGCACCGCGACTGCGCGCAGGTCGGCATCGCCTCCATCCAGCGCGAACTGCCGGGTACGGCGACGCAGGAGGAGATCGAGGCGGTCGTCCGCGAGCTGAACGAGGACCCCACCTGCACCGGCTACATCGTCCAGCTGCCGCTGCCCAAGGGCATCGACGAGAACCGCATCCTGGAACTGATGGACCCGGACAAGGACGCGGACGGCCTGCACCCGATGAACCTCGGCCGCCTCGTCCTGAACGAGCCGGCACCGCTGCCCTGCACCCCCAACGGCATCCTCACCCTGCTGCGCCGCCACGGCGTGGAGATCAAGGGCGCCGAGGTCGTGGTCGTCGGCCGCGGCGTCACGATCGGCCGCCCGATGCCGCTGCTGCTCACCCGGCGCAGCGAGAACGCCACCGTGACCCAGTGCCACACCGGTACCCGGGACCTGTCCGCCCACCTCAAGCGCGCGGACATCGTCGTCGCCGCGGCCGGCTCCCCGCACCTGGTCCGCCCCGAGGACGTCAAGCCGGGCGCGGCCGTCCTCGACGTGGGCGTCTCGCGCAACGCCGAGGGCAAGATCATGGGCGACGTCCACCCCGGCGTGGCCGAGGTCGCCGCCTGGATCTCCCCGAACCCCGGAGGCGTCGGCCCGATGACCCGGGCCCAGCTGCTCGTCAACGTGGTGGAGGCGGCGGAGCGCAGTGCCGGCTGACGACACCGACGCCGAGCGCTCGGAGCACGCGGAGGACTCGGGGCACCGGAAGCACGCGGAGCACCGGGAGCACGCGGGGCACCCGGAGGACATCACCGTCCGGGACCCCGTCAGCGCGCCCGACGCCGAGGGCAGGCCGCGGCGGATCACCCGCCGGTTCCCGCTCTTCACCCGCGACACCGCGCGCCCCGAGGGCGGCGGCCGGGCCGCCGCCGGTGACGCCCCGGCGCCCGCCCGGCAGTGGCCGATCCTCCTCGTGGTCGGCCTGGTGGGCCTCGGCCTGCTGCTGACCGCGCTGGACGTGTTCCGCTACGGGACCCTGCTGATCGGCACCGCCCTGCTGGTCGGCGCCGCGCTGCGCTGGGTGCTGCCCGATGTCGGCATGCTCGCCGTGCGCTCCCGCTTCACGGACATCACCACCTACGGCGTCCTCGGCCTCTCCATCGTCCTGCTGGCGATGATGGCCCAGCCGAAACCGTGGCTGGAGATCCCCTTCCTGAAGGACACCCTGCACTTCACGGTGAGTTAGCGAACGGCCCGTCCTCACCCCCGTGGGAGGACGGGCCGCCCGCCGGGACCAACCCTCCTGCACGGCGAACGCCCTGTTCAACGCCTGTCGGGGCGCTGTGGCACGGAAGTGACCGTTCCGCTACTCCGCTACGCGAGCCGCGAAAAACGGGGTTCGGTTCCGGGCAGGGGAACGCCGGTGGGACACTGGACCACGGGTCGGTGAGCGTGCGACGGTGCATGTTCGCGACCCCTGTGCTCCTGTGCGCCCCCACCCCCGGGAACTGAGATCCTGACCGGGCGCATCCCTGTGGGTAGCCAGAACGGGGACTCCACGCGGGACGCCGCGCGCGAGGACCAAACGGGGAACGAACAGCACGTCACCGGGGGGAAGAGGGGGAAGCAATGCCTCGTTGGAAGGCCTTGCCGGATGAACTCGATCCGCAGATCAGAGAGTTCACAAGTCAGTTGCGCCGACTCGTGGACCGCAGTGAGCTGAGCATCGCGTCGGTGGCCGACGCCACGGGCTACAGCAAGACGTCCTGGGAGCGCTATCTGAACGGCCGGCTGCTGGCGCCGAAGGGCGCCATCGTGGCCCTCGCCGAGGTGACGCGGACCAATCCCGTCCACCTGACCACCATGTGGGAGCTGGCCGAGCGGGCCTGGAGCCGCTCGGAGATGCGCCATGACATGACCATGGAGGCCATCCGGATCTCCCAGGCGCGCGCCGCGCTCGGCGAGCTGGGCACGCCCGCGGCCAAGTCGGGCAACGGCGGCCGGAGCGGCAAGGGGAGCCGGACCGGCCGACACGGTGGCGGCGCCACGGCCACGCCCGGGATCGCCGGGCCGGCCGGTGTGGCACCCACGCTGCCGCCGACGGTTCCCGCGCAGCCGACGGCCGCCGACAGCCCCGACTCGGCCGTCGGTACGGTCCGGGGCGGCGGTGCGCCGGGCGCTCCCTCCGTCCCGTCGTCCGGCGGCGCGACCGACGGCAACTCATGGGGCATCGCCGGGTACCGGGGACCGGCGCCGACCGGTGACCGTACGGCGTGGTCCGGGACCCGGGCCGACTCGGGGGAAGCCGCGCGGGGTCCGGCGGCGCCGGCCGCCGCCGCACTGAACGGCCACCGACCCTCGGCCTCCCCGACGCCCTCGGGTTCGTACGGCGAGCCCCCGCACGGCGGCTCCCGTTCGCGGACCCGGCCCGCCGGCGGCGGCAGCAAGCGGATGACGACGTTCGTCGCGGGCGTCGTCGGCGTGCTCGTCGTGATCGCGGGCGCCTTCTTCCTTCTGAACGACGGTGGTGAGAAGAAGAACGAGGGCGCGAAACCGTCCCCGTCGCCCACCGTCAGCTCCGACCCCGAGCTGCCGCCCGGTGTGAAGTGCAGCGGCGACGCCTGCACCGGCAAGGACCCGGAGATCATGGGCTGCGGCGGCGACCTGGTGACCACCGCCGCGACCGCCACCGTCGGCACGGCCGCCGTCGAGGTCCGCTACAGCAAGATCTGCGGCGCGGCGTGGGCCCGGGTCACCCAGGCCGCCCAGGGCGACGAGGTGCAGGTGAGCGCGGACGGCGCGAGCCCGCAGACGGGCTCGATCACCGGGGCCGCCGACACCGTCGCGTACACCCCGATGGTGGCGGTGAAGTCCGCGGCCGACGCCAAGGCGTGCGTGACGCTGGCGGCGGGCCAGAAGGGCTGCACGAAGTAGCCGCGGAGAGAAAAATCGTCCGCGGCAGGCATGGCCCGCGGAGTCAGGGGCACGCGAGAAGTACCCCCACGGGAGTCCGGCAACGGTATCCCCGAACGGCGGTCGCCTTCGTCCTCCCTCTCCCGGACAGGCGGCCGCCTTTTCATGCCCTCGGTTCCGCACGCCGTTCGCGCGCGCGGGTGATCCGGCGGTGGTCCTGTGGGCCGGGCCACACCGACCCGGACGTCCCGGGTACGGGAGGCGCGATAGCCTGACGGCTGGATCGATCTCTTGATACCAAGAGATCGATCAAACGCCCGGGGCAGGGACGCCCCACCGCCAGCTGTCATACGGAGAACGCCATGACCCGCACTCCCGTGAACGTCACCGTCACCGGCGCGGCCGGCCAGATCGGTTACGCCCTGCTCTTCCGCATCGCCTCCGGCCAGCTGCTCGGCGCGGACGTGCCGGTCAAGCTGCGCCTCCTGGAGATCACCCCGGCGCTCAACGCCGCCGCGGGCACCGCGATGGAGCTGGACGACTGCGCGTTCCCGCTCCTCCAGGGCATCGAGATCACCGACGACCCGAACGTCGCCTTCGACGGCGCCAACGTCGCCCTCCTCGTCGGCGCCCGCCCCCGCACCAAGGGCATGGAGCGCGGCGACCTCCTGGAGGCCAACGGCGGCATCTTCAAGCCGCAGGGCAAGGCCATCAACGACCACGCCGCGGACGACATCAAGGTCCTCGTCGTCGGCAACCCGGCCAACACCAACGCCCTGATCGCCCAGGCCGCCGCCCCGGACGTACCGGCCGAGCGCTTCACCGCCATGACCCGCCTGGACCACAACCGCGCGCTGACCCAGCTCGCGAAGAAGACGGGCTCGTCGGTCACCGACATCAAGCGCCTGACCATCTGGGGCAACCACTCCGCCACCCAGTACCCGGACATCTTCAACGCCACCATCGCCGGCAAGAACGCCGCCGAGGTCGTGGGCGACGAGAAGTGGCTGGCCGAGGACTTCATCCCGACCGTCGCCAAGCGCGGCGCCGCCATCATCGAGGCCCGCGGCGCCTCGTCGGCCGCCTCCGCCGCCAACGCCGCCATCGACCACGTCCACACCTGGGTCAACGGCACCGCCGAGGGCGACTGGGCCTCCATGGGCATCCCGTCGGACGGCTCCTACGGCGTCCCGGGAGGGCATCATCTCCTCCTTCCCGGTCACCACCAAGGACGGCAAGTACGAGATCGTCCAGGGCCTGGACATCAACGAGTTCTCCCGCGCCCGCATCGACGCCTCCGTCAAGGAGCTGTCGGAGGAGCGCGAGGCGGTCCGCGCTCTCGGCCTCATCTGAACCCACCCCGCCCGCACGGGCCCCGTTCCGGTTCCGGGACGGGGCCCGCGCCCGTTGTCAGGCTCGCGGCAGCCGCTTCTCGAACCAGTGCCCGGCGTAGACATGGTCGGAGTACGCCGGGATCTCGGTGTAGCCGGACGCCTCGTACATCGCCCGCGCCTCGGTGAGCACGGCGTGCGTGTCGAGCCGTACGACGGTCAGGCCGCGCGCGGCGGCCTCGCCCTCCAGCCCGTCGAGCAGGCGCCGGGCCAGCCCGAGCCGCCGGGCGCCGGGGTGCACCCACACGTGCTTGATCTCGCCGACCCCGGGTGCCGACCGCCGCAGCGCCCCGCAGCCGGCCGGCCGCCCCCTCCTCGTACGCGACGAGGAACGCCCCGGCGTCCCCCGACACCTCCTCGGGCCCCACGAGGTCGGAGGGGTCGAAGCCCTCGGGGAAGCGCGCGTCCAGGTCGGCGGCGTAGGCGGCCAGGCAGGCGCGGGCGTCCGGGGCGCGGGCGTCGACCGGTGTGACGGTGACGGCGGCCAGCCGCAGCAGGCGCTGGGCGGTGGCCATGGCGTCGGTCAGCCGCCGGCGCTGGTTTGGGGCGAGTCCCTGGAGGAGCCCGGAGACGAGCACGTCGGCCCGGCGGTTCTGCTCCGCGACCTCGGCCCGTCCGGCGGGGGTCGGCTCGACCGTACGCAGCCGGCTGTCGCCGGGGTGCACGCTCAGCCGGACCATGCCCTGCGCCTCCAGGGCCCTCACCATCCGGCTCAGGTACCCGGCGTCCAGGCCGAGGCGGACGCGCAGGTCCCGTAGGGAGACCCCGGAGCCGCTCTCGGCGATCTCGAAGAGCAGCCGGGCCTCGCCGAGCGGGCGGTCCTGGCCGAGATAGCGGTCGTCGAGGACGCCGATGCGGCGCGTGAAGTAACGGTTGAAGTGCCGCAGCGCCGTGACGTCCTCCCGCCACCGCGCCCCCGGTCACCGCGCTCTCTGCCGCGCCCTCTGTCACTGGCTCCATTCCTTGACCCTAGTCAAAGGAAACCGACGCGTCCATGTGCGCGCTTCATACCCATCCATCCCTTTTCTTAGTGATGCGCCGCACTTTCGGCCACCGGTTCGGCATGCATGCGGGGCCGGTGGGCAGGGGCTCACGGTCCCCGGGAGTGACACGCGTGTGACACAGGGGGGTTGAACAGGAACGGAAGGCAATACCGATCATGGCGAACAGCACGGAAACTCCGGCGGAGCGGGCGCACCGGACCATTCACGCGGAGGCGAGTGGCTGGCGGCGTCCTCCGGCGCCACCCGCGAGATCCTCGACCCCGCGGACGCCCGGCCGTTCGCCGTCATCGCGGAGGGCGACGAGAAGGACACCGACCTCGCGGTGGCCGCCGCCCGGCGCGCCTTCGACACGGGCGAGTGGCCGCACACCCCGGTCGCCGAACGCGCCGCCCTGCTGCGCCGCGTCGCCGACCTCCTCGTACGCGACCGCGAGCCGCTCGGCCTGCTGGAGAGCCGCGACGCGGGCAAGACCGTCGAAGAGGGCCGGGTCGACATCGACTGCGTCGCCGACGCCTTCCGCTACTTCGCCGACCTGGTCGCCGGTGAGGCCCCCGGCCGGGTCGTCGACGCGGGCTCGCCCGACATCCACAGCGTCGTCGTGCACGAGCCGGTCGGCGTCTGCGCGATGATCACGCCCTGGAACTACCCGCTCCTCCAGGCCAGCTGGAAGATCGCCCTGCGCTCGCCGCGGGCAACACCTTCGTGATCAAGCCCAGCGAGATCACCCCGATGACCACCGTCGCCCTGATCGACCTGCTGACCGAGGCCGGCCTCCCCACCGGCGTCGCCAACATCGTCACCGGTCCCGGCCACAGCGTCGGCGCCCGCCTCGCCGAGCACCCCGACGTCGACCTGGTCTCCCTTCACCGGCGGCCTGATCAGCGGCACCAAGGTCGCCCAGGCCGCCGCCGTCACCGTCAAGAAGGTCGCCCTCGAACTCGGCGGCAAGAACCCCAACGTCGTCTTCGCCGACGCCTGCGAGACCGAGGAGGGCTTCGACACCGCCGTCGACCAGGCCCTCAACGCCGCCTTCATCCACAGCGGCCAGGTCTGCTCCGCCGGCGGCCGGCTCATCATCGAGGAGTCGGTCCGCGAACGCTTCGTCGCCGAACTCGCCCGCCGCGCCGCGAGGATCCGCCTCGGCCGCGGCACCGAGGACGGTGTCGAGTGCGGCCCGCTCGTCTCCGAGCAGCAGCGCGCCAAGACCGAGGACTACGTCGCCTCCGCGCTGGCCGAGGGCGCCGAGCTGCGCTGCGGCGGCAAGCGCCCCGAGCCGTCCCCCCAGCGGCCGGAGACCGGCTACTTCTACGAGCCGACCGTCCTCGACCACTGCCACCGGGAGATGAAGGTCGTACGGGAGGAGGTCTTCGGACCGGTGCTCACCGTCGAGACCTTCCGCACCGAGGACGAGGCCGTAGCCCTCGCCAACGACACCGAGTACGGTCTGGCCGGTGCCGTCTGGACCGCCGACGCGGGACGGGCCCGCCGGGTCGCGGGCCGGCTCCGGCACGGCACCGTCTGGATCAACGACTTCCACCCCTACCTCCCGCAGGCGGAGTGGGGCGGCTTCGGCAAGAGCGGCGTCGGCCGCGAACTGGGTCCCGCGGGCCTCGCCGAGTACCGCGAGAGCAAGCACGTCTACCAGAACCTCGCCCCGAAGCCCGTCCGCTGGTTCGCCGGCTGACGCCGCTTCGCTCCGCCCGCCCCACTCCACCCCGCCCGCACCTCACCCGGGCCGCCCGGCTCCCCGTCCGCTCACCCTCTGGAGTACCCCCATGCCCGAGACCTCCCACGTCTACGACTACGTCGTCATAGGCGGCGGCACCGCGGGATCGGTGATCGCCTCCCCGCCTCACCGAGAACCCGGACGTCACCGTCGCCGTCATCGAGGGCGGCCCCAGCGACGTCGGCCGCGACGACGTGCTGACCCTGCGCCGCTGGATGGGCCTGCTCGGCGGCGAGCTGGACTACGACTACCCGACCACCGAGCAGCCACGCGGCAATTCGCACATCCGGCACAGCCGCGCCCGGGTGCTCGGCGGCTGCTCCTCGCACAACACGCTCATCGCCTTCAAGCCGCTGCCCTCCGACTGGGACGAGTGGGAGGCGGCCGGCGCCAAGGGCTGGGGCGCGGTGCCGATGGAGGCGTACTACGCGCGGCTGAAGAACAACATCGTCCCGGTCGACGAGAAGGACCGGAACGCCATCGCCCGCGACTTCGTCGACTCCGCGCAGAAGGCCCTGGAGGTCCCCCGCGTCGAGGGCTTCAACAAGAAGCCGTTCGCCGAGGGAGTCGGCTTCTTCGACCTCGCCTACCACCCCGAGAACAACAAGCGTTCCTCGGCTTCGGTGGCGTACCTGCACCCGGTGATGGACGAACGCCCCAACCTCACCGTCATGCTGGAGACCTGGGCGTACAAGCTCCAGCTCGACGGCGCCCGCGCCGAGGGGGTCCACGTCCGCACCAAGGACGGCGAGGAGATCCTCGTCGAGGCACGCAACGAGGTGGTGCTCTGCGCCGGCGCCGTCGACTCGCCGCGCCTGCTGCTGCACTCGGGCATCGGCCCGAAGGACCAGCTGGAGGCCCTCGGCATACCCGTGGCGCTCGACCTGCCCGGCGTCGGCGAGAACCTGCTCGACCACCCCGAGTCGGTGATCGTGTGGGAGACCAACGGCCCCATTCCGGACAACTCCGCGATGGACTCCGACGCCGGTCTGTTCGTGCGCCGCGACCCCGAACACCCGGGCCCCGACCTGATGTTCCACTTCTACCAGATCCCGTTCACGGACAACCCGGAGCGCCTCGGCTACGAGCGCCCGGAGTTCGGCGTCTCCATGACCCCGAACATCCCCAAGCCGAAGTCCCGCGGCCGCCTCTACCTGACCAGCGCCGACCCGTCCGTGAAGCCCGCCCTGGACTTCCGCTACTTCACCGACGAGGACGACTACGACGGCCGCACCCTCGTCGACGGCATCAGGATCGCCCGTGAGGTCGCCAAGGCCGAGCCGCTGGCCGGCTGGCTCAGGGCGCGAGGTCTGCCCCGGCCCGGACGTCACCGGCGACGAGGAGCTGAGCGAGTACGCCCGCAAGGTCGCCCACACCGTCTACCACCCGGCGGGCACCTGCCGAATGGGCGCCGCCACCGACGAGCAGGCCGTCGTCGACCCCGAGCTGCGCGTCCGCGGCCTGGAGGGCATCCGCATCGCCGACGCCTCCGTCTTCCCGACCATGCCCGCCGTGAACCCGATGATCGGCGTCCTCATGGTCGGCGAGCGCGCCGTCGAGCTGATCGGTGGTGACGCCCGATGAGTACCACCACCAGCGCCAGTACGCCGCCGGGTACGCCCGAGGCCACCGATTCCGCCGCCCCGGTCTTCTCCGTGGACGGCCTGTGGAAGGTCTTCGGCCCCAAGGCCGCCCGGATCCCCGCCGACCCCGAGCTGGCCGCCCTGAGCCCGGCCGAGCTGCGCTCGCGCACCGGCTGCACGGCCGCCGTGGCCGACGTCTCCTTCGACGTGCGCAAGGGCGAGGTCTTCGTCGTCATGGGCCTGTCCGGCTCCGGCAAGTCCACCCTCGTACGCTGTCTGACCCGGCTGATCGAGCCGACGGCCGGCTCCATCGCCATCGACGGCGAGGACGTCCGCGCGATGGACAAGTCCCGGCTGCGCGAGCTGCGCCGCCACCGCGCCGCGATGGTCTTCCAGCACTTCGGCCTGCTCCCGCACCGCACGGTCCTCGACAACGTGGCCTACGGCCTTGAGGTCCAGGGCATGGGCCGCGCCGAGCGCCGCGAGCGCGCCGCCGCCATCGTCGCCAAGGTCGGCCTGGAGGGCCTGGAGCACCGCCGCCCCGGCCAGCTCTCCGGCGGCCAGCGCCAGCGCGTCGGCCTGGCCCGCGCGCTCGCCGTCGACCCCCAGGTGCTGCTCTTCGACGAACCGTTCAGCGCGCTCGACCCGCTGATCCGGCGGGACATGCAGGAGGAGGTCGTCCGGCTGCACCGCGAGGAGGGCCGCACGATGGTCTTCATCACCCACGACCTCCAGGAAGCCCTCCTGGGCGACCGCATCGCGCTGATGCGCGACGGCCGCGTCGTGCAGCTCGGCACCCCCGAGGAGATCGTCGGCTCGCCCGCCGACGACTACGTCCGCGAGTTCGTCCGCGACGTCCCGCGCGAGCAGGTCCTCACGGTCCGTACGGCCATGCGCCCCGCCTCCTCGGCCGACGAGGCCGGCACCGGCCCCGCGCTCCGTCCCGAAGCCACGGTGTCGGAGGCCATCGAGGCCGTCGCCCGCGCCGGCTCCCCGGCCCGCGTCATGGACGACGGCCGCTGCCTGGGCGTGGTCGACGCGGACGCGCTGCTGTCGGTGGTAGCGGGCACAACGGCCACGGCTGACGCAGCCGACGCAACCCCCGCCGCGGCTGCGGGCAGTCGTGCCGCCGGGGCGGCACGGGTGGGCGATGGGGGTCCCCCGCGCGAGCGAAGCCGAGCGTGGGGGAGGCACCGGCCCAGCGCCGCAAGCCGACCACCCCGCCCCCGCCACCAGCGAGGAGCCGGCGTGATGGCCACGATCACTGCAACGCCCCAGAAGGCCGCCCCGCCAGGCATCCTCACCAACCCAGCCGTACGCAAGCTGCTGATCCTGGCAGTCGCCGCCGCGATCCTCGTCCCCATAGCCGCCATCCAGTGGGGCGGCACCACCTGGCCCACCGCCCTCACCGTCGACGTCTCCGAACCCTCGGCAAGGCCAGCGACTGGATCATCGACAACCGCGACAGCCACCCGCTGTTCCTCTACTTCTTCGGCCACGTCAGCAACGTCGTCGTCATCGCCGTACGCGCCGTGTACCTCGCCCTCCTCGCCGTCGGCTGGGCCGGGGTCACCGCGATCGGCGCCCTGATCGCCTGGCGCGTGGCCGGCGTGAAGCTGGCGATCGGCACGGCCGCCGCGTTCCTGGCCTGCGGCCTGCTCGGCATGTGGGTGCCGACCATGCAGACCCTCGCGCTCATGGTCGTCGCCGTGCTCGCGTCGGTCGTCGTAGGCTCCCTGCTCGGCCTGGCCGCCGGCCTGTCCGACCGGATGGACCGCGTCCTGCGCCCGGTGCTCGACACCATGCAGGTGCTGCCCGCCTTCGCCTACCTCCTCCCCGTCGTCCTGGTCTTCGGCATCGGCGTCCCCGCCGCCGTCCTGGCCACCGTCGTCTACGCCGCCCCACCCATGGCCCGGCTCACCGCCCTCGGCCTGCGCGGCGCCGACAAGGAGGTCCTGGAGGCCGTCGAGTCCCTCGGCACCACCGCCCGCCAGCGGCTGCTGACCGCCTGCATCCCGCTGGCCCGCAAGGAACTCCTCCTCGGCGTCAACCAGACGATCATGATGGCGCTGTCCATGGCCGTCATCGCCTCCGTCATCGGCGCCGGCGGCCTCGGCGACCGCGTCTACCAGGCGCTCGCCTCGGTCGACGTGGGCGCGGCACTCGCGGCCGGCATCCCGATCGTGCTGCTCGCCGTCGTCCTGGACCGGGTGACCGGCGCGGCGGGGAGCGGCTCGGCGAATCCGGGAAGTCCCCGCTGACCTGGCTGTACGCCCTGGCCGCCGCCGCGCTGTCGCGGTCGCCGGACGGCTCGCCGGGTTCCTCGACTGGCCCGAGGCATGGGAGGTGGACATCGCCGAGCCCGTCAACCGGGCCGTCGACTGGATGACCGCCCACCTCTACTCCGGCGTCCCCGTCATCGGCGGCACCGCCGACTGGGCCGCCCACTTCACCAGCTGGGTCCTCAACCCGCTCCGGGACGGCCTCCAGTGGCTGCCCTGGTGGTCCGTACTGCTGATCGTCGCCGTCCTCGCCTGGCTGATCGGCACCTGGCGCACCGCGCTCACCGCCGTCCTCGCCATGGCCGCGATCGGCGTGCTCGGTGTGTGGAACCCGTCCCTGGACACGCTCTCGCAGGTCCTCGCCGCCGTCGCCGTGACCCTGGTCATCGGCTTCGCCACTGGTATCGCCGCCGCCCGCAGCGACCGCTTCGAGCGCGCGCTCCGGCCCGTCCTGGACGTCTTCCAGACGATGCCGCAGTTCGTGTACCTGATCCCGGTCGTCGCCCTCTTCGGCGTGGGCCGCGCGCCCGCCGTGGCCGCCGCGGTCGTCTACGCTCTCCCGGCCGTCGTCCGCATCACCGCCCAGGGGCTGCGCCAGGTCGACCCGGCCGCGCTGGAGTCGGCCCGCTCGCTCGGTGCCACCAGCGGGCAGCAACTGCGCCAGGTCCAGCTCCCGCTGGCCCGCCGGTCCCTGCTGCTCGCCGTCAACCAGGGTGTCGTCCTGGTCCTCGCCGTCGTCATCATCGGCGGCCTGGTCGGCGGTGGCGCGCTCGGCTACCAGGTCGTCTTC
Source organism: Streptomyces thinghirensis (assembly GCA_021502835.1). The sequence continues at coordinate 220,887 of JAKFGP010000040.1, forward strand.
GGCCTGGCCCAGGGCGACCTGGCGACCGGCCTGGTGGCCGGCGCGGCGATCGTCTGCCTCGGTCTGATGCTCGACCGGGTCACCCAGCCGACCGAACGCCGTACGAAGAAGGGGGCCTGACATGCGGATGCGTACCACCACCGCCATCGCCTCGGTCGCCGCGCTGACGCTGCTGACCGGCTGCGGCGCCGCCGACATGACCAAGCAGGCGTCCCCGTACGCCAACGCCCAGGGCGCCAGGACGGTGACCCTGTCCGTGCAGTCCTGGGTCGGCGCCCAGGCCAACGTGGCCGTCGCCCAGTACCTGCTGGAGCACGAGCTGGGCTACCGCGTCGACACCGTCCAGGTCGACGAGGTCCCCGCCTGGGACGCGCTCAGCCAGGGCCGGGTCGACGCCATCCTGGAGGACTGGGGCCACCCCGAGCAGGAGCAGCGCTACGTCGAGGACAAGAAGACCATCGCCCCCGGCGGCGACCTCGGCGTCACCGGGCACATCGGCTGGTTCGTCCCGACGTACTTCGCGAAGAAGCACCCGGACGTGACCGACTGGAAGAACCTCGACAAGTACGCCGAGCTGATGCGCACCGCGGAGAGCGGCGACAAGGGCCAGCTGATGGACGGTTCCCCGTCCTACGTCACCAACGACAAGGCCCTGGTCGAGAATCTCGACCTGGACTACAAGGTCGTCTTCGCCGGCTCCGAGGCCGCCCAGATCACCCAGATCAAGCAGTTCGCCAAGGAGAAGAAGCCCTTCCTGACCTACTGGTACATCCCCCAGTGGCTCTTCGAGAAGGTCCCGATGACCGAGGTGAAGCTGCCGCCCTACAAGGAGGGCTGCGACGCCGACCCGGCGAAGGTCGACTGCGCCTACCCGGTCACCCCGCTGCAGAAGTACCTCAACGCCGACTTCGCGGAGGACGGCGGCAAGGCGGCGGAGTTCCTGAAGAACTTCAAGTGGACGACCGAGGACCAGAACCAGGTCTCCCTGATGATCGCCGAGCAGAAGATGCGGCCCGAGGAGGCGGCGAAGAAGTGGGTGGACAGCCACGAGTCCGTCTGGAAGAAGTGGCTGCCCTGACCCTCACTCCGTCGGTTCCGTCGGTTCCGTCGGTCCCGTCTGTTCCGTCAGTTCGGCCGCGATCTCCCGCAGGGCCCGGGTCGCGCGCCGCTGGAGTCCCGGCCCGAACGTGATCCGGGTGGCCCCGAGTCCGCCGAGTTCGGCGGGCGAGGGGCCCTCCCCGGGCACCGCGCCGACGTTGACCGGCCCCTGGATCCCGGCCCGCAGCAGCGGCAGTACGCCGGTCGGGGCGAAGATCGGGTACACGCAGTCGGCGCCCGCGCCGACGTACAGCGCGGCCCGCTCGATCGCCGCGCCCGGGTCGTCGACACCGCGGACGAACGTGTCGATGCGGGCGTTGACGAACAGCCGGTCCCCGGCCGCCGCCCGCACCTCGGCGAGCCACTCCGCGTGCTCCCGCGGGTCCTTGAGCACCCCGTTCGCGGAGTCCTCCAGGTTGCAGCCCACGGCGCCCGCCTCCAGCAGCCGCTCCACCAGCTCCTTCGGCGCCAGCCCGTACCCGTCCTCGACGTCCGCGGAGACGGGCACGTCCACGGCCCGCGCGATCCGCGCCACCGCCGCGAACATCTCGTCGGCCGGAGTCGCCCCGTCCTCGTACCCGAGGGAGGCCGCAACCCCCGCGCTGGGCGTGGCGAGCGCCGGGAACCCGGCCTCCGCGAACACCCGGGCGCTCGCCGCGTCCCAGGGCCCGGGCAGGACGAGGGGGTCGCCGGGGACCCGGCCGTGGTGCGAGGGCGCGGAAGCGGTCGGTCTTGGTCACCACTGTGTGCTCCCCGGGGAATCCGCCGGCCGACCATCAGCCGGTTCCAGCTGTTGATGGCGGTGATCAGCGCGAGCAGGTGGGCCAGCCGGTCGGCGTCGAGGTGCCGGGCGGCCTCCTCGTACACCTCGTCCGGCACGAACCCCTCCGTCAGGACCGTGACCGCCTCGGTGAGCGCCAGCGCGGCCCGCTCCCGAGCGTCGAAGACCCCCTCGGCCTCCTCCCACGCGGCGAGCAGATCGAGCTGCCGTTCACCGACACCCTCCTTGCGCGCGATGCCCAGATGCATGTCCAGGCAGAACGCGCAGTGGTTGAGCTGCGAGGCGCGGATCTGCACCAGCTCCGCGAGGGCCGGATCGCCCAGGCCCCGCTTGGCGGCGGCGCTCAGCGCCCCCAGCGCCGAGCGCACACCGTCGTCCAGGCGGGTCGTACGGGTCGTACGGGTCGTACGGGCCGTCATCCGTGCTGCCCCGGCGTGTAGTGACCCGGCGTCATCCGGCACGTCACGCCGAAGCGGTTCCAGGCGTTGATCACCGTGATCGCGGCGATCAGCTGCGCCAGCTCCGGCTCCTCGAAGTGCGCGGCGGCCTTCTCGTAGACCGCGTCGGGCACGAAGCCGTCGGTCAGGACCGTCACCGCCTCGGTCAGCTCGATCGCCGCCAGCTCCTTCTCCGTGTAGTAGTGCCGCGACTCCTCCCACGCGCTGAGCTGGATGATCCGTTCCACGCTCTCGCCGGCCGCGAGTGCGTCCTTGGTGTGCATGTCGATGCAGAGGGCGCAGTGGTTGATCTGGGAGGCGCGGATCTTCACCAGCTCGTACAGCGTCGGGTCCAGCCCCCGCTTGGCGGCCGTGTCGAGCCGGATCATCGCCTTGTAGACCTCGGGAGCGTGCTTGGCCCACTCCAGGCGGGGGGCCTCCTCGGGGGCGAAGCCGGGGGCGGCGGTGGTGTTCGCGTTCGTCGTCATGGTCTTGAGCCTAGGAGCGAGGCAGCCCAGGAGTATGGTCCATTTCCATGGGGAAACCGTGGGCCACTTTCGGCGTCGACCTGCACCTGGACCGCTCCGGCCCCGGCCTGCGCCGCGGTCTCACCGACGCCCTGCGCGAGGCCGTCCGCGGCGGCCGGCTGGCGCCCGGCACCCGGCTGCCCTCCTCGCGTTCCCTCGCCGCCGACCTGGGCGTGGCCCGCAACACGGTGGCCGAGGCCTACGCCGACCTGGTCGCCGAGGGCTGGCTCGCCGCCCGCCAGGGCTCCGGAACCCGGGTCGCCGACCGGACACCCGCCGCCCCCGACCAGCGCCCGGCACCGCACCGGCGGGCACCGGGCCGCCCCGCCTACGACCTCGTCCCCGGCACGCCCGAACTCGCGTCGTTCCCCCGCGCCCAGTGGCTGAAGGCGGCCCGCCGCGCCCTGACCGCCGCCCCCGACCAAACGCTCGGCTACGGCGACCCGCGCGGCCGGATCGAACTGCGCACCGCCCTCGCCGACTACCTCTCGCGCGCCCGCGGCGTGCGCGCCGACCCCGACCGGATCGTCGTCTGCGCCGGCTTCCTCGGCGGCCTCGGTGTCCTCGCCGACCTGCTGCGCCGCAGGGAGCGCGCTCCGTGGCGGTCGAGTCCTACGGCCTGCCGCACCACCGCGCCCTGCTCACCCGCGCGGGCCTCGCCACACCCCCGCTGCCCTTCGACGACCGCGGCACCCGTCCCCCGACGACGACCCGGCCACCACCGGGGCCGTCCTCCTCACCCCCTCCCACCAGTTCCCGATGGGCCTGCCCCTGCTCCCCGAACGCCGCACCGCACTGATCGACCGCGCCCGCCGCACCGGCGGACTGGTCCTGGAGGACGACTACGACGGCGAGTTCCGCTACGACCGACAGCCCGTCGGCTCCCTCCAGGGACTGGACCCCGACCGCGTCGTCTATCTGGGCACCGCCAGCAAGTCCCTCGCCCCCGGCCTGCGCCTGGGCTGGCTGGTGCTGCCGCCGTCGCTGGTCGAGGAGGCCGTGGACGGCATGGCGGGCCGCACTCCGGGCGTCCTGGACCAGCTGACCCTCGCGGAGTTCCTCGGCTCCGGCGACTACGACCGGCATGTCCGGGCCGCCCGCCTGCGCTACCGGCGCCGCCGTGACGCGCTGGTCGCCGCCCTCGCCGAGCGCGCCCCCGACGTGCGCGTCACCGGCATCGCGGCCGGACTGCACGCCGTACTCCAACTGCCGCCCGGCACCGAGCAGCAGACCGTCAGGGCCGCCGCCTGGAACGGCCTCGCCGTCCACGGCCTGTCCACGTTCCGCCACCCGGAAGCGGCCGTCGCCCCGCTGGACGCCCTCGTCGTCGGCTACGGCACCCCGCCCGACCACGCCTGGGCGGGGGCCCTGGACGCGCTGTGCCGGGCGCTGCCGTAGAGTCCACCCCCGGCACGGGCCGTACACTCGATCGGCCCAACTGTCGTACACCTGCGTGGACAACGGGGAGACAAGGAAATGGCAGAGACCCGGCGACGGCTGCGGTCGAGCACCGTGGTGCTCGGCGGTATGGGAGTGCTCGCGGCGGCCCTGAGCGCCTGCGGATCGGACCCCGACCGCCGCTGCGTGGACCGCGACAGCTACGACTACATCAACGGCTACAAGGTCGTCGCCGACAAGAACTGCAAGTCGGGCTCGTCCGGCGGTTCGTACGGCAAGGGCGGCAAGAAGAAGCCCGGCTCGTCGAAGGTGTCCGACGCCGACTGGTACTACGACGCCGACGTCAGCAACGGCCGGGCCGACTACGGCACCTTCAGCCGCGACGAGGCCGTCGACCGCGGCGGCTTCGGCTGCTCCGGCTCCGGCAGCGGCGGCGGCTGAGGCCGACCGTGCAACGCCGCACCACCGAGCCGCGCCCCGGCTGGCAGCAGACAGTGGAGGAGCAGGGGGTGCGTCTACCCCCTCACCCGCTACCCGGACGGCTCCCCTGCGCCCCTACTGGGACGAGAGCGCCTTCTACGTCTTCTCCCTACCGGAGGTCGAGGCGCTGGAGGAGGTCGTCGAGGAACTCCACCGCATGTGCCTGGCGGCGGCCGAGCACATCGTCACCGCCGGCCGCTTCGCCGACCTCGGCATCACCGACCCGCGAGTGGTCGGGGCGGTCACCGAGGCCTGGCACCGCCGTGCCGAACTCCCCTCCGTCTACGCCCGCTTCGACCTGCGCTACGACGGCACCGGGCCCGCCAAGCTCCTGGAGTACAACGCGGACACCCCGACCTCCCTCGTCGAGGCCGCGTCCCCCGCAGTGGTTCTGGATGGAGGAGAGCTTCCCCGGCGCCGACCAGTGGAACAGCCTCCACGAGCGTCTCGTCGACGCCTGGAAGAAGCAGGCCGCCCTCCTCCCGCCCGGCAGCCCGCTGTACTTCGCGAACTCCGAGGCCGACGAGCTGGGCGAGGACCTGATGACGGTCGCCTACCTCAAGGAGACCGCCGAGCAGGCCGGCCTGGAGACCGAGTGGATCTCCATGGAGGAGATCGGCTGGGACCGCCTGTCCGGCCGCTTCGTCGACAGCAGGCTCCGCTTCATCCGCAGCATCTTCAAGCTCTACCCCTGGGAGTGGCTCACCACCGACCGCTTCGCCGACCACGTCCTGGACACCCTCGACAACGGCGGCGGCACCGGCACCACCCTGTGGATCGAGCCCGCCTGGAAGATGCTGCTCAGCAACAAGGCGCTGCTGGCGATCCTCTGGGAGCTGTACCCCGGCCACCCCAACCTCCTCCCCGCCTACCTCGACGGCCCCCGCGAGCTGGCCGACACCACCGGCTACGTCGCCAAGCCCCTCCTGGGCCGCGAGGGCGCCGGCGTCACGATCCACCGCCCCGGCACGGAAGCGCCGACCCCGCGCACCGACCTCTGCTGCTACCAGGAGCTGGCGCCCCTGCCGGACTTCGACGGCAACCGGGTCGTCCTCGGCGCGTGGGTGGTGGAGAACGAGTCGGCGGGCCTGGGTATCAGGGAGTCGAGCGGCCTGGTGACGGACGAATACGCCCGCTTCCCTGCCCCACGTGATCCTCTGAGGACCGTCGCTCGCATGGTGGACGCCGGGACCCGGCCCTCCGTGCCGCCCGGTAGGCTGCGGGTGGGCCGTGACTGGCGCGCGCTGGGATGGGACCGACCATCGGGGGAGCGGCTCGAAGGACGAGTGCCGTGCGCCTGGGCCGACCCGAACGCCGACCGCACCGTCCGGAGGTCCCCCATGCCCGCAGATCTCACCCCCGAGTCCACCGCCTACCGCGCCGCCCTCGATGTGATCCGTGCCGTCGAGCCCCGCGTCGCCGACGCGATCGGCCAGAGATCGCCGACCAGCGCGAGATGCTCAAGCTGATCGCCTCGGAGAACTACGCCTCCCCCGGCCACGCTCCTGACCATGGGCAACTGGTTCAGCGACAAGTACGCCGAGGGCACCATCGGCCGCCGCTTCTACGCCGGCTGCCGCAACGTCGACACCGTCGAGTCCCTCGCCGCCGAGCACGCGCGCGAGCTGTTCGGCGCCCGCCACGCCTACGTCCAGCCGCACTCCGGCATCGACGCCAACCTCGTCGCCTTCTGGGCCGTCCTCGGCGCCCGCGTCGAGGTTCCCTTCCTGGCGAAGACCGGCGTCCGCCAGGTCAACGACCTGACCGACGCCGACTGGGCCGAGCTGCGCCGCGCCTTCGGCAACCAGCGGATGCTCGGCATGTCCCTGGACGCCGGCGGCCACCTCACCCACGGCTTCCGCCCGAACATCTCCGGCAAGATGTTCGACCAGCGCTCCTACGGCACCGACCCGGCGACCGGCCTGATCGACTACGAGGCCCTGCGCGCCTCGGCCCGCGAGTTCAAGCCGCTGATCATCGTCGCGGGCTACTCGGCCTACCCCCGCCTGGTGAACTTCCGGATCATGCGCGAGATCGCCGACGAGGTCGGCGCGACCCTCATGGTCGACAGTGGCGCACTTCGCGGGCCTCGTCGCGGGCAAGGTGCTCACCGGCGACTTCGACCCGGTCCCGCACGCCCAGATCGTCACGACCACCACCCACAAGTCCCTGCGCGGCCCGCGCGGCGGCATGGTCCTGTGCGACGACTCCCTCAAGGACCAGGTCGACCGCGGCTGCCCGATGGTCCTCGGCGGCCCGCTCCCGCACGTCATGGCCGCCAAGGCCGTCGCCCTCGCCGAGGCCCGGCAGCCCGCGTTCCAGGAATACGCCCAGCGCATCGTCGACAACGCCCGCGCGCTCGCCGAGGGCCTGATGAAGCGCGGCGCCACCCTGGTGACCGGCGGCACGGACAACCACCTGAACCTGATCGACGTGGCGTCCTCCTACGGTCTCACCGGCCGCCAGGCCGAGGCCGCCCTCCTCGACTCCGGCATCGTCACCAACCGCAACGCCATCCCGGCCGACCCGAACGGCGCCTGGTACACCTCCGGCATCCGCATCGGCACCCCGGCGCTCACCACGCGCGGCCTGGGCACGGCGGAGATGGACGAGGTGGCCGGCCTCATCGACCGCGTCCTCACCACCACCGAGGCGGGCACCACCAGTCGGGCGCCCCGTCCAAGGCCGCGCACGTCCTGGACGAGAAGGTGGCCCAGGAGATCGCCCAGCGCGCCACGGACCTGGTGACGGGCTTCCCCTGTACCCGGAGATCGACCTGGGCTGACGGCCACCGACCGGGGGAACGAGCCGCCGGTGGGACCTGAGAGAATGGTGGGCATGGCGAATGACCGACCTCGTGTGCTCTCCGGAATCCAGCCCACCGCAGGCTCGTTCCACCTCGGCAACTACCTCGGCGCCGTCCGCCAGTGGGTGGCCCTCCAGGAGTCCCACGACGCGTTCTACATGGTCGTCGACCTGCACGCGATCACGGTCCCGCAGGACCCGGAAGGAGCTGCGCGCCAACACCCGGCTCGCCGCCGCCCAGCTGCTGGCCGCCGGACTCGACCCGGACCGCTGCACGCTCTTCGTCCAGAGCCACGTCCCCGAGCACGCCCAGCTCGCCTGGATCATGAACTGCCTCACCGGCTTCGGCGAGGCGAGCCGCATGACCCAGTTCAAGGACAAGTCCGCGAAGCAGGGCGCCGACCGCGCCTCCGTCGGCCTGTTCACGTACCCGGTCCTCCAGGTCGCGGACATCCTGCTCTACCAGGCGCACGAGGTGCCGGTCGGCGAGGACCAGCGCCAGCACATCGAGCTGACCCGCGACCTGGCCGAGCGCTTCAACGGCCGCTTCGGCGAGGCCTTCACCGTCCCGTCCGCGTACATCCTCAAGGAGACGGCGAAGATCTACGACCTTCAGGACCCGACCGCCAAGATGAGCGAGTCGGCGGCCACCCCCAAGGGCCTGATCAACCTGCTCGACGAGCCGAAGGCCACGGCGAAGAAGGTGAAGAGCGCCGTCACGGACACCGACACCGTGATCCGCTTCGACCGCGAGCACAAGCCCGGCGTCAGCAACCTGCTCACGATCTACTCCACCCTCACCGGTGCGGCGATCCCGGAACTCGAGCAGAAGTACGAGGGCAAGGGCTACGGCGCGCTGAAGACGGACCTCGCCGAGGTCGTGGTGGAGTTCGTCACGCCCTTCCGGGAGCGCACCAGCAGTACCTGGACGACCCGGAGACCCTCGACGCGATCCTGGCCAAGGGCGCGGAGAAGGCACAGGCCGTCGCCGCGGAGACCCTCGCCCGGGCGTACGACATGCTGGGCCTGCTCCCCCGCCAAGCACTGACCGGGGCACCGCCCCGACCACCGCATCAGCACCGCACGCGCCCCGGCACGCCGCCGTAGCGCTGCACATCACTCCGGTTGCGCCTGCCCCGGGCACGGTCGTGGCCGTACAGTCGATAGCCGGGTGTCCGACACAGCGACATACGACGAGTGACACGTAACGACAGGAGACGACGTGGGGACCGTAACGATCGGCGTGTCGATCGCGGTCCCGGAGCCTCACGGCAGCAAGCTCCAGCAGCTGCGCGCGCGGGCTCGGCGACGCCGCTGCTCACGGCATCCCCACGCACGTCACCCTGCTGCCGCCGACCGAGGTCGACGGCGCCGCGCTGCCCGCGATCGAGGCGCACCTGGCGGAGGTGGCGGCGCGCGGCCGGCCCTTCCCGATGCGGCTGTCCGGCACCGGGACCTTCCGCCCGCTGTCGCCCGTGGTCTTCGTCCAGGTGGTCGAGGGCGCCGCGGCCTGCTCCTGGCTGCAGAAGCGGGTCCGCGACACCTCCGGGCCGGTGCCGCGCGAACTGCAGTTCCCGTACCACCCGCACGTCACGGTGGCGCACGGTATCGAGGAAGCGGCGATGGACCGCGCCTACGAGGAGCTGTCCGACTACGAGGCCCAGTGGCCCTGCACCGGCTTCGCGCTCTACGAGCAGGGCGCCGACGGGGTGTGGCGCAAGCTGCGCGAGTTCCCCTTCGGCAGCACCACCGTGCCCCCGCAGTCGGGACGCGTGGAGAGCGGCTCCCCTGCCCCGCCCGGTAGGCCCTCGCCGAGGCGCTACACCGGCAGCCGCCGGAACACTCCCGCGGCAGATGCCGCAGCGCCGACTATCACCACCCGCAGCGCGCCCGGCACCCACTACCGTCTCCGAGCGCCGCCGCAGCCCCCAGCTCGATGGCCGTCGGCGACCGCCTCGGGCGTCGTGGCGGAGCGGCGCCTCCTCCCATCTCCCGCGGTCATCCGCGACCGCACGAACCCGGGGCGTACGACCATGACGTGCACGCCCGTGCCGTGCAGCGCGTCGCCGAGGCCCTGCGCGAAGGCGTCCAGGCCGGCCTTGCTGGAGCCGTAGATGAAGTTGGCGCGGCGGGCCCGCTCGCCGGCCACCGAGGAGAGCACCACCAGGGAGCCGTGGCCCTGCGCCTGGAGCGCGCGGGCGCTCCAGCCCGGCCGAGACCGCGCCGGTGGTTGGTCTGCGCGACCCTGACGGCGTTCAGGGGCTCCGCGCTCGTCGTGCGCCTGGTCGCCCAGGACGCCAGAGGCGAGCAGCACCAGGTCGATGTCGCCCTCGGCGAAGACCTTGCCGAGCGCCGCCTCGTGGGACTCGGGGTCGAGCGCGTCGAAGGCGACGGTGCGCACCTCGGCGCCGAGGCCGCGCAGCTGCTCGGCCGCCGCGTCCAGGGCGGGGGAGGGGCGGCCGGCCAGCCAGACGGTACGGGTGCGGCGGGCGACCAGACGGCGCGCGGTGGCGAGCGCGATCTCCGGACGTACCGCCGAGGACGAGAAGGGTCTGGGGAGGCCGAAGGCGTCCTTCACGACAGCTCCTAGAGGGGTGAGTCGGCGGGAGAGATCGGAGGTGAAGACCCCGCGCGGGTCCAGCTCCGCGCGCAGCGCGCTGAAGTCGTCCAGGCGCGGGTACATCGCGGCGAGCAGCTCCGGCCGCAGCCGGGAGTCCTTGGCGAGGTAGACCCGGCCGCCGGCCTTCGCGACCTCCTCGTCGAGGCCGTCGAGGAAGGTGCCGAGCCCCGGGAGACCCGCCGGGATGTCCAGGGCGAGGGTCCAGCCGGGCACCGGGAAGGAGAGCCAGCCCGGGTCGGCCTCCCCGAAGCGCTTGAGGACGGCCAGGAACGACGGGCAGCGCTGGGCGGAGATGCGTCCCACGACCCGGCGCAGGGCGTCCTCCTGGCCGTGGCCGACGACGAACTGGTACTGCACGAGGCCGCCGCGGCCGTAGATCCGGTTCCAGTGCGGGACGCCGTCCAGGGGGTGGAAGAAGGCGGAGATCCGCTGGAGTTCGCCCCTGCGCAGGCGGGGGGCCCTGCGGTACCAGAGCTCGTTGAAGAGCCCGACCGTGGTCCGGCTGAGCAGGCCCCTCCGGGACGAGGTCGGGGGCGGCCGGGAGACGCGAGGTGCGGAAGGCCAGCGGCTCGCGCCGGGCCCGGTCGGGCAGCGCGTCCAGGGGCGCGTGGTCGCCCCGGGTGAGCACCGCACGGCCGGTCGCCGCGCCGCCGGCCAGCAGGTCGATCCAGGCGACCGAGTACCGGTAGCGGTGGTCGGTGGCCGTCAGGCGGGCCATGAGGTCGTCGAGGTCGTCGGCGCGCTCGGTGTCGACCGACATCAGTGACGTCTCGACCGGCTGGAGCCGCACGGTCGCGGTGAGGATCACCCCGGTCAGGCCCATGCCGCCGGCGGTCGCGTCGAACAGGGCGTGCCCCGGTCCACGGTACGGACCCGGCCGTCGGCGGTGAGCAGCTCGAAGGAAAGCACGTGCCGCGCGAAGGAGCCGGACACGTGGTGGTTCTTGCCGTGGATGTCCGCGCCGATCGCCCCGCCGACCGTCACATAGCGGGTGCCGGGGTCACCGGCACGAACCAGCCGAGCGGCAGCAGCACCTCCATCAGCCGGTGCAGGGAGACCCCCGCGTCGCAGAGCACGGTGCCGCCGTCGACGTCGATGGCGTGGACGCGGTCCAGGGCCGTCATGTCGAGCACGTCGCCGCCGGCGTTCTGCGCCGCGTCGCCGTACGCCCGCCCCAGACCCCGCGGGATGCCGCCGCGGACGCCGCAGTCGCGGACGGCGTCGGCGGCCTCCTGGAATGTGCGCGGGCGGATCACGCGGGCGACGGTGGGCGCCGTGCGGCCCCAGCCGGTGACGGGAACGGTGTCGGCAGACATGCCGGTGACCGTATCGCCCTCATGTGAACGATTAGTCCCAGAACATCTCACTGGTCCCCGAAACGGGTGATTAATGGTATGTCGCTCGATATTGCCGGACTTCCCGCGCAGTTGGCGTGAACAGTGAGTCCACATGGACGACCTCGACGACATGGACCACCGGATCGTCACGGCGCTCAGAGCCCGCGGCACGGACCCGCGCGTGGCCGGCGCCGCGCGTGCCCTGTCCTGGGCCGGGGAGCACGGAGCGCTGTGGCTCGCGGCGGGCCTCGCCGGAGCCGCCGTGGACGGCACCCGGCGCTCGGCCTGGCTGCGCGGCACCGCGCTCACCGCGGGCGCCCACCTCGCCAGCATGGGCGTGAAGCGGATCAAAGTGCGCCGTCCCCGTCCCGCGCACGTCGTACCCCTGGTGCGCACCGCCGGCCGGCACTCCTTCCCCAGCTCCCACGCCACCTCGGCGGCGGCGGCCGCCGTGGCCTTCGGCGCGCTCGGCGTCCACGCCGCCTGGCCGCTCGCCGCCGCGGTGTGCGTCTCCCGGCTGGTCGTCGGCGTCCACTACCCCTCCGACATCGCGGCGGGCGCCGCCCTGGGCGCGCTCACGGCCCGGCTCGGCACCGACTGGATGCGCGGAGGCACCCGTGATTGACACGGCCGTCCTGCGGCAACGCGCCCCCGAACAGCAGCAGGAACCCGCACCCGCCCCGCCGGGCGGGCATCCCGGCGGGACTGCTGCGGACCGCACGCCCCCGCCAGTGGATCAAGAACGTGCTGGTCGTCGCGGCCCCGGCCGCCGCCGGCGAGCTGCTCTCCTGGCACACCCTGTCCCGGCTCGCCCTGGTCTTCGTCCTGTTCACCGCCCTGCGCCGCCGCCGTCTACCTCGTCAACGACGCCCGCGACGCCGAGGCCGACCGCGCCCACCCGGTCAAGCGGCACCGCCCGGTCGCCGCCGGACAGGTCCCGGTGCCCGTCGCCTACGCCGTCGGGGGCGTCCTGGGCGTCCTCGCGCCCGTCGTCGCGGCCTGGCTCTGCCCTCGCCGGCCGTCGCGGCCCTGCTGACCGCCTACCTCGCCATGCAACTGGCCTACTGCATCAGCCTCAAGCACGTCCTGGACGTCGACCTCGCCGTCGTCACCACCGGCTTCCTGATGCGGGGCGATGATCGGCGGACTCGCGCTCGGCATCCCCCTGTCCCGCTGGTTCCTCATCACGACCGGCTTCGGCGCGCTGTTCATGGTCTCCGCCAAGCGCTACTCCGAAGCCGTCCAGATGGCCGAGAAGGCGGGTGCCACGCGCGCGTTGCTCACCGAGTACACCACCGGCTACCTGCGCTTCGTCTGGCAGCGCTCGCGGCCGGCGTCGCCGTCCTCGGCTACTGCCTGTGGGCCATGGAGGAGGGCGGCGTCCCGCACACCAGCGTGCTGCCCTGGCGCCAGCTGTCCATGGTCGCCTTCATCCTCGCCGTCCTGCGCTACGCCGTCTTCGCCGACCGTGGCACCGCCGGCGAAACCCGAGGACGTCGTCCTGCGCGACCCGGGCGCTCGCGCTGATCGGCGTGGTCTGGGTGGCGATGTACGGCCTGGCAGTGGCCAACTTGGTAACCGGCCGGCGCGAGCTGCTGGGCTTCCGCCTCCACCGGCCTCCTCGCCTACGCCGTCGACCTCGGCCTCTTCACCTTGGCTGCGCGGCCCGGCCGGTCTCGACCCGCTCACCGCCAAGGCCCTGTCCTTCGTCGCCGGCTGCTCCGTGGCGTACGCGGGCAACGCCTTCGGCACCTACCGTCACATCCGCCCGCAGGGCCTGCGCCTGGTACGCCGTGTTCTTCGCGGTGAACGCCGCCGGTGCCGCCGTACAGCTGCTGTGCCTGGCCGTCAGCCACTACGCCCTCGGCCTCACCTCGCAGCGGGCCAACACGATCTCCGGCGCGGGAATCGGCATGGTCCTGGCCACCATCCTGCGTTTCTGGGGCACAAGGACACTGGTCTTTCGTACCGGGGCAGGAACCGGTGGCACGACGGGATCATGGACCCGGGCGAGTGGGGGCAGAGTCGGATCATGGACTGGCTGAAGAAGCTCCCCGTGGTCGGGCCGTGGCTGGCACGGCTGATGACCACGCACGCGTGGCGCTCGTACGAGCGGCTGACCGGGTGAAGTGGACGCGGCTGGCCGCGGCCATGACCTTCACCAGCTTCGTCGCGCTCTTCCCGCTGCTCAGCCTGGCCGCCGCCATCGCCGCCGCGACGCTCAGCAAGGACCAGCAGGACAGGCTCCAGGCCAAGATCGCCGAGCAGATCCCCCGGCATCTCCGACCAGCTGAACATCGAGAGTCTGATCGACAACGCCGGCACCGTCGGCCTCATCGCCGGCGCCCTGCTGCTGTTCACCGGCATCGGCTGGGTCGACGCCACCCGGGGCTGCCTGCGCGCCGTCTCGGGAGCTGCCCGACGAGGAGGAGAACCCCTTCCTCCACCGGGCCAAGCGACGCCGGCGTCCTCGTCGGTCTCGGCGGCGCGCTCCTGGTCACCGTCGGCATCTCCACCGTCGCCTCGGCGCTGGTCGGCTGGATCATCCGGCAGCTCGGCATCGCCGAGGGCGGCTTCGGCGGGGTGCTGCTCTACGTCGCCGCGTTCGCCGTCGCCGTACTCGCCGACTTCCTCCTGCTGCTGTACGTGCTGACCCTGCCCCCGGCGTCCAGCCCGCGCGCCGCCGCCTGGTGGTGGCGGCGCTGATCGGCGCGATCGGCTGAGCTGCTGAAGCTGCTGCTCAGCGGCTACATGCAGGGCGTCGCCGCGAAGAGCATGTACGGCGCCTTCGGCGTCCCCGTCGCCCTGCTGCTGTGGATCAACTTCACCTCGAAGCTGGTGCTGTTCAGCGCCTCCTGGACGGCGACGGGTAGCAGCGGCGCGGGAAGTGGATCAAACGGAGAAGAAGGACGGGGCGGAGGTCACGGGCGCGTCCGGCGACGGACCAGGTCCGGCAGCGGCCACTTCCGGTTGATCAGGAACGCGCCGCCCGCGAGCAGGACCAGCAGCCCGGCGGTGATGCCGGCCGCGACACCGATGCCGCCGGCGCCGTTCGCTGCCGGGGCGCCCGCCACCGGCTGCGTGCCCCGCCGCGCCCTTCCCGGTGCCGCCGGCCTCCCCGGAGGCGCTCGAACCCGGCTGCGGGCTCTCCTGGACGGCGCTCTTCGGCGGCACCAGCTCGCCCACCGGCTCCACCTTGCCGGCCGCCTTGAAGCCCCAGTCGAACAGGCGGGAGGTCTCCTTGTAGACCTCATTGTGCTCGTCCTTCGCCGGGTTCATGACCGTGACGAGCAGCACCTTGCCGCCCTGTTCGGCGACGCCCGTGAAGGTGTAGCCGGCGTTGGTGGTGTAGCCGTTCTTCACGCCCGCGATGCCCGGGTAGACGCCGACGTCCGAGTCGCCGGCGAGCAGCCGGTTGGTGTTCTGGATCTCGAAGGGCTTGCGGGACGTCTTGCCCTTCTTGTCCTTCTTCGTCTCGCCCGGGAACTTCGCGCTGACCGTCGAGGCGTACTCGCGGAAGTCCTTCTTCTGCAGCCCCGAGCGGGCGAACAGCGTCAGGTCGTACGCCGAGGAGACCTGCTTCGGCGCGTCGTAGCCGTCGGGGCTGACGACGGTCGTGTCGAGGGCCTGGAGTTCCTCGGCGTGCTCGTTCATGTCCTCGACGGTCTTGTCGACACCGCCGTTCATCGCCGACAGCACGTGCACGGCGTCGTTGCCGAGAGCGCAGGAAGACACCGAGCCACAGGTCGTGGACGGTGTACGTCTCGTCCTCCTTGATGCCGACCATGCTGGAGCCGGCGCCGATGCCCCGCGAGGTCGGAGGGGACGACCTTGTGCTTGGTCGTCTTCGGCCACTTCGGCAGCAGTGTGTCGGCGAACAGCATCTTCAGCGTGCTCGCCGGCGCCAGCCGCCAGTGCGCGTTGTGCGCGGCCAGCACGTCGCCGGACTCGGCGTCGGCCACGATCCACGAACGTGCGGTGAGGTCCTTCGGCAGCACGGGTGCCCCACCCGCCAGATCCACCTGCGTCCCGGGCTTCCCGAGCCGCGCGCCGCCCACGGTCGACATCGACGCGGGCGGAGTGGCCGACGGGCTCGCCGAGGAACTCGCCGACGGGCTCGGGGCGGCGAGCGCGGCGGGCGTGAGGAGGGCGAGCGCGGCCAGGGCGGCGGAGGTGACCGTCAGGGATCGCCTGACGGCCTCCCGGGTGCGGGCACGAGCGAGAACGTACCTCCCGGGAGCGACGCCTTCACACCCCCCCGACCCCGCGCACGGATCCGGACACCGTGCGGCGATACTGAAACCATGAAGCTCAGCCGCCCCGTCTCCTGGTTCCTGCTCGCTTTCGGGGTGTGGAGCTGGATCATCTGGATCACTTTCGTCAAAAACCTGGTCAAGGACGGCAGCGGGCTCGCTTTCGCGGACGGCGACCCCACGGCGTACTTCTGGGTGCACCTGCTGCTCGCCGTCGTGTCCTTCGTATTGGGGACGGTCGTCGGGGTCATCGGGTTGCGTGGACTGCGCGCACTGCGCCGAACGTCATAACTGAGGGGATACGACGGCATGGTGGTCGTCTTCGCGCTTGTCGCGCTGGCAGTGGTGAGCGTCCTCGTGACGTCGAACTGGTACTGTGGCGGCGCCTGTTCCGTGACACGACCCGGGGCCCCGGTCCTGTGCGCCGTATCGGCGCGGTGGTGATCGCCGGGGCTGGGCGCTGGCCGTCGGCGCGCTGGTCTCCCGAGCGAGCGGGCGCCCCTTCTGGCTCCAGCAGGTGCTGGCCTGGCCGGGCTTCCTGTGGCTGGCGCTGTCGGTCTACCTGCTGCTGGCGGTGCTGGCCGGCGAGGTCGTACGGCCGCTGCTGCTGCGGTTCCCTGGAGCGGCGGGCGGCCGCGCGGCAGGCGGCAGCGGAGCCCGAGCCGCAGCCGCTGCGATCCCCGGCCGCGGACACGAAGCGCATACCGGCGGGGAACGGCACCGCCCAAGACGGCGGAAACGGCCGAGGCACCCGAGGCACCCGAGGACCCAAGGCACCCGAGGCCCCCCGAGAAGCCGCCGTCCGGCGCCACGGCGGTCGGTCCGCCCGAGCGCCCTCTCGCCCTCCCCTCCCGCCGCCTCTTCGTCTCCCGCGTCCTCGGCGGTGCCGCCGCCGCGGCGGCCGCAGGGACGGTCGGCGTACGGCACGTACGGCGTGCTGAACGGCCCGAGCGTGAAGCGGGTCACCGTGCCGCTGGCCAAGCTCCCCGCGCGGCGCACGGTTTCCGCATCGCCGTGGTCAGCGACGTCCACCTCGGCCCGGTGCTCGGCCGGGGCTTCGCGCAGAAGGTCGTCGACACGATCAACTCCACGCAGCCCGACCTCATCGCCGTCGTCGGCGACCTGGTGGACGGCAGTGTGAAGGACCTCGGCCCGGCGGCGGCCCCGCTGGCCGGTCTCAAGGCCCGGCACGGCGCGTACTTCGTCACCGGCAACCACGAGTAGTTCTCCGGCGCCGAGCAGTGGGTCGACGAGGTACGGCGGCTCGGCCTGCTCCCGCTGGAGAACGCCCGCACCGAGCTGCCCCACTTCGACCTCGCCGGCGTCAACGACTGTGGCGGGCGAGGACGAGGGTCAGGCCCCGACTACGCCAAGGCCCTCGGCGACCGGGACCGCGCCCGCGCGTGCGTGCTCCTCGCCCACCAGCCGGTGCAGATCCACGACGCGCCGTCGACCACGGCGTCGACCTCCAGCTCTCGGCCACACCCACGGCGGCCAGCTCTGGCCCGGCAACCTCATCGCGGGCCTCGCCAACCCCACCGTCGCGGGCCTGGAACGCTACGGCGACACCCAGCTCGTACAGCAGCCCGGCGCGGGCGCCTGGGGCCCGCCCACGCGCGTGGGGGCGGAGTCGGACGTCACGGTGATCGAACTGGCCTCACTGCGGGCCTAGAGGCCCTCCTGGGGGCGTCCTCGGGGGCGTCCCCGAGGTGTACCTGGAGCCGTCCCCGGTGGGCGCCGCCTTCTTCGCCGGGTCCGGGAGTGCCTTGGTCATTCCGGGCAGGAAGTCCCTGAACAGCTCGTGCACCTCGCGCACCAGCGGGCGCAGCACCCGGAAGCGGGCCAGTACGACACCCCGCGCGGTGAGCCGGGCGCCGCGTTCGGCGAGGCGGTAGCTCCGCTCGCGCCCTCCGTGCGGTCGAAGATCCAGTACAGGACGAGGCCCATCTGGGAGAGCCACATCAACTCGGGCAGGATGTCCCGCAGCTCCGCGGGCACCTTGGTCTTCGTGCCGGCCAGCACCGAGCGGTGGACGCTGATGGCCTCCACGCGCGCGTGTTCCGACTCCGGGGAGAAGGGGCTGAGGGGGCTGTCCGGGTCGGCCGCGTTCTTGAAGAACTGCACCGCGAACTCGTGGTACGGGTCGCGATGTCCAGCCAGACCTTCAGTACGCCCGCCAGCCTGCCTCCAGGTCGGTCTCCCGGGCCAGCACCTCCCCGGACCGCCGCCTGGTGCTCGGCGGCGATCCGGTCGTAGAAGCCCTGGATCAGGTGCTCCTTGCCGGCGAAGTAGTAGTACGCGTTGCCGACGGAGACCCCGGCCTCCTGGGCGTGGTCCCGCATGGTCGTCCGGTCGTAACCGCGTTCCTGGAAGAGCCGCATGGCCGTCTCCAGGATCAGCGCGCGGGTCTGCTCGGACTTGCTGAGGGGGCTCCGTCGTCGGGGCCGTCGTTCTTCGCAGGCACAGGACGAGAGCCTAACGAGTGGCGCAGGTGCCGTCGTCGCAGCCGGGTACGACATGGATCCACCCCGGCCCGGTTCGTAGGCCCACCCGTCGGCCCGGCGGTACCCGTTGCCGCCCCACTGCCGCTGTCCGCCCCGCCACTTGGCGGCGGCCAGGACGGCTCCCCGGGCCAGCCACGCCCCGGTGGGCGTGCTGAGCCGGTGGGCGAGCGCGCGATGCTCGCGCAGCGCCCACAGGACGACGATCCAGGCGGCGGCGCCCCGGAAGACCTGCCCGGCGTCCCCGACGACGGTGACCTCGTCAAGGGTGACGGAGTGGTCGAGGCCGGGAAACCGCCGCGCCTCGTCCGACCCGGCCGGGACCAACTCCAGCGGCACCAGCCGCGCCGCCGCAGCAGCCAGTCCCGTACGTGGGTGCACAGGGAGCACTCGGCGTCGTAGAGGACGGTGAGCCGGCGCACGGGGGCGCCGGCCGTCGTGGGAGCGGACGCCATCGGCCTAGGCCCCGGCCGTCGGTGCCACCCAGCCCTGCGGCGGGACCGGCGGTACCTGCTCGCGCTCCATCATCCCGCGCCGCCGGATCCTGTTGAGCACGTACACGTTGCCTAGGTGCATCACGCCGAGCACCAGCAGCACCACGCCCAGCTTGGTCGACAGGGCCTCGAAGATCTCGCGGGTGTCGGCGATGGTCTCGTCGCCACTCAGATAGAGGGCGACGAAGCCGAGGTTGACGAGGTAGAAGCCGACCACCAGGAGGTGGTTGACGGCGTCCGCGAGCTTCTCGTTGCCGTGCAGCACGTCGGCGAGGAAGACCCTGCCGTTGCGGCTGAGCGTGCGGGCCACCCAGATGGTCAGGCCGATGCTGACCAGCAGGTAGATGACGTAGGCGATGACGGTGCGGTCCATGCCCCACCCCTTCTTGAACGCGTTCAAAACGCTGACGGGGATGACTCTAGACCTGCTTTTGAACGTGTTCAACTCGCGGGGGAGTGGTCCGCGTCACCCGGCTACGGCCGGCGGCCCAGCTCCGGACGCTTGGAGTAGTCCGTGAGCCCGATGACGTTGCCCCACGGGTCGGCGAACTCGACGGTCCAGCCGGTGGCGACGGAGAAGGGTTCGTCCAGCGGTGCCACTCCCGCGTCGCGCAGCGCCCGGGCCGCCGTGCGGGCGTCCGCCACCTCCAGCCACACCCGCGCGTACGGCCACAGCGGAGGCCGCTGCCCGAACCCCTCCTCCGCCCGCAGGAGGATGCCCGGCGTCTCGCCCCCGGCCTTCAGCAGTGCGATGCCGGCCTCGTCGAGCCGGAAGGCGACCGGGAAGCCGGCCCGCTCGTAGAAGTCGACGGCCGCACCGAGGTCCCCGACGGGCAGCAGCACGTTGTCGAACCCGAGCAGTTCGTACGACTCATGATCTGACATGACGTCAGATTAGGTGCGCGCCGCGTGGAGTGGACGGAACCGGCGGGCGGGGCGGTGGCGGGGTCACTCGCCCGGGCGGACGGCCGCTCCCGGGGCCCGACTTCTCTTCGGCCGCCGAGTCCTACAGTATGACCGGCAGTTTCCCGTACCTTCCAGGAGTGACACCACCGTGAGCGAGCAGCCGCAGCAGCCGTCCCAGCCGCCCGGTTACGGCTACCCGAACCAGGGTCCCGGCGCGCGGCCGGCCAGGCCGGCCCCTACGGCTACCCGCAGGGTGGCTACCAGCAGCCCGGCTACCAGCAGGCGCCCCGGCGGCTATCAGGCGCCCGGGTACCAGCAGGCGCCCGGGTACTACGCCGGCGACCCCGGCGCGCCCTATGGCTACGACCCCTACGGGCGCCCGTACTCCGACAAGTCGAAGATCGTCGCTGGCGTACTCCAGCTCTTCCTCGGCGGGTTCGGCATCGGTCGCTTCTACACCGGTTCCGTCGGCATCGGCCTGGCCCAGCTGTTTGGCCTGCGGCGGGCTCGGCTTCTGGGCGCTGATCGACGGCATCATGTACCTCGTCAGCAACGACCGCACGGACGACCAGGGGGCGGATCCTGCGTGGCTGACGCGGCGCGTTCGGCGCCGTCCAACAGGCGGCGCCCGCTTTGGCATCCCGCGGCGGCACCCCTCGCGGTGCTCGTCGCGGGGCGCCGCGGGCGCCAGCTACCCATGGTTCACCGACCCGCACGAGCCCGGCCACCTCCTGCCCCAGTGCCCGTTCCGGTACGTCACCGGTCTGCTGTGCCCGGCCTGTGGCGGCACGCGCATGGCGTACGACCTGATGCACGGTCACTTCACCGCCGCCTGGCTGGACAACCGAGCCTTGCTGCTCGCCGCGCCGTTCGCCCTGGCGCTGTGGGGCCGCTGGACGGCGGAGGGCCTGCGCGGCCGCTTCTACAAGCCCAGGATCGCGCCCTGGGTCCAGGCCCTGATCCTGCTGACGGCGGTGGCCTGGACGGTGGTCCGCAACCTCGTCTGAGGCGCCTTGGTGCCGGAGTGGTGATCAAATGATCACGGAATGGGAACGTTCGATCGAATCCACTCCCCGCAGGACATCACTCGTCTCTCTATGCTCCCTACGCACAGGGGACGGCCACGCCATTGCGTCGTGGGCCGCCGTGCACGGTCAGTGTGCGATCAGGCGTTCCTTCCTCGGCCCCCCGGGCAATCCGTCCCGGCCCGTTTCACATCTCCCCAGGAGCACCACCGTGACCGTCCCCCCGAACCCCGCCGCTCCCTACGGCTTCGACCCGCAGGGCCGCCCGTAATCCGACAAGTCGAAGATCGTCGCCGGCATCCTCCAGCTCTTCCTGGGCACCCTGGGCATCGGCCGCTTCTACGTCGGTTCCGTCGGCGTCGGCGTCGCCCAGCTGCTCACCTGCGGTGGCCTGGGCTTCTGGGCGCTGATCGACGGCATCATCTTCCTGGTCAGCAACGACCGCACCGACAAGGAGGGCCGCGTGCTGCGCGGCGACGCCGCCTCACCGCCTCGCGGTAACGACCGAGGGCCCCGATCGCGTCGATGCGATCGGGGCCCTCGGTCGTGCGCGTCGGCGCGCGGGTCAGGCGGCGCGTGATCAGCGCCCGCTTCACCTCCGCGATCGCCTTGGTGACCTCGATACCGCGCGGGCAGGCGTCCGTGCAGTTGAAGGTCGTGCGGCAGCGCCAGACGCCGTCGCGGTCGTTGAGGATCTCCAGCCGCTGCTCGCCGGCCTCGTCACGCGAGTCGAAGATGAAGCGGTGGGCGTTGACGATGGCCGCCGGGCCCGAAGTACTGCCCGTCGTTCCAGAACACCGGGCACGAGGACGTAGGCGGCGCACAGGATGCACTTCGTCGTGTCGTCGAACCGCTCGCGGTCTCCTCGGCCGTCTGGAGGCGTTCACGCGTCGGCTCGTTGGTGTCCTTCGTGATCAGGAAGGGCATCACGTCCCGGTACGCCTGGAAGAACGGCTCCATGTCGACGACCAGGTCCTTGAGGACCGTCAGGCCCTTGATGGCCTCGACCGTGATCGGCTTCTCGGGATTGATGTCCTTGATCAGCGTCTTGCAGGCAAGGCGGTTCTTGCCGTTGATCCGCATGGCGTCGGAACCGCAGATGCCGTGCGCGCAGGAGCGGCGGAAGGTGAGGCTTCCGTCGAGGTCCCACTTGATCTTGTGCAGCGCGTCGAGGACACGCTCCTTCTGGGTCGATCTCCAGCTGGAAGTCTTCCCAGGTCGCCTCGGCCGAGACCTCCGGGTTGAACCGCCGGACGCGGAAGGTGACCGTGATGTACGGGGAGTCGGCGAAGCCGGGCTCGGGGGCCTTGTCGCTCTTCTCCATGACAGGGGTAGCCATCAGTACTTACGCTCCATCGGCTGGTAGCGGGTCTGGACGACCGGCTTGTAGTCGAGCCGGATGGACTCGGTGCCGTCGTCGCCCACCTCGCGGTACGCCATGGTGTGGCGCATGAAGTTGACGTCGTCGCGGTTGGGGAAGTCCTCGCGGTAGTGACCGCCGCGCGACTCCTTGCGGGCGAGCGCGGACACCGCCATGACCTCGGCCAGGTCGAGCAGGTTGCCCAGCTCGACGGCCTCCAGCAGGTCGGTGTTGAAGCGCCGGCCCTTGTCCTGGATCGACACGTTCTTGTAGCGGCGCGCAGCTCGGCGAGCTTCTCGACGGCCGTCTTGATCGTCTGCTCGGTGCGGAACACCATGACGTTGGCGTCCATGGTCTCCTGCAGCTCGCGGCGGAGCGTCGCCACCCGCTCGGTGCCGGTGGAGGAGCGCAGCCGCTCGATCTGCTCGACGACCAGGGACTCCGGGTTCTCCGGCAGCTCGACGAAGTTCGCCTTCTGCGCGTACTCCGCCGCCGCGATGCCGGCCCGCTTGCCGAAGACGTTGATGTCCAGCAGCGAGTTGGTGCCCAGGCGGTTGGCGCCGTGCACGGACACGCAGGCGACCTCGCCGGCCGCGTACAGGCCCGGGACGACGGTGGTGTTGTCCAGCAGGACCTCACCCTCGACGTTGGTCGGGATGCCGCCCATCGCGTAGTGGGCGGTGGGCTGGATCAGGATCGGGTCCGTGTAGGGCTCGATGCCGAGGTAGGTCCGCGCGAATTCCGTGATGTCGGGCAGCTTGGCGTCCAGCTGCTCCGGCGGGGAGGTGGGTGAGGTCCAGGTAGACGTGGTCGCCCTCGGGACCGCAGCCGCGGCCCTCGCGGATCTCCGTGTAGATGGAGCGGGAGACGACGTCGCGGGGAGGCGAGGTCCTTCATGACCGGCGCGTACTTTCTCCATGAAGCGCTCGCCGTCCTTGTTGCGGAGGATGCCGCCCTCACCGCTGGGCGCCCTCCGTCAGCAGGATGCCCATGCGCCAGATGCCGGTCGGGTGGAACTGGAAGAACTCCATGTCCTCCAGCGGCAGCCCGCGCCGGTGACACGGCCGCCTGGCCGTCACCGGTCAGCGTGTGCGCGTTGGACGTCTACCTTGAAGAACTTGCCGGTGCCGCCGGACGCGTAGATCACGGACTTCGCCTGGAAGACGTGGATCTCGCCGGTGGCCAGCTCGTAGGCGACCACACCGGCCGACTTCTTGATGCCGTCGACCTCGGTGATCAGCTGGTCCAGGACGTAGAACTCGTTGAAGAACTCCACGCCCTCCTTGACGCAGTTCTGGTACAGCGTCTGGAGGATCATGTGACCGGTGCGGTCGGCCGCGTAGCAGGACCGGCGGACCGGCGCCTCGCCGTGGTTGCGGCTGTGACCGCCGAAGCGGCGCTGGTCGATCGTGCCGTTCGGCGTCCGGTTGAACGGCAGGCCCATCTTCTCCAGGTCGAGGACCGAGTCGATGGCCTCCTCGCCAGGATCTCGGCGGCGTCCTGGTCGACCAGGTAGTCACCGCCCTTGACCGTGTCGAAGGTGTGCCACTCCCAGTTGTCCTCCTCCACGTTGGCCAGCGCGGCGGCCATGCCGCCCTGCGCCGCGCCGGTGTGGGAGCGGGTGGGGTAGAGCTTCGTCAGGACGGCGGTGCGGCTGCGCTTCGTCGACTCGATGGCCGCGCGCATGCCGGCGCCACCGGCGCCGACGATGACGGTGTCGTACTTGTGTACCTTCATGATTTTCGCAGCCCCGTGCCTAGCGGATGTTCGGGTCGAAGGTGAAGATCACCAGCGTGCCCAGCAGGATGGTGAACACCGTGGCGGTGTAGAGCAGGCCCTTGAGCCACAGGCGGGTGTTCGGGCGCTCCGCGTAGTCGTTGATGACCGTGCGCAGGCCGTTCGCGCCGTGCAGCATCGCCAGCCACAGCATCAGCAGGTCCCAGACCTGCCAGAACGGCGAGGCCCAGCGGCCGGCCACGAAGGCGAAGCCGATCTTGGAGACGCCGCCGTCCAGCACCAGCTGGATGGCAGGTAGCCGATGACCAGGACGACCAGCACGACGCCGGACAGGCGCTGAAGAGCCAGGCGGCCATCTCGAAGTTGCCGCGCGTGGACTTCGGGGACTTCTTGGTCCGCTTGCGGGCGGCTCGATCAGCGGCGCCGGGTTGTCCACGGTGTAGGCGGAGGCGCCCGCGCCCTCGACGGGGCCGATGCCGGAGGCGGTGGTTTCAGTGGTGGACATCTGCGTCAGCTCCCGAACACTTCATGAGCGGGCGTGGCCGAGGACGGGGGTAGATCGCCCCGATCATCAGCACGACCCACAGGCCGACGACGGTCCAGAGCATCTGCTTCTGGTAGCGGGCGCCCTTGATCCAGAAGTCGACCGCGATGACGCGCAGGCCGTTGAGCGCGTGGAACAGGGATGGCGGCGACGAGGCCGTACTCCAGCAGCGCGACGATCGGGGACTTGTACGTGGCCACGACGGTGTCGTAGACCTCGGGGGACATACGGACGAGAGCGGTGTCCAGCACGTGGACGAACAGGAAGAAGAAGATGAGGACGCCGGTGACTCGGTGAGCCACCCAGGACCACATTCCTTCCCGGCCGCGGTACAGCGTTCCAGCCGGCACGAAGTTTCCTCCGGGAGCGGGATTGGGGCCGCGCCGGCGCCCCTTGTCGGTCGGGCCCGGCCGGGTACGGTCCACCGGCCCCAGCATCGTAGCGACGGTTGCCTGCGGCGCTTACGGGGGCCTGCCTGTGTGATCAAGTTGCACTCAAAGGAGCAGTGGGGATCGTGTGGGGCGGCCTAGGGGTGGGGGTTTGGGCGGTTTGCCGGGTGCGGGTAGTCCGTGGCTGGTCGCGCAGTTCCCTGCGCCCCCTGGAGGACGTCGGTCAACCTGCTTCTTGCCAGGCGCCGGAGTTCCTCCGCCGCGACTGCGCGTTCCTCGTCCGGATCGTTGGTCAATCGTGACCGGATGCCTGCCAGTACGTGGTCCAGGGCCTCGTCCGCGGCCATGCCGTCCAGGCAGATGACGAACGCGTGTCCGAACCGGGCCTCGTGCCGCGGCGTACGCCGCACTCAGTGCCGTGTGGGCCGCTGCGTACGTGTCCTCGGGGAGGGGGTGGCAGCACCTCCGTCGCCAGGGCCTCCGTCAGGTCGTCCGGGGAGAGGTCGTATGCCGCCTCGTCCGCGGCGGCCAGCAGGGACGGCAGGTCCGGGTAGGGGTGGTGGGAGGCGAGGCGGTGGGCCCAGTGGTGGCTGTTCAGGCAGGTCAGGAGCGTGCGGATGACCTCGTCGATGGACGCGGCGTTGAAGCGCGCCAGAGCGGAGGCCGTTACCGGGGAGACACGGGTGGTTTGCACCGGTACCGGTATGGCCACTCGGGCGGGGAGGTCTGGGAGACGGTGCGCAGGCAGCGTGGGTCCTCGTGGGCGTCACGTGTGTGTCGGCAGGGATTGTGCGAAAGATGCGGCGTCACGTTATCGAGTGACGGCATCGCGTGTCCGTCCAGTGCCCGAATTTCACCCGAACGGGAGAGTTTCAGAACATGTGGTGGACGCTGGTGGAGCTCACGGCCGCAGGTTGGCGCTGTGAGCCAGCACGGACGCCGGACGCCGGCGAACCAGGTGAGGCAGCGGGCCGTGATCGCCGGTGCGGTGGTCGCCGCGCTCGGCGTGGGGTCGGCCTGTGGGCCACCGACGGCGAGGGTGACGGCGGGCCCGCGGGCTCGGCCGCGCGGTCCTCCCCCGGAGGCGGCCGCGCCCAGCCCCAGCCGCTCCTACGCGCTGTCGAAGGAGCCGCGCACCATACCCGCCGTACGCGAACACACCGCGCCCGCGCCCCGGCTGGCAGCCGGAGAAGGCGCACCGCGTCGACTCGTCGCCGACGCCGGGCTCGCCGACGAGGGCGCCTGATAGCCGGCGAGCTGGGGCTGACGTACGCGGGGGAGAAGGACGACGAGCGCGCCGGGGACGTGGTCCTCGACGTCAAGGAGGACAAGGGCGCGGGCTCCGAGTCGTACACCATGACCGTGCGCGACGGCCGCGTCACCGTCACCGGGCCGGCCGAGGCCGGCGTCTACTACGGCACCCGCACCCTGAAGCAGGCGGTGGACGGCGGCGGCACCGCGCCGGAGGGCGTCGTGCAGGACGAGCCGGCCAATCCGCGGCAGCGGCTTCAGCCTCGACATCGCGCGCAAGCACTACGACGCCGACTGGATCAAGGACCGGATACGCGAGCTGGGCGACCTGGAAGTTCAACGAGCTGGGCCTGCACTTCTCCGACGACCAGGCCTTCCGCATCGAGTCCGACTTGCACCCCGAGATCATTTCCGACGACTACCTCGACCAAGGCCGAAGGGGTCAAGGAGATCATCGACCTCGCCGCGTCCCGGCACATCACCGTCGTCCCCGAGATCGACTCGCTTGACACCTGGGTGCCGTGCTCGCCGCCCACCCCGACCTCCAGCTGCGCAACGCCTAGGGCACGCCCATCGCGCGGCGCGATCGACATCTCCAGGCCGAGGCCGCCGAGATCGTCGACGACCTGCTGAACGGTACGCCGACTCCTTCCCCGGGTCGCAGTTCCACCTGGGCGCCGACGAGTACCAGGCGCTCGTGGTCTCCAATCCCGAGGCGGTCCTCCCCTGACCTGGCCGCCGCCGCCCGCGAGGCCTCCGGCTCGCGCCACCGTTCGCCGACCTCACCACCGGCTGGCTCAACGACTGCGCCAAGACGGTCACGGCGCACGACCGCACGCCGCAGCACCTGGGACGACGGCTTCTTCAAGGACACGTCCGTAGAGCCCCTGAAGGACATCAAGGTCGCCTACTGGACCGGCAAGGAGATCGGCGCCTGCCAGCCGACCGAGTACCTCAGCGAGGGCCGCGACGTCCTCAACTACAACGACGAGTTCCTCTACTACGTCCTCGGCCAGCCGCAGACCTTCGTCTACCCGACCGGCGAGCGCATCTACGAGCAGTGGACCCGACGCGTCCTGCGCGGCACCACGGTCGACGCGAAGTACGACGACCAGATACTCGGCGGCAGCTTCGCGGTCTGGGGCGACATCCCAGCGCCCAGACGCAGGTGCAGGTCGCCGAGGGCATCCGGCTCCCGCTGGCGGCGACGGTCCAGAAGCTGTGGACCCGGACCAGCCCGAGCTGTCCTGGGCCGACTTCAGGTCGCTGGCGAACCGGCTCGACTGACCCCGCACGCCCCCCGGGCCTCGTGCGGATTGTCCGATACGGCTGCGAACTCCCGTACGGCTGTGGTGGTCTTTGGGCGACGAACCGACACGCCGGGGGGACCGGGACAGCTGGCCGGGGGTACTTCGTCGAGGGCCGCGCCGACCGGCCGCTCGCGGAGCTGGACGCGCTGCCGGGCGCCGCGAGACGCCTGACCCTGCAGCCTGTCCGCGCCGGACGGCTGGCAGGTGTGGGGAGTTCCCGGCGGCGACGGGGACGTCGGGAACATGAACGACCTGGCCGGGCAGATTGGCGCGCCCGCGCTGTTCGGGTACGGCATGGACAGCGACTGCGTGGTCGTGGAGGCGGCGGCGCCCGAGAGCGGGGCGTGGACGACGTGCCTGGCGCGGTCCGCGATGGCCGGGTACCTCGGCGCGGAGAAGGAGGGGCTCACCCTGGAGGACTACTTCCTGGAGCCCCGCGACGCCGCCGAGCGGTGCCGTGGCCTGGGCCGCGGAGGCCGGGCGCACCGCGAGCGCCGGGGAGTTGGCGGAGGGCTGTCGGCCGACCCCGGCGCCGACCCCGGTGCCGGTCGCGGGTCCGGTCCCGACGCCGGTCCCGACGGCGACGCCGAGGCCGGATCGGTGGCCGAAAACCTCTTCTTCCGGTTCCTCGACCGGCTCGGTGTGGAGCCGCTGGCGACACTCCCGCGGCCGTCGCACGCAGTAGGGGAAGTGCGGGCTCCGTGGTGGTGAGCGGGCCGAGGCGGTAGGAACAGGGAGGCACCGGATGAGCCTGGTGGAACTGATCGCGCAGGCCGACGCACGCGGACTCGCCGGGGAGTGGACTGGCTTGTTTGGACCGCTGCGTCCCTGCTGGACGGCGACGACGAGGTCCTCAGACCCCTGTGGGCGACCCTCGCCGACGGCGCCGGCGACGGCCCGGCTGGGCGCGGGGGCTGGCGTAGGTGCGCACAAGCTCGCCGGTCCCGACGCCGAGGGCGAGGACGAGGCCGTGCTCCTGGCCCGCCGGATGCTGGCCGCGGCGCCGGACGAGTGCTCCGGGGCCGCGATACGAGCCTGGGCCGACGCCTGCTCCGTCGCCTCGCTCCGCGTCCACCGGCTCCTCGACCCCGCGACGGACGCCGCCACCGAGGCAGCCGACGTCCGTGAGGAGGAGCGCACCCAAGACCGCACTCAGGACTGCGCACGAGGGGCTGTCGCCCCTCGTCGTCGCCGAACTGCGCCGCCAGATCACCGTCCTCGAAGTGCTCGCCGGCCACGGCCCGGCGGGCTGCGCCG